>JAFXQB010000016.1 GCA_017527435.1 Salinivirgaceae bacterium
TGACCTTTATCACACCGTGTAAGACATTTGGGTGGCTATAGCGAGGGGGATCCACCTGTTCCCATCCCGAACACAGAAGTTAAGCCCTTCGGCGCCGATGGTACTGCGTACAGTGGGAGAGTAGGACGCCGCCCGCCTTCAAGGAAGCCTTGGTTGACAACAACCAGGGCTTCTTTTGTTTTTTGTGCAGGAGATGTTGTTCCCCTACTTTTTTCGTTTTAGAACAGATGTTTTTTGTTATTCCCGCAATGTTGGTGTGTGACTGGGATTTTTGAATTGTTGCACACATTTTCTCGTCTATAAATTTTGTCGATTTTTCCATTTTCTACTTGCGGAACTATTGCCATTGCTATATTCGTTGCGTGATTAAACCGCTTGTAGCCAGCCTTTTGTGAGTTCATTGTTCTACTTTTAACATATATTTATGCGAAAAACAATTATTTGCGCACTGTCGGCTATGGTTATGGCGGCGTGCACCAACAACGAGAAACAAGACGGTTTAGTCATCAACGACCTTGACTATTTTGAACGGCAAGGTGTGAACGTTCTTGTTTATAGCAACGATTTCAATGGCGGATTCAACGACGAGAAGAATTCCGGTATCGAAATCATACATCATGGCGTACGCACGGTTCAGGGCGGCGCTGTAAGGCTCAACAATACGCCAGAGCAGTGGGACCTTGTGCCTAAAACCGTCAGCCGCAAGGTGGATAAGGCGAACAACAGCATTGAGGTTACTCTTCGTTACAATGATTACGATTTCGAGTCGCGTGTTGTGGCACAAGGCAAAGGAAATGCCGTGGAAATATCGGTTTACCTTGACAAACCAGTGCCAGAGGCCATTAAGGATGCTGGTTTCAACATTGAATTTCTGCCGTCGCAATACTGGTCGAAAACATTTTTGATGGATGGCCGTCCGAATTTGTTCCCGAAATATGCTGCAAGTCAGACTGTTACACGCGACAATAGCGAGAAGCCCCGTCAGTTTAAAGGCTTTAAGACTTACGATGACCGCGGAACCGACCGTTTTGTCGATCCGCTGCCGCTCGAAACCGGCCATGAGCTTGTTGTGGCTTCGGATTGCCCCGAGCGCATGATTAAAATCACGTCGGAAAACGAGCTTAAACTCTACGATGGGCGAATGATTGCCCAGAACGGCTGGTTTGTGCTGCGAAGCGTTATCCCGCAAGGGAAAACAGGAAAAGTCATTACTTGGACAATCGAGCCGAACGCAATTGAGGGCTGGGTTCGCAAGCCGAATATCGGATTCTCACAAGTGGGCTATATCCCTAATCAGGTGAAAACCGCTGTAATTGAATTAGATAAGAATGACAAGATTCTGCCTACAGCAAAGATTTTCAAAATAGGCGATGATGCAAAAGCCGAAAAGGTATTCGAAGGCAAGACTGAATTATGGGGTAAATACTTCAAATACAATTATGTAAAGTTCGATTTCACGCAAGTGAGCCAGCCTGGCATTTATTATATTCAGTATGGCGACACGCAGACGGAGCACTTTATCATTAATAATAATGTGTACGACAAGATTACCGATGCCACGAGCGATATATGGATTCCGATTCACATGAACCACACCACGGTGAACGAAGGCTATCGCATTTGGCACGGTGAGCCGTTTAAGGAAGGTTACCTGCAGGCGCCTGAGAGCGACCACTTCGACCTTCACCACCAGGGAAAGACAACCGACACCAAATACAAGCCATACGAGTTGATTCCGGGGCTTAACGTTGGCGGATTTTTCGATGCCGGCGATTTCGATATTGAGACAGGATCAAATATCAGTGTTGTGCAAAATCTTGTCCGCACTTGGGAACTTTTCCGTTCAGAGCGCGACGAGACCTACGTGAATCAGAAGCAACGCTACGTCGACCTTCACCGCCCCGATGGTGTGCCTGACATTCTGCAGTATATTGAGCACGGAACGCTCAACCTTGTGGCTCAAGCCGAGCAGATAGGCCACATGGCTTCAACTCTGTCGAACGCGGTTCTCGACAATTATCACCATTTGGGTGACGCTGCGTCGATTACCGATGGTCTGCATTACGACCCGAAACTGCCGCCTTACACCAAATCGGCCGACGGCAAGTCGAGCGGCACAAAAGACGATATGTGGGCTTTCACAACCCGCAACCCGATGCTCGACGCCCGCGCAGCCACAATGTTTGCAGCTGCCAGCCGGGTGCTCGAAGGCTATAACGACGATTTGGCAAAACGCGCACTTGCACAGTCGAAACGCTTGCTGAAAGAGTCGCAAGAGTTGAACGAGCAGCGTCGCCGCAACCGCCGCCAGACAAGCGGTGAGCACGATGAACTCTCGATTCGCGGATTTGGCGATATTGCCGCTGATATTCAATTGTATGCAGCTACTGGCGAGAAGCAATATCTCGATACTTTCAACGATAAAATATGGAAGGCGCTTGATATCAATGTTAATATGGCGATTCAAACTGCTCTCGATGCAATTCCTTATATGACAGATGATTACAAGACAAAACTTCGTCCGTATATTGAAGAATACAAGGCATATCTCGACAGTCTCAACATTAACAATCCTTACGGAATTCCAATCGGACTGGGTAACTGGGCAGGTGGAAACGGAACTGTAACTTTCGGAACAACAGTATGTTACGCCCATAAATATTTCCCGGACATTGTAAGCAGCGATGCGGCTTACAAAGCAGCGGCTTATCTGTTCGGATGCCACCCGTACCACAACTATTCGCTTGTGGCTGCTGTTGGTGCAACACGTCCGAAATCAGTATTTTATGGGAATAACCGTGCCGATTTCTCGTTCATTCCGGGCAATATGGCGCCGGGCATACTCTTCCGCAAGCCCGACCATTTCGAGAACTACGACGATTGGCCGTTCCTTTGGGGACAGAACGAAGGCACAATTGCCGGAAACACGGGTTATCTGATTTTCGGCTTGGCTTTCAAAGAGATGGTTAAAGAAAAAATAGATTAGTTGACAAGGACAGGTTGCGAAGGCAGCCTGTTTTTGTTTTGCTGAATATTCTTTCAGCACCATATATCTTCGGATTTTTCGTTGTTCTTTTTGCTATTTTAGCAACGCAATACAGCGCACAATGAGTCGCAAAAAACTGATAATACTGACGGGCCCCACGGGCATTGGCAAGACCGACTTGAGCATTGAACTGGCTCTGAAGTTGGACACCGAAATCGTGTCGTGCGACTCGCGGCAGATGTATCGCGAACTGCAGATTGGCGCTGCGCCGCCGTCGACAGAGCAGTTGGCCAAGGTGAAACATTATTTCATTGGAAATCTCTCGATAACAGACTATTACAGTGCAGGACGGTTCGAACTGCAGGCGCTCGATTTGCTCGACACGCTGTTCGCCACGCACGACAAGGTGCTGATGGTTGGCGGCTCGGGAATGTATATCGATGCTGTTGTGCAGGGCATTGACGATTTGCCGACAGCGTCGCCCGAAATTCGTGCACAGATGATGCAACGCCTTAAAAATGAAGGTATTGACGCATTGCGCGCCGAACTGGCCCAACTCGACCCCGACTATTACAACACGGCCGACATTGTGAACCCAAAACGTGTGCTGAAGGCCCTTGAAGTGATTGCGCAGACGGGCAAGACATACTCGTCGCTGCGGACAGGGCAAGGCAAGCAGCGGCCGTTCGACATAGTAATGGTTGGCCTGACAATGGACCGCCAGAAACTTTACGACCGTATCGACAGTCGCGTTGATGCAATGCTTGCCGCAGGATTGGAAACCGAAGCGCGTAATCTGCACCAATACAAGCAGTTGAACTCGCTCAACACGGTGGGTTACAAAGAGTTTTTTGGCTACTTCGACGGCGAGTATGATTTTGACGAAGCCGTGCGCCTAATCAAAAGAAACTCACGGCGTTACGCAAAAAAACAGATGACGTGGTTCAACCGCTATCCGCAAATGCACTGGTTCGACCGCGCCGATGAGAAGGCAATATTTGATTTCGTCCTAAACCAATGAGCAGCAGGGTTTTATATATATCGTACGACGGAATGACCGACGCTTTGGGGCAGTCGCAAGTGCTGCCGTACCTGTGCGGACTGGCGCAGCGCGGACACAAAATCACGCTCATAAGCGCCGAAAAGCCCGAAGTTTTTGCTGCTGGCCGCGCCACTATCGAAAAGATTGTGGACGAAGCGGGAATCGATTGGCAACCAACGGTTTACACCAAACGTCCGCCAATCGTGTCAACGCTAAAAGACATTCAGAAAATCAAGCGTTTGGCACTGTCGCTGCAGCGGCGCGGTGGCTTCGATATTGTGCATTGCCGCAGTTATATTGCTGCTTTTGTGGGACTTACGTTGAAAAAGAAGTTCGGGTGCCGCTTTGTGTTCGATATGCGCGGCTTCTATGCCGATGAGCGCGTTGATGGCAATATCTGGAACACCAAAAAACTGATTTACAGGCTTGTATATAACTTTTTCAAACGTAAGGAAAAGGTGTTTATGACCGAATCGGACGCCATTGTGAGTCTGACCAACGCCGCCAAAAGCGAGATTCTGCAATGGAATCTGCCCAATGTGGCGGCCGACAAAATAACGGTTATTCCCTGCTGTGCCGATGTCAAACATTTTGATTATAATGCTGTTAATCAAGTGGATATTGACAAATGGCGCAAAAAATTGAATATCAGCCCCAATGCATTCGTGCTGTCGTATCTGGGCTCGGTCGGCACTTGGTATATGCTGCCCGAGATGATGGATTTCTTCAGCGAACTGCTTAAGTATAAGCCCAATGCGCAATTCTTGCATATCACTCGCGACAGCAAAAAAATGATAATCGACGAAGCCGAGCGTCACGGAATCGGCACCGACCGCATAGTTGTGCAGCCCGCCGCGCGCAGCGAAGTGCCGTCGCAGGCAATGCTGTCCGACGCGTCGCTGTTCTTCATAAAGCCTGTTTGGTCGAAAAAGGCGTCGTCGCCAACCAAACTTGCCGAGTTGATGGCGCTTGGCATTCCGTGCCTGACCAATCGCGGCGTGGGCGATGTCGATGAGATTATGAGCCGCAACCCGCAAGGCGTGCTGATTGACGGCTGGAATAGCGCCGACTATGCCGCAGCAATCGAAAAAATGCTAAAATTGCCGCCCAATGGCCGCAACCAGTCGCGACAGATGGCTTGCGATATGTTCTCGCTCGAAAACGGCATAGCCGCCTATGAATCAATTTATGAAAAGATAACGCATTGAAAAACCGACTTCTATATATAGCCCCACACCGCCCAGGACGTTCGCCTGGACAGAGATTCCGATTCGAGCAGTACACCGATTTTCTTGAGTCTGAAGGATTTACGATTACCTACTCGTTTCTGCTCAACGCCTGGGACGACCGCCATTTCTACCAGCGCGGCAACTATCTGCTGAAATGCTGGATTGCACTCAAGTGCGTGATTATAAGGCTGTTCGATGTTTTGCGTGCGTGGCGTTACGACTATATTATTGTCTATCGCGAAGCGCATTTCTGGGGGTGGGCTATCTTTGAGAAACTGCTCTCGATGAGCCGTGCCGCAATGATTTTTGATTTCGACGATGCTATCTGGTTGAACGACACGTCGGAATCGAACAAAAACTTGAGTTGGCTCAAGAGTTCGGCGAAGACCGCCAAAATTGCCAGCCTGGCCAATGTGGTGACCGTAGGTAATTCATTTTTAGCAGATTACGCGCGGCAGTCGAATCGGAATGTGGTAATTGTGCCGACCGCCATTGACACCGATGCGTACAAATATCGCGGGGCAGTTGATTCTGAACCAGTTACGATTGGCTGGATTGGCAGCACCACCACGCTGAAACACTTTCAGAACGCCATTCCCGCCCTGACGGCTATAAAACTGAAATATGGCAACCGCGTGAATTTCAAGGTGATAGTGGATGTCGACTATGAAGTGCCCGAACTTGGGCTGAAAAGCACCAAATGGCGTAAAGACACTGAAGTAGAAGAACTTAACAAGGTTGATATTGGCATTATGCCACTGCCCGATGACCGCTGGTCGTGTGGAAAATGCGGCTTCAAGGGCATTCAGTATATGGCGTTGGGCATTGCCACGGTGATGTCGCCCGTGGGCGTGAACACCGACATTATTGAGCACGGCGCAAATGGTTTCCTTGCTTCAACCGACAGCGAATGGGTTGATTGCCTTTCGCAACTGATTGAATCCGTGGAACTTCGGCAACGTTTGGGCGAAGCGGCCCGCAAAACTATCGACGAACGCTATTCGGTCCGTTCACAGCAGGGTAATTTGCTGAATGCCATATTGTTGGCAGGAAAGATTAAAGGCACTAGGAATTAGGCATTAGGCACTAGTTAATTACGAATTATGAATTACGATTTACCGATTCACCGATTCACCAATTCACCAATTCACCAATTAAACATTAAACTATGGAATACACCGAAATAGAACGCAAGTTTCTGGTAAAAGGCGAGTTTCGTCACCTTGCAACGGCTGAATACAAAATCTGTCAGGGTTACCTGGCTGCGGACCCACAACGCACTGTGCGTGTGCGAATTAAAGGCGACAAAGGCTACCTGACCATTAAAGGCGCCAGCACTGCCGACGGCTTGAGCCGTTTTGAGTGGGAAAAGGAAATTGCTGCGAATGAAGCCGAAATGCTGCTCAAACTCTGTCTGCCAGGCGCAATCGAAAAGACGCGCTACATTGTCCCGTTCGGCGGCCTGACATTTGAAGTTGACGTGTTCGGCGGTGAAAACGAAGGACTTACAATGGCCGAAGTGGAAATCGACCGCCCCGACCGCCCCGTGCAACTTCCCGATTGGATTGGCCAGGAAGTTACAGGCGACAAGCGGTACTACAATTCGTATCTGTCGCAACGGCCGTTTTCGAAGTGGAAATGAAGCGATGTTAGAAACTTTATGGTGCAATCAATAAAATTTCTGATACACATAGGTCATCGTATTTCAAGCCTTTTGTGGTAGCGGTTATTACAATGCGGATTTCGGTGCAATATGCTTCTTGACCATATTTGTTGAGATTGAGTAGCATTGCATTGTCCACAAGCGACTGCCAATCGAAGGATGCAGGTGTGCGACCAGAATACTGTTCTGGATAAAAAACTCTTTTGAATTTAATATGCTCGTATGAACCAAAAATAATATCGTCTTCGTAATCGTTGCGCACTTCTTTACCATTCCAGTTACCTATCGTAAATCGGTTTGCCAAAACAAATAAACTGTCGATGCAAGCATTGTTGCGATAGGTATCCGCGTTTTTTGTGTAGCCATTAAATAATAGCATTCCTTCCACAATTGTTGGTTTGTGGAATCGGATAGTAATGAAAATTGAATCGTTACTGTTTGGTCGAAGAACAGTGGTTGTTGAAGGGTTAAGGTCGGAAAGATTTGTGGCAGGATATTTTGATTCTGCACCACTGACTTCTATCGTGTATTCGGTGGACGGAATACAGTGATTCAATAAGCGGTCAAGCGGTTGGTGTGGCGGACGGGTGAGATAGTAATCCACGATGAAAGGCTTGGATGCCGCCAAATTGAAACGTTGGGTTTCGTAATACCAACGTTTATCTTTTTCATACATAGGCAGACCCTGGATTAGTTTTTTTTGTCGATTAAAGTGGTCCGCATTTGTGATTTTTGATGCGTCAAGCATCACAGAAAAATGATTGGCGTGACCATCACCCCAATAGGCAGCAGGTGTAAAATCGTACTGAAATCGCATACCACCCATATAATCAAATCTATAACCAAGCAGATGGCTACTTCTACGGTAAAGACCAATCGACATATTACACTCTACAGAGTAGCGCACTTCAAGTACGGCATAACTTTGTGCGGGAATGTCCAAATACGAATAATACCATCGACGTAAAACAGGATTGGTGTAGATATACATACTTTCTTTATGTATGGCATATAAACTATCTTCAACTCGTTTGCTGTAAGTGCCTGCACTGTCATGACGAACTTCGTCTTCAATTAAGAATGAATATTGCTTTTCTGCTGGTACTATAATACTGTCTCGGGAACATTGCCAGGATATTTGACACTCATTAAGAGTGAACGTTACTTCTCGTATATAGTTGTCACGCCACCCTATTTCTTCTTGTGATTCGGAAATTTCGTCTATGTCTTTCCATTTGGCTGGGCCGCTGCCTAAATAATCTATAGGAAATCCGTACGCAAGTTTCTTGAATGCTCGGTCGGATTTATTGTGCAGCAAGTAACGCACATACACATCCATATAGCGGTCGCGTGGTGTGAAGGTTACATACTCGTCTTCAAGTTGCACTTCAGGAATGTGCACAGCCACAGGCGTGGGCGAAAGCGAGATTGCAGAGTATATGGCCACAGGGTCGCCATTGGCAAAAGCAGAAGATGCCGACAATAACATAATGTTACAAAGTGCGGCTCGGAAGAGATGTCGTTTTATCATAAGGCGATTTACAATTTTGAATTATGATGCGTAAATATATACAAAAACAAAAAAAATCCGCCCCTTGTGCAGGGACGGATTATAAAGCAGAGCCGACTGTTCGGTGCGGCTTATTTCAGTTTTTGGCCGTCGGCGAAGGCGTTGCCGACAGTCTTTCCGAGTTCGATATATGTGTGGTGCACAGGGTCGAAGGTGATAATGCCCATTTTCTCGACGTCGGGTTTGCCGTCGGCGGCCAGATACTTCTCGTCACACAGAATGTTGACAATTTCGGCCACAAGGTTGCAGCCGCTAGCGTCTTTGCCAATCGTCTGCTTCACGCGGCACTCAAGCGTCATTGGAAACTCGCCGAACACAGGTGCGTTCACGTTGGGCGCTTTCGCGATAGTCCAGCCCGTTCGGGCCATTTTGTCGGGCGTGTTGCGGCCGCTCACAATGCCCACATAGTCGGCGGCAACCATTGTGGCCGCGGTGGCGAAAGTGACGGTGAAATCGGGATTAACGTCCAGATTGTCAGTGGTTTGGTGCGAACCGAGCGAAATCGCGATTTCGTGTGCGTCCCATTGTCCGCCCCAAGCGGCGTTCATTGCATTCGGTTTGCCGTTTTTGTCATACGTGCCGATAATCAGCACAGGTTGTGGCAGCAGCCACGCGTTCGATTTAAAACTTTTCATTTCCGTAAAATTTGTTTATCAATATAAAATGTTCATTTTGTTGCAGATACATATCTTTAAAAAGTGTCAACCAATGGTTACGTGTCGCGCTTCAGGTTCTTTTTGAGTTGCGCAATCATATCGTCGAGCGTTTGGAACAGTGCGGGCACGGTTTCGGGCGTCAGGCTTTTGCAGGCAATGGCGCCACCGACGGCAAGGGGCACGTCGGTCAGTGCGGTTTGCAGTTGCTGCCCCTTATCTGTCAGACTGACAATTATTTGCCGTGCGTCGTTCGTCCCTTTCGCGCGGGTGACAATGCCTTGCTTCTCCATTCGCTGCACAAGCGGCGTCACGGTGTTGGTCTCAAGGCAGAGCCGTTTGGCAATGTCGTTGACGGGCTGCGCGTCGTTCTCCCACAAAACCAGCAGAACCAAATACTGCGGATAGGTGAGCCCGTGTGCCGAGAGCAGCGGATTGTAGGCCTGCGTGAGTAGCCGCGACGCAGTGTAGAGCCTGAAACACAATTGGTTATCGAGCCTAAACTCTTCTTTCATCACAGCAGAGTTTTAAGGTCGGCTTCAATCTCTTCGGGCGTTGTTGTGGGCGGGTAACGCTTCACGGTCTTGCCGTCGCGGCTGATAACAAACTTGGTGAAGTTCCACAGAATGTCGCCTTCGTTGACGGCCGAGTTGCTGATTTTTTTCAGCATTGTGTGCGTCGCCTTGGCTTTCAGGCCTTTGTACTCCTCGGTCGGGGCTTGGCTTTTCAGATACTCGAAGACGGGGCTCGCATTGCTGCCGTTGACGTCAATCTTTTTCATCAGCGGGAAGGTGACGCCGTGGTTCAGGCGGCAGAACTCGGCAATCTCATCGTCGGTGCCAGGCTCTTGGTGCGCGAATTGGTCGCAGGGGAAGCCTAGAATGACCAGCCCTTGGTCTTTATATTTCTGATAGAGAGCCTCCAAGCCGTCGTACTGCGGCGTGAAACCGCACTTTGAAGCGGTGTTGACAATCATCAGCACTTGGTCCTTGTACTGCGCAAGGTCCACCTCGGCGCCCTTGTTGTTCAGGGCTTTGAAATCGTAAATTGTAGCCATTTTGTTGTTGTTTTGCGTGCAAGCCGTCAGCGCCAAAGCAAGGCAGACTACCGCACTTGTTATACTTTTATTTATTGCGTTCAGTGTTGATTTGTTCTTTTTCATCGTTTTGAATCTTTAAACTGTTATTTATATCGTTCGCGATACAAAAGTAGTGGAATTATTTTATATCGCAAGCGATATATTTAAAAAATTATCAAATGGGTAAAATTTGGCTGAAAATGAAAGGTTTCGCACTGACAACACGAGACAACACAGATTTTCACAGATTTCTTTTCTAACCACGGAACACGCGGAAAACACGGAAAGGGGCAACCTGACGGTTGCTGTTTTTGTGCGCTAACCAAACTAAACCGAAATGGACCGAATTTGGCGGCGCTTAACATATAGGGAACTTATAGGGATTTTGGCGCTAACCGATTCTGACCGATTTAACCCGAAAGGGACGCGGAACGCGTTTTCGCACAGATAACACCAGAGATACAGAATAGCATAAATTTTACAACTTAAATTCAATTTGGGAATTTCTGCCATACGTTGCGACTGGTTCTGCGGCTTTACGCAATGGTTCTTTTGGTTGATTGTAAGGGTTATTTTCGTTAACTATGTTACCAAATTGTTGTTGTCTTATCTGTGAAAATGTTTGGAATATGTGCTCTCTATGGTAATCAAGAAATGCCTTGTGCGGTCTAAAATACTCTACTTGTGGAACATATATTCGGACACCATTATATTCTTTGTAGAAATCTGAATCTTTTAATTGACTTGCAACTTGTACCTTATAATCACGGTCAATTGTAAAAAATCCTTTATCAAAAGCAAAGTGCATATCGCGGCTCATTGCAATGCCATTGCAAGGCAAGAATTTGCCATTGTGTGCTTGTGGTTTTATATGGGCGGCTTCAAGATTGCATAAATTCCCGTAGCAGATAACATTTCTCGTAATTGCACAACGATTATCATATGCTAATAGTACGAATTGTCTGAATGTGACGCTATTAAATAATTCTGCCCCCATCTGTTGCTCATCTATTAGAACGTCATCATCTTCGTGCATAAGAATGTCAGTAGACGCATCGCTTATATATTTTTCAGCATCAGTACTAACTTCAATCTGCATATCGTTTTCTATATCAGTTTTTTTGATAAATTGTATTTCCCCGTTTAATATGGCATTTGAGCAATATGGTTTTCGCGCATTTTCTGATAAAAATTTAATAAGAAAATCATAGCCTTTTTCTGTCGGTCTGACACGAGTGAGACTATATATAATTTCATTATTAGCATCAAATCTTTCAAATACGGCTAAATCATCTGTCTTAAAGTATAAATCAGGGTCTATCTTTTGATTCATATAGAGCCTCACTTCATCACGTGGATTATTCCCTGCATAATTGAATAATGAATGTTTCTGGTTATGATAATCAATTGTACAAAGTACTTTCAAATGTGATTCAATATAGGTTGGTACAATAAATACTGGCGCCTTATCATTCAATGCTACAGACGAAAGGTGTGGAAAAAAATCCAAACACTCCTTTGATATTAGAAAATAACGGCCACGTTGGGGTCTACCATACCGTTCTACAGACCCCATTTCTTGACTTCCTACTCTATGAATATAATACAATGACATAACTACTTGTTTGTTTTATATTTTGAAATCAACTCGAACAATCCATCTGCAATAATTCTTGCAAAACCCGACGGAACAGCATTGCCAATCATTTTGTACTGTGCCATTGTTGGCCCAATAAATTCAAAATCATCCGCAAAAGTCTGTAAGCGTGCTGCTTCTCTTACAGTTATTGACCGTGCTTGCTCTGGGTCGTAATGAATATGTCGCATACCATCTTTGTACAAATGCGCTGGAATGGTATTGCTTGGCTCATTTTGACGAAGCACATAGTATTTGTGAATATTGCTCTGTTTCCCAGTTACTTTGGTGTATAATTGTTTTAATGCTTCTATGCTTGTATATTCGTTTTTTCCCGTTTTAATATCGTCTGCAAGCAGTTTGAAAACATCTATGTCTCTCTTATTGTGAAACCTCGGTTCGTGGTTTAGAACATTTTCCGACTTCGCAGGTTCGTGTGAATATTTATGTCCATCAATTTTCTGAATTTCTTTAGTCGGATACAACTTGGGCAAATCTCCAATAGCCTCATACACGGTCATTGCTTCTTTTTTGTGCGCAGGCAATATTTCGGAATAAAAATCATCAAGAATTTTGTCGCATTCTTCGCTTGTGAAGAAATCCATATTTACACCAAGTATTATTACTCGCTTGCGGTGTTGCGGAATACCAAAATCTGCGACATCAAACAGTGCGTTTTTGAAATTAGAAATGACCTTGTAACCTGCTTCAGCAAATGCCGTTTGGATTTTTTCGGTGATTGGTGTCCCATCAGGTGCTGCACTCAACATTCCTACAACATTTTCAAAAACGAAAAACTTTGGTCTGTAATGTTTTAACACCCTTACATAACTTTCAAATAGAAAATTTCTGTAGTCATTCTTCATCCCGTGTGGGTCTCTAATTCTACCCGCCAATGAATATGCTTGGCAGGGTGGGCCACCTATAATAACGTCAATCTTTTTATTCCCTATCAGTTTATCCAAACCGCAATGTGAACCATATTCCGTATCACTGAACCCATTAAAAAGTTCTTCGGAACGCTGAATGTCGAACCTTACAACTTCAGTTTCTGCATTTGCGTGATTCCATTTTGTTTTTAGTCGGTTGGCCAATGTCATACACGGGAATTTTTCCCATTCTACACAAGCCAATGTTTCATAATGGCCTTGTTGTTGAAAGCCATCCATTAAACCACCGCAGCCTGCGAATAAATCAATCGTAGTTATCTTTTTATTCGCCATCATTCAAATATTTAAGAAGTTGTAATGCAATGGCTTTTCCTAATAAACACGGCACAGCATTTCCTACTTGCTTATCTTGCTGCCCTTTATTGCCTAAAAAGACAAAGTCGTCAGGGAATGATTGCAGTCTTGCACTTTCCCTAACAGTTGGGCATCGGTTATATTTATAATGAAAATTGTTTCTGTGCCCAGTGTCAATAGTTCGCGAAGGCTTGGTGCTGCAATAGCGTGTCCACGCCATATGAAAATTTCGGCTTTCACCTACGCCTTTTGGCAAATCTTTCCAATTGCCACCATCAGGCACTTGGGCAATTGTATCTTTGACAAATTGTTTGTGGTCTATGGCTTTATGATTATACAAGACATTGCAATCGCCACGCATTAATTTCTGATATTCGGTTAATGGTGCTTGTTCATATTCCGAAATATCATTGCCTAATGTTTTCTCTAAACTTGGCAAATCCCCTATTGCTTGTTCGCAAGTCACATATTCTTCTGGCTTTAGATAGGGTTCAGGAAATTCATATTTTTCTGCTCCATCCTTTATCCCAATAAAAACCAACCTTTTCCTTATTTGTGGTACGCCATAATCTGCTGCGCATACTATTTTGTTGTTCATTGTATAACCCATATCAGTGAAGCGTTTCATTATTTCATCCTTAACTTCACCATTATACAATGCCGCCATTCCTGGAACATTCTCTATCATAAATGCCTTGGGCTTATATCTGCGCACGGCTTCAATCATTGCGAGATACAGTTTGTTGCGAGAATCGTCGAATTGTCGCCTGCCTGTTAAACTAAAACCCTGACAAGGTGGCCCGCCTATGATTACATCTATTTTTTGTCCATTTATAGCATCATCAATTTCGGAAAAGGCATTGTCGTCAGACAAATCCGCATATAGAGCCTTACTTCCTTTGTGATTTTTCTGGTATGTTTCCAATGCTGGCTTGTTGAAATCTACACCCAACAAAATATTGTAACCAGCCATTTCATAACCCTTCGACAATCCACCACAACCGCAGAATAAATCAAGAACTGTATATTTCTTTGAAGTGCTTGACATAAAACAAATTACTGCCCGCCAAACACCCCGAATCGGACTTTATTATCAATCAGTTATCCTACAGCCACAAACAAAAAACGTGGGTATCTGAACCTTTACCCGTCGCTTTCTGTGGTGTAGGAAGACCATTGGGTTGACGAGCAAAGAGATATCCACGTTGCGTGTATATAGCCCGCAGAAGTGTGCAGGGACAAAGTTGCCCCAATGCACACCCACGGAATGCTTATACCACACCCGTAGCATCGTCTTTTGCATTGTCTTTGAACCCGTTTGAAATTTCCTACGTTTCAGAAAGCCAAAAACAAGCATCAGGTGACGCCTTTATGTATGTAGCGCTGCGGCAAAAATTTTGCGCGCGGCAAAGGCAAAGGTAGAAAATGTTGGCGGAATTTTAGAAATGGGAAATGTTAAAAATGAAAAATGCTGGGGAAGCGGTGGTGTTTCAGGCGAGATTTGGGGCTTTTCTTACCGCAATTTGTTCAGCAAGTCGTCGGTCGCAATTTCCATTTTGCTGAAGGCGAACCACTTCTTGCCCAAATCCTTTAGTGAAGCACCAATGTGGTAAACCGCGTCGTCAATGCAAAGGAAACGGTCGTGGGCATTGGCGAAGGTTTCGGCAGCAAGCGGCGGATATTGGGCGTTATGGCGGTCAATGTCGAGTTGCAGTTGCCGCGTGATTGCTTTGGTGAGAATGCGAGCCGTTACGCCGCTCTGGCGCTTGTCGAGCATTGTGAGCACAGTGTCGTCAACATAGTTGTCGAACAGAACTATCCGCTTTTCGGCCGCACGCACAAGGTCGCACACAAACGTGTAAGCGTCGAAAATCTGCCCGTCGAAGAATATGCCTTGTGTGGGGGCGGCGATTCCCGAATCCAGACGTTTGAAGACTTCGTCAAGTTTGCTGTCGGTTTCGAATTGGTGGGCGGCTATGGCCAATTGGTTTTGTTCAACTACTGCCAACCGTTGAAACATATCGGCATTATTCACTAGAAAATGTCGCATAGCAGTAAATGCCCGCATAATGCGGATATTGACTTCAATTGCTGTTTGTGAGCGAAGAACGCCACTCAACATTGCTATGCCGTTTTCGGTAAACGCATACGGAAGTTTTCTCACGCCACCCCAATCACTGTCGGCGCCTTTGGCACTTGAAGTCACAAATTGTGATATCAAGTGTGACGAACTTGAAGTCACAAATTGTGATTTCAAGTTTTCAAATTCACTTTTAGTAAGTTGGAACATAAAGTCAGTCGGGAAACGGTCAATATTTCGTTTCACAGCCTGATTAAGCGCTCTTGTCTCAATGCCGTAAAGTGCGGCTATGTCACTATCAATCATAACCTGCACGCCACGAATATTGAAAATCATATTTTCAATGTCGGTTGTCGATACTGAAACATTCTCAATTTCAACAATATCGGTGGTGTGTGCTTTCTTTTTCACGTTTCTATGTATGTGGCGCTGCGGCAAAATTTTGTGCGCAACAAAAGCAAATATAGAAAATGTTGGCGGAATTTGGGAAAAAAGATTGGCGAGGAATTAAAAAATGTGCAGCCCAGAACGGGCGGCATAGTACAGGCAGGGGTGTGAACCCCTGTATAGCGAGTGTTAACACCACATCGGGAACCCCGAAGGGTGTGACACCGACAATCAATCAGTCAAAAGGTAATCGGGATTGAATTCGACCTTGTACGCAGCCAAAAACGCCTTGTATTCATCGCTGAACGAAACTGTTTTATGGTGTTCCGCTTGATTGTTGATATAATCGATTGTTTTATCGATTACCGACGGACTGACACTGAACGCCCCATAACCCGTCTGCCATTCAAACCCAGCATAATGTGACCCCAATGTTTTTATCCAACGGCTTGAGTTGGCCTTAATGCTGCGGACAAAATCGGACAGTGCCATCGTTTTGGGCAGCGTGCAGAGAATATGCACGTGGTCGGCAACACCGCCAATACACACAGGAACAGATTGTTGGTTCCCGATTATGCCACCAATGTATTTGTGAATGAGTGGAATGTCGTCTTTCCGCATTTCCACGCTCGTTGTTTTGATATGGAAAACAATGTGTACGTCGATTTTGACTAATGTGGCTGCCATATTGCCGATTGTTTATATTGGTTTGTGCCACCCCTTCGGGGTTCCATATATGTTTGATTTCTGTATTACAGGGGTTTACACCCCTGCCTATGCTATTTTACCCCTTCGGGGTTCAAAAAACACTTTATGTATGTAACGCCACAAGTGCTAAAATGGCACAAACGGCTAACGACAAATGTAGTGAATTGTGGAAAAGATTGGCGGGGAATTAAAAAATGTGCAGCCCAGAATGGGCGGCATAACACAGGCAGGGGTGTGAACCCCTGTGTAATGGCATTACCATCACGTCGTGAACCCCGAAGGGGTGGTACTAACAATCAATCGGCCAAAAGAAAATCAGGTTTGAAGTCAACATTGTATGCCGTCAAAAAAGTCGCGTATTCATAGTCGAACGAAACCTTTTTGTGGTGCTCGGCCTGATTGTTGATATAATTCCAAGAAATTCAATTGTATTCCTGTTGCGTATTCAATTAGCAATATCTATCTATCAGTATATAAAGTATTTATGGTTGTGGTGCGGCCTGCAACTCAAGTTTGTAGCAGACGCATTCCGCATCGCGGTAGAACTCGGTCGCGCCCCAGCGCTGCCAGTATTGGTGGGTTTTCAGACGGTGAAGCACGGGAATGAAAAGGAAGTCGTAGCGGGCTTTCAGTTCGGGCATTATCGACATTAACATATTGTAGTTCAGTTGCGTGCCGCGATATGGCTCGGCGACAATGAACGAGAAAACCGCCGTGTAGCGACGGGCGTTGAGCCGCGCAAGCAAATCGGGGGCGTCGGTGGCAATCTGCGGCACTTCGTCTTCAATGCGGTAGTCGCTCATATTGAGCAGGCCGATAACCTTTCCGTCGGCATCTATCGCCTTGACACTCATCGGCCAGTTGAAGTGCAGCGTGTGCACCCATTGCTCCACATCGGTGCGGTCGAAGCCGTATTGGCGCACCATCCAGTCGGTGGTCAGCGGTGCGTCGTCGTCGGTCATCCGCTCCAAAGTGTAGGGCTTGCAGATTCTTAACGTGTTGTAAGTCAGCAATATTTCGGGGTGATATGACAGTTTTGCCTTTCGAAGTCCAGGCAGGCCCATATCTTCTTCGCGGTTCAGATAGGTGAATTGTTCGGGCAGGTGCGCGGCAAATTGCTGATTGATAATGGCAAAGGCGCCTTCAATGCGGCGGTCGGCCTTCTCAACGCAGACGTCGAAGGTGTCGGTGGTGACGGCGGCGCCATAGGTGAAGGCCACCATCTGCCCGTCGATAAAAATGCTTCCGCCAGTCATTTGCAGGGCGTCCCAATTGGCAAAGACGGTCTCCATAACGCGCTGCTCGGCCAGAATGGTGCGGTTGGCGTCTTTCTCTTCGAGCCACGTTGCCGTGAGCCGTCGGCACTCGTCGAAGAGTTCGGGCGCAAGCGGGCGGTACTCAAAATCGGGGTGCTCGGCGCGAAATCGGTTCGCGTGGTTGCGCTTGGCCTGATAGGCGCCGCCCTGAAGCGTGGCAAGGCTGCTGCGGCGGTAGATATAGTCGTATTGGTTGCGGACGGCTTCCGCCTTGATTATCAGGTCGGAATGCTGACTTTCGACGGCCTGCACCTGCGAGTCTTCGAGTCCGAGCAGCATCAGGCAGCCGCCGCTGTCGGCAAGAAGGTCGTGCACAAGTTCGGGCTGAAGATTGCCCGCCGTGCAGACCATATAGGCCCGTCGGCCATCGAAGGTGAAGCGCAGCACCACGGCGTCGGTCAGCACGCAGACTTCGGTTTGAAACCAAAACTGCCAGCCCACAAGGTTGGCGAAGTCGTAGTTGCAGTTGCGCCGTCCAGCCTTGAGCGACACGGCCTGCACAGCCGCGCGGTCCGTAACTGAAAGGGTGTGGAACGTCAGCATAAAACAATTTCCATTGTGGTTTTCTGCACCTGCATTCCCATATTTTGGTAGAACGACAAGGCCGCGTCGTTGCCCGTCCAAACATTCAACGTAATGTTGTGGCAACCAATCGATTGCGCATAGTTTCGCACGTGCTCGAACAGCGATTTGCCAACGTGGCGGCCACGGGCGCTCTCGTCAACGCAAATGTCGTCGATATAAAGCGTTTTTGCGTCTTGCAGCAGTTTATTGTTCTGAACTTCAGTGATTTGGCAAAATGCATAACCGAGCACGCCGCCGTCGTCGAAAACGAAAATCGGCTTGTTGTCGTCGGTCAGCATTTGGTTGAGTTCCTGCTCGTTATACTTGGTTGTGTGCGGTTTGAACAAGTCGGGGCGGATATGGTAATGAACCATATTCACTTGGTGCAATAGATTGATAATCTGCCCAATATCGGCAGTGGTTGCGCGTCGAATCATCCCTTTTCCTTTTAATCGCAAAAGACTTGCTTTCGCTCGCAAATATAAAGTTTTGGAAATATCCTTTTCAAGTTTCGGTCACAGCCGATTATTATAGAAAATCATAGAAATCGTTTCGGTTAAAATGGTAAAATTTGCAATAAACCGCCCAATGTGCATAAATCGACGTTTTTTTTAGGCATTATCTGACATTCGCACCTATATTTGGAAAAAATCTGAACATTATGGCAAGTTACTCTATAGGCGACATTGCCGCTGTGGTTGGCGGCAAGTTGACACGCGGCTCGGGCGGCAACATCTCTCACATTCTGATTGACAGTCGTAAGGTGGTTTTTGCCCGCGAGAGCCTGTTTTTCGCGCTCAAAGGCACACGCAACGACGGGCACCGTTTCATCACCGAACTTTACAAGTCGGGCGTGCGCAATTTTGTGGTGGACCATCTGCCGCAAAATGCTGAAAGTTACCAATATGCGAACTTCATTGTTGTTGAGAACACGCTGAAGGCGCTGCACCAACTTGTCAGTTGGCACCGTCAGAAGATGACAATGCCTGTGGTGGGCATCACTGGCAGCAATGGCAAGACGATTGTGAAGGAATGGGCCTGCAAATGCCTTGCGCCCGAGAAGTTAATTGCCCGAAATCCAAAGAGTTACAATAGTCAGATTGGCGTTCCGCTGTCGGTTTGGCTGCTTCAACCCGACAACAATCTGGGCATTTTCGAAGCGGGCATTTCACAGCCTGGCGAGATGGATGCGCTCGAGAACATCATCCGTCCCGACATTGGCATTTTCACTAACATCGGCGACGCCCACCAAGAGAATTTCACAAGCATTGAGCAGAAACTGACCGAGAAACTGAAACTTTTCAAAAACGCCAAAGTTTTGATTTTTGGCGCTGACAATCAGTTAGTTCGCGAGAAGATAAAAGCAACCGTCAGTCCTGAAACAAAACTGTTCACTTGGGGCACGCAGCCCGATGTGAATCTGTATGTGGAATCGGTTGATTATCAGCCAACAAATGCTACCATCCACGCAATGTACAACAACGAGCGGTTTGCGGCGCAGATTCCGTTTGCCGACAAGGCTTCGGTTGAAAACGCCTTGCAGGTCTGGTCGTTGATGCTGGTCTTTGGTTATGATAATCAGACAATTGTGCAGCGGCTGGCCACCATCGAGCCAATCGCTATGCGCCTTGAACTGAAGGAAGGCAACAACAACTGCTCGATAATCAACGACAGTTACAACTGCGATATGGAATCGCTGCGGATTGCGCTCGACTACTTGAGCGTGCAGAATCAGCACCCGCAGAAGGTTTTGATTTTGAGCGATATAGAACAGAGCGGTTATACCAAAAGCGACCTTTATCACCACATTGCGGTGCTCATCAGGCAGAAAAACATTGACCGACTGATTGGTATCGGTCAGGATATCAAGTCGTTCTCGAACTTTTTCGATTTGCGCAAAGATTTCTTCGCCACCACACAGGATTTTCTCGACCACTTCGATTTCAGCAAGATACAGAACGCATCGGTGTTGCTGAAGGGCGCGCGGTCGTTCAGTTTTGAGCGTATTTCGACGGTTTTGCAGAAGCAGTCGCACCAAACGGTGATGGCTATCGACCTTTCGGCTATGGAACATAACTTGAACTATTTCAAGAGTTTGCTGAAGCCTACTACCGAAATGTGCTGTATGCTGAAGGCGTTTGCCTACGGAAGCGGTACGCACGAAATCGCCAATCTGTGTCAGTATCAGCGAGTTGCGATGATTGCTGTGGCTTTCGCCGACGAAGGCGTTGAGCTGCGCCGCGACGGCATCCACATTCCAATTCTGGTGCTCAACCCCGAGCGCGACAGTTTTGCGCAGATGATTGAGTATCGACTTGAGCCCGAAGTGTATAACTATGTGACGCTCAACACTTTCAATCAGGCGGTTTTGGATGCTGGGCAGACCGATTATCCAATCCACCTGAAACTCGACACGGGTATGCACCGCAGCGGTTTTATGCCCGACGACACCGATAATGTGATTGAAGCTATTCATAACGCAAAAGGCTTGAAAATCAAGACGATATTCTCGCACCTTGCCACCGCCGACGAGTACGACCAAGACGATTACACGCTGTCGCAGTTGAACACTTTCGAGACGATGAGCAGCGCCATAATGGCCAAGATGGACTATCCAATTAAGCGCCACATTTTGAATTCGGCTGGCATTGAGCGCTTTGCCGACAAATGGCAGTACGATATGGTGCGCCTTGGAATCGGCCTTTACGGCCTGAGTGTTGCGGGTGCGCAGTTGCAGCCCATCGCCACGCTGACAAGTTCGCTGGCGCAAATCAAGCATCTGCCAGCGGGAACAACGGTTGGTTACAGCCGCCGCGGCAAACTTACTCGCGATTCTGATATCGCCACTGTGCCAATCGGTTACGCCGACGGTCTGCGCCGATGCTTGGGTAACGGCAACGGAAAACTCTGGTATAAAGGCCATTTGGTGCCAATCATCGGTAACATCTGTATGGATATTTGTATGGTCGATGTCACTGGCCTTGACGCGCACGAAGGAGACCCTGTCGAGATTTTTGGCAAGAACCTGCCCATCACTCAAGTTGCCGAATGGATGAACACCATTCCGTACGAAGTGCTCACAGGAATCTCGCGACGCGTAAAACGGACGTATGAGTATGAATGATGAGTGTTTAGTGTTTAGAGGTGAGAGGTGAGAAGTTGTTTCATATTATTCTCATAGTGCACAATCGCTTCTTGTAAAAACTTATAACTTAAAACAAAATCGGCTATGAATTTCAGATTTTATGCGATTGCCGCAATCGGGTTGATATTTAGTAACATAAGCGCATCGGCGCAGACCGACACTTCAAAAGTTTACACATTTCTTGAGAATATGCCCGATGCCGGCATTTATCTGCCTGCACCGCCCGACACGTCGAGCCTTGAGTATGCCGATGATGTGATTCAGTGGCAGTGGGGCAAGACCGTCCGCAATACGCCGCGTGGCGCAATGGCCAACCGCGACGGCAAGTGGGGGCACGAGATTATGGCCGAAATCTATTCGGGCGTTTTCGGGTTCACAATCTGCGAAGACAGCACGCCCGCTATTTGGAAATTGCTTGTAAAAGCTTCGTACACAGGACATTTCAGTACTTCGAAGGCCAAGCGGAAATATATGCGCACACGTCCGTTCGCACAGTTCAACGAGCACACGTGGTCGGAATTCGACGACGATAAAGAGCTGCGCCACAACGGCTCGTACCCGTCGGGGCACACGTCGCTATCGTGGTCGATGGCGCTGGTTTTTGCCGAGATGGTGCCCGAACTGCAAGACACCATTTTGCGGCGCGCCTATCAGTATGCCGAGAGCCGCGTGATTGTGGGGGCGCACTATCAGAGCGATATTGAAGCCGGTCGGCTGGCGGCTTCGGCGGGTGTGGCAAGCATTCACACAAGCCCGTACTTCCTGGCCGATATTCAGGCCGCCCGCGCCGAATACAACCGCATTAAAGGCTTGAAAACCACGCCAATAACAAATGCAATGCCCGATGGGCGGAAAATTCTTGATTCGCCCGTCGATACCATTAGCCGCCGTTTTTATGGCGATGTGGCGCAGTATTGGCAGTCGAAGGCCGAACGCGGCACCGAGCGCGGCCGTCAGGCCATTGCCGATGGCAGTATCGATGCTCTGCTGGCTGGATTCAGCGTTCCTGCCGGTTTTGAGATTAGCCAAAAGGCAACGCCGGCGCTTGCCGCAATGTTGCAGATGGGGCAGGAATCGTTATCGGCAAATGCCAACCAAATGAAAACCACCGCTTTCCGTAAGCGTCCCTATGTGCAGTTCGGTGAGCCGACGCTCATTCCCGAAGCCGAAGATTCCACAGCGCAAACGTCGAGTTATCTGTCGGCCACAGCCGAAGTGGGATGGGGGCTGGCTCTTTTGCTCGCTGAAATAGTTCCGGAACGCCAAAACGAGATTCTGACGCGCGGATTCGAATACGGTCGTAGCCGCGTCATTGCCGGATACAACTACGCAAGCGATGTTCAGGCAAGTCGCGTTATGGCCGCTTGCGTTGTGGCGCACCTTCACGCCGATGCCAAATTCAGCAAGCTGGTTGAAAAGGCAAAGAAAGAGTATGGAAAAAGGAAGTAGGATTAAGTATTTTGATGATAATAAATCACTCGTCGATTTTCGTCATTAAAAACTACTTCTTCCTGAACAAATGCACGTACCCTTTGCGGCGGAATTTTTCGTCGTTCCAACCTTCGGCGTAGATGGTGTAGAAGTAGACGCCTGCGGGCGCGTCGCCAAAGCCGAATGTCTTGCCGTCCCAACCTTCCCAACTGCCATCGTTGTCTTCGTAACTGTAGATTCTCATGCCCCAACGGTCGTAAATCTTGATTTCGAAGTGGCGGATTGATTTCGGCATTGTCTCATCCGTAAATTTGAACACAGGGTTGGCGCCGCCTGGTGTGAAGGCGTTCGGAATGTCAGGGTTCTTTGCGATGAACGACGAATCGACATTGATGTATTCTTCCTTCAGCAGGCGGTCGACGCATTGGTGCTGTTCGCCATCGACAATGTAGACAGGGCCTTTCACCATCAGTGCCACGTCGTAGCCGTATTTCTCATTCGGGCGTCTGTACAGAATCGAGTCGGGCAGATACTGCGTTGTGATGGTGTCTGTCATTAGTGAGTCGGCTTCCACAACGCGCTGGTCGATAGGCTTATAGAAGTACCATGACCACTCGATGGCATTTTCCGAACTGTCGATGAACTGCACGAGTAGCGGTGCCTGGCCGCTGCTGTCGGTTTCTTCGGTCGGGACAAAACTGCGGCTGGCCGAGAATTTGGCTTTCACGGCTTTCAGATAGACGTTGCCGTCGCCGTTGTCGTCGCCTTCTTCAATCTCAAGTTTCTTGGTGCGGCTCTCGCCGTGCGAGTCTTCAACCGTCAGTCTGTAAACTGTTGGTTTTGTGGGCGCTTCAAAAACGGGGTTCTTCACCGACGGAATGGCGGCGCCTTGCGGCGTGGCTTCCCATCGGTATTTCATAAATTTTACGTTATCACTAAAATAGGTCAGGGGCTTGCCGCTCACACGGTCGTAGTATTCAAATTCTTCGTCATAGGCCATCGATGTGTGCAGTTCCATCAGTTCGCAGGTCGAGTTGTAGACGTTTATGGCGCTCACATTGAATTCGTTTTGGAAAACCCATGCGTAAAATGCTGTGTCCCATGTGTTTTGGCTATTGCTTACGGTCACCATGTAGCCGCCTTGCGTGCAGTTGTCCTTGGTCGATTCGGCCACGCCGCTTTCGGTTTTCAGTGCGATATCGAATTTCGAAGTCCGCTCGTTGTAACTGAACCAACTGAAAGTCAGGTTTGTGCTGTCGGGCACCGATGCCGTAAGAGTGCCTGTGGTATTGAATCCGCGCGGGTCGGAATAGTAGACGAAAATCGGGTCGTTGGCAATCGAGTCGGTTTTGTAGGTGGTGGTGTCGGACCTGCTGGCATTGGCCGTTATTTGTGCGAAAGCACTGCCGCCCCAAAGAATCAGGCCGACGAGTAGCAAAATTGATGGTCCGCGTTTAGTCATCTTGAAAAAAACTTTCGATAGCAATAACTCAAAAATCGAGCGCAATATTATATAAAATTAGGCAAATCGTGCGATTTGCCGTTTTGTTAAAAACTATGTCGCCGACATTCGGTTTCTCTCAACTTTTTTGCGGTAATTTGCCGACGATTGAAACTGAAGAAATGCAGAACTATCTCGACCAACTGAACGATGTGCAGCGAGCCGCAGTGCAGGCTACGCACGGCCCGTGCCTGATTGTGGCAGGTGCTGGTTCGGGCAAGACGCGCGTGCTCACCTACCGCATTGCCCACCTGCTTGCCAACGGCGTGAAACCGTGGAACATTCTTGCGCTGACGTTCACCAACAAGGCCGCGCGCGAGATGCAGTCGCGTATCGAGTCGCTGGTTGGTGGCTCTGACGCGCAGTCGCTTGTCATGGGCACGTTCCATTCCATCTTCAGCCACATTCTGCGTATGGAGAGCGCCTGTCTTGGTTTCCCTTCGTCGTACACCATCTACGACACCACCGATTCGAAAAGCCTTATCAAGTCCATTATCAAGGAGATGCGTCTCGATGACAAGGTTTACAAGCCCAATCACATCGCCAACCGCATATCGATGGCTAAAAACAATCTGGTCACGCCCGACACCTACAAGGCAAGCGGCGAACTGATGGCCACTGACAACGCCAACCGTATGCCGCTAATCGCCACAATATATGAGCGTTATGTGGCCCGTTGCCGTCAGGCGTCGGCAATGGATTTCGACGATTTGCTGCTCAACACCAACATCCTTTTCCGCGACAATCCTGCCGTGCTCGACAAGTATCAGCAGCGGTTCAAATATATTTTGGTCGATGAGTATCAAGATACCAATTATGCACAATATCTGATAATCAAGAAATTAGCGCAGCAGCATCAGAACATCTGCGTGGTGGGCGACGATGCGCAGAGCATCTACTCGTTCCGTGGCGCCAAAATTGAGAACATTCTGAATTTCCGAAACGACTATCCGCAGTGCCGATTGTTCAAACTTGAGCAGAACTACCGCTCGACGCAGAACATTGTTTCGGCGGCTAACAGCCTGATTAAGAAGAATGAACATCAGATTCCGAAAGATGTTTTTTCAGAAAAGGACGAAGGCGACCCTGTGCGCGTCATGGCCGCAATGACCGATATTGAAGAGAGTTACAACGTGGTGGGCGACATCTTCGCCAAAATCGCCAACAATCATTGCCACTACAACGATTTCGCCATCTTGTACCGCACCAACGCGCAGAGCCGAACCTTTGAAGAAGCCTTGCGCAAACGCAATTTCCCGTATAAGATTTACGGCGGACAGTCGTTCTACCAACGCAAGGAAGTGAAAGACGCCATTGCTTATATGCGTCTGATTGTCAATAACAACGATGATGAAGCACTGCGCCGTGTCATCAACTATCCCGCGCGTGGAATCGGCGAGACCACGGTCGATAAAATCAGCGCGACAGCCAACGCCAACAATTGCAGCATGTGGACTGTTGCGACCAATCCCGAGTTGTTGGCAGTGGCGGGGCTCAATCGCGGAACGGTTGCCAAAGTTGCAGGATTCACCGAACTGATTGGCAAATTCATTCCGATGCTCGACAAGGTTGACGCTTACGATATGGCTCGTGAAATTATTGATACCGTGGGTATTAAGAACGAATACCAAAATTCTGACGACCCCGACGACCAAAGCCGTCTCGAAAACATCGAAGAACTCTTGCGCGGCATAAGCGATTATGTGGCAGCCAATTACAAAGAAGGTGAGAGTCCGCGTCTGGTCGGATTCCTTGAAAACGTGGCGCTCATTACCGATCAGGACAATCGCAAGACTGAAAGCATGGACAGCATCACACTGATGACCATTCATTCGGCCAAAGGTTTGGAATTCCCGTATGTATATATAGTAGGTGTGGAGGAAGGTTTGTTTCCGTCGTCAATGTCGGTTTACAGTCAGCACGAGTTGGAGGAGGAGCGGCGCTTGTTTTACGTTGCGCTCACGCGGGCCATGCAGCAGGTTACCGTTTCCTATTGCCGTAGCCGAGCCAAATACGGCGGTGCTCGGGAGCAGGTGACACCGAGCCGCTTCATCAAAGATATCGACCCGCAATATATGACTGTGGTCTCGGGTGCGGTAGGTGGTGCGCAGCGTGCAACATTCGGTTCGTCATCGTTTGGCTCATCGTCGTTCGGGCAGACAAAAATTCCGACAGGGGCATCGTTTGCCGCACAACGACGCTTGCAGCAACTTCGTCAGCAGCCAAGTCAGTCTTCAAGTATTCAGCCTTCACCAATCGACAGCATACGGCCAGGAGTTACCGTGCTGCACCAACAGTTCGGGCAAGGCAAAGTTCTGCGCATGGACGGCAATGCCGACAGCCGCGCCGCCATAATCTTCTTTCCGAAAGCAGGCGAGAAAAAACTGCTGCTGAAGTTTGCCAAACTGCAGGTGGTGGATTGACGACAGACAGTTGACAACTGTAGTTTGTGTGTTAAATACAATCAAAAAAAACTAACACTCTACACATTTGTCCTTTACGTAAAACCCTTCTTGTTCAAAATGATGTAAAAAACATTGTAATATATATATATTTTTTTTGTTCTTTTGTAGTTCGTAAAGCAACTATTAGTTTAATTAAATTCATAGGTTTATGAAGAAAATTGCAATGCTGATTGTATGCCTGCTGTTCCTTGGGGCACAATTAGTTAGTGCGCAAAACAAAACATTGACAGGTACGGTTATTTCGTCGGAAGACAACCAGCCGTTGCCCGGTGTGAATGTGGTTGTAAAAGGCACAACACATGGAACAATCACCGATTTTGATGGTAAGTTCACATTAAGTGTTTCGGACGATGCCGAGGCGCTGACGTTCTCTTTCATGGGTATGCAAACCCAGGAAGTTGCAATAGGAACTACCACAACGTTCAACATCACTCTCGATCCAGAGTCAATTAGTATGGACGAAGTCGTGGTGACCGCAATGGGTATCACTCGTGCCGAGAAAACATTGGGTTATGCTGCGACTACAGTTAAGAGCGATGACATTGTTACTGCCCGGACAACCGACGTTACCAATGCCTTGTCAGGTCGTGTGGCCGGTGTTCAGGTCAACAGCACATCTTCTGACCCGGGTGCGGTGAGCAACATTGTGATTCGTGGTTTCAGCTCTATCAAAGGAAGCAACCAGCCATTGTATGTAGTCGATGGTGTTCCATTGCAGAACAATATGTTCTCTGGTGCAAGCGGAGTTGAAACAGGTAAGAACGTATCTCTGGGTGGTATATCAAACATAGCATCGGAAGATATTGAGTCGATGACCATTCTTAAAGGTGCGGCCGCAACAGCATTGTATGGTTCACGTGCAGCCAACGGTGTGGTTGTCATCACAACCAAATCGGGTAAGAAAGGCGTCGATAAAAACTTCTCAATCGAATATTCGGGTAGCGTTCAGGCCCGTCAGGTATCTCTTCTGCCTGAGTTCCAAAACGAATTCGGACAAGGATGGAACGGAACCCAAACCTTTATCGAGAATGGTTCGTGGGGACCAAAGTTCGATGGTTCTAATCAGATTTATGGACCAATTTGGAACTATCAGCAGTTGTTCCACAAATATTCTGCTGTCGAGACCAACGTAAAGGATTTCTTCGAGCTTGGTTGGTCGCAGAGTCATCACATCTCGTTGCGCGGTGTGTCGGACGATGATAAGTTAGGTTATTATGTATCATATTCGCACACAAGCGATGACGGTATCATGCCTGACGATTACGACAAATACAAACGTAACACCTTGGAATATCGTGGTTCTTTCAAAAGCGATTATTTCACAATATCGTCATCAATGAACTTTGCCCGCACAAAGACTGACGATGTGAGCGCATACCAAGGCGTTTCGGTAATCGATGGTTTGTATGAGATGGCGCGCGACGTCTCGATTGTTGACAAAAAAGATCTTTCGAGCGCATTCAACACGCCTGAAGCATATTTCACACCTTATGGCATTACCAACCCTTATTGGGCATTGGCCAACAACTACAGCCATACTGATTCGAAACAGGTTTTCGGCAAGATGCAAGTTGATATCAAACCTATAGAACCTTTGACATTCACGTATCGTATGGGCTTCGATTACACCGATTATAACACTAAAGTTGGAACCCCGGAAATTGCACTCGATGACGCATTAATAAATGAAAACTATGGATATGCGCCGTCAAGCCAAAATCAGGCAGGTTACATATACACACGTTACGGACGCAGTTATGAGACGAACAACGATATCATGGCAACTTTCAACAAACGGTTTGCTGATGACAAACTTGATGTGAATGTTGTCGCAGGTCTCAATATTGTTGATAATTATCTTACTCGTACCGTGTCAGCTACGGAGAAACTTGCGGTTCCGGGCTTCTGGAACTTGAGGAATGGCGCCGATAAGAAAACTTTGGACGAGTACGAAGAGCAAAGACGCACTTTAGGTGCATTCGGCGATGTTACTTTGGGTTGGGATGATATGATATATCTTGAGTTGACAGGCCGTAACGACTGGTCATCGACTCTGCCTAAAGACAAAAACAGTTATTTCTACCCAGGCGCAACTTTGAGCTGGATCTTTACCAAGATGATGGAATCAAATGGTGTCTTGTCGTTTGGTAAGGCGCGTTTGGCATTTGGTAGGACAGGTAACGATGCAAAACCATATCAGGTCTCAGCTAGTTACAGTCAAGGTGCTGCTGATGGATATTATGGATCAAATATCGCCCGATTCCCTATGAACGGCGTTAATGCATTCCAAGTATCTTCAGTTGCAGGAAGTTCCGATTTGCGTCCTGAAATGACAACAGAAGCTGAGTTTGGTTTGAATCTGCAATTCCTTAACGGACGTGTCGGAATTGACGCTTCGGCTTATAACCGAGTAACCGATGACCAGATTTTCGATTTGCCAGTTGACCCGGCTTGCGGTTATACCCGTGTCGTAACAAACTTCGGTAAGCTTCGCAACCGTGGTTTCGAAATATTGGTGAACACAACACCTGTAAAGACAAATGCAATCCGTTGGGATGTTGATGTGAACTTCGCTATCAATAAGAACAAGGTGCTTTCATTGCCGAAAAACCTTGATGGCGGAAAGGTTAGCATCTACAGCTTCGCAGCTGGCAATGACGCAGTTTATATGTACGCCGAAGAAGGTAAGGCGCTTGGTGAATTCTACACATATTTGCCACAATACACCGAAGACGGAAAAATCATTGTTGATGATAAAGGTGACATGATTCTTGGAACTGAAGTTGAGGCTACTGGTAAAAACATGAATAACAAGTGGACCGGTGGTGTAACCACATCGCTTTCCGCATACGGCTTTACCTTGAGCGCAGCTTTGGATGTTCGTTATGGCGGCTATATGTTCTCTCGAACCAAGAACCTTATGCAGTTCACAGGAAACAGTGTTGTTACCACTTACAACGAACGTAATCCGTTTGTGATTCCGAATTCTGTTGTTCGCACAGAAAATGCCGATGGTTCATATACGTATAGTGAAAATACCAATCCTTTGTATCTTTACAATAGTAGCTACCAGACATACTTCAACGATTATGGCTGGGGCAGTGGTGGTGAAGCCTATCTGATTAACCGTTCTTATGCTAAACTAAGAAACATCAGTCTCTCATATGCTTTGCCAAAATCAATTCTGGAACCAGTTCGTTTGGCTGATGCTTCAATATCAATATTCTGTAACAATGTTTATACATGGACAGCCAAGGATAATCGCTACATCGATCCTGAAACAACAACAATCAGCCAGGCAAATGATGGTGATTTGGCAACACAGTTTGGTGAGCTTTACGCGAACCCGGCCTGCCGTATATTTGGTGTAAGTCTTGGTGTTAAATTCTAACGGATAGGAGATTAGTAAGATGAGAAAGATATTATTGTATTTGCCATTTATCGTTCTTGGAGCAATGGTTTGTTCCTGCGATGATTATTTGGATGTAAACGATAACCCCAATTCAGTTTCAGAGGAGCAGTTGAGCACAAGTTTGATGATGCCGGCAGTTGAAATGAATCTGGCCGCGAATTATGGTGACTATTTAAGAATAGTCGGTGGCTATTTGAGCCAACATTTTGCACACTCGTTTGGTACAAGCAACTATTTGGACTATTCGAAGTTCCAAGTGTCGGCAACCCGTTGTAGCGGTATGTATTCAGATATGTATCAGCGAGTATTAGCCAACCTGAAAACAATTTTGGAGAAATCTGAAGCGACTGAAGATTGGGGAACATATTTGGCAGCAACGACTTTGCGTGCTTTCACACTTCAAACTTTAGTCGATTGCTTTGGCGAGATACCTTACACTGAGATGCTCGATGTGAACAATACCGCACCTAAATACGATGACGGAAAAACAATCTACGAAAGTGTAATTGCCGAAATTGATGCAGCTTTGGCAAAGGCATCGGCTTCCGATTGGGTTTGCACCAATTTCTTGTTCCCATCGGAAAAGGCAGGAGCTTGGATTCAATTTGCCAATGCTCTTAAACTCAAGATGTATATGCGTATGGCAGCCGTAATGGACGTTAAGGATAAAGTGTCGGCTTTGGTTGAAGAAGGCAACTTCCCCGAAAGCGATGTGGCATTTGCCGGTTGCTGGGCGGACAAATCGGGTGAGATGAGCCCGTATTTTGCAGAGGAGTTCAGTCCTAATTGGGGATCGAATCAAATCAATGTTGTCGCCAATCTGGCAATTATTGGTACAATGCAGACAAGTTCATACACTGACCCGCGTCTGGCTGCATTCTTTGAGAAAAACGAATCAGGTAATTATGTCGGTGGTTTGTCGGGTACTAATTTCCCGAACACCAAAGCTTTTAAATCCGCTTACTGGTGTCGTCCGAAAGCAAGTTATGATATGCCGGTTAACCTGATAACGGTTTCTGAAACAGAATTCTTCCTTGCTGAGTACTATGCCCGCTACGGAAGCGCTGACAAGGCAAAAGAACATTACAACGCGGCAGTTGCAGCTTCGTTTGCTTCGGCAGGTGTTGATGGTGCCGACGGATATATTGCCAAGAACCCATACAATCAGAATGAGTATGCCAAATGCATAGGCATTGCGAAATGGGTGGCACTTGCCGGAACCAACGATTTTGAGGCGTGGTGTGAGGTTCGTCGTCTCAACTATCCGGCTTTCGGAAATGTTAAGGGCAGCGATTTATATAATCTGCAAGATGACGCAACATTCAAACCGGAATTGTATATGCCAGGCACATTATATACACCAATCGATTACTTTGGTGAGGTGGGCGTGAATAAATTGTTGGAAAGACTTCCGTATCCCGAAAGCTCTACAACTCGCAATGCCAACACCCCCGAGTTCCCTGGTTATACCGAACCTGTATTCTGGGGCAAATAAGTATCAGTTAATGGTTTAATAAAAAACTGAAGAAGATGAAAAATAGATTTTTATTGTTAATGGCACTTGCCGCAACAGTTGTTTCTTTTTCGAGTTGTGAAAAGGAATCCGAGGACAAGACAAATATTACGTATTACCCTGCGTATGATTTTGCATATTCTGATTATGTCTCTTTGGGTGATGACTTCTCGCCATCGTTTACTGCTATATGCAATGGCGTAGATGTAACAAGTGAGATTGAGTATGAAATATTAGATATTGAAGACGAGCCTGTTGAGAGTGTTGATACAGATAATCCAGGTATTTACACAATAGCATATCGTTATGTTAATGCCGATGATGTGGTGGATGTGACAAAACGTACTGTTTATGTCTACAATCCTGATTTGGAGATATCCCTTGAAGGTGAGTATATCATCGATATGGATAAATCAATATATGAGCCCAAAGGTTGGACATTTAAAGACGCTGCTGATAATTATGGCTTTTCTGGTAAGTTGAGTATAAAATTCACCGAAATACTGCCGGGCTTTTACAGATGCAATGACTTGATTGCCAAATGGTATGATGAAATTCGGGGAATGACGGCCCAATACGAAGGTGCGTATGATTTTAAAGTTGGCGGAATTGTATTTATGGACGCTAAAGGCGATTTGACTTTGTTGACAAGCTATCTACCTGCGTATGGTGATGCCCTCGATTATATTAAAGATGGGCATTTTGATGCAAAAACAGGCGCTCTTTCTTATTTCGCCAGTTATTATAAAGAACAGATACAATGGACAATTGCAGCCAACCAGGTTCGTGAGTCTGAAGAACCTTCGGAAGATTATAAAAAAGGCTATGAAGATGGCTTTGAGGATGGTAAAAAAGCAGGTAATTAATTGAATTGAATATGAAAAAGATATTTTATTTATTCGCAGCGGTGCTTCTGTTCGCATCGTGCGAAAAAGAAGAAATAGGTGCCACGGCAACCGTGTCGATGTCTGGTCAGTGGTATGTTCGTGTCGACGCAGTCGATGAGAATGATAACGTTGTATTTGCAGGCGAGGATATTTTTGACATAGAGGGTAATTTTATGATACTGACCTATAATGTCTCGGATAACAGTTCAGATGTTTTATTGATAGATGATTTGACAAACTTATGGACTTTCAGAACAAAGGTTGATTGTGACTTGTCATCTTTCACATTCTCGGCACCCGATCCTGCCAAGTATGTCTATGCCACAGAATATGATGAAAGTGATGAGTATACCTACAATAATTTCTATTATAAGGCAGGAAGTTTTGATGCTGAAAAGTGGCAGTGGTATAAAGAAGGAGAAGCACAGTATAAGGCTGGCGCAATTAAGAAAGACAGTCTTGACAAAATGCTGGAAGAATACCATGTTTTTGCTGATGACACTGCATCAGCCGGCTTTTCTGTAAAATATGCAGGCAGAGAGTTTGAAGTAGGTTTGAAAAAAGGTGCTGCTGATGTTGAGAATGCATGTAATATCACTATTACCGATGGTAAAATCCTTAATGGTGCAGCAACCACACCAAGCGGAATGCCTGCGGATTCAATAGTGTTCTACGTTGAATTCGATGATGATTATTCTCCGGTTGATGAGACCATGACAGATTATGAATATACACCGACACTCTATGGTTTCAAAAACTATCGTGTCTCGGGTTACCGTTACACAGGTTTGGCAAATGATGATTGATTGAAATACCAATCCATATTGGAAAAAGCGGCTCACTCGGGCCGCTTTTTTTGTTTCAATACCGATTCCAAAATTGCCGATATAGTGCTATTATTGCATTGTATAAATTTAAAATGGCATATTGGCGCTTATGCGGGCTGATGGTATTGATTAACAATGGCTTGCAAAAGAGTGGCTGGTATGGTCGTGAAATTGAGCCACACCCGACAGTGGCGAAGCTGTGTAGATATGGCAAATTGGTACGTGCTCAAAACAAAGCCGCGGCAGGAAAAAGCAGTCCGAACGGTGCTGCAGACAATAGGTATTGAGCATTTCCTGCCCACCACAACCGATTTTCACTATTACGGCCACGGGCGCAAAAAAAAGATAGAGACACCGGTTCTGCCATCGATGATATTCGTGCGTGTTGAGGCAGATGACCGTTTTGCCGTGTCGAACAATATGAAGTACGATGTACACTATCTTGTCGACCGCAACACCAACTCGAGCATGATTGTGAGCGACAAGCAGATGAGCGATTTTATGCGTGTATGCTCTGCGCCTGATGTCAAACTTGAGTGTGTTGACTTGGCAGTGGGTGACAGAGTGACAATTCATGGCGGACAATTCGATGGTTTACAAGGAGTTGTAGACCGTGCCAATGGTAAAAAACGCTTTTATATTGTACTCGACGGACTGGCCAGCATTGCCGTTGACCTGCCTGCAGAGCAACTTGGCGTAGAGAATGAGTAAAGTGTAAAGAATAAAGAGTAATGAGTGGTGAGTAAGGTGTGAAAGATGTCAAAAGTGAACGTTTAACTCTTGTAACACCCAACCCCCAATACCTAACACCCCAATATAATGTTTCAGAATACCAAAAACATAAAACCTTTTGAAAAGAAGGTTTGGCTGTCGTCGCCCACAATGCACGGCGATGAGCAAAAGTGGGTAAACGATGCTTTTGTAAAAAACTGGATAACCACAGCCGGCGAGAACATCAACGAAGTGGAACGCATTGTCGCAGAGCGCATTGGCGTTAAATATGCAGTTGCTCTTTCATGCGGAACAGCCGCGCTTCATTTGGCAACAAAACTTGCAGGTGAAAGGCTTTATGGCCAGGCTAAACCCAACTGCGGAACACTGCAGGGACATAAAGTCTTTTGCTCTGATATGACGTTCAATGCAACGGTAAATTCTGTGACATACGAAGGTGGTGAGCCTGTATTTATTGATACAGAGCGCGATACGTGGAATATAAGTCCCGCTGCACTTGAAAGGGCTTTTGGACTTTATCCCGATGTCAAATTGGTGATGTTTGCACATCTTTATGGCGTTCCGGCCAAAATTGATGAAATTCGTGCCGTATGCACCCGCCATGGCGCACTTATAGTTGAAGATGCTGCCGAATCGTTAGGAGCCACATACAAAGGCAAGGAGACCGGCTGTTTCGGTGGTTATAACGCCATTAGTTTCAACGGCAACAAGATAATAACAGGTTCGTCAGGTGGAATGTTCCTGACAAACAGCAAAGAAGATGCCGACAAGGTGCGCAAATGGTCAACTCAGTCGCGAGAAGCCGCACCATGGTACCAGCATGTGGAGATGGGGTACAACTACCGGATGTCGAATATAATTGCAGGTGTGATTCGCGGTCAGATGAACTATCTCGACGAGCATATCGCGCAGAAGCGAGCCATATACGAGCGTTATAAAAAAGGTTTTGATGGGCTGCCAGTTTCGATGAATCCGTTTGATGCCCAAAACAGTCAGCCAAACTATTGGCTATCGTGCCTGCTTATCAACAAAGATGCAATGTGCTTGCAGAAACGAACCGACACTGAAGCAACGTTCGTACCCGAAAAAGGCAAAACCTGCCCGACTGAAATCCTTGAAACACTTGCTAAATTTAATGCCGAAGGTCGTCCAATCTGGAAGCCGATGCATATGCAGCCTATTTATAACGGATTTGATTATGTGACAGCGGACGGGCTGCTTAAATCAAGTGACAACAAAACAGATGTTGGTGCCGATATTTTTGCACGAGGCCTATGTCTGCCATCTGACAATAAGATGACGCCTGAACAACAGGATATAATTATTGAAATAGTTAGAAGCTGCTTCGAATAGTAACTATTGACAGAAAATTGATGTAAACAAAGGCTGCATTATGGACAATTACCAATCGCTTTGTATGCTGATGTTGATGCGGCTCAAAACCGAACTTGAGCCATTCGACCGAGTGCGGCTTCACAAGGCGGCAATGTTTGTGGAAATATTCAGCCGGAGCAATTGTTTCAAAATCAGCGAAGAAAGATTGACTTATTATTCCGTAATCGACAATCTTTCAGAATTGGTCAGGCAATATCAACACGCGCATGATGCCGACACGGGAAAGGCCTTGGAAATGTTGCACAGTGAAGTTGCCGACCGTGTAAAAGAATCGTATACGAAGAGTATCCCATACATCTTGCAGAGTGCCGGTTTTGTCAACTCGATAGCCGATGGCGACATATTACTTCGTGTATCGTTCGTTTGCGGAATGTTGAAACATTGCGGTAAAGCAACTGTTACCGAAATCGAGAAGTATTTTCACGAAACACGCAATCCCGGAGTTTCATTAAGCCCGAAAGACTTGATAACCACCCTTGTGAATCTTGAAAAATCGGGCGTGGCAGTTAAAACTGAAGCCGACTACAGATTGGCGGATAATTTGAGAGATGTGGCGGGGTATGTGGTATTGCTGTATTGATTATTTAATCATATAATGAAAAAACATAGAGTTTTATTTGGTCTTATCTTTTTTTTGGTTGCTATGATTTCTTCATGTAGCACAATATCCGGCCAAGAATTTGAGGTTAATGGCGTAAAATTCAAAATGATAGCTGTTGAAGGTGGCTCGTTTATGATGGGGGCTACGCCAGGACAAGGTACAGATGCCCGTGAGAACGAAAAACCAGCTCATAAGGTGACTGTTGACGATTTCCTTATTGGTGAAACCGAAGTAACACAGGAATTGTGGTTTGCAGTTATGGGCAGCAATCCATCGCATTTCAAATCAAAAGGAGGCAATTATCCTGTTGAAAATGTTTCGTGGAACGATATACAAGTGTTTATTAAGAAACTTAACGAAATAACAGGACATCAATTCAGATTACCATTTGAAGCAGAATGGGAATATGCTGCACGTGGTGGCAAAAAATCCACGGACAAGAAGTATGCAGGAAGTGATGATATTGATGAAGTGGCGTGGTATAAAGATAATGCGGAAGGATCAACTCACGCTGTGGCAACTAAGAAAGCTAATGAGTTGGGACTATATGATATGAGCGGAAATGTATGGGAATGGTGCGAAGGTCATTCTGCAGATAATCAGAAACTATCCAGTCATATGCGAGGATCGGCTTACCATAATGCTGCACATATTGAACGTGTAACATTAAGATATACTTATCCTGTTGCAACTAGAGACCATAGTGTTGGATTTAGGTTGGCTTTATAAAATTTCATTAAAAAACTTCTTATGCCATTAAAATTAATGTATATAACCAATAACCCGAAAATTGCGGGAATTGCGGAGAAAGCAGGGGTGGATCGTATTTTCGTGGATATGGAGTATATTGGGAAATCTCTACGACAAGGAGGTATGGATACAGTACAGAATTGTCATACTATTGAAGATGTCCGAATTATTCGTTCAGCATTAAAGAAAGCAGATTTGCTTGTTCGTGTTAACCCTATTCACGAAAAAACGACAGATTATTCTTCGTCAGAAGAAGAAATTGATGCCGCTATTGAAGCTGGTGCAGACATAATTATGCTTCCATATTTTAAGACAATTGGAGAGGTAGAAAGATTTGTGAATATTGTAAATGGCAGAGCTAAAATTATGTTGCTTATGGAAACGCCAGAGGCCGCGGAGCAAGCTAATGAAATTGTTAAAATACCAGGTATTAATGAAATCCATATTGGAATCAACGATATGAGCATAGGCTATGGAAAGACGTTTATGTTTGAATTATTGGTAGATGGAACTGTTGAAAAATTGTGTCATATTTTTAAAATGTCAGGGATTCCTTATGGTTTTGGAGGGGTTGCATCTATCGGTACAGGTAAGTTGCCCGCAGAAACAATTATCACGGAACATTACCGGCTTGGAAGCAGTATGGTGATACTGTCCCGTTCGTTTTGTGATGTGTCCAAAGAAAAAGACATTAGTCTTATAAGAGAGAAATTTGATTCTGGAATACGATGTATAAGAGCATTTGAAGAAAGTATGTCTGCTCGTAGTTGTCAATATTTTGATGATAATAAGAAGATTGTTGCAGATTATGTAAATAAGATTGTGGATGAGATAAAGCAGAATAATTGCTCGAATAAATAATATACAATGAAACATACTTTTTATAAGATTTTTGGAAAACGATTTTTAGACATTTTCTTTTCCTCGATAATGTTGTTGGTTCTTTGGCCATTGTTTTTGGTTTTAGCTGTTATGGTTAAAATAGATTCTAAAGGTCCGGCGATTTTTGTACAAGACAGACTGACACTTAATGGAAGAGTTTTTAAGATGCTCAAATTTCGCACAATGGTGGTTAACGCAGAACATCAAGGTACTGGAGCATATTCGTTCGGGAATGATCCTAGAATAACGAGAGTAGGAGGTCTTTTAAGGAAGTTGAGCCTTGATGAATTGCTCCAACTTGTTAATATTTTCAAAGGAGATATGTCGTTTGTAGGGCCGAGGCCGATTCTTACTTATCATCCGTGTAAATATGAAGAGTACACGGATAATGAAAAACGTGTTTTTACTGTTCGTCCAGGCATTACTGGATGGGCGCAGGTCAATGGAAGAAATACCGTTGATTGGGTGCAGCGATTCGAATTGAATGAGTGGTATGTTGATAATGTTTCCCTTTGGCTTGATTTGAAAATTGTTTTTAAAACATTTATCCAGGTTTTCTCAGCCAAAGAGACTATAATACAAACCGAAACAGCGACTTCATTTAAGAATAGAAAGAAATAATATATACTATGCAAGAATCATTTGATATAGAATTCATTAGAAAAAAATCGAATGAATCATTAGTCGATCTTGGTATGCCCAGCCATGATGCTAATGTTCTTGTTGATTCAATGTTGGCTGCAGATATCAACGGAGTGTCTACTCATGGAATCAGAATGCTGCCTGCTTATATACAAAAAATCAATAAAGGTGCGTACGCTTTTACGCAACCTATTGTAATTAAACAATTTCCTTCTTTTACTATAATTGATGCTCAAAACAATATTGGCGCTGTTTCGGCATCATATGCTGTTGAAATTGCCATTAAACAGGCAGAAGTCAATGGTATTCACATAGTTTTTTCTCGAAATTCTAACACTTTTGGTCCCGCGTTTTATTATGTGGAGAAAATAGCCAATTCTGGGATGATTGGTTTTGTGTGTAGTAATGCACCAGCGGCAATGCCAGCGGTTAATGGATTGGAGGCTATGTTAGGAACCAATCCGTTTGCTTTTGCGATGCCAACAAAATCGTATGGAAATGTTGTTATGGATATGGCGACAAGTATTGTTGCAAAATCGAGATTTGGAATCGCTAAAGCAAAAGGCGAAAAGTTAGGACAAGGGTGGGCGCTTGATAGAAACGGAAATCCAACTATTGACCCCGATGAGGGTATTAAGGGGTTTGTCTTACCGATGGCAGGATTCAAAGGTTACGGAATAGCTATGATGATAGATATTATGTCCGGTTTTTTGTCAGGGGCTGGATTCTTGAGTAATGTTGGAAAATTTTATTCGGAGAATGACACTTGTATGAATGTCGGGCATATGATAGTAGCGGTTAATCCTAAGATTATTTTCGATGGTGATTTCTTATTAGAAGCTGATAAATATGTTGAGACATTGAAAAAATCTAAGGTTATGGAAGGTAAGACTATAGTGCTTCCTGGCGACGACAGAAAATCATATAAAAAAGAGGCTTTAAAAAATGGTATTTCATTAACTCAAGATGTTGTAGACAAGCTTGAGATTCTTTTTAATGAGAAGCTGTGTGTTAAAAATTTAGTTGGTTAAAATGAAAAAAGTAGAAACGTTACGGCAATTACAACTTGTCAGCACTTATATTTATCGTGATTTAAGACAATTTTGTAACAATAACGGACTTCAAGTTTATTTGCACGGCGGAACATTAATTGGTGCGTTGCGTCATAAAGGCTATATACCTTGGGATGATGATATTGATGTTTGTATGAGCCGAACCGATTATGATAAAATGTTGCAACTTGGTGGTGGAAGAATATCGGACAAATGTTCATTAATTGACCCGGAGACCACAGAATCCTTTAATGGATATATTCCGGTTGTTGTATATAACGAATCGGTAATGGAGTCAGGGCAATATAGAGAAAAAGAAGACCTTAAAATAGGTATTAGCATATTTGTGTATGATGGGGTGCCAAAGAATATATTATGTAGAAGTATGTATTTCCTTCGAATGTATATTCTGCGCTCAAAACATGCATTGTGCCGTGCCGATTTTAAACACGTGAATACCACAGCAGCTAAAGTTTTCGGTCCAGTTTTCCAATGTTTCTTTAAATCAAAGAATACTTTGAAGTATAAAATGAAGATTCTTAAGTTGCAAAAAAAATACAAATATCAAGATTCTGATTTAATATCAACAAATGCGGATTATCAGTCGTCGCGCGAGGTTTGTAGCAAAAGTGATTTTGAAAAATCTGTACCAGTTAGTTTTGAGGGTATTAAAAGTTTTACGTATAGTCACTATGATTCCCATTTGAGAAAGTATTATGGTGATTATATGCAATTGCCACCGTTAGAGAGTCAGAATCCTAAACATAGTTTTACTGCTTATATTGATGATTATTTTATCTTCTCAAATGATTAACTAATGTTGTAATATGTGAGGTTATCAAGAGTTATGGTTTCTATCGCGGTTGTATTAGGCACTTATAATGGTGAAAAATATTTGCATCAGCAATTAGATAGTATTCTTAATCAACAGGGGGTATCGGTTCAGATTTTTGCAAGAGATGACGGTTCAAAAGATAGTACCGTACAGATATTACGAAGTTATGCCGGCAAATATTCTAATTTTCATTTGCTTGATAATGGAAATACTTCTAACATAGGTGTTAGAGACGGGTTTATGACAGCCTTAAAATGGGCACTTCTTTTCTCCGATGAGTATGATTATTTTGCTTTTGCAGACCAGGACGATGTTTGGCTTCCCAAAAAGTTGATTTCCGGTGTTGAAAAGATAAGGGAGAGCACTAATTGTAATGGTGCGTTATATTATTCAAATAAAACAATAGCCGACGAGAATTTATCGGTTATATATCAAGAGCATTTTATAGAGCAAAACAATTTTTCAAATTTCTATTTTGTTTCTAGGGCGTATGGTTGTACAATTGTTATCAATAGGATACTTGCTGATTTAAGTTGCCGATATGTTTCCAAATATGCGCATTTTCACGATGATTGGATTCATAGATTAGCGATATGCTTGAATTCTGACATTTATTTCGATATCAATTCTTATATACTATACCGGCAGCATGGAGATAATAATTGTGGAACATTTGCAACTGATGATAAATCGTTATCCCATTTAACAAAAAGAGCATTATCCTTTATAAAAAATAACGATGGATATAAACGTGATTTGTTGGCTTCAGACATTTTGAATAATTATGGGACTATACTTAATGATGATGCCCAATCCAAGTTGCAAACCATAGCCGATTACAAAAAAAAGTTTGGAAATAGGTTTAGAATGATAATAAAACCTAATTTATCAGGTAGAAGAACTCGTGATATACTTATTTGGAGAATAAAGGTATTATTAGGATACTTTTGAGATATGGTGTCAGTACAAAGAAATATATTTGGATATGAAAAAATCATAGCTTTTTGTTTTTTCCTTTCAATCTCAATTTCAGTTTGGGCGGTTAGAACACCTCATTCCGAATTGGGGTCGGATATGCTTCGGGCGTTTTTGGCGGGATTATTTTATATTCTTTTGATAGCGGAGTATGCAATCTCGCTTTTTTTGTATAGAAGTGGAAGAATAAAGCGAATTCTTTTTTTGACAGCGTTGTGGCCCGTTTTGTATTGGATTTATATACACATTTGGAGTTTTGAGATAGAAAGTTTGGCCATAACAAGCCCTATTATAGTTTTTATATTCGCCATCCAAAACGATACAATAAAGAGAATCGTATTTGTCTTATTTAAGAAACTATTGATCATAACCTCGCTCATTGGCATTATATGTTATTTGTCGTATGTATTTGGATTGGGTATTCCATATACAATAGCACCATATTACGATGGACGGCCCTATCAGAACTATGTCAATTATTTTAACATATCTTTTTTATACATAAATAGTTCGAGCATACGCGTATGTGGCATATTCAACGAACCTGGATGGCTGGGTACGACCATTGGTTTGTTGCTGTGTTACGAAAAATTTGAAATGAGGAAAGTTTCTAATTGGATATTGTTGGTTGCTGGATTAATGACCTACTCTCTTGCTTTTGTCATATTATTTGTAGTTGGCTTTATTATTCGGAATATTGCTGAGATAAAAAAGTGGATTGCAATAGCAATATGTTTGGGGGGCATTTTGGTCGTGCTACCGAATATTAATACCGACAATCCACAATTAAATAAACTGATAGCACGGTTAGAGTTTACATCATCTGGTTTAAAAGGTAATAATAGGTCGAGTTCTACTGTTGATGAGTTGCTTTCAGAAACAATGTCATCAAAACGGTTTATGTTTGGTTATGGTGATGGTTATGCAGAATACTATAACGGATTAAAAGAGTATAAACAAGTTTTGACAATTAAAACAGAACTTATCAATTTAGGGCTGGTAGGAACTATGTTGTTATATATAGTTCCATTTTTCTTTTTTTGGAAACTTTCGCATAAGAATAAGAAAGCTATGGTGTTTGTTATATGTTTTTGGATTAGTCTATATCAACGTCCTTGGTTGTATATAGTGTCGAATTATATGTTGTTACTATCGATAATACCATATATTCAAGCAACAGCAAAAGAAAATCATTGTCTTGTTAGAAATCGCATTATATCTGTACGAAAAAAATTAATATATGGGAACTGATTTAAATAGATTTTTGTCAATAGCCGAAGTACAAAGGGCATCTTTCGATGTTTTAGTTGAGATTGACAAAATTTGTAGAGATTTGAACTTGGCCTATACGTTATCATATGGTACGCTTATAGGCGCAATTCGGCACAAAGGCTTTATACCATGGGATGATGATGTGGATATTATTATGCCACGTACTGATTTAGAAAAACTCAAAAATCATTTTAAAACTTCTTACTCAGGCAACCTTAAATGGTGCGACCGTACAACTATAAAGAATTATCCGTATTGTATACCTAGAGTGTCTGACTTTAGATATAGATATAAAACAAGTCTCAGGAATCAGAAAGATTTTGATATGGGTGTTTTTGTAGATGTTTATCCATTAGACAATTACTGCAATACCACAAAAGAAGCTCTTAAATTGGGAAGAAAAGTCTGGTTTAAGAATCGTATGTTCGATATATACCTTAATCCCAGTAAAACCAAAGGATTTGCTAAAACGATGATACGGAACATTATTTATGTTTTTGTAAGACTTATTCATGGTGCCGATTGGAATCTTCGCATTGATGAAGAAATAAATGCGTTAATAAAGAAACACACCAATGACAATAATCAGATTGTAGGTGTTATAAGCCAAGTGGAATGGCGAGAACTGATGAAAAAGGAATGGTTCTCCGTCTATGAGGAAATTAAGTTTGAAGGAAGATCGTTCAAGGTCTGCGCTGGTTACAGAGAACTTCTAACAAGCATTTACGGGGACTACATGCAATTACCTCCGGAAGAAAAACGTGTTCAAACCCATGACTATACAATGACAATAAGATAGACAATATATGAGCAAATGCTTTAAAACGATTTTTTTTTTCATTATTATATCATCTTTTGTTTGTTGTGAGAAAGATTCATTGGAATATGAATTAGAAACAAATAATACTAAGAGCATTTATCAAAACAATTATTTTACAGCACATGCGTTTGGCAGAATTGATGGTTATGATTACACAAACAGTAAGGAGGCTTTTTACCAGAGTTATGCTAATGGATATCGCATTTTCGAAGTTGATATACAACTAACATCAGATAGTATCCCCGTGTGTATGCACGATATCAAAAGATTTAACAAGATGTCAGGTGTGAACGATAATGATACATCTTTGACATATGATGAATTTGTCAAAAGAAAAATCTTCAACAAATACACACCGGTAGATGTCCATTTTTTGATAGAAATGTTGTTGAAATACGATAGCATTTATTTTGATTTGGATATGGCTTATGATGCAGATATTATTATGCAATATATTGTCAACCAATGTGATTTGGCTAATTTGTCAAGGCAAAAACAAAATGAAATATTGAATCGTTTGATAATAGAGATATACCGTTACGAAGATTATTATAAAATACAGCAAATATATCCATTTGTGAATTGCGGGTTGACGCTGTCTTTGTTGTCTAAAAACGAAAGAGATAAGCATATAAACTTTATGCTATACAATAAATTGGACTTAGTTTTTGAGGAACACAAAGATTTGGATAGTGCTATTATTGCAAGATATAACGATTTGGGTATTAATGTTGTAGCTTGGACTGTTGATGATATTATAATAGCAGAACAATTAGCACAATATGGCTGTATTGGTATCCAGACAAATGTTTTGAAGCCATAATGTATCCATATTTGAATTAATGACAAGTACAAACAACGCATTAAAAGCAGGGGCGGGATATACCATTGGGAATATATTAGTTAAAGGAATTAATTTTCTTACCCTGCCGTTGTTCAGCAGACTTTTGACTACAGCTGAATTTGGCGTATATAATATTTTTATATCGTATGATGCTATTTTAGTGGTGTTGATGGGGCTGGCAATGCATTCTAGTGTGAAAAGCGCACATTATGAATTTAAAAAAACTGATGAATATGTATCATCTATAAGTTTAATTTATATTCTCAATGCACTGCTATTTGTCGCGATAATATTAATCGGCGGTGAGCGCCTATCCTCATGGCTTGGTTTTAGTGGTACAATTCTACTTCTACTTGTCCCTTTTAGTTTTGGAGGGGCAATACTTCATTTATACAACGAAAGGATTAGTCTTGATTATGAGTATAAGAAATACTTGACGGTTGCCTTGTTCAATTCCGTAGGCAATGTTATTGTGTCATTGCTTCTGATAGTTACCATATTCAGAAATCAAAGAGATGTAGGACGGATTGTAGGCACGGTGGCAACAATTTTTGTTATTTCCACAGTTCTTCTATTAAAAATGTATGTTAAGGCACGTCCCTCATTCAACAAAAACTTTTGGAAATTTGGTGTTTTATATAGTCTTCCTATTATTCCGCATGGCATTTCGCAAGTGTTGTTGGCTCAGTGTGATAGAATAATGATTTCTAACATAATTGGAGATGCCGAAGCTGGTATCTATTGTCTTGCAGGAAATTTGAAATTGGTTTTGACCATTATTTCTACTTCGATAGGTATATCTTGGAGTACGTGGTTTTTTGCAAAAATGGAAGAGCGAACTTATGGCGAAGTACAGAAAAGTTCTTCCCTTTTGGTTCGTATGTTTGTCGTTCTCTCTGTAGGATTGATGGCGTTATCTCCAGAATTAATTTTATTATTGGGAGGAAGTGAATATGAAGAAGGGAAATATGTTGCAGTTCCGATGATTATGGATGCGTTTATATTATTCCTTTATAATATAATTGTCCCGAGTGAATATTATAAGAAGAAAACTCAATATATAATGCTTGGTACATTGGTCGCTGCCGTTGTCAATTTAATAACTAATTATATATTCATTCAAAAGTTTGGGTATATTGCGGCTGCCTATACTACATTGTTTTCTTATGTATGTTATTTATTGCTACATATTTTCATTTCGAGAAAACTTGTGGAGTTCGATGTTGTTACATGGAAATGGATTATGCTGTCATTCGGTATAATTGCGTTAATGGGTTCTTTTGATATCTTTTTTGTCGACAATATTATTGTACGGTATACACTTTGCTCAGTAGTCGTTGCCGTTATGTGTCCTCCACTTGTTAAGTATTATATGGAGACTAAGCATTGCAAAATAATATGATTATAATATAAAGTAATAATAACACTATGCTAAATTTTACAGTTGGACCAGTAATGTCAAGTGACACTGTAAGGTCTATTGGGGCAGAACAAGTTCCTTACTTTAGAACTCCCGAATTTTCAGATGTAATGTTTGAAAATGAGAGGCTTATAAAACAATTTGCAAAGGCGGAAGCTAATGCTCGTGTTTGTTTTATGACAGGTTCTGGCACAGCATCTATGGAAGCCGCAGTTATAAACGTTTTCACTGATAAAGATAAGGTTTTAGTAATAGATGGTGGTAGTTTTGGTCATCGTTTTGTGGAAATATTGGAAATACACGAAATACCTCATACAATTATTAAGCCTGAGTTTGGATGCGGAGTTTCATCTGCTCAATTGTCGGAATATGACAATAAAGGATATACCGGGTTTCTTGTTAATTTGGATGAGACATCTGTTGGTGTTCTATATGACATCAAAAATATTAGTGATTTTTGCAAGCGAAATGATATTTTCCTGGTTGTTGATTCAATAAGTTCGTTTTTGTGCGACCCATTTGATATGAAAGCATTGGGTGTCCAAGTTATGATAACAGGTTCACAAAAAGCACTTGCCTGTCCTCCAGGCATATCTTTAATAGTTTTGTCGGAAAAGGCTGTTGACCGTGTTTATAATAACAAGCCGAGAACTATGTATCTGGATTTAAAATTGGCATTAAAAAATGGAGAGCGAGGACAAACCCCGTTTACTCCGGCAGTTGGAATCTTGCGCCAAATCAATCAACGTTTGAAAGAGATTGAAAGTGCAGGTGGAGTGGATGCTGAGGTTAAGCGGATAGGCGGGTTGGCAACTTATTTCCGAGATAAAATAAAAGAATGTGGCCTGCCGTTAAAAATTGTTTCTCAATCACTACCTAATGCTGTCACACCATTGACTCCTACAAATGGAATGTCGGCTTACGATATTTTTACAACATTGAAGGAAAAATATGGAATATGGATATGCCCTAATGGTGGTGATTTGAAAGACAAGGTTTTTAGAGTAGGGCATATCGGAGCTCTTACTTTTAAAGACTTTGACACATTGATTACGGCTCTTAAAGATATGTTTAAACAATAATATTATTAGTTATGATTGCAGGAAAAACAGTAGTTTATACAAGTGGAACATTTGATATGTTGCATGCTAATCATATCAAAATGATTGAATACGCTCGTTCGTTGGGTGATATTCTTATTGTTGGTGTCAATACTGACGAACTTGTGGAAAGTTACAAATCTCAACCGATTATCCCCTTTGAGGAACGCATAGCCTTGATGAAAGCTTTGAAGTATCCCGATATAGTAATTCCACAACATTCGCTTGACCATACTGATAAAGTCAAAAAACTAAATTTTGACGTTTTTGTTGTCGGTGATGATTGGACAGGCAAGTACGATTATCTTAAAGAACTGGGCGTAGATGTCGTGTATTTTCCATACGGTGCGGGTGTGAGTTCTACAAATTTAAAGAAACGAATATACGAGAGTTACGAACAAATGAAGAAAAAGGCTGATAATCATTTTTCTAATGATGTGGAAGTGAGGGATAAGTAGAATTTAAAAAGATTATAGTTGAAGCACATTTGTTTGAATTGTCTTATTTGTTGTGATTAAGGTTACTTGTAATAATATCCAATGAATGAGATTAATGTCAAAATATTACTACATATCGAGAAAATAAAGCTCTTTTGTCTGGCTTTTTTTTGTCGCACAGTGTTTATCGGCTATAAGTATCTGTTTCTCTTAACATTTGTGCTGAGTGTTGTTTATTCTGCATATTGGTCGCGGAAAAATGGTATTGCCACCCCCCAAAGATGTAAAGTTTTGTTGCCGCTGATGCTGACTGCATTGTTTTTCGTCCATTTCACGCCATTGAGTAACGTTGTGAAAGAATCGGTTAACCTGTTGCTGTGACTGTATTTCGTGGTTTTTGCAGATTTGTATTTTGTGGGAAGACGTTGTATTTTGTAAGTAAGCATTCTAAAAATGCTTTGAATTAGAAATGGTTTGGGGCGAATAAAGGTGTGTTATAAATTAATATCAATAGCAATATGTCAAAAACAGTTTATCTTGGTATTACCGGAGATATCATACATCCGGGAATAATTAACATTGTTAACGAAGGCGCAAAGTATGGCGAACTGATTATTGGTTTGCTTACAGATAGCGCTATAGTTAATCACAAACGTTTGCCGTATCTTACTTATGAGCAGCGCAAACAGGTTGTAGAAAACATAAAGGGCGTTTCCAAGGTTGTTCCCCAAGAAGAGTGGAGTTATGTGGAAAACCTCAAAAAGTATAAACCCGACTATATGATTCACGGTGATGATTGGAAATCCAATTATCTTTCCGCTATACGTGAAGAATGTTTCGAGGTGATGAAAGAGTGGGGCGGACAGATTATTGAAATACCATATACTCAGGGCATTAATTCTACCGCTCTGAACGAGAATGCCAAATCAATAGGAACTACCCCGGATATCCGTCGGGCTGCATTGCGTCGGCTTTTAGCGGCAAAACCGATAGTGCGTATCCTTGAAGCGCATTCTGGATTATCGGGTCTTATTGCTGAAAATATTTCGATAGAAAAAGAAGATGGTATCCACCAATTTGATGGCATGTGGTCTTCGTCGCTGACAGATTCTACATCAAAAGGCAAACCTGACATTGAAGCCGTAGATTTAACAACTCGTATGCAGTCGCTCACCGATATACTGGAATGTACCACCAAGCCAATTATCTATGACGGTGATACCGGCGACATACCGGAACACTTTGTGTTCACAGTCAGGACTTTGGAGCGAAATGGTGTAAGTGCTGTAATTATTGAAGATAAAAAAGGCTTGAAGAAAAACTCATTATTCGGAACTGAGGCGAAACAGGTTTTGGCTACAGAAGAAGAGTTTTGTGAAAAAATTAGTGCTGGCAAACGTGCCCAAGTTACCAAAGACTTTATGATTATTGCCCGCATTGAGGAAATAATTGCGGGATACAGCGTTGACGAGGCAATAACCAAGGCATTTGCGGCAGTTAAGGCTGGTGCGGACGGCGTGATGATTCACTCAAAAGACAAGAGTGGCGCCGATATCAAGGAGTTTTGTGCTAAATTTAGGAATGTGTACAAAAACATTCCTATTGTTCTTGTGCCTACGACATATAATCAGTTTACAGAAAAAGAACTTTGCGAGTGGGGTGCAAATATTATTATTTATGCTAATCATATGCTTCGAGCATCGTATCCCGCTATGAAAAAATGCGCAGAAACAATCTTACAAGCTGAACGGTCGTTAGAAGTCAACGACATGTGTATGCCTATCAAGGAAATATTGGAACTTATACCTGGAACAAAATAATATTCAGATGATTAGACCGTCTTTTTTTATCGACTTGTTGATTTCCAACAACATTGACTGCTTTGCGGGAGTACCTGATTCATTGTTGAAAAACATTTGTGCATACATCACCGACCATTTGGATGCACAGCACAATATTATTGCTGCCAATGAGGGTGCTGCAATAGGTTTGGCCGCAGGTCATTATCTGGCGACAGGTCATCCGGCTTGTGTATATATGCAGAATAGTGGCGAGGGTAATATTATTAATCCTATTGCATCACTTACCGATCCGGAAGTGTATAACATCCCGGTTCTATTGCTTATTGGCTGGCGAGGAAGACCCGGAGTGCATGATGAGCCACAGCATATTAAGCAAGGCAAGGTGACAACCGGGCTGCTTAATACAATGGGGATCAATTATGATGTGTTGAGCAAGGAGGAAGATAAAGCACAAAAGCAGATTATCAAAGCCATTGAGGCGCTAAAACGGAATGAGGTGTATGCTTTGGTGATTGAGAAAGACACATTTGAGGATTATAAACTGCAAGCCAATGAACAGAACAATTATGCCATGAGTCGGGAAGAAGCCATTCAGACGGTTGCTGCAGTTCTTGGCGAAAGAGATTGTATAGTAAGTACAACAGGCATGATAAGCCGTGAACTATTTGAGTATCGCGAATCAAAAGGTCAAGGTCATGAGCGAGACTTCCTCACGGTTGGTAGTATGGGACACGCTTCTCAGATTGCTCTTGGCATAGCATTGGCTCAACCTGAGCGGCGCGTGTGGTGTTTCGATGGTGATGGCGCCACTATTATGCACATGGGCAGCATGGCTATTGTGGCTGATAAGACCCCCAAAAATTATGTTCATGTAGTGTTCAACAATGGTGCGCACGACAGTGTCGGCGGTCAGCCAACAGTCGGACTAAAAATAAATCTGCCTGCAATAGCAAAGGCGGTTGGCTATAAATCAACAATCAGCGTTGACACTAAGTTGGAATTAGAGCAACAGCTTTCTAAACTTGCAGCACAAGAAGGCCCCGTTTTGGTTGAGGTTAAAGTAAAGAAAGGCAACCGTAAGGATTTGGGCCGTCCGACAACTACACCACAGGAAAACAAAAACGCATTAATGGAATTTTTGAAAAAATGAAAAAACAAGCTATAATAATGGCGGGCGGTTTGGGCGCACGTTTTGGCGGCCGAACAAAAGAGATGCCCAAAGGTTTTATTGAGATAGATGGAATGGCAATGGTTGAACGTTCTGTTCAAAAGCTCATTGCCGCAGGATTCGAGGAAATTATCATAGGCACAGGGCATTGCTCTGAATATTATGATAATTTGGCAAAAAAGTATTCGTGCATTAAAACTGTCAGAAATGATAATTACGCCAACACATCTAGCATGGGCACGCTCGAAGTGTGTATTCCGTATATCGAGGAATCCGCGTTTCTCTTGGAGAGCGATTTGCTTTATGATTCAATTGGCTTGTTTGTGCTCGAAAACGATTCTCACAAGAATGTGATTCTTGCAAGTGGGAAAACTGACAGTAAGGATGAAGTTTGGCTTGAAACGGATGAGAAAGGCGTTTTGTCAAATGTCAGCAAGGATAAAAGCAAAATTACCAATTTGGCAGGAGAATTAGTCGGAATATCAAAGGTATCGAAATCGTTCCTGTGTAAAATGGCAGATTATTATAGTGCTACGCGCAGTGAGAATGTCAAAATTGATTATGAAACAGTATTTTGCAGAATAGCACAACAGGAACCTATTTATGTCAGAAAAATTGAATATTACTCTTGGACAGAGATAGATGATGAGTCGATGCTGGAAAGAGCAAACAGGTTGATATATCCTCATATCAAAGAAAATGAATCATTACGCAATGTGCGTCGTGAAGTACTTTTAAACCCGGGGCCATCCACCACGACCGATAGCGTAAAATACGCGCAAATAGTGCCGGATATTTGTCCGCGCGAACTTGAATTTGGCAATCTTATGGAAGATGTGGCAAATGGCCTTACCGAAGTCGTTGCTGACACGAAAGACTATACCACAGTAATGTTTGGCTGTTCGGGAACGGGTGCTGATGAGGCAATGGTATCAAGTTGTGTCCCCCCCAATGGGAAACTTTTGGTAGTGGACAACGGATCGTACGGCGCACGTTTGGCTAAGATTGCTGAAGTTTATCATATTGATATGGATGTTTTCAAGTCATCGACATATGAACCTATTGATCTTGTGGCACTTGAAAAGCAGATGCAGAATGGGAAATACACAACTTTTGCCATTGTATATCACGAAACCACTACGGGACTGCTGAATCCACTTGAAATAATATGTCCGATGGCTAAGAAATACGGTATGACAACCATTTGTGATATTGTGAGCGCATATGGCGGTATGCCAATCAATTTGGCTGAGTTACAGATAGATTTCGCCACAAGCACATCAAACAAACATATCGGAGGTATGGCAGGTGTTGGATTTGTTGTTTGTCGTACGTCAGAACTCTTAAAGCAAAAGGATTGGCCAATGCGTAATTACTATTTGAATCTATATGACCAGTACCAATATTTCTTGAAGACGAAGCAGACGCGTTTTACTCCGCCTGTTCAAACACTATACGCTTTAAAACAGGCAATCACTGAAACTAAAATCGAGACAGTGGAAAAACGTTTTGAACGTTTTACCGATTGTTGGCATATTCTAGTTGACGGATTAAAGGAAATTGGTTTAAAAATGCTGGTGAAAGAAGAATACCAAAGCCATTTTATAACGGCTATTCTGATACCGGAAACACCAAAATACAACTTCAACAAGTTGCACGATTATGCCCGTTCGTTCGGATTTACAATATATCCGGGAAAGCTTGGCAATATTGATACGTTCAGAATTGCCAATATGGGTGATATTAAACTGGAGGAAATGAAGCGATTTATTTTGGTATTGAAAGAGTATATGAAATCCATAGGAGTATTTTGATGAAGATTATATCGAACAGCGACATAAAAAAACTGGGCATTTCGGCACGGACTTGTGTTGAGTGGGTTAAAGAAAGTTTTTCTATAAAGGAGAAATCTATTTTACCCCCCAAAGTAAGTGTTCATCCTCAACAATTGGATTTTTTTACGACTATGCCTTGTTTTATAAATTCAGGTGATAGTGAAAAAGAACAATATTTTGGTTGCAAAATAGTACACCGTCTCAAAGGTTCTATTCCTTCTCTTGGTAGTGATTTATTGTTGTATAATGCTGTTTCTGGTGAACTTTTAGCTCTTTTTGATTCCGATTGGATAACCGCAATGAGGACAGGCGCTGTAGCGACATTGGCAGCTCAAACTTTTAGAAAAACAAATTGCGAGTATTATGGTATGCTTGGCTTGGGAAACACCGCAAGAGCAACGTTACTTTGTATTTTGGAAACAGAACCAAATATCAAACATTTAGTTAAGTTGTTAAAATATAAGAATCAAACTGACTTATTTATCGAACGATTTATCAATTATGATAATGTTGAATTTTCTGTTTCTGATACTATAGAAGAACTTGTATCAAGTTCGGATGTGATTATTTCTTGCATAACTGAAGCCGACCATTTAATTTGCCCAAACGACCAAATGTTCCAAAAAGGTTGTTTGGTTATTCCTGTCCATACACGAGGATTCCAAAATTGCGATTTGTCTTTTGATAAAGTTTTTGCGGATGATACTGGGCATGTACAGGAATTTAAATATTTTGATCGGTTCAAATATTATGCGGAAATCTATGATGTACTCGCCCGAAAAAGCATCGGAAGAGAATCGGACGAAGAAAGAATAATTAGTTACAACGTTGGTTTAGGATTGCATGATGTTGTTTTTGCCACGAAATTATTTCCGTTATTAAAAAATAGTATTCCTGATATTGTAATCAAACGAGAATTAGATAAATTTTGGATTTAGTATTAATGACAAAGCAAGAGCATAAAGAATTTCTCAATTACGAGTTATATTATTGGGGGCGAAAAGGATGTCGTCCTAACTTGTTTGATAGAATTCGCACAAAGCATTTTCAACCTAATACAAATATTATAAAACAAATAGAGTGAGGGCTTATAATCCTATAGAATCTGTTTGTGGAGGACATATTTCATACAATTCCATAAGTTTGATTTTTCATTGTTTGTTACGGTATGGTTATTTTTTCGGGAGGATAATGTGTTAGATACTTTCCTGATGAAGTTAAAATAGTGAAAAAGAAATTCATAATGACCAACCAAGAAATAGGAAACATAGGTGAGAATGCCGCTGCGAATCTTTTGATTGAGAAGGGCTACAAAATATTGGAGCGAAATTATCGAACAAGCCATCTCGAAGTGGATATTATCGCTCTTAAAGATGACGTTGTTGCGTTTGTTGAGGTGAAAACCCGCGCTGTTAACTATATGGTGTCACCGCAAGAAGCCGTCAACTACCGGAAGCAGAATTATATAGCAAATGCGGCTAATGGTTATATGCGCCGTTTCAATCGTACCGAGGAAGCCCGGCTTGATGTGATAACAGTCCTTCACAAAAACGGAACAGTTGTAGAAGTTGAGCATATCGAGAATGCGTACTATCCAAGAGTAAGAACTTATTAAATGCTAAAACTGAATAACATAGAGAGTATGCGGATTTTTGAGAAAATAATGCCTCTATGTCTTGCATTGTTTTTTTGTCGCACAGTGTTTATCGGCTATAAGTATCTGTTTTTCTTAACACTTGTGCCGTGTGTCGTTTATTCTGCATATTGGTTGCTGAAGAATGGTATTCTCAACCCCAAAAGTGGTAAAGTTTTGTTGCCGCTGATGGTGATCGCATTGTTTTTCGCCCATTTCGCACCGTTGAGTAACGTTGTGAAAGAATCGGTTAACCTGTTGCTGTTACTCTATTTCGTGGCTTTTGCAGATTTGTATTTTGCGGGCGAAAAAACAGAACCGTTTTTAAAATGGATTCTGCGGCTTACAATGTTGGCAGGACTAATAGCCATAGTCAGGTTTGTGTTGGCGATGTTAGGAGTGCTAATGCCATTGGGTGACAAACTTTTTGAGGGTGTGGGTTTCACTTTGGTCAACGATTGCAATTTCTATGCGCTATTTTTCATATTGTCTATCATTCTGTCGGTGAGGTTTTATGTTAATAAGAAAATTAATGTCCGAAATTTTTTTGTAATCAACATAATATCAGTAATAAATATTGCGGCGGTCATGTCTCGGCGAGGATATGTGCTTTATGCGTTACTCGTTTTTGTTTTGGTTCTGTTGGCCATATTCAAGTACCGTTGGGACAAAAAAATATTGACTGTTGGCTTGACACCAATTGTTTTGGTAATTGTTTGTGGAACAGCAATTTTGTTATCTTTCTATAAGATTTATAACGACGATTTGTCTTTTGACGAGAAATACAAATATTATAAGCTTTATACGCTGTCCGATGATGGCGTCACGTTTTCGGAATTTGATTTCAAACAGAAGATGAAACGTCAACAAAAGCATGATTATTCGATTGGCGATAATCTGTTTTTCAATGGTGATTTGAAACTCGGTTTGGAAGGTTGGAATTATTTGCCGACACCACACGATTGCATAAGGTTTGATCTTGTCGTTACAGAAAGTGGTGATAGTGCCATTAGAGTAACACGAGGATGCTCGAGCGGTTATTGGCAAATACATTATGCCGGACGTCCGATTTTCTATCATAAAAATGTAACTTACAATCTTTCGTTCTCATATAGAGTGTTGGAGGGCAGTGATAAGCCTTTTAATGTTGGTTGGTGGGTAAATGAAGGATATGGCTACAGACATAATCTTCCGGCTACAATTTGTCCAATAGACAGCGTTTGGAAACGTTGTGAAGTTTCATATAAATTTGTTGAGGATAGGTTAAATCCGCATTGCTTCATTAATTCTCTGCGCGCCGGTTCCACCATCGAAGTAAAAGATATGTGTCTAACTTGTGACGATACTATAGGCATGCCTATGTATGCCGACCAATTGCCCGATAGTGTTATTCATGGCTTTTTCGCGAGAGAAAGTGCTGATACTATAAACTATTTTACAGCCCCCCGTATTGACCGCTGGCGCTATGCCATTGAACTATGGCAGACGCGCTATGATACTAAACAGAAAATTTTTGGTCAGGGATTCAAATATCTCGAGTGGTATGGAGAACGTTTTTGGAAAAATCCAGACCGCCATGATTTCCCGCATAACCCCATCATATCATCTTTTTTGTATTCGGGTATCATAGGTGGGGTGGTTTATATCATCTTTTTGATAATGAGCCTTTGGCTCTATTGGAAAAAGCGGCAGCAGTTGGGCATATTCTTCATAATGTACTTGTGTTGTATGTTCTTCTCAATGTTCAGCGGTAGCAGCCATTTCAGTTTCCCACTGTTTGCGTTTTTGTCGTTCTTGCCTTTTGTTGAAACTGGCCGAAAAACGGTCCCAGTCACCGAAAAATAGCCTTGCGCTATTAACAACCCACCGTTGAATACATAATTGAACCAGCCCGAAATCAAAAGATTTAATCCGTACATTGTGCTTGTTTTTTAACGGCTTGCCAGTAGTAAAAAACATTGGCAGTCAGGTTGTTAAAATGGCGAAGCCTTGCGGTTTGCGCACTATGGCAAAGGGGGAAACGGCATGGTTTCGGATAATAATTCAAACGACAGATGAAACGTTTAATCAGCACATTCTTTTTCGCTACGGCCGTATGTTGGCAGGCATCGGCGCAAGCCACTTTATTCAACGAGTCGCAGACTGTTTCGGTTGAGATTAACGGTGACAACCGCAGCGATGACGGCCTGCTCGACATTGTTTTTGCCGATGGCGGCGACCGTTTGCTCACCTACAAACTCGATTTGGAAAGCCGTATAACCCGCATCGGCGGACAGTTGCTTATAACTATCGACAACCGTGGCTTTAAATCGAACAACGATTGCAAGTATAAGGGCTTCAGTATCAATAGTGTACTGCGACCCGAAGTGTTCAGTGCCGAATTTGTGCTTCTTTCGGGCGCGGGCAGCGAAGTAAAACGCTGGACGGTTGATAATGAACCATTTGAGCCTGAAAAGAACATGGTCCGCCACTATTACGTTGAAGAAGAGCCGCTCACTGGCTGCAAACTGCGCATTGTGTCGGTCGAACTGCATTTCAACAAGTCGGGTGTGCGTGAGGCCGATGAGTTCATCAGCCTTATCGACGACTATTACAACACCGACGCACGTCTGAAAATGATGGAGCAAGAGTTGGCTGCCATTCGTCCCGATTCCATCGAAACACTTGAGCAGGCGCGGCAGTTCACCATCAACAACACGGCTGTCATCAACGACATAAAATCTCGTCATTTTGATACTAAACTTGACCTATCGGCCTATAACCCAATCGATTTGATGGAACATCTGCGCCAAGCGGAACAAACCAACCGCAATGTGAAGAAGCAGGTTGAATATGCGCTGTCGCACATGTGGGAAACCTATCACAACAAGGGTATGGAATTGCTCGGGTGGGGCAAGGGCGACCGCGCCGAAGAGATGTTCATCAATTCCATCAAGGCCAAAACCAACTATGCGCCACCGCATTATCAGTTGGCTTCAATGGATTATGAGTCAGGACTTTATCGTCAGGTGCTCGACACTTGCGCCCGCATTGTGACCGACATGAATCCCGATTCCGACACGCGCTACAATACCATCAAACTGGCAGAGCGTGTCATCTATATTTTTATCGATTCGGTGAGTCAATTCATTGATAACAAGGATGTTGATAACGGATTTCGAGTGCTTTCGGTTTGCAAGGACTATTGCAAGCGCATCAAGGGAATCCGAAGGTTCGAAGAGTTTGACAAACTGTCGGCGCAACTCTATGGCGCCATTCACGCAAAACTCATCGCGGAAGCGCAGACATACTATGACGCCAAAGACTTGAAACAGAGTACATTGCTCGCCGATTCGGCCGCTAATTTGCGCGCAGAGTATCCGACTTTCGACATTGATGCTAAAGCAGAGAGTAAATTGCTGAACGACTTGTATTTGGCATGGATTGCGTACGGAAAATCGGTGTCGATGGATAAACCCGACGAAGCGCTTTTCGCCTTCGATCAGGCAACCCACATCTGCCGTAAGCACACAGCGGTCAGTTGCTCTGCTGAACTTGAAAAACTGGCGTTCGACAGCCGTACGCACAAGTATATGCGGATGTTGGAAGAAGCGAAATCGTCGCTCGACGATGGTTATCCCGACTCTGCTCTTGAGCAACTCGACGAAGCCGAAAAATACCGCCAAACGTGGGATTTGAAGAAAATAGCGTTGGCTGATGAGTTGCGCACCGAAGCCTATCAGCAGAAATATGACGGCTTGATGGCTGAAGGCGACAATGCTCTGGCCCGAAAGCAGCCGCGCGAAGCGTTGGCTTTCTATGCCGCAGCGCTGGCAATCAACAAGGAACAGCCCATTATGGCCGACACCGCCTGGACAACCAAAAACCGCAACGCATCAATAATGTATGTCGTAAATCTTTGTGGTTTAGGCATTTCGTATGTTGAGATGTTCCAAATGGGCAAGGCAGGACAGCAGTATCAGAAAGCGCTGGCTGTGGCCGAAGACGCCAAAATCACCAAAGTTGCTGAAGTTCAGACCGCTTTGTCAGATCTTTCGGCGGCCTTGAGCGATGGTGAGTGCAGTCAGGCGTGGTTCGACTACAATGTGCAAGTTGGTGCCGCTGAACGACTTATCAAGCAGAAAGAGTTCATCAAGGCGCGCACGTCGCTGTCGAAGGCTGCGGGCATTGCTCGTGCCAACTACAAGTGCAACCTGACCGATTCGGTTGTGCAGGAACGCTCGAAAGACATCGAAACCATCTGCGAGTACGAAAAGATGGTCAACTCGGTGCAGCCTATGCTTGAGCAGAAAGAGTTTGCAAAGGCTCTCGAGACCTATGTAGCCGCCACCGAGTTCTTTACCGATAGTTGCAACAACAAGTTCGGAATCCGTCACAAGGCGGTTTACGATTATGTTTTTGAAAATCAATATGGTGGACTTGTCGATGCGGCAGTTGTCTACTATGCCGAAATCAACGAACTGAAGAAATCACTCAACCTGCTCAACGAGTTGAACCGTCGCTATTATGAGTCGATGTGGACCCGCGAGAGTCAGGAAAAACTGGGCATTGAACTGGCTCGCCGCGATTTCCGCGAGCATCCGTCGGCCGACCCGAAGGTGAAAGTTCTCGACTACACCCGCGGCGACAAGTGGTACAACGGCTTGCGCAAAGCCTATCAGCAAGAATGGATTGACAATTCGGTTGAGAATTTGAAAGATGACAAATCGAGCGCAAAGAGCAAAAAACAATGATTTTCTGCCTACCTTTGCCGCAAATTTCAAGATATGCAGACCGATATAAAACTTAATACAATCCCTGAAGCTGTTGAAGCTATCAAACGTGGTGATTTTGTGATAGTTGTGGATGATGAAGATCGCGAGAACGAAGGCGATTTTGTGATTGCCGCCGAAAAAATCACGCCCGAAAAGGTGAATTTTATGCTGAAAAACGGCCGCGGACTGCTCTGCGCGCCCATCACCATCGATCGTTGCGCCGAGTTGGAACTCAACCATATGGTCGATAACAACACATCGATTTTGGGCACGCCGTTCACCGTGTCGGTTGACAAGATAGAAGGCTGTACCACAGGCGTTTCCGCTGCCGACCGTGCCGCAACCATCCGCGCTTTGGCCGACCCCGAATCGAAACCGTCAACCTTTGCGCGCCCTGGTCACATCAATCCGCTTTACGCTCAAAACAAAGGCGTTATCCGTCGTGCGGGACACACCGAAGCGGCCGTCGATTTGGCTCGCCTTGCAGGACTTCATCCCGCCGCCGCGCTCATCGAGATTATGAACGAAGACGGCACAATGGCGCGGATGGAACAGTTGCAAGTGATTGCTAAAGAATTCAATCTCAATATAATAACCATCAAAGACCTGATTGCCTACCGCTTGCAGCAAGACACGCTTATTGAGCGCGGCCCCGAAGTGCATCTGCCGACGGCTTACGGCGATTTCCGTCTGATTCCGTTCCTTCAGAAGTCGAACAACAAAGAGCATATCGCCTTGATTAAGGGCTCGTGGGAGAAGGACGAGCCGATTCTGGTGCGCGTCCACTCATCGTGTATGACGGGCGACATTTTCGGCTCGATGCGCTGCGAGTGCGGCGAGCAACTGCATAAGGCAATGCAAACCATTGATAAAGAAGGCAAAGGCGTCATAATCTATATGAATCAGGAAGGGCGCGGCATTGGGTTGATGGCCAAAATCAAGGCCTACGAGTTGCAGGAGCACGGCTACGACACCGTCGATGCCAACATCCACCTGGGTTTCGACGCCGATGAGCGCGATTATGGGGTGGGGGCGAGCATTCTGCGCGAGTTGGGCGTGAGCAAGATGCGCCTGATGACCAACAATCCCGTGAAGCGCATCGGACTTGAAGCCTATGGGCTCGAAGTGGTTGAGAATGTGCCAATTGAGATTGAGCCGAACAAGTACAACGAGTTCTATATGCGCACCAAAAAAGAGCGTATGGGACACACTCTCAGGCTAATACACTGCAACAACAAATAATCGCACGCAATGAAAACCGTCTGCGTTTTTTGTGCGTCGAACCGTGGCTCAAATGCTGAATATGAGCGCGTTGCCGCCGAATTTGGCACATTGCTTGCCGCGCGCGGCTTGGATTTGGTTTACGGCGGCGCCAACGTTGGGTTGATGCGCTGCGTGGCCGAAGCCGCAATGGCAGGCGGCAGCAAGGTGACGGGCGTCATCACCGAATTTTTGGCTGGCCGCGAACTGGCGCAGTCGGGTTTGGCCAAGATGCTCACTGTGAGCACAATGCAGGAACGTAAGGCCACTATGGAACGCCTTTCGGACGGTTTTGTTGTTCTGCCTGGCGGTTTTGGCACAATGGATGAGATGTTCGAAATCCTGTCGGGCGGACAGTTAGGCTTCCACAAAAAGCCGCTTGTGGTGCTGAATATCAATGGTTTCTACAATCACCTGAAGGCCCAACTCGAGTTTATGGTCAGTGAGAAGATGCTTTTGCCGCAGCACGCCGCAATGGTTCAGTTTGCCGATACGCCAGCCGAAGCCATCGACCAATTATTCGGCTATTCCGCGCCCGTGGTGGGGAAGTGGATTGATGATATCCGAAGGGATAATGAACGTCCCCGATAGGGGGTGCTGATAACATTTCACGGTCACACTTTCCGTGTGTACCAGAGTCATTCAATTATCATCTCTAGTCCCTAAACTCTAAACCTTCCCCTCTCACCCTTTCATTTTAGTCCCGCCTTCAGCGAGCGGATAACGGCGCTGTTGAAACCTGCGTGGTCCAGTTCGTTCAAGCCTTTGATGGTCACGCCGCCGGGGGTTGTAACCTTGTCGATGGCTTCTTCGGGATGCCAGCCGGTCTCTTTCAGCAGCGACACTGCGCCCTGCATCGTCTGCAGCGCAATCTGCTTGGCTTGGGCAGGGTAGAAGCCCATCTCGCAGCCGCCCTCCATTTGTGCTCGGATGTAGCGCATCACATAGGCTATGCCGCAACTGGCCATCATCATTCCGGGACCTACAAGATTCTCGGCCACAACAAGCGTGTCGCCAACAATGTCGTAAAGGCCTTTCACCTGCGCCAGAGCGGCGTCGGTGGCCGATTTGCCTTTGGCTATGAAACTCATACTTGCTCCAAATTCGGCAGCAATGTTGGGTATCACGTACAGCAGATTGCCATCGGCGCCAAGCGCTTCGGCCAGTTTGTCGGTGGTGAAGTTGGCGGCGTCCGAAACCACAATCTGCCGTTTCAGGTCCAAAACGGGCTTAATCTCGCCAACAACCGTCGGCATCAGCCAGGGTTTTACCACCAATATAATAATGTCGGCGCCCTTTGCGGCCGCAACGTTGTCGGTTGTTGTGGTCAACTGCGGATATTTCGCCTTGAAATCGGCAAGCAGTTGCTCGTTTTTGTCGGCAATGGTAATGTTCTCAACCTTGCCACTCTTTGCCCAGCCGTGTATGAGCGCCCCGCCCATATTGCCGGCACCAATCACCGTAAGTTTCATAGTTTTTTGTTTTTCAGATGCGCAAATGTAAGAATTTTTGGATTGGTGGGTTGCGTGAATCGGATAGTCGTAATTCATAATTCGCAATTCAAAAAAAACTAATTTCTAAATTCTAATTATTTGCCCAACCACTTTAAAATTTGTTTATAAATAGTACGTTTTTCCGCCGCTATGCGATAAAACTTTTATCCCAAATTATCTATTTTAGCAAGTTGTATGGAAAAATAAAAACAGAATGAAGTACAGAATATTAGTTACAGGCGCTAATGGTCAGTTGGGTAGCGAGTTACGTGAGTTGTCGGCCAAATACACCGATTATGAGTTCACGTTTACCGATGTGGCCGAACTCGACATCACCAACATCGATTCGCTAAACGCCTATTTTCAAAGCCAACCGAAATTCGATTTCCTTATAAACTGCGCGGCTTATACCGCTGTCGATGCCGCCGAAAGCAATCAGGAACTGGCTTTCAAACTCAACACCACGGCTGTCGATATGCTGGTTGAGATGGCTGGCAAATACGGCTTCTTCCTGATTCAGATTTCCACCGACTACGTGTTCGATGGCGAGAAGAACCGCCCGTATGACGAAGAAGACGTGCCAATTCCGAGTTCTATTTACGGCAAGACCAAAAACGATGCCGAGCGTCTGATTCTCTATTCCGACATTCGCGCCATTGTAATCAGAACTGCTTGGCTTTATTCAACTTATGGAAAGAATTTCGTTAAGTCAATGATAAAATACGGCACCGAGCGCGACGAGTTGAACGTGGTTTTCGACCAGGTGGGCACACCAACCTACGCAGCCGACCTTGCCGATGCCATTCTGCAGATTCTGCCGCAGTTACAGGCAATGCCGAAACCCTACACCGATTTGTTCCACTACACCAACGAAGGCGTGTGCAGTTGGTACGATTTCACACAGCACATTCTGCGCCACGAGAATATCAACTGCCGTGTGAACCCAATCCGCAGTGAGCAGTACCCCACACCAGCCAAAAGGCCAGCCTTCTCGGTGCTCGACAAGTCGAAAATAAAAACGAAATTCGGCATTACCATTCCGTATTGGACTGACAGTCTTGATGTTATGTTGAAAAAACTGAAAGAAATGAACAATTAATAATTAACAATGAACAATTAAATGGCGATAAGGCATAATTGATTGGGTGACTTTAGATTAAACTTAAAACTAAACACTCACCACTTACCATTCAATTCACCGATTCACCGATTAAACAATTCACCGATTTACCAAAACTTTAAAATATGCAATCAGATTTATTACAAACCGTTAAGCAGCGCGCTCAGGCGTGGCTCAACACCGCTTCAATCGACGAAGAGACAAAGAAGCAGGTGAAAAATATGATGGAAAACGATGAGAATGAACTCGTTGAGTCGTTCTACCGCGATTTGGAATTCGGCACTGGCGGCTTGCGCGGAATTATGGGCGCTGGCACCAACCGAATGAATATCTACACCGTGGGAATGGCCACACAGGGCCTTTGCAACTATCTGCTCAAGCAGTTTGCTGGCAAAGAGATAAAAGTGGCGCTTGCTCACGACAGCCGCAACAACGGCCGCACCTTCTGCGAGGCTGCTGCACGAATCTTCGTGGCAAACGGAATCAAAGTCTATCTGTTTGATTCTCTGCGTCCGACACCCGAACTTTCGTTCGCAATTCGCTATCTGGGCTGCCAGAGCGGCGTGGTTGTAACCGCTTCGCACAACCCGAAAGAGTACAACGGCTACAAGGTTTATTGGGACGATGGAGCGCAGATTATCGCACCGCACGACACCAATATTATAAATGAAGTGCAGAAAATCACTTCGGTTGATGAGGTGAAATGGGGCAAGGGCAACGACGGAATCACCATTATCGGCGACGATGTTGACAAACCGTATCTTGAACGCATTAAGGCACTTACGCTGTCGCCAGAGATTATCGCCAAGCACAAGGATATGAAGATTGTCTACACGCCGATTCACGGAACGGGCGTGCGCCTTGTGCCCGCAAGCCTGAAAAACTACGGCTTCGAGAATATTATTCACGTTGACGCACAAGACGTTAGCGACGGCAACTTCCCAACCGTCAAATCGCCGAACCCCGAGGAGCCTGCCGCAATGGCAATGGCTATTGAGAAGGCGAAAGAGACTGGCGCAGAACTGGTTATCGCCACCGACCCCGACGCCGACCGCGTGGGCATTGCTGCCAAAAACAACAAGGGCGAGTTCGAGTTGCTCAACGGCAACCAAACGGGCTCAATCCTTATCTACTACTTGCTCAACAAGTGGAAAGAGAACGGTAAACTGAAAGGCAAGGAATTCATTGTCAAGACTATAGTAACCACCGAACTGCTTGCCGCGATGGCCAAAGATTTCGGCGTTGAGTACTACGACGTGCTCACAGGCTTTAAGTTCATTGCCGACGCCATTAAGCGCAACGAGGGCAAGAAGCAGTTCATTGGCGGAGGCGAGGAGTCGTACGGCTACCTTTGCGGCGATTTCGTGCGCGACAAAGACGCAGTTATGTCGTCGTCGCTCATTGCCGAGGCCGCCGCGTGGGCGTTCAGCCAGGGCAAATCGCTGTTCGACCTGCTGGCAGAAATCTACGTGCGCTACGGGTTCTATCGCGAGAAACTGATAAACGTTGTGAAGAAGGGCAAATCGGGCGCCGAAGAGATTCAGCAGATGATGACCGACTTCCGCAGTAACCCGCCCAAGCAAATTGCTGGTTCTGAAGTTGTTTGCATTAAAGACTACAAACTGGGCAAGGCCGTCGACCAAAAGACCAAGGCCGAGACCGAAATCACCCTGCCAAAATCGAACGTTCTGCAGTTCATTACCGCCGACGGCACCATTGTTTCGGTCCGTCCGTCGGGAACCGAGCCGAAAATCAAGTTCTATATCGGCACAAAAATGCCATTGGCCAACGCGTCTGAATATCAGGCTGTTGCCAACAAACTGAACGACAAGATTGCGGCAATCTGCAGCGATTTGAAGTTGGCTTGAAAAGGTAAGGGGTAGAGGTAAGTGGTAAGAGGTGAGAAGGAAAAGGGAAAAGGGAAAAGGGAAAGGTAAAACTTTAAACTTTAACCCCTTACTCCTAAACTCTAAACTTTTTTTTAAGCATTGCGTAAAGCGGAAATGTTTTTGGAAACTTAAAACTTTGGTGTTATGATTTACACTTTGGGCGAAATTGTTCTGGATATCATTACCCACGATTTCGATAATATGAGGGCGAAGCCAGGTGGCTCAATGCTGAACACAGCAATCACTTTAGGGCGTTTGGGAATGCCCGTCAACCACATTTCGTATCTGTCGTTCGACCAGAACGGGCGTTTGATTCTCGATTTCCTGGCCAAGAACAAGGTGGGCGCCAACTATATTTATATGTCCGACGCCATTCGCACCAATCTGGCCTTTGCGCACCTTGACAAGCAGAACAAGGCGCACTACACCTTCTATAAGGATGATTTAGAGGATTATACGCTGATGAAGTTCCCGAACATTCACCGCGGCGACGTGATAATCTTCGGCTCGTTCTTCATTCTGAACAGCCGCGCCCACGAGGTGCTCAAATCGTTCCTGCAAAAGGCCAAAGAGAACGGCGCGTTCCTGGTTTACGACCCCAATTTCCGCGCGTCGGACAAGCCGCGGCTGGCTCAACTGATGCCGTATATCGAAGATTGTGTGCGACTTGCGCATTTGGTTAAGGGCTCTGACGAGGATTTCGAGACCATTTTCAAGACCACCGACAGCAGCGAGGTTTGGAACAAAGTGAGCGAGTTAGGCGCTAAATCGCTGATTGTGACCAAAGGAAAGAACGGCGCCGAGGAGTTTTCGATGCTGGGCAATACCCACATTAACGGCTGCGACATTGTGCCAGTGAGCACCATTGGCGCAGGCGATACGTTCACCGCAGGACTGGTTTACCAACTGTCGCAACTGTCACAGATTAAGAACGTTATCGACGGCACGCAGGTTGAATGGCTGCCAGTTCTGAAAACGGCCAATGAGTTTGCCGCGCAGGTTTGTATGAGTTACGAGAACTACCTGTCGTGGGATTTCATAAAGAACCTGAATGTACAGTAAGGACGAGGCCCGTCAACTGATGACCGACTTCTGGAACGGCTTTGCCAACTACAGCCGCTGCCAGGCGGTCAGGTTGGGGCGGCCAGTCGAGTGGATGCTCTACAAAACAGGAATCAAAGGGCTTGAACTCAAGTTCGACCTTGACTGCAAGTGGATTCGCACGGTGGTTGAGGTGAACGCCCGCAGCGAGAGCCGCCGAGTCGAAATCTACAGCGAGTTGCGCCGTTACGCGCCCATACTCGAAACCGACCTTCCCGCACCGCTGCATTGGACTGACAATCACAAACTTGACGTTGGCAAACCCGTAATGCGCGCCTACTGCGAGCGCACCGACCTGAACTTCCACAACCGCGCCACCTGGCCCGAAATGTATGAGTTTATGTTCAGCACAATGCTGCCCCTGCAAGACAATTTCAACGATATTCTGCCAGTGCTGGAGGAGAAATTTAAATACGTGTAGGGACGTGGCGCGCCGCGTCCGTGTTGATGTCAATGCAAAATCCGAATTTATTATAAGATTTTTGGAATCGATTCCGAAATTATTATAAGTTTTTTGGAAAATGTTGTGTTTTCCAAATTTTCTCATTTATAGTTCCCATTATATTTCTATCTTTGAAACTAATTGATGCCATAAACGTTAAATCAGTTGTTTGGCAAGAGTTTAAATTTAAAAAAAGAGTAATAAAGAAAATAGGAAAAGATTAAAATACAATAAAATATAGCATTAGGCTATTTCTTTCTTCAAGAAAAAATTTGGCGATTTTTAGGCGTAAGAAAGAAATAAGTACAAGATGCCACGCTTTGGCGTGGGCTTGACTTATTTCGTTTACGCCAGGTTACGCCAAATTACCTTCTTGAAGCGGGAGACGTCGAGTTTCACGCTTTTTTTATTGTCTAGCGGTAAAATTTAACAAGATTAACGTAATGAATATGGAATATTTAATCATTTTTTTAAGCAGGTACTCAAGTCCTGGCGAGGCCTTTGCCGTTGGTGCCATATCGGCATTATTGTTCAGTCTGATATTCGCAATCGCACGTGGCGTAGATAAAGCAAAACAAAACCATAAAAAAGATTGGGAAGAGATAAAAAAGGATGACGATAAAAACAATTGATTATGCCGTCGTTAGTGAATTTTTGGACACGGATTATTGATTGGTTTCGCGACAGGCAAGACCGCGTGCAACTAATTGCAGGGTTTAATCGTGCAGCGCGTGAAGCGTTTATCAACGGCGAAGCTCCTACGCACCTTGAAGCGTGTGTGTCAAGAGGTTACAGACCATACAAACACCAATTTTCCAATTTCTTTAATAGTGGATTTCGGATTAAAGTATTCTCTGGCAAGCAGTTGTCAAAACAAGACACCGTTAATATTGGCAATGTAATTCTGGCAAATGATACGCTTGTGCGACGTTTGGTTGTGTTGGGGTTCGACACATTGGAAGTGCATAGCGATGTTGGCACATATGGTTGCCGTTGGCAACTTCGTGATTACATAATGATTGGGGAAGGGTAAAACAATGAACGATTCATTACAATTTGCAGCCAACGTTGCAGCGCAAACACAATCTTGTGGTGGTTCGATTAATTGGTGGATGGTAATCTCAATTATCGAGTTTGCTGTAATTGTCATTTTGTTACTCGGCAGAAGCACAAAACACGATAACAAACGCAGCCGCATAAAGCAACAAGTCAAAAGCGAAGGCGATATTGACTTTGGCAACATTGTTAATAGCGCATTTGGCGCTGAAGCATTGTACAAAGAGTTGATTCGCAAATGCCACCCCGACCGTTTCGCACCTGATTCAGAGAAAATGGCAATTGCCAATGACATTACGGAGAGGTTGGGGAAAAACAAGAACGATATTAAAAAACTCAACGAATTGAAAGTTGAGGCCATTGATAAACTTAATATTAATCTTTAAATCAAAAAGTTATGGGAGCAGTGATTTTTGCTTCAATTATCGGAGGCATAGTTGGAGCGTTGATTGGGAAAAACAGAAAAATTGGTGCGGGATGGGGATTCGCGCTGGGCTTTTTCCTGGGTTTTATCGGTTGGATATTTGCTCTTTGCAGCAAGAAAAACGAGACTGAATTTATGGAAATAACTAAAAATGAGCAATTATGAAAGTGTTAGGATGGATTTTCCTGGTTATAGGTATCGGAAATCTTGTGTTGGCTTTAATAGGATTATCAATTGGCGAACCACAAGCAGCGACAAACCTTCGCGCTGTTTTCTTGTTCGGCGTTCTCGGGGCATTTATGATTAGCAGAGGGAAGAAGAAAGAGCAAGAAGAAAAGGAGAAAAAAGAGTGGAATAAAATAAACTAAATATCTAATTATAAATCGATTATAATATGAGTGCAGTGAAAAATTTTGCCCTTTATTGTATTGTCGGGTTAACGGTTTGTTCGTGTGCAAATGATAGTTCAAAATCAACAATTACTATCCCCGTGAAACTTGGAGACAAATGGGGAATTATTGATGAAAATGGAAGTTATATAATTAATCCACAATATGATAATGTATTACCATTCGAAGAAGGAATGGCCGCGGTAGAAATCAAAGACAAATGGGGGTTTGTCGATTATAATGGTAAAATGATTATTAATCCACAATATGAAGGTATAGGCGCATTTAAAGAAGGATTGGCGGTCATACAAGTTGAAGGTAAATGTGGATTTATAAACAAGAAAGGTAACATTGTCATTGAACCTAAATTTGATTGGGTTGGACCATTTAAAGAAGGCCGTGCAACCGTGGAAATAAATGGTAAATATGGCTACATAGACAAAAAAGGTGAAGTAATTATTGAACCCAAATATGATATAGCTCGCTTTTTTTCAGGTAGTGTAGCTGCTGTTAGAATTGATGGCAAATGGGGTTATATAAATAAAAGCGGGCGAATTGTTGTTGAACCGCAATTCTACGAGGTATACCCATTCTTTAATGGATTGACGGCGGTAAATAAATATGGTCAATGGGGATATATGAATGATGCTGGAAAAATGATTGTTGAGCCACAATTTGACGATGCTTGGCCATTTAAGGATGGTTTGGCGTCTGTTAAGATTGATGGGAAATGGGGGTACATAGACAAGAAAGGTAAAATTGTTGTTGAACCACAATTCGATATGGCTTGGCCATTTAGCGAAGGATTAGCTGCAATTATGATAAACAGGAAGTTAGGTTTCATAGATGCAAATGGCAAAATTGTAATCAATCCACAATTTGAATCTGGCCGACCATTTACAAAAAACGGCTTGGCTGCTGTTGAATATAATGGCTATTGGGGGTATATTGATAAAACTGGGAAATATGTCGTTGAGCCACAATATAGTAACGATGCGTTTTCATTCACAGACTGCGGTTTGGCTTTCGTTGAGGCTTCTGATGGTGATTGTCTTTTGGATAATACAGGACAACAAGTTGTTGAGCCAAAAAGAAGAATCAGTTATTTAATGTATGGGAAAACAATATTTAGTATCGATGAAAGCATTAGTAGGTATCAAGAGAAGTGGGGAATAATTGACAATAAAGGTAAAACTATTCTAAATCCACAATTCGATGATATATATAGTGATTACAAAGAGTTCGCGTATTATCTGATAGAAGCTGACCAATGCGAATATGAATATTCGTATTCAAAAGAAGCCGTTCCTTGCTTCATTGGTGCTGATTTCGAATATACTATGGATTTTGTTAATCTGTTTAGATATTGATATTTGAGAATGAGAACCAATATCCAACTCTTTCTATGAATTGAGCAAAGCAAACTTAAAATGGTTATAGTATGAAAAATTTAGTCTTTTGTCTGACAATAATACTCGGCAGTTTTGTTGTTAGAGGACAATCTTCAGATTATGTACAATTAACTTTTAAAGTTAAGGCGTTACAAGAATTTGAAAATGGGACACATAAGCCAAAACGTGCAGTATATCAAAACACGTATGTGATTATTAGTTCAAATTTATTTGTAGTTAGTAATACAAAAAATCATTGGGATTTAATGGAATCTACAATTGTAGCAAAACCTTTAGATAGCTCTTTTGATGAGGAAACGGGTATGCTAATGATGGAAGTTGAGGATATACGCAGCAATTTGGAGTTTACAGTTGTTTTTCTCGCGGATAAGAATTCTGTTTTTATTCAACTACCAACAGGTAAGGCAGTTGCATATGATATGGAAAGGGTAGAAAACGAATTTTAATATCAAACATATAATTAGTGTTTTATTAAAATGACTATGAAACATTTAGTCTTTTGTGTGACAATATTATTGTGTTCCATTGTCGCTCAAGGGCAATCGTCTGACGATGAAATATTCAAATACAAAGTGTTGTCAATAACAGCGTGCCTTATCAGTAATGGTGAGGTGATTGAAGGAGAGACAACGTTTCCCAAGGATAATAGGACCATTTATGTAGATGAAGAAGAAGTTTCTGTAGTAATTGAGAAAACCAACACCAAGATTACGTTTGATATTAAGGATTTTAATTTCGATGAAGGTATTTTAGTGTATGAGACCACACACCGTTTATCGAAAGACAAAGTAGCCATACTTGTTAAGCGATTTGATAATGGTATTTACACGTTTAGTTTTATCAACTTTAACGAAGAGAATTGTTACATTTATAGGGTGGAGTATTTAGGAGGAAAAGGACGGGGATATTCTGTCGAAGGGAATGCCAATGATGTAGTTCGTCCAAAATATTATAGTAGTGAAGAATTATATACGAAAATAGACAATGTAACAGTTACCGATAGTTACACAATAGTTGAAATGTCTTGGTTCAACAACGAATATATTGATGGTTGGGTAAATATCGATAAGGCGGCGGTGATTGTTGCGCAAGGGAAGAAATACGCTCTTATAAAAACTGAAAACATTCGGTACGCCCCCGAAAAAACCGAAGTTGGGTATGGTCAAACAATAAAATTCAAATTATACTTCCAACCTATACCAAAGAACACGGTAAGTTTCGATTTGATTGAGAACGAAAGTAGCGAATGGAAATTCTATGATATTGAATTATAGAATGTTTGTGGATGTTCTGCGAATCCCCGTGTTATTTTATGCGAAAAAAACGTTCAAATTCATTATTTTTGAAATCGTTACAAATAAAAACGATTTTCAATGCCATTACCCGTCCGTCATACGCCCCGCGCCGATTGGCACAAATACAATGGCGCGGAATATTTTGTCACCATTTGCACGGGCGGCCGCGAACATTATTTTGGTGAAGTGTACGATGGCCAAACGCAACTGACGGCGGTGGGGGAATGTTTGCGTGCGCAGATTGAAAACGTTCAAAATCATTATCCATACGCCGAAATACCATTGTATGTCATTATGCCCAACCACACGCATTTGATTGTGGTGATTGACGGTGATAAAACGCCATACGACCGTACCGTTTGTAGGGACGCGGCGTGCCACGTCCGTAACGATTCAGGTGCCAATGACGTAACGGACGCCGCACGCGACGTGAATGCGGACGCCGCACGCGACGTCCCTACAGGGAAAAACGTGCATATGCAAAATGTTGCCAATCGGCAGGGATGGTTGTCTGTATGCATTGGCGGCATTAAATCCGCCGTCACCCGTTTTGCTCGCGAAAATGGAATTCCCTTTGCGTGGCAACCGCGCTACCACGACCACATTGTTCGCAACCAAAACGAAATGAACCGCATTTCCGAATACATTGAACACAATCCGTTGGTTTGGGAATCAGATTGTTACAATGAATAAAATCCTAATGAAAAAAACAAAAATAATTAATGTACCGTTTTTTCGGAATAAATGTTTGATATTTGAAGAAACATAGAACGATGGAAGATAACAATTCAATAATAGAACCAAAATCGTCCGTTGCAACGGACGATATTTTAAATCTGAAAATATCGGTTATAACCGACCAATTTCAGTACGCTGCCTAATGTAAAAACAATTGACAGATTTGTCGAACACTTAATTCTACCTTCTGCATTCAAAAATCATAAATCAAAAATCAAAAATGGATTATTCCGACAACCCGCAACTGCAACTAGCATACGATTTTGTCCAGTACACCAACCGCAATGTGTTTCTGACGGGGCGGGCAGGAACGGGCAAAACCACCTTCCTGAAACGCATTAAACAGTTGACACCCAAGCGGATGGTGGTGCTCGCGCCCACGGGTGTGGCGGCAATCAACGCGGGCGGAATGACCATTCACTCGTTCTTCCAACTGCCGTTCGGGCCGTTTCTGCCAGGCTATGCGCAGGCCGAAGGCGGCAAGAACAAATACAAGTTCAGCAAGCGCAAAATCGACATAATCAGAACATTAGACCTGTTGGTGATTGACGAGATTTCGATGGTCCGCGCCGATTTGCTCGATGCCATTGACGATGTGCTGCGGCGCTATCGGGGCAACCAGCAGCCTTTTGGCGGCGTGCAGTTGCTGATGATTGGCGACCTGCACCAGTTGGCGCCCGTGGTCAAAGACGACGAGTGGGATTTGCTGCGCGACGCTTACCCAACGATGTACTTCTTCGGCAGCAACGCCCTGCGCCAGACCGATTACGTGGTTATCGAACTCAAGCAGATTTACCGCCAGACGAGCCAGCACTTTATCGACATTCTGAACCGTGTGCGCAACAACACCGCCGACGCCGCCGTCTTTGCCGAACTCGACAAGCGCTATCAGCCTGATTTTGAGCCAAAAGACAAAGATGGATACATAACGCTCACAACCCACAACTTCCAGTCGAACGACATAAACCAGAGCAAACTCAAGAAGTTGAAAAGCAAGTTGGTGAAGTTCGAGGCCGAAATCAGCGGAAACTTCCCCGAACAGATGTATCCCACTGAATATCAGTTGGAACTGAAGGAAGGCGCGCAGGTGATGTTTGTCAAGAACGACCCTTCGCTCGAAAAGCGGTTCTACAACGGCAAAATCGGCCGCATTGTCAACATTGAGGACGGCAAGGTGTATGTGGATTGCGGCGGCGCCGACGATACCATTGAGGTTGTGCCAGCCGAGTGGACGAACGCGTCGTACAAAATCGACGAGCAGACGAAGGAAATCACTGAAGTTGTGGACGGTACGTTCCGTCAGTACCCGCTCAAACTTGCGTGGGCAATCACCATTCACAAGAGCCAGGGCCTGACGTTCGACCGCGTTATTATCGATGCTGCGCAGGCCTTCTCGCACGGGCAGGTTTACGTGGCTTTAAGCCGATGCCGCACGCTCGATGGCATTGTGCTTTCGTCGCGTTTGGGCGGCAGTTGTCTGATTGGCGATGAGCAAGTTACGCGTTTCAACCGCGAGGCCGAGCAGTCGGTGGTCGATGAGGCGGTGCTCAACCAGTCGAAGGTGCGATACGAGACCAGCCTTATCGGCGATTTGTTCGACTGCACCGAAATCTATCACGAGATGCAGCGGCTTAATCGTATCTTACTGAAAAACAATGGTGTGCTGGTTGGTAATCCTGCCGAAAAACTCGAGCCAGTTCTGCCGCGTGTCAACACCGAAATACTATCCGTTGCCGACAGTTTCGGCCGTCAGGTGGCGCAGATAATCGGCAGCGGCGTTGAAGGAAACAGCCACCTGCAGGAGCGCATTGGCAAGGGCTGCGACTATTTTGTGCCGAAAATCGGCGAACTTGTTGAGACCGCCGTCGATGCCATAACCATTACCACCGACAACTCTGATGTTGAGACCGAAGCCAACGACTCGCTGAAAAAACTTCGCGACCTGACGCTGCGCAAAAAGCACTGCCTGAACACAATGAAAGACGGTTTTGAAGTGCAGAAATATCTGAAAACCAGAGCAATGTCGGTGCTGACCGACCTTAAGCCGAAGAAAGAGAAAGCCAAGGCCGAAAGCGGCACGGAAAACATTGCGAACGCGCGGTTGTTTGCGTCGCTGCGGCTGTGGCGCAACAGCAAGGCCGCCGAAATGAACGTGCCCGCCTACGTGGTTCTGCAGCAGAAGGCGCTTTTGGGCATATCAGAGACGTTGCCCGAAAACATTGCCGCGCTCACCAAGGTGAAAGGCGTCGGCAAGGCCATTGCGCGCCGCTATGGTGCTGATATTGTTGAGATTGTGCGTCAGTACAATAAGGAAAACGGAATGCAAGTCGATGGCGATATTTTCGATGGCATTGATGACTTGGAAAAGAAACCCACCAAAGCGCCGAAGGTTGATACAAAGGAAGTTACGTGGCAGATGTTCACCGAAGGAATGTCGGTCGACGAAATTGCCAAAACTCGCGGATTGGTAATCTCAACCATTGTGAATCATTTGAGCCATTACGTCGCTCAGGGCCAGTTGGAACCGTCCGACATTATAGCCCCCGAGCGTGCCGAAACCATTGCCAACTATCTGAAAAACAATCCACAGCACAGCCTGACAACCGTCCGCGAAGCACTCAACAACGAGTTTTCGTACGACGAGATTCGGTTGGTTATGGCGTGGATAAAATCAAATGGTTAAATTTGGGACGAAAATGAGACGTTTTCTTTACATATCGATTCTTGCAACACTTTTCGCCGCCTGCGACAAATCTGACTCGTATCAGTTGCCGCCAGTGGAAAAGATTGAGTGCCAATATTTTCCGCTTGATTCGGGCGCTTGGCGCGATTTTTCGGTGGTCGAAATCAAAATCGATGAGCCGATTGCGCTCTTCGATACGCAGCAATACATTGTGCGTGAGCGCTTTGGCGGAATTTTTATCGACAACATTGGCGACACTTTGCGGCAGATTGAGCGTTTCCGCCGGACGAACGAAGGCGAGAATTGGCAGCGGATGAACACGTGGTTGGCATACGTCAATGGCACGGAAGTGATTCAGATTGAAGAAAATACGCGAATTATAAAAATGCAACTGCCGCTCACCGTTGGCAAAACGTGGAACGGCAATGCCTACAACCGCACCGACACTTTGCAGAAGTATCAGTTCCGCGTCGACAGTATCGACTGCCCCGCCGTGGTGGGCCGTTTCCGGTTCGATTCGGTGCTCACCGTTTCGCAGAAAAACGAGTTGACAGCTATCAGCAAAGTGCTTGTCGCGGAGCGTTATGCCGCCGGAATCGGGATGGTTGAGAAGATTCAAATCGACATATATTCAGACTCTTACGCGCCCGATACCGACATTGAGAACCGCGTAACGCAGGGTACAATGATTTACCACACACTTATCGATTTTGGTAAATGACAGACAATCAGGCAATATCGCTTTACGAACTTTTGCACAACGTCCGTGCGGAACTGAAAAATTCGTTCGCGACGCCAGTGTGGGTGGTGGCCGAAATCATTGAGTTTGGTCAGCGTGGCAACGGCCATTGCTATATGGAACTTGTTGAGAAAGACCAAGATACCGAACGAATGACGGCCAAAGTGAAAGCCACAATTTGGGCGAATGTTTATGCTCGTTTGAGCCCTTATTTTGAGTCGGTTACGGGCGAGTCGCTGCACGCCGGACTGAAGGTGATGCTGCGCGTCACGGTCGAGATGCACGAACTTTACGGCTTGAGTCTCAATGTGTTGGACATTGACGCGCAATACACATTGGGCGACATTGCCCAGCAACGCGCAAAGGTGATTGCCCAACTCACCGCCGACGGGGTGATTGATATGAACAAGCAGATTCCGTTACCGCTTGTGGTTCAGCGCATTGCGGTGGTTTCGTCGAACACGGCAGCGGGGTGGGGCGATTTCGCCAATCAATTGGAAAACAACGATTTCGGCTACAAATTTCACGTCGAGTTGTTTCCGGCACTGATGCAAGGCGATGGCGCAGCAGAATCGATAATCGCGGCTATGGACAAGATTTTCAGTCAGATGGACGAGTTCGATGCAGTGGCGATTATGCGCGGCGGCGGCTCAAAATCCGATTTGAGTTGCTTCGACAACTATGAGTTGGCCTATTACGCCGCACAGTTTCCGCTGCCCATTCTGACCGGAATCGGCCACGAGCGCGACGATTCGGTGCTCGACCTTGTAGCCAACACAAGGCTCAAAACGCCAACCGCTTTGGCGGCTTTCATAATCGACCGCGCGGCTGCCTTTGAGCAGGAACTCACCCAGAAATGCGACTATGTGATTGACGTCGCCCGCCAGCGTATCGAGCAGAATATCAAGCGTGTTGACGATGATTATCACCGTTTTGTTTTGGGTGTCAGAGCCGTTGTCAGTCACTCGCAGGAACAATTGTCGGGGCTTAACTTGCTCGCCAACAGCGCTGTACGCCGCTATTTCGACCTACGAACGGCCCAACTCTCGACCTTCGAGCAGAAAATCCGTCTTTTGCCGCAAATCGGAATCGCCGCCGGCACCACCCGCCTTGCCACTCTTGAGCAGCGCTTGCAGACAGCGCTCGCCACATTCTTTGAAGCCCGCCAGCACCAACTCGACCGCCTTGAACTCGTCTGCCGCCAAGCCGACCCGCGAAACGTGCTCAAACGCGGCTATTCAGTCGTCCGCTCGAAAGGCAAGGCCGTAACTTCGCCCGAGCAAGTGCAAACGGGCGACAGCCTTTCCATTCAGACTGCCGGCGGTGAAATCAATGGTGTTGTCGGTTGATTTGGAACGCCATAAAACACGTAGAGACGCGGCGCGCCACGTCCCTACATATCAAATTGAAATTCCTAAATTCGTAATTCAATCCTTCACGCATTTAATCCTTCACGCATTCAGTCCTTCAATCCTTCAATCCTTCTCCACCTTCAGCGTGTCATACATTTTCCGAACCTTCTCTTTGGCTTCCTCAATCGAGTTGCCGCGAGCCAGCAGCACGGCCATACGGCGGTGTTCGTGAACTTCGGGTTTGCCAAAGATGCGCATTTGCGTGTCGGGCATTGCAAGCGTTTCCTCAAGGTTGCTGAACTTCACATTTTGGCTGTCGCCGAAGACCACCACGGCTTTCGAAGCCGACGGGCCGTGGAAGGCGATGTTCGGAATGGGCAGGCCCAGAATGGCGCGCACGTGCAGCGCAAATTCCGACAGGTCCTGCGAAATCATTGTCACCATACCCGTATCGTGCGGGCGCGGCGAAACCTCGCTGAAAATCACGTCGTCGCCTTTGATAAACATTTCCACGCCAAAGATTCCGCGGCCGCCAAGCGCGTCGGTAATCTTCTTTGCAATGTCCTGCGCCTTCGCCAGAGCGGCGTCGGTCATAGGCTGCGGCTGCCACGATTCCTGATAGTCGCCGTCCTTCTGCCAGTGGCCGATGGGGTTCAGGAAACTTGTGCCGTCCTTGTGGCGGATGGTCATAAGCGTAATCTCATAATCAAAATCGATGAAGCCCTCGACAATCACCTTGCCAGCGCCAGCGCGGCCGCCAGCCTGCGAAATTTCCCACGAGCTGTCGATGTCGGCCTCGCTTTTCACCACGCTCTGTCCGTGGCCCGACGAACTCATAATCGGCTTCACAACGCACGGAATGCCAATCTCTTTGATGGCAGCGCGGTACTCGTCGTAGGTTGCCGCAAAGCGATAGGGCGATGTCTTCAGCCCCAGTTCCTCGGCGGCCAGACGGCGGATGCCCTCGCGGTTCATTGTCAGGAAGGTGGCGCGGGCCGTTGGAATCACGTTAAAGCCTTCTTTTTCAAGTTCGATGAGCGTTGGCGTCGCAATCGCTTCAACTTCGGGAATGATATAGTCGGGACGCTCTTTGTAAACAATCTCGCGCAGTTTCTCGCCGTCGAGCATTGAAATCACATACGAGCGGTGCGCAATCTGCATTGCAGGCGCGTTTGCGTAACGGTCAACCGCAACCACTTCAATGCCAAAACGTTGCAACTCAATAGCCACTTCTTTGCCCAGTTCGCCCGAGCCGCACAGCAAGGCCTTCTTGCCGCCTTCTTTAAAGATTGTTCCAAAAGTTTCCATATACTCTTTTTTTAGTAGTTAAGTGAAAGTCAAATGTATTCAACAGTTCAACCCGATGAGCAATGTCGCGAATCAAGTTGTTGACAAATAGCGAACAGGGGGAAGATTGAAAGGGGTTAGGCATTAGGCACTAGGCACTAGGCACTAGGCACTAGGCATTAGGTGTTGGGTGTTGGGTGACGGTTAATTATGAATTATGAATTACGAATTCCGAATCATTACACATTACTCTTCAAACTTTAAACTTTAAACTTTAAACTTTAAACTTCAAACCTTAAACTTTACTCTTTACTCTTTACTCTTTACTCTTTACACCTTACTCGAATTTGTCCGTCGTCTGATGTCTGAAGTCTGAAGTCTGATGTCTGTCGTCCAAATCCAATCCTTCCCCCCAAACACTAAACTTTTTTATATTTGTGCCCGATGCGTGAAGTAATTACATTGACCGATGTTTTGATAGTGCCGCTTTATCTGATGATATTGTGGTGGATATCGTCGTCGGTTCGTCGCCGCCATATCGATGCCGAGCCTTGCTACCATTATTTCACTATCGGCCTGATGCTCAAGATTTTCGCGGGCATTGCCTTCGCGCTAATCTACACCTACCACTACGGCGAGACCGATACACACTATTATTATTGGGGTACGCAGTCCATTGAACGGCTTGCGCACAAAGATTTCGGCGCTTTCGCGAAAGTAATGGCAGGTGTGCACACGCCCGAAGTCCATTCCGCCTTCGACCGCACCACAGGTTGGCCCACCTATTGGCGTGACCCCAACTCGTTTGCCGTCTGCCGCTTCAACGTGCCGCTCTACCTGTTGGGATTCAAAACGTTTTTGGGCAATATTATCGTGCTCAACGCCCTGCTTTTCATTGGTTTTTGGAAGTTCTACAAACTGATGCTCAAACTTTTCCCCAACAACGACCGCAATTTCGCCATAGCCCTGCTCTTTGTGCCGTCGGTGGTGTTTTGGGGCTCGTCGCTGCTCAAAGACAGTTGGTGCCTTGTGGCGTCGATGTTCGTTTTCTGCGCCGTTCACAGCCTTTTCATATCGCGCAAGCGGATTTTTGCCAACATTATCTTGCTGATAATCTGCAGTTACGTCTGTATGAGCATTCGTCCGTATTCGTTTTTCACCACAATGGGCGCGTGCCTTGTGTGGATAGGTTTTGTATATGTCTATCGGATGCGCTCGCGGATGTTCCGAGTATTGGTTTTCCCCATAATCGTGGCCGTGATGTGGCTTGTGGGCGTGGGGCTGTTCTCGCGTTTGGGTTCGTTGGCCAATGAGCGCTATCAGTCGCTCGACGCGATAATCGAGACCGCCGTCATTATCCAGGACGACCTGAAAAAAGAGTACTACGGCGGCAACAGTTTCGATATTGGCGCGTTCGAACCCACCATTGGCGGCCTTGTCTCGAAGGCGCCCGCAGCCATTGTGGCAGGTGTTTTCCGTCCGTTTGTGTGGGAATCGCGCAACCTGCTGATGCTCATTTCGGGGCTCGAGACGTTTGTTCTCTTGCTGCTAATCATTTATTTGCTTCTCAAGTTCGGTCTTCGCCGAATATTCAGCGTAGTGATGCGCAATCCGTTCCTGATATCCGCGTCGGTTTTCGTGGTCACCTACGCATTTTTTGTCGGGCTCACCACTGCTAACTTCGGCGCATTGGTGCGCTACCGTATGCCCGTCATTGTCTTTTTGGCGCTCGTTTTGGCTGTCGTTTGGCGCTATATGCAGTTGTCCCGCCTGCTTACCGAAAGCAACAAAGAAACAGAGTAAGTTTGTAATATATTGGCAATCACTCTGTTATAACTCGCATTACGATTATCGGCAAAAAGTTACGCATTTGTGGTTACACCATAAAGAAAGTTGCTATATTTGCAGCGTTAAAACCATTGTCGTGTAGTGTAATGGTAGCACCTCAGATTCTGGTTCTGCTTGTGAGGGTTCGAGTCCTTCCACGACAACATAAAGCCTTGTAAGTGAACAACTTGCAAGGCTTTCTTGTTTTCTATGGATTAATTCGTCTCGTTTCTCGTTCTTCTGTTCATCGCCCTTGCCCAAAGAGCACCCGCAATGTTGTGCCATACGCTGAAGATGGCGCCGGGCACGGCTGCGAACGGCATTGTGGCGAAATGTGTCTGCGCAAGCGAGCAGGCTAGCCCCGAGTTTTGCATTCCCACTTCAACCGACACCGCGGTGCATTTCTCGTGGCTCATTCCAACCAGTTTCGCCAGACCTAATCCGAGAGCAAATCCGCAGATGTTGTGCAGCGCCACAACAAGCAGAATAAGCGGCCCCACGGTGAGCAACTGCGCCGAGTTGGCGGCCACAACGGTTCCAACAATCACAGCAATCGCCAACGATGAGAACGCGGGCATGTAATCGACAACCGATTTCGTAAAATCAGCAAAGAAATGCTTTACAATGAACCCGATACCAATGGGCAGAATAATCACCTTCACAATCGACCAGAACATATTCAGCACATCAACATGGACGGTTTCGCCAACCAGCAGCCACGTGAGTAGCGGCGTTACGAGTGGCGCGGCAATGGTTGAAACGCAGGTCATCCCAACAGAGAGCGCAAGGTCGCCTTTGGCAAGATAGGTTATCACGTTCGATGCCGTGCCGCCTGGGCAACAGCCAACCAGCACAATGCCGATGGTGAGTTCGGGCGAAAGGCCGAAAATATGCGCCAGCCCCCATGCCAGCAGCGGCATGATGGTGAACTGTGCCAGGCAGCCAATGCCCACATCTTTCGGGCGGCTGAATACGATTTTGAAATCCAACGGGTTGAGCGTCAGTCCCATACCGAACATCACCACACCAAGCAGATAGTTGATGGCACCGGGATTTATCCAGTTGAACGAAGTCGGGCAGAACATCGCTACCACGCCAATCAACAGCACCAATACGGCCATGTATTTGACAATGAACGTGTTAATCTTTCTGAACATAACAAACGGTTTTTGTGCGAAGTTAGGCGTTTTACAAAATAGCTGTCATCGAAATGAAATCCGATTGACGGCAAAAAAAGCAAAACCAGCTTCTTTTGAAATGTGATGATAAGCGTGCGATGGGGAAAGATTTTTTTCGTATTCGATTCGTTTTGCTGCAAAAAAACAGTAAGCCACCGCACTACGGCGGAATTTTATTGTTAATATTGTAGGGTATAACTAATCGGTTGCTGATGTGGCTGACAAATCGTAACCGTCTGTTTTTAAGAGAGAAACTATGCCGATGTTTATCGTCAGTTTGTTGCTTATGTTGCTGGCCGCCGTGCTGGTCGTCTTTCTGTCGCTTGCAATTTCGAGACGCAGCCATACCGGTTTTTTCAAATTACTCGAGACACACCTTTCATCATCAAAATCGGAACTTCTTTTTTACAATGTCCGCAAAGACAAAATACGTGGCGATTCGGATGCCAATTCACAATATAACGGATACAATCTCAGCCAGTTCGCCTATTGTTTCGCTGATAGCGGGGCGTTAATCGAAGCCTTTGACAAACTGAAGAGCGGCGCTGAGAAAATGTTGAGTTTTGTGGGGCAGAATGTTGGCGGCGACAAATATTTCACGCTCAACATGCGGGCCGAGTGGATGTTTGGCAGGCTGCACCACATCGACATCATTATGAGTGAGACCAAAATGAGCTCTGCCCAAGCCAAGCAGCTCTCGTTCTCAAACTTCCGCTCGATGTTCGATTTGGTGTCCACAGGCTTTGTCATCTGCGAGATGGACGGAACGGTAATTGACTTCAACAAGGCCACAATGAGCATTTTCGGCATTCCCGACAAGGATGCGCTGCTCAGCCGCAATTTGAAAATATTCGACACACCATACTATACAGGCCCCATGCCGGGTTCTGATATCAGCAACAATGGTGCGTTGTACATTGTCAATGTTGACATGTCGAAAGCGTCACATCATTTCTTCGGACGCAGCGGCTTTGCATCGCTAGCCTTCAGGTATTACAAGATGAACGACGATGGCAAAGACTACCTGGTGGTAATCATCACCGACTTGTCGAACCAGGGAACCCCCGAATTCGCCACTTTGCTCGATGAGCAGCAAACCATCTTGAAAGTATCAACGGTGGGTTATGCCATTTATAATCTTGATGGTGTGATGGAATATGCCAACGACGCATATTACGATATAATAGGTATACTTGACAAACGCGATTACAGAACCCGCAAACGAGTTATTTTCGATTCGCCGGTGCTGCCTGATGATTTCAAGCGTGATATTGTAAAAAACGAGATGACCGAAACAGTCTGCCATCTCACCATCACCGACGATGTGCGTGAGTACTACAACACATCGCGCACTGGCAATCTCGATTTGAAACTGCAATGCCGCCGTGTGCTCTCTGCCGATGGCTCAAAACTGAGTTATGTGTTGTGTATCACCGATATTACCGAAGACGAACGTCAGCGGCGGATAATCGACGAACTCGACAGAGACAAAGAGATGCTCATGCGTACAGCCGGCATATCAACATGGACAGTAAATCTTGAAACGGGCCAGCGTGAGAATATGAACGGCGTCAAAATATTCCCCGACAATTACACTTACGAGCAACTGTTTGAATTTGTTCACCCCGGCGATGCTCAAATGCTGAAGATTGTTTTTGCGGCACTTCGCAGCGGCGAGCTTAAAGAGTCGCGCAATGTGGTTCGGGTAAAAAAGACATCAGACGCGCAGGAGTACTCGTATTTTGAATTGTCGCTGGTTGCAAAGGAAGAAAATGGAATTGTGACCAAAATAGGCTGCGTAATCCGCGATGTGACAAGTGACGCTCTTTATAAGCAGACACTTGAGCAAGGCAAAATACGCACGCAGCTCACCATGCAAGAGTACGATTTGACTCAGTTCGATTTCGATGCGGAAACAGGCTATCTTACAATCTATCAAGCCGAAGAAATGTTTGACATCCCGACGCACTGCACCATTGAAGACCTTTTGAAACTGATTCATCCCGACGACAGGCATGTAATAAGCGATTTGGTGGCCCGCGCATATCGGCACGAAGATTTTACCCAAACGGTTTATTTCAAGTCGAAAAATATTAAGCAGCAGGGTGAATGGTATAACCTGCAGATGTTCGTCATTCCGCTGCAGCGGAACACGCGGGGCGAAGCAACTGTCTATACCGGACTCATCCGCGACAACACCCGATGGATAAAAACCATGCAGCAGGAAGAAGAGAATAACCTGATGCTCAACACGTTCATCAATATGGTGCCGTGTCTGTTCTATATGAAGGATGTTGATGATGGCTTGCGATATATGCTTGTCAACGAGCAAGCCTGCAAGTGGCCGGGGTTCAACCGCGAAGACATTATCGGGCACACAGATGACGAAGTTTTTTCCAATGTGCCGTCGTTCGACACTGTGCTTGAGCGCGCCCATGACATCGAGACCATCGAGAACGGCTATCTGGAATACGATTTCACAAGCAACGTCAACAACGAGAAACGTGTTTGGCACACCATCAAATCGATGATAAAAACGCCGTCGGGGCACCGGTATCTGTTTGCAGTTTCACTCGATGTGTCGCAGCTGCACACCAACATCGAGAAACTTGAAGCCACAATCAAGGAAACCGAAAAACTGAACGAAATGCTGCACACGTTCATCAACTCAATTCCCGGCCAGTTCTTTATGAAGAGTGTCGACAACAATTTGGCTTACGTCATGGTTAACGACAAGTTCTGCGAGATGACAGGGCTGAAACGTGAAGATATTATTGGTTTCTCTGACGCCGAGATTCTTAATGGCGATTTTGCGGCAAAAGAAGCGGAATACGACCAGAAAGCCATCAAAAATGGTAACATTGAATACGATATTCAAGGCGTTAATTCGGCCGCTGGGGAAGTTTGGCACACTCAGAAAACATTGCTCACACTCAATGGGCACTCTTATCTGCTTGCAACATCGCTCGACGTCACACAGCAGGCCGAAACATTGAAGGAATTGCAACGTGCGAAGGTTAAGGCCGAAGAGTCGGACAAGCTAAAATCGGCGTTCCTGGCCAATATGAGCCATGAGATACGCACGCCGCTCAACGCCATTGTGGGTTTCTCTGAATTGCTCACCACTACCGACGATCCCGTCAAACGCGCCACTTTCAGCCAGTATGTGTCATCGAACAGCGAACTGCTGCTTGGACTTATCAACGACATTCTTGATGTGTCGAAATTCGAAGCCGGATACGTGAATTTCAAATACGAGCAGTTCAGCATTTCCGATCTTTTCCAGGAAATTTACGACACCTATCAGAAGAAAATCAAATCAGATGTGCTGTTTGTTTGCGACATCAAAAACGACAACTGCATTGTTGAGTTCGACAAGAATCGCATGACGCAGATAATCAATAACTTCATTACGAATTCGAACAAATATACACGCGAAGGATATATCAAATTCGGCTACGTGTGTGAGAATGGTGGCGTGCGTATCTTTGTTGAAGATTCAGGCATTGGAATACCTGACAACAAAAAGGACCGTGTGTTCAGCCGGTTCGAGAAACTCGACTCGTTTGCACAGGGGACCGGTCTGGGACTGTCAATCTGCAAGTCGATTGCCGAAGCCGCCGGCGGCAACGTTGGATTTGAGTCGGAAGTGGACCGCGGGTCGAAATTCTGGGCGTGGATACCTATGAAGGTGACGCATAGTGATTCATCTGCGGCAATCAATGATGCTGACAGCGATGTCCCCACAGCTCAGCAAGGGGTGAGCATTCTGGTGGTCGAAGACAACGACAGCAATTACTTCCTTGTTGAGACAATGCTGTCAGAACATAGTTTGGAACGCGCGCGCAATGGTCAGGAAGCTGTCGATATGGCCAAACAGAAAAAATACGACATCATCTTTATGGATGTGCGTATGCCTGTAATGGACGGCCTTGAAGCCACGCGCCAAATCCGCAAGTTCGATGCTGAAATTCCGATTGTGGCTCTCACCGCCAACTCGTTCGACTCGGACCGCGATGCCGCGCTCGAAGCCGGTTGCACGGCCTATCTGGCAAAACCTGTCCGCCAAAAAGACTTGACAAACTTGTTGGCAAAATTTGCAAATAGTTGAATTTTAAATAATCAAAAATCAAATCCCGATAGCTATCGGGACAAAAATCCTAAATTAAAATGGTAAAACACGTTATTCTCTGGCAGCTGAAAGACGAACTTTCAGCAGAACAAAAAGCGGCCGTGAAGGCTGAAATCAAAAAAGGTTTGGAAGGTTTGGCCGGCAAGGTTCCCGGACTTCTGGAAATCAAAGTGAACATCAACGGTCTGCCAACATCGAACGCCGACCTGATGCTCGATTCGACTCTCGAAAGCTTCGACGCCCTGAAAGGCTATGCCGTGCACCCGGCTCACGTGGCTGTGGCTGACGGCTCGGTGCGCCCGAACACCAAACTGCGCGTCTGCCTTGACTACGAAATTTGACGCACTTTGTCGGAAAACATTGGTAATTGGTCGATTAAATAGCTAAAAAGCTTATCGACCTATTGCTATAATAGTTTGTAATATTGTATTTTGCGAGAAAAAATTAGACGTATGTTACGTAAAATCCGCATCTCACTGGCAGTGGTGTTCTACACACTGATTACGCTTTTGTTCCTTGATTTCACCGGAACAATTCACACCTATTTCGGCTGGATGGCCGACATTCAGTTTGTTCCGGCGCTGTTGGCGCTCAACGTTGGCGTGGTGGTGGCGTTGCTAGTGCTCACATTCCTGTTCGGGCGAGTCTATTGCTCTGTCATCTGTCCGCTTGGCGTGATGCAGGATGTGGTGGCGTTTTTCGGCAAAAAGAGCAAGAAAAACCGCTATTCGTTTTCGCCTGAACGCAAATGGCTGCGTTACAGCGTGTTGGTTGTATTCCTTGCAACGATTCTGGCGCCGGGTGTAGGATTTATTGCTCATCTGGTGGCGCCATACAGCGCCTACGGACGCATTGCAAATAATTTGTTCGCACCTGTCTATCAGTTTGGTAACAATGTTTTGGCCTACTTTGCCGAACGCGCAGGCAGCTATGCTTTCTATACTGTAGATGTGTGGATTAAAAGCCTGACAACCTTTGTTGTGGCTGCTGTTACCTTTGTGCTGATTGCCGTTTTGGCGTGGCGTGGCGGTCGCACTTGGTGCAACACCGTCTGCCCTGTGGGGACGATTTTGGGATTTTTTGCAAAATACTCGCTTTACAAGCCGGTTATCGATACCACAAAATGCAACTCGTGCGGCTTGTGCGGCCGAAACTGCAAGGCTTCGTGCATCAACTCGAAAGAGCACACAATTGATTACAGCCGCTGCGTGGCTTGCTTCGACTGCATCGACAAGTGCAATAAGGGGGCTATCAGTTATAAATTGCGTTCAGTGGCACAACCTGCTGAAGATAAGGGCGTTGACAAGTCAAAACGTGCGTTCTTGACCACATCGGCACTGATTGTGGCCGGCGCCACTGTGAAAGCGCAAGAGAAAAAGGTTGACGGCGGTTTGGCTGCAATTATTGACCGTCAGGCCCCCAATCGCAAAACGGCGCTTAAACCTGCAGGCTCGCTGAGTATTAAGCATTTCACCGACCATTGCACGGCTTGTCAGCTTTGCGTGTCGGCCTGCCCGAATCAGGTTTTGGTGCCGTCGTCTGACATTGAGCACCTGATGCAACCCGAAATGTCGTTCGAGCGCGGTTACTGCCGCCCCGAGTGCGTCAAATGCTCAACCGTCTGCCCGGCCGATGCCATCAAGCCAATCGATACTGCCGAAAAATCTTCGATATCAGTTGGTTATGCCGTTTGGCTGCGCGAAAATTGCGTGGTAGTGACCGATGGTGTAAGTTGTGGCAACTGCGCGACTCATTGTCCGGTTGGCGCTATTCAGATGATGTCGGAAAACCCCGACCAATACGGCTCGCGCAAGATTCCGGTCATTAATCCCGAACGCTGCATTGGCTGTGGTGCGTGCGAGCATCTGTGCCCGGCCCGGCCGTTGGGCGCCATCTACGTTGAAGGTCGCGAAGTGCATAAAGAAGTGTAGGGGTGAGAGTTTAGAAGTTTAGAAAGTTTTCCCGATAGCTATCGGTGGCTTCGCTGTTGAGAAGGTTTAGATTCTAAACACTCTCAACTTTCTCAACTTTCTCAACCTTCTTTACTCATTAAACTTTACCACTTTACACAAAACTTAACGTAGGCGATTCTTCACAAAATGCTTTCGTGTGAACGCCAGCAGAGCCGCCACACCCACAGCATTCACCGCCAGAGCAGTCCAGAACGCCGCGTGGTAGCCGTAGTTCTCGGCAGCAATGCCGCCAATCAGCACGCCGGCGCCCACGCCCACGTCCCACGAAGTGAGTTGCGTCGCGTTGGCTGTACCGCGTAAACTGTTGGGTGCCAGATTGATGAACATTGTCTGAAAGGCCGGAAACATATGCCCGTTTCCAAATCCGATGATGAACGCCGCGCCGTAGTAGCCGATGGGCGAGTGGACGGCTGCAAAAAGCAGATAGCCGAACATTGACACCAGCACGCCGAACGACGCGTTGCGCGTGACCTTTCCATCGCGAAGCGAGCGGCTGCCCACAATGCGCGCCACAATGAGCCCGCCGGCAAGCAGCATAAAAAACAACCCCGTGCCGCCAGTAATGCCCAACTCTTCTTTGCCGTAAATGGCTATGTATGTTGATAATACGCCGTACGAGAAGGCGTAGCAGGCCTGCGTTGCCGCTTCGGGCCAGCCTTTCACCAGAAAAAAGCGGTCGAGCGAGACGGGTGTTTGCGGCCTGACCTGCTCGCGCGGCGCGGTTTTCAGGGTTGAGTTGATGGCAAAGCCGATGCCGGCGCACACCAACGACAAGGCGAAAAGCACGTCGTAGTTGTGCCAGACGTGAAAAACATAAAGCGCAATGGTGGGGGCAAGGGCAGTGGCAATATTGTTGCTAAGTCCGTAGTAACCAATGCCTTCGGCTCGACGCTCGGGGTGCAGCACGTCGATGGCTACGGTGCTGTTGGCCACGGTGGTGGCGCCAAACGGCGCGCCGTGCATTGTGCGCACAATGGCGAACATAAGCAGAGAGCCAGCCACAAGGTATCCGGCAAAGAAGGCGAAAAACAAAAAATAGCACACCAGCAGCACCTGCTTGCGCGGAAAACTATCGACCAGAAAACCGCTGAACGGTCTGAAAAGCAGCGCCGTGAGCGTGTAACCCGACAGCACCAACCCGATGGTGTCCTTGTCGGTGCCGAAAGTGTCGCTCAGGTAGAGCGGCAGCAATGGCGCCAGCAGCATAAACGAAAAGAAAATCATAAAGTTGGCGCACCAAATCTTTATGTAGTTGCTGTTCCAGAGTTTCGGTTTCGCGGTGTTTGTATCTTGTTGTTCCATTGATATTTGCTGATGAAGCGAGCCGATGTTGCGGCAAGCGCTTTGGCGGTGCAAAGGTGGGGAAATCAAATGAGAAAAATCCAAATTACTAATGTAATTTGCCCCAAACCCCAATTGCCGCCCATTAAATCTTACTTTTCCCCTCCATTTATCGATAAAAAACTCATTTAATCGGATAAATAAACTGTGTCAATCTGCAAAAAATAGTGGCGGCTGTTTTCAGTTTTCATATATTTGACCAAAATTGAAAACTATGGCTAACGACGTAACAATCAGCCGCCGCCAGTTCTTGAAGACCTTGGGCGGGGGCATAGCGGCAGCGGCGGCAGTTTCGGCTTGCGGCAGCGGCAATCAAAAATCAGCGGCTTCGAAAAGCGCTAGCGGTGATTCTGAAGGCCAGATGACCTACCGCACTGACCTTCACGGGCAACAGGTGTCGCTGTTGGGCTACGGCTGTATGCGATTCCCAACCAAAGGTGGCTTGAGTGGCCGCGAAGACCGCAACGCCGAACTCGACCAAGAGCAAATCAACCGGTTGATTGACTATGCGATAGAGCACGGAGTCAACCTTTTCGACACGTCGCCGGCCTATTGCCAGGGCAAGTCGGAAGGCGCGCTCGGCAAGGCCTTGAGTCGCCATAATCGCAGCGAGTTCTTGGTGTCGACCAAACTGTCGAACTTTGCAAACAGCACCCGCGAGTCGTCGATGGCAATGTACAAGAAGTCGTTCCAGGAGTTGCAGGTCGATTATATCGACTACTACCTTCTTCACGGCATTGGCAGCAAGCAGCAGATGCAGTCGCGCTATGTCGATAACGGAATGTTGGATTTCCTTGTCGGCGAGCGCGAGGCCGGACGTATCCGTAACCTTGGATTCTCGTTTCATGGCGACAAGGAAGGCTTCGACTATCTGCTCGCCCTGAACGAAACCTATCATTGGGATTTCATTCTGATTCAGCACAATTTTGTCGATTGGAATCACGCTGCCGCGATGAATTCGCGCAACCTGAATTCCGAATACACCTACACCGAACTCGAGAAACGCAACATTCCGGTTCTTGTAATGGAGCCGCTTTTGGGCGGACGGTTGGCCAACCTTAACGACCACGCCACGGCTTTGCTCAAACAGCGTGAGCCCGATGCCAGCGTGGCTTCGTGGGCGTTCCGTTTCGCAGGGTCGCAGCCGCGAATACTGTCGGTCTTGAGCGGAATGACCTATATGGAGCACTTGCAGGACAACGTGAAAACATACTCGCCGCTCAAACCCTTGTCCGACGACGACCTTCGCCTTCTTGCCCATATTGCCGACATTTACGCGTCGTTCCCAATGGTGCCCTGCAACACTTGCCAGTACTGTATGCCGTGCCCCTACGGACTTGACATTCCGGGCATTTTCAGCCATTACAACAAGTGTATCAACGAAGGACTTGTGGTTGAAAATATCAAAGACCCTGAATACAAAAAAGCCCGCAAGGCGTTCCTTGTCGGCTACGACCGCAGTGTGCCGCGCCTGCGACAGGCCAACCACTGCATTAGCTGCAACCACTGCATACCCGAGTGTCCGCAGCGAATCAACATTCCGCAGGAGATGCACCGTATCGACCGTTTTGTTGAGGCTTTGAAGATAGGCGATGTCGATTTGGGCGAGATGGCCGTTTTGGCTTCGCTTTTGAAGCAGCTCGATGCCGGCCGCCTGTCGTGCGTCATAAGCAACAACGGCGAGGTGAGCACCTACCGCCAGAGCGGCGTTCAGGACCTTTACGATTTGCTGAGCGAGGGCGGCGGCAAACTCAAAGGCGCGCTCGTTGCCGACAAAATCATTGGCCGTGGCGCTGCCGCGATGATGGTTCTTGGTGGCGTTAAGGCAGTCAACACGCACACAATCAGCACCCCGGCGCTGCAGATGCTTCGCAACGGTGGTGTCCAGGTTTATTTCGATACCGAAGTCGATTACATTGAAAACCGCCGCAAAACGGGCCAGTGCCCGCTCGACAGCCGCCTGCAGAACCTGACCGACCCCAAAGAGTGTTGGCCGGTCATTCAGCAGTTTGTGGCCGATTTGAGAGCCGGAGTCGATGTGATGCAGTAGTTTGTAAAGAGTTAGTCAAAAGGCAAAATAAAAAACGTAACAATCGGTGATGGTAGACTTTATTCAAAGCACTCTGTAGTCTGTTGTCCGTAGTCTTAGGTCTAAAAACTAGCATTCTAAACCTTCTAAACAGCGAAGCGTCTTAACTCTAAACTTTAAAATGGACGACGAGAAATATATGCGCAAAGCCCTTGAGCAGGCCAAGTTAGCGCTTGAGAAAGACGAAGTGCCCATTGGTGCCGTGGTTGTCTGCAACGGGCAGATAATCGCCCGCGCCTGCAACCTGACCGAGACGCTCAACGATGTTACCGCCCACGCCGAGATGCAGGCCATAACGTCAGCGGCGGGTTATATCGGCGGCAAATATCTCACCGATTGCACATTGTACGTCACCGTTGAGCCGTGCCCGATGTGCGCCGGAGCGCTTGCTTGGGCGCAAGTGAGCCGCATTGTCTATGGCGCCACCGACGAGAAGCGCGGCTGTCACCATTTCAGCGGAATCCACCACCCAAAAACAGTTGTAGTCGGCGGAGTGCTTGAATCGGAATGCGCTGCGTTGATGAAAGAATTTTTCGCAAAGAAGAGGTAGGTCAATATATAAAGGTTAGTGTCTGATATAAAAGTTGACATTTGTCAGTAAAATATATGTTGCAAGTCATAACGTAGATTCGAACAAAATTTGTAATCTTGCGTTTGAAGAAACGAAACTTAGTTAGTTTTTCATAATGGTTAGTTGTTTGTTAGTAAAGGGGGTCCCGCAAGGGATTTCCCTTTACTTATTTTATGAAGCCGGACAAATAAATGCAAGCCATTTGCGCGGTATTCTTGCCAGTCAAAAAGAATAAATGCTAAAGCGCTTCACCCCGTTCAACAATCTAAACCATCTCAACCTTTTTCATACCTTTGCGGCTCAAAAAAGCAGACTATGATTTCAGTAAGTAATCTGACGGTGGAGTTTTCGGGCGTGCCGTTGTTCAATAATATCAGTTTTTTGGTCAATCCGCGCGACCGCATTGGCCTGACGGGCAAGAACGGTGCGGGAAAATCCACTTTGCTCAAAGTGCTTTGCGGCCGTCAACCATACGACAATGGTCAGGTGTCGATTCCCAAAGGTTTGACAATCGGCTATTTGCCGCAGCACCTGTCGGTTCAGGACACGCGCTCGGTTTATGCCGAGGCGCAGAGTGCCTTTGTTGAAGTGAAGGCGCTCGAGAAAGAGATTGCCCAACTGAACAGTCAATTGGCCGAACGCACTGATTATGAGTCGGATGAATACATGGCGCTGATTAACCGTCTTACTGAGAAAAACGACCGTTTCCATCTGCTGAGCGGCCATAATATCGATGGCGAGATTGAGAGCACGCTGCTTGGTTTGGGTTTTGAACGCACTGATTTTGAGCGTCCGACGGCTGAGTTCAGTGGCGGTTGGCGTATGCGTATCGAGTTGGCGAAAGTCATTTTGCAGCACCCCGATGTGCTGTTGCTCGACGAGCCCACCAATCACCTTGATATTGAGTCGGTTCAGTGGTTTGAGGATATGCTTAAAACCTACGAGGGCGCCGTGATTGTTGTATCGCACGACCGCGCCTTTCTCGACAATCTGACCAACCGCACCATCGAGATTTCGCTTGGCAAGATTTACGACTTCAAAGTGCCTTATTCACAATATGTTGTGCAGCGTCAGGAGCAACTCGCGCAGCAGATGGCCGCCTTTGAGAATCAGCAGAAGATGATTGAGGATACCGAAAAATTCATTGAGCGGTTCCGATACAAGGCCACCAAGGCCGTGCAGGTTCAGTCGCGCATCAAGCAACTCGAGAAGGTTGAGCGCATTGAAGTTGATGAGTTCGACAACTCGGCCATGCACTTCCGTTTCCCGCCCGCGCCGCACTCAGGGCAGGTGGTGGTCGAAACCAAGGCTATGACCAAGCGTTTCGGCGACAAGGTGGTGCTCAGCGACATCGATTTCACGCTCGAACGCGGACAGAAAGTGGCTTTTGTAGGTCGCAACGGAGAGGGCAAAACCACAATGGCCAAGGTAATTCTCGGCATCCATCCGTGCGACGGTGTGGTGAAAATCGGCCATAACGTGAAGATAGGCTATTATGCTCAGAATCAGAGCGAAATGCTAGACGATAATAAAACCGTTTTCCAAACGATTGATGAGATTGCCAAAGGCGAAATCCGCACAAAAATCCGCGACATTTTGGCGTCATTCTTGTTCCGTGGCGAGGATATCGACAAGAAAGTCAGCGTTTTGAGCGGTGGCGAGAAGGCACGTCTGTCGATGGCCAAACTGCTGCTTGAGCCTGCCAATCTGCTTGTGCTCGACGAGCCCACAAACCACCTTGACATGCGCTCGAAAGACATTCTGAAACAAGCACTTATCAACTATGATGGTACTCTGATTGTGGTCTCGCACGACCGCGATTTTCTCGACGGAATGGTGAACATTGTTTATGAGTTCCGCCATCAGAAGATTAAGCAGCATTTGGGCGGCATCGGCGATTTCTTGTACCATAAGAAACTCGAGAACATGCGGCAGTTTGAGATGGGGCAGAAGAGCGAAGCGCCCGCATCGGCAAAAAATCCAAAGACCGATGAGCAAAAACCTAAGGCTCAGCCTGTTGCAACGCAAAGCAAACAGAGTTACGAGGAGCAGAAGGAGCAGGAGCGCCGTCAGCGCAAGGCCAAGAAAGCGGTTGAGGACAGCGAGGCTCTGATTGTGGAGTATGAGGCCGCCATTGCCGAAATGGACAATCAACTTGCCAACCATCCCGAAAGCGCCACAACCGAGTTCTTCGAGAAGTACGAGGCCGCCAAAAAGCAACTTGCCGATGAGCTGAACAATTGGGAGCGGCTGACGATGGAATTGGAAGGGTTGTAGAAGAGTGGGATAGGAGAAATCTTGCATTGCAGAAGAAATCGAACAAAAATCTAAGTAAATCCGTTCAATCTGCGGCATTGGCGTTCACCGTTTGTGCTATTTTCTTAGTTTTGCCTTATGAAACAAATTCTTGCCACCATAAGGCTCATTTTGGTGTTCGTCGGATCACTCATTTTTGTGATTGTCGGCTTGATACTATTGTTTATATGCTTTGGCAGTCCGGCCATAAGTCGCTTTATCACAAAGAATTGGGCACGGTTTTGTCTGCTGATTCTCAATATTAAAGTGAACTTTTCGGGGCAAGCGCCAGAGCGGCGCGTCATTCTGATGGCCAACCATCGCAGTTACATCGACATTTTCCTTGTATTCTCGCGCTACCCGGCGTCGATAGTGGCAAAGAAGGAGTTGGGCCGATGGCCGATAATCGGTTGGAGCGTCCGTTTGGCGCGAATGATTCTAGTCGACCGCAGCAGCAAGAGCAGCCTGATTGCCACAATGCGCGCCATCAAAGCCGAAATCGACCGTGGCGGAGGTGTGATACTCTTCCCCGAAGGCGGAATCAAGACCGAATCGCTTACCGCGACGTTCAAGCACGGGTCGTTTAAGATTGCGCAGACAACCGGCACCCCCATCGCGCCAGCGGCTATTAACTATCACGATTCCAAAGTGTTTTGGGGCGATGAGTCGTTCCTGACCAACTTCTACCGGCAGATGGGCAAATGGCGCACCGATGTCGATTTTTGGATTGGCGAGCCGATAACCGCCGAGTCGGACGAAGTGTTGATGGATGCCGTCAAACAATCGATTGACGGGAAGTTGGTGGAGTTTGAGAGTAGAGTTAAAAAGGCATAGGATTAAGATTAATGCTTTGTAAAAACGCAATGATTGAAGTATCTATAAGCAATGAACTGAAAGCCGTCAACCCGACAATGGCGTTGGGTGTGATGGAGTGTAAAGTGCTGAACACCAGTTATAACGAAGGTTTGTGGAGCGAAATTGACGCACTCACTGCCGAAATCCGCAGCACACTGACGCCCGACGCCATTAAGGAGCAGCCGCAGATTGCCGCCACGCGCCGTATGTATTCCGATTGCGGCAAAGACCCGAGCCGCTACCGTCCCAGCGCCGAGGCTCTGATGCGCCGTTTGGTTAAGGGCAACAACTTGTACCAAATAAATACTATGGTGGATTTGGTCAATCTTGTGTCGATGCGATATGGCTACTCAATCGGCGGTTTCGATGCCGACAAGGTTGTGGGCAATGTTGTAGCCGGAATCGGGCGCGAGGGCGAGCCTTACAACGGTATTGGCCGCGGTCCGCTCAATATTGCCTGTCTGCCCGTTCTGCGCGACTCTGTCAGCGGATTCGGCACGCCCACCAGCGATGAGGAACGCACGGCTATGAGCCTTGAAACCAGCCATTTCCTGATGGTTGTCAATGCCTACGATGGCCCAGCCTTGTTGCCTGAACTGTTCGAATATTCCGAACGGTTGCTCAAAACTTATGCTGCAGCGACTGAGATTGAGCATTGGATTGTGAGGTGAGAGGAAAGAGTAATGTGTAAGGTGTAAAGTGTAAAGAGTAAAGATTTTGGACAACGGACTTCAGACAACAGACAATGATGATTGCTAAATGTCAATTCACCGATTATCCGATTCACCAATTCAACAATTATCTGATTCAACAAATAAGCAATGGCTGAAGAACCCGATAAATATCTGACTCTCAGCGGTTATTCCGAAGGCGTCTACAAAGAGAAAGGTAGTCGTTTCTTGGCTTTTGCGTGGCCTGTTTTCACCGAAGATGAGGTGCGCCAGCACATTAAAGGGCTGAAAAAGACCTACTTCGACGCGCGCCACCACGTTTACGCTTTCCGCTTGGGTGCCGATATGAAAACCTATCGCTGCAGCGATGACGGCGAGCCGGCAAACTCGTCGGGGCCACCGGTTTTGGGGCAGATTCAGTCGGCCAACCTGACCAACGTTCTCATTGTGGTTGTGCGTTATTTCGGCGGCACCAAATTGGGCGTTTCAGGCTTGATAAACGCCTATCGCACAGCCGCTTCCGACGCTATTGCCAACAATCAGATTGTGGAGCAATATGAGCAGGACCGTTTCACAATAAAATTCGACTACGCCGCAATGAACGACGTGATGCGCGTGCTGAAAGACGAGAATCCGCAACAAACAAATCAGCAGTTTGACAACCAATGCAGTATCGACCTTTCAATCCGCAAAACACAAGGTGATGCTCTACGGCAGAAACTTGCAAAGATTGATGGTGTGGAGATAGGGTAGTCTATGACTATTCTGCAGGTCGACGATAGTGCCGTTTGTCGATTTATTCGCTGAAAAACAATCAACTAATCAAATAATTATTATTTTTACAACCTGATGTGCTTTATTGCACATTTATAGTTGATAACCAAATAGATATTTATTTTTAACAACCAAATAAGTATTTTTTATGAAGCGTTTCTTTACCCCAATCGTGGCAATCGCTCTTATGCTTGGCGCAATGACGGCGACTGCGCAGACCGACGGATTCTCGTACCAGGCAGTGGTGCGTAACGCCGCCGGCGAACTTGTTGACAATTCGAAAGTGGGCCTTCGCCTGACACTGACCGCAGGCCAGAACGGCGATGCCGTTTATCAGGAGACGCACACGCCTACAACCAACAGCTACGGCGTGTTGAGCGTGACAGTGGGCGCAGGCCAGGCAACTGGCGGCAAGAGCCTGTCAGATGTTGACTGGGCAAGCGGCGACGTGTGGATGCGCGTCGAGATTGACCCCAACGGCGGCACCAAGTATACCGACATGGGCTCAACCAAGCTGCAATCAGTGCCTTACGCATATTATTCAGCCAACGGCGGCAAAGGCGAGAAGGGCGACAAAGGCGAAGCTTTTAAATACTCTGATTTCACACAGGAACAACTCAATGCCCTGACGGGTCCGCAAGGTCCTGCCGGTCCGCAAGGCCCTGCCGGAACCGGACTTAACAACCGCGGAGCATGGTCGGAACAGAACAGTTATAAGACCGGCGACTACGTGTTTGCACCATCATCGGCCAAGGCTTATGGAAACTCAATGTGGATTGCGCAGCGCGACATTGCCGCATCATCAACAGCACCTGCAGCCGGCGACGACTGGGTTGAGTTCCAGGCGCCGAAAGGTGACAAAGGCGATGCATTCACATACGCCGACTTCACACCCGAGCAGCTTGCTGCGCTGAAAGGCGAGCAGGGTGAGCGCGGACCGCAAGGTAATCCCGGAACAGGCCTGACCAATCGTGGTGCGTGGAACGCCGCCAGCACCTACAAGGTGGGCGATTACGTGTTCGCCACCAGCAGTGCCAGCGCCGATGTGAACTCAATGTGGATTGCGCAAAATGACAATATAAGCAGCTCGGTACAGCCAAAAGACGATAACGCAAATTGGGTTGAATTCCAGGCGCCGAAAGGCGAGCAGGGTGAGCGCGGCCCGCAAGGTAATCCCGGCCGCGATGGTATGCAGGTGCCCGGAACACAAGGTCAGACTCTGGTTCACAACGGCACAACATGGGTGGCAACCGACGAGATATCACTCAAAAAACTCGACGTGAAGGCCGAAACCGTTTCAGAGGACGCCCTGTTCGAAGTTAAGGACAAGGACGGCAACGTAGTATTCGCAGTCTATCCGAACGGCGTTCACGTTTACATTGACCCGGAAGCCGGCAACGACAAAATCCGCCGTAGCGGATTCCTCATTACCGGCCGCGACGCGACGAAGAATGGCGAGAATATTGATTACCTGGCAGTTGACGGCAAAGGCACACAAGTATTTGTCGATGACAACGATGGTGACAAAATCAAACGCAGCGGCTTCCTCATCACAGGTCGTGACGCCACCAAGGACGGCCAGCCGACCAACTATTTCACAGTTAACGACGAGGGAACGAAAGTGTTTGTTGACGAAAATAGCGATGGTGACAAAATCAAGCGCAGCGGCTTCCTCATTACCGGCCGCGACGCCACCAAGGAAGGCGGAA
>JAFXQB010000017.1 GCA_017527435.1 Salinivirgaceae bacterium
AATTTAGAAATTTAGAAGTTTAGAAGTTTAGAAGTTTAGAGGTTTAGAAGTTTAACGGGTTTAAATGGTTGGACTACAGACTACAGACTACAGAAAAATTCGAGTAATATTAAAGTTTAATGATTCGTAATTTTCTAATGCCTAATGCCTAGTGCCTAATGCCGATAGTTATGGACCAACACCCAATACCTAACACCTAACACCCAACACCCGAAAAAAATGTCCCTTCGCACCCCGTGCTATATTATTGATACCGAACGCATTGAGAGCAATCTAAAAATCTTGAAAGGCGTTATGGACCGCACTGGCTGCCGTATTCTGCTGGCGCAGAAGGCGTTCAGTTGCTATGCGTTTTATCCGCTGATTGCCAAATATTTATGCGGCGCAACGGCAAGCGGGCTCTACGAGGCGCGGCTCTGCCACGAGGAAATGCCTGGCGGTGAGAACCACATCTTCTCACCTGCCTTCAAAGAGTCTGATTTTGAAGAGATTACCAAAATCTGCGACCATATTGTCTTCAACTCGGTGCGACAGTTGGAACTCTACGGGGCACGGGCACGGCAGTGCGGATTGAGCGTCGGGTTGCGGGTGAACCCCGAAAAATCGACGCAGAAAGGCCACGCCATCTACGACCCTTGCGCCCCTGGAAGCCGTCTTGGCATCACTCTGCAGGAGTTTGAAGACGGACTGAAGCGGAATCCGCAACTATTGCAACTGCTTGACGGACTGCATTTCCACACTCTCTGCGAGCAGGATTCCGACGCTTTGGAACTGACGCTCGACGCCTTTGAAGCCCGATTCGGCCGCTGGCTGCCGCAAATGAAATGGGTGAACTTTGGCGGCGGCCACCACATCACCCGCCCTGGCTACGACATTCCGCGCCTTGAGCGCTGCATCGGCCGTATGACCGCCCGCGGCCTGACGGTCTATCTTGAACCTGGCGAGGCTGTGGCGCTGAACGCTGGCTATCTGCTCACCACGGTGCTCGAAGTGCAGCGCAAAGAGCGCCCTGTGGCCATCATCGACGCTTCGGCGGCGTGCCATATGCCCGACGTGATTGAAATGCCCTACCGCCCGCCCCTTGAAGGCAGCGGCGAGCCTGACGAGAAGCCCTTCACCTACCGTCTTGGCGGCCCCACGTGCCTTGCTGGCGACATCGTCGGCGACTACTCGTTCGACACCGAACTCACCGAAGGTCAGCAACTTACATTCGACGATATGGCCATCTACTCAATGGTCAAAAACAACACCTTCAACGGTATGCCCCTGCCCGACATCTACATCAAGGAAGGCACCAACTACCGACTCTGGAAAACGTTTGGTTACGAGGATTTTAAGGGGCGGATTTAAGTGTGACGATTGGCTCGCGCTGATAACTCGCACAGACGACACAAAGTACACAGATTAACACAGATTTGTAGGGACGCAATGCTTGCGTCCTTTTTTTATGAACGCTGATAACGCGCAGATTGAAGGGATTTGCGCAGATTATTTCTTATCACATTCTATAAATATTCCCCCACCTATAGTGATTCTCTTTTTATCATTTAAAACGGGAATCAAATTCTAAATATATCTATATTTGCGTGTTGCATTATTGCAACGTGTATTTTTTTAAGGGGCGTATGCTCATCTTGTAACTGAAAACCTGAGAATCTTTCAATTACAACAAGATAGGCATAGCAGAACTCTACGTATATGCGTGGACTGCTATCTATTCTGTTGTAAGCGGTTTTCTCAGGACCTTCAGTTTAGGAATAAGTATCAGTTCCACGCTTCCGCGTTTAATAAATAGGTCTTTTGGAACTGAAGGCTCTGGAGGACTTTTTATGAGAAAGTTATTATTGGCTGTTTTTCTATTTACAACAGCAAGCGCTATTGCGCAAGAAAAATCTGATTTTCCAACAAACGGTTATCGTGGTTCTGGTTTTGTCTATATGGCCACTAATGGTGACGATTTTGACACATACAGTTTCGGCTCTACACACGGCTATCAAATAAACCCCAAATGGTTCATTGGTGGCGGTATGCAATTAAATTATGGCTCATTATTCTATAAACAAGAGGACCACATTTTTGTATCTATCACGGAATATGCAAACATTCGTCTGGATATGATTAAAAAGCGTATTTCCCCTTATCTGAATTTAAAAACAGGATATACATTAGGTGATATTGAAGGTGTTTTGGTGGTTCCTGAAGTAGGTGTACGCTTCCGCCATTTCAATGTTGGCATTGGTGTTGAATGCCAAAGTCACGAAGCGGTTTATGGCCTAAATATAAAACAGAATGACGAAGACGAATTTTCAGAATTGTTTATGATACGTTTGGCTTATGATTTTTGTGGACGTAAAAAATAATTGAATATGAAAAAGATAGTTTTTTTATTGCTTGCAGCAATCATTACAATCGGTTTTTCGTCTTGCAGCAAAGACGAAGAAAAAGAAGGAACATTTGTTTTTTCTCTAAAAGACCAAAATGGTAAAAATATTGAAGGTTTTATACTTCTATTTCAAGGCGATAGTTATGACCCAACCACGTATAATACTGAATCTATGTCTGTTAAAACGACATCAGGGAAACAAGTCAGTATATCATACATTTGCGGTACAAAAGACACAAGTGCACCCGAACTCACTGTCGAGGCTGGTGAATATTATGCCATTTATCACTATATAAAGAGCGAAAAAAGCATTTTCGGAGGTTTTCCAACTCTAACAAATGTTTGGAAAGGTGAGTCAATATCTGTTAAGGGCGGTGAAAGGAAAAACGTTGCTTTCACTCTGGATTTATCAAAGAAAAACGGCTGCCAAAACTGAAACAAGTAACAAAAAACAATTCTGAATATTCTGGAATCCCCATCGGTTTAAACCAATGGGGATTTTGTTTTATTGACTAGGCTGATTCTAAATTTAATAAAACGAACCCGTTACAAATTGTAACGCTTGAAATATGCAGTGTTAAACTTGTAGAAATCAGTGGAAAAGAGTAAATTGCGGAATCAAATTTCAATAGTAAATAATTGGATATGAACGAGAACCTTGCCATTCAACTTTTTGAGAACAAGAAGGTGCGCGTTGCGTGGGACGCGGAACAAGAAAAGTACTATTTCTCTGTTGTGGATATAGTACAGGTTTTAACCGATAGTGTTGATTATCAAGCAGCACGAAAATATTGGAAAGTTCTAAAAGGCAGGCTGCAGAAGGAAGGAAATGAACTGGTAACAAATTGTTACCAGTTGAAACTACCTGCTGCTGACGGCAAAATGCGAATGACTGATATGGCTGATTTAGAGCAGATTTTCCGCATCATTCAGTCGATTCCGTCGAAAAAGGCAGAGCCCGTTAAGCAATGGCTCGCTGAAGTTGGAAGTCTGCGCATCGACCAAATGATTGACCCCGAACTGACATTCCAAATGGCTGTTGAAGACTATCGTCGGCAAGGTTACAGCGACAAATGGATTAACGAGCGTATGCGCTCAATTGAAATGCGCAAGGAACTGACCGACGAATGGCACCGCTCGGGTGTTCACGATTCGAAGGATTTCGCCATTCTCACCAACGTTCTGACAAAGGCGTGGAGCGGTATGACCACGGGCGAATACAAACGCTACAAGGGGTTGACCAAAGAGAATCTGCGCGACAATATGACTAACATCGAACTGGCTCTCAACACTCTTGCCGAAGTGGCCACAACGGAATATTCGCGGCAGTCGAATCCGCAGACAATGGCTGAAAATGAACGCATTGCCAAAGAAGGCGGCGACGTTGCACGCGAAGCCCGCCAAACAATGGAACGCAGATTGGGGCGATCGGTTGTGTCGCAGGAACGCGCTTCGGATTACATCAAAGCCGTAGGCAAACAGGGCGGTGACAATGCCCTGCCAACTGAAAATGGGTGATTTCCTTACCCATTCACACTTTTTCCATATGAATAGCCCAAAGGCCTTCGCAAACCAAGTAATCGTCGTATTTGCGGAAACCTTCGCTCGAATAGAAGCCGCAGGTCACGTCGTCGTCGCGGTAGGAACAGAGCCACTCGCGGGTGCAGGGGAACATCGATTCCAAATGGTGCAGCAACTTGCGCCCAATGCCCTGCCGCTGGCAGTCGGGCGACACCATCAGCCGCCCAATGTAGAGTGAGCCGCCATCCATCTTTCCGCTGACCGAGCCGACAATGCGGCCATCGTCCGACACCATTTTCAGCGTTGTGTGACTGTCGAAGTGCGCGTAGGCATCGTCAATGGTGGCGGTCATTTGCGGAATGGCTGCAAACTGCAGTTTCCGCGCCACTGGCGCGAATGCCTTGTATTGCAGTTCCAAAAGTTCGGGGACGTCGTTCCGCGTTGCAGGTTCGATTTTCATAATAGTTTGATAATGTTTGTGTTACAAAATTAGAATTTTTTACTCTCAACCCTGCTGTAGTTTCGGTCGAAGCACCAATAGACGGTTTTCTCGGTAACGTCGAAAACCATCGAAATCACTGTTGGACAGACGGTTTGCGACACTTCTTTGAGCACTTGGAAGCAGTCGGCGACATCGAAATCGTCGGCAGCGGCGGCAAGCAGACTGTCGGCTTTCTGATAGCGGTCGAGCCCCATCCACGGGTGCTGCGGCGGGGTTGGCACAAAGGGCGGAAAATTGGTCATTATCTGGTAATCGGGCTTCTTGTAATACTTGAACCCGTGCCCTGGAACAATGTGCAGCACATTGCCGTTACTATCTGATAATGAAGACATAAACGTGAGTCCTGGCACACTGCAGACTCTGTTCGTCTGCACAAAATCGCGAACCTGCTGCAAAGTCTTTTTCATCAGAAGCAGGTCGATATTCAGCATTATGATATTGGTGTCGCCGCCCGTGGGATTGCTGCGCTCGCTGTGCGGCCAACAGGTCGGCATCCCGACAAAATCGCCGCGGCGATTGGCCCCAAAAAGCGGCATCCAGCCTTCGGTAGCATCGTTGATTTCAATGTAAACGCCATCGTCGGTCGGTCGGATTCGGTACTCAAAATCCATAATGTCGAGATTCCACCCGACAATGGTCTTTCGCTTGTTTACTACTATGCTTGTGCACATTGTTTCTGGTCGATTTCGTGCTTCATATCTATTTTTGTTTCAATCGGTTGAGTGCTTCGGCGTTGTTGGCCGTGACCATTGCAAGTTTTTTGCAGCCGTCAATTTCGGCACAAGAGCCGCAGGTGGCGTAGCCCCGCCCTTTGGCGCACAGCCTTATCGGGCACATCGACTCGCAGAATGGCGTTTTGGCGCCCGCAATTCGGCAGCCCGTGCAGTTTATCATTTCGGGCGTGATTTCCACGTGGTTCAGTTCCGACCATTGCCGCGCCACCTTCTCGCGCAGACGGTCGTTGTTGTTGATTGTGGCCCGACGCGCTTCGCACTTCTCGCAATCCAATCCGCAATAGGCAATAAATTCTGTCATAATAAAACTGCTTGTCAATCACCTTCTATCATTACAGATACAAGAATAACCGTTTTTCTCTATTTTATTATGTTGAGAGATTTTTTCGCACCAACGACAAAGATAAAAATCGCCCCGCCCCCAAATTCCCACAGTTATTCAGTTATTCAATCCTTCACGCATTCACGCATTCACTCATTCGCCCGCCCCCAAACCGCCAAAGGCCTTCCGCTCGCGCGAAAGGCCTTCGTCTTTCAAACTAAAAACTAATTAATTAAGCGACAAATGCTTATTCACCAATTCAATCGAATTCTCGACGGTTACAAGTTGACGAATCTCGTCGTCACCGAGAAGAATGTGGAACCGCTCTTCGACAAAGCAAAGGAAACATTTCCAATCAATCTCGTCAAAGAACAAATCATTTGAAAATGAAGCTTCTGGCATAATATCCTGGCGGTTGACACCCACCTTGCGAAGCACTCTGTACATTCCTAATCTAACTTGACGTTCCATATATCGTGTCTTTTTTGTTATCGTTTTTACACCTATAAGACAATCAAACCGCACATTACCCTACCTTGAAATGCGATTTTTTTGCAAAAATTTTTCATTTTTTGCTCAATGATTTGATTATCAATGAAATAAAATACTCATTTTTTTCGCTTTCGCGATGTAGGGCAGCCGCCGAAGTGGCATATTTTTGCACCGCAGAACGAGAAAAGCGATGAATCAGCACGAAAAATTCACGAAAATCACTACCCAACCCGTCGGCCGACTGGTTTGCGAGTTTGCCGTGCCGTCGATGGTGTGTATGCTCGTAAGCGCGTTCTACAACATTGTTGACACCTATTTTGTTGGCAGAATCGACACGCAATCGACAGCCGCCCTGGGCATTGTCTTTTCATATATGGCTATCATTCAGGCCGTTTCGTTCTTCTTCGGACACGGCTCGGGCAATTTCATATCGCGGGCTCTGGGCGCGCAGAAGTCGGAACAGGCCGCCACAATGGCTTCAACAGGCTTCTTCACCGCCATTGCGCTCACCGCGGGGCTGGCGGCCGTCGCGCTGGTGCTGATGGAACCCGTGCTCACCCTGTTCGGCTCAACCCCCACCATTATGCCGCGCGCAAAAGAGTATTTCTTCTGGATTCTGGCTGGAACACCGTTCATTACGGGCGTTTTTGTGATGAACAACCAAATGCGCTTTCAGGGCAACGCGGCAATGTCGATGGTGGGCGTGATGATTGGCGCCGCGCTCAACATTGCTCTCGACCCGCTGTTCATTTTCACGCTCGATATGGGCATTGGCGGCGCTGGTCTGGCCACGTCCTTGTCGCAATTCGTGAGTTTTGCCATAATGCTGAAAATGACGGGCTTGCGCAGCGGAATCCGACTCAAAATCGGCAATTTCAAGCCTTCGGCCGAACGCTACGCCGAGATTTTCGCGGGTGGCTCGCCGTCGCTTGTGCGGCAGTGCCTGATGGCCGTTGTGAGCATTTGCCTGAACAACTACGCAAGCCATTACGGCGATTCGGCTGTGGCGGCTTTTTCGGTTGTGGGGCGAATAATGATGTTTGCCACGGCCGCGCTGCTGGGCTTCGGACAGGGATTCCAACCCGTGTGCGGATTCAACTACGGCGCGGGGCTATATGAGCGTGTGAGCCGCGCCTTCAAGTTCAGCGTCGCCGTCTCAACGGCCTACTGCGGTGCGGTTGCCGCCGCGGGAATCGTCTTTGCCGACGCCATTGTGTCGCTCTTCAGCGTTGCCGACGCCGATGTGATAAGCCTTGGCGCCCTGGTGCTGAAATTCCACTGCTGCACCTACATTCTGAACGGCTTTATTGTGCTGACTAATATGTATTTACAGACAACCCGTCACACCGCGGGCGCTCTGCTTGTGGCCGTTGCCCGTCAGGGCCTGTTCTTCCTGCCGCTGCTCGTGGTTGGCGCGCACTTCTACGGCCTGATGGGCATTGTCGCCGCCCAACCCCTATCCGACGCGCTGACTTTTGGGTTGGCGATTCCGCTTTACAGACGGAACAGGGCGGAAAATTGAAGGACTGAAGGACTGAAGGATTGAAGATGTGAATGTTGTAATGACAGAAAAAAGGTCTATTGTCCGTCCTCGCGAGCGACCTTCAGGTCGCCCGAAACATAAAATCGTGCGTCTCTACAATCATTTTCATTACCTTTGACTGTTGCGGACATTTGACAAAACCGACAACAAACCGCTATGGCACAATGGAATAAGATACGAATCGAACGCGAAAACGGCACCGCAACCGAAGCGCAGGCGCCCGTGATTGTCTCGGCAAGCCGCTCGACCGACATTCCCGCCTTCTACGCCGACTGGTTCTTCCACAGGCTCAAGGTCGGCTACTCGGCGTGGACCAACCCGTTCAACGGCGCGCAGAGTTTTGTGTCGTACCAAAACACGCGGTTCATTGTCTTTTGGTCGAAGAACCCCGAACCGCTGCTACAACACATTGATTATCTGAAAGAACGCAATATCGGCTGCTACATTCAGTTCACACTGAACGACTACGAAACCGAAGGCCTTGAGCGCGGTGTGCCGCCCCTTGCCCACCGTATCGACACCTTCCGAAGGCTGGTTGACACACTTGGCGCAGGCCGTGTTGTCTGGCGCTTCGACCCGCTCATTCTAACCGACCGAATCACGACTGAAACGCTCTTGCAGAAAATCGAACACATTGGCAATCAACTCAATGGCTATGCCGAAAAACTCGTTTTCAGTTTCGCCGACATTGCTCTGTATAAAAAGGTGAAAGCCAACCTTGAGCGCAACCGCGTGAACTATTCCGAGTGGACCGTTGAGCAGATGGACCAATTCGCCCACCAACTGTCGGAACTCAACCAGCAATGGAACTACCAACTTGCCACCTGCGGCGAAAAGATTGATATTGAGCAATATGGCATCCACCACAACCGCTGCATTGATGACGATTTGATGATTCGCTTTGCCCACAACGACAAGGTGCTGATGGACTTTCTTGGTGTTGAAATCCGCACGCGCGAAGTGTCGCTTTTCGGCGAAGAACCGCTACCGCAGAACGCTCTGATTATCAACAACAATCTATACGCCATAAAGCGTAAGGACAACCGCGACAAAGGTCAGCGCCCCGCCTGCGGCTGCATTATGAGCAAAGACATTGGCGAGTACAACACCTGCCCCCACCAATGCGAGTACTGCTATGCCAACACAAGCAAGGAAGCCGCCTTGCGCAACTTTGCCCGCGCCCGCGAAACAGGCTGGAAATCAGAGACGATCACGGGAAGGTAGGGATTGTGGTGTTGGGCACTAGTGATTTATGTATTTCGAATCATTTAACTTTAATCATTACTCTTTACTCAATTCATGTCCGTCGACTGTAGTCAAAATCAATTATCCGATTCATCCCCTTTCCTACCATCTCGTTGGCAAATATTGTCGGTTTATCGATTTTAAAAATCACCTTATAATTTAATAAGATACTTTGGTGGTCATAAACGAACCAAAAATTGAGAATTATGAATAAAACAAATTTGATTATGGCTTGCGCGATGGCTTTTTCGCTGGCATCGTGCAACAACGAGACCCCGACTTCGGACCCCGCAAACAAGCCGCAACCCGGCCAGACACGGAATCTTCTGCTCGAAGCCGGTTACTCTCAGGAACAAATCGACGCCAAACTGAACGAAGCATTCTACAATGTTTTCGAAGGCCCGAACAAGGTTTATTTCGAAGTTGGCGACTCGATGGCCTACATTTCTGACGTGAAAAACCACGATGTCCGCACCGAAGGTATGAGCTACGGAATGATGATTGCCGTACAATGGAACAAACAAGATATGTTCAACCGTCTGTGGCGTTGGTCGCAGAAATATATGCAGCATCAGGGCGGACCACGCGACGGCTATTTCGCTTGGAGTTGCAAGGTGACTGGCGAGCAGAACTCACCCGGCTCGGCTTCAGACGGCGAGCTTTATTTCGTCACTTCGCTCATTTTGGCATCAAACCAATGGGGTAACGATGGCGACATCAATTATCTGGCTGAAGCACAACGCATTCTGAATGCGATGTTTGCAAAAAAAGGCTACAACGACAATCCGATGGGATTTGGTCCGTTTGGCGGACAACGCCCACCGCAGCAGAAACCTGACGGCAACGGCCAGAAACCTGACCGCAAGCCAGGCGAAGCACCAAAAGCAGGCCAAGGTGGCGCACCACAGATGCCGGCTTTCCGTCCGGGTATGAAGTTCCCGGAGCCAGAGATTCTGAACATCATCAACACACAAGAGAAACTCATCACCTTTGTGCCCGACGGCTTTGGCGCTCGCTACACCGACCCGTCGTACCACATCCCGGCATTCTACGAGATTTGGGCAAAATATGCCGAAGACGGCCGTGCCGATTTCTATCTGGAATGCGCACAGAAATCGCGTGAGTATCTGCACCGCGCGTGCGACTCGATTACCGGTCTGAATCCCGATTACTCGAACTATGACGGCTCTGTTATGACCCCGCCGCGCGGCGATTGGGGCGCAAAATTCCGCTTCGACTCGTGGCGCGTGCCAATGAACATCGCACTCGACTACACCTGGAGCGGCGCCGATGCCGACTGGCAGTTTGGCTATGGTTATCGCTTGCAGACATTCTTCCGCAGCCAGGGTGTGAGCACCTTTGTTGACCAGTACAATCTGGACGGCACACCGGTTGAAAACATCGCCGAAGCAGGCGGATACAAGGCTCTGCGCCACTCTATCGGCCTTGTGGGCACGGTTGCCGCAGTATCGCTCACCCAGCCGCTGCGCAACAGCCGCGACTTCATCAACGAGTTCTGGAACTCGAAACACGAACCCTACGAAGACGGCTATTTCGACGCCTACTACGACGGTCTGCTCAACCTGTTTGCTTTGATGCACCTGAGCGGGCGTTACACACCGATTGAGAAGAAATAAGAAATAAATAGATAGTCAGCCAATTACAATGCGGAGCCGTCAGAAATTGACGGCTCTGCTTGTTTTTGCCAAATTCCTGATATTTATCCCAAGTTTTTAAATACGAATCCCAATTTGACAACGATTTTTCATATTTGACTATCAATCAATTATTATTGATGACCGATTATCGACCCGAGCTGAATCCGCCTATTTTTACAAACTATTAAATGCGATTTTATATCATTATAAACATTTAAATATCAACAAGATGGCAAAACATTTTTTGACAATTGCACTGATTTCTCTTTCGATGAGTTCATTAGCACAACAGGAAATCAGGCTATATGAAGGTGCTGCACCAGGCAGCGAAAATGTCGAAAACAAAGAGAAGGCGCTGCATGATGCAAACGGCCAAATTCAAACTATCTACGGCGTTGTCGAACCGACAATCACTGTATATCTGCCAGAAACAAGCAAATCGAAAAGCAGCACGGCTGTTATTCTCTGCTCAGGCGGCGGACTGTCTGCTCACTCGTGGGGCGACAATGTGATTAATATGGCAGAATGGCTCAATAAGCGCGGAATTGCTGCCATAGGGCTCAAATATCGAACCCGTATCTCCAACGGCCCCCGTCCGAAATTTGACCCATCGAAAATGCTTAATGTTGACATCACCAATTTCGACAAACTGGTGAAATCTAATACTAATCCCGATCTGACTGGTGCCGATGACGCAAATATCAACAATGCCATTGCTGATGCCCTGCGTGCAATGGAAATCATCAAGCAGCATGCTGGCGAATGGAATATTGATACGACAAAAATCGGTTATCTGGGTTTTTCAGCCGGCGGTGGTGTTGCCATCGGGGCGACCGTTCGAGCCGATAATATGCACAAACCGGCATTCCTGGCCACAATTTTCGGTCCGTCTCTCACTGATGTTGATGTACCAGAAAATGCGCCAAACTTGTTTATCGCCACTCGTGGCAACCACCAAAACGTGGCAGCCGGCCTTCTTTCGCTCTACCTTGATTGGAAAAAAGCAGGCGCCAACGCCGAACTGCACATCTACGACGACGGTTACGGTCCGTTTGGGCCGAACGACATAGGAAACACTAGCGGTACTTGGCGCGAGAGTTTCTACCGATGGCTGACTTTCAACAAATTTTAAGGTATTATCGGCGCAATCATCTGCTTTTAACAAGAGAAGTACAATCGCCTAAAAATAGCAAAACCCCTGCAAACAATTGTCTGACAGAGGTTTAAAAAACTTGTGACCCCGGCGGGATTCTAACCCACAACCTTTTGATCCGTAGTCAAATGCTCTATACAGTTGAGCTACGGGGCCCTAAAGCGGTTGCAAATATAAAGACTTTTTCAATTGTTGCAACCTACAATAAACTTTTTTAAATAAAAAGATTTTTGATTACCAACAATCATTAAATCAACTATTTAATGCTGTTGTTCAGTACCTTTATCTTCTCATACAGCCCATCGCTCACCGTTGCAAGCGGCAGACGGACGACATTTTTTGCCTTGCCTTGCAGTTCAAGATAGGCTTTTACGCCCGACGGACTGCCTTCGGCAAACAGCGTGTCGATGACTGGCAGGAACTTCAGATGCTGCTCGCGGGCTTCGCTGAAACGGCCGTCGAGAGCAAGGTGCACAATCTTGCTGAACTGCGCCGGGAATGCGTTTTGAAGCACCGAAATCACGCCTGAGAATCCGCAGGCAATGAGCGGCAGAGTCAGTGCGTCGTCGCCCGAAATCAAGATGAAATCCTTCGGGCAGCGGCTGGCAAGTTGCATACACTGTGCCACGTTGCCCGACGCTTCTTTCACGCCCACAATGTTGCGGCAGTTGTTGGCAAGGCTCACAACCACGTCGGGCGAGATGTTGATGCCCGTGCGGCCTGGCACATTATATAAAAGTATCGGTTTGTCAACATTATCGGCCAAAGCCTTGAAGTGGGCGTACACGCCGCGCTGGTTGGGCTTGTTGTAGAACGGCGCAACCGAAAGCAGAGCCGCGATTTTGTCGTTTTTGGCATATTCCTTGGCCTGCGCAATCACGTCGGCGGTGTTGTTGCCGCCACAGCCCACCACAATCGGAATACGGCCCGCAACCTTGCCGATAATGAAGTCGAGCAACTCGTCTTTCTCTGATTTTGAGAGAGTTGCAGGTTCGCCTGTGGTTCCTAACGCCACAATGTAATCGGTGCCGTTGGCCACTTGCGACTCAATAATGTTTCCAAGTGCCTGATAATCAATTTTTCCATCGGTGCTGAATGGCGTTACCATTGCCACGCCCACACCTCGCAATTGTTGCATCATATTGATAATCAATTAAATTTCTTTAGATAAAACTGTATCTGTTCAAAATAGTATTTCGCGTCTTTTGTGTCGTCGATGCTCAACATCAGGTCGAACGGCTGACGCTCGGCAAAGCGGCCGATGCGGAATCGGGCGGCCGTGCGGTGCAGCATCAGCCTTGTCGGATAGTAATCGGCCGAATTCAGGTCGATGAGAATGTCGAACGCTGTTGCCTCGAAATCGGCCACCAAACCGCTTTTGGGGCGGTACAGAAAGTCAAGGTCGGCATCGGTGAACAGGTTGAAATGGCACTGCTGCTGATAGGCCGACAGTTCCTTGCGGTTCGGCACGTAGCCCAAAGCCGTCACACCTGCCTTGAAGCCTGTGAGTTGGCTGTAGACGTAGTTGGCGTCGGCAAGGTCGGAATCGGACGAAACGGCGAATAGCAGCCCCACTCGTGCGGCCTTCTCGAGCGGGCACGGCACGGCCACGCGATTGGGCGCATCGTGCTCACCAACAATGAGTTGGCTCAATTTCAGCCGAATGGGATTGTACCGTTTCTGCATTGTGCTGTTATTCAGGCAGATTCATTCCGTGGCAGTTCTTGAACTTCTTGCCGCTGCCGCAGGGGCAAGGGTCGTTGCGGCCAACCTTCTTGTCCACTCTCACGGGTTGCACTTTGCGGTCTTCGGGGCGTTGGCCCTGACCTTGCTCGGTGCGGCCTGTGTTGAAGCGGCTCATATCGAGTTGGCGACGCTGCTCAACCTGACGAACCTGCTCGGGGTCCTGAATTGGCAGATTGCCCTTCATAATTATCGAAACAAGTTCGGAATTTATCTTCTCAATCATCGCCTTGAACAGGTTGAACGACTCGAATTTGTAAATCAAAAGCGGGTCTTTCTGCTCGTAGGTGGCGTTCTGCACGCTCTGCTTCAGGTCGTCCATCTCACGCAAGTGCTCGCGCCAAGCGTCATCAATAGTCAAAAGGCTGATACTCTTTTCGATAGATGTTACCAAATCCTTGCCTTCCGACTCGTAGGCGCGTTTCAGATTGGTTACGATGTTGTACGTCTTGCGGCCGTCGGTAATCGGAATAACAATGTTGGTATATGTCTGACCTTGAGTCTCATACACGTTCTTGATGACAGGCCAAACGCGCTGCTGTATCTGCTGCGATTTGCGTTTGTATGCGTCGATGGCAGCCTGATAGAGTTGGTTGGCCAGTTCGGCGGCACTCTCGCGGTTGAATGTTTCCTCGTCAAACGGCGTGTCGATTGAGAGCGTGCGCACGTTCGAGAGTTTCAGTTCCTCGTAGTCGTTGGCGTCCTTGTACTCGTTGGCCATCTGCTCGCACACGTCGTAGATGTTGTTCACGATGTCCACTTGCAGGCGGTCGCCGAACAGCGCGTGGCGGCGGCGCTTGTAGATAACCTCGCGTTGGTTGTTCATCACGTCGTCGTACTCGAGCAGGCGCTTACGGATGCCGAAGTTGTTCTCTTCCACCTTTTTCTGCGCGCGTTCGATTGATTTCGAAATCATTGAGTGCTGAATCACTTCGCCTTCCTCAAGTCCCATCTTGTCCATCAGGCCAGCAATGCGGTCAGAGCCGAAGAGTCGCATCAGATTGTCCTCGAGCGAAACGAAGAACTGCGACGAACCTGGGTCGCCCTGACGACCAGCACGGCCACGCAACTGACGGTCGACGCGGCGTGACTCGTGGCGCTCGGTGCCCAGAATGGCCAGACCGCCCGCCTCACGCACTTCAGGCGTCAGTTTGATGTCGGTACCACGGCCTGCCATATTGGTGGCGATGGTCACTGTGCCGCGTTTACCAGCCTCGGCCACAATCTCGGCCTCACGTTGGTGCTGCTTGGCATTCAGCACGTTATGCTTGATGCCGCGCATTTTCAGCATTCGGCTCAAAAGTTCTGAAATCTCGACCGATGTGGTACCCACAAGCACAGGGCGGCCAGCCTCGTTGAGTTTCACAATCTCGTTGATGACGGCGTTGTACTTCTCGCGGGCCGTTTTGTAAACCAAATCGTCGTAGTCGATACGCTGCACGGGGCGGTTGGTCGGGATGACCACAACATCGAGTTTGTAGATGTTCCAGAACTCACCAGCCTCGGTCTCTGCGGTACCAGTCATTCCCGCAAGTTTCTTATACATACGGAAATAGTTCTGCAGCGTGATGGTGGCGTAGGTCTGCGTTGCGGCCTCGACCTTCACATTTTCCTTGGCCTCGATGGCTTGGTGCAGACCGTCGGAATAGCGGCGGCCTTCCATAATACGACCCGTCTGCTCGTCCACAATCTTCACCTTGTTGTCCACAACCACATACTCAACGTCGCGCTCAAACATCGCGTAAGCCTTAAGCAACTGATTTATAGTGTGGATACGCTCGGTTTTTATTGAGTAATCCTGCAGCAGTTTGTCTTTTTTCTCAACAAGTTCGGCTGTTGGCAGATTCTGATGCTCAAGTTCGGCAATCTCGGCGCCGACATCGGGCATCACAAAGAAATTCTTATCTTCCAAATCGCTCGAAATCAAATCGATACCTTTATCAGTAAGTTCGATGGCGTTCTGCTTCTCTTCAATGATGAAGTAAAGGTCGTCGGTGATAAGGTACATATTCTTGCTGTTGTCCTGCATATAGAAGTTCTCGGTCTTCTGCATCATCACCTTCACGCCAGGCTCGCTCAAATAGCGGATGAGCGGCTTGTGCTTCGGCAGACCTTTGTTGGCGCGCAGCAGCAGTTTTCCGCCCTCTTCCTCGTTGCCTTCGGCGATGAGTTTCTTGGCGTCGGCCAGAAGTTTCGTAACCAGGTCGCGCTGTGCCTGATAGAGTTTCATCACCTGTGGCTTGAATTGGTCGAACAGTTGGTTGTCGCCCTTTGGCACGGGGCCCGATATAATAAGTGGTGTACGGGCGTCGTCAATCAACACCGAGTCCACCTCATCGACGATGGCGTAGTTGTGGCGGCGCTGCACAAGGTCGTCGGGGCTGATGGCCATATTGTCGCGCAGATAGTCGAAACCGAACTCGTTGTTTGTTCCGAAGGTCACATCGGCCTGATAAGCCTTGCGGCGCGGCTCGCTGTTGGGCTCGTGCTTGTCGATGCAGTCCACGCGAAGACCGTGGAATTCGTAGAGCGTGCCCATCCATTCGGCGTCACGTTTTGCCAGATAGTCGTTCACGGTGACCATATGCACACCTCTGTGTGTCAGCGCGTTAAGGAACACAGGCAGAGTGGCTACAAGTGTCTTACCCTCGCCAGTGGCCATCTCGGCAATCTTGCCTTTGTGCAGAGCCACACCGCCGATAAGTTGCACGTCGTAGTGCACCATATCCCACGTGATTGGCGAGCCGCCAGCGGTCCAGGTGTTGAACCAGATGGCCTTGTCGCCGCGGATTTCAACGCTGTCGCGAATGGCGGCAATGTCGCGGTCGAACTGCGTTGCCGTAACCTCGACCTCGGTGTGCTCTTTGAACCTGCGCGCGGTGTCCTTGATGATGGCGAAGGCGCGCGGCAGCAACTCGTCGAGCACATCGGCAATTTTGGTATCGATGGTCTCTTCAATCTTATCTATCTGATTGTAAAGGTCTTCCTTCTTTTCAATGTCTTCTTCTTGGTCGATTTTCAACCGCAAGTCGGCAATCTGTTTGTTCTCATCGCTGATGCGGTCTTGTATAATCTGCTGAAGTTCAATGCTTTGTTGACGCAACTCGTCGTTCGAGAGATTAGCCAGTTTGGCGTATTCCTCGTTAGTTGCGATAACGTATGGCATTATCTCTTTGATGTCTCGGTCGGATTTGTTCCCGAACAACTTTGTCAGGAAGCCGTCAATTATTCCCATATATTATTGTAATTATTTGTTTATCAAATGATTAATTATCAAATACATATTTTTTGCAAATACGGCAAAAGTAAAAGAATTTTGGTACGAAAAGCCAACAGAACAAAGATTAAAGTGTAAAGTGTGATTTGCGCAAGGTGGAAATCGATAGAAAACAGCCGACAATGTGGCTACGAGTACAACTCAAGCCGTTGTCTGTAGTCTGATGTCTGTAGTCCGAAAATCAGCCAGCTATCTATATATCCGATTCTTATTCAGCGCCTTACGATACTTCTCGGCATTGGCGTTATGCTCAATCAGCGTGCGGGCAAAAGCGTGATAGCCCGAAAAATCGTCTTTGGCACAGAAATACAGATATTTGTGCTTGTTGTGGTTAAGCACGGCGTCAATCGACGATTTCGACGGAATGCAAATCGGTCCCGGTGGTAATCCCTTGTGTTTGTATGTGTTATACGGGCTTTCAACTTCAAGATGGCGGTTCAGGATGCGCTTGATTTCGAAATCGCCGACAGCGAACTTCACGGTCGGATCGGCCTGCAGCGGCATTCCAATGCGGATGCGGTTCAGATAGACGCCGGCCACATCGGGTTTCTCGTCGTTTTTGATGGTCTCTTCTTCCACAATCGACGCCAGCGTGTAAGCTTCGTCGGGTGTGAGATTGACGGCTTTGGCCTTCTCGCGGCGGCTGTCGTTCCAGAATTTGACCGACTCGGCATACATCCGCTCAACAAACTGCTCGGCGCTTGTGTTCCAGTTGAAATGGTAGGTGTCGGTAATGAACAGCGTGAAAGCCGTCTCTTTTGTTTTGCCGAATTTTGCCAGATAACTGTTGTCAGTCAACAACATATACAGTTCGGCATCATTCATTTCGAGCTTGTTGCCAACCAGTTCGGCAAGCCGCTTGATTGAGCGCACCTTGCCAATGGTAATCTTCACAGGCTCTTGCGCGCCGCTTCGCAACAGATTGACTAACTGATTGTTGCTCATACCATTGCGAATCTTGAACCGTCCGGCTTTGACCAATTGCGGATAGTTTTTCTGCCGTGCCACCCAGTCGAACGATTCTGCATCGATAACAAAACTGCTGTCTTTCAGCATCTTGAGCACATCGGCATAAACGCTGCCCGTGCGAATATAGAGATAGGCAGTCTTGCGTCCGTCGAGATTGACGTTGGGCCGCTGCACTTCACCATATATATGATAGGCCATCACCGCAAAGACAATCGCCCCCGCCAAGCCGCTCAGCGCCAGCCACCGGCCAAGTTTTTTCTTACTTTTTTTTGCCACGATTGTGTTGTTTTTCGAGCCGCAAATTTAGATTCTTTTTCGGAAACAGCACCATCCGAGAAACCGACAAGAAGGATTTTACAAGCGAACAAGCCTATCAACTTGCGCCTAATTGTCAAAATTGTTTTCTTTACAATCTGGAATCTGACCGGCTTTACGGTCAACACTTGACTAGCGAAATGAATGCAGGAAACATTCTCGACACTGACATAATGTACCTGAAGGGCGTTGGCCCGCAGCGGGCTCTGACGCTTGCCGACGAGTTGGGCGTGAAAACCTACGCCGACCTGCTCTACTATTTCCCCTACCGCTACCTTGACCGCACGCGCTTCTATTCCATCAACTCGATAAACGAAGATTTGGGACTGATTCAGGTGAAAGGCAGAATCACCAAGACCGAACTTGTGGGCGAAGGCCGCAACCAGCGCTTTGTGGCGTGGTTTGCCGATGAGACTGGCGCCGTGCCGCTTGTCTGGTTCAAGGGCATCAAATGGATTAAAGACCGATTCAAGGTCGGGGCTGAATATGTCGTTTTCGGCAAGCCGACGGAATTCAACCACCAGTTGAATTTTGTCCATCCCGAGATTGAAGATATGGCCAAATACCAGGCCAAGCCCGAGTTCTCGCTGCAGCCGCTCTACAACACATCTGAAAAGATGAAAACCAAGATGGTTACGTCGAAAACCATCCACCAGTTGCAAATCAACTTGCACGAAGCCATCAAAAACACCACAATTTTTGAAACTCTGCCGCGCGAACTACTCGAAAAACTGAATCTGCCCAACCTGAAAACCGCACTGACCGATATTCATCTGCCTAAAAATCAGCACGATTTGCAGCGGGCGCAGTTGCGGCTCAAGTTCGAAGAATTGTTTTATATCCAACTCAAACTATTAAGACTCAAAAAGATACGCGCCCGAGCCAACGGTGGACACAAGTTCGAAGTTGTAGGTCAAAATTTCAACGATTTCTACAACAACCATCTGCCCTTCAGCCTGACCAACGCCCAGAAACGCGTTCTGCGCGAAATCCGCCGCGACACCAACACTGGCCTGCAGATGAACCGTCTGCTGCAAGGCGATGTGGGCAGCGGCAAGACGCTGGTGGCGCTGATGTCGATGCTTTTGGCGTTGGACAACGGCTTCCAGTCGTGTCTGATGGCCCCCACCGAGATTCTGGCGCAGCAGCACTACAAATCGTTCTGCGAGATGCTTGCGCCGATGGGCATCGAAGTGGCGCTGCTGACGGGCTCAACAAAGCAATCCACTCGTACTCAACTGCTTGCCGACCTTGCCAGCGGCCAGTTGAAAATACTCATCGGTACACACGCGCTGATTGAAGACCGCGTGGTTTTCAACAGTTTAGGTCTTGTGGTCATCGATGAGCAGCACCGTTTTGGCGTTGCGCAGCGTGCACGGCTGTGGTCGAAAAACAGCATTCCGCCGCACGTATTGGTGATGACCGCCACCCCTATTCCGCGCACGCTGGCAATGACGCTCTACGGCGATTTGGACGTGTCGGTAATCGACGAACTGCCGCCAGGCCGCAAACCCGTCAAGACCATACACTACAACGATTCGCGGCGTTTGCAGATGTTCGGATTCCTGCGTGAGCAACTCAAGCAGGGACGGCAGGTTTACATCGTCTATCCGCTCATCAGCGAGCCGAAAGCGTCTGATTTGAAATACCTTGAAGACGGTGTTGAGAGCATATCGCGCGCCTTTCCCCCGCCCGACTACGCCATCAGCGTTGTCCACGGGCAGATGCCGTCGGCTGATAAAGAGAAATCGATGACCTATTTTGCCAAGGGCATCACCAATATAATGATAGCCACCACGGTGATTGAAGTTGGTGTGAACGTGCCCAACGCGTCGGTGATGGTGATTGAGAACGCCGAGCGGTTCGGCCTGAGCCAGTTGCACCAGTTGCGCGGTCGTGTGGGCCGCGGTGCCGACCAGTCGTACTGCATTCTGATGACGGGCGACCGCCTGACCACCGAAGGCCGCAAGCGCATCCAGACGATGGTCGAGACCAACGACGGCTTTGTGATTGCCGAAGCCGACCTGAAACTGCGCGGTCCTGGCGACATTGAAGGCACGCAGCAAAGTGGCATCGCCATCGACCTGAAAATCGCCGATTTAGGAAAAGACAATCAGATTCTGATGCTTGCCCGCGACGAAGCGTCGCACATTCTGGAAGCCGACCCGAACCTGAAACAGCCCGAGCACGTCATTCTCGACTCTGAAATCAAGCGCCGCTGGAAATATGAGTTCGACTGGGGGCAGATTTCGTAAATGATGTAGAATTAGTGATAAATACGACCATCTTTAAATTGCTAATTCGAAGGTCTTCACACCTGATTCTGACTGAATTTCGCTGAAACCGACACGACGCAAATATCGTGTGTGATAAGCCGACGCAGACAATGCGATTATCTTCTTGATTCCGTGGTCTTTAAAAATATTACGATTGGCGTTGAAAAGAAAATCACCCACCTTGAAATCACGGTACATTGGAATCACATAATCAAGTTCAACCAGCAGAGTGCCGTCACCCATATCGCTAGCCAGAAAGATGCCGGCAATATTCATATTGCGCACAATAACATACGAGCAGACATACAATCGCTTTTCCAACTTGAATTCCGGGAAAAATCGTTCAATATCAGACTTATAATGATTGATAAAAGGCTCGACAAGACTATCATCAGTTTTGATTGACAGCAGTTTGAAAGTATGTTTTGATAGCAGATTACGGCTGATGTGCACTATATTGACACAAGCGATAGCGGCATTCATCAATGCAACAGGATATGAGCCTATTCGCAGACCATAAATAATATAAAGAATACAACCTATCGTATTGAGAATACGCAGTTTTATTACTGATGTCATCATCATGGCAAGCAGCAGAAGTGCCGATGCCACATAGCCGATAATTTCAACATTACTCATACTTCATCATTTTGATTTACAACCGATTCAGTCCCTGATGTCGCGTCATTATTCTTCCCTATCATTGCGATTTTCTCGAGTTTTGGTATCGGCCTGAAGAAAACACGATAGAACCGGCTGATGAACCGTGTGCGGATAAGCGGTATCAAAACCGATGTGGTCAGAATGCTGACAAACACCACGTTATACACAATTATCTGAATTTCAGAGCCTTCGGGAATGCCATACTGAAGCGGCAATCCGGCCAGGACGGCTGCGGCCAAGCCTTTGGGCACCATTGCCGACATAATCGACTTGTCTTCCCAGGTGATGTCGGTGTCGCGCACCAGAAACCGCGTTGAAACGAGCCTTGCAAGGTAGATGGCCCCTACCAGCGCAGCCGCAATGATGAAGAAATACGACGACTCGAACGGAATGGCCATTCCCAGATAGACAAAGAAGTAGATTTTCAGCAAGAAGACGATTTCGCTGTACAGCTTGCGTTCCAGCTCGGTGATGATGCCGTCGGGCAGCTTGCTTTTAATCTTTTCAGGCAGATGAATCTTGCTGTAGTTGCCCAGCACAATGCCGAAAGCGAGCGCCGTGATGGCGCCGCTGAACCCAAAATATTCGGCCATACCATATACAATGAACATAAAGGCGAATGTGGTGAACTGCGTGTTGGGGAATGTCTTAATCCAGTTCATCAGCCGCAGCCAAACATAAGCCGCACCAACGCCCAACGCCGATGCCAGCACCAGCGACGAAATGAGTGAGCCGGCAATCTTGCCCAATTCAACAACGCCCGTCGAATAACTGCCTAAAAAGCTGATTGCAAACACGATACACAAGACATCGGTCAAAGCCGATTCCAAAACCAGAACAGTGCTTGGCTTGTCGCTCATACGCAGCAAACGAACCATTGGCAGCACCACCGCCGACGATGTGCCGCCCAGAATGAAACCGGTGATGAACGACAGCAGCCACGAGTAATGCAGCATATAGTGCAGCAGCACTCCCACAATGATGGCGGTTATGAAGAAGAAACTGACTGTCAGTTTCGACGCCGTGCGCATCGAGCCGCCAATGCTCGAGAGTTCCATATTCAGGCCGCCTTCGAAAAGAATGATGATAAGTGCGACACTTGTGAGCACCTGCCCCAACATTCCAAGACTGTCAATCGAAGCCAAATGAAAAACCGGCCCAATGAGTATGCCGACAAAAATCAAAATGAGCACATCGGGAATGCGCGTCTTTTGGTAGAGTATTGTCAGATAGTGCGAAAAAAAGTAAAGCAGGCCGATACAGATAATGGTTATTTCCATAATAATCAGTTTTTTACATTTACATCAGATGCCAAACAACCTTGCGGTCATTCTCGGCGCCAAAAGTTTCAATAAAATTACAAATTCTACGAATAATCAAAACTTTTCGCACATTTTTTCGCTTCGCACCAATAAAAGAAAAGGCGCCCTAAAGCGCCAATTCAATTATAGGTTTCCCGAATTTTCGTGATTGGTTATTACCATCCAAACTTATAAACCAGCGTCTGGCGGTAGGTCTCGCCCGGGCGCAGAACCGCCGACGGGAACATCGGTTTGTTGGGCGCGTCAGGGATGCCTTGCGGCTCAAGAGCCACGGCGCAGTATGAGCAGAACGGCTTGCCGCCCTTGCCCGTTTGCGAGCTGTTGAAGTGCATTGCGGTGTAAACCTGCAGGCCGGGCTGCGTTGAGTAAACTTCAACAAAACGGCCCGATTCGGGGTCGGTTACGCGGCCGCAGAAGCCCATTTCGCCAGCGGGCTTGTCGATAATCCAGTTGTGGTCGAAGCCTTTGAAGAGTTGAATCTGCTCGTACGGCGTGTTGATGGCGTCGCCGATTGCCACAGGCTTGCGAAGGTCCATTGGGGTGCCTTCAACGTTGCGAATCTCGCCCGAAGGAACGCCGTCGGCTATGGGTGTGAACTGCTTGGCGTTCACTTCAATCTGATGGCTGAACACAGGGCCGCTGCCCGCGCCGCGCATATTCAGGTACGGATGGCTCGTCAGGTTGATGACGGTCGGTTTGTCGGTTGTGGCTTCAAAATCGATGATGAACTCGTTGTCGTCGGTCAGCGAATAGGTGGCCTTGACGTTCAGATTGCCTGGGTAATTCTCGTCGCCATCGGGACTGAAAAGTGTCAGTTCGTAGGCACCGGCACGGCCTGCTATTTTGGTTTCTTTCACGTCCCAATCGCGGCTGTTGAAGCCTGTCGGACCGCCGTGCAGGTGGTTTTGGCCGTCGTTCAGCGCAAGTTGGTACTCACGGCCGTCGAGCACAAAGTGGCCCTTGGCGATTCGGTTTGCAAAGCGTCCGCAGATGGCGCCAATGTAAGCGTCGCCGTCGATGGCTTCCTGAACGGTATCGTAGCCAATCATCACGTCAACTTTCTTGCCTGGATTTTGAGTATCAGGCAGTTGCACTGAAATCACCTTTGCGCCGCGCGGCATAAATTCAATTGTCAAACCGTTTTTGTTCGACAACTGGTATGTTTTTGTCTCACTCATTTTTTGTGTTGTTTTATGTTTTTCTTAAGCGTTGGCAAGATATAAAAGTTCTGCAAAACTTCGCGATTGGCAACTTTAAACTTGCGCAGGAATTTGAATAATCGTTTTTTTTGTTAATTCGTGTCACATATGCATTTATTCTGCGCCTATATAAATGAGTTTAACTTAAAACCACAATTATGAATAATGTAATAACTGCACTACTTTTTGCATTACAACTTTCAGCACAAGTGCTGGTAATACCCGACATTCACGGGCGCACATATTGGAAAGAAGCCACAGCTAAATATCCGAATTTGCCAGTTATCTTCCTTGGCGATTATCTTGACCCTTACTCGTACGAAGGCATCACCTCGGAAGAAGCGTTGGCAAATTTCAAAGAGATTTTGGCCTTCAAGAAAGCGAATATGGACAGAGTAACGCTGCTGATTGGCAATCACGAAGTCCATTATATAGACACCGCCTTGTGGTTCAGCCGAAAAGACACCATCAATGCAGAATATATCCATCAGCTACTGCAAGAGAATCTGCCTTTGTTTCTGATGGCCACACACGTGGATTTGGATGGAAAAAGCTATCTGTTCACACATTCGGGCATACTTGAAGCTTGGTGGAAAAAGTATTTCCCTGAAACGCCTACAGATGCAGCATCTGTTTGCAACGCGCTGAATGACAAGATGAACGATTCGGCAACATTCGTGGCGTTTATTGATGATGCACTGATGAACATCAGCAAACTGCGCAGAGGCAATGCCGAAGCCGGCTCGTGCGTATGGGCCGATGTGCGCGAACAACCTAAAAAGACAGATTTTCTTGATGGAACCTACCAAGTATTTGGCCATACTCAGTTGCGAAAGAAAGCCATCATAAAGAAGTCTTTTGCCGATTTGGATTGCCGGAAGGCCTTCCTGCTCAAAACGAAAGACGGACATACCAAAATTGTTGAATTTGGTAAAGAATAATTAGTGCCTTTAATCGCCATAAAACACATTTTCCATGGCAATAAATCAAATAATGGCACCAACATGTTGCCCCTTATAAAAAACTATGCCACCCGATCATTCGCGGTGGCATAAATTCAATTGTCAAACCGTTTTTGTTCGACAACTGGTATGTTTTTGTCTCACTCATTTTTTTATCGTTTTTTGTTTTTTAATCGTTGGCAAGATATAAAAGTTCTGCAAAACTTCGCGATTGGCAACTTTAAACTTGAGCAGGAATTTGAATAATCGTTTTTTTTTGTTAATTCGTGTCACAAATGCATTAATTCCACGTCTATATCAATGAGTTTAACTTAAAACCACAATTATGAATAGAGTAATAACCGCAACAATCGCTCTGCTTCTAACTTTGAATCTATCAGCGCAAACCACTCAATTTTCACAAAAAGAGCAAGATAAGATTTTAAAATTGTATACCAAAACATTCAAAAACAACGAAACTATATTGGAAAATATTGGAAATGAGTTAGTTGACATTATGGAAACAACAGGAATGATTGTTGAGAAAGATTTAGCCGAGCGCCTGTCAATTGATTCGATTCTCATCGACTCGATTAAAATAATAGATGATGCTTCCCCTATTGTGGTTTTAACATATAATTCTGATAACCAATCATATACCATCAATCTTAATGAAGAAGAAAATGATTCATACCCTGCTATGCATTTTGCCAATACAATATACTATGGTGGCGGAATTGAATCGGTTGTTAAAAGTTTGTTGTTTGCATCTTCATTTTCAATACAAGACGCGTTGTATGATATTGAATATGAACTAATTCCACAAGACGATTCGTTAGTAATCAGCAACAGGTACATACAGAAGAAGCCCTGACGCAGCCGTTGTTTTTATCGATTAAATCAGCCACAACTTGTGCCATAATCGACAAAACATCGATATAAAAAACAACTTTACGTGTAGCACACATATACAAGGCGATGTTTTTTTTCGTGCGAAAGCATATTTTTACGGCGCTTAAAAAATGCAGCATTTTGAAAAAACTTCTTCTGACACTGACTGTTCTTCTGTTTCTGACAGCCGCCGCAAATGCGCAAAAACTAAGCGCCAAAGCCGACTTTGAGTGTCAGGGGCGTCCGCTGACCGAATTTCTCGACAAGGCCGAATCCGTAGCGGGCGTGCGATTCTTCTACAAAGACAATTGGGTTAACAGCATCACCATTCCGACAGCAACATCGGGAAAGGAAATTAAATGTGTGATTGATAATGCGATAACGGCCTATGGGCTTACTTACATTGTTTTTCAGGAACGCAACATTATTTTCATTCCGCAAGGCTTCACCGTTGATAACGACAAACTGACCGAAGGGATGGTCGGCTACGTGAAAGTGATTGGCAATCTGATGGAAAAGGGCCGATACAAAGAGAACAAGGTTGAAGGGATAATCCGCGAAGGCAAGACCGAGACGCCGATTGCGGGCGCCGTGATTCAGGACAAGAAGCACAAACTGGCCACCACATCTGACGCCAACGGCCACTACGAACTGATGCTTCCTGCGGGACAAACGGATATTGAAGTGTCGTTTATCGGCCTTGAAACTGAAATAGTTAAGATTGATGTGCTGAGTCCTGGCAAACTCGATATTGAACTGATGGAAGCGTCGATTGCCATTGAAGGCGTGACGGTTACGGCGGCTGGCGGCAAAAGTCAGGTGAACCGCACGCAGATGGGTGTTGAAGCCATGGATATGCAGACAATCAAGAAGTTGCCCGTGCTAATGGGCGAAGCTGACATTGTGCGCAGTATGACGCTGATGCCTGGTGTGCAGACGGCTGGCGAGATGTCGACAGGTTTCAATGTTCGCGGCGGTAACGTGGACCAAAATCTTGTGCTGCTCAACGAGGCGCCCGTTTACAACACATCGCACATGTTCGGAATGTTCTCGACCTTCCTGCCAAACGCCATCAGCGGCGTGGAATTGTATAAAAGTTCGCAGCCCGCAAGTTACGGCAACCGCATCTCGTCGGTCATGGATATTAGTCTGAAGAAGGCCGACACCACCAAATTCCACGGCAACGCGGGCATCGGCATTCTCAACAGCAACATTTTCATTGAAGCGCCGATAAAGAACTTTTGCAGTTTCTACGTTGGCGGACGCGCCACATATTCAAATTGGATTCTGCATAAGTCGCACAATGTCAATATAAAAAACAGCTCAACCAACTTCCATGACCTGATTGCAAAAATCGATTTCAACCTAGGCCGCAACCACAAACTGGACGTTTTCGGATACGAGAGTGCCGACTATTTCAACTACAACAATATCAACAAGTTCGACTATTCGTCGCTGATTGGCGGAATGAATTACCGCTGGCTAATTACGCATGCGCTGCAATTCAAACTCTCAGCAGCCTATTCCGACTATAAATCAACACTTTCCGATTTAAGTCAGGAATCGCTTGCAAGCAATGTGGCCACAGGAATCAACCATATCCGCGGCAAAGCCGAGTTCCTGTTCGACTTGCTCGACCACAATCTGAATTTCGGCATCGAAGGCAACCGTTTGGATATCAATCCTGGAAAGATGACCGCCTACAACGACAAATCGTCGGTTGAGCCGCAGGAACTCGACCATGAGAAAGGTTTGGAATTTGCGGGATTTATATCTGACAATTATGCGATTAGCGACAATTTGAGCCTGCTTGTGGGGTTGCGCTACTCGTGGTTCAGCAAAGTGGGCAGTTGCACCGAGAACACATATTCCGACAGTCTGCCACGAAACAGGAACAGCATCAGTGGCTCAACCACTTACGGCAATGGCGAACTGGTGAAGCCTTATCACGGGCTTGAGCCGCGCATTGGTTTAAGGTACAAACTTAACCAAATCAGTTCAGTGAAAGCATCGTACAGTTATACGCGTCAGTATCAGCAACTTATTAGCGGCAATACTTCGGCTATGCCGTCAGATTATTGGAAAATGGCCGACAGCAACATCGAGCCGATGAGTTGTCAGCAGGTTTCAGCTGGCTTTTTTGCCACAGTTGTTGAAGAGATGTTCGACCTTTCGGCTGAAGTCTACTACAAAAGTATTGAAAATCAGCTCGATTACAAAAACGGCGCGGTGCTGACCATGAACAAGGCCGTTGAGCAGGATGTGCTGCCAGGCAAGGTTCATTCCTACGGACTCGAACTGATGGTGAAGAAGAACATTGGCGACTTGACAGGCTGGATTAGTTACACGTTGTCGAACACCGAGATAAAAGTTGACGGGCGGTACCTCGAAGAGAAAATCAACGACGGCCGTTACTACAAAGCCACAACACACCATCTGCACGACTTGAGCGTGACGGCAAGTTACCAGATTACGCGCCGCTGGAACGCTTCGGCCAACTTTGTGCTAACAAGCGGAAGGCCTGTAACCTACCCCGAATACAAATACCCTATTGCAGGTATGGAAGTGGTTAGTTTTTCCGACCGCAACAAATATCAGTTGCCCGCCTACCACCGTCTCGACCTTTCGGCCACCTATGACGGGTTTATGAACAAGAAGAAAAAAATCCACCCGTCGCTGACATTTTCCGTTTACAATGTTTACGGGCACAAGAACATATATTCGGTTTATTATAAGAAAGATGAGCCGTCGGCTTTGAACGACTACAATGCATTCGGACTTTACAAACTGTCGATAATCGGCATTCCTGTTCCATCGGTAACGCTTAATTTAAGATTCTGATTATGAGATATTTTAAAATATTAATCGCTGTTATTCTGCTTGTCGGGTGCGAAGAGTACTTTCGACCTGACATCGATGAAATGGAACCTGCCTATGTAATTGACGGCCTTTTGACTGACGAGCCAGGACCATACAAGGTTAAAATTATGAAAACCAGCGGATACAATGGCAAAACAGAAACGGTGACTGACGCCCACGTTCGAATTGAATGTAGTGATGGTAACACATATTATCTTCTCTGTGACTCATCGGGTTGTTATTTAACCGATTCTGCAAAATTTGTTGGCGAAGTAGGCAAATCATACAAACTTGTTGCAATTTTTGCTGACGGACATCATATAGAATCTTCCTACGAGGAAATGTTACCCAGCCCTGAAATAGAAGATATTAACGGCTTTTATTACGAATCAAAGGAAATCGCCACAAATGGTGATGAATATTTTAATGGTGTTGATTACGGAATATGTGCTACAAATACAACTGCCGCCGCTGGATACACACCATATTACCGATATGATTGTAAGATCGTGATGCAAACTCATCAGCGCTATCCCGGAACCTTTCCCGCAGACCGCTACATATATCGTCCGTTCACCCCAGAGGGATTGTTGGTTATTGCTGATGCGAACAACTACATCGATAACAAAATCATTGGTAATCATATATATAGAACACCAAGAAAAATGTTATTCATCGGGATTGACTCATTGGTTGAGGGTATGACCGATTTTAATATTTATGATTATGGTGAGTTTGTGCTTGTAAAGCAATTTTCGATGGATGAAAACCAATATAATTATTGGAAGGCAGTGAAAGAACAGCAGGAAAACACAAACGGTTTCTTTGGACACATTGAAAATCAGCCAATTGGAAATATAAACAGCAATACTGGCGAAAAGGTGTTAGGTTATTTTTGTGTATCGTCAGTGAAACAGAATTTCAGCGCATTAGGACTGAATGAATCAAAAAAATATGTCAGCAAGTATGATGCTGACTATTTCCCTGATACTGATACGGTTGCCATATACGAACGTCCTCAGGATTTCACAATAATGTTTCAGAATTGAGCAAAATGATTGTCAGAATTTTATCTATATTATTACTACTGACCGCGACTTTCAGTACACAAGCACAGAAACTGACCGTTGACTACCCGATTTGGCTCAAAACTGACCGCAGCAGTTATATCTCAGGCGATGACGCTCTTTTCTGCCTGTTCCTTCACGAAGGAATTATCAATGACACAATGTCCGGAAACGATATTATTATTGATGTTACCGATATTGAAAAACATTGGATTACAGGTACAATTGTCAAACAGACGGGCGGAATGGCATCGGGTATGATAAACCTGCCCGACACTCTTGCATCAGGCTACTATCGACTTTACGCACGCACTAATATTCCGAACATAGAAAACCATTTTTGCAGTTGTGAATTTTTGGTGAGCAACCGTTTCGACAATGACCCCCAATTAGTTAAACATAGCCAACTTCAGAAAAACGACCATAAGACAACAAGTCAGATAATCGGCATTGGCAAGACTGATTTTGCTGCGCACGATAAGATTAACATCGCCCTCACCTGCCCCGATTCAGTGATGGGTGCCATTCGTATCATAGGTAAAAAACAATGGGACAATGAGTTGGAACCATTTTTTGGCAAGATTGAACCATTCAGTCTAAACGAAGGCTATACGTCGCTCACACCCTACGACGGCATTCTGATGGCCGGCACTGTTACTGATTCTGTTTCGGAAGAGCCAATTGACAATGCCATTGTGCTTATATCGTTGCAAGACAGCATTATAAGGCTCAAATACGACATTACTGACAACGAAGGTTCATTCTGCGTTCTGTTGCACAATTACTACGGCCAGCAGGAAGTGTTTGTGAACGCATTCAATCAGCAAATGGAACCAATAAGCAACACCAGAATCACCTTGCGAAATCAGTTTGAGATCGACCCCTCCCAACCAACAGAACTCATTCAAACACAATACGCGCCTGATAGTCTTGAGCTCAACAAGGCTCTGATTGCCAAAGCTTTTGAGATGCAACAATTCACACCCATTGGCATAAGCAACCGCCCCGAAACTCTCTACGATCATTTTGTCTTGGGCACGCCTCGCCACACTGCTTTCACAGATGATTTTATCGAACTTAATGATTTCCGCGAGATAACCCGCGAAATAACTCCCTTCATTCGGATGCGCAAAGGCAAAAACGGCCAACCCGAGCTGCGTGTCGCGTCTGACAAAGGTGCCGTCACTGCCAATCCGCTTCTGCTTGTCGACGGTGTGCCGCTGACCGACCTTAACCAGCTGATTGACAAAGGTAGCACTGTTGTCAAACGTGTTGATACGCAGAACAAACCGCGCAATTTTGGAAATATCAGCTTCACCAATGGCATTGTGGCCGTCTGGACTCATAAAATCGATTTCTGGGAAAACTGCCGTGTGCCCGGCACTTATAGGTTTGTGGTTCAAGGATTTCAACCACCAATAACCGAGACTGTACCCGCACCATCAAAAGACCGGCTACCCGATTTGCGGCAAACCATCTATTGGAATCCGTCGGTGAACACCGCTGAACTAAAAAACATCAGCACCACACTTTCAGACGAGACAGGCGAGTTTGTAATTGAGTTTTTCGGCATTGGCCGCGATGGAAAAATCTTCAAAGACTTCAAGCAAATCAACGTCAGATAAATCATGAAACGCACCATAAAATACATATTAACAGCCGTTTGCGTAGTTTTAGCGATAACTGCCGATGCTCAAGGCAAAATGACAAAAAAAACAGCCATTCAGCACATTACTGGCGAACCGTTTGTCCACTACTACGCAATGTTCGATGGTGTCCCATTCTATCAGGGCGACTGGCTGACGGGCAGCGTCACAATGAAGAGCGGTGAAACCTACAACAACCTTCAACTGCGCTACGATGAGTACAAAGATAACCTTATCTACCAGAACAATGTCACAAACAACGTCATAATCATAGATAAAAACTCAATTGAGCATTTCACACTCACACTTCCGCTCAACGGAAAAGTTGAAACATTCAAACCAATTGTGAATAAGAATCTTAAAGATCAAAGCGGCCGTTATTTTGCTATTATTCTTGAAGATAGTATTTCGGTGATAAAAAAATACGAATCAAAGGAAGAACAGTACAGCAACATTAATATGACGATAAAAAAAACGGGCGCATTTGTGCACAAAGAAATCCGCTACACGTGGGATGGCAACGAATTGAATGCAGTTCCACGATTCCGCCGCAAGCTTCTTCGTCAATATCCCGAGCACAAGGAAGAACTTCGTAAATTCTTCTTTCACAATCACATCCGTATGAAAAACGATGATGATGTGCGATTGCTGTATCAAGAGATTAACAAATTTGTAAAGGGTCATTAATATTTTAAGCGTCAGCTTCAAAACATAACGTTCCCACCACCCTGTTTAAGTATTCCACTTATTTAAAAACGGCCACGAAAAATCGGTTCGCGTTGTCGGCTAAAATTTTACCTTTGCGGCTCATTTTGCGAATGCATTATTAATAACAAAAAAAACAACTTTAAAATGGACACAAAAAAGTTAATTAAGTTATTGATTCCGTTTGCTTTGTTCCTGATTGCCTGGTGCGTCCCGACATCGTTCTACGGAATTGATGCTCTGACTCTGGTTCAACAACGCGTGATTGCAATGTTCATTCTTGCAGCACTTCTGTGGATTTTCGAACCAATTCCGAACTGGACAACATCAGTGCTGGTGATTGTGCTGTCGCTGCTGACCGTCTCGAACAAAGGCATCGGCTACTTCTGCACACCCGAAGCAGGCGAATTGGTGGTTTACACCAAAATTATGTCGGCATTCGCTGACCCTGTTGTTATGCTGTTCCTTGGCGGATTCGTGCTGGCAATTATGGCATCGAAATACGGACTCGACGTTACACTGGCCCGCATAATGCTGAAACCTTTCGGCACAAAACCGAAATGGGTGCTGCTGGGCTTCCTGGTTGTAATCGCCGTCTTCTCAATGTTTATGAGCAACACCGCCACCGCCGCTATGATGCTGGCTTTCCTGGCACCTGTGCTTGCTGTTCTGCCATCAGACGACAAAGGAAAAATCGGCCTTTCGCTGGCTATTCCTGTGGCTGCCAACCTTGGCGGCATCGGCACACCTATCGGCACTCCGCCTAACGCCACTGCCGTGAAGTTCCTTGGCGACGCAGGTCTCGACGTTTCGTTCGGCGAGTGGGCGCTGCGTATGATTCCGTTCGTGATTATTATGATTCTGTTTGCCTGGATTATGCTGCAGGTTCTGTTCCCGTTCAAGTCGCAGGAAGTGGTGCTCGACATCAAAAAGAGCGACCGCAAGAGCGACTGGAAGACCATTGTGGTTTGGTGCACATTCATCGGCACAATCCTTTTGTGGGCAACCGAGAAACTCACAGGCATCAACTCTAACGTGGTGGCTCTCATCCCGTTGGCCGTGCTCACCTGCTGCGGAATCTTCACCAAAGAAGACATCAAGGAAATCAACTGGACAGTGCTCTGGCTGGTTGCAGGCGGTTTCGCCCTTGGCACCGACCTTCAGGGCACAGGCCTTGCCAAAGTGCTGATTGAAGCCATTCCGTTCGGCACAATGGGCGTTGTTGCGGTGTTCATCATTGCGGGCCTTGTCTGCTACTTCCTTTCGAACTTCATCAGCAACTCGGCCACCGCTGCGCTGCTCATCCCGATTCTGATTGTGATTGCCGAAGCAATGAGTATGCCCGAAGCCGCAAGCCACGACACATTTATGGCTCTGGGCGGCACACAGGCAATGATTTCGTTCATCGCCGTCTGCGCGTCAATCGCAATGCTGTTCCCGATTTCGACACCGCCGAACGCAATCGCTTCTTCAACTGGTTTGGTTGAGACGAAGGATATGGCCAAAATCGGCGCCATTGTGGGTATTGTAGCCTTCATCCTTGGCTACTTCTGGCTGACAAAGATTTTCCCGTTCCAAAGTAAAGGTGATGCCGCACCTGCCAAAACCGAGCAAGTGGCAGCACCTGCAGTTGTAGCCGCCGACTCGACTTTTGTCGCTGATTCAACTGCAATAGATAGTACAGACATCAAATAAGCGTTCCGCGTAAAACGCCATACAAAAGCACCGAGGTTGCGGCTTCGGTGCTTTTTTTGTATGTTTATTGGTCGCTAACCGATTCAATCCGATTTTCTCCGAAAAGTTGTTCTGATTGAATCGGTTAGAGAATATTTGGTTTATGTTAGAATGGAAGAACTTGAGCAACAATTATTTGGCTTGATTGACCGACGGGGCGGCGACGCACAGAAGGTGCGCCAGGCGTGCGAGTTTGCCCGCGGGCAACTGTCGGGCACGGTGCGTGAGACGGGCGAACAGGCATATACCCACGCTCTGCGAGTGGCGCTGATTGTTGCTGAAGAAATCAGCCAGAGCAACATATCAATAATCGCCGCACTGCTGCACGAAACGGAAATCCACGACGAACAGGTGTGCCGTCAAATTGAGTCGCAATTTGGGCCGCAGGTGCTGTTCATCATCAGCGAAATGCTGAAAATCAGCAATCTGCAAAAAGAAAAACTGCAACTCAACAGCGAGAACTACATCTCGCTCGTGCTCACCATCACCAAAGACGTGCGCGTGATTCTGCTCAAACTGGCCGACACGCTCGACAAAATCCGTCAGATAAAACTCTACGGGCCTGAACGCCAAATGAAAATCGCGCAGACGGCACGCATTCTGTACGCACCCATCGCCCACCGCCTGGGGCTCTACCACATCAAAACCGAACTTGAAGACATCTCGCTGAAAATCATCGAGCCAGAGACGTACTACAACATCGCGCGCACGCTGAACGAGACCAAAATCCGCCGCGAAGAGTATATCAGTCGGTTCAAACAAACTGTTACAGAAGCACTTAGCGAGTCGTTGAGCGGCCACGGATACACTTACGAAATAAAAGGGCGCCCAAAATCGGTGAACTCGATTTATGGCAAAATCAAAAAGCAAAATGTCGATATATCAGAGATTTACGACTTGTTTGCCATCCGCATCATTCTCGACGGCGTGCCGCCCGAGAAGGAAAAGGAAGCCTGCTGGAACGTATATAGCATAATAACAAACATTTACCAGCCCAACCCCACCCGTCTGCGCGACTGGATTTCGACACCACGGGCGAGCGGCTACGAATCGCTGCACACAACGGTTATGGGCCCCGACGGGCACTGGGTTGAAGTGCAGATTCGCACACGCCGAATGGACGAAGTGGCCGAAAAAGGCAACGCGGCGCACTGGAAATACAAGGAATCGGGCAAGGACGAGTCGCACGACAAGTGGCTCGGCAGCATCCGCGACGTGCTCGAGCGCAAGGACAGCGGCTCGTTCGACAGCGAAATCGGCGACAAGAGCCTACAGCCGAAAGCCGCCAACATCTTCGCCTTCACACCGCAGGGCGACATCATCAAACTGCGTCAGGGCGCCACAATTCTCGACTTCGCCTACTCTATCCACAGCAACCTGGGCAACACCTGCACGGGCGCTCGCATCAACGGTAAAATTGTGCCGATACGCTATCAGATTAGCAACGGCGACACGGTTGAAGTGCTGACATCGAAATCGCAGAAGCCTAACCTTGAGTGGCTGAACATCGCCGTCAGCCCGCGCATCAAGGCCCGCATACGCCGCGCCATCAACGAAGAGACGTTCAAGCACGCCGAAATGGGCCGCGAAATGCTCGAACGCAAGGTGGCGCAAATCAAAATCGACCTGAACGACCAGGTTATCCTTCAAATGATTACGCGGTTCAAGTACAAGCACGCTCTCGACTTTTATCAGGATATTGCTGACGATAAAGTTGACCTGCACGCTGTGCGCGATTTCCTGCTGACGCTGAAGGCCGAACCCGACAGCCACCCGACCGAAACGCCCGACAGCAACGGCGAGTACACCGCCACGTTCGACGACTCGGACGACGCGCTCATCATCGGCCGCGACCTTGTGAACGTCGATTACAAACTGGCGCAGTGCTGCCACCCCATCCAGGGCGACCGCATTTTCGGCTTTGTGACCGTAGACCGCGGCATACAGATTCACCGCCAGGGCTGCCCAAACGCCAAAGACCTGCTTGCGCGATACCCATACCGCATCATCAAGGCGCGCTGGAACGACACCGAGCGGCAGTCGGTTTTCAACGCCGACATCATTGTCACGGGCATCGACAAACTGGGCGTTGTGAACCACATCACCGAAGTGATTGCAAAAAGCGAGACATCGAGCCTGCGCTCGCTCAAAGTGAACTCGAAGGACGGCATCTTCAAGGCCTACATATCAGTCTTTGTGGGCAGCACCGCCCAACTCGACGCGCTGCTGCTGAGCATCGGCAAGATTAAAGACGTGATTCGGGCGGAAAGGGCGGAAAGGTGAATAGTGGTGAGAGTTTAGGAGTTAGAAGTTTGCATACAAATGAAAGCCTTTGTTTTCACAAATTGCAATAATCTGTTGTCACATTATATATAGGTATTATCACACAGCATAACCCGCTTATGTGTACCTGTCAAGACTTTTATGGAAGAAAAGCAGCTGAACACCACACAAAAACCGACAAAAACAACTTTTTTTACCAAAAAAAATATTAAAAAAGAGCGCGGTATTAAAAATATTCGTAATATTGCATTGTTTGAAAGGTGGAATTCCAATGAGAGTGAAACTGAACAAGCAATAGTGAAAATGATTTATTGAGAAAATCCAGCGAAAGCTATTTAATATTAACTTAAAATTCTAGAAAAATGAAAAAGATTTATCTTTTAAGTGCAGTTGCTTGCATGTTTGCATTTGGCGCTAACGCACAACCCGTTTTTGGTGATGGTTGGATCGTAGAGAATGGTGAGACTTTGACAGGTACATTTACTCCTGCTGAAGCTGCTTCTCCAACTTTGGTTACTTGCGTATTCACTGGTGAGTCTTCAAACGATCAGTGGAAAGCTCAGCTCATCACTCCGAGCTGGAAGAAAATCGGCAAAGAAGGCGATTCTTTCAAACTTTCGTTTGACGTTATGTACGAAGGTTCAGGTGCAAATCCTCGTTTCCGTATAGCATCTGGTAAGACATTCCCTTGGAACGCAGATTTCCAACAAGGTAGCGGTGAATTCAACACTCAGATTGTTGACCAAGATGGTAACGCTGTTATTTATGACAGCGACTTTGCTTTGACTGCTGGTCAATGGGTTTCTTATTCTTATGACCACTTCATTGGCGAGTTGGGTACAGACTCTATCCGTCTTGAAATCGACTATGGCTGCGAGCCGGGTACTTACAGCTTCAAGAATGTAAAACTTGAGGTTGCTGGCAAAGTTGTAGCTGAGTACTTCAAAGAAGCTGGTGTAACACCTCCGACAGCTGTTTCTGAGGCTGCTGCTATTAAGGCATTCGTTGCTGACGGCGTACTCTTCGCTTCTGAGGCTGCTGACGTAACTGTTTACAATGTAAACGGCGTAGCTGTTAAGAGCGCTAAGAACGTTACTTCACTCAACGTAGCTGACCTGAAAGCTGGTCTGTACATTGCCAAATTTGGTAACGCAACAGTTAAATTTGTGAAATAAATAAACACAAGCAATTGCTGGATTCGAAGGCTACCTTTTGGTAGCCTTCTTTTTTCATATATAGGTACTATCATATTCTTTTTTTGTGGACAACACATCCCTACTCGACGCTCTGTCGATTAGCATCGGTAAGATTAAAGACGTAATTCAAGCGAAAAGGTAAGATTGAGTCCATCGCAAAAGCGGGCTAAAAGCGCAAACAAAGACACATTCGCATATATAATTGCTAACACAAAACATATGTGAATCCATGTATAAAACAAACTGTATATCTGGCATCTATAGTCACTTTTTAGCCAGTATTAGTCAATAATTTGTTCAATCGCGATTAAACAAATCAAAAAATACTATTTTTGTGGCTCATTTTTGCAGATTTGACGAATGTTGGAGAACACTAACCTTCAAAAGCAAAACAGACTGATTGACGAGTATGGCTCGTACTTCGGTTCGATTGGCTTCCAACCCATTGCGGGGCGGATTATCGGGCTGTTGTCGGTATCGGACTGCGAGGAGTTGTCGTTCGACGAGATTACAAGCCGACTGCAAATCAGCAAGGGCTCGGCTAGCGTGGTGCTGCGCCGTCTGGTGGCCGAAGGCAGAGTGGCGGTTGTAACAGTCGAGGGCGGCCGTCGTCATTACTATCGGCTGAACCAACAGAATCTGTTCGAGGTGCTCGACGAGTTTGAGCGTATGTGCGACAGCGTGCGCGGCCTGCTCAACACCACTATCGACCTGAAAGCCGACAAACAATCGTCAAACGCAAAGTATTTTTATCAGATTATCAACACAATAGACAAATACAAAACGAAATTGGCTTCAATGAGACAAGCCGTTCAAACAGCATAGAATTATGAAGAAAAGAGTTGTTATAACTGGAATGGGAATTTACTCGTGCATCGGCAAGAACCTTGACGAAGTGCGCGAATCGCTATACAATGGAAAATCGGGCATCGTCTTCGACCCCGTGCGCAAGGAAATGGGCTTCCGCTCGGCGCTGACCGCCTATCTTGAGAAACCCGACCTGAAGGGCGTTTTGAGCCGCAACCAACGCGTCTATATGCCCGAGCAGGCAATGTACGCATACGTGGCCACGGCCGAAGCGCTGAAAAACGCGAAAATCGACCAAGATTATCTTGACAGTCACGTAGTTGGCCTTATGTATGGCAACGACAGCAGCGCCGACCCTGTGGTTAAGGCCGTTGACACAATGCGCGCCAAAAAAGACACCACGCTGGTGGGCTCGGGCGCCATTTTCCAATCAATGAACTCGACGGTGACAATGAACCTTTCGTGCATCTTCAAGCTGCGCGGCATCAACCTGACGGTGTCGGGCGCCTGCGCAAGCGGCTCGCACGCAATCGGCTTGGGCGCACTGCTCATCAGCAACGGCCTGCAGGATATGGTTGTGTGCGGCGGCGCGCAAGAAGTTAACCCCTTCTCTATCGGCAGTTTCGACGGCATCAGCGCCTTCTCTGTCCGCGAGAGCGACCCCACACGGGCTTCCCGCCCATTCGACCGCGACCGCGACGGACTGGTTCCTGGCGGCGGTGCGGCAACCGTTATTATTGAAGAATATGAACACGCTGTAAAACGCGGCGCACCAATACTTGCCGAAATTTTGAGTTACGGCTTCTCGTCGAACGGCGACCACATATCGACACCCAACGTGGCTGGCCCGACGGCATCGCTCGAAATGGCTATCCGCCTGGCGGGAATCAACATCGACGAAATCGGCTACATCAACGCACACGCCACTTCGACGCCCGTTGGCGACGCTCAAGAGGCAAAGGCCATCTACAACGTCTTCGGCGACCGCCGCATTGAGGTAACTTCAACCAAATCGCAGACTGGCCACGAAATGTGGATGGCTGGCGCAAGCGAGGTCATCTACTCGATGCTGATGATGAAAAACGATTTCATTGCCGCCAATATCAACTTTGAAAATCCCGACGAGGACTCGGCCAAACTGCTGATTCCCGACAAGCGTATCGAAAAGAAATTCAACACGTTCCTGTCGAACTCGTTCGGCTTTGGCGGAACCAACGCAACGCTGATTGTCAGAAACATTGATTGAAGGATTGAAGGATTGAATGCGTGAATAACTGATAAAAATCGATGGAAAGTTCAGAACTAATAAGTAAACTTAACAATATTCTGGCTCAGGAATTTGAGGTTGATGTGGCGAAGATTAAGCCTGAAGCAAACATTAAAGAGACTCTGATGCTGAACAGTTTGGATGCTGTGGATATGATTGCGGTAATTGAATACGAGTTTGGCGTGAAAATCCCGTCGGGCGAATACGCGCATATGAAGGTTTTCTCGCAGTTGTACGACTATATGCTGAACGCATTGAAGAATTAAATGAGTAATGTGTAAAGAGTAAAGAAGAATGTTGAGAAAAGTTTTGAAGGTTGAGATTGTTGAGATGACTCATAAACCAAACATTATCAACAGCAAAGCGCTAAACTTTAAACTTTAAACTCGAAAAACTTATAACTAAAAATATAAAATATGGAAAAACAAGAACTTATCGCAAAAATCAACCAAGTTTTGGCTGATGAATTCGAAGTTGAACAAAGCGTTATCACCCCCGATGCCGACATTAAATCGACACTCAATCTCGACAGTTTGAGCCTTGTCGATATGGTTGCGCTCATTGAGGAAGAATTCGGCGTTAAAATCAAAGGCACCGAACTGGCAAGCGTCAAGACATTCGGGCTGCTCTACGACTTCGTTTTCGAGCGGATGGCATAATCAAGCGCCGCTAAATCTAACCACAGAAAGCACGAAAAACACGGAAATGTTTCCGTGTATTTCTGCTTTTGTGCATTATAACAAACAGATTTTCAATCATTCCGCCAATGAAAACCGCTCTATTTCAAGGTGATGACATTGCGAAACTTATTCCGCAACGCCCGCCCATTGTTATGGTGAGCCACTTTTTCGGCGCCACCGAAACCGATGCCGAAACAGGGCTTAAAATTCTGGCCGACAATATCTTCTGCAAAAACAACCACCTGACCGAACCTGGCCTGATTGAGCACATTGCGCAATCGGCGGCAGCCTTTGCGGGATACAACGCCCTGCAGTCGGGCGAAAAGGTGGTTTTAGGCTTCATTGGCGAAATCAAAAAACTGACAATCAACTCATTGCCCGCTGTCGGCACACTGATTGAGACGCGAATAGCCATTGTTCAGGAAGTGATGAACGTACTGCTTATGAGCGCCCGCTCAACCGTCGACGGCCAAACTGTTGCCGAATGCAGTATTAAGTTGTTTATGGATAGGTAGTTGGTAATGGCAAAGTCTGTCATAATTCATAATTTGAAATTATTAATTCATAATTTGCAATCATATGCTTCTAAAAGACTATTACACAATAACATCGCAAAGCACCGACAGTGAAAGCGGCGCAACGCTTTTCCGCATCAGGCTGAATGGCGGACACGAGATTTACAAGGGGCACTTCCCCGAGAAGGCGGTGTCGCCTGGCGTTTGCAACTTGCAGATTATGAAGGAATGCGCCGAGCGGATTGTGGGCAAAGAACTGACAATCAAGACTATGGCGCAGTGCAAAATGCCCGCTATGATTACACCCGACGGCACGCCCGAACTCACCGTTTCGGTGAAAACCGAAGAGACGGCAGACGGCTGGCAGACCGTTGCATCAATATTCAATGAATCAACAACTTACATCACATTCAAAGGACTTTTAATTCCTGAACAGCAATGACAAATCTGACAATCAGCATATATCGGTTTTTCAAGAATCACCGCGCGGTAATGTACGCGGCAATGTTGTTGAGTTTCAGCGTTTTTGCGCTTGTGGGCAGCCGAATGGAATATGAAGAGGACATCTCGAAACTGCTGCCTGGCGTCGACCCATCGAAATCGGAAGGGCTGGTTTTCAGTCAGTTGCAGATAAAGGACCGCATTTTTGTGCAGTTTGTGGCCAACAACGACAGCACGTCCATCGACGAACTTTTTGAGGCTTGCGACGAGTTTGCCGACTCGCTGCTTGAGCACGACGCCGTCGACAACGACGTCCGCGACCTGTTCTATCGGATTGACGACGAAATGATTATGAACGCCGCCACGTTTGCTGTTGAGAATGTGCCCGTTTTCATCGATTCGGCCTACTACACGGTCATCGACTCAATGCTGGGCAAAGAGAACATTGAGCGGCAAATGGACGAGAATCTGGCGCTGATAATGTCGGGCGACGAACTGGCCTACAGTTACCTTGTGCCGTACGACCCTGTGGGGTTCCGCAATCTGGCAATCAATGCGTTAGGCAAGGGCGGCAACAGTGGCGCGGGCAGTTTCACGCTGGTTGACCGCCATCTGGCATCGCCCGACAGCACCGTGGCCATCGCTCTGCTGACACCGAATTTTGTGGCTTTCGACTCGAAAACGGGCACCCGTCTGGCCAACAAGATTGAAGCCGAAATTGCGGCGCTGCGGCTGTCGCACCCTGGCGTTGACGTGCTTTTCCACGGCGCGCCCATTCAGAGTGTGTTCAACTCACGGCAAATCAAGGCCGACCTAATGCTCACAATGGGGCTTTCGCTGCTGCTCATCTGCGTGGCGCTGCTGCTGTGTATGCGCAACAAATCGACGCTGCCAATGCTCATTGCGCCAATAGTTTACGGTATGGCTTTCGCGCTCTGCGCCGTTTATCTGATTCAGGGACGAATGTCGCTTATGGCGCTCGGAATCGGGGCCATTGTGCTGGGCGTGGCGTTGAGTTACTGTCTGCACGTAATCACTCATTATAAGTATGTTAGCGACCCCGAACGGGTGCTGCGCGAGCAGACTCGCCCCGTGCTTCTGGGCACGCTCACAACCATTGGCGCGTTTGTGGGGCTGCTGCTCACCAAATCGCCGCTGCTGCGCGACTTTGGAATGTTCGCATCGCTTGGAATGGTGGGCACGACGGGGTTCTGCCTGATTTTTCTGCCGCAGTTCTTCCGCCCCGAGCGCAACCGCAAATCGGCCCGCGCCTTCAGCATTCTTGAGCGGTTCAACAGTTTCGAGTTTGAGCGCGTCGGGTGGTTTATCGGGTTGATAGCCACTGTGTTTGCCGTCTGCATTGTAATGTCAAGGCGCGTCACTTTCGATTCCGACCTGAAGAACATCGGCTATTTTGAGCCGAAGGTTATGCAGTCGAGCCAACTCTATGCCGAAAAGACAAACAACGGATTTTCAACAACTTACTACGCCGTCACTTCGCCCGACCTTGACTCTGCCCTGCTCTACAACCGCACTCTGGCGCACACGTGCGACTCGCTGGCCGCCACGGGCGACATCCGCGGCTACAGCAAGGCGTCGAACCTGCTTCTGCCCTTCGCCGAGCAGCAGCGCCGCATCGACTGCTGGAACCGCTACTGGACCGACGAGCGGAAAGAGTCTGTAAAACAACTGATTGCGCAGGCTGGACAAAAGCGTGGCATCAAGGCGGAAATGTTCCAACCGTTCTTCGATATGATTGACGCCGACTATCAGCCCGCATCAATCTACGAAGCCGAAGCACTGCCTAACGGCCTGATTTCGAGCCTTGTTGAGAAGGTTGGCGAATCGTATATGGTGTTCACGCAAGTGAAAGCGCCCGCCGAAAACGTGGCCCGCAACAACGATTTGCTCACGCAACTGCCACATACTGTGGTGGTTGACCCGTTCTACTACACGGGCAATATGGTGAAACTGCTCAACGACGATTTCAACCTTGTGCTGGGCATCTCGTCGCTGTTTGTGTTCATTGTGCTGCTGCTGTCGTTCAGACGGCTGCTGCTGGCCGCCATCGCCTTCCTGCCAATGGTTATGAGTTGGTACATCACACTCGGCGTAATGGGCATTTGCGGCCTGCAGTTCAATCTGATAAACATTGTCATATCGACGTTCATCTTCGGCATCGGTGTCGATTACAGCATCTTCATAATGGACGGCCTGCTGAACCGCGCGCGCGGCAACGCTGGCAACCTGCTAATGTTCCACAAGACGGCCATCGTCTTTTCGGCCTTTGTGCTGATTGTGGGCATTGCGTCGCTCATTTTCGCCACGCACCCCGCCATCGCGTCAATCGGCTTTGCCACGCTTGTTGGAATGACATCGACAGTGGTCATCGCCTACACCGTGCAGCCGTTCCTGTTCAATCTGCTGCTGAAGACAAAGGTTGGACGGAAGATTGTGGGATAGGTAGTTCGGGTGTTAGGTGTTAGGTGTTGGGTGTTGGGTGTTGGGGGTTGGGGATTTAGGATTTAGGATTTTGAATTACGAATTACGAATTACGAATCGCAATCAAAAATCGATAATCAAATCTGGTAAATCCATTCAATCTGTGTCATCTGCGTTCTGAAAAAACAAATTACCGCCACAATGGACAATCGCGACAGCATCGATTTTGAGAGTGAGAACATTGCCAAGTTGTTCAGCAGCATCTTCTTTCCTACCCTTTTGGGAATGGTTTTCAGCATTGCCTTCATTCTCACCGACGGCATTTTCATCGGGCGCGGCGTGGGCAGCGACGGATTGGCGTGCGTCAATCTGGTGGGGCCGCTGATGATGCTATTCTCGGGCACGGGAATGATGTTCGCCATTGGCGCATCGGTGGTTGGCGCCATCCATCTGGCAAAAAACAACACCAAAGCCGCACGTATCAACATTACACAGGCTTTTCTGGTATCGGGGTGCATCGCCATCGGCGCAAGCGCAATTATGTACTTGGCGTCCAATCAGATACTGCGACTTTTGGGCACCACCGAGCACCTTTTGCCAATGTGCCGTCAGTACTATCTTTGGTTCATTCCCACCTGCCTTTTCACCATTATCGAGACCATCGGATTGTTTGTCATTCGTCTCGACGGCTCGCCGCGCTTTGCAATGATGGCAAATATTATTCCCGCTCTTGTCAACGCCGCACTCGACTATGTGTTCATTTTCGGTTGCCGTTGGGGACTGATGGGCGCTGCTCTCGCCACCGACATTGGCGGACTGATTGGTGCGGCCATTGTGGGCTGGTATATGCTGCGGCGCGTCAAGGTTCTGCATTTATATCGACTGAAAGCCAACCTGTTAAGCCTGCGACTAACGCTGCGCAACACTGGCTATATGTTGCGTGTCGGCTTTTCGGGGTTTGTGGGCGAATTTGCCGTATCCACAATGATGATTGCTGGCAACTATATGTTTCTCAAATATTTGGGCGAAAACGGTGTAGCGGCATTCAGCGTCATCTGCTATCTGTTTCCGATAGTGTTTATTGTGAACAACTCGGTGGCGCAGTCGGCGCAGCCCATCATCAGTTACAACTTTGGCGCCAACCGCCCCGACCGTGTACGCCGCGCCTTTGTGGTGAGCCTTGGCACGGCTGCTGTGTGCGGCCTTGCGGCAATGCTGCTGCTTGGTTTGTTCGGTGAGCACATAGTAACCGCCTTTCTGCAGCGCGGCACGCAAGCCCACAGTTACGCCACTCACGGTGTGAAACTTTTTTCGGCAGGTTTTATGATTCTGGCGCTCAACATTTCGTGCATCGGCTACTTCCAAAGCATTGAGCGAATGAGAGTTGCCAACCTGATAATGATTCTGCGCGGTGTGGTTCTGGTGGCGGTCTGCTTTGTTACGCTTCCGCCGATAATCGGCACCAATGGTCTATGGCTTGCCGTTCCGCTGGCCGAACTTTTAACCCTTGTGCTTACGGTGGCGTTGGTTGCCTTTACTACTCTTCTTCCCAAAAATCGGCATTGCTGATACCGAACTCTTGCGGGTGGAAAACAGGTTCTCGGCCTTCGCTTTTCTGCCGCTCGTAATCGTTGAGCGCACGCAGCGCCTGCGACGACAGCAGCAGTATGGCCAAAATGTTTATCCAAGCCATCAGCCCGACGCCAATATCGCCCAACGTCCACACCGAGCCGCTGCCCGACAATGAACCCGCAAACACCGTCAGAACGGTGACGCAGCGCAACAGCCAAATAATCAGGCGCTCGCCCTTGTCGCTGGCTGCGCAGTCATCTTCCGAAAATTCGGGGCGGTTTCGGCGGCGGCGCCAACGGCTGAACAGGTAAACAAGGTTGGTTTCGGCGTAATAGTAATAGGCCATAATGGTTGTGAAGACGAAAAAGAAGAGCGCCATCGACACAATTATGTCGCCCGCCTTCGGCCCGACAACGGTGCCCAACGCCGAAGAAGTGTAGAACACGCCTGGCTCGCCCGCGGGGGCGTTGGCGTTTTGCTGAAGATAGGTTACAACGGTTTCGCCCGTGGGCGTGGTCTGCACACTGTCGATAATGTTGTATGTTTTGCAAGCCAAAATCATCAAGGCTGTGGCGGTGCAGACAAGCAGCGTATCGATATAAACCGAAAACGCCTGCACAAGTCCTTGCTTGACAGGGTGATTCACGGTTGCCGCGGCAGCAATTATCGGGCCTGTGCCCTGCCCCGCCTCGTTGCTGAAAATTCCGCGTTTCACACCCATTGCGATTGTCGTGCCCAAAATGGCGCCGCCAACTTGGTTCACACCGACAGCCCCGCGCAGCATCTGCATAAACATATCGGGGACAACATCGTAATTGACAGCGAGAACCACAATTGAAAGAACGATATAGATAAAGGCCATAAACGGCGCGACTATCTGTGCCACTTGGGCAATACGCCTTACGCCTCCAATAATGACAAGCGCTATCAGCAGAGCCACCACCGCGCCTATCATCCACGGCTCAAGGCCGAACGTGCGGGCGCAGGAAATGGCCACGCCGTTGCACTGAAGCGGCGGCAGACAAACGCCACAGGCCAATGCCGTGAACACCGCAAAAAGGCAGGCGAAAAACGTGCTGTGCAGCCCCTTTTCGATATAATACGCAGGTCCACCGCGGAACTGCCCGTTGTGCTTCTCTTTGTAGATTTGCGCCAACGTGGCTTCGGCAAAGGCAGTGCCCGCACCGAAAAAAGCGATAATCCACATCCAAACGACAGCACCTGGACCGCCAAAACCAATGGCCGTGGCAACACCTACAATGTTGCCCGTCCCCACGCGTCCCGACAAGGCCAAGGCAAACGCCTGAAACGAAGAAATGCCAACGCGCCGCTTGCTGTTGTTGGCTGCGCCGAAAAGCAGACGGAACATCTCGCCAAACCGCCGCACCTGGACAAAGCACGTGCGCAAACTGAAATAGAGCCCCGCGGCCAAACACAAAACCACCAGCGCAGGACACCAAACCAAACCGTTTATAAATGATACCGCCGTGGCGAACCAATCACCAACGTGGTAGAAAAAACTGCTCAAAACGCAACTTGTTTTTTAGATTCGACAATACGTGTGCCGATTAAACTCATTGTTAAACACACACTTACATTCAAAAATTTGCGGCGCAAGATAGTTTTTTTTCGGATTTATTTGTGGAATAGTAATGAATCGCGGCAAAACGAATTCAATTTGAATTCTCAATTTAATATCGAATAAAACTAAATGAGCTAGAAGAATATGAGATACAATCCAACATACAACCAATAAACCGGCATCAAAAAATCGCATTCGCGCAAAGCGATTATTGACTACATTTGGCAACGGTATAAAATAAAAAAACGATGAAAGCACTTCCGGTAAACGCAAGCTAAACCATCTAAACATCAAAACTTAAAACCGCAAAAAACAATAATTTAAAACATAAAACAATGAAAGCATTCGTATTACTCGCCAATGGTTTTGAAGATATTGAAGCCGTTGCACCCATCGACATTCTGCGCCGCGGTGGCGTTGATGTCAAGACTGTTTCGATTACTGATTCTACCGATGTTGAATCGTCGCACGGAATCCAAATGAAGGCCGACACAACCATCGGCAAGGCCAACTTTGAGAACGGCGACGCACTTATTCTGCCTGGCGGTTACCCCGGATACAAGAATTTGGGCGAATCGGCGGCTGTGGGCAAAGTGCTGAAAGAGTTCTACAGCAAGGGAAAACTTGTGGGTGCCATCTGCGCCGCACCAACCGTTTTGGCAGCCAATGGCGTTGCCGAAGGCGCAACGGTTACGTGCCACAGTTGCGCAGTTGAAACGATGGAAGCACGCTACAACTACGTTGGTGGCGATGTGGTCAGCGACCGCAACCTGATAACCGCTGTGGGCGCAGGCCTGTCAATCGATTTCGGCCTTGAGCTTCTTGCCGCTCTCACCAACGAAGCAACGGTTGAGAAGGTGAAGAAGGGAATGGAATTGGCGATGTAATTTAGGATTCAGGATTTAGGATTTAGGATTTAGGGATTTAATACGAACCGGTTACAAATTATAACCATCTTAACATTCAATCCTTCAATCCTTCAGTCCTTCAATCAGTCAATCCTTCAATTAATCAGTTAATCAATGCTACAAAAAATCAGTCAGTTACTATCGAGCAAGGCTTCGTGGTTTGTGATTGCCACGGCGGTGTTCACGTTTTTTGTGCCGGGGGCGTTCCGTTGGGTTTCGGGCTACACGCAGACGGTCATTCTGGGCGTGATAATGCTCTCAATGGGCCTGACGCTCACCACGCAGGACTTCAAAATACTTTTCTCGCGGCCGGGCGATATTTTCATCGGGGCGTGCGCGCAGTTCACCATTATGCCGCTTGTGGCGTGGTCGCTGACGCGAATATTCAATCTCGATACCCCGATGGCCATCGGCATTATTCTGGTGGGCTGCTGCCCGGGCGGCGTGTCGAGCAACATTATGAGTTTCCTATGCAAAGGCGATGTGGCGTTCTCTGTTGGAATGACCACCGCATCCACCCTGCTGGCGCCCGTTGTAACGCCGCTGCTGGTGCTTTGGCTGGCTGGTCAGAGTGTGGATGTTGATGCTGTGGGAATGTTCGTAAACATACTGATTGTCACCATCATACCTGTAACGCTTGGCTTTTTGCTAAACCTTTGGCTCGGTCACAAAGAGCAGTTCAAAACCATTCAGGGCGTGATGCCCGGCGTGAGCGTCATCTGCCTGGCTTGCATTGTGGGCGGCGTCATTTCGGCGGTTCACAACCAATTGATTGCCAATGGCTTGACAATGTTCCTTCTGACCTTCGGCGTGGTTTTCTGCCACAACACCATCGGCTATCTGCTTGGTTTCCTGACGGGTACGCTGTTCAAATTCAACACTGCCAAAAAGCGCACCATCAGCATCGAAGTGGGTATGCAGAACGCCGGACTGGCCACCAATCTGGCCACCAATTTCTTTATGGCTACAAACCCGCTGGCTGTTGTTCCGTGCGCCATATCGTGCGCCTGGCACTCAATTTCGGGCACCATTCTGGCTGGCATTTTTATGCGATTCGGGAAGAGCACAAACGAAAACTAAAAACACAACTATATAGCAATGAATACTTTAACACAATTAAAACCCACCGAAGTCTGGCAACAGTTTGAAGAAATATGCAAGATTCCGCGGCCTTCGAAGCACGAAGGGAAAATGATTGAATATCTGGTCAACTTTGGCAAGAGCCACAACTTGGAAACCACAACCGACGAAGCCGGAAACGTGGTAATCAAAAAAACTGGCACTACCCGACTTGCCGGCAAGCCAACCGTGATTCTGCAAAGCCACATCGATATGGTCTGCGAGAAGACCGCCGACTCTACGCACAATTTTGAGTGCGACCCGATTGAGCCGCGCATCGACGGCGACTGGGTTTGCGCCAACAACACCACTCTTGGCGCCGACGACGGTATTGGCGTGGCCACGCAGCTGGCCATTCTGGCGTCGGACAGCGTTGAGCACCCGCCGCTCGAATGCCTGTTCACTGTTGACGAAGAGACCGGTCTGACCGGCGCTTTCCATCTGAACCACAAAATGTTGAGTGGCCGAACACTTATAAATCTTGATTCGGAAGACGAAGGTCAGATTTTCATCGGGTGCGCCGGCGGTGTCAACACTACGGCCGTGTTCGACTACGGCACGGAAGCCATCGCGGAAAGCGCCGCGGCCTACACAATTGAAGTGACAGGGCTGCGCGGCGGACACTCTGGCGACGACATTCACAAGGGCTTCGGCAACGCCAACAAGATTCTGAACCGCATTTTGTGGCAGGCGCAGAAGCAATTTGGCCTGCAACTGTGCACAATTGACGGCGGCAATCTGCACAACGCCATTCCGCGTCACGCACAGGCGACAATCGCCGTCGAGCGGAAAAACAGCGACGCCCTGAAGCAGCTTGTGGCAACAATGAGCGCCGACATCGCGCAAGAGCTGAAATACACCGAACCCGACCTGAAGATTAATCTGACGGCGGCCGCCCTACCCGCTTCCGCCATCGCGCAAAGCGACCTGAAACGCCTGCTGAACGGCATCTACGGCTGCCCCAACGGCCCGATTGCAATGAGCCGCGCCCTGCCCGGACTGGTCGAGACATCGACAAACCTGGCATCGGTTAAGATGAAGGAAAACAATCAGATAGAGATTGTTACAAGCCAACGCAGCTCGGTTTTGTCGGCACGCACCGACATTGCCAATATGGTTGAGAGCGTGTTCGCGCAAGCGGGCGCAACGGTTGAGCATTCCGACGGCTACCCGGGCTGGGAACCGAACCCCGAATCGGCAATTCTGAAAACGGCCGTTGAAAGCTACCGGCGGCTGTTCGGCCGTGAGCCCGAAGTGAAAGCCATCCACGCAGGGCTTGAGTGCGGACTGTTCCTTGAAAAAATTCCCGGAATGGATATGATTTCAATCGGCCCGACACTGCGCGGCGTGCACTCGCCTTCGGAACGCATCGAGATTAAAACAGTGAAAATGTTCTACGATTTTCTTATCGATATTCTCAAAAATATTTAGGATTTAGAAATTAGGATTTAGAAATTAGGATTTAGTTCCGATAGCTATCGGGATTAGGATTTATGAATTACTAATTGGGATATTTAAGATGCGACACGCAACATCTCTATGGTAATTACGTTTCGCTAAAAACACAAAAAAATTATTGAATATGAAAGAGATACAATACAACATCAGCATTAAAAGCACGACCGACATTGGCGAACTCAATGCAAAAGAGCAGGAACTTGTGCAACGTGCCCAAAACGCGGCCAACCGGGCATACGCGCCATACTCGCAGTTCAAGGTTGGCGCCTGCCTGCTGCTCGACAACGGGCTGATGATTGAAGGCAACAATCAGGAAAACGCGTCGTATCCGTGCGGCTGCTGCGCCGAGCGTACCGCGCTGAACTACGCCAACGCCACCTATCCCGATGCAAAAGTTTCGGCCATCGCCATATCGGCATTCAACAGCCAAGGTCTTGTTGATGAGCCAATTACACCTTGCGGCATCTGCCGTCAGGCATTGCTCGAAACCGAGATGAAGAACCATCAGAGCATCCGCTTGATAATGAACGGACAAAAACGCACCATTATCGCGGAAAGCGCATCGGACCTGCTGCCGCTTGCGTTCGACGACAGCCAACTATAGGTGCCATACGCAACATCCCGCAAAGCGACGGATAAATACGAAAGCAGCCGTTTGCAGAAATTTGCGTGAGAAACACGACAACCGCGAAACGCCAAATTATCTCTGCACCAATCAATTAGCATTTATTTCTTTTTGCATAATTGATGGCATTTGTCGATAATCGTCATTTTTAATGCAACTTTACGCAAAAAAGTGTGCAAACTTTACGCAAAAAGTGTAAATTGCAGATTGTTGGCAAGAAAATGTGAGCAAAAGCCAAAAATCTTTGTTTCAGACAGATAGCCGACGAATATTGTTTTTTAAAACTCTATGAAGATGAAAAAAGCAGCAACAATCAAGGACATTGCAAAAGCGATTGGCGTATCGGTTTCAACCGTTTCACGCGCCTTGCAGGACAAACCCGAGATTTCGGACGAGACCAAAACGCTTGTTCGCGAGACGGCGTCGAAGATGAACTACCGCCCCAACACAATGGCGGTGGCGCTGAAAACGCGCAAATCGTACTCAATCGGCGTGGTTGTGCCGCAGATTGTCAGCTTCTTCTATGCCACTGTGGTTCAAGGAATTGAGCAAGTTGCAAACGAGTTGGGCTATCAGGTTTTCGTCAGCTCGTCGAACGAAGATATGATTAAAGAGATGCAGAACGTGTATGGTTTCCTTGACCACCGCGTTGACGGAATGATTGTGTCGCTCTCGAAAGCAACCGACGAATTCACTCATATTCACCGAATTGAAGAGAACAACGTGCCGTTGGTGCTGTTCGACCGCACATCGAAGGAAATCAACGTTCCGAAGGTTGTGGCAAACGACGCCGACGCGGCCTATATGGCTGTCTCTCACCTGATTGAGCGCGGTGCGAAACGCGTGGCGCTCATCACCGGCCCCGAGCATATGCTCATTGGCCGCAACCGCTTCCGCGGGTACCGCGCCGCCCTGACCAACCACGGGCTGCCCATCGACAACCGGATGATTGTTCGCTGCAACCTGACTGTTGACGACGCGCGCGAAGCTGTTTTGAAGATGTTCGATATGAAAAACCCGCCCGACGCCATTTTCGGCATCAACGACGAAGTGGCCATCGGCGCACTCTATGCCGTGAAGGAAAAAGGCTTGAAAATACCTGAAGATGTGGCCATTGTTGGCTTCTCGAACAGCCGCCGCTCAAGCTACATTGAGCCGACGTTGAGCACCCTTGACCAAAACCCGATGAAAATTGGCGTGCTGGCTGCCAAACTGCTCTTCGACCAAATCCAAGGCAAACCCGATTTCAGTGAGAATAAGGAAGTTATTGTGCCGGCAACGCTGATTGTCAGGGCGTCGTCGAATAGGTAAGACGGTGGACAATTGAAAATTGAAAATTGAAAATTTGTGTTTCGCGGCGCGAGAAATTATAAGAGAATTAATTAAAAATTTGATTTTGAAGACTTTGTAAAAATTTGTTCCCAAATTTTTCAACAAATTCCGCCCGTTAGGGCGCAACCCATATACTTCTCGCTTGCGAGAAAATCGGTTTGAATCGGATAAAATCGGTTAGCGAAAAAAAGCTCTAACCAAACTAACTCCAATATATCCAAACTGGCGCCCCGAAGGGGCAATTCACACATAGCCCAAGGCAAGCGAAGCGGCGCCTTGGGTAATGCGAACCAAGGGAAAAACGCCCTGTAAGGGCAACAGGCAATAATCATATAACAACCATTCTTTTGCCCCTTCAGGGCGAACCTTCATTGGTTGCGAACGTTCCCCCAAGGCGCTGCCTTGGGCTGTGGGCTTCTGCCCCTTCGGGGCGATATCTTTTTTGCACGTTGTAACAAGCACCGATGCGGCGCACCACGCCCAACGCACGAAAACACGTATGTTTCCGCAAACGTTTTTCCACCTTTGCGACCGAAAAACGCTTTTGATTTTCACACACATATAGAATCGCGTCATCGGCAAAAAACGGCCATTGATAGAGTTGTTGCGCAATTATTTTTAAGAAAACTTTTTAGAGCCTTAAAGTTTTCTACTTTTGCGGCCTAATTCAGAAAAACGCGCAAAATGGACGCTAAAGACTGCATAATTGAAGGGGCTAGGGCACTTTTCAGAAAAAATGGACTGAAAAGTGTAACAATGGACGAACTGGCGCGGTCTTTGGGTATGTCGAAGCGGACCATCTACGAGAATTTCAAAGACAAAAACGCGCTCATTGAGGCGTGTCTGCTGAAATCGGCGGCCGACGCCACCGCTCGACGAAACAAGATTCTCGACTCAAACTCAAATGTTTACGAAGTAATGTATCAGTTTGCGCAACTGCAGCACCAAGAATTTAGCGGCATCAACCCCGTGCTGTTCGACGACCTGCGCAAATACTATTCCGACCTGCTGGCCAAATCGAAAAGCAAAAACCAAAACAACTCGCTCAAACTGCTCGAACGGCTGTTCAAGACGGGAATCGACGGGCAGTTCTTCAACGGCGACAATTTCAACGTGGAAGTGGCAAGCCGACTCATCTGCAACTCAATTGAGTTTGCGATTGACCTTATCGATAATCACAAATTCGCGCCATACGAGGTTTACCGCACCATCTTCTACCCATTCTTCAGGGGCATCAGCACCGAAAAGGGCATCGGCGAACTGGACAAGGTGAACCTGAAAATGTGCGAACACAAAAAGCAATGACAACACTATTTAAATTATAAAACAATGAAACAGAAAATTCTAATCACAACTCTGGCTACAATGGCGGTGAGCCTTGCCGTGGGGCAAGCACCTGCCGACTCTGCAGCCAACAGCCAGGCTCTAACGCCCGACGCTGTGAAAGCCGACACCGCTGGCACAATGCGGCTGACAATGAAAGAGGCGCAGAACTACGCCATTGAGCACAACTACTCAATGCAGAACGCATCGCTCGACGTGCAGAAGGCCGAGGCCGCCCGCTGGGAAGCCATCTCGACAGTGCTTCCGCAGGTTTCGGGCTCTATCGGCTACTCGAACTACTGCGGCTACGAAATGAGTTTCAGTATGGGCGGCGGCATTATGGACTCGTTCGGGCCTATTTTTGAGGCCATTGGCAAGGACCTGGCGGCCGCTGGCTCGGGCACCAACTTCGCCAACACAATGGCGCAAATGGCTGCGGCTCAGCAGGCTGAGTCGGAAGAAAGCGGCGGAATGAAAATGCCGACTACGGCGACTTTTGGCGTGCAGGTGGCTGTGGCACTGAGCGGTACGCAGTTTGTGGCAATGAAGTTGAGCCGTCTGGCGCTTGAAATGTCGGAACTGTCGAAGCAGAAGTCGGAACAGGACATCCGCAACCAAGTGAAGAGCCTTTACTACTCGGCTCTGGTTATGGAAGAGACGGTTGATTTGCTCGACCGCAATCTGGAAAATATGAAGAAACTGCTCGAATCGACCAACAGCGCCGTGAAGGTGGGCGTGAGCGAACAGATTGACGCCGACAAACTGCAGGTGCAGGTGCTGACAATGGAATCGGGCATCAACTCGACAAAGCGCTCGCTTGAAATGGTGTATAACGCTATGCGTCTGCAACTTGGCGTTGACGTAAGCACTAAAATCGAACTTACGCAGAAGATTGACGACCTGCTCAACCTTGAACTGACAATGCAGTTGCTCGCGAACGAGCTGAATTTGGACAACAACTACGACTATCAGTTGCTTCAGAAGAACGTTGAACTGAGCGGTAAGCAGGTGAGCATTGCCAAGTGGAACCACACCCCCACGCTGAGCGCCTACTATCAGCACTCAATTGTGAAATACATTGGCGACAAGGGCTTCAGTATGACGCCGCCGAATATGATTGGCGCGACGCTGTCGGTGCCGATTTGGTCGAGCGGAAACAAGTGGAACTCGCTGAAAGAAGCCAAGATAAACTATCAGGAACAGCAGAACACGCTTGAGAGCACCACCAACGCGCTTTTGGTGCAGCACAACCAACTGAAATACAATTTGGCGTCGGCTTACGAGACGTTTGAGAACCAAAAGCAGAACACCGAGGTTACTCAACGCGTGTTCGACAAGACGAGTCAAAAATATGAGCAGGGCGTGGCTTCGAGCCTTGAGGTGACCAACGCGGGCACCAACCTTATTTCGGCGCAAAGCAGTTACGTTCAAGCACTTATGGAACTTGTGACGGCGCAAATCGAACTTGAGAAACTTCTTAACATCGACAATAAATAATAATCAATAATAAAAAAAGATAAAACAATGAAAACTAAACAGTTAATCAGTTTTGCAGTTTTGGCTTGCGTGGCTTTGGCAGCCGTAAGTTGCAAGCAGGAAGAGAAAAAGGCCGAAAAAGCCCGCATTGAAAAGGTTAAGGTTCAGAAACTTAAGAAAGTGACCATCGACCGCGTGTATGAAGTTTCGACAACGCTCGAGGGCTACGAGACAATGAACATCGCGCCGTCGCTCACGGGAACCATTGAGCACATCTACGTTGAGATTGGCAGCAAAGTGTCTGCAGGTCAGGACCTTGTGCGTATGGACCAGACACAGTACAAGACAACCAAACTCACCGTTGACAACCTGACAACCGAAATGCAGCGTATGGACGCGCTGAAAGAGAGCGGCAACGTGTCGCAGCAGGTTTACGACCAGACCAAGGTGGCCTACGACCAGGCCAAGCAGAACCTTGATTTTCTGCGCCAGAACACGTTTGTGAAGGCAAAATTCGCAGGCAGCATATCGGCCAAGAACTATGAGGACGGCGAACTCTACGGCGGCGGCCCGATTCTGACGCTCACACAGATTGACAAACTGAAGGCCTACATCAACATTCCCGAATCGTACTTCCCGCACGTGAAGGAAGGAATGTCGCTGACGCTGAAGTCGGACATCTACCCCGACAAAGAGTTCAAGGCCGTGGTTGAGATTGTTCACCCGACCATCGACGCGTCGAGCCACACGTTCCAGGCCAAAATCAAGATTGACAACAAGGCCAACTACCTGCGCCCAGGAATGTTTGTGCGCACCACAATGCCCATCTCGCAGCAGGAAGTCATCATTGCCCCCTATCAGGCTGTGCTGAAGCAGATTGGCTCAAACGACCGCTACGTGTTCGTCAACAACAACGGCCGCGCCAAACGCGTGCCAGTGAAAATGGGCCAGCGTTTCGACGAGAATGTTGAAATCATCACCGACGGCATAACCGAGAACGACGAACTTGTGGTTGTCGGCCAGGGCCACCTGATTGACGACGTGCAAATCGACATTGTGAAATAAACCAGCCATTTTGTTGGAAACAAACAAGATACAAAAATGAGTATATATAAGACATCCATAAACCATCCAGTCACCACATCGCTGATATTTGTGGCTGTAATGATTATAGGCCTGTTCTCGCTGAAGCAGTTGCCTATCGACCAGTTCCCCGAAATGGACCCGCCCTACGTAATGGTTATGACCACCTACGGCGGCGCCAACGCAAGCGAGATTGAGACCAACGTGTCGAGACTAATGGAAAACACGCTGAACTCGGTCGACGGACTGAAGGAAATGAACACCATATCGAAAGACAACATTTCGGTGGTGACAATGGAATTTGAGTGGGGCCTGAACCTTGACGACATTGTGAACGACGTGCGCTCGTATGTGGATATGGTGAAGGACAACCTGCCCGACGGCTGCTCGACGCCGTTCATCTTCAAATTCAGTTCGAGCGCAATGCCGATTATGATGTACGCGGTTACGGCCAACGAGAGTTACTCGGGCCTTGAGAAGATTATCGACGACGACATCATCCCGCAACTGAACCGCGTGAACGGCATTGGTAACATCTCAATGTCGGGTCAGCCGACGCGCAACGTCTACATCGACATTGAACAGGAAAAACTCGACGCCTACGGCATTCCGCTTGAACTTGTGGGTCAGGCCATCAGCGCCAACAACCTGAATATGTCGTCGGGCAACGTGAAAATGAGCAAAGAGCAGTACGCCCTGCAGGTGCGCAGCGAGTATGCAAGCAGCGCCGAAATCAACAATATTGTGGTGACGACAACGCCCGCTGGAAAGCAGATTTTTGTGCGCGACATCGCCACCGTGCGCGACACCATCAAGGACCTGTCGCTCGACGAGAAGATTAACGGCCGCGAGGGTGTGCGCCTTATGATTACCAAGCAGTCGGGCGCCAACGCGGTGCAGATTTGCAAGGACGTGCGCGAGACGCTCAAGGAAATGAAGGACAATCTGCCCGCCGACATCAACATTGAGAACATCTACGACTCGTCGGAAGAGATTCAGAACGCCATCAACAGCCTTGCCGAGTCAATTATGTACGCGCTGCTGTTTGTGGTGCTGGTGGTGCTGTTCTTCCTGGGCCGCTGGCGCGCCACGGTCATCATCGGACTCACCATCCCTATCGCCCTGATTGTGGCGTTCATCTACCTGCTGGCTGTGGGCAGTTCGCTCAACATCATATCGCTCTGCTCGCTCACCATCGCCATTGGTATGGTGGTTGACGACGCCATTGTGGTGCTTGAGAACATCACCAAGCATATTGAGCGCGGGTCGAGTCCGCGTGAGGCGGCCATCTACGCCACCAACGAGGTGTGGATTTCGGTTATCGCCACCACGCTGGTTATTGTGGCCGTGTTTGTGCCGCTGACAATGCTTTCGGGTATGGCGGGCATCCTGTTCAAAGAGTTGGGCTGGATTGTCACCATCGCCGTCTGCACATCGACAACGGTGGCCATCTCGCTCACGCCTATGCTTGCGTCGATAATGCTGAAGGGCAAGAACCTGGTGATTGAGAACGGCAAGATTGTTGAGAAGAAGGCGGCTGTGAAGAAGTGGTCGTATGAGAACACTGTGGTGCGCCTACTCGACAAGATTGACGCCCTGTACGCCCGCCTGCTGCGCGTCTGCCTGAACCATAAGAAACTGACAATGACTGGCATTGTGGGATTCTTCGCGCTCTCGCTGCTGCCCGCCATTCTGGGCTACATCGGCACCGACTTTATGCAGCAGTCGGACAACGCCCGCGTGAATGTGACCATTGAACTTCAGCGCGGTACGCGAATTGAAGAGACTCTGAAGACTGCCCGCAAACTTGAGGCGCGCTTCCGCGAACTGATACCCGAAATCGAGATTATGTCGACATCGGCTGGTACCAACGACGACGCAAGCGTTGGCGCGCTCTTCGCTTCGACCAACAACAACAAGATTTCAATGATTGTGCGCTGCTCGAAAATGTACGACCGCGACCGCTCGATTTTCGAGATTGCCGAGGTTATGCGCGAGGAAATGAAGCAGTATCCCGAAATCAACAAATACTTCTGCTCGACATCGGGCGGTATGGGTGCGCAATCGGTTGACGTTGAGATATATGGCTATGATTTCGACCAAACGAGCCTTCTGGCCGAGGAAATCCGCCAAATGATTAACGACAGCATTCAGGGCGCCCGCGACGCGCAAGTGAGCCGCGAAGAGGACCGCGCCGAACTGAACGTGAAGGTTGACAAGGAAAAACTGGCGCTGCACGGCCTGACATCGGCCACAGTGGCCACCTACGTGCGCAACCGCGTGAACGGTATGACGGTGGGCTTCCTGAAAGAGGACGGCGACGAGTACAGCATCATCGTCCGCCTGAAAGAGGAAAACCGCAACTCTATCAGCGACCTTGAGAATCTGACCATTCCGTCGGCCACGGGCGCGCAAATCAAACTGAAAGAGTTGGCCACCATTGAAGAGTACTGGTGCCCGCCGCAGATTGACCGCCGCAACCGTCAACGTATTGTAACCGTGAGCGTTACGCCTTACGATACATCGCTTGGCGAACTTGCCGAAGACGTGAAGGCGCTCATTGCCCGCAACGTGAAGACCACGCCTGGCATCACCGTGAAAATCGGCGGTAGCTACGAGGACCAACAGGATACGTTCGCCGATATGGGCCTTCTGCTCGCGCTGATTGTAATGCTTGTGTTTGTGGTTATGGCGTCGCAGTTCGAGTCGCTCAAAAAGCCGTTCATTATAATGATGGCAGTGCCGTTCGCCATTTCGGGTGTGATTCTGGCCTTGTGGATAACCAACACCACATTGGATATGATTGGCGCACTGGGTGTTGTAATGCTTGTGGGTATTGTGGTTAAGAACGGTATTGTGCTGGTTGACTACATCAACCTTATGCGCGACCGCGGCTACGAGTTGAACGAGGCCATCGCCCTTTCGGGTCAGTCGCGTCTGCGCCCCGTGCTTATGACCGCAGCCACCACCATTCTGGGTATGCTGCCAATGGCGTTGAGCCGTTCTGAAGGTTCCGAAATGTGGATTCCAATGGGTATTGTGGTCATCGGCGGCCTTCTGGTTTCGACCGTGGTAACGCTGCTGGTTGTGCCTGTGCTCTACTCGATTATGTCGCGCCACGGCGAACGCGATAAGGAAGAGGAAATCCGCCACTCGTTCATCTTCTTCGATATGGACGAGGATTCGGTTTACGACAGCCGTGTTAACAAATAACTGAAGGACTGAAGGATTGAAGGATTGAATAACTTAATTGAACGACAATGAAAGCAGTATTTATAGTTTACAATCAGGCAAATACAGAGCGTGTTGAGTATATGCTCGACCGCCTTGGCATAAAGGGATTCACCTACTGGGAAGACGTTCAGGGGCAGGGCTCGGTTGACGGCGAGCCGCGCCGCGGAACGCACACCTGGCCCGAAATGAACTCGGCCATCATCACCGTTGTCGAGGACGAAATGGTGCCCGAACTCTTGAGCCGCATCAAACGCTTGGACAACCGCAACAAAGAGGTCGGCGTGCGTGCGTTTGTGTGGAACGTGGAAGCGACGGTGTGATTGAAGGATTGAAGGACTGAAGGATTTAGGATTTAGAATTTAGGATTGTAGGGACGCGATTAATCGCGTCCGCCCCAATTCACCGACACATATCCTACCGCAAAAAAGTCCCATTCTTGATTGAATGGGGCTTTTTTTGTTGCGGATTCTGCTTGCGTTTTCGGTGGCGTTTGTGTTATCTTTGAAAAACATTTAAAACATTACACAATGGCTATTATCCAACACGACGGAAAATTCCAAATGCCGCAACTTGCCTACAGCGCAAACGATTTGGCGCCGGTGATCAGCGGCGAGACTTTTGAATATCATTACGGCAAGCATCTGCAAGCCTATGTCAACAACCTGAACGCAACGCTGCCCGGCAGCGGTTTCGAAGGCAAAACACTTGAAGAGATTGTGCAGAAATCGTCAGGCGGCATATTCAACAATGCCGGACAGGTTCTGAACCATACGCTTTATTTTCAGCAGTTTAAAGCGCCATCGGAAGGCAATGCGCCAACTGGGATAATTGAAGCAGCCATCAACTCTGCATTCGGCAGTTTCGATGAATTCAAGGCCGAATTTGAAGCAAAAGGCGTATCGTTGTTCGGTTCTGGTTGGGTTTGGCTCTCGGCCGACAAGCAGGGCAAACTTGCCATAACACAAAATGTCAATGCCGACAATCCTGTAACCGCCGGTTTGCGTCCGCTGCTCACATTCGATGTTTGGGAACACGCCTACTACATCGACTACCGCAACGCTCGCGCCAATCACCTTAAAGCGCTTTGGAACATAATCGACTGGAATGTGGTTGAGAAACGGTTGGTTGAGAAATAAGCAAAGCGATTCTATGCAGATAAAAGACACTCACGATTTCACACCCGACCAACTGCAAGATTTGTTTCTGTCGGTTGAATGGTCGTCGGGGCATTTTCCCGACAAGCTGGCGATTGCTATGCGGAATTTCAAGACCGTCTTTTCGGCGTGGGACGGCGAAAAACTCATTGGTATGATTTGCGCTATGGACGATGGTGTGATGAACGCCTACGTGCATTATCTGCTCGTGCGCCCCGAGTATCAGGGCAAAGGCGTCGGGCAGCAGCTTGTTGAGCGGATGAAGGCGCAATACAAAGATTATCTGCGAATTGTGGTTGTGGCCTACGACAAGAAAATCGGCTTCTACGAGCACTGCGGATTCAATCGCGCCACCGATGCAAGTCCGATGTTCATCACCGAATTGTGGACCTGACCACGCAAAAGCACCCCATTCGCAGCGCGGCAAATCATTTTTCGCTACATTTGAGAATCGACAAAAACATAATATGAAAAAGAAAATCGCAATATCTCTTATCGCATTATTTGCCACAGCAATCTCTTGCACCAAAGAGAGTAAGGACGGTGATTGGGATCCAATGAAACTATCAAAAAATGAAATTGTATTCCCTGCTGAAGGCGGAACCGACTCAATTAAAGTGAAAAACTACAGCAGTTGGTGGATTTCATCTGTGTTTGTTAACAACAGCGATGATTTTCGTTCAACCAAAGCCGATTGGATGGAAGTTGTTGTTCCTAACGACAAACGAAATTGGGTATTTGTGACAGTCAGCGAAAACACAACTGACAGTATACGCCAGGCATATTTAGAAATGACTGCAGGCGATATTTTTAAAAGTATACCAATAACGCAAAACAGCAAATAACATTTTAAAAATCAACAACTATGAACCGTAAACATCTTTTTATTGCTGCCGCTCTGGCAGTTATGGCTTTTGCGCCGCAAGCGCAGGCACAGCCCGCTCAAGGCGATGACACCCCAACGCTTGAGTTTGTATGCGAACTACACGTGAAACTTGGCCAGACCTACACAGTTGGACAGACAGCCCACGGCGCCCGGGTGGTGATTCCAATCACAGGCGGAACATTCGAAGGCCCGAATATGAAGGGCACCGTTTTGGAAGGCGGCGCCGACTATCAGCTTGTTGACCAAGCCAAAGGCCGCAACGAGATTGAGGCCATCTACTCAATCAAAACCGACGACGGTGTCTTCATCCACATCCGCAACTGCGGCCTGATTGTAACCGGCAAGAACGCCGACGGCTCGCCAAACTTCTACTTCCGCTGCGCGCCCAAATTCGAGGCGCCAAGCGACAGCAAGTACGACTGGCTCAACAACTCGATTTTCCTTTGCAAACCGGGCGGCTTCACCCCCGAAGGAATAAGCCTTCGCGTTTGGCGTGTGCTCTGATTGAAGGATTGAATAACTGAAGGATTGAATAACTGAATGTATTTTTGGCGGAAGCCTAAATAATAGAGACGGGGGCGAAAGTCCCCGTTTGTTTTGCGCCGCCATTTTCCCAAAGCCGCCAAGTGGTGACGGGGTTAAAAAAAACAGCCGGAACCCGATTTGGATTCCGGCCGCCCTGTTATCTTCTCACTCTGTTATTCGTAGACAATTGTGTAGTAAGTTGTTGACGTCGGTTCTTCTGTTGGCGTAAAACCATTGATGCTAAAGAATCCGTATGTATATTTAGTATAAGTCAGCGTGTTGCCATCATATACATATTCTGTGCTTTTGTATTGCAGATGATCGTTCTCGTACTCAACCGTTTCTATGACATTCCCATTCATATCGTATGTATTTTCTATCTTATGCTTATTTCCTGATGGTTTAGTCGATTCTTGCGTCAGAATCTTTTCCCGATTCGAATCGGTATAAACAGTTTTTGTCTGAATGATATTTACTACACTGTCATCAGCATATTCATATTGCGTGGAATTTTCCACGTTTCCATTATATACATGCTCAATTTTGCTTATCAGTTGACCGCTTCCATCAAAAGATTCATAGTTAATCATATTCCCGTCTTTATCATAACTATGCACCACCTTGGAAAACGATTGTGTGCTTCCGTCGGCATTTTTTGTTTCAAATGTACTTGATTTAATCTGTTTCTTCTGCGAATCGGCATACTCTTCCACATAATAAGATGTAGAAGTCTCGTTTCCGTCAGAATAATTATGCCTAATTGTTTTTATGGTATTTCCTTCATAAGTGTAATCGCTTTTTGATATTGTTTGACCGTTGAGCAATTGTTCCGTCACATCACCTTGTTCGTTGAATTTTGCTTCAAATTTATTTTCGGTTACGGTGCCTGAATTATCAGTACTTGTGCATTTGTTTTCAATCATATTTCCCTGACTATCATACTTATACTCGCTTTTCGAAGTCCAAGTATCACCATTGGAATATTTAATAACCATCGATTCTGACAACACTAGTTTCTTGCTGTAATCAACACCTGGCTCATCATCGTTTTTTGAGCAACTGCTGAACACGCACGCCACCATAAGGCTGGCAGCAAAACCTAATTTAAACAAATTATTCATAATCGTTTGATTTAAAGTTTATTATACAATATTATTCTTTTATCAAGAATTTGTTTAAATGTAGTAATTATGGAGAAAATGGAGAAATATTTATCGAAGTTTTGTATATTATGTTCGGCAAATGAGGATTCTGCAACGATAAGCAGTAAAAAAACAGAAAAAAGCCCGTTTATCCCTATTGAGCACCATCAGAAACCGCATTAATCGCCATCCTTCGGCAAAACATATTGCAAAAACAAGAAATCGTCTATAACAAATAAAATAGTCGGCAAATAAGTATAGATTTGCCGACAATTGATTTTTAATTTAATATTAATAACTATGCGTAAACCACTATTTAAAAGTTTGTGCATCATTGCATTAGCAATGAGTGCTGGGGTTTCAATGGCACAATTCCCGTTTGGCCGCCCCGAACCTGAAGATCCCGATGGATTGAAAGACGCCTACAAAGATTACTTCAAGATTGGCGTGGCTGTGAATATGCGTAATATGCAGAATCCGAAGGAGATAGAAGTTATCCTGAAGGAGTACAACAGCATTACGGCCGAGAACGATATGAAACCGGGCTCGCTGCAGCCGAAAGAGGGCGAATGGAACTGGGCCAACGCCGACAGCATCGCCAACTTCTGCCGCAAGAACAACATCAAACTGCGCGGTCACTGCCTTGTTTGGCACAGCCAATTCTGCGACTGGATGTTCACCGACAAGAAGGGCAATCCTGTTTCGAAAGAGGTGTTCTATCAGCGCCTGAAAACCCACATCACCACTGTTGTGAACCGCTACAAAGACGTGGTTTACTGCTGGGATGTTGTGAACGAGGCTATGGCCGACGACGTTCGCCGCTCGCCCTGGAACCCGAATCCGTCACCTTACCGCAACTCTAAACTCTATCAGTTGTGCGGCGACGAGTTCATCGCGAAAGCGTTCCAATTCGCCCGTGAGGCCGACCCGAACGCACAACTCTTCTACAACGACTACAACGCTGCCAATCCCGACAAGCGCGACCGCATCTTTGATATGGTTAAGAAAATGAAAGACGCTGGCGTGCCAATCGACGGTATCGGTATGCAAGGCCACTACAATGTTTATGGCCCGTCAATGGAAGACATTGCTGCCGCTATCGAGAAATACGCAACAATTGTTGACCACATCCAATTCACCGAACTCGACATCCGTGCAAACGAGGAAATGGGCGGCCAACTGCAGTTCAGCCGCAACGAGGGCGCTACCATCGACCAAAGCACCCGCACTCTGCACGACAACCAATATTCGCAACTGTTCCGCGTTCTGCGCAAGCACAAAGATGTGATTGACGTGGTTACTTTCTGGAACGTCAGCGACAAGGATTCGTGGGTAGGCGTAAACAACTATCCTTTGTTGTTCGACAAGGATTTGAAACGCAAATCATCATACCGTCTTGTTAAACGCTTCAATGCTGACCTTGACAATGTTGAGATTAAAGAAGACTTCAAACCATCGGAACTGAACCAACCTGGTCAGGAGTACCCGCAGGTTAACTCACAGGGTTATGCACGCTTCCGCGTTGTTGCACCGCAGGCTAAATCTGTGATTGTCAGCCTTGGACTTGGCGGCAACATGGGTGGCGTTGGCGCAACTGTTCTGAAGAAGAATAAAGAAGGTGTTTGGGAAGGTACAACCGAAGGCCCGATGGACGAAGGTTTCCACTACTATCACCTGACCATCGACGGCGGCGTTGTTAACGACCCGGGTGCACTGAACTACTACGGTTCGGTTCGTTGGGAAAGCGGTATCGAAATCCCGGCTCACGACGCTGATTTCTACGCTGCAAAGAAAGACGTTCCGCACGGACTGGTTCAGCAGGTTATCTTCTGGAGCGAAAGTACTGGCAAGTTCCAACGCGCCTTTGTTTACACCCCGCCGACCTACAATAACAATCCGAAGGAGAAATTCCCCGTTCTGTATCTGCAGCACGGCTGGGGCGAGGACGAGACCGCCTGGAGCAACCAAGGCCACGCCAACCTGATTATGGACAACCTGATTGCCGAGGGTAAGGCAAAACCGTTCATCATTGTTATGACCTACGGTCTGACCAACGACATCAAGTTTGGAAGCGGCTTTGGCCAATTCACTGCAAAAGAGTTTGAAACAATGCTTTGCGACGAACTGATTCCGTATATCGATTCTCACTTCAAGACCAAAGCCGACCGCAACAACCGCGCTCTTGCAGGCTTGTCGATGGGCGGCATGGAGACAAAACTCATCTCTGGCCGTAAGACCGATACCTTCGCATCGTTCGGCTTGTTGAGCGGTGGTCAGTTCGCACCAACCGACTTCAAGGACAACAAAGCTGTCAACTATCTGTTCGTAGGTTGCGGTAGCAAAGAGAGCCCCGACGCTATCAACAAATCGGCTGCCGACATGAAAGCCGCTGGTTACAACTGCGTTGGCTACGTTTCAGAAGGCACAGCACACGAGTTCCTGACATGGCGCCGTTGCTTGCACCTGATGGCTCAAGGCCTGTTCAAATAAACATTTGACAGAATAAATATTAACGCCGCATTGGTGAAAAACCGGTGCGGCGTTTTTTTTTCTTCAATATCCCAAACAACACCTATCCCCTATTTTTTTCGCCATTCTGCGAGTTATGAACATATTTTATCGACAAAAAAGCCAATAACTAGCATAAATCATTTGACAACGAACAAAAGATTTGTCTAAATTTGGTGAAACTCTTGCGACTAATTTGAGAAAACAAATTTCAATCTTGTGTGGGCTAATTATGACGGCTGTTTGCGCCAACGCGCAGAACAATGCCGCTATGCCCGTTTTCGACACCTACGAGCACGATTTCGGCACCATTAGCGAGGCCGACGGACCTGTGAGCCACGTGTTCCACCTGCTCAACAATTCCGATAAGAGCGTTGCCATTTCGCGCGCCATTCCTGGCTGCTCGTGCATAAACGCCGACTTTGTGAGCACGCCCGTTGAGCCTGGCAAGATGACCGATGTGGTTGTCACCTACTCACCGTCGGGTGCGGTGGGCGACACTTACCGCACCATTGAGATTATGGCCACCGACGGCCGCAGTCTGGGCACGCTCTCAACCAAAGCCAACGTGATTCCCGCCGACCGCAGCATTCAGGAACGCTACTTCTACACGCTCGCCGATTTGCTCTACGCCAACAAGACGGCGCTGCCGTTCGGCTATGTTTATCAAGGCAAAATGGCTCAAAAACAGGTGTTTATAGCCAACGCTTCGGACAAGGCGATGAACTTGGAAGTTGATGCCACTCAATCGCCCGAACTTCGCGCCGTAGCGCCCTACAGACTTGAGGCAGGACGCGAATCGGCCATTACAATCACCTACACAATGCCCGACGACAAATCGCTTTTCCGCACTTTCAACGATACTATCTGGTTGATTGTCAATGGACAGAAGGCACGAGTGCCCGTTACGGTTTCGGCCATTTGTATGGCGAAAATCGATGAGAGCGGCAGCGTGCCCGAAATGACAACCTATCCGTCGGTCGGGCAAATGGCTGCGGGCTGGCTGTCGAGCCGACTTTCGGGCACTATCGAACTGACTAACAACGGGAAAGCCGACCTTGTGATTTACGCCATTGAGAAACCCGACGGCGTGGCGGTGAACATTGGCAACGGAACGGTGGTGAAACCTGGGCGGAAAATCGATGTGAAAGCCGAAACCGAACAGGGCGGAAAATTCAGCGTGAACCTGTTCACCAACGACCCCAAACGACCTTTTAAGGAACTAATATTCAGTAATATAAATAATAATTAAATGCAAATGGGCAGATTTTTAAAACCTTTAGTGATGGCCGCTGTTGCGGTCACTGTCGTATCCTGCGGTTCGCAGAAATACGAGTATCCGTTCCAAAACCCGAAACTCTCTATCGACAAGCGGGTTGAGAACCTTATCTCACTTCTCACACCTGAAGAGAAAGTGGGTTTGATGATGAACAAATCAATATCGATTGACCGACTGGGAATCCCGTCGTACAACTGGTGGAGCGAGGCTTGCCACGGCGTGCGTCAGGACGGCTACACGGTTTATCCGCAGCCTATCGGTATGGCGGCTTCGTTCAGCCCCGAACTGTTCTACAACGTCTTCTCAACCGTTTCAGACGAGGCTCGCGCCAACTGGAACCGCACCAACCACAGCGATTCGTCGCTCTTCAACGTGCCGATGGGCGTGACCTACTATCCTGGCAATCCCGAACTGACATTCTGGTGCCCCAACGTGAACATTTTCCGCGACCCGCGCTGGGGACGTGGTCAGGAAACCTGCGGCGAGGACCCCTATCTGACAAGCGTTCTGGGCGTTCAGACCGTGCTGGGTATGCAGGGCAATGACAAGCACTACTTCAAGACTCACGCTTGCGCGAAACACTACGCCGTGCACAGCGGTCCCGAACCGTTGCGCCACTCTTACGACGCTCGCGTGTCGATGCGCGACCTGTGGGAAACCTATCTTCCTGCTTTCAAGAAACTTGTGACCGACGCCAACGTGCGTGAGTTTATGTGCGCCTACAACCGCTACGAGGGCGTTCCGTGCTGCGCAAGCGACCGCCTGCTGCAGAACATTCTGCGCGAGAAATGGGGCTACGACGCCATTGTGCTCACCGACTGCGACGCTATCAACAACTTCTACAACAAGAACCAACACGGCACTCACGATGGTCCGCTATCGGCTTCGGTTGACGCTGTTCTGAACGGCACCGACCTTGAGTGCGGCAAAGTGTTTATGGTTCTGACAGAGGCACTTAAAGAAGGCAAGATTACAGAAGCCGAACTCGACGAGCACTTGCGCAAGACTCTGCGCGGCCGTTTCGAACTTGGTATGTTCGACCCTGCCGAAATGCTGCCTTGGGCCAACCTGGGCGAGGATGTTATCAGTAGCGAAGAGAACGACGCACTGGCAACACAGGCCGCTCGCGAGTCGATGGTTCTGCTGAAGAACAACGGTATTCTGCCATTGTCGAAAGATATTAAGAGCGTGCTGGTTGTTGGCCCGAATGCCGATGACGCCAAACTTCTTGAAGGCAACTACGGCGGCTCGCCAACCGAAGCCCACACTCACTCGCTGCTTGAGGGTATCAAGAACGCTCTGCCTAACGCAAACGTCAAATACTCAAAAGGTTGCGAGTTGACTGACGATTACAACACATTCTATCACCTGCCCGAATTCAACGACGGCAAGGGCGTGAAAGTTGAGTTCTTCAACAACAGCGAACTGAAAGGCCAACCCGATGTTACGGGCGACTATACAACTCTGAACTTCAGCACATTCGGCGCTTACGGATTTGCAGAGGGAATCCGCACCGACAGTCTTTCGGTAAGAATCACAGGAAGTTACAAGGCAACATTCAGCGGACCGATGAGTTACACCATTTCGTCGGACAACGGATATGTGTTCAAAGTGAACGGCAAGGTGGTTGAAGACGCCAAACCTGGAATGGGCCGTGGCGGCTTCGGATTCGGTTTCGGCCGCAGAGGCGTTCAGTACAAGACCTTTGACGTGAAGGCTGGTCAGACCTACAATATCAGCATTGAGTACAAACGCGGCGCTGGTCCGTTTGCAATGCTTCGCGCCGACTTCTGCGAGCGTAAATACGCTGATTTCGCCGAAGAGAAAAAGATGGCCGAAGATGTTGACGCCATTATTATAATTGGTGGTATCTCGGCTCAACTTGAGGGCGAAGGCGGCGACAAGGCCGACATTGAACTGCCACAGGTTCAGCAACGTATGGTTAAGGCAATGCACTCAACTGGCAAGCCTGTTGTGTTTGTCAACTGCTCGGGCTCGGCAATCGCATTTGCAAGCGTCGAGGACCAAATCGACGGTCTTCTGCAGGCTTGGTACGCTGGACAGGGCGGCGCAAAGGCTCTGGCCGACGTGCTCTTCGGCGATTACAACCCGTCGGGCAAACTGCCTGTTACGTTCTATGCTTCGAACAACGACCTGCCTGACTTCCTTGACTACAGTATGGAAAACCGCACCTACAAATATTTCCGCGGAACACCGCTCTACGCCTTCGGTTTCGGCCTGTCGTACACCACATTCGAGTACGGCGAAGGCAAACTGTCGGCCGCTTCGATGGACAAGAACGGCTCGGTTACAATCACCATTCCTGTTACCAACACTGGCAAACGCGACGGCGAGGAAATTGTGCAGGTTTACGTGAAGGCTCTCGACTATCCTGAAGCACCAATCAAATCGCTCAAGGGCTTCAAGAAGTTGAAAATCGCCGCTGGACAGACTGCAACGGCTGAAATCGCGCTCAACGGCGAATCGTTTGAATACTACGATGCTTCGATTGACGAACTGTCGACACGCTCGGGCAAATATCAGATTCTGTATGGATGCTCGTCGCTAGACAAAGATTTGAAATCAATCGATTTTGAAGTGAAATGAATCAACGGACGGGGACTCGGCAACGTGCCCCCGCCCCATTCAGAAATAAATTTTAACAACTATTAAAAACGTAATTGAGATGAGAAAATCAATTCTATTCGGATTTGCGGCTCTGACAATGGTTAGTTGCTGCAACAACAGCGGCTGTAATCTATCGTGCTGCGACAACTCGAAGAATCCTGTGCTCACTATCGAGGGCGGTCAGGTTCAAGGTGTTAAAACTGAAACCGAAGGCGTGCTTGTTTATCGCGGCATTCCGTACGCTGCAGCGCCAATACGCGATTTGCGCTGGAAGGCTCCACAACCAGTTACTCCTTGGGAAGGTGTTAAGGTTTGTGACCGTTTTGCCAACCCAAGTTACCAACACATTCAGTATAAAGGTGGTTACTACACCGAATGGGGCTATGGCGACGAAGCACCTTTCTCTGAAGATTGCCTTTATTTGAACGTTTGGACAAAGGCTTCAGGCAAGGTTGACGCAAAACTTCCAGTTGCAGTTTGGATTCACGGTGGTGGCTATCGTGAAGGTTTTGGCACAGAGCCGGAATTTGATGGTCAGGAATGGGGCAACAAAGACGTTGTTCTTGTAACAATCAACTATCGTCTTGGCGTATTCGGATTCCTTGCTCACCCTGAACTTTCTGCAGAAAGCGAAAATGGTGTTTCTGGCAACTATGGCATTCTCGACCAAATCGAATCTTTGAAATGGGTTAAGAAAAACATTGCACAATTCGGTGGCGACCCCGACAATGTGATGATATTCGGACAAAGTGCAGGTGGTGGCAGTGTTCGCACAATCTGCGAATCGCCGCTTGCCCGCGGACTCTTCCACAAGGCAGTCATTATGAGTGCTGGCGGTCTTGGCGGTATGGGTGGCGGCCGTATGCGTATGCCTGCAGGTTTCAACTTCGGCAACTTTGGCAACCGTCCTGCCGAGAAGAAAATTGCTGCTTACAAAGCACCACAAGCCCCTGAAAACCTTAACGCTCTTCAACGTGCTGAATTCAACACTAAAGTGATTATGGATTGGGCTGGTTACAACACGCTGGCCAAGATGCGTGCCGCTGAAACTGAAGTAATGCATACTGTTGGCACAATTTATTCGAATGCAACAGGCAACTTTGGTGGTATCACTGCTATGCCGATGGTTGATGGCTATGTATCTCGCGAAAGCTTCGATGAGGCAGCTCTTGACGGCACACTTGCTGATGTTCCTTATATGATGGGTTACACCCTCGATGATATGGGTGATATGTCAAGTGGCATTGCCGCATTTGGCTTAAACCGCGACAGCGTTGGCAACAAATGCTATGTTTATGAATTTGCCCGTCCATTGCCTGACGACGGCTCACACCCTGAAGTTACTCAACGTCTGAAAGGTGCTTTCCACTCGTCTGACCTGTGGTTTGTATTTAAATCACTCAAACATTGCTGGCGTCCTTGGACTCAAGGTGACTGGGACCTTTCAGAGAAGATGCTGACCGCTTGGACCAACTTTGCAAAATACAGCGACCCGAACGGCCCGCAAGGTGGCGAATGGACTCCATACACTAAAGAGAACAACAAGTTTATGCTCTTCAAACTGAACGACGCTGATGCTGAAAATTCAGAGATGGGCGACCCTATCAAGTCAACCCTTGGTGGTGGCTTCGGTTTCGGCCCAATGCCCGCTCCTGCTCCAGCTGCAGCTCCTGCAAAATAAGGATTGAAGGATTGAATAATTGAATAATTGAATAATTGAAAAGGCGTTTCTCTACACGGAGAGACGCCTTTTTTTGTTGGATTAAGAACTGATTGAGATGACAAAAAAAACGGGCTCATTTCTGAACCCGTCCAACAATTAAAACTTTACAACTATTTTTTACCCCAAATAAGTCTTCAGCAGTTTGCTGCGCGATGTGTGACGCAAGCGGCGTATGGCCTTCTCTTTGATTTGACGCACGCGCTCACGGGTAAGACCGAACTTCTCTCCTATCTCTTCGAGCGTCATCTCCTGGCAGCCAATGCCGAAGAACAAACGGATGATGTCGCGCTCACGCTCGGTCAAAGTGGCCAAAGAGCGCTCAATCTCGCGGCTCAGCGACTCGTTCATAAGCATATCGTCGGCGATTGGACTGTCTTTGTTCTCAAGCACATCGAGCAGGCTGTTGTCTTCGCCTTCAACAAACGGTGCGTCAACCGAAACGTGACGGCCTGAAACACGCAGAGTGTCAACAATTTTCTCTTTCGGAAGGTCCATCATTGCGGCCAGTTCCTCAGGCGACGGCACGCGCTCGTTCTCCTGTTCAAATTTCGAGTATGCCTTGTTAATCTTGTTCAGCGAACCCACCTGGTTCAGCGGCAGACGCACAATACGTGACTGCTCGGCCAGAGCCTGCAGAATCGACTGGCGAATCCACCACACTGCGTACGATATGAATTTGAAACCACGTGTCTCATCGAATTTTTCGGCGGCCTTAATCAAACCCAAGTTGCCTTCGTTAATCAAATCGGGCAAGCTAAGGCCTTGATTTTGATACTGTTTTGCAACAGAAACCACAAATCGCAAGTTGGCTTTTGTAAGTTTCTCAAGCGCCAGACGGTCGCCTTTTCTGATTCTTTGCGCTAATTCTACCTCTTCCTCAACCGTAATAAGGTCCTCCTTACCAATCTCCTGCAGATATTTGTCTAACGACGCACTTTCACGATTGGTAATAGACTTAGTAATCTTTAATTGTCTCATTTATACCGATTTATTTATAGAATTCTAAATGGAATCTCGCAAAATCCCTCTGCGAAAACAACGATTTTTACGAAAGGGTATTGCTTTTGTTACACATTTTTTTATTTTTTTCCGCAATGGTTGCCAACCTCATATGAACATTCTCGTTTATTTTTAATTATCAACAGATTAGACATCTCACATTTTTTACTTAAAATTATGTTTTTTTAGTGCAACTTCCTTTACGGGATTAATCAGCGGCGGCGGTCAAGCCGAAGCCAACCGCCGCCGCAATCATTAACCAATCTCACTATGATACTTTAAATCAATCAGTGATTCTATTCTTTAGATGCCAAACGCATAATATGCCGATTTTCCGTTCGGATAGACACCTTCTATATAGATGCCGCCCTTTGAATTTGACAGAATGGTCTTCAGCTCATCGGCTGAACGCATCGGATGGCGATTCACCGAAGTGATGATGAAACCTTCTTTGATACCGGCCTGCTTGAATTTGCCGTCAGCAAGCGCTGTTATCTCAACGCCTCCGCGGATGCGCAAACTGCTGGCTGTCTGCGGGTTGACGGTGCGTACACTGGCGCCAAGAATCTCCACCGTTTCACCTTGAGTTTGCAGTGATGTGCCACCATCGATGTTGCGCAGTGTCAGATTCATTGTGCGCGTTTTTTCGCCGTGAAGCACTGTCACGCTGATTTGCTGACCCGGACGATAGCGACCAATCTGCTCCTGAAGCTCCGACACTTTGTTCACTTCCACATCGTTCACCTTCAAAATGACATCGCCAGCCTTGATTCCCGCTTCAGCCGCAGCACCACCATCAGCCACCGAACTGACATAAACGCCTTTCAAACTTGTCACACCGTTCTTTTGCGCCATTTCTGATGTCACTTCGTTGATGCTGATGCCGATAAACGCACGCTGAACGGTGCCATATTCCATCAGGTCGGAAACGATTTTACGTGCGATGCGCTCCGGCACGGCAAACGAATAACCCGAGAATGAGCCCGTCGGGCTGGCAATGGCGGTTATCACGCCAACCAATTCTCCGGCAGTGTTCACAAGAGCACCTCCACTGTTGCCAGGATTCACCGCGGCATCAGTCTGAATAAAGGCTTCAATAGCCGTGTTCTTATTGATGATGTTGATATTTCGCGCTTTGGCACTAACAATTCCGGCCGTCACCGTCGAAGCTAGATTGAATGGATTGCCAATGGCCAATACCCACTCGCCCACTTTCAGATTGTCGGAATTGCCCCACGGAATAAATGGGAAATTGTCGCCGTCAATCTTAATAAGAGCAATGTCGGTTGTCGGGTCAGCGCCAATGACTTTGGCCGTAAAAGTGCGGTTATCGTCGAGCGTGACTTCAAGAGCGTCAGCACCTTCAACAACGTGATTGTTGGTTACGATGTAGCCGTCGCGCGAAATAATCACACCGCTACCCGACGCCACAACCGGCATCTCCTGCTGCTGGTAGTTGGGCCGGCCGAACAGGAAGTTATAGATTGGGTTCTCGACAACATTATACTGGCTGCGGATTTTGACGTGCACTACCGCATCGACAGTTGCGCTGGCCGCCGCCGTGAAATCGACCATTCCCGTATAGCTCACCTGCATCGGGCGAGCACCCTGCAAGGTTGAATCGCTCTGAACATACTTAACATCTTTCTGCTGCATATTGTTATAAATGGCAACAGAAACGGCTCCGCCTAAAACTGACGCAGCCAAAAAAGTCAAAATCTTTTTCATATCTTAATATTTTAAAAAACTGTATCAAAAATTTCACCGATGCCGCTTCCGACATCCGAAAAACATGACAAAGAAACGAGTCTGAAACGAATTTGTTTTATTTTTTTCGGGGTTTAACTTTTCGTTAACACACTAACAATGTTGGCATTAAAAATAAAAGTACATTTGACGTAAATAATTTTCAAACATTCTTTGATTTGAATAAAAGAAAAACTTACTTTAGTTCGATAAATTTTTAGAAAAGGTGAGTGAGCTAACCGAAAAGAGTTTTGTGTTCGATTTGTTCGAAGATATGCAGCGTAACAATCTGAATTACATATATCGTGGATTGTTTACGCAAAGCATAACCGACAACATTTTGCTGTTGACCGAAACATGTATGCACAATGTCGGTGAAGACTCAAAAATCAGAAAAAGGATTTTCACCATACTGGTTGAAGGTCTGCAAAATGTAACCCGGCATCAGGAAATCGACGGACAAGAGTCCGCCACTGACCCAAATCAGGCGGGCATTTTCATCATTCAGAACCAAAACGGTAAATACTACATCACCACCGGCAATCCCATTCTTAAAGCCAACATCCCTACCCTAATCAAGCAATTGGAAAAAATAAACGGTCTCGATCCTGAATCACTGAAGCTTTTCTACAAAGAAGTGCTGAACAATGACAAGATATCGAACAAAGGCGGTGCGGGACTCGGCTTGATTGAGATGGCGCGCAAATCGGGCAACAAACTCGATTTCGATTTCTCTGACATCAATGACAACTACTCATATTTCTATATGGGTACGAAAGTCCTGGCGGAAGACGAACCGGTTGACAACAACCAACAGGATGGGAATTCGATGGACACGATAAAGGCCATCCACAAGACAATAAACGATCAGAACATAGTGCTTATTTACAACGGACTGCATACACAAGACAGTCTTTTGCACATTCTGTCGATTCTGGAAGAGCATCTGGGCAGCAAAGACCTTAATTTCAGGAAACGAATGGTCTATTGCATAATCGAGATGTTGCAAAACATTGTGAAACACGGATATAAAACCGAAGACAATTCCACGAAGGGCATATTCTTCGTAAGCCACAATGGTACTTCGTACCAATTGAACACCGTGAACTACATCAAGAACAGCAATATCAGCAAAACCGAAAAGGCCATCAAATTCATAAACGATGTATCGGAAACCGAACTGAACGATTTCTATGACAAAAACCTGACATCGGATGAGTCGGACACTCGCAAAAAGTGCGGTCTTGGTCTTGCCGAAATGCGCTTGCGCACACATCAGAAGGTAAATTGCACCATCTCTCCGATTGATGATTCGATATCGGCAATTTTCATGCAGATTACTATATAAAAATGGAAAACTACATTGCTAACGGCAACGAACTCACCCCAAAAGCCTGTTTCGACAAGGAACAGAACACGTTTTCCTTAAGCGGTCGCTCCATACCCGAGAACGCTATTGATATTTACGCCCCAATCATTGATTGGTGGCAGCAGTATCTGCAAAACCCCAACCCGGAAACCACAATCGACATGAACTTTGAGTACATCAACTCATCGTCGATGAAACAGATAGCTCGCCTGATTGCTATGCTCGACAAGGTTGAGAAATCGAAGATAAATATTCGCTGGCATTACAATTCTGATGACACCGACTCGAAAATGCAAGCCGAACGTCTGGCCAAAATGGTGAAGTTCCCGATTGTACTGATTGCCGACGCAAGCAAATAATATTTGTTAAGTTGCTGACAATGTTTGATATCTATTCATACATAGTATTACCTATTCTTATCTTCTTTGCTCGCGTGACCGACGTAAGCATTGGCACCATCCGCATTATTCTGGTGGCCAAAGGCTACAAAAAACTTGCACCGCTGGCTGGTTTTTTCGAGACTTTGATTTGGATTGTGGCCATCAGCAACATTATTCAGAACATCGACAACTGGGCCTGCTACATTGGATATGCAGCCGGGTTCGCCACTGGCAATCTTGTGGGAATGTTCATTGAAGAGAAACTGGCTCTGGGCCACGAGCTCATCCGCATAATAACGGTGAACAACTACACTGCGCTGTCGGCCAAGCTGTACGACAACGGCTTTAGCGCCACCGTCACCAATGCTGAAGACCACAACGGTCCTGTGGGCATTCTCTACATTATCACCACCCGCAAAAAAGCCAAAGACGTGGTTGCAATTGTGAACGAGCAAGACCCGTCGGCCACCTACACCATTGAGTCAATCAGACACGTGAACCGCGACACGTTTATGGGACAAGAAAAAATCAAAAACCGTAAACTGCTGCTGAAATACAAATAGCGGTAAAGTGTTTCCTATCAGCAACAAAAAAAGTGGAACGGTTGCGCTCCACTCCTAAATCTCGAATTCCAAGTCCAACTATTTATTTTTCAGGCAACTGCCAATTTTACTCTTCACCGCGTTGCAAAGCGAATCGTAAGTGTAACCGCTCGGGTAAATGGGTTGCAGAAATTTGACGCTCACTTTTGAGAAGAAATGCGGCAGATGTTTGCCCCGTGGCAGCGCATCGTAAGCACCGTTGATGACAACCGGAACAATCGGAACATTGAGCTCGGCGCTGAGTATGGCGAATGTCTTCTTGAATTCGCCAATCGAGCCGTCGTTGGTGCGAGTGCCTTCGGGGAAGATGATGATGTTGCGCCCCAAACGTAGTATTTCGGCCAATTTCTGAATCGACTCTTTCAAATCGTTGTGAAGGTCCATCACGATAACATTGTTGCGACGCGCCATTAGCTGCAGAAAGCGGCTCTTGACGTGCTTTTTCTTCACGTAGAAATATGTCTTGCGCATAATGCTGCGCTTGATGAACGATGCCACAAACAAGCCATCGAAGAAGCTCTGGTGGTTGGGCGCAATGATGCACGGGCCCTGCGGTATCTGCTCTGAGCCTTCGCCCCGGAACTTGAAGATGAGTTTGAACAGAATCTTGCTCGCGTTCCTAATCAGGTTCTGGGTTATCGATGTTTTTGGCAGTGTGAGCTGAATCTTCTCCTTCAGAATCATCGACCAATTGATGGTTTCGACCTGCAATTTGGTTTTATGGTCGGCCACATGACGCGCAAGTTCGCCTATATTGCTGAATGCCACCAATTCAGCCTCGGTCATATCTAATCCGTACGACTGACGGATGAACTCAATGAGCCCGATTTTGCCAAGCGAATCGAGTGCAATATCGTATTCAATGTGCTGACTTGTATGCACTTTGCTATTGGTCTGCTCTTCAACAAACGCCTTCAGGCTTTTGTATTCGTCGAAGTCGGGTTCGGGTGCGGCCTTGCGTTTTTGCGCATTAGTGGCCACGTATTCCTGCAGTTTGTAGCGCTGAATTTTGCCCAAGTTGGTGCGCGGCAGTTCGCGGTCGATGATTGAAAACTGCATAATGCGCTTGTACGACGACATGCGCGCGTTGAACTCCGGGAAGAACGTCTCTTTGAAATAGCCCTTGGCATCCGATATCTCCAACTCGTGCATCCGCGCATAATCGGGCGCGATGAGCGCATGCAACATTCCGTTGTGCTCCATCACTGCCACTTCCTTGATTGGCGCCGATGTTGCCATCAGACTCTCCTCCAACTCCGCGGGATTGATGTTCTTCCCGTTCGGAAGCACAATTATCTCCTTCTTGCGGCCTGTAATATAAAGGTATCCGTTTTTATCTATATAGCCCAAATCGCCGGTATGCAACCAACCATCGACAATAATCTGTGCGGTTTCTTCAGGGCGGTTGTAGTAGCCCTGCATAATGTTCGGGCCTTTGGCAACTATTTCGCCATCAACAATTTTCATCTGCACACTCTCGAGTCGCTGCCCGGGTGTGCCTACACGCTCGCGGCCGGGGCGATTGAAGGTTATCATTGGCGATGCCTCGCTCATGCCGTAACCCTCGAGCACAGTGAAACCCAACGTTTTATAGAATTTTCCGGTCTCAAGCGGCAGCGATGCTCCGCCGCACACCATTATGTCGATATGGCCGCCGAATGTCTCGTGAACCTTTTTGAAAACAAATCGTCCGATACGCTTGTTCGGTCTAATAGAAAGAATGGCAAACAGCGTTTTGGCAATGAAATTCTCAGAAATTTTCACCTTCACAGCCTTATGAATCATTTCGTAAAGCCTTGGCACACCGATAATTATCGAAACTTGGTTTTTGCTCAGCGATTCCATCAAGTCGGTGCTTTGCATCGATGGCGACATTACCACCGTTGCACCTATTGACAACGGCATAATGACCGAGCCCATAAGTGGCAAAACGTGATGTAGCGGCAACAGTATCAACACTTTGCGATCGGGACGGTAGATATCGACATTACCACTCACCTCAACGCAGTTTGCACGCAGATTGGCAAACGAAAGCATCACACCTTTTGGAGCGCCCGTGGTGCCCGATGTGTAGACAATGATTGCAGTCTTATCATCGGGATAGTCACGTTTAATATATTCTGATTCAGAAATTTGCGGCAATTCAATATCGTCAAGACAAACGTATTTCGGTGTATAGTTGAGCTTTATGCCCGCTTCTGTCACCGATGCGCTGTTGGCTTTGCTGAAAAACACCACCGAAGGCTGACAATCGTTGAGCATATAAGCCACATCGTCGACCGATGCTGTAGCCTCAATCGGCACAACAATTTTGCCATTGAGCCACCCTGCATAAAAAGCGAAAATCCACTCGGGGCGGTTTTCCGAATAGATGGCAATCTTGTCGCCTTCTGTATTACTGAAGGTTGCGGCATACTGCTGCACAAGTTTTTGTAGTTCAGAGAAAGTATATGTATGCCCTTTGGTGATAATGGCGGGTTTGTCGAGATACGAGAAATCAATCATTTGCAAAATAATTTTTCGCGGCAAATGCGTGCAAAAATTATGCCAATACATTGTGATTAAGAATGTAAACGATGGGAATGGATTGATTGAAAATAAAAATATATAAGGATGGATTTTGGGCGCTAACGGAACAGAATGTTATCCGTAAGCGGATATTTTCTCTAACCGATTTTGTCCGATTCAAACAGGTTTTTTATTTCTAACCAAACTTATCCAAACTAACCCGAGTTTTTTCCGCAAGTGGATAATGAATTTGTGTGTCGCTGCGCGGGAAATTTTTAGAAAATTATTCAGAAAACGTCTGAAAGACGTTAATAATCATAACCGTATGCAAGTCCGCCGTCTTTATTTATGCTATCAGTAGATTTGATTTTATCAAGTGATAGCAGTTTGCGGCCGTCGGCAAGGTAGGCGAACTTCTGCTTAACGGTGCTGCCGCTCTTAACCTGCTGCGGCTGGTTTATAGAGTTGTAGGTGATGGTGAGCATATAGCAGCTTATTGCTCCTCGTTTTTAGGCTTAACCAACGAAGTTTTATCGAAAATCTTGGTTTTTATCAAATTTCCGTCTTCATCATAGTACTTCCATTCTCCATATTCAATTGACATATCAGATTCGGGTTCATCTCCTTCATACCATAAAAGAGTACCCTCATCTTTTATATTACCATTAAGATGAAAACTAATGGCGTAACATTTATGGTCAGGGACAAATGATTCATTCAAATCGTTGTATATTGTATCTGTATTTGGTTCAAAATTTTTTAAAATAAATGCTAAATGACCTGTATGATAAAAATCATACCAAGTTCCGCACATTTGTCCATTTTCATATTCTCCAAATGACGATAAATAACCATATTTACTATACCATTTAAATAGTCCAGATTTCACTCCATTTTTATAGTAGCATTGTCTAATATCTCCATCAATGGTATCCGACCAAAAACCATCTTTTTGACCATTATTGTCATACTTATTTATGTTTTCGGTATATTTATCTTGTGTTTTAGTAGTGACATTACTACTTTGGGGGGGGGTTGGAACGGATTTTTTCTGAAAAAATGTGCAGGTGCTAAAAGACAAGCACAGCAAGAGCAATAGAATTGTTTTTGTTTTCATTATGATAATTCTGTTAATAATTTAAAAATGTACTATAGACTTTTCCTTTTAGAAAAGGTAATTGTCTGTTTGCATTTATAGGTGCAGCCAAACTGCGAGAAACACCAACTCCTACTTTATTTCTTCCTTGTGAAGGATTATCAAAGATTCCTATAAATCTTGACCATTCGTCTCTATCAATCAATAGGCAGCCTTCTGATACGGCGTGATTGCTATTTTCCAACATTCCAGTTTTATTATCATATCCTGCTTTGTGAATGTCAATACCTTCAGCATACGTGCGCCATTTATAAGCAGGGTTAAGTGTGCCCAACTCAATTGTTTGATACACAGCTCCCACATCTCTCATTTTTAAGGCAGGTTTACCTTTATGTGAACCAACTTCTGCCTGATATAAACCTTCTGGCACAGTTGCAAATTTTGCAGCTTTGGCAGGCTTTGTGCAGGCATCGAAAGTTGTTGTTGTTCCGTCTGCCAAATAAACTGTTGCTGTTGAAGAACCAATATTGTATTTTTTTGCTTCATCGAAAGTTCCATTATCGGAAAAGAAAATGGCTTGTTCATACAACCCCTCCAAAAGGTTTCCATTATCGTCATACGATTCTTCCGGCTCTACCCATTCATAGCCGTTTATTACTTGGTCACCCAAACCATTAACACTAAAGGTTGGCCTCCAAGCTAAACCATCCATATCCACATACCTCAATGGATTCCCCGCGCAAAAACCATACGACGAGGTGGAATAATACTTCTCCGCCAGCGGGTCCACCTGCAGCCACTGGCAGAACTCGGCCGAGTACTGACGTGCGCCGTAGTCGGAGGTGGCGTCGGCGGCAATCTCCTCTTTGCCGTTGTAGCGGTAGCGGTTGGCGGTGGTTTTGAGTGAGGCGTTGGGGTGGCGCAGGCCAAAGGGGTAATAGTCGTTCTGCTCAAGAACGGTCATACTCTGGTTGAGTACCGCGCGCACAGAGCCGAGGTGGTCGGTTATGTGGTACTGCACGGTGTAACCGCTGCTGTTGCGCACAATGCGCCCGGCAGAGAAACTGGTGCTTTCAAAGCCGTCGTATTTGCCGCGATATATTTTGAATACCGAAGAGCCAATGTAGGCAAGACCGCCATCGTTGGCAGGGTCGCTTATGGAATGCAGTTTGCGGCCGTCGGCAAGGTAGGCAAATTTGTGCTTAACGGTGCTGCCGCTCTTAACCTGCTGCGGCTGGTTTATAGAGTTGTAGGTTATGGTGAGGCCGTTGGGCGAGAGAGTTTGGTTGCCGTTGGCGTCATATGAGAAGCCCCGGAACAGGCCTTTGTCGGTGTTGGCGATAACAAGGCGGTTGGCGTTTGAGTGTGTCAGATAGTAGCTTGTTGGCCGGCTGCTGGCATCGTACCGGGTGAACCCGCTAATATTGCCGCGCTCGTCGTACGTAAAGCCGGTTTCG
>JAFXQB010000018.1 GCA_017527435.1 Salinivirgaceae bacterium
CTTGCCGTCGATGGGGAACTGATAATAGGCCATTATCGGTATCTCAATCTGCAGCAGTTTCTGCTTCTCGGTAAAATCCTTATATTCAGTGTGGAAGATGTAATCCGGATTTATCATCAGCGCTGAGTCTGTGATGAACGCATTCAGATTGGTGTCGTAAGCCACACTGCTCTCTTTCATGTTGTTGAACTTGGCTTTCGATGCGTATGACGCCACGCCGACACCGGCGCTCACACCCCAGTGAGCGTCGAACATAAACACCGCACTTCCGTTAAGGTGGAAACCTGCGCCGGCTTTGTGCTTGCCGTCACGCGGATTGAACTGGATACTCTGCAAGCCGCCGCCCACATCGCCGGTGATGTAGCGCGGAACGTACCACCGCATTTGAGCCTTTGCCGGAACCGTGGTTGCCAAAAGCAGGACTGACACTATGATTGCTGCGCCATTGCGCATGATAATCGGAAATTTCAATATCTTTTTCATCTCTCTCAATTACAATTTAATGAATGATACCACTTTGTCGCCAACCTTCACAATGTACATGCCCTGTGGCATCTGCGATACGTTGACGGTCTCGCTGCCATCGGTCTCGACAGTCTTGCGAAGCCAGATTTTTCCGTTGCCGTCACTGATATCGAGTGTGGCGCCAGATTCGATCAGTGCGCCAGTCACAGTTATGCTCTCAGTTGTTGGGTTCGGGAAGGCCGACAGAGCCACGGTTTCGTCTTTTGTGGTGAAATCACTCTCGCATGAGCAGATTTCAGCGCCGCTCTCAATTGTGGCAATCAGGTAGTATTTGCCTGTCAGGCCGCCCACTTCGTTGAAGTACTCGGTGGTGTCAACCAGCGTGCCATTGTGGTACCAGCGGTATGAAACAAATGCGTTGTCGGGGTTGGCCACGGTGATAACATCGTCCCAAAGAGTGCGTGTGATTTGTCGCTGAACGTTGTACTGAATCTCATACGAAAGGGTAGATGTGCGACCGTTGCTGCCGGTTGCGGTGCCGGTCACGGTGATTATGCCCTTCGATGCTGCGTTTTCAGGAATGCTGAAAGTGGCGCCAGTCTGTGATTCATCGGTCACACCATTTACCGACCAGCTGAATTTGATATCGGCAGGGGTGAGATTTGTAGCTTCGATGAGTGCTTTCTCGCAGCCGCTAACAGTCTCGGGTACAGCAAAGAAGATGCGCTCGTCTTGCGGTCCTTCGGTCCATTTGGCGGTGCAAGTCAGGTCGCGGGCAGGCATTGTTGCCAGAAGGTTGTCCCATGATACAAACTCAAATCCGTCTTTGGTGGGGGCGGGGGCAACTATTGGTGTGCCGAACAGTACGTTGCCGTTGGTGTAGTTGCCGGTTGCCGTTCCGCCGTCGAAGTTCCATGTCAGCTTGTAGCTGTTGCGGTTGTAGTTGATGTTTACAACCGTCGGACTGACAGAGTTGACTATTACGACTTGCTCAAACGCTTGAGCGGTGAAGCCTTCGAATGTAAGTGCCACGGCGGCTGTCAGCGAGTCGGCAAAGCCTATTAGCGAGTCGGTCGCAGCAATGGCAAAGCTGCCGTCGAGAGCCTGTTGGTTGTGAACGACAATGTAGGTGGCAGGGATGGGCAGAGCCTTGAAGTTAGCCATCAAGGTAGTGTCACATGTGACAACAATCTCACGTGTGCTAGCAGTGTCGCCATCGCTCCAATTGGTAAAACGGTATCCAGGGTTGGCTGTTGCTGAAATGATTGCTATGTCGCCATCTGTGTAATTGCTTGCACCAGATACTGTTCCCATATTCTCGTCGTTGACAGTCAGGCTGACGGTATAGATTTTTGCATCTTCTTTGGCGAACATTGCGGTAAGTTCAATATCGCCCTTAACCACGATGGTGCGCAGCGAATCGGTGATATCGTCGCTCCAACGCAGGAATTTGTAGCCATCGTTAGGTGTCGCGCAGATTTCCACAGTGTCGAGATAATAATATGTGTCACCGCCATCAACAATGCCCATTTCGTCATTGTTGGCATTGAGTGTGACATCGAATGGTCTTGGCTTGAACAATGCCGAGTAGACGTCTTTTTTGGTTACTACAATAGTTATTAAACTATCGGTCTGCTCGTTGCTCCAACTGATAAACTCGTAGCCATAGCGTGGTGTGGCAATCAGCGTGGCAGTTTCCAAATAATTGTAGTATCCTGCGCCGGTAATGTCTCCCATTGTAGTGTCGCATGTTACGCCAATGTAGAAAGTGCCAATTTCGAATATGGCCTTGAGCGTCGAGTCTTGGGTGACAGTTATGGTGCGTGTTGCGTCGGTTGAGCCGTCGCTCCACTTGACGAAATTGTATCCATATTCAGAAACGGCGCTTATGGTGGCTTCCGAATTGTAATCGTATAGGCCTGAACCGCTTACTTTTCCGTATTCATTGTTGCTCGATGAGAGAGAGACATCGAATTTGTGGAGAGTAAATGTTGCTGTCAGGTCAACCGATTCGGTTGCGGTAAAGTTGCGCGTTGCTTCGGTCGATTCGTCGCTCCATTTCACAAAATCGTAGCCGTAGTTCGAAATGGCCGAAATAGAAACATTGTCAAGATAATCGTACGTTCCGCTGCCGATGGTGTAACCCATAATATCATTATTAGAATGCAGCGAAATAATGTAACGCTCGGGCGCAAATTCTGCAGTCAGGTTAATGTCGTCGTTAACGGTAATCTGCCGTGTTGCTTCGGTCACATGGTCGCTCCATTCCACAAAGTTGTAGTGATCGTTGGCCGTTGCGGTGATTGTCAGAGTCGATTCATATTCGTATTTGTTGCCCGATGTTACGCCTGTCACTGTGCCGTAGTCGTTGTCATTGGGGGCGACGATTACGGTGAACAGATCTTTCTTGAATGAAGCCACAAAGTTTTCGGCTTTTGTCACAGTAAACGATTTCTCGTCGATGGTGGTTCCATCGTTCCATTTGTCGAATGCGTAGCCATGTTCAGCGTTAGCCTTAATGGTTGCGGTCTCGCCGTAGTTGTATGTTCCGCTTCCGCTGACCGAACCCATTGCTTCATCGGCCGAAGTTGCTGAAATATAGAATTGTTGTAATCTGAAAACTGCTGTGTATGTGCAGTTTTCGTGCATGGTCTCCTTGCGCGAAGGTGTGATCAGATGGTCTTCTGCCCATTCAACAAACTCACAACCATCGTTTGGCATGGCTTCAATATCCACTTCGGTGCCATAGTCGTATGTTCCGCTTCCTGATACGTTTCCATAACTGTTGTTGTTGGCCAAAACGGTTAAAGTGTATTGATTCAAGGTGAACATGGCAGTGTAAGTGGCATTTTCAGTAGCCGTAAAACTATAGGTATTGTTATCGCTTACTTTCTCATTGCCTTTATACCATCCGCCAAACGACGAGCCAGTGTTTTCTGTTGCTACGAGTGTCACATCGTCGCCGTGATTGTACAGATTGTTGCCTGTTACTGTGCCAAATCCGTTACCGCTTGTGGCTACCGCAATATTGTAACTGTTGATAGTGAATACAGCCTTGTAGGTGGCTGCTGCGGTTACTTTTACGGTGCAACTGCTTTCGGTGCTTATCTGAGCACCATCTTTCTCCCAGCGGCTGAATGTGTAGCCAACTGCGGCAGTTGCGGTAAGTGTTGCGTTGGTGTTGTATTCGTAAGTTCCATTTCCGGATGTTGTTCCTTCACCTTCTTTTTCAATGGTTATCGCATATTTGTCGGGCGCGAAAACAGCCGTGTAGTGGACATCGGCTTCAACAGTGACAGTGATGCTTGCACCGCCCGCAATATCAGCACCTTCTTTCTGCCATTTGCTGAATACATAGCCTGTTTGTGGTGTGGCCGTGAGTGTGGCTTCGTCAAGATAGTCGTAGATGCCGTCACCGCTGACGATGCCCATTGTATTGTTGTTGCTGTTTACATAAATATGGAATTGATCCTTTCCGAAGTTTGCAGTGTATGATGCATTTCCGGTAACTCGTACAGTGCGCTCTGCAGTTACGATTCCGCCATCGGCCCAATTGATAAACTTGTAGCCGCTATTTGCTATCGCTGTCAGAGTTGCGTCCGTGTTGTAATCGTGGGTATTGCCGCCGGCAACCGTTACAGTTCCGTATGCCGATGGATTCGCCACACCGGTAATTGTGTAGGCAATTGGTTTGAATGTCGCGCCAAGCGATTTATTTTCCGTTAATGTGAACGCAGAGTGGGTTGCTGATGTCTCGTTGTCGCTCCATTTTTCAAAAGTGTAGCCGGTTTTTGGTGTTGCAACAAGATTAATGGTTGTTCCAACTTCAAAAGAGCCTGTTCCCGTAACATCGCCCATCTCGCTGTCATATTCAACGCTTACACCATAATATATTTTTTGAGTGAATATTGCGGTGTAGGTCTTTGTCTCACTTACAGTTATTGTGCGTGGATTGTCGGTGTTGCCATCGTTCCAGCCGCCAAAGTTGTAACTAGCGTTAGGTGTTGCCGAAATTTGAACCGATGTGCCGTAGTCGAACGTTCCGCCGCCTGTAACACTACCGTTGCTTGCATTGTCGGGCAGAACGGTTATGGTGTATTTATTCAGGGTGAATTTTGCGGTATATTCAGCCGATTCGGTGACAGTGAAACTATACTCTCTGTTACTGCTTACCTTCACGCTGTTTTTATACCAGCCTTCGAACGATGAACCGGTGCCTGCCGTTGCCGTCAGAGTAGCAGTTGTGCCATAGTCGTAGGCATGGCCACCGATTGCTGTTCCGTTGCCTTCTGTTGCTGTTGAAATGGTGTATTGGTTCAGCGTGAAAATAGCAGTGTATGTGGCGTCACCGGTAACATCTATTTGGCGCGATGCGGTTTCAACACCATCGCTCCATTTTATGAAAGTCGAGCCGGTATTTGCCGATGCGGTCAGCGTCGGTCTTGTTCCGTATTTGTGCGTTCCGCCACCGCTTACTGTGCCCGAGCCATTGCCGTTTGTGTTGGTGGTGATTGTGTATTTGTTCAGAGTGAATGCTGCCGTATATTCGGTCGATTCAGTGGCGGTAAAGGTGTACTGCGCATTTGTGCTTACTTTTTGGTTGCCTTTATACCATCCGCTGAATGTTGAGCCGGTGTTTGCCGTGGCGGTCAGTGTTACTGATGAGCCGTGATTGTATTTTCCACCACCTTCAACTGTGCCCGAGCCATCTCCGCTTGTGTTGGCGCCAATAGTGTATTCGTTCAGCACAAAAACAGCCACATATAAAGCATCGCCGTCAACAGTTATTTCAGGGTTTGCACTAGTGCTGAATTCGATGCCGTCTTTCAGCCATTTCGCGAATGGCGAGCCCGTGTTTGCTGTTGCGGTAAGTGTGCGCCGTGTGCCATAGTCGAATGTTCCGCCACCCGATACCGTTCCGTATGTATCATTGTTGGCTTGAACGGTTATGGTGTATTGGTTCAGATTGAATTTGGCCTTGTATTCGCCCGATTCGCTAACAGTGAAACTATATACAGCGTCGCTGCTTACTTTCACACCGCCTTTATACCAGCCATCGAATGTTGAGCCAGCACCAGTTGTGGCCTTCAGCGTAGCTGTCGATCCGTGGCTGTAAGTGTTACTTCCGGTTACAGAACCGTTTCCGGTGCCATCTTTAGTGGCGGTGATGGTGTATTGGTTCAGCGAGAACTCGGCCGTGTATGTTGCATTGCCGGTAACTGTAATAGGACGTGGATTGGTAGTGATGCCATCGCTCCATTTTGTGAATGTTGAGCCAGTGCCGGCAGTTGCTTCAAGTGACACCGAAGATCCGTAGTTGTATGTTCCGCCGCCAGTTACAGTGCCGTTGCCGTTTGTCGCGGTTGTGATTGTGTATTGATTCTGTGTGAACACGGCCGTGTAAGTGGCATCTTCAGTCACCGTAATAGTGATGCTTGCGCTACCCGCAATATCAGCCCCGTTTTTCTGCCATTTGCTGAATGTCGAGTGAGCGTTTGCGGTGGCTGTCAAAGTAGGTTTGGCGCCGTAGTTGAATTTTCCGCCGCCAGATACAGTGCCATTGCCGTTTCCGCTTGTCGCGGTTGTGATTGTGTATTGAATAGGCTCAAAAATGGCAGTGTAAGTTGCCGCTTCCGAAACTGTTATTGTCAGTGATGGGTTTGTGCCGACATTCGCCCCGCCTTTTGTCCACTGTTTAAATTGGTGGCCGGTTTTTGGCGTCGCAGTCATGGTTACTGATGAGCCGCAATCGTAAGTGCCAGAGACACTGTTCACTGTTCCCATGTCTTGATTTCCTGATTGTACAGTCAGAGAGTAGGTCTTGATGCTGAATATGGCTGATAAATTGGCAGGTCCTTCCACAGTGTAGTTTCTTGAAGGCGAAGTGCTTTCATCTTCCCATTTGACAAAATTGTGGCAGCCGTCGGGGGTGGCAGTAAGGTTCAAAACGGTTTGATATTCATAACTGTTGCCCGACGTGGCGCCGCTGATGGTTCCGCCATCGGCAGAAAGATTAACGACGTAGTTTTTCTTGCGGAAAGTTGCCGTTAGCGATACGTTTGAGTTGACCGCGAAACTTGAGTGCAGGGCGTTTGTTTCATTGTCACTCCATTTTACAAATTCATATCCACGATTCGGAAGGGCTTCAACAGTTGATGCCACATCGCCTTCGGTGTATGTTCCACCACCAGCAAAAGTGCCTCCTTCGGCAGGATTAGCAATAAGTTCTACGGTGTGTTTTGGTATTATCTTCTCGCCAAATACGGCCTCTATGGTTGTGTCGCTCGTAACAACAATATCGCGTGGATTGGTGGTGCTGCTGTTGTCGTTCCAACGCAAAAATTCATACCCATCGTATGCCGATGCGAATATTTCCGCTGTTTGACCGTAAGTGCGTGTTCCGCTGCCTGTTACCGTTCCCCATAATGTATTGTTTACGGTTACCGTAACATTGAACGAACCTGCAATTACCACATGGGCGCTTTCGAGAAAAGCCCCCCAATCCGAACCTTCATATTTTTCTTTTGCCTCGGCCGGTATGACAATTGTCATGTCGTTTATCCAATTGCCATGGTTGTCAACAAGTCCACGGAACGAACCACCGTAATAGTTACTGATTTGGGGTACTAAATCCACAGCATTGCACACAATGTTCGACAGCGATACGCAATTTTCAAAGCAGTTTGCACGCAGGCGTATAGTGCCTTCGTTCAGAGTAAGCGATGTCAGGCTTCTACAGTTGTAGAATGCGTATTTCTCAATGTATTTCACGGTTCCGGGAATATCAATCGCTGTCAAACCAGAGTTGGCAAAAGCCTCACCGCCTAAATATTCAAGTGTCGATGGGAATTGAATGCTTGTAAGGTTTGTGGCTCCGCAAAATGCTGTTCCGGCTATTGATTTGATTCCTTCAGGCAGCGTTACGCTTCTTATTTGGGTTATATATTGTGCCCATGGTGCAAGACATTGGTTAATTGGTCCGAATGTGTACCAGTCACCAGTTGTGCATGTTACGTTTCTGCGAATTAAAGTGTTGTCTCGTCGATAATAACTTACAGTAGTCCCGTAGTCGAAACAGGCAAAGGCGTTGTTTGCATTATGTGCACTACCTCTGTTCATATCGCCATAGCCTGTTATCACTAATGCGCCTGTCTCGGTATCGAAACTCCAATTTAGATGTTCGCCGCATTGTCCGGTAACTGTTGCTGCTTTTGCTGAAACCGAAAAAACGACTAAAGAGATAATCGCTGCCAATAATTTGAACCGTTTCATATCCGTAAGTTTTTAAAGTTATTTCCCCATAAAACCGTATTGTGGCGCACACTATAGATGCAAACCAAACTGTTATACGCCAAAAATAATCATAAGTTAGTGATTTATGGCAAAATAGTGATGAAGTGGCGATATCGTTAGACAAACAACCCTGCGGAAAAACATCTAGTTTTATTCAACCCACCAAACCGATTTTTTTTTCTTATTCCGGCTTGTTCAACTTTTTTTTGGCCCATTGTGCCAAAAATGAACTTTTTTGCGAATTTTACGCTTTCTAACAAACTAAAATATTTCGCTATGAGCTTATATGAGAAAGTCGAAAACGACATCAAAGCCGCTATGCTGGCTAAAGAGAAAGAAAAACTTGAGGCCTTGAGAGCCATCAAAGCCGCATTCCTGCTGGCAAAAACCGAGAAGGGCGCATCGGAAACCCTGTCGGAAGACACCGAGTTGAAGGTGATTCAGAAACTTGTGAAACAGCGCAAGGAGTCGGCGGAATTGTATCGCAATGGCGGCCGTAACGAGTTGGCCGACAGCGAGATGTTTCAGGCTGAAGTTATCTCGCAGTATCTGCCCGCACAGTTGAGCGAGGCCGAAATTGAGGCTGAGGTTCGCAAGATTGTTGAGGTTGTGGGCGCCAAAGGTCCGCAGGATATGGGCAAGGTGATGGGCACCGCCAACAAGCAGTTGAGCGGCAAGGCCGAGAGCCGCGTCATCGCACAAAAAGTGAAAGAGATTTTGGCATCGTTGTAAATTATTATGGGAGTGCGCTTTATTGGCGCATTCCGTTTTTTTTGAAGAATATGAAATTATCGCTCAAACGCCCGATTGTCTTCTTCGATTTGGAGACCACCGGCATCAATATCGTAACCGACCGCATTGTTGAAATATCGTATCTGAAGGTTTGGCCCGACGGCCGCGAGGAGCAGAAAGCCTACCGCATCAACCCCGAAATGCACATTCCGGAAGAGGCCACCGCCGTGCATCACATCACCGACGACGATGTGCGCGACAAGCCGACATTCAAGCAGTTTGGCAAGCAGTTTGCACAGATTATCGAGGGTTGCGACCTTGCCGGATTCAACAGCAACAAGTTCGACATTCCGCTGCTGGCCGAGGAGTTTGAGCGTGCCGGCGTTGATTACGATTTCACACGCTGCCGCTTTGTCGATGTGCAGGTCATCTTCCACAAAATGGAGCAACGCACATTGAGCGCGGCCTATAAGTTCTACTGCCACAAGGAGTTGGAAGGCGCTCACGGTGCTGCCGCCGACACCCGTGCCACATACGATGTGCTTCTGGCGCAACTCGACCACTATCAAGGTGTTGAGTATAAGGATAGTACGGGCAAAGTGTCGACACCGGTTGTGAACGACATTGACGCCCTGTCGGAATTCTCGGCACAGAAACGTAGCGCTGATTTTGCCAACCACTTGGTTTACAACGATAAAAACGAGATGGTTTTCAACTTTGGCAAATACAAGAACCAGCCTGTCAAAGACGTGTTCCGCAAGGACCCAGGCTACTACAACTGGATTCTGAACGCCGAATTTCCGCTCTACACCAAGCGTGTGCTGACGAAAGTTAAATTAGAAATGGGTAAATAATTGGTAATTGTCGGGGATGTTGAATTGAATAATAACTTGCTGAAATGAAGATACTTGGCATAGGGATGAACTATCGGAAGCACGCCGCCGAATTGGGAATGGCCGTGCCCACGGAACCCGTTGTTTTTCTGATGCCCGAAACAGCGCTCATCACGCGCAATCTGCCGTTTTTCTATCCCGATTTCTCGAATGAGATTCATCACGAGGTGGAACTTGTGCTGAAAATCAACCGTTTGGGCAAGAACATCCCCGAAAAGTTCGCAAACCGCTACTACGACGAGATTGGCATCGGCATCGATTTCACCGCCCGCGACCTTCAGCGCAAGGCTGTTGCCGCCGGCCATCCGTGGACCATCAGCAAAGGCTTCGACGGCGCTGCGCCCATCGGCAATTTTGTGAGCAAAACAGAGTTGGGCGACCTGAACAACATCAGTTTCTCGCTCGAAAAGAACGGGCAATTGGTGCAGCAAGGCAACAGCGCCGATATGATTTTCTCGTTCGACGCCTTAATCGCCTATGCGTCAAAGTTTTTCACGCTAAAAATCGGCGATTTGATTTTCACTGGAACACCCGTCGGCGTTGGACCTGTTCAGATTGGCGACAACCTTGTGGCAAAAATCGGCGACCGCGAACTGCTGAATTTCAATGTGAAATAGAGTAAAGAGTAATGAGTAAATCGGTAACTATCCAATGAAATCTAAACTCTAAACTCGAAACTTTAAACTTTCCCCGTTCCGGTTAGTTTTTTGTTCGTGTTTGCGATTTTTGCTTATGCGATTGGTTTGTGTTTATGTTTAAATTTGCACAATGAACTGGTTGCTGACGGGCAATCGTATTTAATTGAAAGTCTTATGAATAAAATCGGATTCGATAACGACAAGTATATCAGTATGCAATCGGCGCATATCGATGAGCGCATTGCCAAATTCGGCAACAAACTGTATCTGGAAATCGGCGGAAAACTGTTCGACGATTATCACGCATCGCGCGTGCTGCCGGGGTTCCATCCCGACTCAAAAATGCAGATGTTGCTGAAACTCAAAGATAAAATTGAGATTGTGGTGGCCATCAACGCCGAAGACATCGAGTCGAATAAAATCCGCGCCGACTATGGCATCACCTACGACGAGGACGTGCTGCGCCTGATTGACGAATTTCAGAGCGTGGGGCTGTTCGTCGGCAGCGTCTGCCTGACCAAATTCCACAATCAGCCGACGGCCATAAGGTTCGAGCGGCGGCTGAAAGAGCTGGGCATCGCTTCGTATCGCCATTACAAAATCGACGGTTACCCGAACAACGTTGAGTTCATTGTTTCGGACGACGGCTACGGCAAGAATCAGTATATCGAGACGTCGCGCCCGCTGGTGGTGGTGACGGCCCCCGGACCGGGCAGCGGCAAACTGGCTGTCTGCCTGTCGCAGCTCTATCACGAGCACAAGCGCGGAATCAATGCCGGTTACGCCAAATTTGAGACGTTCCCCATCTGGAACATTCCTTTGAAACACCCAATCAACCTGGCTTACGAGGCTGCCACAGCCGATTTGAACGACGTCAACATTATCGATTCGTTCCACCTCGATGCATATGGCGTTTCAGCTGTTAACTATAACCGTGATGTTGAGGCTTTTTCGGTGCTAAATGCCATGTTTGAAATGATTTATGGTAAAAGCCCGTACAAAAGTCCGACCGATATGGGCGTGAATATGGCGGGCAACTGCATCATCGACGATGAGGTTTGCCGCGAGGCTTCGAAGCAAGAGATTATCCGCCGCTATTACAAGTGCTTGTGCGACAAGAAACGCTACGGCGAGAGCAAGGACAGCCTTGAAAAACTTGAGATGCTGATGCAGCAGGCTCACATAAAAGTAACTGATTATAAAGTCGTTGACGCCGCAATGCGCAAATCGGAAGCTACCGAAGGGCGCCCGGCGGCTGCTATTGAACTACCCGACGGCACAATTGTTACCGGCAAGACAACCGACCTGCTCGGTCCCTTGTCGGCGGCTCTGCTCAACGCTTTGAAGGAACTCGGCCACATCGACCAATCGTTCAACCTTGTGTCGCGCCTTGCCATTGAGCCAATTCAAACGCTCAAAACCGAATATCTGGGCAGCAGCAACCCGCGTCTGCACACAGATGAGATTCTGATTGCACTGTCATCGTCGGCGGCGCATAACGAGCTGGCAGAGAGGGCGATGCAACAGTTGCCGAAACTCAAAGGCTCAACAGCTCACACAACGGTGCTGGTTAGTTCAATCGACGAATCTACATTCAAGAAACTAGGCATAAACCTGACCTGTGAGCCTCGCTACGAGCAGACAAGGGTTTATCATAAGCATTAGTAAGGATAGTGATGGCAGCCAATGATTTACGGTTGCTTTTCCCGTATCAGTTTATCTGTTATTCTTGCTGACAGCCCGATTTCAGATTTAACAAGTTCGGGAATGTTATACGAGTAAAACAGTTCGTGATAATATTCTTGTGGGTTTTGCTGCGGCAAAAGCATTGGCTTTGAGAAAGTTCCGTCAGCATTAACGTGTGTAAAGTAGGGGCGGGTGTAGAGTCCGTCGCCACGGCGCGAACTGAAGGCAACCCACCGTGAGTTGCTCGACCAAGAGTGATAACTTTCAGTGTATGTGCTGTTTATATTATAGGTGCTGATGCTGTCACCAGTTGTCAGGTCAAGCATTATTAAATCTGCTTCGTTATGCCATATGCTAAAGTTGCCGTAGTTGCTTAGTGTGAAAAGCAGGAAGCGTCCGTCGGGCGAAATGCGTGGAAATGAAGCACTTTTGCCGATTGATGCGGCGTCATAAACCACGTCGACGGAGTCACCCAAAGTGCCCGCATCAGGATTGAATGCAATGCGGCATATGCTGTAATGCACGTCTTTGAAGTTATAGCGTACAGAATCAATGGCTTGCGCGCGGCAGAAATATAGCCATTTGCCGTCTGGCGAAAAGCATGGGAATGTCTCGAAAGCATCTGTAGCGCAAGTCAGTGGTGAAGTGATAATGCTTTCATTTTCAATGTTATAAACGATAACGTCAGAAACATCGTCGTACACTTCGATAAGGTTTGTGTCGGCAGTGTGGAAATCCTGATATATCTTGTTGAGCGAGAATGCGATAAATTGCCCCGACGGATGCCAGTAGGGGTATGTGGGACCGGCAATCTGCTTGCTGAAGTCCGCTTTAATTTTGTCAAAAATGCCATCAATAAATGTGTATGTTCCTGCAAATCTGGTTCTTACGTGTATCATCATCCGGTCGGGGCTATTCTGGCAAAACGAGTGGCAGTTGACGCAATTGCCTTTGCCATAGCGGTTTTCGTAAATCGACTTTCGGGTGTACGATTCCAAATCGCGTTGGAAAATGCCCATACGGTTCCAAATCTCGTATACGGGCGGTATCAGTCTGTAAACCAAAGTTTTGTCGATTGAATCAGGCGAGATTTCAATGTTGAAAGGCTTGTAAGCCAGCCATCTGCTATCGGTTTTGCTGCAAGGCGTGAAAGTAAGCGTTTCGCCGCCTTTATCAGCTAAAAAGTTGTGCCATTCACTAATCTTTATTTTTGTACAATTGTTTGATACTTTGGCTGTTAGCGAGTCGCCATTACAAGAAATCAGAATGGCGTCAATTTTTGTGGAATCGGTGAATGCAAAGTTTATCGGGGCTATATTGCACGGAATTGTAACATACTTGTAATCAGGGTAAATCTGCAAGTCGATGTCGGTTTGTACGATGTTTTCAACTTTTGTTGAGCACGCTGTCAACAATATGATTGCCAATATGTTAATCGCCAGATTTCTCATTTCCATTTCAAGGTTGTGTTTAGGTATGCGATGTAGTACCAGTATGTGGTATAGAAATTGTTTATTTTCTGGCCTTTTCGTAGCATCTCGAATTCGTTTATCACGTTTTCGCTAACGCCGAATTGGCGGCATTCGTCAGTGCTGAACATTATGGTGCAGGCTTCTTCAACTCGTCGGTGCAAGGGGTGGCCTTGTTGCTCTTCAAGATAGGATAGAAGCCTGTTTTTGTCAGCAGAAAGCAGAATGTATGCGATGTAAAATTGTTGTGCCACAGTGTTTTGTGGATTTGCTTCAATAATTTTATGATAGTCATTGGCAAAACCGTCAATTTCACAAAAATTACTAGTTGATGGTAGTTTAGATGTGTTGGTATCAGCTAAGATATGTTTTGATATTTTGTTGTAAAACAATGTTTTTGAAAGTACATCGGCGTGTTTCCGGCTGACATTGTTGTTTCCAAAGGCATTGTTGATGGCTATGAGCCGCAGAAAATCGTGAGGCTCGACACCATCTGGCGTTATCAGTGCGCTGTTGAAGGCTGCTTGCCGGGCTTGAGCTATGTGACCGCTTAGGAAATATGCAGTGCTCTCGAGCCGTAGAATTTCGTTGCGGACTGTTCGTGAGTTGGTCCGTTGTGAGGGAAGTTGTTGGTTGAACTCAAACATCCGGTCAAGCAATTGGTTTTGCATGGCTAACGCTAAATTGATGTAGCTCACCATGTTAGTGGGTGAGTGGTGGCGCTTGTTCAATTCAATTATTTCTTTCCAACGGTTGTTGTCGGCTAGATAGCACTCATGTTGCATTTTTGTGGTTTTTGCGTTGTGTAACTGCTTGAATCCTAGTCCGAACCCCATAACAACCAATATCAGGACAACGGAATCGATGATGCTACGTTTCGCTTTGATTCGGTTCGTCGCTTTGACTAAAATAAGTATTCCTGGAATGGCTAACCATGCGAAAAGCATTGTTCGGTAAGGCGTAGGCCAGTTATAATATTGTGTCGGCAGGGTGGCTTCGGCCATTGAGATGAACTGCTCGGAAATTACAGCCGCAAAACAACATGGAAGTGTTGCTATGATTGCAATTAAGGCTGCAAGAGATTTTAGTTTGTTGAGTAGTGCGATGGTCAGAATTAAAGTGTCGAAAAGTAGTGCAATGGCCCCGAATAGTTCGTACAGCACTACTGAAAAAGCAAGCGCAACAGCAATCTCATGTTTTGTATTGTTTTGAATGATACGCTGATATAGGATCACTAAAGCCAGTCCGACAGCCATTGCCACATGGCCGCGGTAGCCGTAGAACAGGTCTTCGATGCAGAGTACCATAAATCCCACAGGAACCAGCGCCAGCGGATTGAATGATTTTGATTCTACAACGCTTGAAATTAGTTTGTTAACGCAAAGGATTATCGCTAAGTAAATAATGGTTGTAACAATCGCGCCAACAATCGGGAACTTGAAAAACTGTGTCAGAAATGAGCTGATTATCAGGTTTAATCCGCCGGCTTCTCGTAAGTGTCCAATAATCCAGTCGGCGTCGAACAAAAACAGGTGGTCCGACTCGAATGTGTATAGTTTGAAGCGCTGGTACAAGGCAATGGCAAGCAAGGCTACGCACGTTGTCGTAATCTTGATTTTGTCGGTGTTTACTGTGTTGCCTTTCACTGTTTTTACTTTTTCGTTTTTGCAAAATTATTAAATAGTGCAAACATATTGGTGTTATATTGTAAATACCGCCCCGTCTTTTGCCGGATATGTTTCGGGAAATACGCTTCGTGCTTCGTCGAGAAGTGGCTGCAAGTCTTTGTAACGGTTTGAGTAATGACCGATTATTAGTTTGCCCACATGCGCAGCTTGCGCAATTTCTGCCGCCTGCTTGGCCGTCGAGTGGTTGTTCTCGCGGGCGCGTTTCAGGTTCTCTTCACCATAAGTGGCTTCGTGATATAGCAGGTCAACCCCTTCAATCCAAGGCACCACTTTCGGCAGTTTTACAGTGTCTGACATAAATGCGTATGAACACGAGCGGTCGGGGGCGTCGGTGAGCGTGTCGTTCGGGTATATTGTACCATCGGGGCCTGTGTAGTCATCGCCTTGCTTGATACCGAAACGCTTGCTTATCGGAATCTGCAACTCGTTGGCCAGCACGCCATTCAAATGTCGCAGCTTCGGCTTTTCGCGAAACAGGAACCCGCACGTCGGCACGCGGTGGCGCAACGGAAACGAGTGAACAGTAACTTTCTCATCCTCATAGAGCAAGGTAAGACCGTTCTCGTATGTCAGGTGGTGGTAAATGATTTTGTATGGAAGCGGCATCTCAAAAGTGGCCAAAAAGGCGTCTATCAGCGTGTGCAGCTTCTCGTGGCAATAGATGTGAAGGTCATTTGTGCGCCCTTGCATGCTCATGCTCGACAGCACACCAGGCAAACCAAGAAAATGGTCGCCGTGCACATGGCTGATGAATATGTGATTGATGCGCAGCATGTTCACTCCGAACCTCCGCATGTTGATTTGCGCACCCTCGCCGCAGTCGATTAAAAAGAACCGCTCAAGCACATTGAGCACTTGAGCGGTTGAGTATCTGTCGGGTGTAGGCGTTGCCGAACTACATCCCAAGATTCGTAGCGATAAAGACATTTAAGCCTTGTTAATGATTCCTATAGCCTCGTCAACAGTCTTTGTGATGTTAAGCACTGTGTCGAGTTGTGATATGGTTATCAAGCGCTCAACAGCGGTCTGCAATCCCGACAACACAAATACGCCGTTGGCATTTTTGCATAGACGGTTTGCCACCAGAATGGCGCTCAAACCCGACGAATCGCAATATCTGCAATTGCTTAAATCAAGAATGATGTTCTTTTCTCCGTTTCCGGCAATTAGTACTAACTCTGACTTCAGCGATGGCGCAATGTGAGTATCGAGTTTGTCTATCAAAACTTCTATCTGTGTGAAGTTGTCAAGTTTTTCGATTTTGAATTCCATATCAGATGTGATTTGTTTTTGTAACTTCAAATATAGAAAAAACAATTCATCGTTCTATAAAAATCATTCAGAAAAATTATTTTTCTTCTGCAGCGTCGTCTTTTTTGGCCTTTTTGGTTGCCTTAGGTTTCTCAGCCTGAGCCATTTCGTCCTTCAGAGCGGCCAACTCGGCAATATCTCCAAGTGTTGTCTTTTCGATGTTGTCGGCAATTTTCTTAGTCGCCTTCTTGGTTGCTTTTGCAGCCGTATCCTTCTTGGCTTTCTCCTCGCCGCGTTTTGCGTCTTCGAAAATGCGAGAGTGGCTTACAATAATCTTGCGGCCTTCCTTGTTGAACTCAATAACCTTGAAGTCGAGTTTCTCGTCGAGTTTGGCTTGTGTACCGTCTTCTTTTACAAGATGTTTCGGTGTTGCAAAGCCCTCAACGCCGTAAGGCAGAGCTACAACGGCACCCTTCTCAGTCAGTTCGATGATTGTTCCTTCGTGGATTGAATCAACGGTGAACAATGTCTCGAATACGTCCCAAGGATTCTCCTCCAATTGTTTGTGGCCAAGGCGCAGACGGCGGTTCTCCTTGTCGATTTCGAGAACAACAACGTCGATGTCGGCACCAATGGTGGTGAACTCTGCCGGGTGTTTGATTTTCTTGGTCCACGACAGGTCAGAGATGTGGATGAGACCGTCAACACCTTCCTCGATCTCAACAAATACACCGAATGTGGTGAAGTTGCGAACTTTGGCAGTGTGTTTTGTACCAACAGCGTATTGGTCGGCAATCTTCTCCCATGGATCGGGTTTCAGCTGCTTCATACCAAGCGACATCTTGCGCTCCTCGCGGTCGAGTGTCAGGATAACAGCCTCAACCTCGTCACCAACATTCAGGAACTCGTTGGCGCTGCGCAAGTGCTGCGACCACGACATTTCCGATACGTGGATAAGGCCTTCAACGCCCGGGGCAATCTCAACAAATGCGCCGTAGTCAGCCATCACAACAACTTTACCTTTAACCTTGTCACCAACCTTCAGGTTCGGGTCAAGAGCATCCCACGGATGCGGGGTCAATTGTTTCAGGCCGAGAGCAATGCGTTTCTTGTCGTCGTCGAAGTCAAGGATAACAACGTTGAGCTTTTGGTCGAGCTGAACGATTTCCTCAGGATGTTGGATGCGGCCCCATGACAGGTCGGTGATGTGGATAAGTCCGTCAACACCGCCAAGGTCGATGAATACGCCGTAAGATGTGATATTTTTAACAGTTCCCTCAAGAACCTGACCCTTCTCGAGTTTCGAGATGATGTCTTTCTTCTGTTGCTCGAGTTCAGCCTCGATGAGAGCTTTGTGCGATACAACAACATTCTTGAATTCGTGGTTGATTTTAACAACTTTGAATTCCATAGTCTTGCCAACAAATACGTCGTAGTCGCGGATTGGCTTCACGTCGATTTGTGAACCAGGCAGGAAGGCCTCGATGCCGAATACATCGACAATCATGCCGCCTTTTGTACGGCATTTGATGTAGCCTTTGATGATTTCGTCTTGTTCCAGAGCCTGATTGACACGGTCCCAAGAGCGCAGTGCGCGTGCTTTCTTGTGCGAAAGCAGAAGTTGGCCGTTGCGGTCTTCTTGGCTTTCAACGTAAACTTCAACGGTGTCGCCAACCTTCAAATCGGGGTTGTAGCGGAACTCGTTCATGTTGATAACACCTTCTGACTTGTAGCCGATGTTGACCAAAGCCTCGCGTTTGTTCATGGCAACGATTGTGCCGTCAACCACTTCATTCTCCGTGATTGAAGAAAGCGTTTTGCTGTACATGTCTTCGAGTTGGCCGCGCTCTGAACTAGATACGGTGCCACCGTTTTCGTAGGCGTCCCAGTCGAAATCTTCTGGTTTCACCACTTGTTGTTGCTGCGGAGCGGCAAGTTCGAATGCCTCTTCGCTCTCAATTTCTTGAGTTTTCTGATTCTCTTTTTCCATTTAATTTTAAATAAATTAATGAGTTAGACTTTATTTTTAAAAAATCACGCAAAGTAAAGGCTTTTAGATGAATAAAACAAAATATATTTTGGACTGTATGTCAATAGCAATGCATAATCCATAACATACTGTGTCACACATATTTTATATGCGTGGCAGTGTTTGAAATTTTATGTTTGCAGTGAGTGGTCCGGGTTTCAAATGACCACAAAATCAGCAGTTTTCACCCAGCCTTTGTTACCGTCTGACAAACGGATTTCTGACCAGTCGCCGTTTTGGTTGGTGACTTTGATTTTCAGGCCTTCGTGAATCAGAAAGAGTTCGGTGCCAGCGGCGTCGGGTGAACTTTTTACCACCACCGACGGCGTGACAACAATGGCTTCGGGCTCGTTGAGCACGGCGGCTTTCTGCTTGGACGAGAAACTGAACGAGAAGGCGGCTTCAACAATCAGCAGAAGGCCAATCCAGAAGGCGAATCGGCGCAGAAGTGGACGGTCCGACAGGAAGAAGAGCAGCAGAAGCACCAGAGCCGCCACAAATGAGACAATGCTCAAAACGGCCCATTGGTTCGACGTGAGCGCCCGCACAAGCGACTGCCCCCACGATTTCAGAAAGAATTCGGGCAGCACTTCAATCTTGTCAACCACGTGAGTGTTAGCCAGTTGCAGATTGAACTGAATATCTTCGTCGGTGGCGTTCAGTTTCAGAGCGCGCTCGTAGTTGGCAATGGCGTACGGAAATTTGTTCGATTTGTAGTAGGCGTTGCCCAGATTGAAATACAATTCCGACGACTCATATCCTTGAGCCACAATGCTTTCGTAGATACTGATTGCCTGCTCGTATTTTGTGGCCTGGTAGCATACTGCCGCCGAATCGAGTTGAGCCTTGAAATCGGCTGCCGAACTGCAAAGCGGCATCATTGCCGCAATTGCTATTATAATGTATTTTGCTATATGTTTCATTGTCAAATATTTTTAATCTTTTGGTGAACTGGTGAATCGTTTAATCGGTGAATTGTATTCGGATTTTACGATTGTCGGATTCATCAATCTTATGCCTTTTGCCTTTTTAACTTTACTCATTATACTTTACACATTACTCACTACTTCACTTTCTGGTCGAGTTTCGACAGTGTGTTGTCGGCTTTGCGGAAAATCTCGTCCATTCCGCCCGAAACGGCTGCTGGCGCATAACGCGCGAACTCGCACGAGTTGAGCAAGTCCATAAGTTCGTCAACCAACTGACTGTCAACCGAATGGCTCGACAGAATCTCTGCCACATTGTCCTTCGACAGATTGGCCACAGGAATCGACAGTTTGTCGCTCAAATAGCCCCAAATGGCTTTCAGCATCTCGTCGTAGAACTGCGCTTCCTGACCTTGTTTCATATACTTGGCAGCCTGGCGTAACCGCTTGCGCGACACCTTGTTAGCCTTACGGTTCTTGACTGCGGCCTGATTTGCGTTCTGCTTAATCTGCGCCAAGCGGAACAGGATTATCGCCACAAAAAGCAGCAGCGGAACGGCGTAGCAGCCATAGAACAGCGGCGTGCCGAACATCATCTGCTGACGGCGGTCGAGCCGCTCAACGGGTTTAATGTAGCGAATGTCCTTGCCAATGAATTTGACATCTTCTTTTGTAAGTGCCTGAACCACACCCGAATTGGCTTCGGCTTCGCCATCGCCTTTTTCAACGCTAATGTTGAATTCTTGCGTGGTCAGCGTCTTGTAAGTCTTTGATTTTGTGTCGAAATAACTGAACGTGATTGGCGCAATGCGGTAGTTGCCCGCATAGCGCGGAATGAACAGATAATCGAACGTTACCGAGCCCGACATTCCGTTAGCATCGGTCTTGATATTCTGCGTTGTTTTGGGGTCGTATACGTCAATGTCTGGCGGAAAATCAATCTTTATGTTATTGATAAACTTCAGGTTACCAGTGCCCGACACTTTGACTTTCAGTGTCACGGCTTCGTTGGCCTTCACTTCGGTTTTATCGACCGACGCGTTGAGCGTGAAATTGCCCACGCCGCCCGAGAAATCGGCGGGTTTGCCCGCAGGAAGCGGCTCCACGTTTATCTTCACAGGCTTGCTGACGAGTTTGTAGGGCGTGGTGCGGTACGAGCCGCCGAAGAAATCGTCGAACGGATTGTTGCTGCGCACGCGGGTGCGAGAGAGAATGGTTATCTCCATCGGGTCGATTGTGAGTTCGCCCGAGCGCTGCGGCATCAGAAGCACTTTTTTCAGCAAACCTGTGTTGTAAATCTGCCCGTTGACGTTCTCGCGCTGAAGCGAGACTTGCTGCGGCGCTTCAAGGTCGCTGCTCCAGAAACCAGTGAACGGCGGAAACTTAACATCCTCAAAACCAGATACATCCTTGCGGGTGTAGAGTTTTATGGTTGCCACCAGATACTGCCCTTGAATCAGTTTTTTCTTATCAACCGTGATTGCCACAAAAAGGTCGTCGCTGCTCAAATCGGGATTGGTGGTTGTCTGCGTACCGCTCTGATTGCCAGTTTGTTGCTGCTGCCCGCCATTGCTTGCCGCTGGCCGTGAGCCTGCCACAACTTCAATGGTAATCGGGTTCGATTGGTACGTCTTACCACCCGATTTTATGGTTGCCGACGGAATGGTGAATTTGCCTTCGTGGTCGGCCATCAAAATAAAGGTGTAGGTGTAGGTTGTGCTCTGCGACATTGAGCCGTTAATCCACTGAATGCTGCTGCTCGACGACGTATTCGGACCCGAAAGAACCTGAAAATCAGTAATGTTCGGTTCTGCGAAATTGCTGCCTTTGGCGTTCAGCACAAACTGAAGGCGGAATTGCTCGCCAACCTCGACGGCTTGCGGCGCGCTGGCGGTGAAGGTTACATCGTCTGCTGCCCGTAGGCTGAAGCCTGAAACTAAAAATGCGATTATCGCTATCGCTCTTAAATTCAGCGTCTTGTTTAACAATGTCAGTTTCATTTTTATATCGTTTTGTGCTATTTATTACCTTTTATTCCCACTCAATGGTTCCCGGCGGTTTGTGAGTGACGTCGTACCAGAGTGAGCCGGCGCCATCGGCCTTGAACTGTTGCCACAGGCCGCCGAGCAGGTTTTGGTCGATTTCGGCAAAGTTGGCGGTCATTGCTTCCGAACTGTTCACGGGGCGCATTACAATGCACGGCTTGTCTTGCACGCGCAGCGGCGTCAGAACCACGGGCATCTGCCAGATTTTCTCGTAAAGGTCATTGGCTTGCAGGAACTCGGTGCAGATGTTATCGAACTTGCGCAGCGTGTCGAACTTGTCTTTTGTAGCGTACTGTGCAACCAGTTTCGGCATATCGTCCGATACTGTGCCAACCTGCCAAATAACGCGGTTGATGACTTTGAAACGGTTCACAAGTTCGGTGCTGAAACGCTCGCACTCTTTCCAACTTAAGTTTTTCGAAGTCAGCAGGAAAGGTTGTGCGTAGGTGCGGCCATCGCCTTGTACGCCCACACTTTTCACCGGCAGAACGCGGCCTTCGATATTGTTGTCTTTCAAATATTTGTCCAAACCTTCAACATCGGCGTTCGATGCAAATTCGCCTTTGCCGTCGGTGCAGAGTAGGCGCACGCCAAGACCCGGACCGGGGAAGGGGTGGCGCCATACAAGGTTGTGTGGAATGCCAAGTTCTTCGCCGAGCATACGCACCTCGTCTTTGTAGAGGTCGGCAAGTGGCTCAAGCAGAAGACCTTGCGCCATCAGGTCCATCACTTCCTTAACGCGGTTGTGGTGGGTTTTTATCAGGTCGGCGTTTTTGGTGCCGCCGCTCTCGATGGTGTCGGGGTAGATGGTGCCTTGCGCAATCATCCACTCTTTCGGGTCAAGGTTCAACTTGCTCATTTCCTTGTCTTTCACCGTCAGGAATGTTGCGCCGATGCGTTTGCGTTTCTCTTCGGGTGCGGTTATTCCTTCGAGTTGGCCCAAAAAATCGGCGGTGGCGTCAACCACGCGCAGATTGTGCATTCCTTCGGCCTTCAAGAACTCGATAATCTTCTGCGACTCGTCCATACGCATCATTCCGTTGTCGATGTGCAGGCCCATAACACGCTCTGTACCAAGAACTTTGTTCAGCAGAACGAAAGCCACCGTGCTGTCGACACCGCCCGACACAAGCAGGAACACCTTGCGTGTGCCTACTTCGGTGCGTATCTTTTCGGAAATCAGCGGCATATAACTCTTCATATTCCAATTCCGCTCGCATTGGCAGATGCCGATGAAGTTGTCCAGAAGTTGCATTCCGAATTTGCTGTGCGTTACTTCGGGGTGGAACTGAATGCCGTAAATCTTGCGTTCGTCCATCGCCACAGCAGCAATGGGGCAGTCTTTGGTAGATGCTATAATGCGGTATCCGTCAGGCAGTTGCGAAACTGAATCGCCGTGGCTCATCCACATTGGCGACGATGCCGGAATGCCTTTGAGCAGCGGATGTTGGCTGTCGCCGATAATCAAATCCGATATGCCGTACTCTTTCACCTTGCCGGGTTTAACGGTTCCGCCCAGTTGCGACGCAATGAGTTGGTGACCGTAGCAGATTCCGAGTTTCGGCACCGGAATGTTCAGAATTTCAGGATTGTATTCGGGTGCGTCGGCTGCATAAACGCTTGCCGGTCCGCCGCTGTAGATGATGCCTTTTGCGCCCGCCAGCTCTTCAACCGGCGCTGCAGGCGAGTGAATCTCTGTGAAAACGCCCAACCGGCGTACACGGTTGGCAATCAGGTGAGCGTACTGCCCGCCAAAGTCAAGAACGATGATTTTCTCTTGCATATCAGTTTAAATTTTTGCGCAAAGATAGAACGTGAGTTCAAAAAAACACCGATTTTAACATTTTTAACATTTGACGATTCGAAAACCGTCTTTGTGTTTTTTTGAAACAGATGCCGGCACGTCGCAGTGTGCCTTTTTGAGTTGGTAATTGCTTATAGCCTAATCTCTTTCAGCAGCTCAACGTACCCTTCAATTCCGTTCTCAATCTCGCTCACGGCGATGAACTCGTTGGCGGTGTGCGAGCGTGCCGAGTCGCCAGGGCCCATTTTCACGGTTGGGAAGGCGCCGCTGATGACAGCTTGGTCCGAAGTGGTGGGTGAGAAGAACGTCTCGATGCCCAGCTTCCGTGCCGCAACCACAATGGGGTGCTGCTCGTCGATGGCCGATGCGTTCTTGTTCAGCGAGCGCGGCGTAGCCACCGACTTGATGTGCTGCTGAATGATGTCCCAAGTCTCGCGGTTGCTGTATTTCTCGGTTGTGCGCACGTCGACCACAAACTTGCACTGCGCGGGAATCACATTGTGCTGCGTGCCAGCCTGAATCTGCGTCACAGTCATTTTCACATTGCCCAGCAGCGGACTTTTTTCGGGGAACTGATAGCTGTGCAGCCACTCAATATCCTTCATGGCAATGCTGATGGCGTTGATGCCGTCGGCGCGGGCGGCGTGGCCAGTCTTGCCTTCGGCTTCGCAGTCGAGCACCAGAAGCCCTTTCTCGGCAATAGCCATTTTCATGCCCGTCGGTTCGCCCACAATGCCAGCCGTCACCATTGTTTTTAGTTGTGGCAGAACAAGATACATTCCGTTTGGACCCGAAATCTCTTCTTCGGCCGAAGCCACAAACAGGCGGTTATATGGCAGCCCCGTGTTGTCGGTTGCCAGAAACGCCGATAGCAGCGACACAAGGCTTGCGCCAGCGTCGTTGCTGCCAAGGCCGATAAGGTTGCCGTCCCGTTCAATTGGTGAGAATGGGTCCGATGCCCAGCCCTGCGCGGGTTTCACGGTGTCAAGGTGCGAGTTGAGCATAAGCGTTGGGCGGCCTTCCACAAAGTCGGTGCAGCGCACAATCAGGTTGTTGCCCACCCGTTCGGGTTGGTAGTAGCGGTTGGCCAGTTCCTTTGCCACAATGTCTGCCACCCGTTTCTCGTCGCCGCTGAGCGATGGCGTGGCAATCATTCGCTTCAGAAGGCCAACGGCAGTGTCGGTTATTGAGTTCATATTTCCCATTTGGTGGTAAAAATACAACTTTGGCGGAAACAAAAAACAGCGAAGTTTTTGCGCTGAAGTTTTTCCATAAAATGGAAATCATAAAATGGAAATCCATTTTTCAGTTTTCCGCCCTGCAACTTTACAAAAGTGCCGTTTTTCTTTCTTTATGTCGTTTTTTTTCTTTTTTTTTGCGAACGCGGAAAATTGCAACTATCTAATTTGTTAATAATGAGAAAGAAAAGATTATTTAAAACATTGCTCTTGTTTGGCTTGGCGGCCTTGTCGCTGACTGCAACGGCAGGCGACAAGAAAAGGGCTGATTTTCCAAGCCAAGGCTATCGCGGCTCGTTCGATTTCGCTTGGGCGGACAATTTCAATAAAGACAGAACGTATTTTTCCCCGCAGTTTTCAACAACACACGGCTACCAGATTATGCCAGAACTCTATACGGGTATTGGTGTTTTATTTGATTTAAGAGCCGTGAATTTTGGCAGTCGCATTGAGCATACCAGTAATGAGAATAGTGTTTATTCAATCTCACCTTTTTTAACTGTGCGATATGATATCTGTAAGAAAAAAGTTTCGCCATACGTTGAAGGTCGTATTGGATACAGAGTATTATCAGGTTGCAATTTAGACGACGAAATCAAATATGACGAGTTGTATGCGGTTCCTATGGTTGGTGTCCGTTTAAACCATTTCAACATTGCCGTTTCATACGAATGGATAACGGTTGGCGGTTATAATTGTTATGGTGGAAATTATATGGAATATTATATGACAAAACGTTATTCAGCCATTGGCTTTCACGCAGGTTTCGATTTTGGTGCGCGTAAAAAACAATAACTCAACAATATAAAGCAATGAAACAATCAATATATCTTTTGTCAGTATCAGTTTTCTCGTTGGCACTCACTTCGTGCATTGAGCAGGTTGCCATTGACCCTGTTCCTACAAAACCAACTACTACAACCATTTACGATGGTTTTATAACCCGCGATACTGTAGTTACGCTCAATATCGACGGAAGCACAGTCAACGATGACGCCTATGTTGAATACGATTACTATTTCAGTTCCGACAATTCGAATTTTGAAAAGATAAATCCTGAAGATGTGAAACTTAAACCATACACACAGTATTGGTGGTATGCGGTGCCAAGTTCATATTTCGAAGGCGAATTGCTTGCGACAGGTGAGAAATCGGATACCCGAAAACTATATTGTGTTCCGCCTTTCAAGGTTGAAACCGACAATGGCAATGGTGAGTGGTCAGCCATTCTTAATTTCAAAAATGTGGGCAATATTGCGGGCGGCAAGGTTACAGCCAAGTCCGACAAATATGAATACGAAATTGAACTGTCGGCAGGACAGGATAAATGCAAATTGGAAGGCAAAAACATTAATTCACCCGAGAACAATGCCTACAAACATTGGTGGGACGATGCAAAAGGTGTTGAATATGCCCCCGTTATCTATACGTTCAAAGTTGACCTTCAATTGGAAGTTGGCGACACCGTTGTAACTTGTACAAACTACGCAAAAGAGATAATTCTCGACAAGAGCAGTCTTGTGCGCGACCACGAGTTCAATGTCTATCGTGTGGTGAAAATTGGCAACCGCCAGTGGCTTGCCGATGATTTGCGCACAAAAAGTTTTATTTACGAAGGCGACACTATAAAACTTGATGAAATTGAAATTTTCAGTTGGGAAGAATCACCAGTGCCGTATAAGTCTATTACGTTACAAGAATCAGGTTCAACAGGAATAGTCTATTGCATTGGTGATGTGCGTAGTAGGGCTGTGGAAATTAGAAAGGAAGATTACTATATACAATTAACTATACACCAACTTATTTCGTTATTGGCCCCCAAAGGATTCCATATCTCAAATAATGCGGATTGGGAAGATTTGGAAAAGTATTATGGGGTTGAGTCGCCAGAAATAGCAGAATTGGAACATGGTTATTTTCCGCAAGGATATGTGAGTGAAAGTTGTTACGAAAATATTCGCGATAACTATTCTGAATATTTTCAATGTTTCCAGGGTGGCGATGTTGGATTACGTCGTCGATTGTCGTCGAATACCGATTGGATATACTATGACCCCGATGAAAAACCTAATCCTGATAATATTCAGATGTCTGTTTTCAATGCTAAACCTTTTGCGGGTGAAGGCCATGGGTGCATTTATTACACGTTGATGGACGAAGAACACACATATAGTCTCGGCTTGTTTCGAATAATATCAACCATTGATAAAGGTATTCTAAATGCGGGATTCAAATTTTATTGGGCAGGTGGTTTTTACTACGCTTCCCTTCGTTGTGTGAAAGATTAAGACAAAAAGCAGTTACATAATGTCAAAGGGCGCTTCAAGCGCCCTTTGTTTTTTATAATAGTATTCAGATGATTTACAGCACCAACCGTGTTCCCCCGCCGTTTTTCAGTCCGTCAGTGTTGGTAATCACCACGCTCGCAACGCCGGCGCGGATGGCGTCGAAGCCGTTGTCGAGTTTCGGAATCATTCCTTCGTTGATGATGCCAGTGGCCTGATACTCTTTGAATTTGTCGTAGGTGAGCGTGCCGATGACCGAGTTGTCGTCGGTGGCGTCCATAAGCACGCCAGGCTTCTCGAAGCAATAGACGAGCGTCACGCCGCACGATTTGGCCAGGGCGCGCGCCAGTTCCGACGCAATGGTGTCGGCATTGGTGTTGAGCAGTTGGCCGCGGCCGTCGTGCGTGATGGGCGACACCACGGGCACCGCGCCTTGCTCGATGAGCGAGAAGAGCACTTCGGTCTGCACGCTGTCAACGTCGCCCACAAAGCCGTAGTCGATGGTTTTCACAGGGCGCTTGTGCGACAGAATGATGTTCAGGTCGGCACCAGTGAAGCCGAGCGCATTCACGCCGCGCCGCTGCAGTTGCGCCACAATGTTTTTGTTCACCAGACCTGCGTAAACCATTGTCACAACGTCGATTGTCTCTTTGTCGGTGATGCGTCGGCCGTCAACTTTCTTGATTTCGACGCCTAGGCGGTTCAGCAGTTTGTCGGCAGCCCGCCCGCCACCGTGGACAAGCAGTTTGTTGCCCTGCATTGCCGCAAAATCGTCGAGCAGAGTGTTGAGCGTTGTCGGGTCTTCAACAACCGCGCCGCCAACTTTTACTATGGTGAGATTATTCATTGTTTAATAGTTTAAAGTTTAGTCGCTTCGCTGTTTAGAAGGTTTAGTCGCTTCGCTGTTTAGAAGTTTTAGTCGCTTCGCTGTTTAGAAAGTTTAGAAATGATAGAATTAAGACTACAGACTTCAGACAAGTCGTTCCGTCGCAATTCCTAATTCGTAACTCGTAATTCGTAACTCGTAACTCGTAATTCCTAAATCCTAAATCCTAAATCCTAAATCCTACCTGTTACAAGCATTTCTTAAATCTCTCGATAAAGTCTTGTGCTTCGGCCATTGACAGGCTGAGCGGCGGCAGCAGACGGATGGTGTTTGTGCCCGCAACGCCCGTAAACACGTGCTGTTCCATTAGCAGCCGTTGGTTGCGGATTTCTTTTATCGGCTCTTCGAACTCGATGCCAATCATAAGGCCGCGGCCGCGCACTTCCTTGATGCGGTCGATTTTCTTCAGTTCTGCGAGCAGATAGTTGCCCACTTTTGCGGCGTTGTCAACCAGATTCTCTTCTTTGATGATGTCGAGCACGGCACAAGCGCCAGCGCAGGCCAGATGGTTGCCGCCGAAGGTTGTTCCGAGTTGGCCCACAACAGGTGTGAAGAACGGCGCGATGATGACGCCCGCCATTGGCAGACCGTTGCAGATGCCTTTCGCAACTGTCACAATATCAGCCTTGATGCCTGCATATTGGTGGGCGAAGAATTTGCCGCTACGTCCGTAACCCGACTGAATCTCGTCCAGAATCAGCACCGTGTTGGTGTCGGTGCAGGCCTGACGCAGGTTGCGCATAAATTGGTCGTCGGGCACCTGAATGCCGCCAACGCCTTGAATGCCTTCAATTATCACCGATGAGTAGATACCTTTCTGCAGTTCGGCGCGCATTGCGGCGGTGTCGTTGAAATCGATGAAAGTAACTTCAAGTCCTTCATTTACAGGGGCAATGTACTTTGGAATGTCGGTCACGCGAACGGCAGCTGATGTACGGCCGTGGAACGAGTGGCGGAAGGCCAGCACCTTGTTGCGGTTGTTGTAGAACGATGCCAGTTTCAGCGCGTTCTCGTTGGCTTCGGCGCCTGAGTTTATCAGGAAAAGCGAGTAATCGTCGTAGCCCGAGATGGGGCCAAGTTTTTCGGCCAACTTCTGTTGCAACTTGTTAATCACTGAGTTAGAGTAGAACCCAAGAGTTGCCACCTGCTCGCTGATGGCCTTCACATACTTCGGGTGCGCGTGCCCGACCGAAATCACAGCGTGACCGCCGTAAAGGTCGAGATATTCCTGCCCGTTGGCGTCCCAAACGTGGCAGCCTTTGCCTTTCACTATTTCAATGGGAAATAGCGAGTAAACTTCAAATAATTTCATCGTTTATAATGTTTTATAGTTTTAAATATTATCTCAAATCATTGATATGTCGCCATTTGCAACATACATACGCTTTGCTTGCGCGAATTGCGAAATTACTATTAAAATGAATTGAATGATGCGATGTGGCAAAAAATCACAATTGGCTGTTCGTAACTCGCAACTCTCGTTATTCAATAAACGTCTATATTTGCGGCCGAAACAAAAAGAGCAATGACATTCATTTACAACCTGAGTATCAGGGTTTACACGTTTTTAATCCGCGTGGTTGCGCCGTTCAACGAGAAGGCGCGGCTGTGGATTCGCGGCCGCAAGGGTTTGCTTTCGCAGATGGCCGCAAAAATCGATGGCAGCAAGCCGGTTGTTTGGTTTCACTCGTCGTCGCTTGGCGAGTTTGAGCAGGGAAGGCCTGTCATTGAAGCATTTAAGGCCAAGCACCCCGATTATGCCGTGCTGCTCACGTTCTTCTCGCCGTCAGGCTACGAAGTGCGCAAGAACTACGCCGGCGCCGATTACATTTTCTACCTTCCAGCCGACACTCGCCGCAACGCAAAGCGTTTTATGCAGATTGTCAAGCCGAAAGCCGCACTCTTCATTAAGTACGATTTTTGGTATAACTACTTGAACCAGTTGCACAAAGCCAGTGTGCCGACATACGTCTTCTCGTCGATTTTCCGTCCGCAACAGGCGTTTTTCAAATGGTACGGCGGATGGTACCGCAAAATGCTGAAATTCTTCACTTTGTTGTTCGTTCAAGACGAAAACTCGAAGCAACTTTTGGCAGGAATCGGAATCAATAATGTGCAGATTGGCGGCGACACCCGCTTCGACCGCGTTTACGACCTTGTGCAACAGGCTAAACCACAGCCCATTATCGAGCGTTTTGTGGCCGATGCTGATAAGGTTTTGGTTGCAGGCAGCACTTGGGTTGGCGATGAAGAATTGCTTTGCCGATATGCTAACGAGCACAATATCAAAATGATAATCGCACCGCACGAGACCACCGAAGCCAATGTCAGCCGTGTTGAGAGTTCGTGCACGGGCAAGGTTGTGCGCTACAGCGACGCGCAAGCCGACGAATCGAAAGTTGATGGCGCAAACGTGCTGATTATAAACTGCATAGGTCTGCTCTCGTCGCTCTACCGCTACGGACAGTTGGCCTATATTGGCGGCGGATTCGGCAAGGGAATCCACAACACGCTCGAAGCCGCAACTTACAGTGTACCAGTGGTTTTCGGACCAAAATACCACAAATTCCGCGAAGCCTGCCAACTCATTGAGCGTGGCGCCGCTATCAGCATATCTGATTATGAGCAACTTGCTCGCGCCTTCGACCACTACTTCGCCAATCCCGACGACTGCAAGCGAGCCGGACAAAAGGCTTCGGCCTACGTTGACGAGATGCGCGGCGGAACACAGTTGATAATGAAAGAGTTGGATGCTGTGGTAAAGTAAAAATAGAGTAAGCAGTTTCAGTATCAAATTTTGAGTGTTTCTTGCAAATCTCTGAAAATAAGTATATTTGCAATATGAATAGGGCAACCATTATAGAATCAATCAAGCAGACCGCGCGACAAGTAGTGCCGTCGGGTTCACGTGTTGTCTTGTTCGGTTCGCAGGCCAGAGGCGACTATCGTGCTGATTCTGATTGGGATATCCTTATTTTACTGAATAAAACAGGCCGCAGTACAAATTCCGATTTCAATTCTACGGCCTATCCGTTTGTTGAGTTGGGTTGGACAATCGATACAACAATAAATCCGATTATCTACACCAGCGAAGAATGGGAAAAACGCAGTTTTACGCCGTTTTACAAAAATGTTACGCAAGAAGGAGTTGAGCTATGGAGTTGAGCGACAAAGAGAAAGCTGCGATTATCGAATATCGGATTCAAAAATCATTTTCTGTATTAATTGAGGCTGAAGACAATGCGCGATTGTGCCATTGGAGTCTGACAGCCAATAGGTTATACTATGCTGTTTTTCATATGGCGTCGGCACTTTTAACCGACAAAGGCATTTCGGCAAAAACGCACACCGGAGTTATCGGGCTCATTGGGAAAGAATTTGTGCAAAACAATCTGCTCAATACCGATGATGCCAAACTAATTTCCAGGCTTCAGAATATGAGGCAAAGCGGTGATTACGATGATATGTTCGATTGGTCGGAAAACGATGTGGCACCGCTGATTGAGCCAACAAAAAAATTGTTGGATAAGATGCTTAAAATGCTGAAAGCAGCTAAATGATTGGATTTTAAATAGAAGAACTACCCAGTACTAAAGCAATGAATTTCGCAGACTTACACTTAAATCCCGAAGTTTTTGAAGGTATCGACGCAATGGGCTTCGACGAAGCGACGCCAGTGCAGGAACAGGTGATTCCGCAGGCGCTCGACAAGCGCGATATGATTGCCTGCGCCCAAACCGGAACAGGCAAGACGGCGGCCTACATTCTGCCGCTTCTGCACCATTTGACAACAAAACGCGAGCAAAAAATCAAGGCTCTGATTCTTGCCCCGACACGCGAACTCGTGATGCAGATTGACCAGCAATTCCAGGGATTCGCCTATTTCTGCGGTGTTGAGTCGGTGGGCATTTACGGCGGCAGCGACAGCGGTGTTTGGGACCAGCAGCGCTCGGCTATCGAGAGCGGCGCCAACGTGCTCATTGCTTCGCCAGGCCGACTGCTTTCGCACCTGAATCTTGGCTACGTAAAACTCGACAGTCTTGAATATCTGATACTTGACGAAGCCGACAAGATGCTCGATATGGGTTTTGTCGACGATATCAAACGCATAATCACCTATCTGCCAAAACAGCGTCAGACGCTGATGTTCTCGGCCACTATGCCGCCCAAAATCAGGCAGTTGGCAAGCGCAATCCTGACAAATCCCGTCGAGATTAACATTGCCATATCGAAACCTGCCGAGGGCGTGCGCCAGACGGCCTATATGGCTTACGATGAGCAGAAGAACAAACTGATTGCAACCATACTGAAAAGCAAGGATTTAGACAGCGTCATTATTTTTGCTTCGACCAAGAGCACCGTGAAAACGCTTGTGCAGGACCTGCGCCGTGCAAAAATCGACGCGCGCGCCATTCACAGCGACCTTGAGCAGTGCGACCGCGAGGCTGTGATGCTCGATTTCCGCAACCGCAAATTCTCGGTTTTGGTGGCCACCGACATTGTCTCGCGCGGTATCGATATTGATAATATCGGCTTGGTTATGAACTACGATGTGCCCCGCGACCCAGAGGATTATGTGCACCGCGTTGGCCGTACAGCTCGCGCCAAATCAACAGGCGAGGCCATCACGCTCATTAACCCGAAGGATGTGGAGCGCTTTGCCAAAATCGAGAAACTGATTGGCTACGAGATTGAAAAACCTGCGTTGCCCGAAGGTTTCGACGCCGCACCCGAGTATAAGCCCGAAACGACTGAACGCAAGCAAAACCGCCATTTCCACCGAGGCGGACGCAACAACCGCGGTGGCCGCAACAACAACCACGGCAACCGCAGACGAGGGGGGAAACCGCAGGGGGGGAGTAGCAGCAAACTGCAGGGCTGACAGTTTTTATAGAGAGAGCAATCCTTCTTCAATCAGTCTCTCATATCAATAATCTCAACTCCAGGGAATTTCTTTGCATCGAAAATGAGCTGGGTGTCATCGATTTTCTGATTGGTTTGGAATTTAGTCAGTGTGAGAGTGAACCGCGTGCCGTCTTTTTGGAAACATTTGATTTGGTATAGCTCGTTACTCGGTGTAAACCAATATTTTATCTTGAAATAAGGCTTCTTGATATTTTCAGGCGCGAGTTCAACAATCTGCATTGTTTTGCCGCCAATCTCTTCGGTGTCGCCCATTATGTATTTGAAACCGTTGCGGTAGATTGTGTAGAGTGACATTGGGGCCGACATAAATTTATCTTCGGGCGCATCGTCGTTCGATGCTTCAATGGGCGAAATTGTAACTTCATTACTTTCTGTTAGATAAGCCCAGCGATTTTTGCCGTCGCAGAAGGTGACAGTTTTGTCAACATCGATGCGGAAACGGTTGCCTTTAAGCAGCAGAGTGCCGTTGTATGTTTCGCTTTTCTCTTCGGCAAGGTTTTCATACACACAGTCAAAATCGGCGGTAATGCTCTTATAACCAGCGGCTTGCTTTGCGGCTTTGTCGAGCAGAGTTTTTGCTTCCGGGTCTTTTTGGGCGAAGCACGTTGCCGTGCCCAAAGCCAATATTAATAAAGCTATTCTTTTCATTTTCAATTTTTAACGTAATGTTTCCAGCAAGCGGTCAAGGCTCATTTCATCGGGGATGAGCACATCGCGGGCTTTGCTGCCTTGATAAGGACCAACAATTCCGGCAGCTTCCAACTGGTCCATAATACGGCCAGCGCGGTTGTATCCGATAGAGAACTTTCTCTGTATCAACGATGTAGAGCCTTGCTGGTTTATCACAATTATTCGGGCGGCTTCTTCAAACATTGAGTCGCGTTTCGATAGGTCAACATCTTCAAGGTTGCCGCCTTCGCTGCCTTCGGGTGTATATTCTGGCAACTCGTAAGCACCAGTGTAACTCTGCTGCTGCTCAATGTGTTGCATTATTTTTTCAAGTTCAGGCGTATCAACAAAGGCGCATTGTACACGTGTCATTTCGCTGCCTCCCATTGCAATCAGCATATCGCCGCGGCCAATCAACTGGTTAGCTCCGGGGGCGTCCAGAATGGTGCGCGAGTCGATCATACTCATCACCTTAAAGGCGATTCGAGCCGGGAAGTTGGCTTTTATCAAGCCTGTGATGACGTTGGTTGTAGGTCTTTGTGTGGCCACAATCAGGTGGATGCCGATGGCGCGCGCCAACTGTGCCAAGCGTGCGATTGGCAGCTCGACTTCTTTTCCAGCGGTCATAATCAGGTCGGCAAACTCATCGATAACCACCACAATATAAGGCATATAATGATGCCCTTTCTCTGGGTTGAGATGCCGATTGATGAATTTCTCGTTGTATTCTTTAATGTTGCGGCAGCTAGCTTCTTTCAGCAAATCGTAGCGTTTGTCCATCTCAATGCAGAGCGACTGCATTGTGTTCACAACCTTCTGTGTATCAGTGATAATTGCATCTTCGGCATCGGGCAGTTTTGCCAGGAAGTATTTTTCGAGCGCCTTATAAAGCGTCAGTTCCACCTTCTTCGGGTCAACCAGCACAAGTTTCAGTTGCGCCGGGTGTTTCTTGTAGAGCAGCGATGTCAGTATCGCGTTCAGTCCCACCGATTTACCTTGACCGGTTGCGCCGGCAACAAGCAAGTGAGGTGCTTTGGTCAGGTCGAATGTGAACGTCTCGTTGGTGATGGTTTTGCCAATGGCCACTGGCAGGTCGAATTTCGATTCCTGGAATTTCTTCGACGCAAGCACCGTGCGCATTGCCACCGTTTGTTTCTTCTCGTTCGGCACTTCGATACCAATTGTTCCGCGACCCGGAATAGGTGCAATGATGCGGATTCCAAGGGCCGCAAGGCTCAACGCGATGTCGTCGCCCAAACTCTTGATTTTCGAAATTCTGTAACCCTTTGCGGGAACAATTTCGTAGAGCGTGACTGTTGGGCCGACGGTGGCGTTTATCTTGTCAATCTGTACTTTATAATCGTTTAGAGTCTCAACAATCTTGTTTTTGTTGGCAATCAGTTCATCTTCGGTTACCGATGTGTTGTTTTGTTCGTAGTCGTTCAGCAGATCAAGGCCTGGCAGACGGTAGTTCTCGAGGTCGCGGGTCGGGTCGTATGGGCCTTGTTCTTCAACATCGGTTTTAGTTTTATTCAGCGTTTCTTCATCGTTTTTGATAATTTCAATCTCAACTTCGCCGTTAGGCTCATTATCAGGATTTTCGCCCGGCTGAATCTCATCGTTGTTCTGAATGGGGTTGGTAACAGTGAAATCGCTTTGACCGCCAATTAAGTTATCGTTATCGTTTGAGTTACCATCATTGTCAATCAGTTGCGATTTAACTTCGCCCAGATTGTTGCTCAAGTCGTTGCCGTTGTCTGAGTTGTCGAATGTGGCGGTGGTTGTTATCTCGAATTTCAGCAGGTCTTTGTCGTTCTTCTCAAACGGCATATCGCCGTCGTCTTCTTCGCCTTCGTCCTGGGTTTCGGTGTCTGTAGAGTCGATGTCGCCGGAATTGTCATTAGATTCAGTTTCAGCGGTTTCTGCCGATACATCAGTCTGTGTTCCGGCTTCAATTGCAACTGGCAGTTCGGGGTCGGAAACTTTGGGATGGATAAGCTCTTTCACGAAATCGCGGCAGCGGGCAATGAAACTATCGAAAGTGAGCGACAGAATGGCAAACAAACATGTAATAAGCACAATACCTGTGCCGAGTTTGCCAATGACGGCATTCAGCCACTCGCTAACAAAATAGCCGTGAGCGCCGCCGGGCGTGAAGGCAGCATAGTGGAACACGTAACCAAGCGCAACCGAGCCCCAAATGGCATAAACAATTGTCAGTTTGACGGTTCGGCCAATCGGCCAAGTCTTTATCTTGAACAGTTTCAGTACAATAACTGTTAGAATAACGATAATTCCGAACGCCGGCAGGCCAATCCATTTGTAGAGAAAACGGTGCGCCAGCAGTGCGCCGATGGTGCCGGCCCAGTTGCTAGCCACAATGTTCGGGTTGGAGAACAGTTTTCCCACCTGCACATCGAGCGTGCTTTGGTCGATGCGCCAGGTGAACAGGTATGAAATAAATGCGAACGCCAGATACAGCGTGAATGCCGACAGACAGACACCGGCAATGGTGCGACGCCGTTCGCGGTCGCTCATATTGAAATCCGCATCATCGGTAGTGTTGATGTTTTTTTTCTTGGCCATTTTTTAAGCCTTATAGGGAAGTGAACGGCAAAATCGAGTTTTTATTTGCCGATACCATTGAAAATCTCGTCCATTTGTGACCGCTTAACACGCTCATAGCCGTTTGGAATGTCGAATATCGTGCTCGACACTTTTTCGTTAATGAACTCAACAGCCTCAAGGTGCATAGGAATTCCGTTCATCTCAAGCCGGAAATCAATCAGCATACCTGGAATCATATCGAGCGGCGTGTTGGCCGTGGCGTTCTTTATTTTGATGTCGTTGGTGTAATATACGCCGAACGACAGCGTGTCGATGGTCACAGTTGCGTGCTTGCATTCAAAGCCGATAATCTCTTTTATCTCGTCGTCGAAATCAACTTTCAGATTGTCAGGCTTCTTCATGCCATAAAAACCTTCGTTCGGTTCTGATACATATAAGTATTTCTTGCTCAGAATTTTAAGTAGGGTATAGGCTTCATTCTCACCGTTTTTGACAAAGGCCGAGCGGAAAATGCCGAGCCAGCCTTCCATCTCGAGCAGGACTTTGTCGTTGTTGAACCGCATCATTATTGTCGATGGCAGTAATCCGATAATCGGGCTCTCTTTTTCCGATTCGAGATAGGTGATTTTATACTTCATCGTGCCTTCTTTGACGTTGCCGTGACGCCCTTGTTTGGTACAGCTTACAGACAATAAGCATACGGCTAACATCAACGTTAGCAAGTATTTGCAATTTTTAAACATATTGTTTTGACTGTGTTCCAATATTGTTTTCTTCTTTGTGGTAAAGGTATTTATTATCGGTTAAAAACCGATTATTATGCTACATTTTTTGCAAAAAAAATGCCCGTCAAATGCAATCGTTTGACGGGCACTTTTTCTATCTGTATTTATTACCACGCAAACATTGGGCGCGGCATCATCATTTCGTTCACTTCGGCTTTCACTTTAGCGATAACGCTCTCGTTTTCGGGGTCGGCCAGAACGCGGTCAATCATATCAACAATAATGTCCATATCCGATTCCTTCAGGCCGCGGGTGGTGATGGCTGGTGTGCCAAGGCGCAGGCCGCTGGTCTGCATTGCCGAGCGGGTGTCGAACGGCACAAGGTTCATATTCACCGTGATGTCGGCGGCAACAAGTGCTTTTTCTGCCACTTTACCAGTCAGTTCGGCGTATTTCGGACGCAGGTCAACCAGCATCGAGTGGTTGTCGGTTCCGCCCGAAACAATGTAGAATCCTTTGTTCATCATTCCTTTGGCCAGGGCGGCGGCATTCTTTTGCACTTGTTTCTGATACTCTTTGAACTCGGGTGTGAGTGCTTCGCCGAAGGCAACGGCTTTGGCTGCAATCACGTGCTCGAGCGGTCCGCCTTGTTGTCCTGGGAAGACGGCCGAGTTAATCAGGCTGCCCATCGAGCGGATTTCGCCTTTTTTGGTTGTCTTTCCGAACGGATTCGGGAAGTCTTTGCCAATCAGGATGATACCGCCGCGTGGTCCGCGCAGAGTTTTGTGAGTTGTTGATGTTACAATGTCGGCGTATTTAACAGGGTTGTCGAGCAGTCCGGCTGCGATGAGTCCGGCAGGGTGAGCCATATCCACCATCAGCAGAGCGCCGCAGGCGTCGGCAATCTGGCGCATACGCTTGTAGTCCCACTCGCGGCTGTAGGCCGAGCCACCGCCGATAATCAATTTCGGCTTCTCGCGCATTGCAATTTCTTCCATCTCATCGTAGTCAACGCGGCCGGTTTCCTTGTTCAGGTGGTAGGCGCAGGGGGTGTAAATCATACCCGATGTGTTCACAGCCGAGCCGTGCGAAAGGTGTCCGCCGTGTGCAAGGTCGAGACCCATAAACTTGTCGCCTGGTTTCAGCACTGCCAGCAGAACGGCTGCATTGGCCTGCGCGCCAGAGTGGGGCTGCACGTTGGCATATTCGGCGCCGTAGATTTTCTTCAGGCGCTCAATGGCCAGCGTCTCAACTTCGTCAACCACTTCGCAGCCGCCGTAGTGGCGTTTGCCCGGGTAGCCTTCGGCGTATTTGTTGGTCAGGCACGAGCCCATAGCCTGCATAACCTGGTCGCTCACAAAGTTTTCAGATGCAATCATCTCAATGCCGCGCTTCTGGCGGGCGTACTCCTTGTCTATAAGGTCGAAAACAACACTGTCTTTATTCATATTGTTTCAAATTGTTATTGATTTATAAATATTTAGTCATTCGATTCAATTGGGAATTGCCGGCGGAAACTCTCTTCGAGCGAGATGATGGTCTCGGTGCGCTCCACAATGTCGAGCCGTTGTAGTTTGTCCGACAGGATGCGGCGCAGGTGCTCGTTGTCGTGAGCCATCACCTTGATGAACAGCGAGTAGTTGCCGGTAACGTAGTGGCATTCAATTATTTCGGGAATTTTGAAGAGTTCTTCGGCGATGTCGTGATACAGGCAGGCTTTTTTCAGGTTGATGCCCACAAAGGCGCACGTTTTGTAGCCCAGATTCTGCGGGCTGACAATGAATTCGGAACCTGTGATGATGCCGATGTTGGTGAGCCGCTGCACCCTTTGGTGTATGGCTGCACCTGACACACCGCACTCGCGTGCCACTTCAAGAAAAGGTGTGCGTGCGTTTTTCGAGATTATCGACAGAATCTTCTTGTCAAGTTCGTCGATGTTGTGGTTTTCGCTCATAGTTAAAAGCCTTTAGATGTGTTTCCAAAACTCCACAAATCAATCGCAGGGCAATTCGAGCCCCGCTTTTAATTTGACGCAAAGAAAACTAATTCTTCGGTACAAAACTTACAGTTCGGCCGTTTTTATCACCTAAAAGTTAACAATCGTAAGTATGGCGATTTGTTGATTCGGCTAATCGATTATCCGATTCACCGCCCCACTACCAATCCTTCTGCGTTCTGCGCCGTTGCGGTTGCGCTTTCTGCTTCTGAACCTTCTCCTGCACGTCTTTTTCGTCGTTCTCCAAGGCCTCCAGAATCCTCATTGCGTCCTCCTTCGACATCTGCTCGTCGTTCTGCTCTGGCTGCTGCTGTGCTTGTTGCGGCTGCTGTTGCTGATTATCCTGACTCTGCTGGTCCTGCTTGTCTTTTTGTTGCTGGTCCTGATTCTGCTGCTGGTCTTGCTGCTGGTCCTGCTGCTGGTCCTGATTTTGTTTTTGGTCTTGATTCTGCTGTTGGTCCTGCTTGTTCTGGTTCTGATTCTGCTGATTTTCGTTCTGCTGTTGCTTCATCTTGTCCTGCGCCCAAGCCAGATTGTATTTGGTTTCCAGGTCGTTAGGATTGTTGCGCAGAGCGTTTTTGTAGGCATCGATAGCGCCTTGCAGATTCTCCGACTGCAGCAGGCAGTTGCCCAGATTGTGATAAGCGGCGGCGCGTTTGGTTTTGTCAACGTCGGTTTTCGCGCCAAGCGCCTGATACTGCCGAGCGGCCTCCTCCATACGGCCCTGGCTCGCCATTGCGTTGGCAAGGTTGAACGACGCGTCCCAACTGTTCGGGTCCTGCTCCAAAGCCTTGCGGTAACTTGCTTCGGCGGCGGCAAAACGTGTCGAATCAACCTTTGTCGAGTCGGCGAAGGCGCTGTTGAACTGGCGGTTTCCCTGACGGATATATTTCCGCTCGGTTTGCGCCCCAGCCATCTGCGGAAGCGCTATTGCCAAAAGCAGAATTGCAACAAACAAACCTTTGATTTTCATATCTTTACTATTTAAGCGTCAGTTTTGAATTTTTGAAGAAATTGATAGCGTTCAGGCGGCGGTTGCGGCGGTTGAGAATGAACACCTCAACCAGCAGAATCAGCAGTCCGAAGCCCAGAAAATACTGGTATTGTTCTTCGTATTCCGAATATATTTTCGCTTCCATCTCCACCTTCTCCATATTGTTCAGTTCGCTGAAGAGCGCGCTCAAGCCGCTTTTGGTGTTGTTGGCGCGAATGTATTTTCCGCCGCCCGCGGCTGCCACCTGTTTCAGCGTCGTCTCCTCGAGTTTCGATATTACCACATTTCCTTGAGCGTCAGTGCGATAGTCGCGTTGGCCGTTGCGGTTGACGGTCGGGATTGGTGCGCCCTGCGGCAGTCCCATACCCACCATATGAATGGTTACTCCCGCCTCGTTGGCTTTGGTGGCTGCCGCGATTGGATCGCCGTCGTGGTCCTCGCCGTCGGTGATAATGACGATTGCCTTATTTTTATCGTCGCCTGGCGTGAACGACTTGACTCCCAGATTTATAGCCTTCTCCAAGGCCGTTCCCTGATTTGTCACCAGCGACGGATTGATTGACGAAAGGAACATTTTGGCGGCGGTGTAGTCGCTCGTCATCGGCAACTGCACAAAAGCATCGCCAGCAAAGACAATGAGCGCCAGTTTGTCGTCCTTCAGGCCGTCAATCATTTTCGAAATGGCGCGTTTTGCGTTCTCAAGGCGGTTGGGCGTAATGTCTTCGGCGAGCATACTGTTCGACACGTCGAGAGCCACAACCAACTCAATACCAGTGCGTTTCACATCGCGCAACTTTGTGCCGAACTGCGGTCCTGCGGCGGCAATAATTATCAGCGCAAGCGCCACCAGCCCCAAAATCAGTTTCACCCAAGGCTTCGAAGCCGAAACGTCGGGCATCAGGCCCTTGACAAGGTCGCTGTCGCCAAAAGCCTGCAACGCGCGGCGGCGCATCATCCGCCCTGCAATGAAAATCAGCAGCAGGGCTGGCACCAGCAGCAGAAACAAAAGATATTGTGGATTAGCAAATTGGAACATTTTTTTTGTTGTTTAATCGGTGAATTGTTTAATCGGTGAATTGATTGTTGTCGTGGCGGACGCGGCACGCCACGTCCCTACAACACCTAACACCCAATACCCAACACCATTTAATTATTCATTATTAATTGTTAATTATTAATTTTTCATTGTCCATTGTCAACTGTCAATTCTCAATTTAACTCACTCCCCGCATCACGGTGTTGCGCATCAGCAGTTCAAGGGCGAGCAGCGCCAGGCCTGCAAGCAGCAGCGGCAAGTACTCCTCGTTCTTCTTGCTGTATTCTTTGGTCTCGATTTTCGATTTCTCGAGTTGGTCAATCTGCTCGTAAACCTCCTGCAGGCGGCGGTTGCTGGTGGCGCGGAAATAGCGGCCGTCGGTTTGGTTGGCAATCTGCGAAAGCACCTCCTCATCAATTTCGACATCGACATTCTGATAGTGCTTGTTGCCGAAGGCGTCGGTGAACGGATATGGCGCCTGGCCCTGCGTGCCAATGCCCACGGTGTAAACCCTGACGCCCATTGCCTGCGCAATGTCGGCGGCGGTGAGCGGCGGAATCTCGCCTCGGTTGTTCACACCGTCGGTCATCAGAATCACAACCTTGCTTTTGGCTGTCGATTCCTTCAGGCGGCTCACAGCGTTGGCCAGCCCCACGCCAATGGCTGTTCCGTCCTCAATCATTCCGCTTTTCACGTCGTTAATCAGATTGATAAGCACGGCGTGGTCGGTTGTGAGCGGGCACTGCGTGAAACTCTCGCCAGCAAACACCACAAGGCCTATGCGGTCGTTGGGGCGGCCCGATATGAATTTTATGGCGTCGCTTTTTGCGGCTTCAAGGCGGTTGGGCTTGAAATCCTCGGCGAGCATACTGCCCGAAATGTCGAGCGCCACCACAATGTCGATTCCCTCGGTGGTTGTGTTGCTCCAGCGGTCGGTCGACTGCGGACGGGCCAGAGCCACCATCAGCACGGCCATTGCAAGCGTGCGCAGGGCGAAGGGCACGTGGCGCAGATACCATTTATAAGTACGCGGCGCTTTGGCGAATCCGTCGAGCGTCGAAAGGCGCACCGACGTGTCCATATCGCGGTGCTTCCATACGTACCAACCCACCATTGGTATCAGTAAAAGCAACAGATACAGCAGGTTAGGATTGTTGAATGTTATATTTTCCATAGTCTACTCCGTTTTTTCGTTTTGTTCGACTTTGGCCTCGCCTTCGGGCGCATCCTCATCGTCGCGAAGTTGCTCTACAGGCTTGGTTGTCAGCACAAAATGCTCAACAAAGGCGAAACTTGCCTCGTTCTCGTTGGCTTCGGCCTGCGCTTTCGCGAATTTCACAAAATCGGCCCGCTCGAGCAGGTCTTGCAAGTTGCTGCGCAGGTCTTTGTCGATTTCGGGCACGTTCTTGGTCATCTGCATAATCTCGGCCGTGGTGCTCTCCATCGCCTGCACGCCGAATCGGCCGTTCAGATAGACGCGCACAATGTCGGTGAGCGACGAGTAGAACTCCTTCACCAGCCCGCGCTGCCAGAGTTTTTGCTCCTTGAGTTGGTCCAACTGGCGCAGAGCGATAACGTGCGCTGGCTCCTGCGGTTTGGGTTTGGCAAAAATCGGCTCGTTGCGCTTGCGCTTGACAAGCACATAGACCACAAGCGCCACAATGGCCGCCACAAGCAGCACCAGCATCGCCCATTTCACGTATGGCACCAGTTCGCTGATTTTGAACGGCGCCTCGGCCATTGGTTTCGGCGGGCAGATTGCGTTGGCGTTTGCCGTGTCGAGCGGCATTGTCATCACGCCGTAATACACTTGTTCTGAATAGATTGTGTCGGCATTGCCGTTCGGGTCGAGAATGGCGAACGGCAGTTGGCGCACTGCGTACCAGCCGCTGTCGAAGTTGGTGACCACATATTTTTGGCTTATGCGGACAATGCCGTCGGCCAGCACAGAATCGACCGTTCCTGCCTCAACAATCTCGAGTCCGCGCGCCACGGTGTCAGCCATAACGGGCAGCATCACCTTGTAACCGTCTGGAAACGAAGCCTCAACGCGGAAATTGGTCTGGTCACCAATGAGCATCATCGAAGTGTCGATTTTGGCCGAAACGCTCACTTGCGCATCGGCTCCCACCGCCAGCATCATCGCCATTACCAATATTGTCAGATATTTAGACATTTTTGAATTGTGATTTTCGATTTTTGATTTACTGATTTCGCACAGATAACACAGAATACACAGATTTTTATCTCTAACCGATTTTATCAGATTCAATCCGAACTATGTTCATCTGCCTTCATTTTAATTGTTAATTATTAATTGTTAATTGTTTAATTGGTGTTTCGTTGTTATCGGGGGCGGACGCGATAAATCGCATCCCTACCAACACCTAACACCTAACACCATATTCTATACATTGACTAACTCCTAAATTCTAATTCCTAACTCCTAAATCTCACACGCTTCGGTGCTTGAACAGTCCGATAAGCGGCTTCACGTAGTCGTCGCCTGTGGCAATGGTTGCGAAATCGACACCGCTGCGCTTGAACGCCGACTCGACGTTGAGCGAGAGCGACGTCCACCAATGGCTGTAGGCCTCGCGCACGGCGCGGCTCGACGTGTCAACCCATTGTGTGGCGCCCGTTTCGGCATCGGTCATCTGCACAAGTCCAATCGACGGCATTTCGGTCTCGCGCTGGTCGTAAATGCGCAGAGCCACAAGGTCGTGCTTGCGGTTGGCAATGGTGAGCGCGTCGTTGAAACGCTCATCGATAAAGTCGGAAATGACGAACGCAATGCAGCGTTTCTTAATGGCGCTGGTCAGGTACTCCAAAGCCGCTGCTACATTGGTCTGGCGGCTCTGCGGCTCAAAGTTGAGCAGTTCCTGGATAATGCGCAGAATGTGCTTGCGGCCTTTCTGCGGCGGAATGAACTTCTCCACCTTGTCGCTGAACATTATTACGCCAATCTTATCGTTGTTCTTAATGGCCGAAAACGAGAGCACTGCGGCGATTTCGGTCATCAGGTCGAGTTTGTACTGGCTGCGCGTGCCGAAGTTTTTCGAGCCGCTGACATCAATCAGCAGCATCACGGTCAGTTCGCGCTCCTCTTCAAAAACCTTGACAAACGGGTGGTTGAGCCGTGCCGTCACGTTCCAGTCAATGTCGCGAATGGCATCGCCGTAGTTGTACTCGCGCACCTCGCTGAATGTCATACCTTTACCTTTGAAGGCGCTGTGATACTCGCCCGCAAAAATCTGGTTCGACAGCCCGCGTGTCTTAATCTCAATGTGCCGTACCTTTTTTAATAATTCCGAAGTCTCCATAACTGAAGGACTGACTGATTAATTAATTGAAAGGGGAATGGTTAGAGTTTAGAGTTTAGTTTAAAGTTTAAACGCTTCGCTGTTTAACGGGTTGAAATATTTACGTTTAAGTTTTCAGTTTTCGTTAAACATCAAATCTCTTACCTCTCACCTCTTACCTTTCTCAAGGCACCTCCACCTTGTTCAATATCTCGTTTATAATGTCTTCGGTTGTAATGTTTTCGGCTTCAGCCTGATACGTCAAACCGATACGGTGGCGCAGAACATCGTGGCAGACGGCGCGCACATCCTCGGGCACCACGTAGCCGCGGCGTTTAATGAACGCGTAGGCTTTTGCGGCTTTCGACAGACTAATGCTGGCACGCGGCGAACCGCCAAAGCCAATCATCTCTTTCAGATATTCGAGTTTGTACTCGTCGGGATAACGTGTAGCAAACACAATATCAACAATATAACGCTCTATTTTTTCGTCCATATAGACGTCTTTCACAACCTCGCGTGCTTTGACAATCTCGTCGGTCGTGAGAATCTTGTTGGCCTTCGGGAAGGTGCGCTGAATGTTCTGACGCACAATGAGTTGCTCTTCTTCCTTCTTCGGGTAGCCGATAATCACCTTGAGCATAAAACGGTCCATCTGCGCCTCGGGCAGCGGATAGGTTCCCTCTTGCTCAATGGGGTTTTGGGTGGCCATCACCAGGAACGGTTTTTCGAGTTGGAAAGTGGTGTCGCCAATGGTGACCTGCTTCTCCTGCATCGCTTCGAGCAGTGCGCTCTGAACCTTTGCGGGGGCACGGTTAATCTCATCGGCCAACACGAAGTTGGTGAAAATGGGGCCTTTCTTCACGCTGAACTCCTCGGTTTTGGGGCTGTAAATCATTGTTCCAATCACGTCGGCAGGCAGCAAATCGGGTGTGAACTGGATTCGGCTGAACCCTGCGTTGATTGTCTGCGCCAACGTGTTAATTGCCAATGTCTTGGCCAATCCTGGAAGGCCTTCAAGAAGAATGTGCCCATCGGACAGCAAGCCAATCAGCAGACATTCAGTCAAATGCTTCTGACCCACAATCACCTTGTTCATCTCCATAGTGATTAGGTCGACAAACGAACTCTCGCGCTGTATGCGGTCGTTAAGTTCCTTGATATCAACAATTTCGCTCATAATTATTGTTTTATATGTTTTCGGTTTCTTATTATTTTTTCAACTCAACGGCGCAAATTTGATAAAACATTTGATAGGGCTGACACCTATTAACAAAAATTAACGGGGTTTAACGTTTTGTTAACGTTTTGGGGGGCGAGAAATCGGGCAATGGACGAATTGCTTTTCCGCTTTTCAGATATTGGTCCGGTGCGGCAAAAAATTGAATCGTAATTTTTACCATTTTTGCGCCCATGCGAAACACAGGAACCGATATGAACGCATGCCAACATCCGAACAAATTCGAGCCGACGGCCAAAAGGCTATGGCGCGGCCTTTGCGTTTGCGCAACCATTGTTGCATTGTCGCAATCGGCAGCGGCCGCATTTCGCGACAGCGTTCCCGCCATCGACGACACGCCTTGCAAGTTTCGCCCGCAGCAACTAATTGCACCGGCGGCGCTCATCACGGTTGGCGCCATTGGCGTTTCAAACGACTGGTTTGTTGACTTGAAGAACGACTGGCGCGACAATCTTTACGATTGGCGCGGCGACCATCGTTTCCATATCGACGACTATGCGCAGTATCTGCCCATCGCATCGAATGTGGGGCTCGGATTTGTGGGCGTGCCGGCGCGTCATCCGTTCCGCGAGCGGCTGGTTGTATCGGCCACTGGCTACGTCACAATGCAGACAATTGTGTGGGTCACCAAATATTTTGTTAATGAGAAGCGCCCCGATTCCAACGCCCGCAACTCGTTTCCGTCGGGGCACACGGCCATGGCTTTTGTTGGTGCCGAAATGATTCGCAAGGAATACGGAAACGCTTGGGGTGCAGGTGCTTACGTGTTTGCTAGCGGCATCGGCTTCATGCGCACCTACAATGACCGCCACTGGCTCAACGACGTGATTGGTGGCGCAGGCATCGGCATTCTGGCGGCAAACATCGCCTACTGGGTGCTGCCGCTTGAGCGGAAAATCCTGCGTTGGGACAATGACAATTCAACTGAAATGAGTATAGTCCCCGTCTTCAATTCCGACGACAAAAGTTTCAGGATTGCTTTTACAGCAGTGTTTTAATCAACCAAAAAAGCCGCAAACCCTTTCGGATTTGCGGCCTGAATAAACTTATTATCCAACCTAATTTTTAAGCCTCTGCGGTGGCCATTTTATCGGCCTTGACAGTCTCGTTGACTGTCTGTTTTGCTGCTGCGGCTTCCTGTACGCTGGCGCTGTCCTCGATGGTGCGATTAAGCATCGATTTGTGATAGTAGCGCAAGCTGTGCTCCAACTGACGGGCCGAGCTGAAGTTCGAAACTCGTTTCAAGTAACCGATTACGCGTGTGCCGTAGTCAACGTTGGTTGAGCCGCACTTGCTGCACTTCTGCAGGGTGCGTTTGTCGATATAGTTGCACTCGTTGCAGATGGTGATTTTAATGTTGAAACAGAAGTAGTTGCAACCAGCCTTGGCGGTAGCTTCGAGCAGACGAAGGAAACCTTCTTTGGTTGGTGCCTCCTCCAGATTCAGATGCAGAGCCGAACCGCCATCGAGATACTGTATGATGTCGCGGCCGTGAAGGCTGATTTTGTCCAGAATGTTGATTGTTGGGTCCTCAACCGGGTAGAAGTACGAGTTGTAGCAGTCGCGCGGAACGAACAGACCGTCCTTCTTGTCCCACATTGCGTTCTTCACGCCAAGGTTCTCGGCCGGCACAAACTCGGTGTTGAACATACATCCGTATTTCTTTTTAGCCTCTTTGTTCACCTCGTAGATAACCTTCAGGTGTTTCGATACAAAATCTTTGTACTCCTTGGTGTTGCGAGCTGAAATACCTTGGCTCTCGGCTGCCTCAACCATTCCGTTGATGCCGATTGTCGAGAACTGCTTGTTGAGCGAGATGAAGCCTGCCGAGTAAACCGGAAGCAGACCTGCGTCAACATATTGCTCGATAATCTTGCGGTAAGCAACCTGATATTTGATGATTTTCCAGATTTCGGTTCTCAAATCGCGGCCCTGTTGAACCAGACGGTTCATATTCAGAGTGATGACGTTTACCGAGCCCGTTGATACGCCACCGGCGCCAAGCGAGTAGCTGAAAGTGTTGTCCGACAACTCGTTGCGCAAACGGCAGCACGATGCAAGGCTGTCGGCGTTTTCCGACTGATAGATGAAGAACGAGTTGCCCTCGCTCAACTCTTGGGCAGCCTTGTTGGCGAAATCCTGGTCAACAGGTTTGCCGTCTTTAACAAGCATTGCGGCTGTTACTACCGGGAAAGTCAAAATGGCTTTGGTGCGCTCCTTGTTGAACCAGCGCATAAAGTGCCACTGCAACTTGTTGAGAGTCTCCCAGTTTGGTGCGGTCATATCGGGGAAGACAAATGAGCCGAAGATGCTTTGGAAATACTCTTTGTCGAAAATTGAGATGTTCCAGAACACCGATTGGTAGCCACGAGCGGCAGCCGGCTGGTTCACAGCGAAGACCACGTGCTGCAGGTGGTTGTCGATGGTGTATTGATGTGTTTCAAGGTAGTTGTCGCCATAGTCCTTGCGAGCGAAGTAGTCGAAGTACATAAGGAACTCAACTGTTGCCAGAGCACCTGCAAACTGCGAGCTGATGGCGAATGTCAGATTGACGAACTCACCGCAGAAGCTCTCCAGGTGTTTCGGTTTCAGGCTTTCGCCGCCGAGTTTTGTCAAGCCGTCGAGCAGGAACGGGAACATACTGATTGACACGCAGTAAGGTTTCAGCGAAGTCTCGTCGTGAACGTAGATTTCGTGAGCCTCAATCTGGCGGATGTACTCGTCAGCTGTCTCCTGACCGAAGAGTTCGGCGATTTTCTCCTTTACCAGGTAACGGTTTACCTGAATGTTGATGTCTTTGTTCAACTCCGATTCCATTGTCGCAATGTTTTTCGACGTAACATTGGCGTTGGCATCCATTTTTGAACCGTCGGCAGCGTTCGAAGCGCCGATGTAGTCTTTGATAAATTTGGCCTTGGACTTTAATTGGTCCTCTGTTAACCGCATCATAGCCTTACAAAGTTTTTAAAAATTGGTTATTAATAAGTTTATTAGTCTTCACTTCAACAAAACGCTGGTTGGTTGTGGCGCTCGCCAGTCCGCCGCGCTCCTCGATCCACGGGCCAGTCTTGAGCCACGTCAGGTTCGATTTGATGTCGTCGGAAACTGTTTCCTGCCCGGTGTAAAGGCAGGTGTCGAAACCGAGTTCCTTTGCCGTTGCCAGCTTGTGCACAAGCTCGTCGGGATGCCACTCGCCGCCCATAAAGAGCACGCAGTTGGCAAAGCCGCGATATTGGTTCAGAATATCGACATAGCGCTCATCGGTCAGCAGCTCGCCGTTGCCTTCCTTCCAAAGGAATGGCGAGTGGCAGCCCTTGCAATGCAGCGGACAACCCGAGATTGAGAAGCAGATGCTTATCTGTCCGGGAACTTCCTGAAGCACTATGTCAACATCGTAGCAATACATTCTATCTTCGTTCGTTTAGGCGAAAAAGCCTCTTTCACCCCGTCTCGCGACGGAATGTTGTTCAAAAAAATCTTAACTCTTTAATTAGGTGATTGATGAGTGAACCTTGCGATTCTTCAACCATCGATAGCAAATTTATTAGCGAAAGAATTGGTGCGTACATTCCGCCTTCTAATGTTATTAAACAGTTATTAACAATGCTGATTATCAATAAGATAAAATAATTTTTCTTTAGTAAGTGGCTACAAGCCAAACACTTGTTGTTTGTTAACAGCGAAGTGTTAATAGGTTGAAAAAAACTTACCCTCGTCGTATCGGATTTTTGTTTTCATAAAAAGGAATTTCGGGATTTTTTCAATAAACATCGGTTTTATCGAGCGCACCATATTATTCTTACATATATTTACACCGTATTTAAAAGCAACTATGCGCTGTTTATTACCGTTGGCTATTGTCACCTTATTGCTTGTATCATGCGAAAGCAAGCCAACTGCTGATATTATCAGTTTTGCTGATATTGATACCACAATCCGTCCCCAGGACGATTTTTACGACTATGCAAATGGTAGATGGATTGCACGTAACCCAGTACCGGAAAACGGAAGCCGTTACTGCGTCTCTGACCAAATTAACGCTATGGTGGACCAACAAATCATAGATGTCATTAGAGACATAACAAGCCACAAGCAGACGCCAGGATCAACAAACGAAAAATTGGCCTTTTTTTTCAAAAGCGGCATGGACACGGTGTCTATCAATGCGGCGGGGCTGAAACCGGTGCAGTATATGCTTGATACCATTGATTCAATGCAAAACCTTTCCGACTTGCAGAACCGGATAGCGCTGTTACAGAAACACTATTTCAAATCGCCATTCTCAATTCAATACGGTCCGTACTTATCGAACAGCAGCACATTTGCCTTTGTGATTGGAACTGACGGGCTCGTAATGGAAGATAGAGAATTATATCTTGATGATGACGAGTTTTGTGAAGAAATAAGGGGAAAATACAAAAGATACATTGAGAATATGTTCCGCCATATGGGGCAAGACAGCGCGACCGCCGTACGGTCAGCCCAAGCCACCTACGATATCGAGTACCGGATAGCGGAAATTTCTCTGGACAAAATGCTGTCGCAAAACCAGTCGTACGTTATCCACAACAACAGCATTGATGACTTGACAGCTCAAATGCCTACCTTCAATTGGGGAAAATATTTTGAACAGATTGGGGTGCCGATTCCAGACACCATAGTTATACGTGCAGACGACTTGTATCTATCGCGACTTGACACCATTATGCGTCAAGTGCCAATTGATGACTGGAAGTCATACTTGAAGTTTCTGTTCATTGATGGCATTTCTGTTGCACTCGACAGCAATTTCGTGAACGAACATTTTGACTTCAAAATGCGCACTTTGAGCGGTCAGGAAAAGAACGATCCTCGATGGAAACAGGTTCTTAACGAACTAAAGAGTGTTTTTGACGATGCCATAGGCAAATTATATATTGACAACTATTTCTCGCCAAAATCAAAAGAACGAGCGTTAGAGATGGCTAACAATATTAAGTCGGCACTTGCCGAACGCATTTCTAATGCAGATTGGATGTGTGACAGTACAAAGGCAAAGGCGCTAAGGAAATTGGAAAACTGCAGACTGAAAATCGGATATCCCGACAATCATTGGGTTGACTATACGAATTTTGTCATGGGCGACTCGTATGCAACCAACATTCTTAAATGTTTGTCGGAATACTTCAAGTATGAGATGAGTTTTATCAACCAGAATATCGGACTCGATTTATGGTATGAGATTCTTCCATCAACCGCAAACATGTATTATGTTTACAATCAGAATGAAATCATTGTCCCGGCGGCAATGTTGCAGCCTCCTATGTTCTATGCAAATGGCGACGATGCAATAAATTATGGTGCAATTGGCGCTTCCATTGGTCATGAGCTGACTCATGGGTTTGACATTCAAGGGCAAATGTTCGATGAGTTCGGCAATTTGAATGATTGGTGGACTGATAGCGACAAACTCGAATTTAACCGCCGGGCGCAGAATTTGATTGATCGCTACAACTCATTCATTGTCATAGACACAATACATGCTGACGGTGAACTCACCTTCAACGAAAATTTGGCTGATCTGGGCGGACTACTTGTAGCCTACACAGCTTTTAGCAAAACTGAGCAATGGAAAGACCAGACGAAACTTATTGATGGTCTGACCCCTGACCAACGTTTCTTTATAGCATACGCACAAACTTGGGCTGGAATATATCGCGATGAATCCATTAGACAGCGAACCAAATCAAGCGGTCACTCTCTGTCGCGCTACCGTATTGAGGGGCCATTACCAAATATAGATGCTTTTGTCAAGGCTTTCAATATAAAACCAGGCGACAAATACTATCTGCCCGACTCGATGAAAACGCATATATGGTAACTCAATTATATATGACCAACAAGTTAAGTAACTAATTTGAATATCAATTAAAACATAACTATGAAAAGGATTTTATTTCTAATGGCAATTGCAACTATCGTGTGCAGTTGCAACAATGAAGACCGCGTCAAACAACGCTCTATCAACGATTTGAAAAGCGCGGTGATTGAATTTTCGAAAATAAGCAGTCTACTCAATGGCACCTCGCAGACTGGGGTGAAAAGCGTGTATGTCGATTCGATAGCCCACACCATCAAACGGAATATGAGTTACGAGCAGAAGCTTCTAAAAATATACGAAATAGAATTCTCTGTCGCCAACGAGCTGGCCTACGCCTGGGTGAACTCATCGGTTGAAAAGTATATGGATTCGGACAGCACAAACGTCATAATGACAAACGGCGAAGAAAAAAATGCCAACCGGTTCAGACTGGCAATAGCCCAAAACTTGATTGACGCACAAACGCAGCTAAACATCTGCAACGCTCAGAATCCAATAAGCTGCCGCGACTTGTCGGAAATGTCGTTTACTGCACTCACATCGTACAACACATTCTTTTTCTGCTACTATTTCCTGACTGACAACAAGGATTATTTGCAGTTTTTCTCGCGTAACAGTGAAAAGGTGCACAATCTGAAAACTTATGCCGATACTGTAATGGCCTGTGATGAGATTTCTGATAAAATGGCATTTGAAATGGCATCGACACTTGAATCAACAGCTTTTATAATAACTATGAGCACGCTGTCGTTCAATGCTTTATGGAATAATTATTCTGATAGGATGGATGAAATGGCCGATTTTTTCAATGCCAATTCTGAAAAGGTAATAACTGCATTTTTCGAGACATCTGACAAGAGCGAAATTGAATTTATGAGTGAGAAAGAATATGCAGACTATCTGAAAAAGGCCACCCAATATAAAGTTGAACTTATGAATATGGTGGTGAACGAAATACGTCGAACCGAACAATAATCGCAAAACTATGAAACCACACCTTTTGACGCTGCTGGTAACCGCGGCACTGACTGGCGCTACCGCTCAAATGCGGGCCCAAACGCCAATCTATCTTGATGTTAACCAACCAATTGAAAAACGCGTTGACGATGCGTTGAGCCGAATGACCACCGAAGAGAAGGTGGCTCTGCTGCACGCGCAGTCGAAATTCAGCAGCGCGGGCGTCAAACGGCTCGGAATACCCGAAGTATGGTGCTCCGATGGTCCGATGGGCATCCGCGATGAGGTGAAGTGGGATGAGTGGGAACAGGCCGGCTGGACAAGCGACTCGTGCGTTGCCTTTCCGTCGCTCACCTGCCTTGCTGCAACCTGGAACCCCGATATGGCCGCGCTCTACGGCAAAAGCATCGGCGAGGAAGCGCTCTACCGCCGTAAAACCGTGCTGCTCGGTCCGGGCGTGAACATCTGCCGCACACCGCTCAACGGCCGCACATTTGAATATATGAGCGAGGACCCGTTCCTGAACTCGAAGTTGGTGGTACCCTACGTGAAAAGCGTTCAGCAGAACGGCGTGGCAGCTTGCGTCAAGCACTTCGCGTTGAACAATTTCGAGATTAACCGCTCATCGGCAAACGTGATTGTGAGCGATCGCGCTCTGCGTGAGATTTATCTGCCAGCCTTCCACGCCGCAGTGACCGAAGGCGGCGCTTGGGCCATTATGGGCAGCTACAACCTTTATCAGAAACAGCACTGCTGCCACAACAAAACGCTGCTCTGCGACATTCTGAAGGGCGAATGGAAGTTCGACGGCGTGGTGATTTCCGACTGGGGCGGCTGCCACAGCACCGACGAAGCCGTGCACAACGGTCTCGACCTTGAATTCGGCACATGGACCGGCGGAACAACCTGGGGACGCAGCAACTCTTACGAGAATTATTTCCTTGCCCGCCCTTATCTTGAAGGCATCAAAAGCGGGAAATACACCACTGCCGAACTCGACGACAAGGCTCGCCGCGTGTTGCGACTGATTTTCCGCACCACTATGTCGGGCCAAGCAAAATGGGGCTCACTCTGCTCCGACGAGCATTACGCCGCCGCACGCCAGATTGCCGGCGAAGGCATTGTCCTGCTCAAGAACGACCGCTCCATTCTGCCGATTGACGCAAGTAAGAAACCGAAAATCCTTGTTGTGGGCGAGAATGCCATTAAAATGATGACCATCGGCGGCGGCTCAACATCGCTCAAAGTTCAGCGCGAACTGTCGCCGCTCGACGGATTGAAAAATCGCTTTGGCGCTGATAACGTGACGTATGCTCGCGGCTATGTGGGCGACACTGTAACTTCGTTCGACGGCATTGAGACTGGCCAGAAACTTGCCGACCACCGTTCGGCGCAGGAACTGACCGACGAAGCCGTTCAGATGGCAAAAAATGTTGATTTTGTGATATTTGTGGGCGGTATGAACAAGAGTGGCGGACAAGACTGCGAAGGCACCGACCGCAAATCGCTCGAACTGCCTTATAATCAGAACAATGTGGTGAGCGAGATTTTGAAGGTGAATCAGAATCTGATTTTTGTGAACATCGCGGGCTCGCCTGTCACAATGCCGTGGCTTGGTCAGGTTCCGGCAGTTTTGCAGGCGTGGTACATCGGCTCTGAAGCCGGCAATGCCATTGCCGATGTGCTTGCAGGCGATGTGAATCCTTCGGGCCGGCTGCCGTTCTCATTCCCCGCCAAACTCGAAGATGTGGGTGCTCACGCTGTTGGCGAATATGTGAACAAGCCGAGTTTCAAGGTTGTCGATGTTGAGTACAAAGAAGATATTCTGGTTGGCTACCGCTGGCTCGACACCAAGAAAATCAAACCATTGTTCGCTTTCGGCTATGGTCTGTCGTACACCACTTTCAGCTACGGAAAACCGTCGATTGACAAAACTACAATGACCGCCGACGGCAGTGTAACTGTTAAAGTTGACGTAACCAACACCGGCAAACGCGCTGGCGCTGAAGTAGTTCAACTCTACATTGCCGACCTGAAATCGAGCCTGCCGCGTCCCGTCAAGGAACTGAAAGGATTCAAGAAAGTGCAACTCAATCCGGGCGAGACAAAAACTGTTGAGTTCACCATCGACAGCAGCGCACTTTCGTTCTACAACGACACCAAAAAGCTGTGGGAAGCCGAGCCGGGAGCTTTCGAAGCCATCATTGGCGCATCGGCAACCGACATCAAGGGGAAAGTGAAGTTTGAATTGAAGTAGAAGTAAGTTTTAGGAATAAAGAGAAAGGCATAGGTGATTATCACTTATGCCTTTTCTATTTCATATACCTATGTCACTCAATACTAAATTCTGATTCCAACCAGCAAAATATCGTCCGTTTGATTGACAATCTCGTGACTTTTGGGAGATTTCGACAAAGCGTAGTTGATGTATTCGGTTTGTTCGCTAAATGGTTTGTCATAAATAAGAGTCAGAAGCTCAGTAAGTATACCTGTTGAATATTCCCATTCAGTGTTAAGCTGCTGAGCAATGCCGTCAGTGTAGAGATATACAACATCACCTTCGTGCACGGCAATTTTTGTATTGGTGAATTCTGTCTGACTATCGCTACCGTCACCAATGTGAACATCGTCGGAAGGAATAACTGTCAGCTTGCCGTTGCGCACAATGAACATCGGGCTGTGGGCGCCGGCAAACTGCATTGTGTTGCTCTCGGTATCGATGATGCAAAGAGCAATGTCAATCATGTTCGCCGGTTCCGACTGGTCATGTCGCGGAATTGTGTTTTCAATTTTCACTCGCAATTTGTCGAGCATGATGGCTGCGGTAGGGCAGTAGTCATCAGTTACTTCCGACGCTGCAATGTCGTTAAGCGATGTGATGCCGAGCATGCTTGTGAACGCACCGGGAACGCCGTGCCGCATGCAGTCGGCTACGGCCAACATCTTATAACGCCCGCGCAGAGTTGCCCAGTAGAAGTTTCCCGATACAATGTCGAGCGGCATCCATATTACCAGGCTATCGCCGAAGATGGCATTCATAATAGCCGGCGACGGAATCACCGAATTCTGAATCTCTTTAGCGTATCTGATGCTGTCAGTAATCTGATGGTTGATGTTTGCCAGCATGTTACGCTGCGTCTCGTAATCATCTTTCTGCTTGAGAAGCAGCTTGTTGTTGCGCTGTTTGTTGCGATTTTCCTGCAAGATGAACACCGCAAACACTATCAGTAAAACAATGATTATACCTGCCGATATGTTGATGATTCTCACCCTTTTCTTGTGTTCGTTGAACATCAGTTCCCGATTTTTCTTGTCTTTCAACTGCTGGCGCAACATCTTTTCATACTCTTCTTTTGTGCTCGATTTCGATGAGTTCAGCGCTGTTTCCATAAAGTATTCCTGACTTTCCGATAGCTCTTTCATCTTTTTGTATTCCAGTGCTTTCTGATAGTCGTCCATGGCGATATAGCAGTCGATGTAGCAGTCATAGTCAATGATTGGTTCTTCTTCAATCAGGTCGTTTGGTTTCCGTATCGATTCAAGATGGTTCAAACAGTCAGTGTATCTATGGTTTAGAAGCAAGTGCTTGGCTCGGCAGTTCTCTAGCATATAATAGCTTGAGTAATAACCATTTTCTTTTACGTATGTCATTGCAACGTGGTAGATGTGGACACAGCTGTCGAGCAGTTGCTGTCGGGCAGTCGAGTCGAGAAAGCTGGCATAGTCGAGACAGATAGGCAGTGAATTCTTAATGGCATAGAACAGATAGGCCGAGTCTTTGAGTTCCACTGCTTTTGCATACGCCATGTCGCAGTATCGTTTCGCATTGATAATATTTGCGCGATGGTTGTTTTCGCGATATTCATCGTATTCAGTTTCTGCCATATAGTTGTAGTCGATGGCCAGGCCGGTTAATGAGTTGTTGGACGAGTCGATTTCAATGGCGTTTCTAAAGTATTGTTTTGCAGTCTCAAAAATCTTGTAATCCTTGTACATCGACCCCAGATTGCGGTAAATCGATGGTATTTCCGCCTCGCGTCCCATTGCGGTGTATATGTCGAGAGCCTTATGGAAATACTCGTCGGCCGAGTAGTAGTTTTTCAGATCGAGAAAATCTTCACCTGTGGCGTTGTAGCATCGCGCCATGCCCAGCGAGTCGGCAATCGAGTCGTAGATTATGAATGCGCGGTAGTGGTTGAGCAGAGCCTTCTCGTAGTTGCCCCTGTTGCCATAGCACCAACCGATGAACTGGTGGGCGCGGGCGTCAGCGCTGTGGTCGCCGAGCCGTTTGGCCAGAACCCGCATCTGCTCTGCATAGAGCAATACGGTGTCAACGCTGTTGTGCTGTGAGCAAATGCTTTGAAGGACGGTCAGTTTTTGCTTGCTGTCAGACATGGCGTTCGCCATTATCATAAGGTTGTCGACTGTCGTCGATGACTGACCGTTCAGGTTGGGCAGCCAGCCAAGCAGCGCTAGAAGTACAATGATGATATGTCGTTTGCTTGTTCTCATGTGTCAGATTTTTACGCCCATAAATATTATGTCGTCAGTTTGTGCCGTCGATTTTCTGCCGACAGGCGCGCGCCAGTCGTCAATGGCATCTTCAATCCGTTGCTTAAGTTCATCGAATGGTTTGCCGCCATCTTCCTTAAGGATTTTCAGCAGCCGCCGTCCGGTAAATTTCGACTGTTTGCCTTCTTCGTTGTAGCCAAATTGGTCGGTGATGCCATCGGAATAGATGAACACCATATCGCCTTCTTTCACGTTAATCCTGTTTGTGACAAACGGACGCGGATTGTCAGAAAGGTAACTGACCGGCATCTTATCGCCTTTGTATTCAGTTAGTTCGCCATCACGGATAAATATCACTGGTCTGAAAGCGCCGGCAAACTGCATTTCCATTGTGTCGGTATCGAGAATGCAGAGTGCCATGTCCATGCCGTCGAGTGACATCTGGCTCTCTTCCGACTGCCGCAGCGATTCTACAACCCGGTCTCGCATCAGGTCGAGAACGTTGCCGGCGGTCATCTGGCCCGATTTGAATTCGGGCATCAGCGATATGTCGGACAAAGTTGAAATGCCGAGCATGCTCATGAATCCGCCCGGAACGCCGTGGCCCGTGCAGTCGGCAATGGTGAACAGCGTGCGGTTGCCCACACGTGTGCCCCAGTAGAAATCGCCCGACACAAGGTCGAGCGGCCGCCACAGAATCAGCACATCGCTGAACAGCTCATGCATCTGGCTGTCACTGGGCAGCATTGATGTTTGCAGGTGGTGGGCGAAGTTGATGCTCGACGCAATCTGGTCGTTGATGGCTTCGAGTTGCTCTTTCTGCAATTCAAGTTCGTCATTGCGTTCTGTAAGTTTCTTCTCGAGTCGTTTTTTGCGTTTCAGGCTTCGGTTGATGGCGATGGTAAGTACGATAATCATCAGCAACACAATGGCTGTTGTGCCCGACACTATTCCAAGCCTGATATCCTGCTCACGACGGACAATTCTTTCGTGCTCATTCTCAATCTCGCGCTGCTGCAGAATGTCAGCGAACTCTTTGCCCACGCTCTGCCTTGCCGATCTCACCGCAAATTCAAAGTTAATCTGCTGTTTCTCAATTTTAGTCGCTCTGTTGAACCATACATAGGCTTGGTGGTATCTGCCTACAGCTTGGTAGTAGTTGGCCATCAGGAAGCAGTACTCGGTCAGGTATGTGTCGTCCAGGTTGTTGTCGATGGTGGTTTCAATCTGCCGCAGCAGACTGCGGGCCTGGTCAAACTGTTGTTTCTCAATTGCATATTTGGCTTCCCAGATGATATAATCGGTCTGGATCGGGACAATGTTGAGTTCGGTGGCCAGCTTTTTCCCAAGGTTGTGAAACATCAGACTGCTGTCGAGCAGTTGCTGCTTTTGTTGGCCTTCGGTGTGTTTCGCACATTCCAAATATGTGTCCATCAGGTTTTTACTGCAGTAGACAATGCCGATATCGTTTTTCAACTTTGACAGCATACGGTATGCCTTCAAGTTCTTGGCTTTGGCTTGTTGCAGCAGATAATCACTTCGAGTGTCGCGGTACTTGCTGAGTTCGGCATATCCCAGGTAGAGATTGTCAAAAGCGACATCAATGGCATGGTTGCCGCCGGTACGGATGTTCATCACGGTGTCGATGGCCAGCGCGCGTTCCAGATATTCGGTCGCGGTTTTGTACAAATGGTTGGTAATACACATGATTCCGATGGCCTTGCACACATTGCTGACAGCTTCTTCATTATTGAGTTCGTAAAAAAGGTCAAGCGCCTTTAGGTTGCATTCGTTGGCATCGATTAAATGATTCATCATAGCCAGCGCGTTTCCTAAATTCTGGTAACAAATGGCCATGTTTTTTTTGTCGCCTGCTGATACGCTGATATTCAGCGCGCTACGATACATTTCAGCAGCCTTGGCGAAATCGTTGTTGTTGTAAAGATACAAACCGATTTCATTGTAGGCATTTATGCTGTCTTTGGTGGTTGTTGCAGAGAACAAGTGTTCGAATGCGGTGTTGAGAGACGAATCGTTCGATGCCGGTTCTTCCATCGGCGCGCCGTTGGCGGTCATGGGACTCGAAATCGTGCACAAACACAAAAGTGTTGTGAGCAAGATAGTTATAACCGTTGACATCGTTTCTTTCATCATTCCACCTGCCTTCCAGATGCAAACTACTAATATGCGATTTTTTTACAATTGCGCCAATAAAAAAACTGAAATCTAACTTCTAAATAAAAACTACCTTTGCGGGCAGATAGCAGGCCGTCCTGCCGCGCTGCGCAAGCAGTGAGGAAAGTCTGGGCAACGCAGAGCGCCGGCCTTCCGAAAGAAAGGCACTTGTGAGGGTGCAGAAGGGCAGAAGAAAACAACCGCCGCGCAAGCGGTAAGGGTGAGAAGGCGGTGTAAGAGACCACCAATGCTGTGGGCGACCATGGCAGTTGTGCCCCTGCCGGGATGAAAGGCCACGTATATCGCAATCCGCTTCGGCGGGCAAGGCTGCTCGTCTTGTTTCTGGCAACAGAAGTTGCGAGGGGTAGGCCGATAGTGGTTGCGGGCAACCGCAATTCTAGATAAATGGCAGGAACTTGTTTCGGCAAGTACAGAACCTGGCTTATAGGCCTGCTATCTTTTTTCCTTTTTTGTTCCGCCACCATCCGTTTGTGTTTGTGTTTTCAGTTTGCGTTGCTAAAAAAACGCTACTTTTGGCGCGATATGAACATGATTACAAAACGAGCCATATTATTGCTGCTGCCGGTTGCGGCACTCTTCGCCGCCTGCAACAACGAGCCGCCCGAGTGCACCAATGATCCATTCCCGCCATTGCGCTGCGAGTTGGTGCAGACTTCGGGAAAGAAAATCGACACGCTCATTGTCCGCCATTTGGGGCTCGACAGCGTGCTTTACCAGGCTGCCGGATGGCCGCGCATTGTGACGCTGCCGCTCAGCATCAGCGGCGACACATCTTTTGTGCAGTTCACCATTGTGAGCGAGACGCAAACAGTTGTAGAGCGCTACAGCAGCATCATCGGCATTGCTTCAACACCCGAACTTTGCATCGAAAATCTCGATTGCGGGCCCGTCTACCGTTTCACAGATTTGGACTACACGCTCTATTCTGTGAAAAACTACCGGCTCATGTCGATAGACTCAATTCATTATTTTTCAACCGATGTTGGTCAGGACTATGAAACGCATGCGCAGATATTTTTTTAGTATGCTGATGCTGACGGCGTCAGTTGGCTGCTTTGCGCAGAAACCGGTCATCGACGATATGCCGCGCCGTCAGGTGTTTGTGCGTGCGGGCTTCGATTTGTCGCGATTGGCATTGCCATATGTGCGCAACAACGGGTCGCACGCTTTGGAATTCTCGGTTGATGGCGAGTTGAACTACAATTTCTTCCCTACAGTTGAGTTTGGCCGGCAATCGCTCAAACGCAACACCGACAGCCTTAGCTACACCATGTCGGGCAACTATTTCCGCTTGGGACTCGACTATAATCTGCTCAAATACAAGCACCGTCTCGACCGCGACATTTTCTTCATTGGCATACGCATGGCAGCGTCGAAATTCTCGCACGAAGCGCCTATGGCTGTAGTCAGCGGTGTTTTGGGAACAGTTGATGGCAGTATACCGAAAACCGACCTTAAGGTTATGTGGGGCGAGGCCGTTGTGGGCCTGAAAGGCGAATTATTAAAAAATCTCTACATGGGTGTCACGGTGCGTGCCAAAATGATGTTCACGCACACCGCCTATCACAACATGACGCCCTACATTGTCCCCGGATTCGGCAAGGGATTCTACCGGTTCAACGCCGGCTTGAGCTACTCAATCCTTTATGCCATTCCAATCCGTGGCGCAGGCCCTGATGGTTTTCCTCCTGCTGAATAGATGTTCGATATAAACTAAAAAAGGCCGTCCCTAATGGAACGACCTTTATTGTTTGTGTTATGTTTTCTTAGAATTTGAAAGATACACCAAGATTCAGGTAGCTCATATAAGCAGAGTAGTTAAGTTCTGCCGAAAGAGCCAGATTGTCAGTTACGAAGAAACGGCAACCTGCAATACCTGCCCAATCCAATACGGTTTCTTTGTCTTTGTCATCGGTATACCATGCGTGGTCATGACCATGCCATTCATATTTCCAAGAGCGGAAGCAAGGACCTGTTGCGGCACCGGCGTGAACTTCAAATTTATCAGTAATGTTTAAACCGTAAGTTGCACGAGCCATGATTGAAAAGTTAGAGTAAATTCTTTCGTATTTCCAGTCTGCATAATGATATTCGTCATCATCTCTGTTGAAACCGAGGAATCCACCAATTGTAAAGTGTCCCTTCCACCAAGAGTTAACAAGTACATAGTCGCCAGAAATATTGGCACCAACACCCGGCAAGAAGCCAACATGAGCATTCAAGCTGAAATCGCCTTCATGGTTAGGAGCTTCAATAGCCGAAGCATTCTGTGCGCCGAAGCACAACATTGCAGCCGCAGCTGCTACAAGTAAACCTTTTACTTTCATAATCAATTGATTTTAAATTATTAAAACATGTTTTTGCGAGTTGGTCTCTACCAATTCGCAACCGCAAATGTACGATATTTTATTTTTGTGTATTCGTGTAATCAAATTTTACGGATTATCCGCAAAAAACTAAATCTGAGGATAGTAATAATGGGTATGGTTCAATCCGTTAAAAAACCGTGAATTCCGCCTAGAAAAAAACTGAATCCTAATTCCTAAATTTTATATATTTGTGAGCCTTTTGGGAAGGCAAAAAATGACATTTGTTTAAAAAAATTATAGTTATGAGTAAAGTAACAGTAGTAGGAGCAGGCAATGTGGGTGCAACATGCGCCAATGTGCTTGCGTTCAATGAAGTAGCCGATGAGGTTGTAATGCTCGACATCAAAGAGGGCATTTCGGAAGGCAAGGCAATGGATATGATGCAGACAGCACAGCTGTTGGGTTTCGACACCCGTTTGGTTGGCTGCACCAACGATTACGCCAAAACCGCCAATTCTGATGTTTGCGTAATCACTTCGGGTATTCCGCGTAAGCCGGGTATGACCCGCGAGGAACTTCTTGGCGTCAACGCCGGCATTGTTAAGGGCGTTGCCGAAAACCTTCTGAAGTACTCGCCAAACGCCATCATCGTCTGCATCTCGAACCCGATGGACACAATGACCTACCTTGCACTCAAGGCTCTCAAGTTGCCGAAAAACCGTGTAATTGGTATGGGTGGAGCATTGGACAGCTCGCGCTTCAAATACTTCCTGTCGCAAGCTCTTGGCTGCAACGCCAACGAGGTTGAGGGTTTTGTAATCGGCGGCCACGGTGACACCACAATGATCCCGATGGCACGTTTTGCAACTTACAAAGGAATGCCTGTAAGCAACTTCCTGAGCGCTGAGAAACTTGACGAGGTTGTTAAATCGACAATGGTTGGCGGCGCAACTCTGACCGGTCTGCTTGGCACATCGGCTTGGTATGCACCAGGTGCAGCCGGAGCATTCGTTGTTGAGTCTATCATCCACGACCAGAAGAAGATGATTCCTTGCTCGGTTCTGCTCGAGGGCGAGTACGGTGAGTCTGACCTTTGCATAGGCGTTCCTGTAATCCTTGGCAAGAACGGTATCGAGAAGATTGTTGAGCTCGACCTGAATGCCGATGAGAAAGCCAAATTCAAAGCCAGCGCCGAGTCAGTTCGCGGCAACGTGAATGCATTGAAAGACTTGAAACTTGTTTAATAAAGTTTTCATAATTAGAGGTTTTTAAGGAGAGCACCCGAAAGGGTGCTTTTTTTGTTTTCACTTTTTGAGTTTCGAATAAAGTAAATGGTAAAAGAAAACCCGAACGCCATTGACGCACGGGTCTGTTGTGAGGAAACTACTTTTGTGTTTACATCTAATCCTTCTTGACTGAAACAGAAGAATACTACTTGTATGTACCGCGTTTGAGCATTGCCACTTCTTTGTCGGTAAGGAAACGCCATTTGCCGCGGGGCAGATTCTTTTTGGTGAGTCCGGCGTAGTACACGCGGTCGAGTTTTTTCACCTTGTACTTCAGCGCTTCAAACATGCGGCGCACAATGCGGTTGCGGCCAGAGTGGATGACAACACCCACTTCGCACGGGTCTTCTGGATTGCAGTATTCAATCTCGTCAGCATTAGCCATTCCGTCTTCAAGTTCAATGCCGCTGAGCATTTTTTCGATGTCTTCGGGCGCAACTTTATGATCGAGTGTAACCTGATAGATTTTCTGCTTGTTGTATTTGGGGTGGCAAAGATGCTCTGCCAGGTCACCGTCATTGGTCAGTAGGAGAAGGCCTGTGGTGGCGCGGTCGAGGCGGCCAACGGGATATACCCGGTTTTTGATGGAGTCACCAATGAGGTCCATAACTGTTTTTTCGGCATGCGGATCCTCGGTGGTGGTCACGTAATCTTTTGGCTTATTGAGCAATATGTATGTCTTGTGCTCAGGCATCAAAGGTGCGCCGTTGAATTTCACCACGTCGCCATAGTGTACTTTCGTGCCCAATTCAGTAACAATCTTTCCGTTGACGGTTATCACACCGGCGGCGATGTATTGGTCGGCGTCGCGGCGGCTGCAGACACCCGCGTTGGCAATGTAGCGGTTCAAACGTACGCTATCGTCTTCCTTGTAGGCCGATTTTCCATGATAGTCGCCATCGAAGTCGCGCCGCCGCTGATAATTGCCGCGTGGCCGCTGATTGTCGTCGTTGTCCGATTGATTATGGAATCGGGGCTTGCGATTACTGTTCCATTGTTTCGGGTTGTCGCTGTCATCGTCGTGCCATTTCGTCTGGCCGCGAAATCCCGGTTTCGAGTTGCGGCTGTTCCCAAAGCGGTTGTTGCGGCGCGGACGCTCTTCACGATCGTCGTCGTCATCACTGCCAAAGCCGCGTTGTTTGTTTTGTCTGAAATTCTGTCCTTTGGATTGGAATCTGCCATCGGACGATTTTTTGTTGAAGCCGGGCTTGCTGTTGCGCCGACCTTCGTTTCTGTTTGCCGGATTGAATTGCATATCTTTTGAATTGAACTGCAAAGGTATAATATTTGCGTGATGTGCTTTGAGATTAGGTTTATATTTGCCGAAATTTTACAATATGAGCATTTTCGATGTTTTCGTCATAGCCGTAGCGCTTGCCATGGATTGCTTTTCGGTGTCGGTGGCCACAGGTGTTGCTGCTGAAAAACCGCGTTTTCGGACGGTGTTGGTCATGGCGGTGTTTTTCGGCGGATTTCAAGGACTGATGCCGGTCTTGGGTTGGTTCACGGGGGGCAGTGTCTCGCATTTGATCGAGGCTTTTGACCATTGGGTGGCGTTCGGTTTGCTGGCGTTCATCGGTGGAGGAATGATTCGTGGTGCGCTGTCAGGCGAGGAGAGTCAAGCGCTCGATGTTACTCGGTTGCGTACTCTTGTCGGGCTGGCTGTGGCCACCAGCGTCGATGCGCTTATTGTTGGCGTCAATTTGGGACTGATGCGTGAAGCTCTGTTGGTTCCAGCGCTAATAATCGCAGCTGTGTCGTTTGTGCTCACCATCGCAGGATTCTACCTGGGCGCATATTTCAAACGTATCTGCAAATTCAAATTTGAACTTGTCGGCGGAATTGTTTTAATAGGCATCGGCATAAAAATCCTGATTGAGCACTTGGTCGGCTAGTTTGCCGCGCCAACTTCGTCCATCAGAATCTTGCTGAAACTGCATGTGTCGGCTTGGAATTTTTTTATTGTTGCAAAAATCCGTTTGTCATTATTCATCCAAGCGTTGAGGTTCGCAGCGTTGTATAGGTCTTTGTTTTCGTTCACGGCGTAGCGGCAAATTGTTAGGTACACGTTCTCAAAGTTGGATGGTTTGCTCTTTATGTCAAGAGGAATTTGCGAGATGTATTTGAAGGCCTGATGGAATTTTTTTTGATTGTAGTGCATGATGGCCATATCGTAAAGCGCATTGTGATTACGGGGTGAGATTTTTAGTGTTCGCATGTACATTTTTTCAGCCTCGTCATATTGTTCAAGCTTCATATATACCATACCACAAGTATTGATTGTTAGAATGTGGTAAGGAGCGTATTTGAGTGCATTCTTTAGTTCAATGATAGCGTCTTGGTTATTGCCGGTCATTGATAGAGCAAACCCCTTGTAGTATAGTATCGGCGCACTGTAATTGTTGATTGTATATGGTTGGCGGTTGGCTTTACGCGTGAGATGGAGAACTTTTTTCCATCCTTGACCATAGAAGTAACTATGGATTTCGCGAGCGTTGTGTTCACCTTTGCAGAATTGTAGTGTTTGTGTGAATCCGGATATTGTAATCGCTGATGCTATGGCTAACAGACAGAATGAGATAGTTTTTCCACTCTGTTCATTGCCTTCTGTCTCTGCTTTTGGATGGTCGGCTAGAACAATCGCGCAGATGGCAAGAAGAGCAATGTTGTGCTCGATGCGCTCATGTGGATAGTCTAACATTGATACAAGCATCCATCCGATGAGAACAGATACGGCCAGAATGTTGAAAACAAGTGTACTTCTATTTCGTGTCTGTCTAATGTTGATAAATCCGATGGCGATTATACCTATATAGAACACCAAATAACCAAACAGCCCAGTCAGTCCAACTTCGGATGCAAACCAAAGGTAGTCGTTGTGAGGACGTTGGAATGTTAGTGTTCCGCCGCGCATTTTTTCGCCAAACTCGTCAACACCGAACTTGGGTATGTTGATTTGCCATTGGCCGGGACCGGATCCAATCAGCGGATGCTCTTTTATCATTTCTAGAGTTTTACCCCAGATGATCTTACGCATGGCAACCGACGATTCTCCGTTGTCATTGTTACGGTATCCGTATTCTTCAGGATTGAAAGTCACGCCGATACGTTCTTTTATGGTTTTCTCAATCTGTGTTTCGGTGACGCAAATGATGGTAGTGAATGCGATGACGGCAACCACAGGTGCGGCAATCATTGCAATTCGCGTCTTTTTTCCAACGGTTACACCGGTAAGTCGCGGTCTGAGCACCAATATATATATGTATATGGTAATGATTGCTACAAACCCGGAGAGTGCAACGGCAGCGAAAACAGTTCGTGTTAGCAATAACACAATCAATGTTAAGTTGGCCAGAGCTGTTGCGCCACCAATGCCTAACCATATGGCTGACCATACATTATGTTTTTTGAAATTGGCTATGTTGTAGATGGTGGTAGGCAGTGTTATGAAAAGCAGCGATGCCAGAAGGTTCTTGTTGGAGCATGTCGAGAAGGTTTTCTCCATTATCTGGTTCAGATAGTACGATCTATGGTTGGTCGCCATACGGTATTGACTGAAATCAGAATTCGCAAGTTGGACAATGGCGATGGCAATGAAAACCGTGCTCATTGCAGTTATGGTTTTAATCAGCCATTCTCGACCATTGGGGTTTTGTCGTAGCATTTGATATATGGTGAAGAACCATAAGCAGAACATGAACTCTTTTATCATGTGGAAAAATGCTTCGTGATGGTTTGTCACATTGACGCACGATACGATATGCATCAGCATGAACAGCGCAAGACCGCCGAAAATCACTTTCTCGGAGCGGTTGAAAGAGATTCGGGAACCTTTAAATATATATATGGCGAAAATAGGCAGTATGGCAAGCAGATAAATTGCTAGCAGCAGTTGTCGTGGCAGGAGTGAGGCGTCGAGCATAAGCGCGTTGTCAGGCCAAAAGCGGGGAAGTGAAGTTCCAGCAAGTTTAGTGTCCGCCCAAATGAGAGGGAGCACTAAAATGAAAGCTACTGTTACCATCCACGGTATCAATTCTATGGCTTTTTTAGCAATCTTGTTCATATTAAACAGGTATTTCGTTACAAATTTAGTTTTCATTTTCCAAAACAATGGAACAAAAATCAAATTTTGCTTATGTATAAAACGTTTCGCAGTAGAATTCAATGATTTCACATTAAAAATCTCTATATTTAATATGTAAAAATGATTTTTTGTAAAAAAAAAACGTAGAGGGGCTCGTTTGTTTTGTTTTTTAGTACTTTTAGAGCGTTTCTTTTTGAGAAGATATTTTAGAAATTTGTGTTATGAAACGTATATTATTTTTGATAATTGCAATCGTTAGCGTTAGCATTAGTAATGCTCAAGACGCTAAGTATAAAGCAATGTTCATAAGTAACTTCACAAAAAATATTGAGTGGCCGGCTAGTGAAAGGACCGGTGATTTTATTATATGTGTGGTTAACCAAAATGAAGTTTTAGGCCAGCTTAAGACATACACCAATGGAAAGTCAGTCGGTACGCAGCCAATTTCAGTTGTTGGTGTTAAGTCTATTGATGAAGTTTCGAAGTGTCATATACTTTATTTGTCGTTTGCTGACAGCAAAAGTGAAAAAATAGAGACTGCTAAGTCAAAACTCTCTGGCACGTCTGCACTGATAGTTTCCGACAGACCGGGTGCATTGAAAAATGGTTCGTGCATCAATTTCCTATTGGTTGATGACAAACTTAAATATGAATTGAATAAGGATGCGCTTAGTGAGCGTAAACTGCAGGTCAGTGCCTATCTCGAAAACAATTCGTATAAATAATCAATCCTTGTATTATAGAAGTTGCTGTAGTGTGCAGTCCTTTTTTTGCGGACAGGGCATAGATGGCATTTAATTATTTTGTGGCCGGTCGAAGGCTAAAGTGAGTAATTGGAATCCGGTTTTATAGATTTAAAATGTTGCTTTGTATAAACCGCAGTTCCTGCTCAAGCATTTCGGTTTTGCGCATATGGTAGCCCGCGGCCAGAGCCGTCTTTATGGGGTTCGTGTAGATGGCGTCGATTTCCATCTGGCGGCGGTTGTCGAAATCGAGTTTCATACTTGGGCTGTAGGGCGTCATTCGGTCGGTCATTGCGAGCATTTTGCCGACAAACTCGCGCTCGAAAGGCGCACCGCAGACGGCGGCGGCGTCAACCACTTCATTCATCAGGTCGGTTACAAGTTGGCGGGTTGCGGCAAAGGCCATCAGGCGGTCGGTCGATGTGTTCAGCGCCACGGTCAGGCCGTTGTAGGGGATGTTCCAGACGAGTTTGCGCCAGCGCATCTCGTTCAGGTTCTGCGTGATGGTGCAAGGAATTTGGGCTTCGTCAAAGTCGGCTTTGATTTGCGCCAGCACGTCGGGCGCGCACTTTTGATATTCGCCAATGGTGATGGCGCCATAGTCGGCGTGGCGGATGTGTCCCTTGCCAACTCTCGACGAGCAGATGAACGCGGCCGCGCCCGCAGTGGGTTGGCCAGGCAGTGCGGCGGCCAGTTGCTGTTCAAGTCCAAGCCCGTTCTGCACTAATATAATAATGGTGTCGCTCTTGAGCAGCGGCGGCAGCAATTGCGGAAGCAGATGGTTCTGTGTCGATTTCAGTCCAACCAGCACAACATCGCATTGCGGCATATCGGCGGTTGATTTGTAGGCATTTATCGGATTGATGACAAAATCGCCGTTCACCGAGTCAACTTGCAGACCGTGTGCGGCAACGTGCTCATATTCAGTGTTGAACATAAAGTGAACATCTTTGCCCGAATTGGCAAGCCGACCGCCGTAGTATCCGCCAATGGCGCCTGTGCCCACAATTGCGTATTTCAAGTTCATAATCAGATATTTATCTAAAAGCAAAAATCCCGAAAATCAATGACTTTCAGGATTTTTCTAGTCGGGGTGATCCGACTCGAACGGACGACCACTTGCACCCCATGCAAGTACGCTAGCCAACTGCGCCACACCCCGTGGTTTTGCGGGTGCAAATGTATCAATAGGTAGGCATCTTGCAAAACTTTTTCAACATAAAATTTAGTCGTATTGCACCTTTCTTGAAATTTTTCAACAAAAAAGTGTTTAATAATATGTTTATAGCATAAATATTCCAGTTTATTAATGGTTATTATTTTGTTGATTAATAGATTGTTAGTTTGTCAAAAATGTCTTGCTTTTTATTAACCATCTGAAAATTAGAAAAATATTTTTGCGAATAGTTGCATTTTTACAAAAAGAGCCCTATATTCGTAGCGTTTTTCAAACAACAAAATTTATTCTTTTGAATCATGCCATACAGGAGATTACCTAACACGGATAGTGCGCGTCTGCGTGCAATGCAAAAAGCGCTTTCAAAATCGGAGAATGTTTTGCCGATGGACTTGCCGTACAGCGCGGCCACACTTCAGGAGTTGCGCTATTTTCTGCCCGAATTCAATCAAGCTATTATGATGCAGCGCGATGTGTTCGAGCGTCAGACTTCGAAAAACAAACAGCATCAGGAGAGCTTCCGCAAGGCGCGGCTTTATATATCGCATTTCATTCAGGTACTGAACTTTGCAATCGCTCGCGGCGAGATGAAACCCGACACTCGCAAGTATTTCGATCTGCCGTCGGACGAGACCAAGCTGCCGCAGCTCAACACCGAGCGCGATGTGATAGAGTGGGGACAGAAGCTTATTGATGGCGAGCAGAAGCGCTTGTCGGAAGGCCTGTCGCCTGTTACGAACCCCACAATTGCCCGTGTCAAGGTTCACTATGAGGATTTTGTAAGGCTTAATATCTCGCAGAAAGGCCTGCAGGAAAACAACGCCAAGGCTTTGGCCAAGATTTCGGAACTGCGCGGCCGGGCCGACAGCATTATCCTTGATTTGTGGAACGAGATTGAGGACCATTTCAGCAACAACGCGCCGGCCGTCAAGCGTGAAAAGGCCGCAGAGTATGGCGTCTCGTATGTCTTCCGCAAAGGAGAAAAGGCTGACGCAGATGAAGATGAGCTTGATTTGAAGTTGTTTTGACGGTTTTCGCGACTGTCTTTACAAATATCGCTGGATTTAAAAGGCGGGACAATGTCCTGCCTTTTTGTTTCCGATGAATTGAACACGCAAAATTTCTATTTTTGCATTATTAAAAAGTGTTACAGATGAATTGCAAAACATTGACAATCAGTATAGGCCGTCAGTTTGGCTGCGGCGGCAGGGTTATTGGTCAGCGGTTGGCCGAGGAGTTGGGCTACGACTATTTCGACAAGGAGCTGCTGGCGCTGGCGGCAAAGGAGATTGGCTTTGAGCCGTCGGTGTTTGAGGAAATCGACGAGCAGCCGCAAAAAGGTATCTTTCAGTCGTTTGGCGAGTTTGTGTCGATGCTTAGCCCGACCGACAACTATATGTCCGACGACCATTTGTTCAAGGTGCAGAGCGATGTTATCCGCCGCCTGGCCATTGAGCGCAACTGCGTGATTGTTGGCCGCTGTTCCGACTATATTCTGCGCGATTTTCCGAACTGCATCAGCGTTTTCTTGCACGCCGATTTGCCAGACCGCATCAAACGTGTCTGCGCCCGGATGCCCATTGAGCAGGACAAGGCCCGCGCCCTGATTGAGCGCAACGACAAGCGCCGAGCCACCTATTATAATTACTATTCGAACAAGACCTGGGGCCGCGCCGAGACCTACGATTTGTGTCTTAGCGTGTCGCGGCTCGGCGTTGAAGAGACCGTGGCCGCCATCATCGATTACGTTAACCGGATGAAAACGAGGCTGTGATTAAAGGGGGGAGAGGTAAGAGTTTAGACTTTAGGAATTGTACCCGACACTAAATAATTGTTTAATCGGTGAATCGTTTGTTTGACAACGGACTTCGGACAACAGACTTCAGTCAGTGGTCGTAATTCGTAATTAACCAACATCTGCCCCTAACCATTACACTCTACTCTTTACTCAAAAAAATTCTACCTTTGCGGCTCAATTGGCAGTTTGATGAAGGAATACCTTAACAATATCATTTTCAAAACAATATCGCAGATTTTGGGCGAACGCGACCAGCAGGCTTTTGTCATTGGAGGCTTTGTGCGCGACAAGTTGCTCGGCCGTCCGTCGAAAGATATTGATGTGGTGACGCTTGGCAGCGGTATTGAGCTGGCGCAGGAGGTGGCTCGGCGGCTGCTGAAGAATCCGAAGGTCTCGACATACAAGAATTTCGGCACGGCAATGTTCCGCTATCGTGGTGTGGATGTGGAGTTTGTGGGCGCTCGCAAGGAGTCGTACAACCGCAACTCGCGCAAGCCGGTGGTTGAAAACGGCACGCTCGAGGATGACCAGCGCCGGCGCGATTTCACCATCAACGCCCTGGCAATCGACCTTCATCCCGACCGTTTCGGACAGCTGGTGGACCCGTTTGACGGCATCGAGGACTTGAAAAATCAGATTATCCGCACGCCGCTCGACCCCGACACCACCTATTCCGACGACCCGCTGCGTATGCTGCGCGCCATCCGGTTTGCCAGCCAGCTCGGCTTCCGCATCACCGATGAGTCGCTCGACTCGATTGTCCGCAACCGCGAGCGCATCCGCATCATTTCAATGGAACGCGTGTCGGAGGAGTTCAACAAGATTATGCTGTCGCCGCGGCCGTCGGCAGGCATTAAACTGCTGCAAAAGGTTGGCCTGCTGGCGATTGTGTTCCCACAACTCGAAGCACTGAAAGGCATTGAAGTGGTTGATGGCTGCCGCCATAAAGACAATTTCTACCATACAATGGAGGTGCTCGACCATATCTGCGAGCATACCGACGACCTTTGGCTGCGTTGGGCCGCGCTGCTGCACGACATTGGCAAGCCAGTCACCAAACGCTACGTGAAGGGTACCGGCTGGACATTCCACGGCCACGAGTTTGTGGGCGGCAAGATGGTTCCAGGAATCTTCAAGAACCTGAAACTACCGATGAACGAGAAGATGAAATACGTTCAGAAGCTGGTGATGCTGCATATGCGGCCCATTGTGCTGGTTGAGGAGATTGTCACCGACAGTGCCGTGCGCCGTCTGCTCTTTGAGGCTGGCGACGACATTGACGACTTGATGCTGCTCTGTGATGCCGACATCACATCGAAAAATCCCGACAAGGTGTCGCGCTATCTTGATAACTATCAGCTTGTAAGACGCAAATTGGTTGAGGTGGAGGAGAAGGATCGCGTGCGCAACTGGCAGCCGCCAATCTCGGGCGAGACCATCATCGAGACGTTTGCCCTGCCGCCGTGTCCCGCCATCGGCATCATCAAAAGCGCCATCAAAGACGCCATTCTCGACGGTGTGATTGAAAACACCCCAGAGGCGGCTTATCAGTTTATGCTGCAGAAAGGCGAGGAGTTGGGTTTGAAACCTGTGAAATAGGGTGATTGTGAATTAGTTGCAAAGGAATAAGTGTTAATTCCTAAATCCTAACTATCTTAATATTGGTCTTTCAGCAAGATGTAGTTCTGTGCCGATTGCTCAATCATTTCGCTGTTTTTCAACTCTTTGACTTTGGTGGCAGGAACACCGGCGTAGATGAATCCCGATTCAAGAGTGCGGCCGCCCAGAACAAGAGCGTTGGCGGCGACAATGCTGCCCGACTCAACCACTGCGTTGTCCAGAACCGTGGAGCCCATCCCGACAAGGACATTGTCTTTTATGATGGCGCCGTGCACAATGGCGTTGTGCCCGATGGTCACATTATTGCCGATGATGGTTGTTGAAACGCCTTCGGAGCTGTGAATTACCACGCCGTCCTGCACGTTGGTGTTGTTGCCGATGGTGATGGCGCCCGCGTCGCCGCGCAGCACGCTGCCGTACCAGATGCTGCAGTTGTCGCCAATCCGCACATCACCGATAATCACAGCGTTTTCAGCGATGAAACAATTTGCGCCGATTTTTGGCGTACAACCGTTAAATGGTTTGATTATAGCCATTTATATTTTGTTAAATGGCTATGAAGTCGATGGGGCACTTGATTAGGTCGGTAAATTCCTGCCCTGTCTCAAGCATGTCTTCATCTTCTTTTTTGTATTGCCACTCAATACGCACGTTCAGGCCGTTTTTGAACAAGGCGTCGATAAGAATCACCATGTCAAGTATGTATTTGGCTGAAGATGAATTGAAATAGTCGAGTCGCAATTTGAAAACCATCGGATTTTTTGCAGTCCGTTCTTTTAACTCGTTGGTAATGTTGTTTTTAATGTTTGCCAACCAGTCTATTAATTGTCCGTAGAAGGCTACAACGTCTTCGGGGCGCGAGCAGCCATTGATTTCAAAAATGTTGTTGTCGAAATCGAAAACAACTGAAGGTGATGAACTTGTCTCTTTAATTCTGATGACATCCATACTACTATTGTTTTGCAGAGTCTGTAATGCTTATTGTTAGGTCGATGAACGAACATTCGCTGTCGATGTCTGTGACGGTGTATTTTATTGGTTCTCTTGAACTTCGCAGAATTTTCATAAGTCCGAGCCCGGCACCGCCTTTCTCGGTTATTTGTCCGTGATGTATCGTTTTGTTATACAGTTTTTTGACTTCGTTTTGTGTCAGCTGGTTCAGCTCGTCGATGCGGTCGGTCAGTTGTTTCAGCATGGTGCGGTCGATGCGGTTGCCAATAGACAGAACGTATTTGTTTCCGTTCTGCATGAGCCGTACTTTTATCTGCGGGTTCTGCTCGGGTGAGTCGAAATTGTGCCGGTAGGCGTTTTCAAGCCCTTCGACCATAATCGAAAACAGCCTGATTTTGCACACCGGATTGTTGGTGTCAGGCATTTTTTGATTGAACAGAGTCAGTATCTCTTCAATCTTATCGAATGTTATCTCGCCGTCGTAGGCAAGTAATTGTTTGTAATCGTTCATCTTACAGTTACAGCAAAAGCGAAAATTGGTTATGGTGTAAAAATATATCTTTTGTGTGATATTCAAAAAAAGTTTGGTGATTATTATCAAAACCTTTTTGGCATACAATCATTTTGGTATCACATTTTCGCTTATTTGTGTATTTTTGGGCATCTTAAAATTTAAACAAAATGAAAGTAAAATTTTTTGCTGTTGCGGCACTTGTAGGGTGCGCGCAGTTTGTTTCGGGACAAGTAACTGACGCAGAAGCGGCTTTGCGTACTAATACCGCAGATTCTGTTGATGGTTGGAAAGTTAAAGGTGTTGCATCGCTTAATGCCACACAGACATCGCTCACCAATTGGGTCGGTGGTGGCCAAAATTCGATTTCTATCAATGGCGCGTTCAACATCCAGGCCAACTATAAAATGGGAAAAAACTCTTGGGAAAACACTCTCGACCTTGGCTATGGCCTTATGAAGCAAGGCGAAGATGCTGATTATCGCAAGACTGATGACCGCATCGATTTCTCGACGAAGTATGGCTATCAGGCTTACAAATCGTTGTACTATGCAGCTTTGGCAAGTTTCAAGTCGCAGATGACCAACGGTTACAACTATATCGACGACACCACGAAGCAGAAGATTTCCGCATTCCTGGCGCCAGCATATGTTATCGGAGCCCTTGGTGTCGATTACAAACCAAATAGCTATTTCAGTGCATTTGTGGCACCGCTCACGGTGAAGTACACAATTGTCAACGACCAGGACCTTGCCGATGCCGGTGCGTTCGGCGTTGATGCGGCTGAATATGCCGTTGAAACACTGCCTGACGGAACAGTTGTAAGCACATCAACTGTTAGCAAGCATGGCAAAAAGGCTCGCGGTGAGTTTGGTGGTTATTTGCGACTGATGTTCAGCAAGAGTGATTTCAAGGCTGAGGCACTTAAAAACTTGTCAATCACTTCTAAAGCCGACTTCTTCTCGAACTATCTGCACAATCCGCAGAATATTGATGTCAGCTGGGAAACACAAATAGCGATGAAAGTGAATAAATATATAACCGTCAGTGTTTCAACGCATTTGATTTACGATGACGACATTGATGTGCCTGTTAAAACCACTCTGCCCGATGGTACTGAAGGCATCAAAATGAGCAAACGCGTACAATTTAAAGAGATTGCCGGCGTTGGTATAATGTACAATTTCTAAAAGGTTTAGAGGGAAGACTCCCTGATAGTTGAGAAAGTTAAGAACAAGGTAAACTAACACTAATCCCGATAGCTATCGGGACTAATTGCTAAATCCTAAATGAAAATGAGGTCGATAAAATATTGTTTGGTGGCGATTCTGGCGGTTCTGGGCTGCGGTTTTGCCAAAGCCGATGGCGGCTACAACATCAAGGTGCACATCGACGGCTTGGCCGACAGCACCGTCTATCTTGGCTACTATTTTGGTGACAAACAGTATGTTAAAGACACTCTCAAACTCGACAAGAAGGCCAACGGCGCGTTCAAGGGCGACAAGAAACTCGAAGGCGGAATTTACTTTGTGCTTGTGCCGGGCAACACCATTTTCGAGCTGATGATTGATAGTGAGCAGAATTTCAGCGTCTCAACAAAATTCACTGGCGATGCTTCCGATTTGACTAAATATCTGAAGTCGGAAGGCAGCGATGAAGTAAAGATGTATGTCGACTATCAGCAGTTTATGATTGCCCAAAACGCCAAGGCATTGGGATTGCGCAAACGCTTGACCAAAGCTAAAGGCAATGAGGAAAAGGCTATTAAAGATAGTCTGGCGATTCTTTCCAATGAGGTTATGGCCCGCTGGGACGATATTGAGACCAACCACAGCAAATCGTTGCTGGCAGCCGTTCTGCGAATCAACAAAGACATTGACATTCCTGACTTTCCGCGCGATGCCGACGGCAATGTGCTCGACTCGGCTTTCCAATACAAATTCTACAAGAAACACTTTTTCGATAATGTTGATTTTCAGGATGCAAGACTGCTCCGTACGAGTTTTTTCCAGCCTAAAATCGACCGCTATTTCGAGAAGATGATTCTTCAGGCGCCCGACACCATTATCAAGGAGAGCAAAATGCTGTTAGACAAGGCTGAAGGCTGCGACGAGGTGTTCCGTTTCCTGCTGCAGACAATCTTCAACAAGTACAACAACAGCGACATTATGGGTATGGACAAGGTGCTCGTCTTCTTTGGCGACAACTACTACCTGAACGGTCGCGCCACTTGGGCCGACTCGACTTGGCTCGAGAAACTTCGCGAACGCGTCGAGGAACTGCGTTACAATCAGGTTGGCAATCAAGCAGTTGAACTGAAGCTCTACAGCTATGATGACCAACCGGTAACCATTTCGGGCGTCAATGCCGAATACACCGTATTGTTCTTCTTTGAGCCGTCGTGCGGACACTGCAAGAAGGCCACGCCCAAAATGAAGGCTTTGGCCGACAAGTTCTGGGAGCGCGGCGTTGAGGTGATGGGCATTTACACCCAAACCGACAAGGAAGAATGGGGCAAGTTTATTGAAAGTCAAGGACTTGAAAACTGGATAAACGCTTGGGACCCGTACAACCAATCGGGATTCCGCCTGTTCTACGACATTCGCAGCACACCGTCAATCTACCTACTCGACCGCGGCAAGAAAATCATTGCCAAACGCATTGATGTTGAGACACTTGAGAAAGTGCTCGAAGACGAGTATGCGCGGAAGGATAAGAAGAAATAACATTGATAATCAAATAGTAAAAGGCTGTCGGTAAAGACGGCCTTTTTCATTTTATAAAGACAAAAATTCTTACAACCTTGTACTGCTTTTGTTTTGAAGGCTTTTAACACTAATACAATGAAAGGTTTATCATTTGTTTTTGCATTTATTCTGCTGACAACCAATGCTGTATGTCAATCGGAAGGAACAAAAATCACTCTCGACGACATAATGAGAAAAGGCACGTTCTACGAGAACGGCATTGACGCTATCACCCCGATGAGCGACGGGCTGCATTACGCTGTTATTGAGGATGGTTTGGCGATAGCAAAATACAGTTACAAGACTGGCGAAAAAGTGGCTACATTGGCCACGGTGGAGCAGTTTGGCGACAGCACGATAAACTATTTGTCGAACTTCAGATTCAGTGCCGATGAGCGGAAAATCCTTTTCTACACCAATCGGCAGAATATCTATCGACGCTCATTTACAGCCAATTACTACGTTTGGGACGTTGCCGCCAAGAAACTCACGGCTGTGTCCGACAGTCGCCGTCAGCAGGTGGCGACACTGTCGCCCGATGGCACTATGGTGGCGTATGTCAGTGGTAACAATCTGTATGTCAAAAACTTGACTGACGGTACGGAGTCGCAGATAACAACCGACGGCGAGTTCAATAAGATAATCAACGGCATTCCCGACTGGGTTTACGAGGAGGAGTTTGAGTACAATCGCGCTTTCTGCTGGTCGCCCGACAGCCGCAATCTGGCGTGGTGCCGCTTCGACGAGTCGGTGGTGCGCACTTATGGATTCTCGGTTTTTGCTGGCCAAGCGCCGCGCAAGGCTGAAAACGCACTCTACCCGTCGACCTATTCCTACAAATATCCCAAGGCTGGCGAGGCCAATTCGGTTGTAACTGTCTGGAACTATTCATTTTCCGATGGCCGCAAGACTCAAATCGATGTTGGTGCGGAGACCGACCAATACATTCCGCGCATAACCTGGAGTCCCGCGGGTAAGTTGGTGGTTTACAGGCTCAACCGCTTGCAGAACCACCTTGAACTGCTCTACGCCAATCCCACCGACGGAACCACGCAAGTGTTTTACGATGAGCAAAATAAGTGGTATATCGACGAGTCGTTTTTCGACTATCTGACATTCAACGCCGACGGCTCTAAATTCTTGATAATGAGCGAGCGCGACGGCTGGAGCCACATTTATCTGCACAAAGCCGACGGCACGCTGCTCAATCAGGTTACCAAAGGCGAGTGGGATGTTACTGATTTCTACGGATTTGACGAGCGCACCAACACCATTTTCTACCAAAGCGCAGAGCGCGGAGCGCCAAACCGCGACGTTTATTCGGTGAAAGCCAACGGTACGGCTAAAACATTGTTAAGCAAGCAGTTGGGAACTAACGATTTTATTTTCAGCAAAGGCTTCAAATATTACATTAGCGAATTTTCAAATGCTTCAACGCCAACCATTTACACTCTGCACGAACGCAGTGGCAAGCAGTTGCGCGTGCTTGAGGACAACGCGGCCCTTGTCGACACGTTGGAAAACCGTCAGTTCTGCCCGAAGGAGTTTCTGCAATTCACCACCGACGAAGATATCAGCCTGAATGCGTGGATGATAAAGCCGCACGATTTCAATCCGTCGAAAAAATATCCCGTGCTGATGGTGCAATATAGCGGTCCAAACTCTCAGCAGGTTCTCAATCAGTTCGATGCTGGCTGGGAGCAGGTGCTGGCCGCCAACGGCTACATTGTTTTCTGCTGCGACGGTCGCGGAACAGGCGCGCGTGGCGAGGCATTCCGTAAGGTAACTTATTTGCAGTTAGGCAAATACGAACTCGCCGACCAACTTGCCGCCGCCCGTTATCTGAAATCGCTGCCATACGTCGCTGCCGACCGCGTTGGCATTTGGGGCTGGAGTTTCGGCGGTTTTATGGTGCTCAACTGCCTGACGCAAGGCAACGGCACCTTCAAGGCTGGCATTGCGGTTGCGCCCGTCACCAACTGGCGCTACTACGACAATATCTACACCGAGCGTTTTATGCGCACGCCGCAAGTGAACGCCGACGGCTACGACCTTAACTCGCCAATCACTCACGCCGCTGATTTACAGGGCAATCTGCTGCTCATTCACGGCAGTGCCGACGACAATGTTCATTGGCAGAATTCAGCCGAAATGTGCGAGGCTCTGGTTCAGGCCAACAAGCAGTTCGACTATTTCGTCTACACCAACCGCAACCATAGCATTTACGGCGGCAACACGCGTTGGCACCTGTATAACAAGATGTTACGATTTGTGCTGGAGAAGTTGTAGTTTACGTTTAATCCTGCAAAGCAAACTTCCTAATACTCTTGCCAACATTTATCAAGTGGTCGGCAACACGCTCGGAGTTTTGCGCAAGCGAGATATATTCGGCGCCAACCTGCGGTCTGCATTCGCCCGCCACAAGCCGCTCAATATGGTTGCTTTCCATTCGTGATGTGATGCTATCTATCTTGTCTTCAATCAGATTTGCTCTTTCAAGAGCCGCAAAATCGTGGTCGTGAAAAGCCGTTTTAATCTCTTTGTACAAATCGGCAATCAGCCCGTTCATTTCGCCAATTTCACTTATGGCCGCCGCCGAAAACGACGCTTCCTGCGATTTTAGATTGGTGGCGTATTCCACAATATTCACCGCATAATCACCGATGCGCTCAAGGTCGCTCGCACTTTTGATGCTCGAATTCACGAACTTATTGTCGAAATCGCTCATTGGCTTGCCCGACAGCGCAACCACGTAGCGGGTTATTTCGCTGTTTAGAAAGTTGAGTTCGCTCTCGGTCTTCTTGAAACGTTCCAAATGTTTGAAATCCAACCGAGTAACAATCTCGATTGACAGTTGGAAATTTCTGACAGCCATATCGGCCATATTCTCAATTTCGGCCTTCAACTGCCTGACAGCCATAATCGGCGTGCGCAGCATTGTCTCGTCGAGGAAGTAGAGATGCGGCTTGTCGGCGTTTTCGGCACTCGGCGCGGCGGGAATTATGCGGCAGACGAGGCTCACAAGGCGCTCGGTCAGCGGCAGGGCGACCAGCATTGTGCAGACGTTGAAAATGGTGTGGAACATTGCCAGTTGCAGTTGCGGCGCGTGAGGGAAGAATGTCTCGAAAATTCGTCCGAAATCAACAGCCGACTTCGAGAACAAATTGAGTGTCAGCGCAATAAGCAGGAACAGCGCCACGCCCATAACATTGAACACAAGGTGCAGCAGGGCGGTGCGGCGGGCGTTGGTGCCGCTGCCGATGGCCGCAATTATGGCCACCACGCACGAGCCGATGTTCGAGCCCATTGTCAGGTAGATGCCTTGGTTGAGGTTGATAAGACCGCTGAAAACCATTGTGATAACTATCGATGTCAGCACCGACGACGATTGGATTATGGCCGTGAGCAGCGTGCCTATCAGCACCAGAATCAGCGGGTTGCCGATGCTCGCCAGAAACATTTTAACCGAGTCGAGCGAGGCAAAGTCGTCCATAGCGTTCGACATTGTGTGTAGGCCTACAAACAGCAGGCCGAAGCCAGCCAGAATGTTGCCGCACAACTTCAGCCGCTCGCGCTTGCCGAACATTGCCATAAAAACGCCAATGCCCGTAAACGCCGAGAAAATGACGGTTGTCGACAGGCTGTTGCCGCCGAACATACCCAGCGCCACAATCTGCGCTGTAACGGTCGTGCCGATGTTGGCGCCGTAGATTATCGTGGCCGCCTGCGCCAGCGACATTATGCCCACATTGACAAAACCGATGACCATAACCGTCACTGCGCCTGAACTTTGAATGGCCGCCGTGCCAACCGTTCCAATGCCGACGCCCAGCCATTTGCTCTTGCCCGTTTTGGCAAAAAGGCGTTTCAAACTATGACTGCTCGCATTCTCAAGATGAGTGCTCATAACATTGCAGGCAATCAGAAAAACACCGATGCCCGCCAAGAGCGTGAGAATGGCCGTTAAAATGCTGATAATGTCCATATTGCAAAAAAATGAAGGCTGCACGTTGCCGCACAGCCTGTCTGTTATTTATCGATTCCTACAAACTGATTCAAGTTATTGAAAATGAGTTCAATGCCGTTGCTCAACTCAACTTTCGAGCCCTTCTTCTCTTTTCCCCATTCCACAATCAGGCTCGATGGGTAGTTGTCCTTCACGTAAGCCACAATCTCGCTTGCAATCAGCGCTTCAGGCACCTGATTCGGTTTGCATTCAATCTTTTTCAGATTGCCGTCTTGGTCGAAATCGAGTTCGGCGCCGTTGGCAAAACGCACTTCGTATTCAGTCGTCTTGTCGTCGTTATCGATTTTGACAGATGCGATTGCTGTCTTGTCAAAATGCTGAACAATAATCTCTTGCGCGCTTTTCGGCAATTGCTCGAAACTGCCTTTGCGCTCACCCGAACACGCGTTTAGTGCGAAAGCCAGCACCAAAAACGTAATTGAAAAAAACTTTCTCATTGTGTGAAATTTTTAAGTTAATGAATTGATATAAAAAAAGATGGTGCGAACCGCAGTCCACACCACCTTTAATTTCAGAATAATATGAAGCCGAGTTGCTGCCTTTGTTGGGCGCAAGGCTGTGCGTCAGTCCCGACATTTGCACCGACGAGCGCTTTGCCGCAGTCTGCTCTTTACCGCATAAAACGTTGCAGTTCAGAGTGTTTGTTGTGTGTTGCGAAGTTGTGGGGCGGCTGATGCAGAAATCGTCGGTCCCGTCGTCGTCAAAATCGTCGTTGTCGAATTCTGCGCCAATCTGCATTTCGGTTTGTGCAAATGCCGTGTTGTCGAAATCGTCGGCAAACAGACAAACAATGTACCCACTCAAAAGTATGAGTGTCAATATTGTAGCGTATTTTCGCAATCGTTCCATTGTCGGTTGCGAATTTACAATAGAATTGATTCTAAAAACCAATTTTTCAGAAGATTCGACATTTTTTCTTGGCTATGATTCTCACTGAACTTATTTTTCACCACGGAACACACGAAAAACACGGAAACAATAAAAAACGGCAATCGAACAAGTTCAATTGCCTACTGAAAACACGGAATTGAAAATTCAAGTTCTGTGCTTTCCGTGGTTAATATCAGTTGTTTATCAGTCTGTCGCCTTTTTCTTTCTCAAAATTGGTACTCTTTTTGTGAAGATGTGGCGGCGTTTTCTCTCATTACGCCATAGAGAAATAATACATAAACAATTGAAAACAAACAATATGGATTTAAAACGCATTATAAACCCGTGGGCGACAATGGCCAAGTACAACTGCTTCGGATGCTCGCCCGACAACCCGTTCGGCCTTCACCTTTGCTTCTTCGAGGACGGCGACAACATTGTGGCCGAGTGGCAGCCGAACACCAACTATCAGAGTTGGCTCGACACGCTGCACGGCGGCATTCAGGCCACCCTGCTCGACGAACTCTGCGGTTGGGTGGTTTCGCGCAAACTGCAGACTGCGGGCGTGACGTCGAAGATGGAAACGCGCTACCGCCGCCCCGTGCTAATCAGCAAGGGCAAAATCACCATTAGCGGCCACATTCGCGAGCAGCGCCGCAACATTGTCATTATCGATGCGCAAATTGTTGACAGCGAGGGCACTGTCTGCACCGAGGCCACCTGCACCTATTTCACAATGCCGCGCGAGAAGGCGCAAGCCGAAATGAACTTCCGCGAGTGTAAGGTTGAGGGAGAGTAGTTTGTATGAAAAACAACAAAAAAATCCTGCCAAACATGTCTGGCAGGATTTTTTATTTTTATGTGTGTTGGTTTAGAACATCCAACCAATGCTGGCTATGAATGAGTTAGCGTGTTGGCTTGTCTTGTAAGGCTTTCCTGCGATGGTAACTTCGTCACCCAGTTTGCTTAAACCAAACTCATAGCGAAGGTCGAGTGTGAGTTTTTTCAGAATGTCGAGACCGGCACCAACTTGCAAACTGAAGACTGCTGTATTTTTTGCGTTTTCAAGGCCTTTACCAAATGTCTCTTTGTACTCATCAGATACTTTGGCGTCTGACTTCAGGTTGAACGAAGCAACAGGGCCTAAACCCAAGCGTGCGGGGCCGAATTTTGCACCCACAATAACCGGAATATCAATGCGGTGATTTTTAATAACATCAGTTTCTTCTTTTGATACAGAGCCGTTTTTCGGGCTGATTGTGATGTTTGAACTCATATTTGTATAGTAGATTTCCGGCTGGATAAACACTGCAAGAGCGTTGATGCGGGCGAATCCACCGACATGGAATCCCAAACCTGACGATGCGTCTTCCATAAGGTATTCCATTTCTTGACCTGTTTTGTCATCTTTGATGGTGGCTGCCACATCTTTCATTTTTAGTTTCGACGAGTTCAAACCGCCCTTGATACCCAATGCGAAAATCTGACACATTGCCACATTTGCCGTGAAAAGCAATGCGGCTGCAATAAGAATCTTTTTCATATTCATTCGTTTTAAAATTATTGTGCAAGATAATGCCGATTTCTTTTCGGTGGACACGGCGGGCCGTAAAAAATGACGAGATGGCGCTTTTTTGTGCCTTTTTGAAAAAAAAATGAAACAAGTGGCGGAAACATTAAACAAAAATTTACATTTGGAATGTCGCTTTTTGCGGTTTTCACAACACCGTGGCGCGGCTTTTTAGAGTAATAACTTAAACTAAACGTAATGGAATTAAAAAATGATGTAGAACAAAAAGGGTTCTACAAACTATCGTGGGCTCAACGCATAGGCTTTGGCTCGGGCGACTTGGCACAAAATCTTATCTTTCAAACGGTTGCGTGCTATTTGATGCTTTATCTTACTACGGTTCTGAAAATCAATCCTGCATTTGTCAGCGGCTTGATTCTCACCGTCCGTCTTATCGACTGCTTCTGGAGTCCTGTAGTAGGAAAGTATATCGACAACCGCAATCCAAAATTGGGCAAGTATCGCACTTATCTTCTTTGGGGTGGTATTCCGCTCACAGTTGCCGCCTGCTTCCTGATGCTTCCCGCCGCAGCCACTTGGTCGATGGGAGCGAAGATGGTTTACGCCACATTGAGTTATACCATATTAAGTATGATTTATTCGGTGGTGAATATCCCGTACGGCTCGATTATGGCAAGTATGACCCGCGACAACGACGAGGTTCTTATCCTTACTTCAACCCGTATGGTTTGCGCTAATATCGGTCAGATTATTGTTCAGGCAGGTTTCCCTATCGGACTTGCAATTTGCGTTCATTCGGCAATCAACTGGGAGCAGGCAATATTTATGGCCATTGGTACCATTCCAGCCTTCATTATCCTGCCGTTGCTGCCTGTTTTGAAGAAACTGCTGGGTAAAAAAGGTCTTTATTACACACTTCTCTCGATAGGCTTTATTGGCTTTGCCATTCTGTTCGGCATTGGCAAGTTCGGCGATGTCAAGAGTTGCACGCTGCTTGTCCAGATTGCAAAGATTATGACTGGCGTCGGTCTGCTTGTTGGTTCGCTGATGTGGGCTTTGGTTCCTGAAGTTATCACCGAGTCGGAGCACCGTACAGGCAACCGTCCTGCCGCCACAGTGAACGCCTTGGCAGGTGTCGCTTTCAAAGCGGGTTTCTCAATCGCTGGCTGGATTACACCACTGGTTATGGGACTTATCGGCTTTAACCTTGCAAGTGAGGAATCGGCCTTGGCAACTGACCCGAAAGCCTGGTTTACAGTTACCGCCATTTTCGCGCTCGTCGGCTTTGTGCTCTTGACGCTCTGCTTCCTTGGCAGCAAGGAGAATATCACCACAACACCCGAGAAGCCCGTTTCGTTCGGCGATATGTTCCGTGAGTTCAAGGCTAACAAATGCCTTCAACTGGTGCTCGGCATTTTCGTTGTAGTGTTCCTGGCTTCGTTTATCAGCGCACCTGTAAATGCTTATTACACAGAGTTGGGCAAATATTCAGCCACTGCTCAAAATGCGATTTTGGTGTTCACAACCATAATCCCTGCAGCGCTTCTCATTGTTGTGGCATACTTGATTAAGAAGTATCCGCTTACCGATGAGCGTCTCGACGAGATGAACCGCGAAATTGAGGCTCGCACAAAAGCATAACTATTGACAACATAAGGCGGGAGGGAAGCGTCCTTTCCGTCTTTTTTTAATTTTAAAGATATGAATATCAAATTATTATCGATGGCTTTGGTGGCTGCCGCTCTTGCGGGTTGCTGCGGCAATAACGAAGGTGGTCAGCAGAGCAGTCTGCCAGCAAAATGCGACTGCCCCGACAACGGCAAAGCCACTATGCGTCAGGCATTTGACGGGAAGTTCCTACTTGGAGCGGCTGTCAATGTGCGTCAGGTGAAGAGCGACGACCCGAAGGTGCAGTGCGTTATCCGCGACCAGTTCAGCGCGCTTGTGCCCGAAAACTGTATGAAGCCAGAGGAGATTCACCCCAAAAAAGACCTGTACGACTGGCGCGACGCCGACGCTATTGTTGAACTTGCGCAGCGCAACGGTCAGGCTGTCACGGGCCACTGTCTGGTTTGGCACTCGCAGTTGCCTTATTGGTTCTTTAAAGACGATTTGGGCCAGCAAGTCACTAAAGATGAACTGATTAGCCGAATGCGTGAGCATATCACCGCAGTGGTTTCGCGCTACAAAGGCAAAATCAAAGGCTGGGATGTTGTGAACGAGGCTCTGCTCGATAACGGCGAGTTGCGCCCCACGCAGTTCTACCGTATTATCGGCCCAGAGTATATTAAAATGGCGTTCCAATTTGCCCACGAGGCCGACCCCGATGCCGAACTCTACTACAACGATTATGGTATGGACAATCCGTCGAAACGCGAGGGCGCAATCCGTATCGTGCGTGAGTTGAAGGCTGCAGGCTGCCGCATTGACGGCATTGGAATGCAGTCGCACGTGGCTTTCGACACCAATCTCGACGAGTATGAGAAGAGCATTGAGGCTTACGCCGCCGAAGGTGTGAAGGTGATGGTCACCGAACTCGATTTGAGCGTATTACCTTGGCCACAAGGAAATTACGGTGCTGCGGTGGAGACCAATTTCGAGTATATGAAGGAGATGAACCCCTACACCGACAGCCTTCCTGCCGCCAAAGCGCAGGAGCAGACCGATTTCTTTGTGAAACTCTTCAAAATCTACCTGAAGCACGCCGATGTTATCGACCGCGTAACCTTCTGGGGCCTGACCGACGCCGACAGTTGGAAGAACGGCTGGCCAATGCCTGGCCGCACCGACTATCCGCTCGCTATCGACCGCAACTATCAGCCGAAACCGTTTGTTGACGCGATAATCAAGTTGGCGATGAAGGAAAGTAAATAATTGACAATTGAGAATTGAAAATTAACAATGAATAATTAACAATTAAGGTGTTGGGTGTTAGGTGTTGGTGGGGACGTGGCGGGCCGCGTCCGTCCCGATTAAACGATTCACCTAAACTTAAAACTTCGATAACTTAAAACTTAAAACTAAAATAGTAATAACCAAAAACTTAAAGCAATGACACAGAAACGTTATTTATTTCCTGCCGACTATATGGCAGACCCTGCCGTTCACGTGTTCAACGGCAAAATATTCATTTACCCGTCGCACGACTGGGAAGCAGGCGCCGAAGAAGACGACGATGGCGGTCACTTCCAGATGAAGGACTATCACGCACTCTCGATTGACGGCGACCCGATGACAGGCAATGTCAACGACCACGGCGTAATCTTCGATGTGAAAGATGTGCCTTGGGCCGAAAAACAGTTGTGGGACAGCGACGTGGTTGAGAAAAACGGCAAGTACTACTACGTTTTCTCGGGCAAAGGTTACGATGGCGTGTTCCGTCTTGGCGTGGCAGTGGCCGACAAGCCCGAAGGCCCGTTCAAGCCGCAACCGCAGCCAATCCGCGGTTCGTTCTCAATCGACCCTTGCGTGTTCAAAGACGACGACGGCACCATTTACACCTATTTTGGCGGACTCTGGGGCGGCCAACTTCAGTGGTGGCAGCCGTTTGCACCTGGTTTTGAGCCGATTCACGGCAAGCACGGCGACAATAACGGCCTTGTTGATATGGGAGCAGAGCCGACTCGCAACGGCGAACTCTTTGCCAAACCTGATATGCCAGCGCTTCCGAGTTTCGTTGTGAAGATGAGCGACGATATGCTGCAGTTTGCCGAGGCACCACGCCGCGTGATGGTTGTCGATAAGGACGGGCAACCGCTTAAGGCTGGCGACCCGCACCGCTTCTTTGAGGCTTCGTGGATGCACAAATACAACGGCAAGTACTACTTCTCGTACTCAACTGGCGACAGCCACTTCCTTTGCTATGCAATTGGCGACAATCCGTACGGACCGTTCACCTATCAAGGCGTGATTCTGACACCTGTTGTGGGCTGGACCACACACCACGCCATTGCCGAGTACAAGGGCAAATGGTATCTGTTCCACCACGATTGCGTTCCGTCGAACGACAAGACCTGGCTGCGTAGCCTGAAAGTCTGCGAGTTGCAATACGACAAGGACGGCAAGATTCAGACAATCGAAGGACTTGACAAGTAAAATTTAAGTTGTTAATAAATGGGAGAGAGTTCGTCGCGATGGCGGGCTCTCTTTTTTTGTGGCCTAAAAAAAACAACCCCGACTCAATGCCGAATCGGGGTTGCTGGTGTTTTAGAATATCTGTCAGCGTTTGATAAATCTTTCGCTTACGTCGCCGTTTGCCGTGTGGATAATCACAAAGTTCAAGCCTTTGGGCAGCCTTGTAATGTCGTGTGAGCCTTGAGCCGCTTCACGCCCCAGCACCGCGCCGTTGGCCGACACAAACGATATGCTCTCGTATTCGCCGCCGCTGATGGTGATATAGTCGGTTGCGGGATTCGGATAGATGACAAATTTGATGTCTTCGGTTTCGGCTTCGTGGTGCTCGGCAAATACCACAGGAACAATTTCCGAGTAACTGAAGTTCCCGTCGTAGTCGGTTTGCTTGAGCCTGTAGTAGATGATGCCCGCATGCGATGAGAAGTCGGTGTAGCGGTAGTTGTGCGGCTCTGTCGATGTGCCAGCGCCTTCAATAATAGTCAGTTCGGCAAACTCAACAGCGTCGATGCTGAACTCGATAGTAAAGAAGTCGTTGTTCAGTTCCGAAGCCGTTTCCCACTCAAACCTTACGCCGCCGCCAAACTCGTGCGCTTTGAAATAGACAAGCTCGATGGGAAGGATCTGATTTTTAAGACTTTCCAGGCTTCCCATTTCTTGTTCGAAAGCAGCCTTTCCTTTTGGGGTAGCTTTTAAAACATTTTCAGGGGTGACACCACCGAATGAATAGAAACTGGGATTATTCCCTGGGTCAATATATTCGCAATTTGAATCTGTAGTGCCAAAGGCGGTTTCATATATATCATAAATACCTTCAACAATTAACGTGGCATTTTTAGCGTCAATATCACCAGTGTTGGGAAATACAAGTCCAAGTCCGAATGGTGTACTGCCGTCTTGTACTAAATTGCCTTCCACAAAAGATGTCGAGTTCTCTTTGAATGTGATTTTCCCGTTCTTTTTAACTATTAAATCACCAGTAGGGTTAGAGTCGGATTCATCTTTGTTTACGAACAATATGGCATTAGAGTTTATTGTCAGATTTTCATAGACTTCAATCTGCCCACCCTCAAGTCTGCCGTTGACGGTGATGTTGCCATCGTCGGTTAGCAGGCCTTTGACAATCATCTGTGCATCGCTGCCGATAGTCAGGTTTTCGTTGATGTCGGCTTCGCCAGCTTCCAAATGTCCGTTCACAGTAATATTGTCGTCACCAAGCAGTTTTCCGCTAACTGTCATTGTCGCGTTTTCGCTGATGGTCAATGGCGAGTTGTTCTCAACCGAGCCTGCCTGCAGTTGGCCGTTCACTGTAATATTGGTGTTGCCAGTGAGTTTGCCGTCAACTGAAATCGAAGCATCGTTCCCCATTGTGAAATTCCTTTCTACATCCATACTTCCAGCGGTTAAGTCGCCATTGACGGTAAAAGTTGCTTCGCTGGTGAGTTCATCTTCAACTATCAGAATACCATTTACTTCAACAGTGGGGTAGTATTTTGTTCCGCCAATTCCCCATAAACCACCTATTGTTGCGGGTTTTGCGTCAAAATCTTTTTTGACGTGAAGACTGCCGTTTTCTTCAATAATCAGCTCACCGTTGCCCGAAACAGTTACATCACCTTTTACAAATACGCTCACATTTGCTGGAATGATGTATTTCGCAGTTATGGACAGACTGTTAAATGTTTGGTTAACTGTCTGAGTGGTATTGGTGCTGATTGTCTCTGCCCAAGCGCTCAAAGTGGGCGCAAGAACCAACGCCAGCAGAATCGGTATGATGTGTCTTGTTTTCATAACTTGCTTTTTTACATTAATATACCAAAGTTTGTACGATGGCGGGCTTAAAAAGTTTCGCTGATTTTTCGTTTTGTCAGCCGCCAAATTGCTAGACTCTTTTTGGGCGAAACAATATTGCTCTGTCAGCCAAAAACAAACCCCGACTCAATGCAGAATTGGGGTTGATGTGTTTCTGTCGAAAAACTATCAGCAAAAACTGGTTATAAAGTTTGTTGCTTAATAGTGCTTTGTTTTATTCCGCCGAATGAGAAAAATCTCGGATTATCTTTTGGATCAATGTACTCGCAATTGGCATCGTGCCTGTTAAATTCGGTGGTATAAATATGGTAGGCGCCTTCAACAACTACAGTTGCTTTATAAGCCTTGATGTCACCTGTTTTGGGGAATAGCAGGTGGATTCCCAGTAAAGTGCTGCCGTCCTGAATCAAATCACCTTCAACAATAGTGGCAGAGTTCTTTTCGAAAGAGATTTTCCCGTCTTTTCTGACAATTAAATCGCCATTCGTTTTTGAGTCCGATTCGTCTTTGTTCACATACAATATGGCGTTTGAACTTATAGTCAGTTCTTTAACCACGTCAATTCGGCCTGCTTCCAGTCGGCCGTTGTCGGTTATGACACCATAATTGGTTAATTGGCCATAGACAACCAAAGCCCCGTTTTCGGTAATTGTCAAATCCTGTTTAACTATGGCGTCTTCAGTCTCAATCTCACCGTTAACCGTCAGATGACTCTCGCAGGCAAACGTCCCTTCAACTGTCATACAGCCGTTTACAACAACGTTGGGATAGTTCTTCGTTTTGTTTATCAATCCATTTTCAGTGTGTTTTGCGTTGAAGTTGTTGGCAACCAGCAACTCGCCACCTTCGTTAATGGCAAGGCGTCCATCACCCAGAATTGTGAGATTCCCAGTTGTGTTCAGATGTCCGTTTATCGTAAGAGTGCAACCTGGATTTATAGTTACTTCAGTAGCGGTAAGGTTTCCATTTATGGTATAATCAGAGTTTATAACAAGTGTCTCATTCAGGCGCTCGGTAGCGTTTTGCGATGATGTACTTGTTATTGTTCGGGCAAACAGGCCAGTGTTTGGCATTGAAACTAAAAATGTCAGAAACAGAATAGCGTTAATTTGTCGTGTTCTCATAATTTTATTTTTTAATCATTAATAACGTGCCCTATTACGGCAACTGCCGATAAAGGTTTTTAAGTGACGAAAAAATATGATGAGAAACAAAAAGTCGGTGACAAACGATTTATTCTTTTGAAATTAGGAATTTTTCCGCTTCCGCGATTTTTTCAACCGAGCCAGCATCGAACCAATAGTCGCTGTCGTGACGGTAGCCGATGATTTTGTGGCTTTCAGCCAGTTTCAGATAGTGCGGAATGATGGGGAAGACATCGTCGGCAGGGAATTTGCTGAACAGCGACGGCGATATGATGTGTATTCCGCTGAATGCGAATGGTTTAAGTTCTTTGGCCTGGCTGACAATGATTGATTCGCCCGTTTTGTTGTTCTGCCAGCCGCCAAGTTGCCAATCGGCATCAAAGAGCAGTTGGCGCGAACTCTGGCGGTTGCGGATGGCAAGCGTAGCATCGGCCTTTGAATCAATGTGTTGCTGCATCATTTTCCGCAGATCGATGTTGGTAAGAATGTCAACGTTAGCAATCATTACAGGCTCTCGGCCGCTGAACAGGCTGACGGCTTTTTTCAGTCCGCCGCCAGTGTCGAGCAGTAGTTGGCTCTCGTCAGATATTTGAATATCAATATTATAATTCAGATTCGCGATGTACGCTTTCATCATTTCGGCAAAGTGGTGCACGTTAATCACAATGCGAGTGGAGCCATTGCCGATGAGCATCTCAATGCAGTGCTGTAGCAGCGTTTTGCCGCAAACTTCCACCAGCGCTTTCGGGCGGTCGTTTGTCAGCGGTCGAAGGCGAGTGCCCAAACCAGCAGCGAATATCATTGCTTCCATAGACAAAAACTGATTGAATAATTGAATGCGTGAAGGATTGAATAACTGAATGCGTAATTAATTGAATACCTTTTACTGCCACTAACACCTAACACCCAATTCCCTATGAATCAGTTTAACCCGCACATCGAACTTCTTGCCGATTTGTTCGGCGAAATTCTGCGCGCAATAAACCGAGCGGTGTTGGCCACCGGTGCAACCGAAACTGACCATCAGGTTTTTGAATCCGCGCCGCTGGTATGTCTCAATGGTAGGCTCAACAATCTCGATGGCTTTGGCCAGAAATTCGTCGATGGTCGAGTTGGCTTTTAGGAAATCGATGACTGGTTGGTCGCGGCCTGTGAGCGATTTATACTCGTCGTAGCGGCCAGGATTGTGCTGTCCGCGGCAGTCGAACACAAATCCGCCGCCGTTTTCCGAGTCGGTGGGGATGCCCTTTTTGTACGAGAAACTGTAAACCGTAACGGTCAGGCCGTCGTAGTTGTCGGGAACGGGTTCGGCAATGTCAATCTTGCTTGCAACTGCTTCAATATAAGGTAGATTGATGAATTTTAGCGCCAGCAGGTCTTTCAAGTTTTTCACTGCCGCAGGAATGCTCTCAATGAAGTGTTTCTTCTTTTCGTAGTAGCCCCTAAAGCCGTAAGCGCCAAGTACTTGCAGTGTGCGAATCAGCGCGAACAGTTTAAACTCTTTGAATAAGCGTTCGCGGTCGGCAGGAATTAGTTTATGCAGCGCTTCTATATAACTGTCGAACAGTTCGTTGCGCAGTTTTTCGCTAAATTTCGCTTTTGCCTGATAGAGCACCGACGCCACATCGTACATCAGCGGACCGCGTTTGCCGCCCTGAAAATCAATGTAATAAGGCGCACCGTTCTTCAGCATTATGTTGCGCGACTGGAAATCGCGGAACATAAAGAATTGACAGTCAGCGCTTGCAGCGGCTTGTTTGATGGTCTCAAAGTCGGCTTCGAGTTTCAGTTCGTCGAAATCAATGTGGGCGTTTTTTAAAAAACAGTATTTGAAATAGTTAAGGTCCCACTGAATGGCCGTCTGGTCGAAATCGGGCGACCCGATGCAGAGTGAGTAATCGATGTTGCGGCCAGCCACAACCTGCATTCGGGCCAAGTCGGTCAGCACGCGCTTGTAGAGTTGCACAAGGTGTTCGTCGGGTGCGCCGTTGGCTTCCACAACAAGGTTGTAGAGCGGTTCCGAGCCAAGGTCTTCAACCAGATAGCAAGTGCGGTTGGCACTTACGGCCAAAACTTTCGGTACATTTACGCCCGCATCGGCGAAAGCCCGGCTGAAAGAGAAATACGCTTCGTTTTCGGCCACATTCTGATTGTAGGCGGCCATCACCGTGCGCTGGTCGTCGGCCGTCAGGCGGAAATACTGACGGTCAGAGCCAGAGCGGGGCAGGGGTGAGCTATGGGCATAGCTGCCGCCTGCCCACGACGTATAAAGCCGGTTTATCTCGTCGGTAACAGAAATCATTGTCCGCCAAAGTGTTACAGTGAGCTTTTGGCGGCTTCAAGCGTCGGGTAGATGTCCAGAATCTGGTCGATTCGGGTCATCTTGATGACATTTGCCACCGCAGCGCTCATGTTGCAGAATTTGATTTTGCAGTTGTTGTTGCGTCCATGGTTGAAGACGCTAATCAGCGTGCCCAGTCCGGTGCTGTCAATCAAGTCGATATCTTTCATATCAACAATGATGTTCAGGTACTCATGCTGGTCAATAACGGTGTTAATCTGCGATTTGAACTCGCTGTCGTTGCTGATTGTCAGTCGTCGGTTTTCTGGTTTTGGGGTTGCAATGGCGCAACCTGCGATTTGATTGTTTATTTCCATCATAGTCCGTCGTTTTTTAATGAATCTCTGAATGTTTCAATTTCAGTCAGAACATCGGTGCTGACTGATATAAAGTTTGTGACTATTTTTGAATAAAGTTCGGTGTCGTCGCCGGTTTTGGCTTTTTGTTCGAGTTCGGCCATGTCGGCGCGCAGCGATTCGATGCCCATCAGTGCCACTGACGATTTTGTTTTGTGGGCGATGGCTGAAAGTTGCTTGTAATCTTTTTCTTGCAAGGCTTTTTCAAGGCTGACGAGCAGAGTCGGCATTTGCTGGATGAAAACGTTCACAAGTTCGATTTTGAATTTCTCATCGCCGCCGGTCACGGAATCCAGGTGCTGCGGGTCGATGAATTTGTAATTGTGCTCAATGCCGGCCTGTGCGTCAGCATCATCAATATCGTCAGTTTCGTCGTTAGGCAATATTTGTCCGCCGATGTGCTTGTAAATCATATTGATAAGGTCCTGCGTCTCGAAAGGTTTCGAAATGTAGTCGTCCATTCCTGCGCCGATGCACTTTTCCTTTTCGCCCTTGATGGCGGCGGCCGTGAGTGCAATAATCGGGATGGTCCGTTTTTCCTGGTCGTCCATCTTACGGATGATGGAAGTGGCTGTGTATCCGTCCATTTCTGGCATGTGTAGGTCCATCAGAATCAGGTCGAATCTTTCTTTGTTCATCAGGTCGATGACCACCTTGCCGTTGGGGGCAATCATCAGATTGAAGTCCTTTTTCAGTATCGTCTTGACAAACAGTTGGTTAATCTCGTTGTCTTCGGCCAGCAGAATGTTCGGTGTACGGTCGATACTAACTTTTGCCGCAGCTGTATCGGTTTCTGTCCTGACGGTTTCTTTGGCTTTTTTAGTGCCGTGCAAATAAGTGATTCTCAAGTCAAAAGTGCTGCCTTTCCCGTCTTCGCTTGTGAGCAGAATGTCGCCGCCCTGCATTGTGGCAAGTTGTTTCGAAATGGTCAGTCCCAAACCTGTGCCGCCGTATTTGCGTGTGGTGTCGCTCGAAGCCTGCGAGAAACTTGAGAAAATCAGTTCCTGCTTGTCTTTCGGGATTCCTATGCCGGTGTCGCGCACGGCAAAACTCAGCTCGCTCGAGTCGGCGTCTTGTCTTAAAACACTGATGGTTAGTGTTATGCCGCCATATTCGGTAAATTTCAGCGCGTTGCTGAGCAGATTGTTCAGAATCTGGTTCAGTCGGGTGGGGTCGCCCACAACATATTTCGGCATATTCGGGTCGATGATGGCTCTGAAGTACAACCCCTTGTTTTCTGCCGACATTTTGTAAGTTGTTGACAAATTGTTGATTATCTTGTTAAGATTGAAGTCGATTTTCTCAATTTCCATTTTCCCGGCTTCAATTTTCGAGAAGTCCAAAATGTCGTTGATGATGACAAGCAGGTTGTTCGCCGATATGGTGATGTTGTCGAGAAAAGTCTTTTGGTCGGGTGTCAAATTGGTGTCGTTCAGCAGTTTGGCCATGCCAATCACACCGTTCATAGGGGTGCGGATTTCGTGGCTCATGTTGGCAAGGAACTGGTCTTTGATTTTCGCTAGATTTTCGGCCTGTTCCTTGGCGAGAGTAAGGTCGATATTCTGTTTTTTTATCTGCTTAATCATAGAGTTGAACCCCTTCATCAACTCGCCAATCTCATCTTTGCGCTTTTCGGTTTCTTTAATCTGATAATCAGATACATTCGACATGTCGCGCATTGTGTGTGTCAGGTTGATGATTGGGGTGGAAATGGCGTTCTGCATGGTTTTTGAGAGCATCAGTGCAATAATTGTAGCTGCAAGAATCATAAGCAGATAGACTCTGAAAAACTGCATCGCGCGATTTTTGTAACTGTCGAGACTGGTGTGCAGAAAGATTGAGCCGATGATTTCGTCGTCGAGAATTATGTTTCGGCTCACCAGCAGGCCGTCGTCGTGGAAGGCAAAGGTGTCGCGGGCTGATATAAAGTCAAGGTTGGTGTTGCTGTATTCGGGGCTTTGTGCGTATTCGGCAAATAGCGTGTGGTTGGTGTCGTAGATTCGCGCCACACGGATGTTGGTGTCGGCCGCCAAGGTTTGAAGCACGGTTTGCGCGTCGAGCGGATAGTCGAACATGATGTTGGCCGTGTTGTTGTCGCCGACAATCTTGCCCAGAATGGTCAGGTTGCTCAGTGTCTGCTTGTTGAACTGCATCTTGTCGTAATGGCCATAGATGAGTCCGGCGGCAATCAGTCCCACAACGCTGATGGCCGTCACCATTACTGTGATTTTGGTCCTTATCGATAAGTCCTTAAAATTCATCTTCTTTCGTCGATATTATCTTTGCAAGCAGCAGCAGCTTTGGGCTGATTTTCAGGCCTATGTCGTTGGCCACATCCTTGTTAATCTCGAACTGTCGTTCCGAGAATTGCGGCAGGAAGTTTATTGTTCCGCCAATCTCGCACAGGAATCCCAACTCGTCGCCGATGGTCACAATAGGCTTGTTGCCAATGCTTTTAATCACTTGCAGGGCTTCGTGCTGTTTGATGTCCGACAAAAAGAGCATATGGCATTTGTCGGTTTCAGCCAGGCTTGCTATCCGTCTGATTTTCCAGTCTTTGCCATTGGCTTTGCGCCCAATCATGGTTTTTTCCAGAATGATTCCGAACGGGTCGTTCTTGTAAACGCACAGATAAAGTGTGTCGCCATCGATGTAGTTGGCGGGCCACTCTATGAATTTGGCGAAATTGAATATGTAGGCGGCTTTCACTTCATATTCCGAGTATTGCGCCGCGGCAGTCATTGTCATAAAGACTGTCGCAAAGGCTATCAGTGTTGTTTTGATGCACTTCATGTCGTCAGTCTTTAAGTTCGAATAATATGATTTCCACTCGGCGGTAGTTCATCTCGTGGGTGCGGCTGTCATATTTGCCGCGCGCCGTCGATTCACCGTGGCCTTGAGTTATTATCTTCCGTCCGTCGACGTTGTTCTCTATCAGATATTTCAGCACGTTCTGCGCACGCAGCTGCGACAGGTTCATGTTGTGCGACCGTTCGCCCTGCGTGTCGGCGTAGCCGTTTATCTCGGCACCGATTGACGCGTTGTCAATCAGCAGGTCGATAATCTGCTGCAGTTCCTTTTTCGATTCGGCCGTCAGCGTGCTCTCGTTGAGTTTGTAGTAGAGCGTGTGCTTGTGCACCACTTTGCGCTGATCGGGTTGCGACACCTTGAACAGCACCGGGTTGATGTTTTCCTGTCGGTTGATGCTGCTGTGGTTGCGCGTCGGAATCTCGAATCGGCTCAAGTCGATAGGCGATGCGGTGTAGAACGTGTCCTGCCCAATCACCTGCATTGTAACCGATTTGCTCTTGATGCCGTCGGTGTAGAAGTGGGTTTCGGTAACCTTGTCCTTCTGCTTCGAGTTGGCATCCAGAATGCTCAATGTAACCGAGTCGCTTGTGTTGATGGCGTCTTCGATGAGCGAGAGCAGGTCGTCGGTGTTCTTTTTCAGCTGCGCTTTCTCTTTTTTTGATTGTGTGTTGTAGCTCAGCTTGTTAATGGTGTCCGATGTCTGAATGATGTTTTCGACTAACTCAAGCAGATGTTCATAGTAGATGGGCTGCTGAGGCGAGTTGTTGTTTGTTATCGAGTCGGCTTCGGCCGTCTTGTATATGTCGTAGAACACGTTGTTCACCATCACTTCTTCGCCAATCTCGCTGTTGTTCAGCTTGATAGGCTGCAGCGTTATCTCTTGATACAACTCGTAGAAGTAGTTCTGGTAAGGAATGTGTATATTGATGAGCTGCGGCATGAAGTTGGGTGTCGAAATCACCAGTTGGTAGTTCTTTGCCGGCGGGAAAATCATCAGGTATTTGCCCGTTTCGGTGTCGGGTGTGTACACATATTTAATCTGCTCGTGTGTGGTTTTGTCATAGACCTTGATGTCAACCTTTATCGGCTTTGGCGGTGTTCCGGCCAGCACAGTACCTTTCACCAAAGTCAATGGAATAGGGTCTTTGTAGCCCACTTTCATGATTGTTTGGCGACCGTACGAATTGTTGCGTGAAGTTGAAAAATAGCCGTATTCGCCGCTGGCGTTCAGCACAAACGAAAGGTCGTCGATGGTGGTGTTTGTGAAGCCAAGATTTTCAGGTTCAGTCCACATGCCGTTTGTGCGCCGCGATTTGAAAATGTCTTTTCCGCCAATGGTGTTGTGCCCTTGCGAGCTGAAGAACAGCGTCTGTCCGTCGTAGTGGATATGCGGTGCGTCTTCGTTGAATTTTGTGTTTATTTTGTCGCCAAGGTTCACGGGCTCGTCCCATTCACCCTTCTTGTTCAGTGTCGACATGTAGATGTCGCGTCCGCCGAGTCCGCCAGGACGGTCGCTCACAAAGAAAAGTTTTGTGCCGTCGGGCGTTATGCTGGCCGCGCCTTCATAGTATGGTGTATTGATGTTTTTGTTCAGTTTTTTGACTTCAGTAATGGTTTTTCCTTGCAGCTTACCGGAATAAATGTCTTTGTTCAGACCTTCGCCGAAATTTAGAAACACGGTGTGGCCGTCGGGTGACAAGCCTGCCAGCATGGCGGTTTGGTTTTGCAACTTGTGGTCGAGTTCGAGATTGACGTTTTCGGGTTTAGCCCAAGCGTTGTCGGCGTCTTTAGTCGAAATCATAATGTGCAGCGATGTCTCGTAGCCCTTGCCAACACCTGTTTCGCGCATGAAGAGCATCACGCTCTCGTCGGCCGAGATGAGCGGATTGAAGTCCGATTCGGCGGTATAGAGCGACATCATCGGCTCAATATCAACTTTATAAGGCTGTTCGGTAATCTCAATGGCGTTGCGGCAAACGGTAATCATTCGCTTGCAGTGGTTTAGCTTGTTGATGTCGGCCTTGTCGTTTTTGGCAGTCCGGGTGATGTACTTGTTGTACTCGCGCATGGCATCTTCAAAGCGGTAGGCCACATGGTAGGCATCGCCAAGATTCCATAGTACGTCGAGCGGTACCAGCGTTCCGGCCGAAACACTTGCTTCTTCCAGATAGCTGACAGACTTTTCCTGTTCAAACCGCGATTTCAGATAGCAAAGGCCAATCTGATAGCGCAGGTTGATGTCGTCAATCACAGAGTCGAGCTGGATGTAGATAGGTAAGGCCTTCTCATACAGTCCCGTCTCAAAAAAGTTGTTGGCCGTCTTCAACTGTTTCCGTTCCGATTGCGAATACTGCGCAGCAGCGCTCTGAGCCAGTATGGCCAGGGCCAGGCAGCATACAATTCTGACGGCCGTAGTTGCGAACTTACATTTGTTACAAGCCATAGTTTCCTTTTATTTGTGTGTAACTTTCAAAATTACTTTTTTTAGGGTTTGGCGCAACAATCAAAATGCGTTTTGTTATGGATTTTTGTAATCGATTGTTTAATAGGCTGTTCCGGACGGATTCGCTGTCTGTGGCGGCACGGCGTGCGGGTTATGTCAGCGACCAAAACGGCATCCGGAATCGTTTTTTGCGCGAGAGTGGCAACTGGCAGTCACATCTGCAGAACACACGGAATTTCATAATCGCGGCAGCAGAAAAAGTGCCCGAAAAGCGGTCGGTGGCGGTGTTGGGCAGCGGTTGGCTCTACGATGTGCCGCTCGACGAACTCGCGCAAATGTTCGAGTCGGTTGTGCTTGTTGATATTGTGCACCCCGAGCCGGTGAAAATCCGCGCGGCGCGGATGCCAAACGTGCGGCTTGTCACAGCAGACTTGACAGGGGGCGCCGTACAGCGTGCCATGAGCGCACAGTCCTTCGATGAATTCTCAAAATGGCTGCCAGGTGCCGCGTCCGCTTTCGATTTCGGCGGATTCGACCTTGTGGTGTCAGTCAATCTGCTCAACCAGCTCGATATAATATTGTGCGATTATCTTCGCAAGCGTTTCAAAACAGATGAAGCGGAATTGAAGAATGTCCGTAAAATGGTACAGCAGAATCACATCAATTGGTTGCCCAAGGGCCGCACCTGCCTGATTACTGATTACCGGCAGATTGACATTCCGCTCGACGGTTCGTCAAAAATCGAAACGCAGCTTGTTTATGCCGATTTGTCGCAGACGCCGCCTGATGCCGAGTGGGATTGGATTTTCGACACCAATCAGCGCTATTCTGATAAAAATAACACCATTTTTAAAGTTATGGCGGTTTGTTTTTGAAACGAATTGTTATAATTTAGCTTTTTCTTTGGTGGGCCGTTTGGCTCTTCCATAAAAATATGTAAACGATTAAATTTTAACACAATGAGATTTAAATCAATTTCTTTGGCCGCAGCTTTGGCGTTCTGTTTCAGCGGATACGCACAAACCACCGCCAGCAAAGACTCGACCCTTGTTGTTGCCGAGAATCAGGAAGCGGAAGTCGCTTTCAATGCGGGAAACGATTTTGTGGCCCAGCGCAATTTTACTGAAGCAATAAACAGTTTCACAAAAGCATTGTCGTACAATCCGCAGTTTACCAAGGCCCTGGTGAACCGTGGATTCGCCAAATCGGAAATAGCCGACTACAGCGGCGCCATAACAGATTTCACTATGGCGGTTGAGCTCGACGGCTCGCCTGTTGCCTACTACGGCCGCGGTCTGGCTTATTTCAACCAGAACAACTCGAGCGACGCGCTCACCGATTTCGAACTTGCCATTAAGGCCGGCTACAACGAAGCCAAGGTTTACTATTACGCCGGTGTGGCCAACTTTGAGTGCGGCAACTACGAAGAGAGCGTCAACAATCTCACTCTTTCAATAACCTTCGACGGCAGCAACGCCCAGGCCTACAACGACCGCGGCAGCGCCAAGCGTATGAAGGAAGATTACGATGGTGCCATTGCCGACTATCAGCAGGCCATCAAAATCGACCCGAAGCTGGCCACAGCATACAACAATATGGCCAGTGCGCTGCTCAAAAAAGGCAACGTTGACGATGCCATCAGCAACTACGGTCTGGCCATCGGGCTCGACTCTGAATATTTCATCGCTTACAACAACCGCGCTCGCGCCAAGTTCGAGAAGAACGATTTCGACGGAATGATTGCCGATTGTCAGAAGGCCATCGAGATTAATCCAGAATACGCATACGCATATAATAATATGGGTATCGCCCAGATGAAGAAAAAAGACTACGATGCCGCCTACCGATCATTCAGCGACGCCATCCGCATCAATGCGAATTTCGCTGAAGCCTACCTGAACCGCGGAAGCTGCCAGGAAATGCAGCGCAAGTTCGATGAAGCCGTGGCCGACTGGCGCAAGGCTTACGAGCTGGGCATCACCAAAGCAAGAAACTACATTTCGTTTTATGAATAATCAAAGTTGACTATGAAACGCATATATATAATTGTTACAGCACTTGTTTGCAGCCTGTCGGCTTTCTGCCAGAACCAGGACATTCCGTTTGACAAGAACTATTTTCAGAATCAGAAAGACGCTTTCAAGCAGGCCAACTCTGATTTGAAGGCCGGTGAAGCGGCTTTCGGCAAGGATTTCTTTTACGAAGCCCTGCAGTATTATCTCGAAGCGCAGAAGTTCAATCCGAACTATTCGCTGCTCAACTATCGTATCGGCGTATGCTATATGAATCTGCCAATGAAGTTCAAGAGTCTCGATTATTTTGAAAAGGCATATCAGTTGCGCCGCGATGTGGCCGACGACATCCACCTGATGCTCGCCCGCAGTTATCATCTTAACGGTCAGTACGACAAGGCGATAGGTGAGTACAAGGCTCACATGGCCGTGCTCACCCCGATGGAAGCACCCGAAATGAAGCCGCAAATCGAAAAATACATCGCCGAGTGCGAGTGCGGCAAGCAGTTGATGGAAAATCCGGCACGCGCCTTTATCGATAACATCGGCTCGGTGCTCAACTCGCGCTACAACGACCACAGCCCGCTCATTTCTGCCGACGAGTCAATGATGATTTTCACATCGAACCGTAACAACGGCCGTACAGAGAGCCCAGAAGATGGTCAGTACGATGAAGACATATACGTAAGCTACAACGAGAAGAAAAACTGGCAAGTGCCAAACGAGATTGGCGAGCCAATCAATACACAATATGATGACGCGACGGTGGGCTTGTTCCCCGATGGTCAGCAACTGCTCATCTACAACGGCCGTAAGGGTAACGGCGATATAGAGCAGTGCTCGCTGAAAGGTTTGAAATGGGAATATCCGAAGGCTATGCCGAAACCAATCAATTCAGAATATCGAGAGACGTCGGCCTGCTTCTCACCCGACGGACGCCGCATCTATTTCGTCAGCGACCGCCCGGGCGGCTATGGTGGCTCTGACATCTACGTCTGCACCCGCACCGCTAAAGACAAATGGGGTGAAGCTGTCAATCTGGGCCCGATTATCAACTCGCAGTACGACGAAGAAGCTGTCTTTATGCACCCCGACGGACGTACAATCTATTTCAGCTCGCGCGGCCACAACACCATGGGCGGCTACGATATTTTCATGTCACAAATGGATGATAAAGGCAACTGGTCAGAGCCTGTGAATATGGGCTACCCAATCAACTCGCCGGGCAACGACCTTTGCTTTGTGATTTCGGCCAACGGCCGTCATGGATACTGCAGTAGCGTCCGTCCCGAAGGCTCTGGCGGTCTCGACATCTACCGAATGACCTTCCTTGGCCCCGAAAAGCCATACACACTCTCGGGTGAAGACAACCTGATTTCGGCACGCTCACAACCGGTGTCGGATATGGTAATGGAAGCGTCGGTTGAGCTGGTTACCATCCGCCTGACCATTGTCAAGGGTACTGTCCGCGACGCTATCAGCAACGAGCCTGTGGCTGCTAGCATCGATATTGTCGACAACGAGAAAAACGAAGTCATATTCACGTCGCAGACAAACTCGGCAACCGGTCGATTCCTGGTTTCGCTGCCTTCGGGTAAGAACTACGGCCTGATGGTGAAAGCCGACAACTATCTGTTCCATTCAGAGAACTTCGATATTCCGGCAGCAACTGAATATCAAGAGATTGAGAAAGATATTGCATTGAACAATATCAAGAAAGACGTGAAGATAATCTTGAAGAACGTGTTCTTTGAGACCGGTAGCGCCAAGTTGAAACCCACATCGTACGCAGAGCTTGGCCGCTTGACCAAACTTATGAGCGACTTCCCGGCAATGCGCATCGAGATTTCGGGCCACACCGACAACCAGGGTAGCAAGGCCACCAACCAGCGTCTGTCTGAAGCTCGCGCCAAATCGGTGGTCGACTTCCTGATTTCGGAAGGTGTTGACGCCGGCCGTCTTGAGTACAAGGGTTACGCATTCGACCAACCAGTCGCCGACAACTCAACCAAAGAAGGACGCGCGATGAACCGCCGCGTTGAGTTTAAGGTTTTGAGTACTGAATAACATTCATTTTGCGCCTGCCGCTAGGTTGCGGTGGGCGCAATTTGTCTTTTAGAACCGACAATGGGCACCAAATTTCTGTTCAGGCTAAAAGAGCGATTTTTCAAGCATTACTTTATTGTACAGGATTTCCTGCTGAAATTTTTCAGCATGGTATCCACAGTGTGCAATCTGGTGATACTGGTCTGCAGTCTTTTGTTTGCCACGCTGCTCATTGCCCGGCTCGGTTTCTACCACCATCAGATTGTTCAGGACAATGTTGAGTCCCTTATTAGCAAGATATTCATTGTCACCTATATAGCTAAATATGTCCACGACATCTACGTGCTTGTGAGCCGCAAGATTTTCCCGCGCTGGACTGATATTCTGATATTCATTGCCTGTACGGTGGTTTTTGTGCCCAATTCGCACGCCTTCGCGACAGATTTTGTAGGCAGCTCGCTGTTGGCTACGTTCCCAGCGGTGGCAACAGCTATGGGGCTTATCCTGGTGTCCGATTTCTACAAGGTGGCAAAGGTCATCACATCAATGAAGATGTCGCCGCCGCTGCTTTTCGCGTTCAGTTTCCTAATTATGATTTTTGTGGGCTCGGGTCTGCTCATGCTGCCTAATGTCCATATTGGCAAGATTAGTTATTTCGAGGCGCTTTTCACATCCACAAGCACCATTTGCGTATCGGGTTTGTCAATTATTGATATGCCTGAAATAATGACGTTTAAGGGCAATGTTATTCTGCTGTTTCTGTTCCAGATTGGCGGTTTGGGCGTGATGGCCTTCACCGGCTTGTTCGCCTTTGCCTTCACCGGCACGGTCTCGTTCAAAGACCGCATACTGCTCAAAGACATGTTCTCGTCCGACACCATGAGCGACATTTTCTCATTTCTTGCCAAAGTGCTGTCGCTGACGTTGTTGTTCGAAGCAATCGGGGCGGTGGCAATCTACTTGAGCATCAGCGACACCAATATCATCGATCCTGTGTTTTTTGCGATATTTCATTCTGTGTCAGCGTTTTGCAATTGTGGTATTTCCACTTTGCCTGATGGCTTTGCCAATCCGTTGGTGGCCGACAACAACACTCTGCTGATGATAGTCGCAATTCTAACATCGCTTGGCGGAATCGGCTTTCCGGTGCTGATTGCCTTATATAGCAGTGTCCGTAACAAGACGGCCCAACTGCTTAACATTCAAATGGACAGGCGCAGCATTGCAAGCCGTGTTGGGTCCGATATGGCCACTCACATTGTCATAATCACCACACTCGGCATTCTGGTGCTTGGCACTGTGGGCTACTATTTCCTTGAACTTGGCAACACTTTGGCCGATGATTCGGTGGTGTCACGCTGGGTGAAATCGTTCTTCTGCTGCGCAACGGCGCGCACGGCAGGTTTCAACGTGTCCGACATCAGTTGTTGGAGTAACGCCACCATGGTGTTCATCATGGGCATCATGTGGATTGGGGCGTCGCCTGGTTCGACGGGTGGCGGCATCAAAACCACCACTTTCGCCTTGGCGCTCTGCTCAATCGTCAGTTTCATTCGCGGCAACCGCTACATCGAAATAGGCTACCATCGCATTGGTTTCGAGACCATTTCGCGTGTGCTGGTGCTTGTCACTATGTCGCTGCTGATAATTTTTGCGGCGTTCATCCTGTTCGCATTCTTTGAACCCGACAAAAATCCGCTGCGGCTGTTCTTTGACACAGTGTCGATGTACAGCACCACAGGCCTTTCGATGACTGGTACGTCCAATTTGTCGTTGCCGTCACAGGTGCTCACCATGGTGATGATGTTCCTTGGCCGTGTAGGCCCGCTCACATTGCTGTCAGGAATCTTTGTGTCGCGTAAGGCAAAATATGCGAAGTATCCTTATAAGAATCTTACTATCAACTAATTGAAAATTAAAACAGACAAGATATGAAGTTTATTGTTATTGGCTTGGGTTATTTCGGTTCGACGCTGGCCATCAGCCTTACCGAACAAGGGCATGAAGTTATCGGCATCGACAATAAGTTTGAGCGCGTTGATGAACTTAAAAACCAGATTGGCAACGTGATGGAGATGGATACCACCAACGAGAACGCGGTGAAAACACTTCCGCTCAACGACACCGACGCGGTGATTGTGGCTATTGGTGAAGATGTCGGCTCGTCAATACTGACTCTTTCAATATTGAAAAAACTGAACGCCAACAATATCATTGGCCGCATCATCAGTCCCATGCACAAGAGCATTCTGAACCAAATCGGTATCGAGAATACCGTTCACCCCGAATCGGAGACGGCAATTGCTATCAGTTTGCAACTTCAAGTTAAAAACGCACTGAAAATCACCGAGATTGATGCCAATAATGTGATTGTGGAGTTCAAGGTTCCGCAGAAATACGTGTCGCATACGCTTGAGACGGCCAATTTGGAAACTCGTTTCAAACTTAAAACAGTGGCAATCAAATCGGTGGGAAAGAAGGGGCTTATTCCGCGCGAGCAGACAATCACAACCCTTTCACCCGATGGCAACTACATTTTTAAAGAAGACGACGTGATTATCGTGGCAGGCCTGCTCGACAACATGAAGAAATTTGCGGCGGAGCAGTAGGACGGCTACCGAATTACTGACATTAAAAAGGCGGAAAAACTTCCGCCTTTTTTTTATGTGAAATCAAACTGTTTCTCTCTGGTGTTTCCACCGCCTATGCGACCAAACCCAGTTTTCTGGTGCCTCTCGAATCGAAGCCTCAAGCAGTTGGTAGAAACGGTCGGTAATGTAGTGCTCTTCAGTTTCGTTAGGAGTATCAGTGATAAGAGTCAGCCGAGTATCGAATTTGCTGTAGCCTAGTCGTTTGATTTCACAGTACAATACGGCCATATTGAATTTCTTTGCAAGTCGTTCAGGACCAACAAAAACGCCTGTGTCTTGATTCATAAACTGAAGCCAGTAGTGTATTTGGCTGCGTATGGGCGTTTGGTCGGCAACGCTCAGCAAGGCGAAGCGTCGGCCGCTGTCGCGCATTTCAACCATCTTGCGCATGGTGTCGCGCATTTCAATCGGCTCAACGCCAGTTTTCGAGCGCATTTTCATATAAAACTTCTCAAAAACGGGGTTGTTCAGTTTTTTATAGACGGCCGTTGTGCGAATGTCGAAATTGGCAATCTTTGCGCAACCATATTCCCAGTTGCCGTAATGTCCCAAGATTATCAGTACGTTGCGGTCTTTGTCGATGAGTTTTTGCAATTCTTCGGGGTTCTGCACGCCCATGCATCTTGCAATTCGCTTACGTGGTGAAAATCTGAGATTTACGGCTTCAATAATCATATACGTCAAGTGCCTGTAATAACGCCGTGCGATGCGGTTAATCTCTTTTTTGCTTTTTTCGGGGAACGATTTGGTCAAGTTGGTGATAATCACTTTTTTGCGATAGCCTATTACATGTGCCACCAGTACGTAGATTATCAGCGCAAGCAGTTGTTGAAGCGGTTTCGGCAAAATCCAGACAGCCAGAAAAATGGTCATTGTCAGGTAGTAGCCGATGAGTTGCAGAATTTTCATTGTATCGTGGATTTGTTTTTGATTACGTGCGGTAGAGACGCGGCGCGCCACGTCTCTACGAAATAGCATCCGTTCGTAATTCGTAATTCATAAATCGTAATTCAAAAATCAAAAATAACTTACAGTCCTTCAAATATTTCCGCATCGTTTTGTGCCGGCTCGCCGTTGGCGAACAGTGTGTTCCGCCAGCCATCGTTCTGCCGTTCGCAAGGCATATTGCTGTGCAAAAGCGTGAGAGCATCGCCATTGGGCGTGAATACAAACTTAATGTTGGTTAGGTTGCCGATTTTGTAGTAGTGCCAAACCACAAACGGATTGGCGGCGTCGGTGCGGTCGACAATGGTGTTTGGAATGCCGTAGCGCAGCATCAGCAGCTTTTGGTCGGGGCTGCACTGCTGAAGGTTTGCGGCATTGGCGCGGCGCACAAAGTTGGCCAAAGCGTTGTCGGGGTCGAACTGGTTGCGCTGAATCCAGAAATCGTAGAGCGTCTGCTGCATCACAATCATATCGGCCGACGCCACGGCTTTGTCGATGGTGCCAAGTTCGGTGCTGTCGGCAATCAACTTCATATCTTTCAGTATGTTGGCAACTGTGTCGGCATTGGCGTACATTGCCGCGCTGCGCAGAGTTTTCCCGGCCGAAGTGTAGCTTGGCGCCGTTACGCCAGGGTTTTTGCGCTCAAAATATTTTGTTGCCGAGCCAATGGCCTTGTCGTAGCGGTCGCGGATTTCAACGGTTAGAAAATACTTTCCGGTAGGCAGCCGCTTGATGTCGATTTCCTTTAGGAACTGATAGTAATTCAGAGCTTTAACCTTTGTAGTCGATGAGTGGCCGGCAATGGTTTTCTGCGTGTGAGCGTCGCGGATGCAGGTGTGGACGTTGCAGTCGCCAAGTCCGTCAGTTTCGGTGGCTACGTTGTAAAGCTCGACGTAAAATCGCAGATATTCAACAATTTGTGGAAATGTATCGCGGCAGTAAGGGATACATTCGTTTCCGTTTTTCAGATTGATTGTGCGCTCAAGTTTCGGCGTGAAACTTTCAAGAAGTTCTATGCCGCTGAGTGCCACCTGTTTCTGCGGAATATCGATGGCGATAATCTCGTGCCGGGTGATGGTTTTTTGATACTCTTTCGGCGCATTCAAATCTTTGATTTTCAGTTCAAAATTGTAGATTCCCTGCGGAATGAAAATTCGCTGCACATCGGTAAAATCGGGAAAGACATCGGTGGTGTCGGGCAGGGGCGGATTGCCCACGATAAAGTGGCGGAATTCAACCAGGTCGTCGGCGTTTTTGAAAATCATTGTCACATCGATTTTCGATTCCAGATTAACGTCGTTTACAGTGTAGTTGACTGATTTTCCGTCGATTAGCAGATAGGTCTCAACATACGAGCGTTTGTCGGACAGCATATAAACAGCATAGTCGAAATTGACGTTAAGTTGCTGGCTGTTAGCCAATAAACTGCCCATTAAGGCGAAAAATAGAATCAATGTCCGTTTCATTTCCGTTTAAATTAGCGCGTAAATGTAGGCGATTTCTGCGAATTTGAATCAGTGTAATGTATAATGATTAATGTGTAAGGCTTATGGCGAATAGATTAAGTGGAATTAGTTCGTAATTCATAATTCTTAACTCGTAATTCTTAACTCGTAATTTTATAGTCACTTATACCTTGTCTGATGCCTTTTTGCCTAAATCTTACATTTTCGCTTTCAAAATCTCAAGCAGCCGCGGATAAACGTTCTTGCTTGCCGCAAGTATCTCGCCGCCAAACAGATAGTCGGTGCCGCCGCGGTAGTCGCTGACAATTGCGCCAGCCTGTTGCGCGATGAATGCGCCAGCGGCCACGTCCCACGGGTTCAGACCATATTCGAAATAGCCGTCGAAGCGGCCGCAGGCAACGTATGCAAGGTCTGATGCAGCCGAACCTGTGCGGCGAATGCCCTGCGAGTGCAGCACAATCTCTTTCACGGTGGCAACGTGTCCGTCGAGACGGCCGTATTTGCTTATCGGAAAGCCTGTTACAATCAGACTTTGCTCCAAATCGGGTGCTGCAGACGCGCTGATGGGCTTGCCGTTGCAGAACGCGCCGTTGCCAGCCGAGTGGAACAACTCGTCGCGGCCGAGTTCGTAAACAATGCCTAGCGCCAGTTCGCCCTTGTGCTGCAGAGCCACGCTTATGGCAAACGGATAGACGTTGTGCAGGAAATTGGTGGTGCCGTCGAGCGGGTCGATAATCCAAATGTCATCTTCGGTTGAGTGCCCCGCGGTGTTCTCTTCAACAATGAAACCGCAACCTGGCAGAATTCGGCTCAATCCGTCAACCAGTTGGCGTTCAGAGCCTTTATCGACGTACGACACATAGTCGTGCAACCCCTTGTGCTCGATTTTGCTCGCATCGAACTGCGCGCGCTGTTCCTTAATGAAACGGCCAACTTGCCGCACAAGGTCAATGGTCTGTTGCTCAATTGTTTTTATGTCAATCATTTGAGTTGTAAGTTTTAAGTTTATAAGTTATTGGTGTTAGGTATTAGGTTTTAGGTGTTGGGCATTAGTTTGGTTGGTAATTCCAATATCTTTTCAATTTTCAACTTTTAATTCTCAATTTTCAATTTTCAATTGTCCACTTACTTCGTCGCCGCCGAGTGGTTGTTGTAACTCGACGTTACGTAATTGATTCACAAGGTTTTGGTCGGTTTGGACTTTCACCTTTATATAATTATCAGTGAAGCCGCACATCTCGCCGCTGGCGTGCTCGCCTTCGAAAAGAACGGGGCGTGTTTTGCCTATCTGGCTGTCGATAAACACTTTCGTCATTTCTGCGCCCATTGCAATCATCTGCTGGCTGCGGTGCTTGCGAATCTCGTTCGGCACCATCTGCATCTTGACAGCCAACGTGTTAGCGCGTTCCGAATAGGGGAAGACGTGCAGGTAGGACAGGGGCAGCGAGCGCACAAATCGGCACGCTTCGTCGAAGTCGGCTTCCGATTCGGTGGGCACGCCAACAATTACGTCGGCGGCAATGCACGCATCGGGTATCAGGCTTTTAATCAACTCGATACGCAGTGCGTAGAAATCGGTTGTATAGCGACGGTGCATCAACGACAGCAGGCGGTCGGTGCCGCATTGCAGCGGAATGTGAAAATGCGGCATAATTACTTCAGAATCAGCCACGTGGCGGATTATCTGGTCGGTGAGCAGGTTGGGCTCAATCGACGATATGCGCAGGCGTTTCAGCCCTTGAATCCGCTCAAGTTCGGTGAGCAGTTGGAACAGATTCTCGCCGTTGGCGCGGCCGAAATCGCCAATGTTCACGCCAGTGAGTACAATCTCGCGGATTCCGCGCTCGACGGCTTCGCGAGCCACTGCCACGGTGCGCTCGACGGTGTTGCTGCGGCTGCGTCCGCGGGCGTGCGGAATGGTGCAGTACGAGCAGAAATAGTCGCAGCCGTCCTGCACCTTGAAGAAACTGCGGGTGCGGTCGCCAAACGAGTATATCGGCTCAAAAATGCGGCTCTCTTTTGTGACGGAAATCAAAGGTTTCGGCTGTTTCCGCAGATTGCCGATTATGTCGGTCAGGTCCATCTTGTTATCGGAACCGAAAATGTAGTCAACGCCTTCAATTTCAGCCACTTCGTCGGGCTTGAGTTGCGTGTAGCAGCCAATGGCCACCAAGATTGTTTCGGGCGTGCGGTTCAGAATCTTGTGAATGGCCTGTCGGCTTTTCTTGTTGGCAAGCTCGGTCACGGTGCAGGTGTTCACCACCACCACATCGGCTTGCTCGTGATTGTCAACACGCTGATAGCCAGCATTCTCGAACTGCTGTGCAATCCACGACGTTTCAGAGAAATTCAACTTGCAGCCAAGCGATATGTATGCAACTTTCGGCATCTTGTTTGTTTTTCAGGGCGCAAATATAGTTGGTGAATCGGATAATTGGTGAATCGGGGAACCGAGAAGTTTTATGCTTTGTTATAGCGTCTTATGATTTCTGTGGTTTTTATTTCGGATTATACAGATGTGTTTGGCTGTATAGGGTTAATTGATTTCTTGTATTGATATTTGAAAGTTAACCTGTTATAAAATTGTAATTGATGTTAAAAAGTTACATACACTTTTATTATCTTTGTAAATCCAAAAGATAAAAAAATGGTTTTTGAATCTTATATCAATCAAGAAAAGCACTTGGTGTCAATCGATTGCGCCATATTCGGCTATCACGAGGGAGAGTTGAAACTGCTGCTTTTCCAGCGCGAGAAGGAACCGGAGAAGGGCAATTGGTCGCTGATTGGCGGTTGGGTGAACGCCGACGAGTCGGCCGAAGACGCCGCCACACGCGTTTTGCAGCATATCACCGGCCTGCACGACATCTATCTGCAGCAGGTTTCCACTTTCTCAAAACCCAACCGCGACCCGGGCGGCCGTGTTATCAGCATTGTCTTTTACGCTCTGGTTTTCATCAACGAGGAGAGGATGAAACTCTCGTCGGAGTTTGGGGCGCGGTGGTGGCCGGTGAAGTCGCTGCCCACGCTGATTTTCGACCATGGTGAGATGTTTGACGCGGCTTTCGAAAAGTTGCGGTCCGATGCCAATCATAATCTGATAGGCCGCGGACTGCTGCCCGAAAAATTCACCATTCTGCAACTGCGAAACATCTATAACTCAATATTTTTCAAAGATTTCGACCCGGGAAATTTCCGCCGCAAGGTGATGGCCTTCGATGCGCTCGAAAAACTCACCGAGAAGGACACAAAGGTGTCGCGGAAAGGCGCTTACTATTACAAGTTTAAAGATTAAGATACTGTGGAACAGCAGATTAAGAATAAATTTTGTGAGGTTTTCGGCGCAGAGCCTGTGATGTATTGTGCGCCTGGACGGGTGAACCTGATTGGCGAGCATACCGATTATAATGAGGGTTTTGTGCTGCCTGCGGCTGTCGACAAGCAGATTGTTTTTGCCGTGAAGCCGAATAGTGTTGGGCGGTTCCGCTTTTTTGCCTACGATTTGAACGAACAGTTTGAGACTGAGGAAGATAAAATACAAAAAAGTGATACGGCTTGGGCCAATTACCTTTTGGGCGTGGTTGCGCAGTTTGCCAAGGCGGGCAAGCGCGTGCCTGCGTTCGACTGCGTGTTCGGTGGTAATGTGCCGTTGGGCGCGGGAATGTCGTCGTCAGCGGCAATCGAGGTGGGAATGGCCTTTGCAATAAACGATTTGTTTGGGTTGGGCTGTTCGCGGCTCGATATGACCAAATTCGCGCAGATGGCCGAGCACGAGTACGCCGGCGTCAACTGCGGCATTATGGACCAGTTTGCGTCGATGCACGGAAAGGCTGGCCACGTGGTTCGCTTGGACTGTCGAAGCCTTGATTTTCAGTATTTTCCGCTCGATACAACCAATCACTTGTTGGTGCTTGTCAACACAGGCGTGAAGCACGAGTTGGCGTCGTCGGAGTACAACAAGCGCCGTGCGGAGTGTGAGGCTGGAGTGAGGATTCTGCAAAAATACTACAGCGGTGTGCGCTCGTTGCGCGATGCCACAATGGAGATGCTCAACGCTCATTGTCAGGAGTTTGGCGATGTGGTTTATCGTCGCTGCTCGTACATTGTTGAGGAGAACGAGCGCCTGATAGCAGGCTGCAAAGCCTTGGCCAACAACGATTTTGCCGCATTCGGGCAGTTTATGTACGGCTCGCACGAGGGTTTGAGCCACAAATACGAGGTCAGTTGCAAGGAGTTGGACCAGTTGGTCGCCATTGCGCGGACAGTGCCTGGCGTTCTTGGCTCACGAATGATGGGCGGCGGCTTCGGCGGCTGCACAATATCACTCGTCGAGAAATTGAAAGTGGCTGATTTTGAGCGTGCTATCAAGGCAGGATACAAAACGCCCGACGGCGGAGAGCCTGTGATTTACGAGGTGGTGATTGGCGACGGAGCACGGAGAATTTCGTGATTTAGCGAAATAAACGCCGTTTTTTGCGTTATTTATAGGATGAAAATCTAAATCTATGGATTTAAAGAAAATAGAGAAATTTATTGACAGACAGAAAGTTGGCTTCGTCTGCTCTATCGATAATGAAAATTATCCGAATGTGAAGGCAATGTTGAGCCCGCGTAAAAGGGTGGCACTGAAAGAGTTCTACTTTTCAACCAATACTTCGTCAATGCGTGTCGGTCAGTATAGGAACAATCCAAACGCAAGTATCTACTTCTATCACAAAGGTTTAATCCGCTATATCGGCGTTATGCTGAAAGGGAAGATGGAGGTTCTGACTGACGAAAAATCGAAGGAAATGATTTGGAAAAGGGGCGACACACGGTTTTATAAACTGGGTGTGACCGACCCCGATTATTGTGTCCTGAAGTTCACCGCAACAAGCGGCAGGTATTATTGCAATTTGAAAACGGAAAATTTTGATATTGAGTAATATGAAAGGTAAAATATTGGTAACCGGCGGCACTGGCTACATTGGCTCGCACACAGTTTGCGAACTAATCGGGCAGGGCTATCAGGTTGTTATTGTGGACAATCTGTCGAATTCTGAACGTTTTATCGTTGACCGCATTGAGCAGATTACAGGCACTCGTCCGGCGTTTTACGAATTTGATTTGAAAGATGCCGCCAAAGTTGACGAACTCTTTGATAAAGAACCTGATATAAAGGGCGTTATTCACTTCGCGGCGTCGAAAGCGGTGGGCGAGTCGGTGAAGATTCCGCTCACTTACTACCGCAACAATCTCACGTCGCTTATTAATTTACTTGAGGCAATGCAGCGTCACGGAGTGCAGAACATTGTGTTCTCGTCGTCGTGCACGGTTTACGGCCAGCCCGACAAACTGCCTGTCGATGAGTCGGCGCCAATCAAGCCTGCCGAATCGCCCTACGGCTACACTAAACAGGTGTGCGAGAATATTTTACGCGATACAATCAAGTCCGAAGACGGTAACCTGCACGGCATTGCTCTGCGCTATTTCAATCCTATTGGCGCTCACCCGTCGGGACTGATTGGCGAACTGCCGCGCGGCGTGCCAAACAACCTGATGCCGTTCATTACACAGACGGCCTACGGAATCCGCCAGCAGTTGAGCGTCTTTGGCGACGACTACAACACCCCCGACGGCAGTTGCATTCGCGATTACATTCACGTGGTTGACTTGGCAAAGGCTCACATTGCTGCCATCGACCGTATGATTGGCGGTAAGAATAAGGCTGATTTTGAAGTGTTTAACATTGGCACTGGCAACGGATATTCGGTACTCGAGGTGATAAAATCGTTTGAGAAAGTATCAGGATTGAAACTCAACTACAAGATTGCTGGCCGCCGCGAGGGCGACATTGAGCAGATTTGGGCCGATACCACCATCGCCAATAACGAACTTGGCTGGAAAGCCGAACTCTCAATCGACGATATGACGCTCTCGGCTTGGAAGTGGGAGCAGAATTATAGGAAAGGGTAGTGGGAAGAGTGTAAAGGGTAGTGGGTAAAGGGTAGTGGGAAGGGTGTAAAGTGTAGAGAGTAAGGAGTAAAGTTTAGGGTGTATATAAAAATCCTGCCAAACATTGTCTGGCAGGATTTTTTGTTTTTATGCGTGTTGGTTTAGAACGCCCACCAACGAAAGCAAATTACTTGTTTCCGATATTCCGCTCAATATAAACTTCCAACGAATCGCCCTTCACGTAGTTTGCGATGATGAGTCCGTTGCGGTCAACCAAAACAAAATGCGGCCGGCCCGAAATCATATATTTGTCGCGTAAATTCTTTTCCCACTGGCCTTTGCAAATCAGTTGCTCGCCAAGCGGATGGTGCTCGTTGATAATCTGACGCCACACGTCGGGGGCGTTGTCGAGGCAGATGTTCACCAACTCAAAGCCCTGCTTGCCGAATTTCTCAACAAGTGCGTTCTTTTTCGGAATTGAGGCAATGCAAGCCGAGCAGTGTGTGTCCCAAAAGTTGAGCAGCACCAATTTGCCTGCAAAATCCGACAGCGAAACACTCTTGTCGTCAACGTTTTTCAGGTAGAAGTTTGCTGCCTTGTCACCGGGCTTCAGTGTTTTTCGTGTAATCAAGTCATTATAGATGTTTTTTTGCTCATTGACGATGTAATTCAGCAATGCTGTATCCTTTATCCGGCTTGAATTAGTGGCAATCTGTTTGTCCAATTCTTTCTTTTTTTCTTCGTATTCAGATACAGATTTCACTTTTCGATTCAGAAAAACTGACAGCCGTGAAGCCGTATAAAATGATACAATGTCTTCGGGCATATGCGATTTTATAATGTCTAAATTGTTCTGATTGCACTGGAGAAATACTTCTTTGCTGCGAGATGGAAAATATATTGTAGAATCAAATTTCGGGTCGTGGAACATAAATAGATAGCTTGTATAATTGTCCAACCAATAATACTTGCTTTCTCTGATTGGGTTTTCTTTCCGTAATTTGTCCACATAACCGAAATGACACGCGTAACTTTCTTTATGATCGATTGTGTTATAATACATATTTTCGGTTTGCAGGTCGTAAAACCATTTTGGCAGCTGTCCAGCAGCGTATGCGGAATCCAAAGATTTTTGTTTCAACTGGTATGCTCGGTCTATTTTCGCAAGACATGATGTGTCGACGCTATATCTTTCATGATAATCAGTCGGATGGCGAGATAGATACTCACAAATCGATTTTGTAAATCCAACGAACCAAATGCTGTCGTTTGCCATATCATAATTTGCTATAAGTAGCTCGTTTTGAACCAAAAACATATTAAATGTTAAATTGTTGCTTCGACAATAACAGATTGCTTCGGCAGGGTGGTTCAGCGGCAGAGTGTATTCGATGGTTGTATCGTGCTCTACACTAAAAATATATTGGTGTTGGCCTCTGGGGAACGATTGGTTGTAGAAAAACGCGAACGATTTCGGCGTGTCCACATTAGTGAAATTGAATGTCAGATGTGTTTCGCCATTCAAAGTGAACTGGCACTCGTAATCGGATTTTTGTGAGCAACCGGCAGCAAACAATGCCGTTGCAATCAGCAGAAGTTGTTTTTTCATAATGGTAAGTATTTAATGATGTGTAAATATAGCAGTTTTCTTATGGTAATTCAAAAACAAAAGTGTTTGACGCAGGTGGAAAATAGATGAAAAAAGGTTCGGAGAGATGAATGGCAAATTGTATATTTGCTAAAAACATATTTCGTTAATTCTTAAAAACGTTACTATTATGAGAAACAGATTATTGAAATCTTTCGCATTGTTTGCATTGCTTGCAACAGTGTTTGTGTCTTGTTCTAAAGACGATGATGAAAACAGTAATGACAACAGCGATAGCAATGTTGTTGATTTGGGATTGCCAAGCGGAGTTAAATGGACAACCTGCAATTTAGGCGCCACCACCCCGTGTGACTATGGCAATTACTATGCTTGGGGCGAAACCCAAACAAAAGACGATTACAGTTGGGAGACATATAAGCATTGCAATGGCTCGGCCGAAACTCTTACAAAATATTGTTACGATGCAGAATATGGCAACAATGGTTTCACC
>JAFXQB010000019.1 GCA_017527435.1 Salinivirgaceae bacterium
CGTTATTGCTCAGGAGGTTGAGAAAGTTTTGCCCGAGCTTGTTTACACCGATGAAGCCGGTTTCAAATCAGTTGATTACACAAAACTTTCCCCAATCCTCATCGAGGCTGTGAAAGAACTGAAGACAGAGAAAGATGAATTAGAGGCTAAGGTGGAGCGATTGGAGAAGATGGTTGAAGAGTTGATGAAGAAGCAGTAGAAGGAATTAGGAGCAGTGCAAGCATCGTCTGTACTGATAATGCAAAGGCCGGAATCCAAATGGGTTCCGGTTTTTTATTTCATTGTTTGAGCGCTGTGGCTAACTTCCCAGTACCAGCACGCACACGCCGATAATAATCCCCGCAAGGGCAATGCCTTTCGATTTTAGATTGTGCTCATGGAAGATGGCCGCGCCAAGCAGGAACGCCAGCACAACGCTGCTGCGCCTGATGACCGAGACCACGCCAAGCAAGGCTTCGGTCCGCGAAAGGGCGTAGAAATACATGAAATCGGCCACTGATAGTGTGATGCCAATCATCGGGATGATGATGCGGCAGTTGAACAGCGGCGGCACAGTGCGCTTGGGTAGCCAAAACGTCAGCGGAATCAGCATAAAAATGCCCATATAGATTGAATACCAAGTCTGTACGGCCATACGGTCGTAGTGGGCAAGCAAATATTTGTCGAACAGCGATGACACCGAGCCAAGCAGCGTGGCCGTTACAATGGCCCAGATGGCGTGGTTGCTCTTGAAGTTGATGCCTTCCTTCTTTCCCGCTTTCGCGAATAGGTACGACGAGAAGATGACCACCGCAAACCCCAGCCACTGCCAGCCGTTGAAGCGTTCGCCATAAATCAGAAAAGCGCCGGCTATTGTCCAAACAGGACCCGTTGAGCGAATGGGCGCCACAATAGTTATCGGCAGTTGGCTCAATGCTTTATAGGCAAAAATCCACGAGCTGCCGACAATCATCGCCTTTATGAAATAAAGAAGATGCTCGTGTGCTGTAATTTCGGGAACGTAGAAAAGATTGTCTTCTGAAACCGCCCCAAACCGCGACAGCATCAGCACAATGCTAAACAGCACCGCGCCTGTGGCGGTTGCCACAAAAAGTACTGGAATATAAGCGTTTCCACGTAACGATGCTTTTTTGAATATGTCGTAGCAACCTAACAGCGCACTCGACAACAACGCAAACAACAGCCACATAATCTATTCTTCTGAAATTGGGCGCGAAAGTAGTGAATTACACTATTTCTTCAACTTTTCACTCATTCCAAATTTCCCAAGCCCGTACAGCCTGGCCAATCAGCATATCGAGACCGTTTTTAATGGTTGCGCCCCGCTCTTTGGCTTTTTGCAGGAACAGTGTTGTCTCGGGATTGTAAATCAAGTCGAAACAAAGATGGTCTGCGCCGATGGCCGAGTATGGAATGTCGGGGCAGGCATCGGTTTTAGGCGACATGCCAAGCGGTGTGCAGTTGACTATAAGTTTATGGTTTTCAATAAGTTCTGCGGTGAGCTGCTGGTATGAGAGAATGTTGTTGGCGGCATCGGCGTTGCGTGAGACGAATTGGTAATCAATTCCCAGTTTTTCAAGTACATAGCGCACAGCTTTCGATGCACCGCCAGTTCCCAAAATGAAGGCTTTTGTGTGGCAGGGTTTCAGCAGTGGGCGAAGCGAGTTCTCGAACCCCACAACATCGGAATTACAACCGCGCAGCCGCATTTCTGAACCGCCACCGATAATCTTTACAACATTCACAGCGCCAATCTTTTGCGCGGTCTCGTCAATCTCGTCAAGAAATTGCATCACCTTCTGCTTGTAGGGAATGGTGACGTTCAGTCCCGCCAAACCAGGTGTGGTCAGCACCTTTTCGGGAAAAAGAGCAATGTCTTCAATCTGAAAATTAAGGTATTGTGCATCAATATTTTCTGCCGCAAACTTTTTTGTGAAGTAGTCTTGAGAGAAAGAGTGTCCGAGCGGATAGCCGACCAAGCCGTAGGTTTTCATAATGCGCTTAAAATAAAAAGGGGCGACGAGCGCCCCCCGGTAAATTTACTTGCTAGCCAAATCTTCGAAATTGATTATCAAAGAGAACCGCCATGTGTTTTTCAACGGACTGTTTGAGAAGTTGCCGGCCGGAATCAAGTATGAGAAATCGAGCCCGAGCATCTTCATTCTCATTCCAACACCAGCTGTGAAATATTTGCGGTTACCTTTTTTCGCATTCTCGTGGAAATAGCCCAAGCGCGCGGCAAACTGGTTGGCATACCAGTATTCTGCACCTATTGATGTGGTTATCTCTTTTATCTCTTCGCTGAAACCATCGGGGGCGTCACCAAACGACTGGAATACACCCTGAATGATGCCCACATCGTCGCTTTTGCCTTTAATTATTTGTTTTTCACCGACTTCGTTGGTTTCGTAAATTGGCGGTGTTGGAACCAGCAGTTTGTTGAAATCAATGGTTCCGGTAATCTTATTGTACTTGTCGATGTTCATTGTGAGTGAACCGCCAATGCCAAGGTTGGTCGGGATAAAGTTCTTTGTTTCAGCGGTATATCCAAGCTTTGCACCAAGATTGCTGATGCTGAAGCCTGCTGCCCAATCGCAATCGTACTGCCCGATTTTCACTTTGTCGGTATAGTAGCCGTTGATGTCAACAGCGAATGATTTGCCGGCTTCAACTTGTTCTTGGTCTTGACCACCTTGTCCGCCTGTCAGGTTCGAATAGATGAACCTTCCAGCCAGACCGAGTGAGAAATTGTCTGACAGTTTGCGGTTGTATGACAGGTCGAAAGCCAGTTCGTGCGGCGAGTAACTGCCCATGCCGTTGCCGTTGTTATCATAGAAATTCACGTTTCCCATCGAGAAGTAGCGTAAGCTACCGCCAATGGCCTGCAGTTTGTCAATCTGATAGTAGCCCGAAACATAGGCAAGGTTCATATCGTTGATGAGTTGCCGCAACCATGGAACGTATGTTATTGATACACCGTAAGGCGACTCAACGAAAGCCAGCTTCGACGAGTTCCATATTTGCGCGTAGGCATCGGGCGACAATGCTATTCCGGCATCGCCCATGGCGCCTGAACGAGAGTCGGGTGCGATGCGCAGGAACGGAACGGCCGTGTTGATGGCGTTCGCCTTATCGTCCTGACCCAGAGTCTGGTTATAGTTGGCGCCACTTTGCGCATTCAAGCCTATAGTGCAGACAAGTGCTGCAACTGATAAAATGAATCTTCTCATACTTTATAATTTTCGTTGCAAATATAGAAACTTATTTCGGGTGTATTTATTGCCTTGACACAACCATTTTGCCCGATTTGCTGCATTTGCCCATAGAACCCGATATTTCGGTGACAAAAATATAGATTCCGCTATTGACATCGTGTTCGCGGCAATTCCAATGCAAGGGCGATGTGTCACCGACGCCCCTTTTCTCGCTGATTCGGTCAACAATGCGGCCCTGCGTGTCGTAGATGGTGATGCTGACGTCGATAATATTGTCCGATTGGTTATGGTTTACATAAAAATAAGTGTCGTCGGTTACAGGATTGGGAAAGTTGTAGACATCGCCAATGGCGGGCGTGCCACTATTGCGCACCACAAAGTTTATCTCAACTTCTGTCGGGTTGTTGTAGATGTCCCAGGCTTTCAAAGAGAGCGTGTGTTCGCCGTCATCCAGATTGTAAAGATTGAATCGTATTTCGCCTGTGTTGAAGTTGTCAACATGCCCTTCGTAGCAGTCGTTCAGAACAATGGCCGACCGCACATCGTAATCAACCATGGCCACAATGTCATGGCCTATGCCGTTACCTGTGGTGTTTATGCCCGACTCATCATAGAGCCGCGCCACCACCATTGGGTTGCTGCCGACGATGAATCCGTTTGTGAAAATAGTGTCGGTTATGAAAATCTCAATTTCCGGACCATTGAAATCGAATACTCTGCCATCATCAGGTGTTCCGCCTATAAGTATCTGATTTGAATGGCCCGTGGCAACTGTCGAGTCGAGCACGGCGTACAGGCTTACCTTGCCAAAACCGTATGAATAGTCAATGTCTTTCGGCACAATGAAACTAAACTTGTAATACCCGTCAGTAATCGATGCCCGACCTTGATAGAGCACGCTGCTCTGTGTCTCAAAGTCGATAGCCGGCGATGACTTGTCGTTTGAGCGAGTGGTGTAGACTGTCGGTTTGTCGAAAACCGTTGAGTATAGTATTCCATTGGTATTCAGCAGATGACCATCGCTGTCGCACACGCGGCCTTCTATTGTCACAGTGTCGATGGCGTTGATGGTGTCGGGCTTGGCCGTAATCCGCCGACCATTGATTTTTGTAACTTCAACGCTATTGCCACACGAATGCGCCAGGCGGATGGCCGGGTCGCCAAGCAGTGTGAATTTGCGTTTGTTCATCGATGCTATGGTGCCGGTAACGTTTTTGGCGTTCATCACAATGTCACCAATGCGTATTCCGCTCGTTATGTCCTGATGGAATATGTTGCGTCCCAACTCGTTGTTGGCAGTATTGTAAACCACTCGTGTTGTGGCTAAGGCGGCAATGGCACCGCCTTTCGGATTGCGTACCAGAATCTCGCCCAGCGAGTTGAATGTATGGTCGTCGTAGCGGCCCACTTCACAACTGGCAGTAAACACAAACGGCAAACGTCCCGCATTGGTCAGTGCATCGGCGTCCTGCTGCATGAATACCGACTCATGCGACAGTTTTCGCGGACCACCATGCCCAATGTACACCATAGCTGCAGCACCGTTGGCGAACTGTTTTTTCATGGTTTCGTTCACGGTAGGGTATGTCGCGCCCGACGCGCCCGAAATCTGAGTGTAGGCGTCAAGGTAAATTTTGTTGATGTTGTATTCGGGTTGGTTTTCTTCAATCACCTTGCAGAGCCGTTCGGCATCATACACAAAATCGCCGTTTTCTTCATCATCGGCAATAATGGCTATGGTGTTTGGCCAGCCGCCAGGGTCACGACCAGTCATGTGGCGACGTATTTTGTCCACCATATACTGGGCTTCGTCGGTGGTGTTTGCCGGCAATCTGCCAACGGCAATGTCGAGTGTGCCTGTCAGCCCGCCTTCGTCATCATCAAGCAAGGCAAAGAAATCGTCGCTTGCACAGCTCTCGCTAATTGATTCGGCGTCTTCAGTCTGGTAGGTCAGAATGTGGTTCGAGTTGGTGCCCAGAATGTTACGGTTGTCATAGGAGCCGTCGCCAAACAAAAGCAGGTAGCGGAACTTGTCATTGCGCTGGTAAAGCATTCTGGCATAGTTTCTTATAGCTGCCACATCGGGGGTTCCGCCCGAGAATTCGTTGTAAATCTGCTGCTGTGTGACCACTTTGACAGCAAAGCCATCGTATGTGCGGTGCAGTTCGGCCAGTTCGTCGGCCTGCGCCATAAAATCAGGCGGTGTAACAATCACCATGTCAGGTGTCGGGCTGCCGTGCAGGTTCTGGTTTTCAATCTCGCCAACATCGCTGCCGCTTGTTATTGGCGATCGCAGATTTCCTGCGTCGAAAGCCACAAACTCGTGGATTGTGCCTTGTGGACGAACGGCAAACCGCGATGCAGTGTCAGTGTGGTTTACGCCAACAAGAAACGGATTAGTCGGGTTGGTGATGTCCATCACCATCGGTGCTGCGCCGTTGTTGATTATTTCAAAAACAACCACGGCGCTGTCCGCAGTGCGTGAATCACGGAAATGCAACTGCCGTTTGGGCGTGTAATTGAGCCACTCGCGCGCATTAAGGCATATCTTGTTGATGTAGCCTTCTGTTGAGATGTTCGAACTGGTCAGACCATAGGCCAGATGGAAGGTCGGCGACAATGGTATGAATGAAAATGTTTTTTCGCGGAAATCGGCGTACCGGTAGTCATCATACGGCCGGATAATGTCGCAAGCAGCCACATCGTGACCCATATATCTGAAACGGAAAAAGGCTGATGCCGTTCCGTTTATTTTACGCCCGGCCATTGAAGCAAGCACTTTCACCGGCTTGCCGTCAACAATATGATTAAAACTGAATGCAATAGAATCTATACTGTTGGTTGTCATTCTGTTATCATACCACCGCAACCCAGATGCCACCAAATTGTACCTTTCGCGGTTGTAGTAGGCGTAGCTATCGGATATATTTGATATTGTGGCTTTTGGCAAAGAATCGGCATTAGGCGTCAAAAGCATTTCCTTGCCTGGTCCAAGGTCGGATGTCAGCAGAAGATAGATGCTGTTTGAGTAGTGGTGTCGAGTGTGGACAAACATTTTATAATTGTTGTCGTAGTTCAATACAACCGGCCCTTGTGCGTAGAAAATCAAGTAGTCGCCGCTTTCAAACACGTTGTCGCCCCCGGTTTCTTTAAGTGTTGGAATCTCGCACAGATCATCGGGAACTGACTGCCAGCAGTTGATGGGCAGGTTCGCACCGCCGTAACTGAAAATTCGGGTGTCTTGCGGATCCTCAATCCCGATTTTTTTCAATTCATCATACGTAAGTTTGTAAACACCTGATGTGTCAACTTTTATCATGAACCAGCGGCCGTTGCTCAACAAAGAGTTGGCCGGACCGGCGGCTGTGCTGTCAGTTACTGTTGTGTCGGATTCCGCAAACACGGGTATATATAATAATGGTGTAGCGGATTTTTGGCCATCGCCATGCGATAGTGTTTTCACCGCTTCATGCTGATTGGAATAGGTTGCATCGGCTTGCGCCATTGCTGTCGATGTGGCCCACACCAATAATAGTACTGCACAAAATCGCACCATAAATATACGTGTTTACAAGGCGATAAAAATATAACTTCTTTTTTAACGTTTAACTGAGAGCAAACGGCGTAATAACTAATTTTATTGCCCGAATTCATATATGGGTTGATGCTTCGAAAATGCGCACTAATATTGGTTTCGATGCTTTGCTGCCTGCACGTTGGCGCGCAGGACAGCCCGCTTACCCTATGGTATTACAACAAGCATTTTCTTAATCCGTCGATGGCCGGGTCGGCCGATCAGCTAAGACTCAATATGTTCTATCGCAACCAATGGCATAAGTCCGACGCTGGATTTCAGTTTTACGGCGCATCGGCCGATATGCCTGTCGCAAAAAACTTGGGCTGCGGAATCGAATTCGAAAACGACCATGCATCAGCTTTTGCCAAGCCGTCGGTCTACGGTGCACTCAGCTACCGCATCAAGGCTGGTCAGCATTCAGAAGTTCGTTATGGCATAAGACTGGGTATTGTTCAAAAATATCTGTCAGCATCAGGTCTGACATTCGAGCAAGCTGAAAATATTGCTGATAAATCATCTGGGGTAAAGCCCGATGCCGGCATTGGAGCAAGTGGTACAGTCGGAAACTTTTTTGCCGGTGCCGCGCTCGACCATCTTTTGCGGCCGCGGCAGTCGATTGGCGGAAACATTGAATCACGTGCGGCGATAAAACTGACGCTCGATGCCGGCTATATCTGCAAAATCACCACACTTACGCATAAAAACGTCATCGAAATTACGCCAATGGTCATATTTCAGCAGCAGGGAAAGCAACAAAATCTGCAATTAAGCGTTATAGGACATGCAAATTGGTTACTGATGGGCATATCGTGCAGGAAGAACCTGATGGCAGACATGCCTTGTTCGTCGATAATACTGGGATACAGCATATTAGGATTCCGATTTGCGTATAGTTATGACATTGACATGAGCAGAAAAACGACAAAAGCGGGTAATGCGCACGAAGTTTCGATAACAAAATTGTTCGAGTCGAGACGGAAAGAAAAGCATAAATCGATCGACTGTCCGTCTTTTTTGCGATAAAATGCGTGTTATATGTGATTTTATTTATATTTGTGGTTGCTAAAAATGAACGAAAAACTAAAAGAACGTTTATGAAAGTGAATAAATTAAGTATTGTAATATCCGTTGCCACAGTGGCGCTAATGTCTTGTGGCAAAGAAGTTTCGCAAACCACTGGCTGGGAATACAACCTGTCGGACAATGGCGGTTTTGAAAAATTCCGCGGTGAATACGAGCAGGAAACCGGACCGGGATTGGTCTTCATTGAAGGTGGTACATTCGCTATGGGCCGCGTAGAGCAAGACATTCTCTACGATTGGAACAACATCCCACGCCGTGTGACAGTATCGTCATTCTATATGGATGAGTGCGAAATCAGCAATCTTGACTATCGTGAGTATTTGTATTGGATATCAAGGGTTTATGTTGAATATCCCGAGGTGTATAAAAGAGCTTTGCCTGACACCCTGGTATGGAGGCGCAAGCTGGCTTACAACGAGCCGTATGTTGAATACTACTTCCGCCACCCGGCTTATCAGGACTATCCGGTGGTTGGTGTCAACTGGTTGCAGGCCAATGACTACTGCGCATGGCGTACCGACCGTGTAAACGAACGCATCCTTATCAATTTGGGATTCCTGCTTGAAGACCCCAACCAGATGGGTTCACAGAACTTCAATACAGACGCTTATCTGGCTCACCAATATGAAGGTGCCGTTGGCAACGAGATGGAAGACCTTGACCCGAACAAAGATTACCGCAAGGTGAGAATGGAAGACGGTCTGCTTCTTCCGAAATACAGGCTCCCGACTGAAGCAGAATGGGAATTCGCCGCTCTGTCAGTAGTTGGAACATCAGTGGGTGAGCGCGTTTATGAACGCAAAATATATCCGTGGGTTGGTGACGGTTTCCGTAATGCCGATTCTAAAGACAGGGGTCGTATTGTAGCCAACGCCATGAGAGCAAGGGGTGATATGATGGGTGTTGCCGGCGCATTGAACGATAACGCCGACATTACAGCACCTGTGAAATCATACTGGCCGAACGATTATGGTTTGTATTGCATGGCAGGTAACGTCAACGAGTGGGTTGCCGATGTATATCGTACACTTTCGGCAGACGACGTTGAAGAGTTCCGTCCGTTCCGTGGTAATGTGTTCAAGACACTTGTACGTGACGAAGAAGGTAACGTTGCTGAAAAAGACAGCTTGGGCCGTCTGCGCTATCGCGAGATTTCAGACGAAGAAGCTATTGACCGCCGCAACTATCAGACTGCTGACAACATCAACTACCTTGATGGTGATTTCGAGTCGAGCCTTGATTATTCAAATGAAGACGCGTCGCGCGAAAGAGGTTCGAAACGTATGTACTTCACCGGTAAGGACCGCCTTGACCCGAACATGACATCACTTGTAAGTGACCACGTAAGAGTTTACAAAGGTGGTGGCTGGCACGACCGAATCTACTGGTTGGGTGCCGGAACTCGCCGGTTCCTTGATGAGAACCAAAGCCAAGACGATTTAGGATTCCGCTGTGCAATGACTCGCGTGGGTGACTCGAAAGGAAACTAACAGAAAACAAAAACGACAAAACAACAAATAACTAAGCCCTGTGAAAACGGGGCTTTTTAATTCAAAAAAGATAGAATATGAACACATCGGCACTATATGAGATATTTCTAAAGTATCCGCACATCTGCACCGATAGCCGTATGGCATCAGAAGATTCGCTTTTCTTTGCCTTGAAGGGCGACAAAAACGATGGCAACGCCTATGCCGAACAGGCTTTGAAGAAGTGCCCGTACGCCATTATCGACAACGAAGCCTACAACAAGAGCGACCGTTGCATTCTGGTTGACGACGTACTCGACACGCTGCAGAAATTGGCGGCTTACCATCGCAAACGTCTCGGCTTGCCGATACTTGCCATAACAGGCACCAACGGAAAGACCACAACCAAGGAACTGACAGCCCGTGTGCTGTCGAAAAAGTTCAAAGTGGCCTACACGCAGGGTAACCTGAACAACCACATTGGGGTGCCGCTCACACTGCTGTCGATGGACAAAACGCATGAGTTTGGTATTGTTGAGATGGGAGCAAGCCATCAGGGTGAGATTGCAAAACTCTGTAAGATTGCTGCACCTGATTTCGGAATAATCACCAATGTGGGCAGGGCTCACCTTGAAGGATTCGGTTCGTTTGAAGGAGTTAAGCAAGCAAAATCCGAGCTCTACAGGTATCTGCACGACAACGACGGACTGGCTTTTGTCAACTACGACAATGAAACACTCGAAGACATGAATCCGCCGCACAACATTGTCTATTACGGCACTAAAGTGTTCACTCACTGTCAGGGGCAGATTTTAAACAGTCCTGTTTATCTGTCGTTTAAGTGGGTGCCGTCGGATGAGATGATTGCCGACGAAGAAAGTACCCAAAGCGAGTGTTATACTATTAATACACATTTGATTGGTGCATACAACTTTGAAAATGCATTGGCAGCCGTGAGTGTGGGTTATAACTTCGGAATCAGTGCAAGCAGTATAAAAGACGCCATTGAGAGTTATGTCCCGGCAAACAGCCGCTCGCAATTGGTGAAAACCGACAAGGGCAATTCACTTCTGCTCGATTGCTATAATGCCAATCCATCGAGTATGGAAAGCGCTCTCAACAACTTTGCAAAGATTGAAATGCCCAACAAGGTGCTCATACTTGGCGACATGCTTGAACTAGGTACCGCCGCAAGCCGCGAGCATGGGGTTACGGTAGGAATGATAAGCAAGCTGGGGTTTGAAAAAGTCTTTCTGGTTGGCCGCAACTTTTGCAATCTGAAGGAAGCACACAACTACCGTTGCTTTTACGATGCGGATGATTGCGCAAAATATCTGGCAGAAAACAATATCACAAATTCAACAATCCTGATTAAAGGTTCACACGGAATGAAGATGGATAAAGTGGTGGAGTATTTGTAAGTTTCACTTACTTATATCATAGTATAAAAAAAGCCAACTGCGAAAGCAGTTGGCTTTTATTTTAAATCATTGAACTTATTGTTTAGCTGGCAGAACTAATTCTACAGCTTCAAACGATTCTTCGCTAGACCAATAATCACCATTTTTTACTTTTAAACCTAATTTTATGGTGGCGCCATTAAACTCGGTAGCAGTTTCTGCTAGAGAAACGACAATGTTACCTGTGTAATCATCTATATAAATGGTGATCACTGCATTGTCCTGAGATGTTGGTTCCCCGTTACCATTAAAATATAATTCACTTATAAAATCTTGTGGTACAACCAACTTGTTGTCTATGATTTTCAAGAATTCAAAATATTCATTGTTATCACTGCTATAATCATCAAGGAAATCACTTATTTGTATTTGTGTTGTGCACGGCGCCGCATTACAATCCCAAGATTTATTATTAATTTCTGTGTAGCTTTCAATCTCGCCAATTACTTTGCCAATCTCGCCGGTCAGCAACATGTCTGAATTCACATGTACATTACCATTTGTAACAGAGAGTACCTTGCTTGACGATTTCTTGTCGGCAACATTGAATGATGAAGAACTGAAGTCGATGCTCTCGCTCGTAACAGAAAGATACTCGTTGGCATCGCCGTCTTTAGTAGCGTCGCGTCCAACTATCAAGAAACCGCTACGTTTTATTTTGCTGTTGTCATCCGATTCATCTATAATTACTTGAGTGCCCTCGTTGTCAATCTTGAATATGTCCGCATTTCCTTTAGTAGCATCCCGACCTGTAATCAAGAAACCACTGCGTCTTACTTTAGAGTTATCTTCGTCGATATCAACATAAACATGAGTGCCATCACCATCAATTTTCAGATAATCGTCACTTCCATCTTTTGTCGCGTCACGTCCAGTAATCAGGAAACCGCTACGTCTTACTTTGTCGGAATTGTCATTGTCAACAAACACTTGTGTACCCTCGGCATTAACGGCAAAGTAATCTGAAGTGCCTTCGCCTTTTGTGGCATCGCGTCCTGTAATTAAGAAGCCACTACGTCTTACCTTGTCGGCAGTTTCACTGTCATCAACAAATACTTTTACACCATAAGGATAAACGGCAAAAACAAGATTGCCTTGGCTGTCTTTAACTTCAAAAATGGCTTCGTCGTCGTTGGCAGTCGCAGCTTGTGTTACTTTGCTGGTTTCTTTTGCATACAATGCATAAGGTACAGGTTGAAGTTGTATTGAACCCATATCCTTGCCGTCAACTTCTATTTTGAGCATTACACTCATTGAGCTCCAAGGAACAGACATAAAATCGCCCGAAACTTTTGTTCCGCTACCAACCATTGCTGATATGTTGCCATATGCATTGGTTTTTAAATCTTGTGTCTCAACGTAATAGTTGGTTTCGCCTTGGTGAAGAGTGAATTTCACTTTCACATCTTTATTGCTCACCACGGAACCGTCATCGTTACGTATTACGGCTTGATAGGCGAAACTGCCCTGAGCCATAGTCGCAATGGTTGCTGTGAACATGAGGGCAACAGTTGCTAACAATTTGATAGATACTTTTTTCATCATTTTTTTTTGTTTTAATCATGGTTGCGCTGTGACTAATCCCGCCACAACGTCACGTTGTCGTTAATTATTTGATTTGTTATTGATAGCGTGGTATCAATATTTCATAATTTTTCGGTTGACAATAGCTTTGCCGTCGACATACACTTTCACGAAGTAGGCGCCTTGGGGCAGTTCGTCAACATCCATTGTCAGGCGTGTGCTGCCATCAAAGTTGCTCTCATCAACCAAACGTCCAGTCATGTCGAAGCATCTTACGATGCATTCGCCTTCAGGCTCATTGCTCAAAGCTACGAACAATTTTGAGTTGACAGGGTTCGGGTAGATGTTGGCTTCCAGAATGTCAGCCAGGTTCTCGTTGATAGCTGTTACACCGCCAGTGTAGCCCTGCTGGAATCCTTGAACCAAAACCAAACCGTCTTTGGCTAATGTACCTGTAACAGGCTCGCCAATAGTAAAGCTAACTGAATAGCCGTCTTTTTCACCGAAACCACCAGCTGAAGCGACAACTTCACTTTGTTTCTGTTGTGCAAATGCGGGTATTGTAACCAACAATAATGCCGCGAGAGATAATTTTCTTTTCATAGAATTAATCTTTTTTCCAGAACACAAATATAGATATTCTGTTTTTATTGGCAAAATATTTTTTCAAATTGTTGTGATGCCTATGACAATATATTTATTGAGTCACCTTTCATTTATTTCGATTTGGAATTTTCAGGATAATAATGGTGTGATTATTCATTTTTGCACTCTTAACCTTTCGTTAACTGTTTTTAACTCGGCATTAACCATCTGCTATTCAGGTGCGTTGTACTTTTACATCGTCAATGAAACACTGATACAAAAGTTTCTTCATAAATAGTTTTTAGTTGCTTAAAGCGGTCTCACCAACCGCGGGAAAGGCCGGACGCCAACAGCGAACCGGCTTTTTTTATGACATGATTGTCTATAACAGACTCTTTTATATTATGTTATGAACGAAACTATTTTCCCCCATCAAAAAAAAAGCAACCAAACTGCAACCTTTTCAAAAATCCGCATCATATAGTCGAAAGAATTAAAATTTTTAAACTTAAATATTATGAAAAAGATTTGTTTTTTGAGCTTGATGCTCATCGCTGTGCACAACATTGCCAACGCGCAACTTTCAATCAACCTTAACGCCGGAAGTGGCTTGTGGACAGCGCCATGCGACAAACCAAACGTCAACGGGGAAAAAGTCATAACCCCGAATTTCACACCCACATTGTCAGTCGGCGCTTCGCTGAACAACACATTCAATTTAGGAATAATGCTCGATGCCGGCTTAAGTTTTCACTTTCTGTCAGCAAATGGCAGTTATAAGTCGGCATGCTCATCTGACGAGTATATTGGCTCAAACGGATACCGCAAGTTCGAATGGACCGATGACGGTGGTGAGAGTTACGGACACAATTGCGGCGACGCAGAAGGAGCAGCCCAGCATTTTCTGATAGCCATACCGCTGCGCATTGGCTACAATATCGGCAAATTCACGCCAAATGTGGGTATAGAATTTGGCTATCGCATCAACACAAATGACGTTTCGAACAACAGCATGTTCGGCGTGACGGCTGGCTTGCAATATAGTCTGACAGATCGATTGAACCTGACATGCAACTATCTCAGCGGGCTGACAGCGGACATGACAATGAACAGTACTGTGACAACTTATGACACCACCAATGACGAAGGTTGGAAAATCGAATATCGCTCGTCGGAAAGTCATAAGTGGCACACACAAAGGATTGATATCGGCATAAGTTATCGATTGGGGAAATCAGAATAAAATTTTTTCAAAAAAAATCGCAACCAAACTGCAACCTTTTCAAAATCTTGCATCATATAGTCGAAAGAATTAAAATTTTTAAACTTATATATTATGAAAAAGATTGGATTTCTGGGCATTATGCTCATAGCAGCGCAAAACATCACAGTAGCGCAGACATCGTTTGATGTGAACATTGGTAGCGGCGTTTGGACGGCACTCTGCACGCCTGTCGCTGTCGATGACAATATGGTTTGGAATCCTGGTGCATCAGTATCCACTCATCTGGGCTTTGGCATGAAAACCGTTCTGAGCAGTCATCTTACAATTGGTGTCGGTGTTCGCGGACACTATATGGCTGAAAACAACAGCTATCGCACCCAGATGGAAGGCAAATACAGCAAAGGTTCGTACACTTTGAAATTGGGTAACTATACATGGTATTCGCAAGACGATGACTGCGATGACCGTCAGGAAATGTTTATCAATTGGGATGAGCAGGATGGCGAAGGCGAGCGAATTGTAGGCAAGAAAGAGGCGTCAACCGACTATGCAATGATTTCGGTGCCGGTGAAAATCGGCTACCAGATTGGCAAGTTCAACCCCAACTTCGGCGTTGAGTACAACTATCGCGTGGGCATCACCAAAAATGTTGGCGAGCTGCACTCGGTTGGTCTCACCACAGGCCTGCGTTTCGATCTCAACGACAAATTCGCCTTCTCAACTGACTTCTACGGTGGTTTGACCAAGGACATGAGCCATAAGGGCACTCTCTACTACGGAACTCGCGATGATGAGAATCCTGAAAAGATTGAGATTCGCGACTTCAGCTGGCGCAGCTACCGCGTTGAGCTGAGCGTTCACTACAAGTTTGGCGGCGGCAGCGCAAATTAATATGGCAGAAACAGTCAGACAAGTCCGTTAAAAACAAAGGCTAAAATGTGCTTGCGCATTTTAGCTTTTGCCGTTGGTGGCGGTTTCAAATGCCGGGACACACTATTTGGAATAAAACATCGTTAAACTGATATTCACTAATAAAAACACAAAAAATGAAAAAACTAATCTTTATGACAGCCATACCGATAGGTATTATTTCAAGCTGTTTTGCCGGTGAGCCTCATTGGGCGATGAACATCTCGGCCGGCACCAATATCGTGGGCGTCACGCTCAACGAGCTGGACAACATCAGAGCTTACCGCTCGACAGACGAATATTTGTACGATTGGGACCCGAAAATTGCCACGAGCGTATATTTAAGCTTTACGCCGGAATATTATATAACTCCGAAATTCAGTCTGTCGACAGGTTTGCGAATCACTAACACGCTTAGCAAATACGAGTCGAACTACTCTTATTTCTACTACAAATATAAAGAAGACGGCTGCGACACTTACTATTCCCGGATTAAATCAATCGATCAAAGCAATTTTTATGTCGGCATTCCGCTCGAATTCCGATTCACAATACGTGGCACAGACCGTCCATCGCCGTATATACGTGCCGGCGCAGTATTGAATTTTCGCTGCTCATCTTCCACAAAAACCAATCTGTACCGCAACGACATTGATTATACCCCCGATACAGATAACATAATCCCCACTGCCGACAATTTTGCAATGCCCGTATACTGCGCAGCGGGTTGCCAGATTGGCCATCAAAAATCATTTGGCGTTGAAATTCAATTCCCTTACACTGTCGCCATAGGCTCAATGTCGAGTTTTGGCGACACCAACAATTTTGGCGGCGGTATTCAAATAACTTATCAATTCGCAAAAAACAAATCGGAGGAATAATTATGAAAAAGCTGATAATATGTATGGTTGCCGCAGGTCTGTTTGCCGCCTGCGAGAAAAGTGACAGTATCGATAACTCAATATGGATTGCTGACCCCGACGACTCCGGCCTTCCCAAATACACCGAATGGGGATACAACACATTTGGGGCACAGATGGGAACCTCGTATTTTTCATCGTGCTGGCGAGATACCCCCTTCACTATGGAGTGGCACGACAACGATTCGACTTTGGAACTCACAATGAATGGTTGTCAGACATACAAAGGCAGGTACGAATGGTTAATCAAAGAGGATATGTCATTGACGATAATCATCCCGTGTGACTCGGTTATCGACAGTTTCAAAAAACTTTACCTGCTCAACGGGAAATTTTTCGATTTGACAAACCCCGACATAAAAGTTTTAGTGAGACGCGACAATAATCCACAAGAGATTGTCTCCGACATCCGCAGCGGCAATTTTTATTTCAAACGAGTACAAATGCTCTATGTGGACGAGAATTTCGAGAAAGTTATTGTGTCAGGAACTTTCGACATCCGCTATGTGAGAGACGGAGAGAAGACTTGGCTTTCCGACGGACGTTTTGACCTTGGCGTGACGCAAAACTTATTCTGGTAGAGAACTTAAACTTTTATGAATATGAGAAAAAACAACTTTCTAAGAAAGGCCGTTCACCCACTGTTTGTAATAGGTCTTACACTACCACTGCTCGCCACACACTGCGAGGAATTTGAAGACATTCCGAGCATAAAAATATGTGATTCAAATTTTAAAGATGTAACAGGCGACACAATCGAGGTAAAACTCAATTCGTCAGCAAATATTAATATCGATGTGTATTACGAAAATGGGGAAAGAACTTATACTCGCAAGATTGATGATGGTGAATCGGAAGATTTAAAGAATAGCAACGATTTCCATCTGAAAAGCAACAATAGTTACGGCAATAGTTCACTTCGCGAAACATCAAAAGTCACCACTAATTTTGCCGATTCGGTAATGAATGAGGGTTCATTGGTGACAATAAAAGTCCAATTGGGAACCTATCTTTCGGAATCCGTCTATTTTAAAGTTGTTCAGTAACATAGCGTTAGAAACACAAAAAGCGGCTCTTGCGGGCCGCTTTTTTTGTGCGTTTTGCGCGTCTGCGTTTAGAACGAGAATTGCAGACGGGTCTGAACAAAACTGTAGTTGTCGCCGTCTTTAACCGAGGCGAAGATATAGTTGAGTTTCAGGTTCAGATTTTTGCTGAAGAAATAGTTGGCGCCCAGGGTGAAGTCGGTCTGCTTGCCGGCTTTCACGTGGTCGGCATCGAGGTTGAGGTGGCTTATGCGGGCCAGAACCTCAAGGCTTTTGGGCGATGCGTTGGCTGCCAAACCGGTCTTTTTGTTATAGTTCTGCTTGTCGCCGATAATCATATAGCTGGCCTGTGCGTAAAAACCGTCGAGATAGGCGCTTTCAGTTGTCGATGTGCTAATGCCGGCGGTGTCAACTGTAGTGAATTTAATATCGTTGACATTGGCTGCCATATAGTGGCCCTCAACGTAGAGTTTTCCGCTGATGAAGATTGCCTCGGCCTCCATACGCAAGTAGTTTTTGGGGTCGAGATTGCCAGTGCCGATAAGGCCGTTGCTCACAACTGTTGTCGGAATTGAGCCGGTGAACGAAACAGTGTTTGGCGATTGCACAAACATTGGTGCCAGACCGATGTGCAGCACTGTCGATTCGTCGAGAATCGGGCGGTAGATGGCCTTTGCGGCGAGCGACCAGCCTTTGTCGATGTTTTTGCCGTTGTCAACATTGCCGTCGCTGAAAAGGCCGGCTGTGAAGTTGAACGGGTCGGAAGTGTAGGCGTACGAAACACCGATTTTACGCGACGGACAGAACGCATAGTCGGCCGAAGCATCTTCAACAAACTTATACGACAGGCCGAGTGGTTTGGCGCCGTAAGGCTGGAAGTGGTTGCCCACGGTGAGCGAGCTGTTGTCGTTCAGCTTGTAGCCAATCCACAAGTCGCGGAACGAGATGGCTTTCGATGCGTAGCAGATTTCGATTTTTGCGCTGAACTTCTCATCGAAATTGGCCAGAACGCCCAAGCGGGTATCGTTCATGGCGATGCCGTTGTGGTCGTTGAGATTGGTGTCAGATGATGTAATGTAAGTGCCGGCATCGAAATTGGTGCGGCCAATAAAGCGGACATTCATGTCGCCCGACTCGGTTTTAACTTTGATTTGGCCGAACGAACTTGCCGAAAAAGCAAGCGCAGCAGCCGAAATAATAATTGCTTTAAATTTCATAATCAATATTTTAACGATTAGACTTGTTTCTCAAAAAAACGGTGCAAATATGCGCAAAAGGCTATTATGCGCAACTGTTGATGCAAAATAATTGCTCATTGATATGAAAATGCCAAATTCACTTGACTCTCAGTCCGATAAGCAGAATATCGTCGACCTGTGCACTCTGTTTGCCAATTCCCGAAGGCGGTTTGCGCCAATCGTCTATAGTTTTGCCAATCAGTAATTTCTGTTGTTTGAATGGTTCTGAGTGGATTTCTACAAGTAGCTCTTTCAGGCGTCGTATGGTGAATTTGCGCAAGTCAGGACCGCCGCTGAACTGATCGGCAATACCGTCGGAATACATGTAAAGCATATCGCCCGACTGTAAATCGACAATATTATTGGTGAACCGCGGCGACTCGTTGATATAGACGCCGCACGGCATTTTGTCGGCTTTGTACTCAATAATTTCATTGTTACGTACAATTATCAACGGGCGGAAGGCGCCGGCATATTGCATTTGCGATGATTTTGTGTTGAAAATGCAGAAAGCCAAGTCGATGCCATCAGCGGCTTCGCCCGCACGGCCCGTTTGACGCAGCGCATCTTTCAGCTTGGCCCGCAGGCTGTCGAGTACGCGCGAAGCTGTGAGTTTCGAAGCGTTTTCGTGCATTACAATATCATTGAGAAGTGTTATGCCGAGCATACTCATAAACGCACCCGGAACACCATGCCCTGTGCAGTCGGCAACTGCCAGAAATTTGTAATTGCCTACTTGCACGGCCCAATAAAAGTCGCCCGACACTATATTGAGCGGCCGCCAGAACACAAGACACTCACCGAAGAAGCCATTCATCATATCTTGCGACGGCACAGAAGCTTCCTGTATCTTTTTGGCATATAGCAAGCTATCGGTCAACTGACGGTTGGCGTTACTAATCATCTTGTTTTGGCTCGACAAATAGTTGCGCTGTCCTTCAATCTCGTCGCGCTGCGACTGAATTTCTTCGTTTTTCTGATTCAGCAGTTTATTCTGTTTCAGGATCTCGGTCTGTTGCTGCTCAAGTTTGCGGTTCTGTTCGTTGAGCAAGGCATTGTTGCGGCGACGGCGGACATCGTTGCGGTAAACCACCACTACCAGCAGTGACAGAATAGCAATCAGCAGTACTGAGACGATTATTATGATTACAAACTGTTGTGACTGCGCTTTGAACACTTGCTCACGCTCGCGTTCTGAAACATCGCGCAAACGCATCTCTTCGTCAAACTCGGTTTGGATTTTGGTCTGGGTTGAGTTGACCAGATATCCGTCGTTGTTTTTGCGGCGGGCAATCTCACCGACTTTTCTCGCATAGATGGCGGTTTTTTGAAAATTACCCGTTTTCCCGTGGTATTCGGCAAGCGCACTGTACAATTCAATACGTGACAATCCCATAAGTTGATGGTTCTCATCGGCTTGCTCAAGTTGCCGCAGAATACCCACTGCTGATTTGTAGCTGCCTCGTTCAATCTGATAGCGGGCCTTTGTAAGGTCAATCAGCATTATGTAGCCCGATGCGCCAGTTTGCTCAATGCAGTTATAGCCTTCGTTGATGAATAGCAGACAACTGTCGAGCAGGGCGGCTCGGTTTGACTTGTCAACTTTTGCTTGCTCAAGGCAGACTTCGGCCATTGCCTTGTAAATGTTTATCAGCGTATGCAAACCGCAGGCATCAGCAGAGTTGTAAGCTGCAAGCAGGTCGTCTTTCGCCCGAAGTAATTGGTTTAAGCTCCCTGCTTCATCCATGTACTGATACAACTGTCCAAGTCCAAGGCAATACATGTCTTCGGCTACACCAGAACTGCTTTCAATCCGACCATCGATGCTGCGGGCCGTGCCGAAATACTCGTAAGCGCGGTCATATATTTTATAATCAAGACATTGCATACCCATCAGCCGGTATATTCCAGCTTCAAGGTCATTGCGCCCGAGTTGCTTGTAGAGTTCAAGGCTGCGGTTTAGGAACCCCACCGCATTGGCGTTGGCATCTCTCATCCATAGCAGCCGGCCGAGCCACTCACAGCATACCGCTTCGCAGAGAGTATCGCCAAGCGAAGTGTAGAGCCCAAGTGCCTGTGACATGTTCTCGTAGGCCTTATCGATGTTCCATTTGTAGCTATAGGCAATAGCCATGTATCGGAATGCATTGGCGCGCTCGGCAGGACGACTCAACTTCTGCGCAAGTTCAAACTCAAGAGTGGCATATTTCATTGTTGAGTCGGCATTGGTGTGGATGCGGGCAATGGTGTCATACAATGCCATTTTAGCAGGTCCGTTCGATTTGGCTGCTGCCGTGACAAGGCTGTCAATTGTACGATTATCAGCAGCTTGCGAGCTTGTTATCGCACAACCTGACATTAAAGCCACCAACACCGGAAGAAATATTCTGAGCCGCATATCTTTCATAAAAATGCGTGCAAATTTCGTTTATTTTTCGTTTCTGCCGACACGAAAGCAAACTTTTAAGCGATTGTGGGTGGTGGTTTTTGCCGATTGTCTAATAATCAGAAGATTCCGAAGGCCTAATCATAGAACGACCAGCGAATGCCGTAGCTAAAGGTGGCTTTTGATGTGGGATAGTTCGGCGCAAGCAGAAAATCGCGCATCCCGAAAAGGTTGTAGTTGATGTGGTGACCGCGGACGAAGAACCTAACCTGTTTGATACGCACGTTCAGGAACGCGCCCACAAATGGGTAGTTGCCCGTCTCGCTCTCGTTCTGATTATGGAAAAGTGCCACAGCCGGACAATAGGCCTGAGCATTGTATTTGGTCCAGAAAGTCATGTCGAGCCCAAGTTGGAAATAAAGATGGCCATTGGTGATTTCGAAGAAAAGGTCGCGCTCGTAGTATAGAGCTTCGTAGGCCGTCAGTTTGGCCAGTGGCAGCACATTCTCGTTACCCGAAATCTGATAGTTGATGCGGCTCACAAGATTAAATCCGGCGCCAGACAGATGGTTGCGCAACTGAACATCCATCACCGAGAAAGCCTTGTCGGCCTGCATCGGTTGGCAGTCGGCATCAAGATAGATATAATTGGTGTGCAGCGCATAGTGTCCGCCGATGCTTGTTCGGAAACGTGGCACATCAAGCACGCCCGACAGCATCATTGTCAGCGGACGATCGCTGAAATCGTTCTGCCATTTCAGGTGATTCGACTGATAATCAGTCAGAAAATAATCGGGTTTGCTGCGTTCAAACAGAGCTTCTGCAGATATCGACAATGGCTTGTCCGATTTTGAGAACTGTTGCCGAATTTGCCCTTTCATAGTAAAATCGCCCAACTTGTAGCCTGCCAGATATTGGCGGTAACTTCCCGAGAAAGTAAGCAGTCCCGGGCGCGTCCGGTGAAGTCCGGCTTCAAAATAGGCGCTGCTCTTGGTTGTTGAGTGAATGTTGGCAAACAGAGTGTCGACATTGAAATAATAATACCGCGCCTTATGCACGCCCAGTGCCCCGTAGAGTCCGAATGGCGCGTAAGGATTCTTTATCTCTTCAAGATTAAGGCGGATTTGGTGGATTTGGTCAGAATAGGCGCATGAGTCGTAAGTCGAACGGTTCGAATAATTGTGCTTATAGATTGACAATGAGTCTTTTATGATAGGATTGTAATATTTGCTGAGCTTGTCGCGATAGTATTTTGTGCTTGCCTGCCTGCTGAACGTATATTGCAGACTAAACCAATAGCCGCCTGTATCGGAAGTATCTGATTCTTTGGCTTTTACAAAACCTACTTTCTGATCGAAAAACCATTGACGGTCTTTGATATATGTGCGGGCGTCGGTCAGGCGGACGGCAATCTCTTTGGCCGACATGATGCTGTCGCGAACCAGATATTCGTCAACAATACCGCCATTTTCCTGCGCATCGATGCGGTTGAACGTCCAAGCCAAATGCGTTGCAAATCTGCCATTTATGAATGAGCCGCCCAGACTGCCGGAACGGTTTTTGGTCTTTTGCTGCACATACTCGCCGTTGCCGCCGTATGAGTTGTATTTGAAAAAGATATTGATGCCACGCGTAATATTTTGAGTATGAAGCACATCAATGGTCTGTTCGTCTTTTTGGCCACCATCGTAACCAAAGAGCGTGAACGGTTTTGAAACATTGTAAAACTCTTCAGTTTCAGCCTGATGCATATATGGCGTGAACGATTTCAAGAAGAGAAAACGCGTCGGTTCGTTCGGTTCAAAATATTCGTGGCTCTGAATTGCCGTTCCCAACTGATAAAGATTGGCTGTCACGCGACCGTTGCGGTTGGCCGGTCGGTGCAGGTGTAGCAAGTCGAGCGTTGAATCGTAAGTATGAATTTCGAAATCGTAAACATTCGGATCATAGCGCCATTTGTGGACTTTCAGCGAATCAGGGATGACGTAGATTTGACGGTAGAGCGCATAACGCGATGTGTCGCGAAAAACTGCAGGCAGCAGGCTGTCAACGCTTGGCACCGAATCTCGCCATGATGAATCGTGTGCGGTCGTGTCGCTTGCTGCATCCACAGTATTGATGAGCGTGTCCTGTACCGCACCATCGGTAATGCCGCTAACAAACAGACTGTCAGCCGTTTGAGCACACAAGTTCTGCATTGTCAGCAAACTGACAACAACAGCAAAAGTTAACCCGATGCGGAATTTCAACATAGCGGCAAAGATAATTATCGCGGCGAAAGTTTAAACCATAATAATAACTGTCATTCTGTTCGGAAAATTATCCTCCCACGAAAAAAGGCTGCCCTTGCAGACAGCCTTTAATATCGGATTTACTGTTTTACTTGAAATCTTCGGCCTTAAGCGGCGGCAGATGCATACCAACCAACACCAGATTGTTGTCGGCGGCATATTGCAGCAGACGGCGGCGGCTTTCAACAGCGGCCGGTTTGTCGGCATCGAACGATGCGCAGATTTCGGGATTCACCATTTGCAGAGCGGCACCGTGCATCAAATCGCCAACCACAAGCAAGCGACCGCGCTGAAAAGCGGTGTGGCCCGGTGTGTGACCTTTGGCATCGATGGCAACAACGCCCATTGGCAGAGTGTCGCCAAAATTGAACAGGTGCAAGTTGGCTTCGTATGCCTTCATTGTGTTGATTTGCTGAGCGTTCTGTCCGGGTTGGGCATTGGTTACCCACGCATCGTACTCGGGCTGAGCGGCGTAAACTTGGGCGTTTTCAAAAACAACCGTGTCGCCTTTGAGCATTCCGCCAATGTGGTCGCCGTGGAAATGCGTAATGAACAGATAGTCGATTTTCGACGCGGGCACACCCAGCGAGTCTAGACGACGCTCAAGGTTGCCGTTCGTGCCACCAAGACCGGTATCGAACAACAGATTCTTGCCATCAATCTGAAGGAGGAATGTGCTGACTGACGATGGAACGCCATTGCGGACACCAAGACTGTCAATCAGTGCCGAATCGGCTTCGGGGAACAGACGAACGGGCATCAGACGCTCGCCGGCATTGTCCTGAATCCAAGTGACATTCAGTCCATCGACATGAAATGCAAGCACTTCGCCATTAGCGGCGGGCTGTTGTTTAACCGTTGTTGCCGAGTTGCAGCCCATCAGGCACAGACCGGCAAACAGAATTACAGAAAACTTTTTCATAACAAATTATTTTAAAATCATTGCTTCAAATCCTTTGGAAATCACGGTTTTAAACTCACCCGTCGAGTCGGAATATATGAAATAGTAGTCGATTCCGGGCAGAGTGTCGCACATTGCAGCAGCGGCTTCAACGCCCACAACCATACAAGCTGTGGCCAGCGCGTCGGTGGTGATGCAGTCGGGACCGGCGATTGACGCGCTCAGCAGACTGTTGCGCGCCGGATAGCCCGTGGCCGGATTGATAGTGTGCGAATAGCGGACGCCGTCTTCAACATAGAACTTATGATAATTGCCTGATGTTGAGAGACTTCGGTTGTCGAGCGAGACAATATCCTGAAACTCGTGGTTACCGGTTGCGATGGTGTCGTCAATTGGCTTGTCGATGCCGATGCGCCATAGCACTCCTTTGGAATTCAAGCCGTTAGCACGCACTTCGCCACCGATTTCGACCATATAGTCGCGGATGCCCATCAGCTCAAACATTTCGGCAATCACATCCACCGACTGCCCCTGCGCTATACAGTTGGCATTCAGTTGAACACGCGGGTCGTCTTTGACGATTTGGTTGCCATTGATATGGATTTTCTGATAGCCGCAAAACTGTTTCAAACTATCGATAAGTTGCTGATTGACGTGCTCTTTCTTGCTGAAACCAAATCCCCACGCGTTCACAAGCGGACTAACGGTGATGTCCATTGCGCCACGGGTAAGTTCGGAAATCTCGAACGCACGACGCATACAATTCAGAAACAGCGTATCGTCGGTTTCGGTTATCTGATTGTTGTTCACGCGGCTTATGGTTGATTCGGGAATGTAGGCGCTCAGCGCAGTGTCGAAACGGTGCAGTTCGCGTGCAATTTGTACGCTCAAATCGGCATTATGCTTATACACAATATGATAAGTGGTTCCTTGAATAAAGCCGTCGCTTGTGAAATAACGGTCTTTTTGCACCGAACAAGCCGCAACAGCCACCGCAAGAAATGCGAAAACGAGTTTTTTCATACCGAAATATTTGTGCACAAAAATAGCAAAGTGCCTAAATACAAAATCGTGTTTTCTTAATAACCTTGTTTGTTTTTTCGGGCTTGTGTCATACGCTCGCGCAAACCTCCCTGATTTATGAAATCCTGCTCCAAGCGACGGATTTGTTGGTCGAGCAGATAGTTGCATTGATTAATATGGCAAAGAATAATGTTTGCACACACTATTTCATCCCGGGTTTCAAGAAACTCACGATACGTTTCAATCGATTCGTTGGCAACATAAGCTAACTTCCTTATATACAAAGCCTGCTTGCTGCTTTTATCCCATATTTCACCTTTATGGTTTCTGATAAAATCTTTGTAATCCTCCAATAGCTCTTCAAGGCTTGCGCGTGCCACATTGGTTAGTTTTATCTCCGTCTCTTTTGAAGTCCCCGAAGCCATTGACCCTTCTATAATATTCTGCTTGCCGGAACGTGCGGCTTGTACCATTTGGTCAACAGTGCGGTCACGGCTATTCATAAATCGTTGGCAGAAAAGTATTGTGGCATCATACACAATCAATGCCTTTTTGTATGAAAGCAACTCTTTATAATTGCCGTGTGGCGGTATAAAACCTTGTTCAGGCATAGCGCTTTTGTTTTACATTTTGACAAATGTAGTAAAAAACTATCAATCAGTGCTCTTATATGTCTTATAGGACGAATTGGACATATACACATATGCCATTATAAACAAAAAAAATCCCCGCCACCATAATTCAGTAGCAGGGATTTTGCAATATCTAACTTGAACGGAATTATCCGCCGAAGTTATCGAAGTGAATCATTTCGTCTTCAACGCCCAGACTGTAGAGCAGGTCGAGAACGGTTTTGGCCATCATCGGCGGACCGCACAGGTAGTACTCAATGTCTTCAGGCTCTTCGTGCGCCTTCAGGTATGTGTCGCCCATAACCGGTGCAATGAAGCCTGCGGTGTACTTGATTCCAAGTCCGTCGGCCTTCGGGTCGGGACGGTCGAGCGCCAGATGGAAGTGGAAGTTGGGGTACTCCTTCTCCAGTTCCAGGAAGTCGTTCAGGAAGAACACCTCGTCGATGGCGCGGGCACCGTAGAAATAGTGCATTTCGCGGTCGCGGGTGTGCAGAGTCTTAAGCATATGCATAATCTGCGCGCGCAGCGGGGCCATACCTGCGCCACCACCAACCCAAATCATTTCGCGCTTGCTGTCGAAAATCGGGTGGAAATCGCCGTAAGGGCCGCTCATAATCACCTTGTCGCCCGGTTTCAGGCTGAAGATGTAGGTTGAAGCGATACCGCAGGGCACGTCCATAAAGCCCGGACCTTGGTCTTTCGGCTTGAACGGCGGTGTGGCGATACGCACTGTCAGCGTGATGATGTCGCCCTCGTCGGGATAGTTGGCCATTGAGTAGGCGCGGATGGTCGGGGTGTCGTTCTTCTGATGAAGGCCGAACAGACCGAATTTCTCCCAAGTCGGAACATAAAGGTCGCCAATCAGGCTGCGGTCGAAGTCGGCATAGTTCAGGTCGTACTCCGGAATGCGGATTTGCGCGTACGAGCCCGGAATAAAGTCCATATGCTCGCCAGCCGGCAGTTTCACCTTGAACTCTTTGATGAACGAAGCCACGTTGCGGTTGCTGATAACCTCGCACTCCCATTCTTTGACGCCAAGCACCGACTCCGGCACCTTGATGGTCATATTGCTCTTAACTTTGGCTTGGCAGCCCAGACGCCAGTGGTCTTTAATCTGCTTGCGGGTGAAGTGGCCCTTTTCAGAGTCGAGAATCTCGCCGCCGCCTTCCAGAATTTGGCATTTGCACTGTCCGCACGAACCCTTTCCACCGCAGGCCGACGGCAGGTAGATGCCCTCGTTGGCCAGTGTCGACAGCAGGCTCGAGCCCGATTCAACTTCAACTTCCTTGTCGCCATTGATGGTGATTTTCACCTTGCCCGAAACGACAAGGTAACGTTTTGCCACCAGCAGGATGGTCACAAGCAAAAGGATGATGACAAGAAACACACAGATGCTTGCCAATATTAATTTCATATCCATTGTCTTATCCTTTTAATTACATTTTTAAGCCAGAGAAACACATAAACGACATAGCCATCAAACCCACAGTGATGAAGGTGATGCCAAGTCCGCGCAAGGGTGCGGGAACGTTGGAATATGCCATTTTTTCGCGAATGGCGGCCAGAGCCACAATGGCCAGAAGCCAGCCAATGCCCGAGCCCAGAGCGTAAACCACGGCGCTGCCAACCGAACCAATGTATTTCGGGTCGCTTGGTGCAAGGCCAATGCGCTGCTGCATAAAGAGCGACGCACCCATAATGGCGCAGTTCACGGCAATCAGCGGAAGGAAGATACCCAGCGAAGCGTACAGCGACGGGCTGAAGCGCTCAACCACCATCTCAACCAACTGAACAATGCCCGCAATCACACCAATAAAGAGTATGAAACTCAAGAAACTCAAGTCCACGCCCTCAACAAGGCAGTTCGGACCCAGAACTTTGGTCTGAAGCAGGTAGTTGACCGGAAGTGTGACCACCAAAACAAAAGTCACAGCAATGCCTAATCCCAGGGCTGTCTTAACAGTCTTTGAGACAGCAAGGTATGAGCACATACCAAGGAAGAAGGCGAATATCATATTGTCCACGAAAATCGAGCGGACAAACAAACTAATCAAACTGTTATCCATCTTTCTTTAGTTTTAATGGTTCTACTTCTGTTGCAAATCCTTGTTGTGTGCGCGCTGCCACCAGATTATGCAGGCCACAATGATAAGCGCCATTGGCGGCATCAGCATCAGGCCGTTGTTCACATAGCCGGCGTTGGCAATGCAGTCGTAGTTCAGAACATTCACGCCGAACAGCGTGCCCGAGCCGAACAACTCGCGGAAGAACGCAACAATAATCAGTATCTTGGCGTAGCCCAGACCGTTGCCGATACCGTCAAGGAACGACGGCCACGGCTCGTTCTGCATTGCAAAAGCCTCCAGACGGCCCATCAGAATACAGTTGGTAATGATAAGACCAACATATACAGAGAGTTGCACGCTAATGTCGTAGGCGAACGCTTTCAGAATCTCACTCACGATAGTCACCAGGGCGGCAACCACAACCAACTGCACGATAATACGGATACGCAGCGGAATGGTCTTGCGAAGGCACGAAATGACCACGTTTGAAAGGGCGGTAATGATTGTAACCGATATGCCCATCACGATTGCCGGCATCAGTTTGGCCGTTACAGCCAATGCCGAGCAGATACCAAGCACCTGCACCGTTACAGGGTTGTTCAGCCCCAGCGGTGTCAGCAGCGCTTCTTTATTCTTTTTCGAACTCATATCTCAATCCTCCTACCTTTTTAAAAATTTAGTGTAATTGCCAAGGCAGTTTTTCAGCATCGCATCAACACCTGTTGAAGTAATGGTGCCGCCCGAAATGCCGTCAACCTCGTATTTGGCGTCCTCAACCTTGCCGTTCTTGACAACGCTGATTTTCACCGATGTGCTGTCGCCAACCAGTTTGCCCTCAAATTGTTTTTGGAACTTGACTGATTGAATTTCAGCGCCAAGGCCCGGGGTCTCGCTTGCGTGTGAGAAGTAGGTGCCGAAGACGGTGTTCTTGTCGTCGTTCAGAGCCACATAGCCCCAAATGGCGCCCCACAGACCAGCTCCGTAAACCGGAATCACATATTTGGTCTGTCCGTTAAGGTTGCAGACAAACACGTGGTAGCGGTTGGCTTTGCCCTCGTTCTCGTAAAGTGTTGCGAACTCGCCCTTGTATTCAACGATTGTATCGCCTTTCAGAATCATATCTTTCACGTTTGCAGTGAAATATGCGTCAGCGTCGGCAGTCTCCACATTGAGTGAGTAGAGAATCTGCTTTTTGGTGTCCAGTTTGACGTTGGCGTCTTGTTTCGCGCGAAGCGACGACGACACAAACGACAGCAGGAACGCCACAACAACCACCATCGCGGCAGCGTAGGCAAACGTGTATGCGTTGCTGCTTGTGGGCAGTTTCTTCTCAGCCTTCAATTCGACAAAGGCCGAAGCCGGTGCGTTGCACTGCGGGCAAGTTTCCGGTGCTTTGTCACCCTCGTGGATATATCCGCAGGTGGTGCATTTGAATTTCTTGTTAGCCATTGTGAATTATGCTTTAATTGTTACTCTTTTTTTGCGGCGGTTGATGTTCGCCTGAATGAAGAAATGGTCGATGAGCGGTGCGAAGGTGTTCATCAGCAGGATTGCCAGCATCATACCCTCGGGGAAACCCGGGTTGAGCACGCGGATTACGATTGCCATTGCGCCAATCAGGAATCCATAAATGAACTTGCCGCCCTCGGTGCGTGCCGAAGTGACAGGGTCGGTTGCCATAAACACGGCGCCGAAGCAGAATCCGCCGTAAACCAGGTGGTTGTACCAAGGCAGTTGCGCCATCGGGTTCTCGGCCGAGCCGCAAGTGTTGAACAGCCAGCCCATTGCAATGCCGCCCACAAAGACAGAAAGCATTGTCTTCCAACTTGCCACGCCTGTGTAGAGCAGAATGAAGGCGCCAATCAGTATGGCAACGGCGCTTGTCTCGCCCACGCTGCCCGGAATCAGTCCGAAGAATGCGTCGGCAAACGAAGTGTAGTTGCCTGCGTTGGCCATTGCCAGCGGTGTGGCGCCCGAGAAACCGTCAACTGCGGCCTCGGCGCTGTAGTTGTAGTACCAGGCTGTCTCGCCCGACATTTTGGTCGGATAGGCGAAGAACAGGAACACGCGGGCCAGAAGGGCCGGGTTCCACATATTCATACCAGTGCCGCCGTACACCTCTTTGCCGAAGATTACGGCGAAAGCGGTTGCCACGCCAACCATCCAGAGTGGAACATCGGCAGGCATTACAAGCGGAATGAGCATTCCCGAAACAAGGAAGCCCTCGTTAACCTCGTGGCCGCGCATCTGTGCCGAAGCAAACTCAATTGCCAGACCAACGACGTATGAAACAACAATTATCGGCAGAACGGCCAGGAAGCCTTTGAAGAAAATCTGCCAGAAAGTGACGTCGGCCAACTCGCCGGTCATACGGAAATGCTGATAACCAGTGTTGTACATTCCGAAGAACAGCGCCGGCATCAGAGCCAATACCACGACAATCATCGTTCGTTTCAAATCGACGGCGTCGCGGACGTGAACACCACATTTGTTGGTTTCATTCGGTGTGAAAAGGAACGTCTCGAAGGCGCCGAATGTCGAACGGAACTTCGCGAACTTTCCACCCTCCTGAAATTTGGGCTTCACGTTATCCAAAAAATTTCTTAAAGCGTTCAATGTTTTAGATTTTTGGTTTATAACTAATTATCATCCAACTTCTTTCATCATCAGATTCAAGCCGTTGCGCAATGTCTTTTGGATTGCGATTTTCGAAGTGCAGACGAACTCGCAGAGCGCCATATCCTCCTCAACAACCTCGTAAATGCCCAATTGCTCCATTTTGTCGATATCCTCGGCCATAATGGCTTTAATCAGGTGTTCGGGGTAAATGTCCATCGGGAATACCTTCTCCATCTCGTTGCTGACCACAAAGGCGCGAAGTTCGCCGTGAGTGTTGGCGTTGAGTTTGTACTCGTGCTTCTTGCCTGTGAGCCACGAGAAGAAGGTGCGCGACGCGCTGAACTTGTTGAAACCGGGTGCTGCCCAGCCCATAAACTCGTACTCGTCGCCTTCAGGAATGGCAGTGAGTTGGCTGTCGTAGTAGCCCAGATAGCCGTCGGGCTGAACCTGTGTGCCGGTGAGCACGTTGCCGCTGATAAGGCGGACGTGGCCGTCGGCAAGGTTGCCGTTGACCATTGTGGTGAGTTGCGCGCCGAGAATGGTCTTCACGTAAGCGCGTTTCTTCATCTCGGAACCGCAGAGCACAACCACGCGTGTGAAGTCGTGAACGCCAGTGGCAAACAGTTTGCCGATTGTCACAACCTCCTGCGGCTGAATGGTGAACACCTTCTCGCCGGCGTTAATCGGATTGGTGTGGTTGATTTGAACGCCCACGCAGCCTGCCGGGTGCGGACCTTCGAAGGCGGTAACCTTCTCGCATTTGGCACCACTGAAGGCTTTTGAGCAGCCGTTGTTGTGGGTGCCGACATAAACCGGCGCAATCTTCGACAGAACGTCGAGACCTTTTTGGAAGAACTCCTCGTTGGTGCTGACAATGAAATCGTAGTCAGGCGCCAGCGGTGCGCTGTCGAAAGTTGACACGAAGATAGCCTTCGGTTCGGCCGTTGGGTTGGCCACAATGTTGTAGGGGCGCTGTTTGAAGTAAGTCCACGCGCCCGACTCGAGCAATTTGTCGACAACCTGCTGACGGCTCATAGCCGCAGGGTCGCTCTTGCCGAAGTCGATTGGTGCTGCCTTGCTGTCGGCCTTGACAACAATCTCCGTAATAACCCGTCTGTCGCCACGGTTGACTGCGACCAACTCGCCGCCTACCGGTGACACGAACTTAACCTCGGGGTGCTGCTTGTCGAAAAAGAGCACGCTTCCCGCCTGCACCTTGTCGCCCACTTTGGCCACCATCTTCGGGGTCAAACCCTTGAAGTCGGACGGCTTAATGGCAAACAATTCCGGCAACGGAATTTGGGCGAAAACCGTTTCGGCTTTGCCCTGCAAACGAATGTCGAGGCCTTTCTTGAGTTTTATAACATCAGACATTTGTTAAGTATTAATAAAATTTTGAATTAAAAATTGTTCGGTTCAATGCAATAAACACTTCTCCAAAAAACGGTGCAAAGAAAATCAAACTCGCTGTGATTTGCGAATTTATTGGGTACGATTTTTGCGGAATTTTTAACAAAATAACGCGGAGCGGAATTTTGAACACTGATAACGCAGATTGAACTGATTTGAACAGATTTTTTCAAAAAAAACTACGCGAAATGAACGGGTATTTTGAGCAAAAAAAAGCCGCACCATTTGGTGCGGCTCCTACTATTAACCTTAAAACTTACAATCTATTTCTTCAAATCAACTTTTATCTGCAACTCATCCATCTGCTTCTGGTCGATTTCGCCTGGGGCGCCGAGCATCACATCGCGGCCCTGGTTGTTCTTTGGGAAGGCAATGCAGTCGCGGATTGAGTCTAGACCTGCGAACAGGCTCACAAAGCGGTCCAAGCCGTAGGCCAGACCTCCGTGCGGTGGCGCGCCGAACTTGAAGGCGTTCATCAGGAAGCCGAACTTGGCCTGCGCCTGCTCGGGTGTGAAGCCCAATATCTCGAAAATCTTCTGCTGCAGTTTGGCATCGTGGATACGGATTGAACCACCGCCAACCTCAACGCCGTTGATAACCATATCGTAGGCATTGGCGCGAACGCTGGCCGGGTCGGTGTCGAGCAAAGGAATGTCCTCGGGTTTGGGGCTGGTGAAGGGGTGGTGCATTGCCATCAGGCGCTGCTCTTCGTCGCTCCACTCATACATCGGGAAGTCGATAACCCACAGGCACGAGTATTTGTCTTTGTCGCGCAAGCCAAGTTGCGAGCCCATCTCAAGGCGAAGTTCGCAGAGTTGCTTGCGTGTCTTCATCGCGTCGTCGCCGCTCAAAATCAGAATCAGGTCGCCTGGCTCGGCGTTCATTGCGGCTTTGAGTTGCTGCAGAACGTCTTGGGTGTAGAACTTGTCGACACTCGACTTAACGCTGCCATCAGCCTCAACGCGGGCATAAACCATACCCTTGGCGCCAATCTGCGGACGCTTAACAAACTCGGTCAGCTGGTCGAGTTGCTTGCGGGTGTAGGTGGCGGCACCTTTGGCGCAGATACCGCCAATGTAGGCGGCGCTGTCGAACACGCCGAATCCGTGGCCTTTCATCACGTCCATCAACTCCACAAAGCGCATATCGAAACGGGTGTCGGGCTTGTCGGAACCGTAGTATTTCATTGCGTCGGCCCACGTCATACGCGGTAGTTTGGGCAGGTCGATACCTTTCAGAGCCTTGAACAGGTGGCGGCTCATACCTTCGAACATCTCAAGAATGTCTTCTTGCTCAATGAACGACATCTCGCAGTCAATCTGGGTGAACTCGGGCTGACGGTCGGCGCGAAGGTCCTCATCGCGGAAGCACTTGACAATCTGGAAGTAACGGTCGATACCCGAAACCATCAGCAACTGCTTGAGCGTTTGCGGGCTCTGCGGCAGAGCGTAGAACTGTCCTGGGTTCATACGGCTGGGCACCACAAAGTCGCGGGCGCCCTCGGGTGTTGAGTTGACCAAAACTGGGGTTTCTATTTCAAGGAATCCGTGCTCGTCAAGGTAGCGGCGAACCTCGAAGGCGAACTTGTGGCGCAGTTCAAGGTTCTTGCGTACGGCCGAGCGGCGCAGGTCAAGGTAGCGGTATTTCATACGCAGGTCGTCGCCGCCGTCGGTGTTGTCTTCAATGGTGAAGGGCGGCACTTCCGACGGGTTGAGAACAGTCAAACGGCTGACGGCAATCTCAATGTCGCCTGTGGCCATTTTCGAGTTTTTGCTCTCGCGCTCAATCACTTTGCCCTCAACCTGAATCACAAACTCACGGCCAATGGCTTTCACCTGCTGAACAAGTTCGGGTTTGTCGGCGTCGAAAACCAACTGGGTGATTCCGTAGCGGTCGCGCAAATCGACGAAGGCCATTCCGCCCAACTCGCGTGTTTTCTGGACCCAACCGCACAATGTGACGGTCTGGCCTATGTTAGCGGCATTGAGTTCGCCGCAAGTGTGTGTACGATACATATTAGTATATTTTTTACGGTGGCAAAGGTAATAAGGGAAACGAAAAACGATAACGAAAAACGATAACGAAAAACGATAACGAAAAACGATAACGAAAAACGATAACGAAAAACGATAACGAAAAACGATAACGATTAACGATGACGATAGCAAATAACGATAACTTAAAACACAAACGCAAACTGAAAACACAAACTGCAATTGCAAACGCTAAAAAAAACTGCTGCAAGCTCCAATGTTGTTGCTTGCAGCAGTTTGATATGTATATGTCAGATAACGGCTATTCCCATACGGTGTTTCCTCCGATTGAGATTTGCATATTGCTGATAGTGAACGTTCCCGGACCATTATGATGAACTCCTTCTTCGTCTTCAATCCCGGCAAGGTTAATTTCAATACCGATGTATTTCTCGCCTCGCTCGCCAATTGTGCCGCCCCATTGAACGTGCCATCCTTCACTGCCAACAGTAAACGTCTCGCCCATTCTGCTTGAGAAGTCATCAAAGATAAGTTCGGTGTTATAATCCGGGTCCCAAACTTGTTCTTCAGTAAGAGTATTGTAAGTCGGTATTCCCTCAATAAAATTATCCACTCCCGAGCAAATGCGGAAACCCGCGGTTTCGTTTTCTCCACTCCAAGTGATATCGAACTCCATCAGGAACTCATTCCCCGCAATCTGGTTTTCCAATCCGTGGAAAACAACCTCGAAATTATCATCCCAAACTGCAGCGTTGCCATTCTCATCCTCACCAACTATGCCTCCAACATTTATAGTAAAATTGCTGAAGTCTTTGACTTGTCCTGTCGGTGCATTATTTCCACTTAAGAACCAAATGTTATTGCCTGAATAAGCATTTCGAATCTCATATTTATCTTTTTTAAAAATGGCCGTCAGATAAACATATTCATCATACACATCGAACTTGCGCGGATTTTCTGTGCTACCATCGCTCCATTGTTTGAATTTGTATTCGTCGCCGTCGCTGACAGTTATAATTGCTGTCTGGCCATACTCGTAAGCACCGGCCACTTGGTATACAATGTCGTCGTCATCTAAAGGCACATAATTCTTGTTGATTGAAAGCAACTGCCGAGCATCAAATGAATTTTCATATTCGTCTAACGCATATACATACACACGATACAAATGAACGGTTTCTTCGAACAAAGCTTCCAAATAAACATCTTCCGTCACAAGCAGTTTTCGCGGGTTATCGGTGCTGCCGTCACTCCATTGTACGAATTTGTAGCCTTCGTATGCTATGGCTGTGAGCTCAACAGTCTCACCAATCTTGCGCATGTTTTCTTCACCTTCGCCTGAAACTTCAACATGGCCCCTGTTCGGATCGGCCGTTGCGCCTATTAAAACCGATTCCCGACCAGAGCTATTAAGCGTTTGGGAAAGGATGAAATTATTGTCGGATGCATAATATAGGTCTATTCCGGAAGGGAACATGCAGAAAGCAAAGTATGAATTATCATCGAAAATGGCATCAACACTGTTTTTTGATACTTGCGCACAGCAGCTGTCAACAGTTGTAATAAGATGCCAATGGAGGGGGGGCTCATAAAGTTCTTTTTGGGTGTCGTCAAAATACACAGGTGTGACGAATACATCGTATTGGGTACATATTGCCAGACGACCGCCGGCATAAATCGTGTATGGTTCCCAACTTAAGTTATAACTGGTGTCAGTAACTACAACTTTCACCTGGCCGTTACCAAACACATCAGATACCTTGGCCTTGTCGGTATTCATGCTGTCGTCGTCGCACGATGCCACAAGAAATATTGCGGCAACAGCCATATATATCAATCGTAGTGTTTTCATATCAGTATCAGTCTTTTATGTTAATGTTGAGTTTTACGCCCACACTGAATATGGTGGGGCGCTGGTAGTTTTCTTCCTTTCCGAAATCGATACCGTCATAGATTTCGGGCTCGTCGCCGGTGTATTTGGTAAACACATACGGATTTTGAACAGCAAAATAGGCGCGTCCTGAGAACAACCAGAGATTGCTGAACTTGTAGCCAAGCACAATATCGTCGATGCGCAGGAACGATGAGTTGTGGATATCGCCTGTGCCAGCGTATGGCGCGGTTAAGTTGTAGCGGTCAAGGCTGGCGTGCGAGTCGATTTGCAGATAGGCGCCCATTGCTTCAAAATAGGTGTTCAATCCGGCAATAACCGTTGGCAGCGGGCTGAAGTTGGACATATCGCGGTCTTGCCAGTCAATTTTGCCGTCCGACCAATAGCCTTTGTCAACATAAAGTCCGGGAATCGGCTTGCCATTGTCGTCGTAGACTGACTCGTAAACATTGTAGGTCATTGGCTTGTCGCCAATAACGTATGGGTTGCCGTTTTTACTCAAATACTCGTTGTATTTGCTGCGGTCCGATGTGAAACTGGTGTTGTAGGCTGCATTAGCGCCAATGCGCCATTTAACATTTTTAAAGTTGAGAATCTTCACGCCAAGCGCCAGCTCGCCACCAACATTGGTAAGCGGAATGTCCTGCAGTGCGGTTTGGGTTACGATGGAATCGTTGTAATATTCGTCGTCCATTGACCAGCTGTATTTATGGTTGTTATAATGGATATAGAAATTGACCGAACTGTAAACCCGTTTCTTGGGATTGCCGTAATCGATGCCTAAATTATAAGTTGCTGTTTGGAATTTGCTGATGGTTTTAGGTTTGTCGCCGACAGTCAGTCCCAGAATGCCTACACCCACGTGCAGCACAGCATCGTTTACCGGTCTCACACCTATCGATATCGCCCCCGACATGTTGTTGAAGTCGGAATACATGTTATAGCGGGCGTTGGCATTAAGCAGGAAGCGTCCGAGAGCCGTGTTGAACTGTCCGTACAAGGCCGATGAAGCATGGTCGTCCTGGTTGTTGTCGGACAGGCGCGCGCCCGCCTTCAGCTCAATGTAGTTTTTATTCTCAAACTCGTGGGCAAGGCTGATGTTGCCGTCATACATCATCTTGACACTCTTTTCGTCGCCATTATCCATTTTTGAATTGCTCATTGCGTAGCTTGCCATAAGGTTCACATGCAAATCTTCGAACGAGTGCACCGAATAGTCGGCTTTCAGCGTGCCCTGGAAGTTGCTGAATTTGAGATTTTCATAATATTCGTGGTTAACCTTGCGGAAATAGCCGTTGGCGTTGATTTTCAGATGTTCGTCGAGCAGATTGGGGCCAACCCAGAAACTTGCCGAAAGACGGTCAGACCCGGTTTTTTCCATAGTGCCGTTTATGGCATTGTAGCCCAGCGATGCGCGATATGGCATTGGTCCGGCCACGCCGGCTACGCTGGCATTGTGCTTGGTGCTGATGGAATTCCCGTAATTGTCGGCATTGTTATTGGCGATGTTGTACGAGACGTTGCCGTCGTAACTTGCGCTCAAGGTTTTGTTGCCTGCGTGGCGGGTGGTGATAACCACAACGCCGTTTGAGCCCATATCGCCGTATGGCGCGGTGGCGGTAGCATCTTTCAACACTCTGATTGATTCAATATCATTCGGATTGAGCGCGTTAATGGCAAAATCTTCATCGAAATAAGCGCCATCGACAACAAGCAGCGGTTTTCTATTTTCGCTCGTTGATGAATAGCCGCCACGCAAACGGTAATCGACATTGCCCCACGGGTTCCCGCCATCCGACACAATCTCTAATCCGGGTATGCGGCCAAGCATGAATTGGTAGACATCGGTCTCAAGTCCGGTGGCCACGTCGTCGGTCATAATCAGGGTGTTGGCCGTTGTAAGGTTGTAATAGCTGTCGTTGCCGTAGAATCCTTCGAAATCATTCACCAAGACTGGTTTAAGTTGCAGATTGGCAGTTGCCAGGTCGCGCACCGGCACTTCAAGATTCTGGTAGCCGTTGAAGGTGATGACAAGCACAGAACTTGAATCGGGGGCGTTGATGTTGAAGTCACCGTTCAAACCAGAAATGGTTGATATTGTGGTGCCTTTCACATAAACATTGGCGCCAATGAGCGGCTCACCGTGGCGGTCTTTCACAACGCCGCTCACTCGACCCTGGGCAAATACAGCACTCGAAACAAGCAAAATGCCAAAAGCAACCGATAATCGTTTTAACAAATTCATAATTAGTGTGGTTTTGAAAAACTTTGCAAGATAAGTGATTATTCTATAACCGCCAATTCCTAATTAAAATAAAAAAAACGCCAATGCCGAAGCACTGACGTTCTATCACAAAAATCTAATTTATATTGATTTACACCAAATGCGCAATCAGGTCTTCGCGGTCGCCGGGCAGGAAGTCGATGACAGGAATCTCGACCATAGTGTAGCAGCCCGCTTTCTGCTTCATTGCAGCGCGGGCGGCGTTTACCAATACCTGGCCGGTGAGTGCGGGGTTGTTGATTTTCATCTTGAATTCAAAGAGCTGGTTCTGTGTCTTGCCCGAAACGCCCTTGCGCTCAAGCAGAACGCCGTGTCCCATGTCGCGGCACTCGTCGACGCTGGCAACGGGAATCACGTGCAGCTCGTCGTGTGCGAAATAGTCGTCGGCCTTCAGCTCATCGTAAACCTGCTGGGCGGTGAAGCCTTCTTCAAGCTCAACGTAAACCAGTCGGCTGTGGATGCCGGCGCCTTGCGGCATTGTCATCGAGAGAGCGTTCTTAACACCTTTCTTCGAGCGGGCCACAACCGAGTGTCCCATACTCATTCCAGGACCGAAGTTTGTCCATGTAAGTCCCTTTGGTGCAAGGCTTTGCATCAGCGTGCGGACAATAGAGTCCGACCCTGGGTCCCAGCCAGCCGAGATGATTGAAACGGCATTGCCGGCCTTTGCGGCTGCATCGAGCGAGCGGCGCAGCTGAACTATCTGTGTATGAATGTCGAAGCTGTCAACTGTGTTGATGCCCAACGCAAGGCACTCTTTGGCGTGCTCTTCAACGCTGCGGGTTGGTGTCGACAGAATGGCAACATCGACATCTTTCAGCTCTTTTATCGATTTAACAATCTCATATCCTGCAAGTTCTGCCGGACAATCGGCGGCGCCGTTGCGGCGCACAATACCGGCCAGTTCCATATCTGGCGAAGCAAGAAGTGCTTCCAAAGCGTAACGGCCAATGTTTCCATAGCCTACAATCGCAACTCTAATCTTTTTCATATCAGTAAAATTTTATGGCGCAAAGAAAAAAAGAAGTTGGGCGCACGACAATTTTTTTTGGCGAAGCGGATGGCGTGTTTTAATGGATGATAAATTGATTGATTGTCAATAATCTACACAGTGCCAAAACACTGATTTGCGAATACGTGATTAACTGATTTTTGGACGTAACGGACAAAATTGAATATAAAATTACTGTAATAATTTAGTAATCATATCTTTGCCATTTTATTTAGAACTATGGCTATTACAATCGTCATCACAATTATATATATATGTGCGCCAGTGCTTATTGCTGTGGCATACCAGCGATGCAGATTTGTGCAAAAGGCAGGAACCGTGATTGTTGCGTATGCAGTGGGGCTGGTTCTGGCGCTTGGCGGATTTGTCAAAATGGGCAATGTACCCGCACTCGAGTCGGCGCAGAACACCATTATGGATATTTCGGTGCCACTGGCCATTCCGCTGATGCTTTTCAGCTGCAACTTCAGGCTCTGGACCCGTTCGCTGCCGAAAACAATGCTGGCGCTTGTGGGCGGACTGCTGTCGATAATCGTTGCTGTGGCTGCGGCTTTTGTGTTGTTCCGCGATTCTGACATTGCCAGTCTCGACCGCATTTCGGGCCTGATGATGGGCATCTACACTGGCGGCACGCTCAACTTTTTCGCGCTCGGCTCGGCTTTGCGTGTCGATGAGTCGGTGATTCTGCTCGTCTACGCCTTCGAGATGCTTGTAACTTTTCCGCTGATTATGTTCATTGTGGCCGGCGGCTACCGGCTTTTCCGCCGTCTGCTGCCATTTCCCGACGAGTCGCTGGACACTGTATCGGCAGTCGAGCACAACAGCGATATTGAAGATTACAACCATTTTTTCGCACGCCACACATTTGGCCATACCATGTTGGGGCTGTTGCTTGCGGTGCTTTTTCTGGCGGTGGCGGCGGGCTTGTCGCTGTTGATTACCGGTGTTTTGAGTGAGCTGGTTATTATTCTGGTAATCACCACATTGGCCATAGCTGCATCATTTTCTGAAAAGGTGCGCACATTGCCCAAAACATTCGAGTTGGGAATGGTTTTCATACTGATGTTCAGCGTTGTGGTGGCATCGAAGTTCGATGTCAGTTGCATCAACTCGTCAGCGCTCACGCTGATGTGTTTCGTGCTGACAATCATGTGTGTGACCGTTGGCCTGCATCTTCTTTTCTGCCGCATTTTCCGCATCAGCGGCGATTTGTTTACAGTTGCAAACATCGGATTGCTCTGTTCGCCGCCGTTCATTCCGCCCGTTGTCGGCGCAATGGGAAACCGCAAGGTGCTCATAAGCGGCATTATAATTGGCCTTGTCGGCTATGCCATGGGCACTTATCTGGGTGTGGGGATGGCGTATCTGCTGAAGACATTCATTGATTGAAGGATTGGAATTGATGATATGAAACGCTTGATAATCATTGCAATGATTGCCATGTCTGCCGCTTCGGCAGGTGCGCAGAGCGAAGCAAAAACCGGCTGGACGTTCGGTGTGCTGCCATCGGTGGCGTATGATGCCGACCTTGGCTTTCAGTATGGTGCGCTCACCAACTTGTATTACTACGGCGATGGAAGCACCTATCCCGAATATCTGCACTCTATTTACGCCGAAGTCAACCGCACAACCAAACAGAGCGGGCTTTTCCGGCTGAATCTCGATTCTCGCGCACTTGTTCCCGGATTGCTCATTTCGGCCGACATATCTTATATGCCCGACGAGATGTGCGATTTTTCGGGCTTCAACGGCCATCAGGCGGTTGTCAATCCCAGTTGGGCCGACGACAGCAGCGACGGTTACCGCTCGCGCGCATTTTACAAGCATTACCGCAATCTGTTCCGTACTGCCTTTGATTTTCAGGGAAATATAGGTGGAAAATTCAATTGGAACGCTGGCATCGGACTGCTTGTTTTCAATGCCAAGCGCGTCAATCTCGACAAACTGAACCGCGGTCAGTCCGATGATAAGAAGCTGCCTGACATCGACGTACTTTTCGACAAATATCTGCAGTGGGGACTTATCGACAGCAGCGAGACTCGTACGGGTACGTTCCCTTACATTCACGGCGGTGTCAGCTACGACAGCCGCAACCGCACAGCGGCACCGTCGTCTGGCATTTGGGCCGATGCATTTGTAACCTACACGGCAGCTTTTGGCAGTCTGAAACAATTCAACAGTTTGAAACTGAATGCCGATTTCCGCCATTATCTGGCTTTGGGCACGCCCATTGCGGTGCTTGCCTACCGCCTTTCGGCGCAACTTACGCTTGCTGGCAAAACACCGTTCTATATGGCATCGCAGCATAATGTACTGAACCTGAAACGCGCTATTTACGAGAGTCTGGGCGGTTCGAGTTCACTGCGCGGAATCACCCGCAACCGCATTGTTTCCGATGGTTTTGCGCTGGCTAACATTGAGCTGCGTCTGCGCCTGGTTAAATTCGACATTGGTTCGAGTCATTTCTATGTGGCTACCAATCCGTTTGTCGATGCGGGAATGGTGCTTCAACCCATTGACGTTGATGAGCGGCAGGTTAGCCTTGCAGTATCATCAACTGGCGATAATGCCGACGACTATTTCGATTTCGCAGGCAGCATTTATCGCCCGCACATTTCGGGTGGCGCCGGACTGAAAGTGGCCATGAATGAGAATTTCATCCTTTCGGTTGATTGGGCGACGCCGTTCAGTTCAAAAGATTCTGACAAGAAGTCGAACATCTATGTGAAAATGGGCTATTTGTTTTGATGAAGTCGCAACCAACATCATCAGACAATTGTTATAAAACCTGTTTTTCACTGCAAGCGTTTGCATAAAAACCCACATTTTCAGCGTATTATTTTGCCTGTTGTGTGTCGGACTGATTGCTCAAAACTCTACTTTTGCGCTTTCTTTTCAGGAAGGGTCCGATGCGGTTTTTCCAGTAAGAAACAGATTGGTTTACAGTTTGATAATGAATTTGATTAAGAATTAATATTAGTATATGTCGTTTATCGGAATTTACCTTTTGACACTTTTGGCAGCAATGCTGCTTGTGGGGCTGCTCAAGCCCAGCGGCAAGAGCGTTGTCGCGGTTTGCGGCACGTTGGCCCTGTCGGTTGTGAGCAGTGTGCCGGCCGTTGGCGCGCTAATGGGCCAGACCTTCGCCAGTGGTTTTGCCGGCTCGTTCTTCACCGGACCGGTGCGCGTGGTTATCGACCCGTTGGCGGCGTGGTTCATTCTGGTTATCAATTTCACAATGATTACCAGCGTGTTATACGGCCGCCAGTATATGCAGGCCTACGCCGACCGCCGTTCGGCCTTGAGTCTGCACTGGATGTGCTATCTGCTTGTGCACGCGGCACTTACAACCATTTGCACAATGCAAAACAGCATTGGCTTCCTGGTTGCGTGGGAACTGATGGCTTTCAGTTCGTTTGTGCTTGTCATTTTTGAAGGCGACAAGGTGCGCACCATTCGCGCCGGCGTCAACTACCTGATACAGTCGCACATAGGTGTGGCGCTGCTCACTGTGGCGTTCGTCTGGGTGGCAATGGTGTCGGGCACCTACGATTTTTCGGGCATTGGGCAGTTTGTCGCCACGCAGTCGAAGGCGGCCTGCTTCGGACTGATGATGCTTTTCTTTGTCGGTTTCGCCTTCAAGGCTGGCTTTGTGCCGTTCCACACCTGGCTGCCGCACGCTCACCCCGCCGCGCCGTCGCACGTTTCGGGAATGATGTCGGGCGTGCTTATTAAAATAGGTATCTACGGCATTGTCAGAATGCTTATCTTGATAAATGTCAACTATTTGGCTGTCGGCTACTTCATTCTCGCCATTTCAGTCGTTACGGGTGTTTACGGCGTGATGATGGCCATTGTGCAGCACAATCTGAAGAAACTGCTTGCATATCACAGCGTTGAGAATATTGGTATTATCGGCATTGGAATTGGTGTCGGCTGCCTGGGTTTAGGCTATGGAAATCAGTTACTTGCGATTATCGGCTTTGCCGGCGGACTGCTGCACGTGCTCAACCACTCGCTGTTCAAATCGTTGCTGTTCTACGGCGCGGGCAACGTCTATCAGGCCACGCACACAATGGATATTGAGCATTTTGGCGGGCTAATCAAGAAAATGCCGCAGACAGCCTGGCTGTTTCTGCTGGCGAGCCTGGCCATTTGCGGACTGCCGCCGTTCAACGGATTTGTGTCGGAATTCATTATTTACAACGGCCTGTTTGGCGGCATAAACGCTTCGTTCTCAACCGCTTCGGTGCTGATGTTTGTGGCGGCGATGGCTGGTTTGGCGCTCATTGGCGGATTGGCCATAATGTGCTTCACAAAGGCGTTCGGCATTGTCTTTTTGGGCGAGCCGCGCCACAAATTCCATTCGCAGCCGGCAGAATTCGGCTTTGCGCGCTTGCTGCCGATGTATTTGGTTGGATTGCTGATAGTTGCCGTTGGCCTGTTCCCGCAATATTTCGTGAGCGCCCTGCAAACTGTTCTGGCACAGACGGTTGGAGGCGCTACTCACCAGAGCGTTCTGCCGCTTTGCTGTGGCGCGATGAAGTGGATAAGTTGGTATATGATTGGTTTCGTGATACTTGTGGCGTTGATTTATGGTTTGCGAAGCCTTTGCGCCAGCCGTTTGCCCAAGGCCGAAGGCGACACCTGGGGTTGCGGCTATCTTGCCCCGACGCCAAAAATCCAATACACGGCCAGTTCGTTTGTGCGCTCTTACCGCCGTCTGGCCAAGCCACTGCTGAATATCCGCAAGCGTGCCGTCGATGTTGAAGGCGTCTTCCCGTCGCCGGCTTCGTACTCAACCGAAGCGCTCGACCACACCGAAACCGGGCTGATTCACCGCCCGCTGCGTGTTTTCCGCCTGATGCTCAATAAGTTGTCATTCCTGCAGAACGGCCGGCTTCAGAACTACATTCTCTACGGACTGCTGTTTATTGTGGTGGTGCTCGGCGTTCCGTTTATCTGCCACATTATCAGAGTATTTATAAACTATCTAAACACATTATTATAATGTTGAGTTTCGCGTTGATTTTTGTTGCCAGCCTGTTTTTCACGGGCATTGTGGTGCGCGTCAAGAGTCTGGCGTCGGGGCGGAAGGGCCCGGGCGTTTTCCAGCCAATCCGCGACATTTGGCGCCTTCTGCGCAAGGGCGCGGTATATAGCCGCACAAGCAGTCTGGTTTTCCAACTTGCGCCGTCGGTTTATTTCGCGTCCATACTGGCTGCCATAGCCGTTGTTCCGCTCGGCTCGTACGGCGGAATTATCTCATTCTCTTGCGATTTCGTCTTTTTCGCCTACGTTCTGGCGCTGGGCAAATTCTTCTGCATTATTGCCGCGCTCGACACCGGCAGCAGTTTCGAAGGAATGGGCGCCAGCCGCGAAGCCCTGTTCTCGATGCTCGCCGAACCGGCCTTTTTCATTCTGATGGGCACGCTCGGCCTGCTCACTGGTCACACGTCTTTCTTGCAGATTTTCAGCGGTTTGCATATCGATTCAAACCTTTCGTACATACTCGTGACCATTGCCTGCTTCCTGCTCATAATGATTTGTATGATTGAGAACAGCCGGATGCCGGTCGATGACCCCAAAACGCACCTGGAACTCACTATGATTCACGAAGTTATGATACTCGACAACAGCGGCTTCGACCTTGGTCTGATTCTGCACGCCACCAACCTGAAATTCGCAATGTACGGCGCCCTGATTGCCAACCTTTTCATTGGCAATATGCCGCTCTGGCCGTCGGTTGCGGCGTTTTTCGGCATTCAGATAGCCACAGCCGTGGTGGCCGGTGTCATTGAGTCGTTTATGGCGCGTTTTCGGATGGGCCACAACTCGCAGTTCATTCTGGTGCTCTCGTCGCTCGCCCTGCTGATGCTTCTCGGCGTAATGCTGATTATTAATTGAAGGACTGAATGATTGAATGAGTAACTGATTATCTAATGCCTAGTGCCTAATGCCTAATGCCTTTTTAACTTATAACTTAAAACTTCATAAAACTTATAACTTAAAATGACCACAATCCTTCTTATCATATTCGCAATCACGCTGTTATACTTTTCGATAGCGAATCGTTTGATGACTTATCTGTCGATTCTGACGTTGCAGGGCGTGTTGCTTTTTGGCGTGGCTCTGCTTGAGTTGCGCGAGATGAGCGCCGTCAACTTTGCCTTCATTCTGCTTGAAACAGTGATAGTTAAGGCCGTTGCCGTTCCGCTTTTCATTCGTCACGTCATTAAAAAGAACGGAATCCGCCGCGAAGCCGAGCCGTTTGTTCCGTACTTTATCTCGCTGATTGTCACTACATTGATAATCGTTATCGCCTTTGTGCTCTCAACAATGGTCGATGCGCCGAACATTAACCGCACCTATTTTGTGGTGGCCATTTCGGCGGTTTTCAGCGGGCTGTTCTTCATTGTGTCGCGCAAGAAGATAATCACCCACGTCATTTGCTACGCGCTTATCGAGAACGGCGTGTTCATTCTGTCGCTCGCCGTGGGCAACGAGATGCCGCTGCTGGTCAACCTTGGCGTGCTTCTCGACGTGTTTATCAGCATTTTCCTGCTGGGCATTTTTATCAACAAAATTGGCAATGTGATTAACGAAGGCAGTGTGGCCGAATTGAGTAGTATTAAAGATTAACCGTTTGGTAATATGATAGTTACATATCTGATAGTATCGATTTTGATTGCGCTCTTGCTGTTTGTCAACAAGAGCAGGGCGCTCAACGGCGCGTTTGTGGGGCTGTTTATGGTTCTGCAGTGCGCGCTCACGGTTTTCGAGTTCACGCAGCGCGGAAACTACGACGCCGTCTATTTCAAGGCCGACTCGCTCGCCCTGCTGATGCTTGCGGTGCTCACCGTGGTGGCCGTTCCGGCGCTTCTGCACAAGTTCAACTATGTTGAGCCCGAAGCCGAGACGCCACGCTCGCGCGGAATCTACTATGGCGCTATGGTTCTGCTGGTTATGGCGCTTTCGGCGGCCACGCTGTCGTCGCATATCGCCGTCACCTGGATTTTTGTCGAAGTAACCACCTTGAGCGCGTCGGCACTGGTTTTCCACCGCCGCAACGCAGGCTCAATCGAAGCCACCTGGAAGTACATTTTCGTCTGCTCAATCAGCCTTGTCTTCGTGTTTATCGGCATTCTGCTGGTCAGCATATCGCTTGGCGCGGCCGGGCAGGCGCAGTTGCAGTACGACAGCCTGATGCGCGTCGCCGCCGACCTTGACCCGTTCTGGATTAAAATCGCCTTCGTATTCATTTTCGCCGGCTACACCGCCAAATTCGGGCTTCTGCCGATGTACACCGCCGGAATCGACGCCAAAGACAAGGCGCCCGCACCCGCAGCGGCGTTGTTTTCGAGCGTGCTGATGAACGTTGGCTTTGTGGGCATTTTCCGATTCTACCAGATTGTGGCGCGCACCAGCGTCAGGCCGTGGGCCGATACCATAATTATGGTTGTGGCCGTTCTGTCGATTCTCATTTCGGCCGTCTATCTCATTAAAGTGAAGAATATCAAGCGAATGCTGGCCTATTCAAGCGTCGAGCATATGGGCGTTGTGGCGCTCGGACTGGCTGCCGGCGGCGTGGGCTGCTTTGCCGCAATTCTGCACCTTGTGCTGCACAGTTTCGCCAAATCGGCAATGTTTTTCCACACCGGACACATTTATAAATACTTCAAATCGAAGAACATATACAGCATTGGCAACTATTTCGGCCACAACCGCGCCGGTGCCGTGTTTATGCTGCTGGCGTTTGTCTGCATTGCCGCAATGCCGCCTTCGGGCCTGTTTGTCAGCGAGTTGCTGACGTTCAAGGCGCTTATTGCCAGCCACCACATTCTGGCGCTCGTGATTGTGCTCGTGCTGCTCACCACCATTATCTGGGCTTTGGGGCGCAACATTCTGAAAATGCTCTTTGTCAATTCAGAGAATGTTCACGTGCAACCGTCTGTGCGACACAATGTTGCAGAGATGGTGATGCAATATTTGCTGCTCGCTCTCACTGTTTGGCTCGGATTCTGCCCGCCGCAGTGGTTCGTGGATTTGATTGAAGAAGCCGTTCAACTTATAACTTTCTGATAATATGGATTTTATTAGCATAAAAAACAATCAGTGCATACGGTTCGGCGAGATTCCCGTTCTGCCTTATGCCGATTTTTACAGCCTGATAGACAATAAGTTGACAACCGCGCCCGATGCGCATTGTGTCGCCTACTACGGCGTGCCGATGGACGGCAAAATCCGTCTCATTTGCTGCCTTGCCGACGATGCCACGCACCTTATCGACGTTGCTTCGGCAGTGGTTGAGCCCACGGCCGTTCTTGAGTCGCTCACACCCAAACACCTTGACCTTCAGTTGTTTGAGCGCGAGATTCACGAGAATTTTGGTGTCGGATTCAGCGGCCACCCGTGGCTCAAGCCCGTGCGCTATCCGCACAATGCCACCGACCGCTCGCTGAAAATGCAGGATTATCCGTTCTATCAGATTGACAGTGAAGAACTTCACGAAGTGGGTGTGGGGCCGATTCACGCGGGAATCATTGAGCCTGGCCATTTCCGTTTCATTTGCAACGGCGAGCAGATTCTGCACCTTGAAATTCAGTTGGGCTATCAGCACCGCGGCGTTGAGACGCTTTTCTTGCAGAAAAACAATCTGTTGCAGCGCGCCACACTGGCCGAGAACATTGCTGGCGACACCGTCATTGGCCACTCAACGGCTTTTGCCAATCTTTGGGAAAGCCTTTGCGGATTCGAGCCGAGCCGTCAACTGCAAATCGAACGCGCCTTCGCACTTGAAAATGAGCGCATTGCAATCCACACTGGTGACTTGAGCGGTATCTGCACCGACATTGCCTATCAGTTGGGCAACTCGGTTTTCGGCCGCCTGCGCACGCCTGTAATCAACTATTTCCAACGCTGGGAGGGCAACCGCTTTGCCAAGGGGCTTATCCGTCCTGGCAAAACTAACTTCCACTTTACCAAAGAGTTGGCGCAGCAATGGATAGAGATGATTTCGGCATATCAGCCCGATTTTGTTGAGATGGCAAACCAGACGTTCGACCTGCCGTCGGTGCTGTCGCGAATTGAGCGCACAGGCATTGTTGAGCCCGAAACGGCGCGAAAGATTGGAATGGTGGGAATGGCCGCCCGCGCAAGCAACGTTAGCCGCGATGTGCGTTCGTCGCACCCGTGGGGCTACTACAACGAGATTCAGTATCAGCCCGTTACAGAGCCTGTCGGCGATGTTTACTGCCGTGCCCGTATCCGCCACGACGAGATTCTGAAATCAATCGACCTGATGAAGCAAATGATTGATACAATGGATTATACCGCACAACCGTCGGCACCGCTGGCCAACGCCGCCGCCGACTCGTTTGTGGTGTCGCTTGTCGAAGGCTGGCGTGGCGAGATTTGCCACTGCGCAATCACCGACGCACAAGGTAACTTGCTGCATTACAAGATTAAAGACCCGTCGTTCCACAACTGGCTGGGCCTTGCCCTTGCCGTCCGCAACAACGAGATTTCCGATTTCCCAATCTGCAACAAGAGTTTCGACCTTTCGTACAGCGGACACGACTTATAAATTGAAGGGCTGAAGGATTGAAGGATTGAAGGATTGAATAACTGATTGATTGAATGTTCGCACAGACAACACAGATACAAATTACTAATGCCTAGTGCCTAATGCCTAACACCTAACACCTAAATTACTATGTTTATCAACAACTTAAAAATATTATTCCACCAGGGCAAGCAGTTCATTCCTGATGTTACCACGACCGATGTTCCAGGTGTGTTCCGTGGCCGCCCCGTGATTACCGACGCCGCTTGCAACGAGCAGCAACTCATTGATTTATGCCCCACGGGCGCAATCAGCGGCAAGCCGTTGAGCATTGATTTGGGACGCTGCACCTTCTGCGGCGAGTGCGCATTTGCCTGTCCCGAAAAAATCCGTTTCACCAAGGATTACAAAATGGCCACCAACGACCGCAACCGTCTGATTGTCAGTGGTGACCAACCCATTGAAGTGGATGCCGACAATGTTCGCGCCGAGATTCACCGTTTGTTCGGCCGCTCGCTCAAGTTGCGCGAAGTGTCGGCCGCTGGCGACAACAGTTGCGAGTGGGAACTGAACGCCACCAGCAATGTCAACTTCGATATGGGCCGCTTCGGTATCGACTTTGTAGCGTCGCCCCGCCACGCCGACGGCATTGTAGTTACTGGACCAATCTCTGAAAATATGGCCGAAGCGCTCGAAATCTGCTATCACGCCACTCCCGACCCGAAGATTCTTATTCTGGCTGGCACCGACGCTATCAGTGGTGGCATTTTTGCCGATAGCCACGCACTTAACCGCTCGTTTTTAGACAAATACAAAGTCGATTTGTACGTTCCTGGAAACCCCGTCCACCCGCTGGCTTTTGTCAATGGCGTGTTGAGTTTGGTAAGGGGAAAGAAGTAGTATCCTATAATTATCAGGAGAGTGATTATAAAAAATGCCGCCACAAATTACGGCATTATTATTGGCGATAAAGGCATTCTAATATATAGCATATCGCGATATGTCTGATATAACCCAATCAAATTGTGGCTTCGCAACAATGTTCCCGTTTTTATCTATGATTCCCCATTTGCCATTTTGTTCAAAAAATATAGTGTTCTCATAAATCTTCACATCATCATATTGTGGATTAACAACCAAATTGCCAGTCTCATCAATACATCCCCATTTGCCGTTAAATTCGACAGGAGCCAAATCATCTTCGTCAAAATCATCAGCATTGTCAAATTGCGGTTTGATAACCCAATTGCCAGTTTTGTCAATATATCCCCATTTGTCGTTTAATTTTACACAAGCCAAACCATTTTCGGCAAAACTACTAGCATAGTCAAATTGCGGGTTGATAACCCACTTGCCTGTTTTGTCAATATAACCCCATTGGCGGTTTAATTCGGCACGAGCCAAACCATTTTCGGCAAACTGACCAACCCAGTCTTGCAGGTTGATAACCCACTTGCCTGTTTTGTCAATATAGCCACATTGGCGGTTTAATTCGACACGAGCCAAATTGTTTTCGTCAAAATCATCAGCATCATAAAATTGCGGATTGATAACCCAATTGCCAGTTATGTCAATATAGCCATATTTGTCGTTTAATTTGACACGAGCCAAACCGTTATCAGCAAAATTATAAGCATCGTCAAATTGCGGTTTGATAACCCAATTGCCAATCTTGTCAATATAACCATATTTGCCGTTTAATTTGGCAAGAGCCAAACCATTTTGGGCAAAATCATAAGTCGCGTCAAATTGCGGGGTTATAACCCAATTGCCTGTTTGGTCAATATAGCCCCATTTACCGTTTAATTTTGCACAAGCCAGACCATATTCGGTAAACTTTACCGCATAGTCAAATTGCGGTTTAATAACCCAATTGCCAGTTTTGTCAATAAATCCATATTTGTCGTTTAATTCGACACAAGCCAACCCGTTTTCGGCAAAACTATAAGCATAGTCAAATTGCAGTTTGATAACTATCTTGCCAGTTTTGTCAATAAAGCCGTATTTACCTTTTTTGTTTCTAGCAACAGCCAAACCATTTTCGGTAAAATACCAAACATCGTCAAATTGCGGTTTGATAATCCACTTGCCTGTTTGGTCAATAAAGCCACATCCTTTCCAAAATTTTTTAGCACGAATGAGAGTCGTATTATTGTTGTTTTGTGTTGTGCAACCAATCAAAAAAGTTGCTGTTAACATTGTTGCTGCCAATAATTTACATTTCATAGTTCTCGGTAATAAAAGTGAAAACAAAATAAAAGTCATTCAAATATAGCATTTCTAATCGCATCTATCACCGTTCACTCGCTGGCCTTTGTCAATGGCGTGTTGAGTTTGGTAAGAAACAAGCGATAGTTTTTCTGCTAGTTCTGCTCTTTGCAAGGCAGTTTTATTCTGGTATCTTGAGCATAAAATGTCAGAAGCAAAAACTAATCACAAATAATTATATTTGCCGAAAATAGACATTTATGTACAAGAGACCACTATACATTGCTTTGGCGCTGTGTTTTGCAGCCTGCAATTCGGGGAAAAACGATGCAGACCACCAGTTGTCGGTGTCGGGAACCATTGACGGCGCCGCTGGCAAATACCTGAAAATCATCGATATGACAAAGCCGGGATTCCTGCCCGACTCAATTCAGATTGGCGATTCGGGGCGATTCGCTTTTAGCCTGAAAAGCTCTGAACCCAAAGATTTTGTGCTCTATATCGAGCCAGAAAACAATATCCGCGTTTTGCCCAGTCCCGACGAGAATGTAATTATAGCCGCAAATTATCCCAATGTGGTGGAAACATATTCTGTTGCCGGTTCGCCCGAATCGGAACGGCTGGCCGGACTTCTGCGCAAGCACCATCAGTCGAACTTCGTGCTCGACACGCTCAACCAATATTATATGGCGCATCAGCTCGACAGAAAATTTGAGCAGATTCGTGCCGATGTGCGCGCGAAATCCGATTCAGTTTACCGCGCCGACCGCCAGCTGCACGAGCGGTTCATAGCCGAGCAGCCCGGTTCGCTGGCAAGCTACGTTGCTCTGTCGTCGAAGTTAGGGCTGCGTACCAATCTGTTTAATATTCAAGACGATTTCAAATATTTTGAGATGGTTGACACTGCGCTGATGAACCACTACGACACCATCGCCATCACCTTGATGCTCAACCGCTATGTGAGTCAGGAACGGGCTATGCAGACTATGCGCCCGAAACGCGACGGACAAATCAGCGTTGGCGACACAATGCCCGATATTGCCCTGTCGAACCCTTACGGCGACACCATTCGAGTATCAAATCTTAAGGCAAAGTATTTGCTGGTCAGCTTCTGGGGCAGTTGGTGCAAGCCGTGCCGAGAGTCTCATCCTGAACTGCGCAAAGTGTTCCGCACCTACCGTTACCGCGGATTCGACATCTACTCGGTGGCTCTTGAGCGCAGTCTTGATGACTGGAAAAACACCATCCGCGAAGACCGCCTGATTTGGGTGAACCACGTGAGCGAGCTCAACTATATGGACAGCCGTGTGGCGCGCCAACTTGGTATCGACGCAGTGCCGTTCAACCTGCTCATTGACGCCGACCGCGTTGTCCTGGCTAAAAACCTGACACCGGCCCAACTCGACGCCAAACTGGCTGAACTGTTAAAATAACGCACAAGGTGGGCAAGGTCTATTTTGCATCGGATATGCACCTGGGTTACCCCGATTTAAAGCAGGGTGAGTGGCGCGAGCGTTTGTTTGTGAAATGGCTCGATGCCATCAGTGCCGACGCCGATGAACTTTATCTGGTTGGTGATGTGTTCGATTTCTGGTTTGAATACCGCAATGTGGTGCCCAAGGGCTTTGTGCGCACGTTGGGCAAGCTTGCGCAGATGGTCGAGAGCGGCATCAAAGTGCATTTTTTCGCAGGCAACCACGACTCGTGGACCTTCGGCTACCTGCACGATGAGCTTGGATTGACTGTCCACGATGACGCATTTGAGACCGAGATTTTGGGCAAGCGTTTCTACATCTCGCACGGCGACGGTGTTGGTCCTGGCGATTGGTCGTATAAGTTTATTAAGTGGTTGTTCCATAATAAAATAGTTAGGTTTTTGTTTGCCAATCTGATTCATCCCGATTTTGGGGTGGGTTTTGGGCACAAGTGGTCTAACTCGAGCCGCTCAAGCCGTGTGCTGGCAAGTTATCTGGGCGACGATAAAGAGACAATCTGCATCCACTCGAAGGAATTGCTCAAGCATCAGCATTACGACTATATGGTGTACGGCCACCGGCATCTGGTGACGCAGCGCGAGATAGGCCCCGGCACACAAATGGTGATTTTAGGCGACTGGCTGCACAATTTTTCGTATGGCGTTTTCGACGGACACGATTTCAGAATGATTACAGGTGTAGATAAAAACCTATAATTTTGAATTGCGTAAACTGATTTTAGTAAATTTGCAGATAAGGTTCTTTAACGAAACTGAAGTGAAACGAAAAAACAATATTTTAACTATTTAATTATCAGTGATATGAAAACAAGATTTATGACATTGGCAGCAGCCTTAATGGCAGTCGGCATTATGGCATCGTGCTCAAGCGACAGCAAGAAAAGCCAACCAAAGAAAAGTATCGAAGAATTGAGCGTTGAAGATGTGATTTTTGATGACGAGTCGCAGACCATCAACTACAAAATTCCATCGCCGCTCGAGATGTTCATACGTATGAAGAACCGCGACGTGCCATTCAGCCCCGAATTACCAAACAAACCATCAAACGGCATTCGTTATGTTACTCAGTATCAACAAGCTGTCAATATGGGCGTTTATGCTTCGGATATGGCTTACTGCTGCATTTTGGGCAACTCGCAAAATGCGCTTGAATATTTCAATCTTGTAAAAAATCTTTCAATAGAAATCGGCCTTTATGAAGGTATCGACAAAGATTTGGCCGACCGTGTGCTCAACAATCTTTCAGAAACCGATACTCTGTTGAGCGTTACGAGCGATTCATATCACGATGTTGTAAACTACATTGAAGAACAAGGATTGGTTGATATTCAGTGTCTTGTAGTTGCCGGCGCCTGGATTGAGAGCCTTTATCTCTGCCTTGAGCCAATGAAACAACAAGACCTTACCGATGAGACGTGCGAACTGATTCGCGACCATCAGATTTTGCTCGAGAACCTGATTGAACTGCTCGATCAGAACAAGCAGTCGGGTAATGTCGCCAAACTGCTCGATGAATTGAAACTTATACAATCGGTTTACGATGTAACTTATCAGAACAAAAACGAAAAAGTAACAAAAGCACAGTTTGTGAACATTGTCAACACAGTGGCTGACGTTCGCGCAAGACTGATACAGTAAAAATTACTATTATGAAGAAAATGCTATATGCATCGTTGTTTGTTATGGCGGTTGCGCTTCTTTCAGGTGCTTCGGCCATGGGACAGAACTGCTCAAAGAAGAAACTGGCAAGCAACGAGTTGAAAGGAAAATACGATTATCGCGGTCAGTCGATGTTTAAAGAGATTACCTGTGGCGACTCGGCGACATTGAACGTGGTGCTCTACTCGAAGCAGAACTACCGTCTTTTTGTGGCTTGCGAGCAAAAACTTGGCAATGTCAACTATCAGATATATGTTCCGCGCAAGAAATTTACCCGCGTCGTAAAAGGTGTGAAAGAGAAGACCGTTCAAGTTTACAAAAAAGACCCGATGGGATTCTATCTGTATGACAGTAATGGTGAGAAAATACCTGATGGACACGAGATTGTGCAAGATACCATTTGGACTCGTGAAACCACTTCTATCAATGATTTGGTATTTGACAGCCGCACAGCGGAACAACCTTATTGGGAAGCTACCCCTGGCAAGACACAGAACATAACTATCCGGGTTCACACCGAAAAAGCACCTAAAAAGGTTGATGGTTGCATTGGTGTTTATGTTGGTTGCGAATATTCGAACTCATCGCAGTTCATACGTTAAACCATTTAAAAGACAATATTATGGTGTGCCAAATCGCGTTTCATTGACCGGTTTGGCACTCTTTTTTATAATAACTTAAATTATTGAAAATGAAAGATTTTTTCAAGAGCGTGCTGGCAACATTAGTCGCATTGTTTCTCTATTCGTTTGTGTTCTTTATCCTTTTTGCCGGCATTGCTGGTATGGTTGCCGCTTTTGGTGACAAAACCGCGCCCGTGAAGCCCAATTCGGTGCTGCATTTAAGTTTCAAATCTGAAATCACCGACCGCGCATCTGGCAACGTAAGCCTGACATCGCTGACAAGCGGACTGCAGACGGGCATTGGCTTGAATGACATTCTGGAAAGCATCAGCCGCGCCAAAACCGACGACAACATCAAGTGCATCTTCATCGATAACAGCGACATTAACGCCAATCTGGCCACCATTGCTGAAATCCGCGGTGCAGTGGCCGATTTCAAGCAGAGCGGCAAACCCGTTTACGCTTACGCCGACAACTTGTCGCAAGGCATTTACTATCTGGCCAGCGTGGCCGACAAAATTGAGTTGAACCCCACTGGCGAGATGCTTCTGAAGGGTTTGCAGGCGCAGGTGATGTTCTACAAGGGCGCGCTCGACAAGTTGGGCGTTGAAGTGCAGGTTTTCCGTCACGGAAAGTTCAAAAGTGCGGTCGAACCATATATTTTGAGCGGAATGAGCGCCGAAAACCGCATGCAATATCAGGCAATGCTCGATGCTATGTGGCGCGTCTATCTGCAGAACATTGCCGAATCGCGCGGCATCGACGCTGCACAACTCAACCGTATTGCCGACAGCGGTTTGTCGCACGACCCGCAGGTTGCCAAGCAGTTTGGACTGATTGATGAAGTTGCTTACCGCGACGATGTGCTGAACGAACTTGCGCAACTGACAGGCGCTGAAAATATTGATAAACTGAATCTTATATCGATAGGCAGATACGCCAAAGCCAAGCCGTTCGCGTTGCCGTCCGACAACAAAATCGCAGTGGTTTACGCTTCGGGCGAAATCAACCAGCAGTCGAGCGGTTACGGCGAGCAGGAAATAACCGAGAAACCGTATGTTGAAGCCTTGCGCGAAGTGCGGGCCGACTCGTCGATAAAAGCCGTTGTGCTTCGTGTGAACTCGCCAGGCGGTTCGGCCCAGGTGAGCGACAACATTTGGCACGAAGTGGAACTCACAAAGCAGGTTAAGCCAGTTGTGGTTTCGATGGGTGATTATGCGGCTTCGGGTGGTTATTACATCTCATGCCCAGCCAGTTACATCGTGGCCAACGAGTACACTCTGACAGGCTCGATTGGCGTTTTCGGTCTGACGCTCAACATCCAAAAACTGATGAGCAACAAGTTGGGAATCAATACCGAAGTGGTGAAAACCAATAAGATGTCCGATTTTGGGAACGCTTATCGCGCTGTTACGCCTGCCGAGCGTGAGATTCTGCAAAGCAGCGTCGAGAAAATCTACTCAACCTTCGTGAACCGCGTCAGCAATGGCCGCAACCTGCTGCCCGAGAGTGTTGACAGCATTGGTCAGGGCCGAGTTTGGTGCGGTGTCGATGCGTTGCGTCTGCATCTGATTGACGCTTTTGGCGGCCTGACCGATGCCATTTCAATAGCGGCCGAGATGTCGGGAACCGAGAATTATTCGCTTGTCGATTATCCGAAGCAGGAAGAAGGCTTTGAAGCGATGATGAAAATGTTGACCGAAGAGATGACTACTCGTAAGATTTCCAGAGAGTTGGGTGAGTTTGCCGAATCGGCCAAGTTTATAAAGAACCTGATTGGCTCGCAGGGCGTTCAGGCACGAATGGAAAACACCATCGAGATTTATTAGAATGAAATATCTGCTGCTGCCTTTCGCGCTCATTTACAGATGCGTGGCCGTTGTCCGCAATAGGCTTTTCGATTGGGGCATACTCAAATCGAAGGCCTACGGCGTGCCTGTCATCGTAGTGGGTAACATCACGGTTGGCGGCACGGGCAAGACACCACACGTTGAGTACCTTGTCAGGATGCTTGGCGCGAAACGGCGGGTGGCGGTTGTGAGCCGCGGCTACGGGCGTTCGACGAGCGGATTTGTTGAAGTGCGCCCCGAGTCGGATGTCAGAAGCGTTGGCGACGAGCCGTTGCAGATAAAACGCAAGTTTCCAGATGTTTTGGTGGCCGTCGATGAAGTGCGAACCCACGCCATCGACCACCTTTTGGCCGCTGACGCCGCCGACACATTCATTCTCGACGACGCCTTTCAGCATCGCCATGTGCGTGCAGGGTTGAATATTGTTTTGGTCGATTATAACCGACCGATTTTCAGCGATTTAATGCTGCCTGCAGGACGGTTGCGCGAGCCGCGTTGTGGCATCAACCGCGCCAATGTTGTATTGGTGACAAAATGCCCCAAAACTTTGACTGATGCCGAGCGACAAGAATTTAGCCGCAAGTTGAAGTTAAGTTCCGAAGTGCCTGTCTTTTTCACAACTTTCGGTTATGACCAACTTGTCCCGATAGGCAATTCGCCAGTCAACGCAGAACTTAGCGGTGCCACGGCGGTGGTGGCAACAGGAATCGCCCGTCCCGAGCGGCTTTATCAGCATCTGACCGATTCGGGCGCAAAAGTTGTCGGCATCAAATTCCCCGACCATCATTTCTTTACGACCGATGATATAGATAAAGTTGTAACCACCTATCAATCAGTTGAATCGGATTCAAAAATGGTGGTCGTGACCGAAAAAGACGCAATGCGCCTGACGCCCGAACTGACAGCGCGACTCAGCGGTGTGCCAGTTTATTATCTGCCAATTCAGGTGGAATTTCTTGCCGATCAGGCTCAATTCGACGAACTCGTGGAACGTTTTTGTATAACATCAATCTAAAATCAGCGATAAAAAAGGCCGCGCGGTTGACAATCTTCGGTGCTTTGTATAAAAAAAAGCGTTCTTATTCCGAAATTGACTATATTCGAAAATAAAATTTTGAATATGAAAAAGATAGTTATTCTGATGGCTGTGTTGCTAAATGCAGCATTCGTCAATTCGCAAGAAAATACGCAGGCCATTTACGGCAAGGCCGTAACAATGGGCGATATGCCAGTGCGTGGTCTGACAGTTTCGTCGAAGGTGTTGGGTAGCAAGACTAAAACCGATACAACTGGTTGCTACACACTTGTTTGCGCGGAGAAAGACGTGATAATTTTTAAAGGCGAATTGTTTAAAACCGTCAAAAAGAAAGTTAAGCCAGGCAATGCAGACAGCGTGAATGCCGAAATGACTTTTCCATTGAGCGAAGCTAACATTGATGTGGCTATCGGTTATGGCTATATTACTGAAGAAAAACGTACTACAGCTGTTTCGCGTCTGCCGAAAGGCAAAGATTATTGCATCTATACCGATATGATGGCTTTGTTGAGCGATAACTTTTCAAGTCTCTCTGTCAGTGATGGTTGCGTGACAATTCGCGGCAACGCAACCTTCGACGGTCCGAAATGCGCACTCTTGATTGTTGACGGTCATGAAGTGCAGTCGCTTGAATTTGTAACACCGTGCGATGTAAAAGACGTTTCAGTGATAAAAGACGGTGGCGCTGCTATTTACGGCAATCGTGGTGGCAATGGTGTTGTAATTATCACGCTTAAAAAGGGCGGTGAATAAACAAAATTGGTAATAGATATATGGCGCACTCGAAACCGAATGCGCCATTTTTTTGCTTTATTCGATTGAAACAGTTAATTCTCTGTCGGTTAGACTGTTTTTCATCGGTAGCAGCCGCTTGTAGGTGCCCGATTTCACTTCGTAGCGGCCTTTGTGGTGAACTATGAGCGCACATTGCTCGGCCTGTTCGGGTGTGTGATGACACACATCTATCAGACTTTCAATCACATGGTCGAAAGTGTTGAAGTCGTCATTGTAGAGGACAAGGTTTAGACGGTCTTGTTTCTCGGTAAGTTCGTCGGTTTGTCCGTCAAATTGTTCGCGATTCATTGTTTATGTGTTAAATCATGTAAATATAGCGGGATTTATTGACGATCGACACTGTTTGTGTATAAAATCCAGGCAACAATAGTGCGCCGCAAAGAAAATTTGCTCGCTTAAAAAGGTGCTTTGGACTTGTTCGGAAATTATTTTCCAGCGGTTTTGCGTTTGGTAATCAGGCCGGTGCTGGTGAAATTGCGTTGCCAAATGTTGGCTTCACCCATATAATATAGGTTGCTACTACCAGACATTGTGATGCCAAGTCGTTTTTTTACGTTGATTGATATTTCGGCGTAGCCTGATCCAATAATGGTGCAATTGTCTGATTGTAAGTCGAATGCGCTAACTTCTGTTTCGTCGTGGGCTTCAACTGTCAAGTATTCGGTATAGCCGCGAAGTGAAACAGCGCTGTTGTCAAGAACCTTTACAGTGCTTTTGGTGGCTTTGAATTCGAAATTCAGCCTTGAAGCGCCACCGCAGATGATTTCAATGTCATCAAAGTTTGCAACTTTTTCTGATTGAAGTGTAACCTCGTTTAGTAGTATAATCTGCTTTAAATCTTTATAAGCTACTGTAACATTGAGCTTCAATGCTTTCTTTACAGAAGGAACAAATACATACAGTGTGCTGTCGGATACTGAAGTTTTGAAAAGAGAAACCAGGTTCTCTTCTGATTCTATTTTCACACTTTCAGTTGTCTCTTGTGATAAATACAATTCGACAAACCCTTGTACGACCACGCGGTTGAATCCGCTGACTTGTCTTACGTCGGTTTTAACTTTTCCGTTTCCTTTGATGCTTTGAGCGTTGGCAATGCCTGTTGTGAAGGCGAGCGTCAGTGTTAGGGCGCAGATGATGCCAATAAATCTGTTTTTTGCCATTGGTTTGGATTTTCAGTCGGCAAATGTCTATAATTTTCAATTAAATGACAAACGATTGGCTTATAAATTTGCAGCTTGCGTGTTTAAAATTTCACACGCATTTTGTGGGGGCTAATTTTTCCGTTGGATGTTCGACGCCATTTCCTCAAGGAACTGGTTGCGTTTGCGGCGTGATAGGATGGCTGTTGAACCGCCTTCCATTATCACGTCGCCGTCGAACCGCGACACCTTCTGCACAAAATTCAGGTTCACCAGATGCGATTGGTGGGTGCGGAAAAATGGATAATCTTCGAGCATATTCTCAAACTCACCCAAGTTCTTTGACACCAGCAAATCGTTGCGGCCTTTGATGTGCAGCGTGCTGTAGTTGCCATCCGACTGAATGTGGATAATATCCTTAACGTTCACAAACTCAATTGATTCGGCTGTGGCCAGGACAATTTTTTCGGGCTTGTCGAGTTTGGTGTTTTGCAGCAGGGCGTTGAATTGTTCCTCGTGCTTGCTGTTGGTGCCGCGACTGATGATTTTCTTTATTGCGGCATCCATATCATTGTAGTCGAAAGGCTTTAGAAGATAGTCTATTGCGCTGTATTTGAATGCTTTAATAGCATATTGATTGAACGCCGTGACAAAAATCACATCGAAATCGCGTTTCGATAGCTTTTCCAGAATATCGAACCCGCTGCCGTCGGGCAGTTCAATGTCCATAAACACAAGGTCGGCATCGGTTTCCGACAGCAAATCGACTGCCGTTTTAACGCTGTTGGCCGTGCCTAAAATATTGAACGACGGATAGTTGTCTGCAATAAACGATTTGACTGACTCAACACCGTGAGCCTCGTCATCAATAATCACAACTTTAATATCCGTTTTCATTTTCCCCCAAAAAGCGGCTAAAGATAAATTAATTTTCTTCATCCGCACCTTTGTCGCGCGTTTTATTTCCTTCAACCACTATTACAATCTCGCCTTTCACACCCGTTTCGGTGAAGTGGGCAATGGCTTCGCTGATGGTTCCGCGGTAGTTTTCTTCGTGAATTTTAGATATTTCGCGCGATACGCACACCCTGCGGTCGGGGCCGAAAACCTCGGCAAACTGCTCAAGCGCTTTCAGCAGACGGTAGGGCGATTCGTAGAATATCATTGCCCGTTCCTCGTTACGAACGGCCTCAATGCGCTTCTGGCGGCCTTTTTTCTGCGGTAGAAAACCTTCGAAGCAGAATCGGTCGTTGGCAAAGCCGCTGTTGATGAGCGCAGGCACAAAAGCCGTGGCGCCAGGCAGGCATTCAACTTCAATGTCGTTCTGAATGCACTGTTTGACAAGCAGATAACCCGGATCGGAAATGCCAGGTGTGCCAGCGTCGCTGATGAGCACGGCCGTTTTTGCGGCGGCCACCATATCGGCGTAATGCGCCACCTGCTGGTGTTCGTTGAATTTGTGATAGGGGATGAGTTTGTTCTTTATCTCGTAGTGATTCAGCAAGATGCCTGATGTGCGAGTGTCTTCGGCCATTATGAAGTCGGCCTCTTTCAAAAGTCGTAGTGCGCGCAGCGTAATGTCCTCGAGATTGCCGACTGGCGTTGGCACAAGATAAAGTTTGCCCATCGTTTTACGATTTAAAACGTTGATATACAAGCTCAAGGAAGTCAACTGTGGTTTCGTCTTCCTGATTCCAGTTGCGACTACTGAAAAGTTTGTCTAGCGCTTCGTTGATGTTGGCTGAACTTTCAATCATATCAATCGTCTGCTCGTATTGGATGCTGTCGCGGTCGAAAAGTTCGTTCACAAACCTAATGCGGTCGTTGATTTTGATGGCTTTGCGAAGGTTTGTTATCGGGCGGCTGTTGAACCGCGATGCCAGATTGGCCTTCTTTTCTAGTCCGGCCAGCACGTCGTTCACCGATGGTGTGTTCTGTTGGAACCGTTCGGCCAAAGTGCTTGGTTTGCTCTCGGTTTTGGTTGGCTCGGTCGTTGCCGATGCTGCGGGTTGTTGCTCATTTTCAGCATTGTAGGTCTGCTCAACGTCGGCAGTGTTGTCGGCAAACATATCGGCCAGCGATTTGGCTTTTTTGGCTTCTTCCTCGGCGGCTTTTCGTGCAGCCTCGGCCTCGGCAAATCTTCGGGCTTCCTCTTCCTTGGCTTTGCGAGAGGCCTCTTCAGCAGCAATTCTGCGTGCGTTTTCTTCAGCTTTTCTGGCTTCTTCGGCTGCAATTCTGCGAGCTTCTTCCTCGGCAGCGGCCTTGCGAGCGGCTTCATCAGCAGCCTTTTGTGCGGCAATTCTTTGTGCTTCTTCAGCGGCTTTGCGTGCGGCTTCGAGCTCTTCGGCGCGTTTTGCGGCTTCGGCTTCGGCTTCGGCAAAGAGCCGGGCTTCTTCCTCTTCGGCGGCCTTGCGAGCGGCTTCCTGGGCGGCTATCGCGGCAGCGTTGTCATCATTTGCGGCATCGGCCCCAACTGACGATAAATGAACGGCAATATTGTTCAAATCGCGAATTTTGCTTTGCAGCATTTCAATTGCAAATGGCTGAATATCACCATCGTCGGGCAGACTTTCAATCATCGATACAAGAACCGTTGCCTCGGCCTTGATTATTTTGATAAGATTTTTTGTTTGCATCGCTCTCGATAAAGATTTATTTTGCCAAAAATAACGATTGATGTTAAATCAAATTGTCGCACACCAATTTTTTTGTTGACTGATATGTTTTTTGAAAATGGCAACGCCGATGGCGGACGGATTGAAGTGATTTGTGGCTCAATGTTTTCGGGCAAGACCGAAGAACTGATTCGGCGTTTGCGCCGGGCAAAGTTCGCGCGGCAGAGTGTCGAGATTTTCAAGCCTGCTGTCGATGTGCGCTATTCGGCTGTCGATGTGGTCTCGCACGACGATAACTCAATTCCGTCCACACCCGTCGAGAGTGCGCAAAATATTCTGCTTTTGGCCAGCAACGTACAGGTTGTCGGGATTGATGAAGCGCAGTTTTTTGACGATGGTCTTGTTGATGTGTGCAACCAATTGGCTAACAGTGGCGTGCGCGTCATTGTCGCTGGGCTCGATATGGATTATCTTGGCAAGCCGTTTGGCCCGATGCCTAAACTTATGGCCATTGCCGACGATGTACTGAAGGTTCACGCCGTGTGCGTCAGGTGTGGCGCGCTGGCGCAATTCTCGCACCGCCTTGCCAAAACCGACAAACTGGTTCTTCTTGGCGAAACCGACAGTTATGAGCCTCTTTGCCGCCGTTGCTTTTTGAAAGCGAAGGCTGAAGACAAAAACGGAAACTGAAAAAATCAATCCTTCAATCCTTCAGTCCTTCAATCCTTCAGTCCTTCAATTATTGTCTCTCCGTCAGGTGCTTCCAATAGCGGACGGGCATATCCTGTTTCATTTTACGCGGGTTGCGGCGCGATTCAATGGCTATCGATTTATAATAGGTGCGCCAAAGCGACTGGAAAAGCTGCTCATCGGCATCCATAATGCTTGCGTCGAGGCGTCCGTCGCGGCCGAATTTAGCGTCGTTGGCAAAGGTCACGCGGTTAACGTCGTGTAAATCATACATATATCCGTATTGGCGCTGAAGGTCGTAGATTATCCACTGCTGGTCGGAAAAACGGTCGCTGAAATGGTCGAGAGTGAGCGGAAGTACGTTGTGGCGCGGCTCAAAGGCGGCGAAGTAAATGCCGTCGGCGGTCTTTTGGAAACGCACGAATTGAAGCATTCGGTGCGCCTCATAGCTGACCTGCTTATACACTTGCGCCAGACGCAGCACATCGGGGTCGCCAAAATTAGTCTCGATGGTTGTTTTTGCATCGGTCGTTTTGCGGATATATCTGAAAATCAGTTCGTCAACATCATTAATGCCATCGGCGAGCCAACTGACCGTCAGGCTGTGAAGCGCCATTTTCGACATTTTGCGCTCAAGGTGCGTCCATACGCGCTCGGCTTTTTGCTCATCGGTTGTAACTGTGTGTGCCACAGTGCAAAACAGCGGCGCAGGCTCATCTGCGGCAAGCAGGTGAGTGGGAAATGTTTTCAGCTGATAGGCATCGAAAACGCACGTCAGCAGGCCGTCGAATGTCTGGTCGTAGACAAATGCCGATTCAGCAAAATCGCTCATCAATAAGGTGTTACAAGTTGAACGGGTTGGTCAAAGTTCAGTTCAAGTTGGCCGACCAATCCCTTTTTGGCGGGTTTGGCCACCAGCAGCGAACGCACATTTTCGGGCTTTAACTCGTTGATGGTGCCCATTATGGGCAGTTCGCGGCAGTTGATGAAGTATTTCGCTTTCTTCAGAACCACACCTATCTTCTTGAGTTGCAAAAAAGTAAGTGCGCCATATCGCCTCGAGGCCACAATCTGCATCGCCGATTTCACACCAATGCCCGGCACGCGCAGAATGTGCTCGTAGCAAGCCGTGTTCACATCGACCGGAAAAAACTCGGGGTGGCGCAGCGCCCAAGCCAGTTTGGGGTCCACATCGAGGTCGAGGTTCGGATTGGCGTCATCGACAATCTCGTTCACTTTGAATTTATAGAACCGCATCAGCCAGTCGGCCTGATAGAGGCGGTTTTCGCGCACAAGCGGCGGTTGCTTCAAGGCAGGCAGACGGGTGTCGTAGGTGTTAACGGCCACATATCCAGAATAATAGACGCGTCGGATGGATGGACGCTGGTAGAATGCCGACGACAGGCGCAGAATGTCTTTGTCGGTGTCGTTGGTGGCGCCGACAATCATCTGCGTGCTTTGTCCCGCTGGCACAAAACGCGGCGCCGAGCGGTGTCGGCTGCGTTCCTCGTGGCTCTCGAGCACGCCCTGATGAATGATTTTCATCGGTTGGAATATGCTCTCGTAACTCTTTTCGGGCGCAAGCATTTTCAGGTTGCTCTCGGTCGGAATCTCAATGTTGACGCTCATTCGGTCGGCATACAATCCCGCCTCGGTTATCAGTTGCTGGCTGGCTCCAGGTATGCTTTTCAGATGGATGTAGCCGTTGAACCGCTGCGCGCGCAGGTCTTTCACCACTCGCACAAGCCGTTCCATTGTGTAGTCGGCGTTTTGCAGCACGCCCGAACTCAAAAAGAGCCCCTCAATGTAGTTGCGGCGGTAGAACTCCATTGTTATCTCAACCACCTCGGCGGGTGTGAATGTGGCTCGCGGAACATCGTTGGTGCGGCGGTTGACGCAGTAGGCGCAGTCGAAAATGCAGTAGTTGGTGAGCATCACTTTCAGCAGCGATATGCAGCGCCCGTCTTCGGCAAAACTATGGCAGATGCCCACGCCGCCAACGGTATTACCCACGCCCTTGCCGTTGTTGCGGCGCACTGTCCCGCTCGACGAGCACGACACATCGTACTTTGCCGACTCGGCCAGAATCTTGAGTTTGTCTAACATTCGCGCATCCATACCGCAGTTTTTGTATAGTGGCAAATTTACATTTTATAACTACGGAACACGCGGGAAAAACCGGAATAATTCCGCCAGCGGATAATGTTTTTCTCTAACCGGTTTTATCCGATTCAAACCGATATTTATCCACAAGTGGATAATGATTGGAATTGTTGCTGCGTGGGAATTTTTAGAAAATCCGCCTGAAAGGCGCTAATAATCATAACCGTATGCAAGCGAAGCACGGCTTACGGTAAATGTCGAGACTTGATTCTCGCCTGAAAGGCGATACTTTTAGTTTAGTTCAACAGCTTTGTCGGCGATGCTTTTTGAAGGCTGTGGCTGATGATGTGGCAATAAAAAACGGGCCAACGCAATGCGCCGCCCGTATTTTATTCTAATTACTAACTCCTAACTCCTAAATCCTAACTCAAATCGTCCTTCCCGGATACTGCTCAAGCGCAACGGCCAGCACGTTGAGAGCCTGCGCCAAATCCTCTTTCTTTAGCACGTAAGCGATGCGCGCCTCGTTGCGGCCCAGTTCGGGTGTGGTGTAGAATCCACTTGCGGGGGCCAACATAACTGTCTGACCTTCATATTCAAAGTCGCGCAGAAGCCACTCGCAAAACTTGTCGATGTCGTCCACGGGCAGTTTTGCCACCGTGTAGAACGCGCCCATTGGAATCGGCGTGTAGCAGCCTGGAATCTTGTTCAGCCCGTCAATCAGGAACTTACGGCGCTCAACAAACTCGTCGTAGGTGTCGAGCATATACTCTTCGGGCGTATCGATTGAAGCCTCGGCGATAATCTGTCCGATGAGCGGCGGGCTCAACCTTGCCTGGCAGAATTTCATAACGCTTGCGCGGACTTCTTCGTTCTTTGTGATGAGCGCGCCAATGCGGATACCGCACTCGCTGTATCGTTTTGAAACAGAGTCGATTAAAATTACATTCTGTTCAATTCCCTCAAGGTTGAACGCCGAAATGTAGGGCGCACCCGTGTAGCAGAACTCGCGGTAAACCTCGTCAGAGAAAAGGAACAGGTTGTATTTCTTCACAATGTCGCGCAACTGGTTCATTTCCTTGCGGGTATAAAGGTAGCCCGTCGGGTTGTTGGGGTTGCAGATTAGGATGCCCTTTGTGCGTTCGGTAATCAGCGCCTCAAATTTGTCCATTGATGGCAGAGCAAAACCGTCGTCGATGCTCGACGGAATGGTTTTGATGACCGCACCAGCCGAAATCGCGAAAGCCATATAGTTGGCGTAAGCGGGCTCTGGCACAATGATTTCGTCGCCTGGGTCAAGGCACGACATAAACGAGAACAGCACCGCCTCCGAGCCGCCCGTGGTGATAATGATGTCCTCAACGTTGGCGTTGATGTTGAACTTGGCGTAGTACGAAACCAACTTCGCGCGAAGGCTCAAAAGTCCCTCACTTGGACTGTATTCCAATATTTTACGGTCGATTTTCCTCATTGCTTCCAGACCAACTTCAGGTGTCGGCAGGTCGGGCTGGCCAATGTTCAGGTGATAAACCTTGATTCCCTTCTTTTTTGCAGCGTTTGCAAGCGGAACCAGTCGTCTGATTGGCGACGACGGCATAATTATTCCGCGTTCTGATATTTTTGGCATTTCTATTCTTTATTTTCGGTTTCTTCCATTGTACCCTTGATATTCAGTTCGATAGGCTCGGTACTGAAGTTGGTGTACACATATATTGTCTTGCTGAAAATGCCCACTCGCGAAGCGTCGTAGGCAACTTTCACGGTTGCTATTTTGCCGCTTTTCACAGGGCGTTTCGAGTAGGTTGGCGTGGTGCAGCCGCACGATGTGCTGATGTTGCTGATAACCAGCGCCAAAGTGCTGTCGTTCTTTATGTTAAACTCGAATTCGGTTTTAGTGTATTGCGGATGAGTGCCGAAATCGTGTGTCATTTCGTTGATGCTCAGGTGCATACCAGGAATTGGCTGCCACTCTTGCACTTGTGCGTTTGCCGCGCCCAACATTAGAGCCATTGCGGCAATCAAAAAAGTCTTTTTCATTGTTATCGAATTTCAAAAGTCCACAAAAATATCATTTTAACAAATCATTATGCCGATTCTCATAAAATAATGCGGCTAATCAACCCTCACTTTTATCGCGCCCTGCCGCGTGCCAACAATGTAGATGCCGCTGTGTGGCGCGCTTATCGCGATGCGTCGGGCGGGTCGGGCGGTGGCAATCAGCCTTCCAGCAATGTCGAACACGGTCACCGTCGCGTCGGCGTTCTCAACCACAATGGTGCGCCCAATGGTGTAGGCGGTCAAGCCGATGTTGGTTTCCGAGATTCCAACCGTTGTGGTGTCGGGCTCTTGCGGCTTTTGTTCCTCGGGTTTTTGCTCTTCGGGTTTCGTTTGTTTGGGCTTCAGTGGCCTGACGAGTTTCACAATGTCGTCAGCCGAACGTGGAATCAGCCTGTAACTGTTGTCGGCCGATGTGTAGTACACAATTCCCGTGATGCGGTACATTGAGTCGATTTCGAGAGCAAAGTCGCTGATTCTGTATTTGTTATAGACGAGAATGCTGTTTGTTGAGTCGCTCACCGAGAACAGATTATCGAACCCGTCAGTGCAGACCACGCTGTCAATGGTGACAATAGCGTCTTGGAAGGAAACCGATATGGCGTCTTCGGCAATAATTGTGTCGGTTATTACTTTACCGCCTGATTGCGTGATGGTTAGGCTCTCGAGTTCTTCGATTCGTATGCTGTTCGGTAATTCGGTCACCCGTCCTGTAACTTGAATTTTGTCACCAATCTTCGTGTTTCCTGCGAATTTGTTATCCGTATCAATCACCATAATTCCCGACCACATTCCGGCGCTGTCTTGAATGTAAAGTTCAGTGTTTTTGGCCGTTGAGTTGGCAAAAGTGACTGTTCCATTGGTGGTTACAAATTTGCCGATGTACGGATTGGAATTGCTGTTGTTATGCTTGATTTGTCCGATGGTGCAGAATGTTGATTGTACTGTAAATTGGTCAATTACAACCTTATAGCGGTGTTCCGATTCGTCTTCGGCTTTGACCGTAACAAATACCGAATCAAGCGGATTAAATAATTGTAAATCAGCGGTATCAACAACGTTGTCATTAATCATGACTGTTGCCTTTGCCTTATTGTCGTTTGTCGCAACAGAAATGCGTTTTGGTGTTGTTAAATCTTTGAAAAACAATGTGTCGGCATTCAATCCATTTTGCTCGTCAATTACAAAGTTAGCCAAGGTGGTGTCGTTGCTGTAGAGATAAATATCTTCTTCAACTTCCGAACGTGGCCAAATTTCTTTTCTTCCTTTTGTGCCAATTCCAACAGCGCCCGTAATGTTGTGTTTTCTACCTTCTTTTAGCAAATTGTTTGTGTTTGAAAATAAATAGTTGGCATATACAATAGAGTCTTTCCCTTTGTAAAATATTCGGTTTATGTTGATTACGCTGTCGATTCTTACAATAAGGTTTGTGAGCCCTTTGTTTGTGTTGATTTCGGGTAATGTGACAATTTTGGGTTCAGGTAGTTGATTTCCCGAATTGATAATACTAACAATTGTTGGGGCGGCGTTGCTTCCCATTTTTACCATTCCATTTGTTGAGCCAATAACCCCTTCAGCGTACACGCTGTCACCAATAGCAACACCTGTGTTTGAATAGGTTATATATGTGGCGCAAAAATAGCCCGAGCCGTCTTGAATTGTGAATGTCTGTGATTTTGTGCCTGTTACAATGCCCTTTACCCTTACATTCTTGAAATTAGGGGCGCCTTTGTTTGTTGTGTCTGTCAGCAGTCGGTCGATTGTGATGGTAGGAACGATTGTGAAATTCGCCGACAGTTCGCTTTCAGTTTCACCGCTGATAACTTTCAATTTATAATCAATGGCGTAAGTTTTATTGTCGGGGGCTGTGCCGTTGCCAATCCGAATGTCGGTTTCACCGCTTGTAATATCAATTGGATAGCTGAAAATCTTTTTGTTGGCTTTGAACAGTATTATGCTGTCAAGTTCGGTAGCGGCACTGATATTTTCGGTTGTCCATTTTATGTTGGCCGTTTCGCCCCAATAATATTTGTCACTTATTTCGCCTAGAGTGATGATTTTCTGCACAGCCGAGAGTGTTGTGGCACTGATGGTTGTCACGTTTTCCTGCACATTGTCGGCTGTGTCTTTTGCAATCAGATATATGTTGTAGGTTGTTTCCGACTCAAGTTCTGAAATAGTTGACGTGTACTCGGTGTTACCATTTTCAATGGTTAGTGTTTTATCTGATGCCAACAATTCTTCCTTCGTAGGCGCAGTTCCGCCTTCTGCCACTACTTGATAGAAAACTGTGCAAGGTTCGCTTGCTTTCACTTTCAAGTCGAAACTTGATTTTGTTGTATTTTCAGTTTTGGGGTAATTGGTTGAAAATGTTGGTGGGGTAATGTCTTCTATCGGTGTATTACCTTGTGTGTAAACGATTTTGATGCTTACTATTTGGCAATTTGCCGAACTAGTCGAAAGTTGAAAATATCCTAATCCTTGTGTCGTATTTGTTACCGTATCCGATTGGTTTTTCCCTTTAACTGTGGTGTTGCTTGAATTTGTGTATCGATATATGGTAGTGTCAGCAAAATACACTCCAAATTTTGCCGATGCCGCAACCCCTGATGAGTATGAGACAATAACCGAATCTATATGGCCAAGAGATTCTGTATTATATAAGTAGCCCTTTCCTGAAGCAAACATCAAATAATTAGCCTTATTCCCTTTGTAAATCCCGGCTGCGCCAAATTCGAAGTTGCCATCCGTGTGTGTTGTTGCTGTTGGGTTTCCGTCTTTTTCGGGGAAAGCGGGTGAAAATGTATCATTGTAACGAATTGTAATTGATTCGCACAAACCATAAAAAGGCCAACCTGCAAAAGCAATCAGTAAGCCTATTGAAATCAATATTTTCCGCGTGTTTATCTTCATTGTGCGTCTGTACAACAAACCCTTGAAGATAAGCAATTTTTGTTATCGATGGTCGTAAAAAATAAGTTCCGAGAAAATCGGGATTATTGTATGTTTTGTTTTACGGCGTAATTATATCCGTGTCAACTCTTCGAACATCGGCTTAAACCTTTCGTTGTAAATGGTTTGGCAGAAGTGTGGCATCTCGTTGCGGTAGGTGTCGAGCATTCTTTGGTTGTTGTTGAGTGAGTATGTTGCGTTGGCCAGGCGGTCGCAAAGCTTTACAAATATTGCAATCTCGTTCTCTCGTATTCCCTTGTAATACTTCTCGTTGGCACGTTCGGCACGGGTGCGGCCTTTCTCGTTGGTTACGGCATAAACAGCTTCGGCAACCGCTTCGCCGCAATGTTTTTTCACATCGTTGTATGTTTGGCGAGTGTCTTCAATTGTGTCGTGAGTCCAGCAGGCAGCAAGCGCGGTGTCAACTTCGTCGGCATTGAGCAGATGGGCGAATTTGCAGCCAAAGTCGTACACCATTTTCAAGTGGATAGTGTAGGGGTGGGTGTCGTATTTATGGTTGGTGCCAAGGTGACACTCGGCGGCGTATTCCATTGCAATCCTTATTGCATCGGAATCGAAGCCAGGGGTCAGTTTGCAGAATTCGTCCAGCTTCATTTTGGCAGATTTGCGTTTTTGCCGAATAAATCTTCTTCCACAATTTGGCAGAAAATGTGCCCAAGCATTATGTGTGCTTCTTGAATTCGCGGAGTGTCAGTCGATGGCACATTGAGCAGAAAATCAACCACATCCTTCATTTTACCGCCCGATTCGCCAGTCATGGCCACCGTCACCATCTCTTTGCTTTTGGCCACTTTCAAAGCTCGCAAAATATTTTCTGAGTTGCCCGAAGTCGAGATACCAATTAGCACATCGCCTTTTTTACCAACGCCATTTACGTAGCGCGAGTAAATCTCATCATATGTATAGTCGTTGGCAACTGCTGTTACATACGATGAGTTCACGTGCAGAGCTTCGGCGTCGAGTGGGGGACGGTCGAAGTAGAAACGGCCCGAGAGCTCGGCTGCCAAATGTTGCGCGTCGGCAGCACTGCCGCCGTTGCCGCAGAACAGCACTTTGCCGCCATTGCGGTAGCAGGTTGTTATGGCATTGGCAATCTTGCCGGCAGTATGCATCAGCGTCTGCTCGTCGACAATGGCCTGTTTTGTGGCAATCGAGTCTTCAATAATATGTTGTATTCCTGCAATATCCATATCTCAAAACAAAAAAAGGATGCTTTTCACACATCCTTTTGTTTGCAATAGTATTATATGCTATTTTGTTATGTACGACATTATTATCACAGCCGCACCTTCTTTGTTGTTCTTGAATGAGCAGAAGATGTTGTACATGCCAGTCTTCTGACAAGAGAAACCAACTGCTTCGGCAAACGAACCATCGGGTTTCAAGTTCGAAACAAGTGCGTTGTTGCCTTCTGAAAGTTGAATGACAGCTTTGCCTTCGTAACCTTCGGCGTTGCACACAACAAACTTGTAAACAAAGCCTTTGGTCAGAATCACACTGAACTTTTGAGCAGGTGAGTTGGCCGGCAGTTTTACTTTGAAGTCTTTCAAATAGGTTGCATTGCCAATTCCTAATGCGCACACATTCACCAAGTCATCACTCTGTGCGAAAGAATGATTCATTGTCAGTGTCAGCAGCAGAACTGATAATATTTTAATAGCGTGTTTCATAGATTACAGGTTGATTATCATTGTACGTGCGTTTTCGATAGCGGCAATAATTTTTGCCAGTGTCTCGTCAGAGATGTCAATGATTTGCTGCTCATTCGATTTGAACATAAGCATACCATCAACTTCTACCATTTCCGGTTCGCCCGGAATTACCTGTATTGTCACGTTTTCGTATTCTTTCTTAATCTTTTCGATTTCTTTAACCAAATTTGCGAATGATGAATTTGATTTGTAGTTCTTCAAAATCAGCAACAAGTCCGACAATACGATTTTCGAGTCACCAATACGCTCAACAAGTTGGTCATGTGGCGATTCCTTGACAACCTGGCAAGCAAGATACATACCTTCAACCCACATGCCAGTTACGAGCAGAGAGCTGATGTTGCTGCGGTTGTTCTCGCGCAAGTACTCGTCCATATTGTTGAAACTCGATACCGATATGTACATCAGTGAGTCGATGTTCTCGTTGTTTGTAGCCAAGCGTTTGATGGTGTTGAAATCGAAGAAATGTCCGATGCGCAGTTGGTCGGCAAGTTTCTTGATGGCTTGCATGCTACTGATAATTGAGCCGGTTTTCTCATACATATTGAGATAACCCAAGTCACAACCATAGATACCAAGGTTCAGGGCTTGCTTGAAATCGGTGTCCAGATTGTCAACTTTATTTGTTGGTGCAAGGAACTTCTGGTTGAATGGCACACCTGTCGATTTTATCAACGCAGCCATTTCAACTGGCGACGATATGTTGTCAATGATATCGTTCATTGCTTCCTTCGATATCATCAGCGGTTTGTCTTTGAAAATTGAATCGGGAATGGCGAAGTCATCGCTTTTCTTTGCTTTGCTTCCGTCACCTTGGCAGTTGACCATCAGCAGTGAACCGCCTGCAATCAGTATTGCTAATACTGTGGAAATTTTTCTATTCATGAAATTCATTTTTTTTGCGCGATAAAAGTAATCTTTTTTGCTATTTGATTGTATCAATTGTTATTCTTTTTTATCAGTTTCTGTGGCTTTCTTTTTCGCGAATTTGCCGATGAACGCTGAGATTTTTTTCATGGCGTTGCTGGTTACTTCAGGAAAGAAATCCATCGAACGTTTCAACCAGTCGTAGTATAGCGCCACGTAGCAGAACGCTGTCATCAGCCATACAACCCACATGTTGAACCAGAATGTGTTGAATTCGTGGCCCAGGAAGTACTTCACTGGTGAGTAGAATTGGGCGCGATAGTCGAAAATATTGTTCACCCATGGAATTTCAAAAACAGGGTCTTTAATCTGGATTAGATGGTCGCGATATGAATTTATATTTTTCTTCGCGTAGATGTTTTTTACAATTTCGTTAACGGCTTCGTTTTGATAGGCTTCTCTTAGACGATTATGAGAGTTGGGGTTCTTTTCGTTCCAATAGTCAACAATTGCATTCCTTTTATTGTTGGCTTCGTTTTCCATATTTGAGTAGTAGCCATTAAGTTTTTGAATGAATTCATTAGTATTCAGTCCCACTTCCGGCGTGAATCTTTCCGGTGTAAGGTCTTCAATGTAGTTGAATTCAATGTCGGGCACACGCACCATCTCTTTCGACAACTCGTTTTTGAGCAGAGCCAGTTTCCATTTGTAGTCTTCTATCTCTTCGTTGGTTGTCAGGTCTTGAATCTTTGTTGAAGAGCAGTAGTCCACGCGTTCGATTAGTTCAGGCAAATAGTGTGTCGTTTTATAGCTTCCAATACTTATCTGTTGGTCGATATCGTAGAATTTCTTTTCATATTCATTGTCTTTGAATTGCCGAACCATCAGTCCCTCATAAACCCACCGTGTGGCAATGAATTCGCAGATTGGGGGAACGCCTTCAATGCTACCGATGGCACGGTTCAACTTGTCGAAACTGAACATCGCACCGCCAAGGGCCATCTGCGGAATCATCACAAGCGGAATCATAATGTAGATGGTCACGGCAGAGTTGAATGTTGATGACAAAATCAGGCCTACAAGGTTCGAGAAGGTTGCGATTGTGAACATAGCCCACCAGTATTCAAACCATAATCCCCGGACGCTCAGTATTGAGTTGGCAACCAGTACAAACAGAATTGATTGTATGGCTGAAATTATAAACAGTATTGAAATCTTTGCCACAAGATATGTTGAGCGGCTCAAATTCAGGAATTTCTCACGGTTCAAAATCTTCTGGTCCTTGAAAATTTCCTCACCACTCACCATCAAACCAAGGAACATAGCCACAATTAGGCTCATGAAAATGTAGATTGGGATGTTCGCATTCTCATAGAAAATGTAGATATCAGAGTTCGGATCGGCAATGTATCTAATTAAGAACGAAAGAATTAAACCTAAAGCTGGCGCTTCAAGAATATTCAGAACCAAATACTGTGTATTGCTGATTTTTGCAAGGAAATCACGTTTGAAATAAATCTTCACCTGTTGGAACCACCCTGGAATATCCAACGATTTAGGTGGTGTTTCGTGCAGGTCTTTAAGTTTGATTTTTTCAATGCATTCCTTGTATTTCTCGTGAAATTTCAAGTCAAGGCGCTCAAGTTCGCGAGCCTTTTCCTGTGGCTCCTCATCGCCTTTGGCAATGCGGGCCTGCTCTTCAGCGTATTTCTCAAGATATTTCGGATCAGTCTGACTGATAATACTTTGCTCACGTTTCTTTTCCCACTCGGGTGGCGTAACCTTACGCTTATTAGTGTATTTACCGAATTCGTCAACCACCTGGGCGTCAATAATATTGAAGATAAGTTCGGGGTTGACGTTACCGCATGCGGGGCATTCGCCTACATCGGCATTCAGCTGGCCGTCGATTTTCTTGAAGTAGGTGACTGCGTCAACAGGGTTACCATAATATATAAGGTATCCACCGGTGTCCAAAATCACCATCTTATCGAACATCTTGTAGATTTCCGACGATGGCTGGTGGATTACCACAAACACAAGTTTGCCCTTCATGGCAAGCTCGCGAAGCAAGTCCATTACGTTTTCAGAGTCGCGCGATGACAAACCTGATGTCGGCTCATCGACAAACAGAATTGGCGGTTCGCGGATAAGTTCCAGCGCAATGTTAAGTCGTTTGCGCTGACCGCCACTGATGGTTTTGTGTAGCGGTGAGCCCACTTTCAGGTCTTTCCTGTCGAGCAGGCCAAGGTTTGCGAGAGTTTTCTCGCAGCGTTCCTTTATCTCTTCCTCTGTCATGTCTTTGAAACACAACTTTGCATTGAAATAAAGGTTTTCATAAACGGTCAGTTCCTCAATCAGAAGGTCGTCTTGCGGGATATAGCCGATAACGCCTTCCATCTTTTCCTTTTCGGTATGCAGATTGATGCCGTTAATCAGCACTTCGCCTTTCGACGGGCTTTCGTTGCCGGTAAGCACGTTGAGCAAGGTTGTTTTACCAGCGCCGCTGGCACCCATAATACCGACCAGACGGCCTTGCTCTTCTGACAGGTTTATGTTTCGCAAGCCAATAGCCCCGTTTTTGAACCGGAACTCAAGGTCGTTGACATTGTAGGTGACTTTTGCCGATGTAATGTCCGACAAGTATTTCGATACTACATCACTGTAGTAAACCGGTTTGCCTTTCGGGAAACGGATGGCGCTGCCGTTTGCAAACAAGTAAATCTTGTTGCTCTTAATCGGCAGACCATTGAGCACCAACTCATGCGAGCCTAAATATTTTGTGAAGTAAAGGTCAACGCTCTTTATTTGAAGAATGACAAGTTCTTTGTCCAATTCTTCAATCTGAATGTGTTTTGCTTGCTTTAACTCGAGCTCTTTGTCGTTGATTATAAGAATATTGGGTATGTCGAGTTCTTCGATAGTCTCCTTGCGACAGAAGTTCTCTGTGCTTTCAAATTCTTCAGCAGAGATGTTAAATACCTCGGCCGCAGTGTTGATGATGGCCATTCGTTGGTCGGTAAACTGCCGGTCGGCAGCTACCAACTCAAACAGGCGGACCAGAACGACAACCTTCTGCTGTTGGGTCAGAGTCTTGTTAATCTTTTTGCAGATACCAAGAATCTTTACCGAGTCCTTAACGGATGTGAGTTTTACCTCTTCTTCAGAATTCTCATGTAGTGAGTTACGATCCTTTATGCCTACGTGCTTATAGAATAGGGCTAAATATTCCTCAACAAAGTCGGAACTAAGCTGGGAAGTAAGAAAATTCTCGACAAAGTCGATTTCGCTGTCTTTAACGCCTCCGTCCTGTTTGGCAATGATTGCAAACAGTTGCATTAAGGCCTTCAGAATCTCTTCACTCATCTATACGTTGTTTGTATTGACAGTTCACCTGATTGTTAGTCAAGCGAATAACTGATTTGCTCGAATGGTACGTCAACAATGTCGGCATATTCTTCGCCGGCTTCTTCCATATCTTCGTCATCCTCAGGATAATGCCATCTTACAAGCACGTCTTTGCCTGCCTCATGCATTTCTTCAAGTTTCAGAAGTATGTCCAGAATCATTTTTGAAGAAGCAGTGTTGAAATACACCAACTTAAAGTTGAAGATGGTTTTACCCGTAGCCTCTTCCGAATAGCGGTCAATCCAGTCAAGGATAGGCTCATAGAATACTGCAACATCTTCCGGAAGCGATCTTCCCGATATTTCAAATATTTCATTTGCAACATCCAAAGTTACGCTTGGGGTGTCGTCCGTTCCAACAATTTTTATAACCTCCATAGTAAAATTAATTATATGTTAATCAAAATTTTGAGTTCTCGATATGGTCGACGATATGATGAAGAACGAATACTCATTGTTGATGGGAACAAATTTGTAATCCAATGGGTTTCCGGTCTTCTTTGCAATGTCGATAAAACCTAAGCCGGCTCCGCCTTTTTCTGACAGACGGCCTTCTTTTATTTGTTGTTTGTATAACGCTTTCAGCCCTTCTTTGTCGAGAGAGTTGATTTTGTCCAAAACATTAGCAATGGCACTTTCTTTCTCTTTGAGCAGAATATTACCAGTTGTGATGACGTAGTTCTCTTCGTCTTTACACATAAGGAACACACCGCTGCCTTCTTCATGACTTTCTTCGTTAGTCATGTAATCAGCGTGCTTGCTGATGTTTTGCAGGAATTCCACAATCACATGGAACACCTTCTTTTGAACAGAGTTGGGTTCCTCTTCAACCATCATATTGGTTTCTGTGATCGATGTGAAAGCTTTGGTTACTTGGTGAGTTATTTCTCCCTTGTAGACCAATTTAACGTTCTTGCTTTCCATCGACTCGTTAAAACTATAGACAAACTCTAGAAATGCGTTGTTCCCATCCATAGCCATGTCGTTTTATTTAATTTAAAATTCAATTCCTATTAACAATATATCGTCGACTTGTTTATAGTCGCCTTTGTATGCCATGAAATCATCGTATATGATTTTCTCATAGTCGTAAATCTCCACATCATAGTGTTCTACAAGCAAATCGCGAATACGGCTTGCCTGATATTTCCGTCCGGTTTCGCCACTGACTTGGTCTGGCAGACCATCAGAGAAAAAGAACACTCTGTCTTTGGGCTTCAAATTTATTAAATGATTTTCAAAATCCGCTTCAGGTTTTTTGCCTAATGGTATGCCACCAATGGCCTTATGACTACCCTTGTACTGGGTTAACTCGTTGCCCCTCAGTAAGTAAAGTGGCCTGTGGGCACCCGCAAATTCAAGAATATTTTTCTTCAAGTTTATTTTGCAGAGAGCAATATCCATACCATCGCGCGCGTCGGTGTCGATTCGGTCTTGTTTCAAAGTGGTGCGAACACCTTCATGAAGTTTATCGAGAATTACACCTGCGTCAATGTTGTCGTAGTGGTCGACCACGTTGTTCAGCGTGAAGTAGCCGATGAATGAAAGCAAGGCACCTGGCACGCCGTGACCAGTACAGTCGACAGCGGCAATGAACAAATCGTCGCCTTTCTTGAAGAACCATGGGAAATCGCCGCTGACCACGTCTTTAGGACGGTAGAAGATGAACGATTTCGGCAGGAATTCTTGAATGAACTTGGTGTTTGGAAGAATGGCTGTCTGAATGCGTCTTGCGTAGTTTATACTTTCGGCAACAGCCTTGTTTTTCTCTTGAATCTCGATTTCAACCAACTTCTGCTCGGTAATATCGTGGGAAACGAACAAGATTGTTTCCAGCTCTTTATTGTCGTCGCTGAATTCAGGAATGGCGTTCACCTGCATAATGCGGTCGCCAAATGTGGTTGGGAATGTCACTTCTGCATCGTGCTTACTGTTGGTGCTTCTTACGGTTTTCACAGCATCGCTGAAGAACTCTTTGATGGTTGGCTCGAAGGCCACATCGTCAAGGTTCTTGTTTATGATGTCGGAAATTTCAATTCCGGTGAAAGTCTTTACCATAGGGTTCGCGTAGAAGAATTGTCCGTTGATTCCGATACGCAGAATCAAGTCGAGAGAGTTCTCTGACAATGACTGCATTTTACTCTTCATACGTTCTTCTTTTTCGGCACGCTTGCGTTCGGTGATATCGCGAGAGTTGATAATCAAACCGTTGATTGCTGGGTCGTCGAGCAAGTTGCGGCAGGTTGATTCAATGTAAATCTTCTGGCCATCCTTACGCATATATGTATATTGTATGGTGGCAGTCGAACTTGCGTCTTCAGCAACCTTGCGCAATGTTTCTGTAAATTCTTTCACGCCTTTGGCGGTCAGACGGTCGATGTCTTTGCCGTCAATCATTTCCTGTATGGTGTATCCGTAGATGTTCACCACTGAAGGACTGATGTATTTGAGTTTCAGTTCTTCATCATATATCGATATGATTTCGGATGCGTTCTCGAGCAGTGCATGTTGACGTTTCTGCGCGTTTTCAACGGCACGAATTTGAGTTTGCAGATTTGAGTTCGTTTTTTCCAGTTCTTCATGTGTGGCGCGCATCTCTTCGGCATTCTGACGCAACTCTTCTTCGTTTTCTTGAAGTTCTTCGGTCATTTCCTGCGCGTCTTTCAGCAGTTTCTCGGTGCGGGTGTTGACTTTCAAGTTGAAGATGGTGCGGGCGATGATGTCGCTCAACTCTTTCAAGAATCTGATTTTCAGTTCGCTGATGTCGTCTTTGAGCGATGCAAATTCGAGCACGCCCTGCAGTTTCTCATCAGTGATGAGCGGAACAAGCAGCAGTGAGTTTGGTTTCTTGTCGCCCAAAATACCGCTTGTGATGGTCACAAAATCGTCGGGAATCTCGCGGCGGTAGATGACATCCATCTCGTAGGCGCACTGGCCTACAAGCCCTTCGCCAATCTGGAATTTTGCATCGATGTATTTCCTACGGTTGTAGGCGTATGTCGCTGTGTTCTCGAGTGTCTTGTCTTCTTCGTTGTAGATGTAGAACGCACCCTGGATGACATCGATATACTTAATGAGTTCAACCAATGTGAGATATGAGAGATTGCCCAAATCGTTTTGCAGACGAAGAATGTCAGAAATGGTATCCTTTCCTTTGGCAATCCAGTTCTGCTCTTTCTCTTTCTCGTTGGTCAGCGCAAGGTTCTCGCGCATTTTTTTCAGAGAGTGGCCAAGAATGTCGTTGTCATTAATTTCGGCATCGTTGGCGGCAAGGTCGCCTTCACCAATCTTCTTTGCGAAAAGGGCGTTCATATTAATTACGTGGTCCTTTTCGGAAATCTGGCTTTCGAGCGAGTCGATGGTTTCCTGCTGCGATTTTGTGAAGGCAAAGCCCAAAATGCCCAGGATTATCGGCAGAAGGTCGATTATGAAATATGACGGCGATGTTTTGTGCAATTCGGCAAGGCTGCTCAACGATGCGGGCGCGTCGTTATTCATAAAGCCAATTATCCACGACAGAACAAGGATAATCACGCCCAATCCAACAAGAGTCGGGGTGAAGTTTATCCTGTTGTTCACCTTATATATAAATATCCGTTTTATTTTGTCGATAAACGCTTCCATTGTGCTTCAACTCTTTATAGCGGGGCAACGCCGCCTATTGCATTTGAAATTTCGTCTATTTTATTCACAAACCCATTTTCAAAGGGCTTAAAGGTAGCGATTTCTATTAATCCAACAGCATTGTCGTCCTTTAAAATTGGAATTATTGCCAAATTGTTCACTTCTATCTGTCCCAAACCCGAGACAATCATCAGACTTTTGCTCGGTAAGTCGTTCAAAAACATTGGTTTCCTGTCTTTTGCGACTTGTCCCGAAAGGCCTTCGCCGATTTTGAACGATTGCGGCATTTCGTCGTTGTAGTAGGCGAATGTCGCAGTGGGGCTGAACACGTCGTCGGTGTTTTGGAATACGATGCCGACTGCAACGTCCATTTGTTTTGAGAAGGCGTAGAGCAGGGCGTCGCCGAAACTTTTCCAGTCGCTGTTTTTCCCTGTTTTGTCGAGCAGCGCTTTCAGGTCGAATCCTGAATCGGCGGTTTCCTTCATTTTTTGGTCAACTTCCTTCTCATACTGGTCGTCGGTTATCTGGCTGACGGCGGCATGCTCTTCTTCGGCTTTCATGTAGATTGATGTGATTTTTGTACCCATCATTCCGATTTTTGAAGCGATAAGTATTTGCGCCACAATAATCACCAGCAGTATGATCGCGTAACTGTTTTTGCCAAAATTCGGGGCGGCGGCCAGCATTATTGCTATGGCGGCAACGCTGATGGCGATTAGGAAAATCGTCCATCCCGTGATTTTTTGCCGATATTTCAGAAGTTCGTCCATAAATCAGGCTAATTTAAGTAAAAAATCAATAATCTGTTTCGTGCTGAACACATAATCCACTTTTGTGGCGTTCATCGATGCTTGTGTCATTGTCGGAACCTGGCATTCTTTGGGATCCTGAACAATGGTCAGGCCGCCGTTGTCGGTCACGCTTTTCAGGCCAAGGGCGCCGTCTTTGTTGGCGCCGCTCAAGATGATGCCCACAAGTTTCCGCTTGAAGTTGTACGATGCCGAGAAGAACGAAAGGTCGATTGACGGCCGCGAGTGGTTCACCACATCTTCGGTCGAGAGTGAGAAGCGGTTGCCTAACTCAATGTACATGTGATAGTTGGCGGGCGCAAGATAGATGCGTCCTGCTTTGAGCGGCTCTTTGTCGTGCGGCTCGATTATTGGCAGGTTCGATTTTATCGACAGTGCTTCAACGAATCCCGAACGGATGTGTTTCAGACGGTGCAGACACATCAGAATCGGCAGCGGATAGTTGGCTGGCAGCGCCGCTATAATTCGGCTAACTACTTGAAAACTACCTGCCGAACCACCAATCATTATGGCTTTGTAATCATTCATCAGTCAACCCTTTTTTTATAAATTTTTTCGTTTGCGTTCACAATTTGCAATTTCTTGCTCGCTTCTGAATATTCAAGCGTTTCCATATTGCCAATCACCAGATAGCCGCCAATCTCAAGGCTGTCGACCAATTTGCGTATAACCTTGTCGTACAGCGGGATGTTGAATTGCAGCAGTTTGTTGCGGTAAATCACCATCTTGTATTTCTTTGACGGACTGGCGTTCAGAATGTCGGTCTGCACATCGAGTGTGACGTCGTTGAGCAGTGTCGGCTTCATTATGGCCCGATTGTCAGAGAGTGTGTAGTATGATGCGAATTGTGTCTTGCCCACATATCGTGTGTAGTTGGCTTCGCTCACTTCGATTTTCTTCTGATCGTAGTTGCCGCCTTTTTTAACGAGTTCAACATGTTTTTGTGACGGGCACGAAGCGTCAATTTTTATCTTGCCTTGCAGGCCACCTTCGTTCATGACGATTGCCAAAGAGAACAACTCGTCGCCCGAAGTGACGTTGGGCATCCAAATTCGGCTGTCGGCGGCGCGGCTGATTTCCGAAAGGTACTTGTCGCGCAGTTCGCGCCACAGCGACGGGTCGCGGAAGAATTCGGTGACTTCGAGCGACACGGTGAACAGGAAGTCGTCGAGAGCGATGACTTTTCTGCGGATTTTGTCGGCGAAATCGTCGGCCGAGTGGCTGCCAAACGTGTTTATGGCGTGAATCAGCCGCCGCTTGAGTATTGTGAACGTGTAATCCGACAGGTCGATGCCGTAAGTGTCAGTTACAGCACTGATAATGTTTCGGGTGTCTACTATGCCTATATTATCAACCATAACTACATCTGTTTTTTCTTGTAAAATCCTTTAGAGCGCTCGAAGTTGTTGGCCGATGCGCCCAAAATGCTCTCGTGCGAGCCGAGAATCAGGTATCCGTCGCGGTTCAGACTGCTGTTGAACATGTCGATAACGCGGCTCTGCAACTTGTTGTTGAAGTAGATAATCACGTTGCGACAGAAAATCAGGTCGAACTTTGAGTAGAAGACGTTGCCGTCCTTCACAAGGTCGTGCTTGCGGAAAACGGCTTTCTCGCGCAGGAACGGCTTCATCTGTATGGTGTCTTTCACCTTGTCGATGTCGAAATATTTCTCGTAGGGCACGTCAACCTTGTCTTCGAAGTTGAAGGGGTTTTCCTTTATCACCTTGTCGAAATTGTCGAGATAGCCCAAGTTGAATCGGTATTTGTACTGTCCCGCCTTGGCGGCTTCGAGCATGTCGGTGTTGATGTCGGTGGCGAACACTTTTGCCTGGTCGAACATTCCCAACTCGTTGAGCAGGATGAGCATCGAGTAGATTTCCTGACCGCTTGAGCAGCCTGCGTGCCAAATGAATATCGAGCGGTTCTTCTTGAATTTCGGAAGTATGTGATAGCGAAGGGTTTGCCACATTTCGGGGTTGCGGAACAACTCTGTGGTGTTGACGGTGATGTCTTTGACCATCTGCTCAAGGAAATCTTTGTCTTTGCCAATCTTGTGGATGAGTTGGTTCAGGTCCATATTGTTGTCTAACAATATTTTCTCAATCCTTCGGCAGAACGATTTGTCAGAATAGTCCGTGAAATCGTAAGTAGACGATGTCTTGATGGCTGTAATTAATCTCGCTGCATCTTCATTTGTGACCATACAATATTCATTCTAATCCTTCACAGACCATCTTTTTCGCGATGACCGTATTTGTAAAAGTAGTAATTTTTGTAAATAAAAAAGTTTTGTGGAAAAAATATTTAGCGCAACTGAAAACGATGCTGTGCCTATGTGCGGCTATTGATTGACATTCAGCCAAATTTTGCGTTCCAAGTTGTTTTTTGAGTGGCGATTTTTCTGTTTTCGCGGCGCAAAATCGACTTGGTGCGGCATTTGTCAAGGTCTTTTCGGCGGCAAAATAGGCCCCGAACGGATTTTTTTGTCGTCGGGCAGTTGTCAGTCGGCATACCATATAATATATGTATCGGCCGAAACTTACTTGTACTTGATTTTGCATATCAGTATTATGCCTGCAAAAAGTAGGGTGAAAGCGTTCGCCAAAGCCACGGGGGCGTCGTGAGTGGCAACGCCATAGATAAGCCAACATAGTACGGCGGTTGTAAAAAGTGAATACATTACAAGCGATATGCTTTTTGTGTCTTTAGTGCGTATGGTTTTGACGGCTTGTGGTACAAACGAGATAGTTGATAGCACTGCGGCTGCGTAGCCTACAATTTCAATTGGTTCCATTTCTGCTTCTTTTTAAAACGGGCGCAAAAGTAACATTTTTAGGACTACGGACATCAGACTTCGGACAACGGGTGGCAAAAACAGTGTTGTCTGTTGTCCAATAAAAAATAGCCCGCTACGTTTTTTTGCTAAATTCGTGCCAAACAAAATTAAGATACAGTTATGGAAATGTTTTCAAAAGAGACCTATATCGCCCGCCGCGCGGCTTTGGCTGCGGCAATGGGCAACGGCGTGGGGCTTTTTTTAGGCAATGCCGAATCGCCGATGAACTATGCCGACAACACTTATAACTTCCGTCAAGACAGCACTTTCCTTTATTTTTTCGGATTGCGCAAACCGAATCTGGCGGCGGTTGTCGATTTTGAGTCGGGCGACGAATGGCTTTTTGGCGACGACGCCGACATTGACGATGTGGTGTGGACTGGTCCGCTGCCGTCGGTGGCCGATTTTGCCGCAACGTGCGGTGTGGCTCACGCAGAGCCGATGTCGGGTTTGGCCAAGTTGCTGTCGAAACTGGTGGGGAAGGGGCGCAAAATTCATTATCTTCCACCCTATCGCACCGACACAATGCTTTGGTTGTCAACGCTTCTCGACAAAAAAATATCGGAAGTGGGGCAGCAGTGTTCGCTCGAACTGATTAAGGCCGTCATCGACCTGCGTGCCGTGAAATCGGACGAAGAGATTGCCGAGATTGAGCGCGCGTGCGCCATTGGCTACGAGATGCACACGGCGGCCATGCGGCTGGTGAAGACGGCGGCAAGCGAACGCGACATTCACTGCATTGTCGACAGCATACCATTAAAATATGGCGGCACCACGTCGTTCACCACAATTCTGACGCAGAACGGGCAAACACTTCATAACCATTTGCACGACAAGCCGATAACGCCTGGACGACTGATGCTTGTTGACGCTGGCGCCGAAACGCCGATGGGCTATGCGTCGGACTTCACGCGCACGTTCCCTGTTAGTGGCAAATTCACTCAACGTCAGAAAGATATCTATCAGATTGTGCTCGACACCAACGACCGTGCTCTTGAACTGGCCCGCCCTGGCGTGACCTATCAGAGCGTGCACCTTGAGTGCTGCAAGACGATTGCATCGGGGCTGAAGGCTTTGGGGCTGATGCGCGGCGATGTTGACGAAGCCGTAGCCGCAGGCGCTCACGCGCTGTTCCTGCCGCATGGGTTGGGCCACATGATGGGGCTCGATGTTCACGATATGGAAAATTTAGGGCAGATTTATGTTGGCTACAACAACGAGACGCGCCCGATTGAGCAGTTTGGCACGTCGTCGCTGCGGATGGGACGCAAGTTGCAGCCTGGCTTTGTTGTGACCGACGAGCCTGGAATCTACTTCATTCCCGAACTGTTTGAGAAATGGCGCGCCGAGCACCTTCACGAGCAGTTTATCAACTACGCCGAAGTGGCCAAATATCTCGATTTTGGCGGAATCCGAATCGAAGACGACTTGCTGATAACCGCCGATGGCGCCCGTCGTTTGGGTGAGCGGCGCATTCCTGCCACCATCAGCGAAGTTGAAGAAGAAATGACCAAAACGTTTTCGTTATGAGATGGATAATTGCATTGTGCCTGACAGTGGCGGCATCGGCGTCGGTTTGCGGGCAGTGGGTTGGGCCGCTGTCGAGCGATGTGAACGGATTCGCGATGGGCGCGTATGCTCGGCTGGCCGAAACGGGCGACAATTTTGTCTTCTCGCCGTTGAGCCTGAATTTTGCAATGCGTATGGTTGAAGAAGGTGCGCGCCGCACTACAAGTGCTGAAATGGCGGCTGTGCTGAACCCCGCCGAAGGTGCAGAGCAGATTGGCGGCAATGTGCGGCGGTATCAGGCAAGTTTGAACGGCAATGGCGCTTGCGACCTGACCGTTGCCAATTCGGTTTGGGTGGCGAAGGGCTATGGTTTGCTGCCTGCGTTTGTCGATACTCTGAAATTGTGCTACGGCGCGGCTTGCGGACAGTTGAACTTTGCCACACGGCGGGCTTGCCGTCTGGCGTGCGCCGAAGTCAACCGTTGGGTGGCTGGACAAACCAACGGAAAAATCACTAACCTGCTCACCGATAATATGTTGAACGCCAACACGCGGATGGTTCTGGTCAACGCTATCAACTTTAAATGTCAGTGGATGAACAAGTTTAAGCCGAAAAACAGTTCGGGTAAAGATTTTTATTCAATCGACGGAACCACCAAAAACATAACCTTCATGTCGCAAACTAGCGATTTTGACTATTGTGAAACTGCTGATTTTAAGGCCGTTGAAATGCCATACGAAGGCGGCCGTTTTTCGATGCTCATTGTCATGCCCGCTGATGGGCAGTTTGGCAAGTTTGAATCAGGACTCACATCGGATTTTGTTAGTTGTGTGGTTGATAGCCTTGACAATGAACATATTGCATTGTCGATGCCGAAGTTCAACGCCGCGTCGTCGGTCGATTTCGGTCAGATACTGAAAGCGATGGGTGTGGTTGAAGCATTCAGCGGTGCGGCTGATTTTTCAGGGATGTCGGGCAAGCAGGATTTGCAACTGTCGAAAGTGGTGCAAAAGACTGTGGTTGAAGTGGATGAGTCTGGCACTGAAGCAGCGTCGGCCACGGCTGCCACAATGATGGTGAAGTCGGCGTATTTCCCTAAAACAAAGCATTTTGACATCGACCATCCGTTCGTCTATTTCATCCGCGACACGCAGACCAATATTATTTTGTTTGCAGGACGATACGTTAAGGCTCAATAATCTCGCCTATAATTTCCTGACCGTCAGCGGTCAGCAGATATTTGCGCGAGAATGTTTCTTCGGGCAGTGAGCCTTGTCGGCCAACGAATGTGCAGCGTTGTGCGCGGCCGATTACGGAATCGCCCATTTGCTTGTATCTGTCTAGTTTGCTGATAATTGCATTCAGACTTGTGGTTTCGGGCGTGTTGTTGTAGGCATCGATAATCTGTAAGGCGCGGCCGCGTTTGTTTTCCATCGACCTGATTCCTATGGCGATAGCCTTTTTCATCGCACCGTCGAGCTCGCTTTTGGCCTTGCTTTGTGCATCGGCAATGGAAACGGTAAGCGAGTCGATGAAATTCTGCTGAATGCCAATGAGTTGTCCTTTCTGTTTTTGATATTCGTTGTTGCAGATGACAAGGCTGTCAGCAGCCGTAAATGCTTCTAATCTGCTGATTTCAAGAATCTTTGCAACCTTGATTTGATGCCGTTCCAATTCGTGTCGCGCAACGTGACCTGGCACACTTTCAGTGCAGGCCGATGCCATGGCGAGTAGCGCAAAAAGCAATATTTTGAATGTGCGATTCATATCGGCGTAAAAATAAAAAAACCTTCAGAAAAAATCTGAAGGTCTGTTGGCGTACAGGGACTCGAACCTTGACTGACAGAACCAAAATCTGGTGTGCTACCATTACACCATACGCCAGTGCTTTGAAGCGGGTGCAAAAGTAATGCAAGTTTTTGTAAGTGCAAAAATTTTGTTCTGAAGCGGCAAAAAAAGTCGATGCGCGGCTAGAAGTGTTGATAATCAGTGTGTTTGCGGCGTTTCTTTATGAAATAATGGTGGCACCGATTTGAATATTTCGGCAGCTCGCTCAATGTCATTTTTTGTGTGTTTGGCTGAAAGGCTGATAATCAGGCGCGCGTCGTCTTTGGAAACGAACGGTGCGGCGGCAACCGATACCAGCACGCCTTTCCGCGCAAGCGTTGACGCAATGAGACTGGCATTTTGGCTGTCGCCAACCATCACAGCCAAGTGCGATGTTTGAGTGGGCGGAATCTCGAGCCCCAAGCAATAAAGTTTTTTAATGAAATAGTTGGTAATCTGCAAGATATATTGTCGTTCGGTGTCCATCTGCACAATGCTGTCGATGGCGGTGCAGGCGGTAGAAATGTGTTGTGGCATCAGCGGTGCCGCCGCTTGGATGCCCGACGGTTGTTGGCGCAGAAAGTCGATAATCTCGCGCCGTCCAGCAATGTATGCGCCTGCGTTTGAGCCAAGATGTTGCAGTGTGCCCGTCTGAATTTCAGGGGCATCGATGTCATCGAAAAGGCTGCATACGCCGCGGCCGCCTTGTCCGATGAGCCCTGCCGACAGCGTTTGGTCGATGGTCACAACGGCCTTGTAGCGCTCGGCCAATGCAAGAATGCGGTTCAGTGGTGCAATGTTGCCCGACGCCAAATCGACGGCATCAATAATCAATAGCCTATTTTGCTGTGCCTGTGACAGTTTTAGCTGTTTTTCGATGTCATCGATGTCGAAACCGTGATACTTGTATTTTGTTGCGCGGCAGAATGTCGGCCCGCCGCTTAAGGCAAACTGGCTTAACGCGTTGTAAATCACAGCATCTGCTCGGTTAAGCAATCGGTTTGTCAGAGCGGCGTTGGCATCGGAAGGCGAGTTGTAGAGAATGCAATCGTCGGCATTGAGCAGGCGGGCGATTCTCGTTTCAAGTGCCGTCGCGGTCTCGGGCTGGCATCCTTCGTCTTGACCGACAGAATAATAACCATTCAGCGCAAATGGGGCAGGAGAGCTGAAATTCAGCAACTTCTGCCCGTCAATCTCAATGACGGCATCGGTCGACATCAGTGTGCCAAGGCTGTTGTATAGCCCCGCATCGTTGATGGCGGCAAGGCGGCTGCACAGTTGTTCGCGAAAGTCGGTGTACATTGCATTTGCTGTTTCTGCGGGCAAAACTACATTAAATAATTGAAGGATTGATGGTGTCAGAGCTGTGTTGAACGATAATTATCTCAACCTTCCCTGCCAAGTGTCGCGCCGTTCCAATTCCTTGTCAATCAGCGCCACAACTTCAAAATTCTTCATCCGGTTCCAGCGGGGGGCAATCACTTTTTCGGCGGGCGAGACGCTCACAAAGCGCTCAACCACAATGTCGGCTGACAGATGCTCAAGAAAAGTCACCACCGTGGCAATGTAATCGTTGAGCGAGAAGGTGCGGACAAAATTGGAATTCTTTTGGCAGATGGCGGCTAGCGGTGTGCCGCTGATTATCTGTAACTGATGCAGTTTCAGCGTTTTCAGTGGCAAAGCCGATACGCGGCGGGCGTGTTCAAGAAAATCGGCTTCCGTTTCGCCCGGAAGGCCCAAAATCAGGTGGGCGCCAGTTTGCAGGCTGCGGCTTGCGCACATTTCGGCGGCTTTCACCGAGTCGGCCCAGGTGTGGTGGCGGTTGATGAGTTCCAGAGTGCGGTCGGCAGTGCTTTCCATTCCAAGTTCAACGGCCACAGGCACAATCTGGTTGATGCGTGCCAGCATATCAAGCAGTTCGGTGTTGATGCAGTCGGGGCGGGTGCCGATGATGAGCCCGGCAATGCCGTTGCCCACGGCTTCGCGGTAGAGCGCTTCGAGCGTTTCAATGGGTGCGTAGGTATTGGTATAACTTTGGAAATAAGCAATATACCGCATGTTGGGATATTTGCGCGAGAAAAACTCACGGCCTTTGCGCAGTTGCTCGGCAATGCTGTCAGCGGCGTTGCAGTAGGCTGGCGTGAACGCGGTGTTGTCGCAGTAGATGCAGCCGCCCGTGCCTTTGGTGCCGTCGCGGTTGGGGCACGAAAGCCCCACATTGACAGATATTTTCTGCACTCGCCCGCCAAACTTGTTCTTTATGAACGACGAATAGTCGTTGAATCGGCGGCTTGTGCCCCAAGCAAATATTTGCTGATCAGACATTTACTGCTGAATGAATGTGTAGGTGATGGTGCCAACCTGCACTTCGGCGGCATTGGGGTCGGAATTGAATCTGGCTTTGAGTGCGGCTGCTTTTGCTGCTTCGCGCAAAACAGGGTCGTTGGTTGTGGTTCCTGCCTTGCCGGGTGATGCGCTAATGACCTTTCCGCTACGGTCGACACGAATTTCAACCACCACTTTGCCTTCCGATTTGCTGTTGTATTCAGGTTTTGGTGGTGTTGTGCCGAACGAACGTCCATCGAGTTTGAAGTTGATGCCGTTTCCGCTTCCGCCACCGACACGATTCTTCGAGTTCGGGTCGCCGTTGAGTGAGCCTTGGTTGCCTGGTTTGTTTGAGTCGCCTTCGCCACTTGTGCCGCCGTTAACATTGCGGCCTGCAAACGCACTGGCAGCCTTTGTGTTGATGGCTTGCTGTTGTTGCTGCTGGCGTTGGATTTCTTCCTGCCGTTTGCGTTCTTCTTCCATCCTGCGTTCTTCTTCAATGCGCTGACGTTCAATCTCTTGCTGGCGTTTCAGTTCTTCGTCTTGACGTTTTTTCTGCTCGGCCTTCTTTTTTTGTTCAATCACTGCCGACTCTTCAAAATCTTGATTCACAACTTCTTCTTCACCGGTTTGTTGTGGCGCCGGTTCGGGTGGTGTTGGTGTTGGCGGCGGTGTCGGGATGTTTTGTGCAACGGCGGGGCGCGGTTCAACTTCGCCCATACCTTGCTCGGTGTCGCCAAAATTCACAAGCACACCTTCTTCTTCTTTTGTTGGGTCGTTGATGAATCTGACTAACAACAGCATAAAGAAAAACAGGACGCAGAAAAAAACTGTTCCTATAGTGGCAATCCGTTGTTCTTTGGTGCTAATCATTTCTTTGGACGTGTGGCCAGAATGAGTTTGTATTTGTGATCTTTGGCAATGTTCATCACCTTCACAACGTGCTCAATGGCAACGCTTTGGTCGGCGTGAAGCGAAATGGTGGGCGGCTCGGGATAGTTCTCGGCGGGGCCCACGCGGTTCACCAGTGACTGCTCAAGTTGTTCGAAGTTAACATATTGCCCTTCAATGGCATATCGCAGGTCTTTGGTTATCGACACAGTGGTGATTGGCTTTGTGGCCATTGTTTGGTTGTTGCTTTGCGGCAGCAGCAGTTTCAAGGCGTTGGGCGCAATCAGCGTCGATGTCATCATAAAGAAAATCAGCAGCAGAAACACAAGGTCGCTCATCGACGATGACGAAAACTCGCCGCTGACTTTCGAGTGTCGTTTGAGTGCCATAACTGATTAACTTACAGGTTCGTTCAACAGGTCCATAAACTCGGTTGTGCGGGCTTCCATCTCGTTCACAACCTTCTCAACTCGCGTTGCAAGGTAGTTGTGAGCAAAGTAGGCAATGACGCCCACAATCAGGCCCGCAACAGTGGTCACCATTGCCACGTAGATGCCGCCTGCCAGCATCGAGACATCGATGTTGTTGCCTGCCTGCGACATATTGTAGAATGCCTGAATCATACCAACCACGGTGCCAAGGAAGCCAATCATCGGACCGCCGCCAGCGGTGGTGGCGAGCAATGGAATGCCTTTCTCAAGTTTCGCCACTTCAATGTTGCCCACGTTCTCGATTGCGGTGTTGATGTCGCCCAGCGGACGGCCAAGGCGGCTGATTCCCTTCTCAATCATTCGCACAATCGGGTTGTCGATTGACTGGCACAAGGCTGTGGCCGATTCTATCTTGCCGTCGTGGATGTAGTCTTTGATGCGGTTCATAAAGTTTTCATCGAGTTTCGAAGCCTTGTTGATGACCAGCAGGCGCTCAATGAAGATGTAAACCGACAGAATGAGCAGTGCGGCCAGCGGAATCATAATCACGCCGCCCTTCATTGTCAGGTCGAGCAGTGATATTGTCGCTTCTGAAGCGGCTTCGGCGGTTTCAACGGCGGCATCAGCGGCGCCGTTAACCTGAATCTGAAGAAGTGTTGAAAGAATCATTCTTTTAGTGTTTGAAATTTGCGGAAGCGAAAATAAGAAAACAATCGCGCTGTGTATGGATGTGTTTAAGGTAGTTTTGAACAGATGGGTGGGGATAAGATTGACAAGATGAACCGATTCGTTGACCCCGTCGCCATCTTTACAAAACCTGTAAAGCAACTGTAAAACCACTGTAAAAAACTTTACACTTTTTTACACTTTGCAAAATGACGATTTTGCTGATTATCAGCAATATAACACTTTTGGCACACCTTATGCCATTGTTTTTGCAGAAATTTTAAAAACGTAAAACAATTATGCAAAAACAATTGATAATCGGTATTATGATGGCAATCGCGCCAAGCACATTCGGGGCAAACGCTTCGGACAGCGTCCGCACAATGACTCTGAAAGATTGTATGGAATACGCCATATCGAACTCAACAAAAATCCGCATTAGCGAGACCACCGTTGACGATGCGCGGATTGCGCGCCGCGACGCCATTTTGGCGGCTTTCACGCCAAGTGTTAATGCGGGGGCAGGCGCAAGTTACAGTTTTGGCCACAATACCGACTGGCTGACAAACACCAAAATCGACATTACAACGTTCAGCAACGACTATAGCATTTCGGCGGGAATCACCCTTTTCAACGGGTTCCAGGCGGTTAACAATATGCGCGTGTCGAAGACGGCGCTGGCCATTTCGCGAACGGAGCAGGAGCAGGCCGAAGCCGACATTTGCCTTGCCGTGATGGAAGCCTACTACAACGTGGTTTACTACTGCCGTCTGTGCCAACTGTTTGACGAGCAGATTGCTACAGCCCGCACAGCGCTCGATAAGATGCGCCGTCAGGAGGAGATTGGGCAGAAGAGCCGCGCCGATGTCATTCAACTTGAGGCCGACCTTGCCGACCGCGAGTACGACCTTGTCAGCACGCGTCAGATGCGCGACGAGCAGATTATGACACTTTCCGATTTGATGTTCTTCCCTATGGATGAGCAGTTTGCGGTGGACACAACAATGCCTTTGGCCACCGCCGACAATCAAACCGAGGATGAGATTGTCAACTATGCGCTGGGCAACAACCCCAGTGTGAAAATTGCCAACTGGCGCGCCGAAAACGCCCGCCGCGAACTCTCGACAGCCCGCTGGCAACTGTTGCCACATTTGAGTGCAAACGCAAGTTTGAGCACGGGCTATAGCAAGCGCAGTGGTTCCGATGCGCAGTCGTTCAATAAGCAGATTCGCGACAACGTGGGCGAGAACATAGGTCTTTCGCTCTCGATACCAATCTTCGGCCGCCTGAACCGCTACTCTGAAATATCGCGCAAGCGCAACTCATACGCCCGCGCCAATGCCGAACTCGACCAAAAAAACCGCGAGACGGAATCGGCTGTGCGCAAGGCTTTCAACGATTGCCGCACCGCTCTGGCCGCCTATCAGCAGGCTTGCAAAAAGACTGAAATTCAGCAGGAAGCCTATCAACTCAATCAAAAACGGATGGAGCAGGGCCTGATTTCGGGACTTGAGTATCAGACGGCCGTCAACAACTATCTGAAAACCAAATCCGACGATATGAAATCGCTTTTCACCTATCTGATAAAGCAAAGTGTATTAAAGTATTACAGTGGTGTGGAGTATGTGAATCAGTTGTGAAACGGGGAGGGTTTAGAAGGTTAGAGTTTAGAGGTTTGGAAAGCAAAATGACTACGGACTACAGACAATGGACAAGATTTGGTGAATCGGTGTCCCGATAGCTATCGGGATGGTGAATCGGTGAATCGAGGTTGTGAAAGCAAAAGGACTACGGACTTCAGATGACAGACAACGGACAATTAATAATTAACAATGACGTGGTTTGCGGTCTGCTTCTAACACCTATGACTAAACCTTCTAAACTCTAAACAGCGAAGCGACTTAACTCTAAACCCTTACCAACACCTAACCCCCAACACCAATAACCAAACCATTTACAGCAGCCTACTCTTCAGCACCTTAACCGATTCCATAACCACTTCAATCCTGACATTTTGGTACGGGGCTTTGAGTTGGATGAGTTTGTTCCGCTTCAGTGTTGGGCGGATGCGGTCCACCTGGCTGATGTTGATTATATAATTCCTTGATACTTTGAAAAATATGTCAGGATTCAATTCTTCATACAATCGGGAAAGCGATTTATCAACGCAACCCGAAAACTTGTCGTTGCAAAACACACGGATGCTGCCCAACTCATATTCAATGTAGCAGATTTCCTGCGTATCGACAATGCGGGTGGAGTCGGCGCGGTGCAATTCCAAGCGCTGACGGTATTGCGCTGGTTTGCCGCGCAGATAATCCATTGCCCGCCGCGCGTCGTCAACGCCTGTGTGCAATATCCGCCGCTCGTATTTTTCGAGTGCGCTCACAATGTCGGCCATATCGTATGGCTTCATAACATAGTCGATGCAGTCGTAGTCGAAAGCCTTGAGCGCGTACTCTTCGTAGGCGGTGGTGAACACAATCAGAGCGTTGGTGCTGACGGCGCCGAACACGTCGAAACTGTAGCCGTCTTCGATGCGGATGTCAGCAAAAATCAGTTGCAGTTCGGGGCACGAGCGAATCAAATCCACAGCGTCGGCAATGTTGGCGGCCGTCCCAATCACCTGAATATCACGCCCGCAGTTTTCAAGAATCGACAGCAGACCTTGCGCCAAAGGCTTCTCGTCTTCAATTATCAGAACTTTCATAATCATTCGGTATCAGTGGCAATTGAACAGAAAAACAGGTTTCGGTCTTAACGACGGTTATTTCTTTGCCGTAAATCATAGAATACCTGTCGTGCAGCGTCTTAAGACCTGTGCCTGTGGTTGTTATGCTACTCTTGAGCGGATTCAGATTGTTCGACACCACAATGCTGTCGTCCGTGCGGCTGACGCTGATTTCTAGCGGTTTGTCGGCAGTGTGGCTGTTGTGCTTGATGGCGTTTTCGAGCAGACTTTGTAACGACAGCGGCGGAATGAGCATATCGGTTTGGCGCAGCGCGGGGTCGATGCTGATATTTACGTTTGAGTATCGGAGTGTGATGTTTTTGGCATACTCTTCGGTGAAAGCCAATTCCTGACTGACGGGAACGGTCACGGCGTCGCCTTTGGTTACAATGTAGCGGTACATTCGGCTCATTGAGTTGCAGAAATCGGCGGCGGCCTGCGTGTCGGTCATTATCAGATTGCCCAACGTGGCCAACGAGTTGAATACAAAATGGTTATCGGTCTTCAATTTGAGTTTTTCGACGGACATTTGCAGCGTGAGCGCTTTCTCTTCCTTAAGTTGCAGTTCGGTTTTCAGGGCCTTTTCGGCTTCGTCGCGATAGCGGTTTGTCAAAAACGATGTGAACAGAACCGATGTTATGAAAAAGGCCACCAAACTGTAGCACAGAAACGATTCCCACGAAAAAACCAATTCGTTCCAATAGAAAAGATGCGATATGTAAGACAGCGCTCCCGCCGTGATTATCACCGACGCAAGGAGTATCAGATTCTGGAACAGCAGAATAAGCGTGGAGTACTGCGTGTTGCGGAAGGCGCGTATCACCATTTTGCATATCAGGAACGATATTTCCATAAGAATGACGGTCTCAACGGCGCTTGTCATAAAATCAGCAATTATCTCGCCAATGCCGCGTTGGTAGGTTCCGTAGTCGCCGCCCCAAACTTCAATCAGCGACCAAACCGTGTAACTGACCAAAATGGCAGTAATCAGCGTGAACAGGTGCCGACGCCGCGCAACCCTGCGGTCAGAATCTTTTGTGCCGAAAATATTCGTGTCCATTTTCAATCGTTTTGACACAAAGGTAAACTATCCGAAACAGAGTTCAAACGCCCCGATGTCGTGTTCGTGGCCCAAAATGTCGGGTTCGCGATGTCTTATTTGCACAGCGTTGCGGGCCGCCGCAATTTTGCAGCGCGAACAAAAAATTGATTGAGTTATGAAACGGATAATTCTTCTGATTGCTGCCGCCACAGTTGCGGTTTGTGCCAACGGGCAAATAATGAATATGATGAACAGCGTGCGCACGGTGTCGGTGAAGGCCACCCTTGCCGACGCCCAAACAGGCGAGCCCATTCCCTACGCCGCCGTCTGGCTTACGCAGAAAGACGACACGGTTATCTGCAACTACGGCATTTCCGACGATGCTGGGCGCGTGGTTATCAGCAATGTCAAGCAGGGGCGCTACGATGTGCACATTGAGACGATGGGCTACGAGCCGTTTCTCAAGCCGTGTGATGTCAAGGTGCAGGAGTTCGAGAGCGAGCGCAATCTGGGCCGTATTCCGCTCACACCGAGCAACATACAAATCGAAGGTGTCACCGTTTCGGCCACGGCCGTTCCCGTCAAGGTGAAGAAAGACACCATTGAATACAACGCCAACGCCTACCACGTGACCGAGAGCGCAATGCTGGGCGATTTGCTCAAAAAAATGCCTGGAATGAAGGTCTCAAACGACGGCTCGGTGAAGGTTAACGGCGAGCAGGTGAACAAGATAACAATGGACGGCAAGACGCTGTTTATGAAGGAGCCCGCAATGGCTGTCAGGAATCTTCCCGCCAAAATTGTCGATAAGGTGAAGGTGATTGACCGCGCCAAAGACGAAGCGCAGTTCACTGGAATCGGCACCAAAGACGACCAAGAGAAGGTTATCGACCTTCAACTCAAAGAAGAGTACAAGCAAGGCTGGTTTGGCACGCTGAAAGCAAGCGGCGGCGCGTCGCTGCTGCCCAAGGACGAACTGGAGCACAAGGGGCAGGGACAGGTGCTTTACAACGCCAACGCAATGCTGTCGCACTATTCGCAGACCGACCAACTTGTGATGCTCGCCACAGGAATGAATGCGCCCGAACCTGGCGGAATGTCGGAGGAGTTTATGGATTTTGAGATGGAAGGTATGAGCAACGACCTTCTGGCGGGCAAGCGCGGACTGACCACTTCCGCCCAAACAGGCCTGAACTGCAACACCACGCGTTTTCTTAATCTAGAGTCGAACGTCAGCGCAAATTACAATTACAACCGCAAGACTGTCAACGAGGAATCGGCACGGACGTCGTTCGTGAAGGACAGCCCGAGCCTTCAGACCGACGGCGTGTTCCGTGGCGAGAACAAAAGCCACAGCGCAAGCCTATCTGCCGAACTCAAAAACGCCGACAAGTCGAAGTATCTGTTCGCGTTTCGTCCGTATCTTAATTTCGGCTGGCAGAACGCCACCACCGACAACAGTTCGACAACGTCCACCAACGGCGTCGAGGACAACAGCAGCACGTCGTCGGCAAGCACCAACGCCACCACCGTTTCAGTCTTTTCGGAACTTGAGGTGGGTGTGCGCGATTTGGGCCGTGAGCGCCGCAGCCTGACGCTGAACGGAATGCTAATGCTCGACCATTCGGACGGGAAAAGCCGTGAGCGCTCGCTGACCACAATGGGCGCCGCCACCGACAGGCGCGACCTTGACTACGACAACGGCACCCGCACGCTTATGCCTGAACTGGAACTGTCGTATGTGGAGCCGATAGGCGAAAACTGGGCCGTACAAATCAGAAACACTGGCAGTTACACCAATTCGAAAACCGACAAGACGGCAACCGACATTAACGACGCGAGCCGCAGCGACTACTATTCGTCGTACTCGCGAAACGAAGACTACGACTTGCGCCAACGCCTGTTGATGCAGTACAAGAAACAGGAATTCTCGCTTCTGTTCGGCCTTCAGATAAACGAGGAGCAGAATATCACCACCACCCGACACCTTGGCCTGGACAGCGAGGTGGGACGCGGCGAGTGGATATTCAACTGGGCGCCGTTTGTCGATTATCAGCATAAAACCGACTATTTCACAGCCCGCCTGCGCTACTCGGGGCGCAGCACAACGCCGTCGGGAGCACGAATCGTACCCACACTCAACTTGAGCAATCCCGTGCAGATAAGCGTGGGCAACATTTATCTGCGTCCGCAGTTCGCCCACAATATGTTTCTGACATTGCGCAAAACCAACCCGAAGGATTTCTCGTTCTTCGAGATTTTTCTTGACGGCGGCATTGTCAGCAACCCCATTGTGTCGGCCAACTGGTTTGATAATCAAGGAGTAAGATATTCGATTCCTGTCAATTCAAAGAGTCTTGGAGTGAACTCGTCGGTCTATGCGTCGTACAGCAAGCCGTTCGGCCGCAACGACAATTTCACCCTTACACTCGACGCCGATGTCAGTTACAATCACGCGGTCGGCTATCAGGCCACGGGCGCGCTGCAGGCAATCGACAAGGATAATTTCAACTATTCAAACTTGATGTCGTGGTTTTGGAAAGACAATGCCGACGAACGGTTCTATTCGGGCAAGAGCGGATTCGCCGAGGGCCGCACCAACACTCTGTCGCTGGGCTTGTTCCCGAGCCTGATGTACAGGCAGAGTTGGCTATCGGTCACCGTTTCGGGCTTCGCAAACAACAGCCGCTCATACTATTCGGTCAGCGGCACCAACGACGTGAACACCTGGGATTTTGGCAGCCGCCTGGAATTTCTGGCCACCACCAACAGCGACTGGGAGTTCAGCAGCGACGTGAGTTATATGTGGTACCGCGGCTACTCGCAGGGTTACGGCGACTCGGAACTGCTCTGGAACGCGGGTGTGGCCAAAACTTTCGGCCGATTCACCACGAGCCTGAAAGTTTCCGACATTCTCAACCGTCAGAAATCGCTTCACCGAACCGCCACAGCCGACTATGTCGAAGACGTGTACCGAACCGTTATGGGCCGCTATTTTCTTTTGGGCGTGGCCTACAATTTTGGCAAGATGAACGCGTCGCAAGGCAAACAGGTTGAAAAGGCGATGTGGGAGATGCAGTGGTAGCGGATTGCACTGGCACACCCGTAGCCGACCGTTCCCAAAAGGGGCGGTCTTTTTTGTTTACACTCGGCACAAATCTGTAAAGCAACTGTAAACCCACTGTAAAAAACTTTACACTTTTTTACACTTTGTCAAATTGCGATTTGTCTGAATATCAGCAAAATAACAATTTGGCACGCACCGTGTATTAAGTTTGGCACAAGAGTTTTGTAAAATGTAAAAATTTAAATGATGACAGAAAGAGAATAGAAAAAAATCTAACCGATTCAATCCGATTGTAACCGATGTTTTCTTTTGATTGAATCTGCTAAAATCGGTTAGATAAAAAAATATAAATCAGTGTTCTCAAAGCGAAAACAATTAAAAAACAAATAATTATGGACTACATTATCGAACAAAAGAAAGGATTTGCGGCGGCTTTTACAAAGAAAGCGGTGCCGTTTTGGTTGGGCGGAGCAGTGGTGGCCGCGGTGGTTTATCTGCTTCTGCAGAGCGACTCGCGGTCGCTGAAGGTGGATGCTGAAACGCTGACAATCAGCAATGTAACGCGCAACGAGTTTAACGATTACGTGCGAATCAGCGGACAGGTGGTGCCGCAGACAACCATTCAGTTGAGCCCGCTCGAAGGCGGCGTGGTTGAACGCATTGTGACAGAGGAAGGTACGCGGGTGAAGGCTGGCGACCCCATTCTGGTCTTGTCGAACGAAAACCTTGATATGCAGATTCTTAACTCGGAGGCCGAACTTGCCGAAAAGGAGAATATGCTGCGCAACACGGTTATTCAGATGGAACAGCAGAAACTCTCAAACAGGCAGAGCGAAATCGAACTCGGCATTGAGGTGAAACGCAACAAGCGCCACTACGAGCAGCAGAAGGCTCTGTTTGAGGAAAAACTGATTGCGCGTGAGGAGTTTACAAAGGCCGAAGAAGATTATTTTCTGTCGGTTGAGAAGTACGAACTGGTGCGCGAGCGCCTGAAACAGGACAGCGCCTTCCGCAGCATTGAGGTTGAGAGGCTTCAGGAGAGTTTGGAGAATATGCAGAAGAATATGCAAATCATTCGCCGCCGCAAGGAGAACCTGGTGATTAAGGCGCCCATTGACGGCGAACTGGGCCTGCTCGACGCTGTTCTGGGACAGTCGATTCAGGCTGGTGTAAAAATCGGGCAGATAAACTCTGTCGGCACCTATAAGATTGAGGCACAGATTGATGAGCACTATATCGACCGCGTGACACTCGGACTTTCGGCCACATTCGACCGTCAGGGCGAGGTGTTCAACGCAACCGTCCGCAAGGTGTACCCCGAGGTGCGTAGTGGCAAGTTCCAGGCCGACTTCCGTATCGACGGCACCCAGCCCGCCAATATCCGCAGCGGCCAGACTTACTATCTGAACCTGCAACTCGGCCAGAGCGAGGAGGCGGTGATTATCCCGCGCGGCTCGTTCTATCAGTCAACGGGCGGCAAATGGATTTTCGTGGTATCGCCCAGCGGCGACAAAGCCGTCAAGCGCGAAATTCGCATTGGCCGCCAGAACCCGAAATACTACGAGGTGCTCGACGGCCTGGAGCCAGGCGAGAAGGTAATCACTTCGTCGTATGAGAGTTACGGCGACTGCGAGGTGCTGGTGTTCTGAAAATGGTGAATCGGTGAATTGGTGAATCGAGGTTGAGAAAACAATATGACTACAGACTTCAGACAACGGACAACAGACAACGGACAATCTAATGCCTAATGCCTAGTGCCTAATGCCTAAAAAACTTAAAACTTAAAACTTCAATAACTTATAACTTTAAATAACTTAAAACTTAAAACAATGATTAAAGTATCAAATTTATCGAAAGTGTTCCGTACAGAGGAAATTGAGACCGTTGCATTGAACGGCGTATCGTTTGAAATCAAAGAAGGCGAGTTTGTCGCCATTATGGGGCCGTCGGGTTGCGGCAAGTCAACACTGATGAACGTTCTGGGCCTGTTGGACTCGCCCACGGGCGGCTCGTACGAACTGCTTGGCACCGAGGTGGCTGGGCTGAAGGAGAAGGAGCGCACCAACTTCCGCAAGGGCAATATCGGATTCGTGTTCCAGAGTTTCAACCTGATTGACGAGCTGAACGTGTACGACAATATTGAGTTGCCGCTCAAATATCTGAATATCAGCGCTGCCGAGCGCAAGCAACGCGTCACCGAGATTATGAAACGAATGGCAATCAGCCACCGCGCAAAGCACTATCCGCAGCAGTTGTCGGGTGGTCAGCAGCAGCGTGTGGCCATTGCGCGCGCCGTGGTTGCCAACCCCAAACTCATTCTGGCCGACGAGCCCACTGGTAACCTTGACTCGAAGAACGGCCGCGAGGTGATGACGCTTTTGAGCGAACTCAACGCCGACGGCACTACCGTGATTATGGTGACTCACTCGCCCAAAGACGCCGCCGTTGCGCAACGCACAATCAACTTGTTCGACGGTCAGATTGTGTCGGACGTGAAGAATGAATTGTAGAAATTGAAAATGAATGGGTTGCATGGAGACGATGAGCGCATCGTCTCTACAAATACCCAAACACTCTTTACTAACACAACAACAACTAACAACTAAAACCACAAAGCGATGAAAAGTTACCTGAAATTCCTATCTCGCAACAAGTTGTACACAGCCATTGAAGCGTTGGGGCTGATTGTGAGTCTGGCGTTTGTGATTCTGATTGGCAGCTACGTGGTGCAGCAGTACCAGGTGGCGCACGAGAATCCTGACTGGAAGCGCATTTATTCTCTTGGCAATGACATAACCACAGGCTTGGGCTACTGGGACAAAGAAGAGCTCGAAATGAACATTCCCGAGGTAGAGAAAGTCTGCCGGGTGTCGATGTCGCTTTTTGGAGGCGTAATTGAGTTCAATGGAGAAAAAATACAGGGCAGGCTTCCTTCCAACCTTACCGTTGACCCGGAGTTGTTCGACTTGTTCCCATACCTGCGTTGGGTGGAAGGTTCGGTAAGTGATTTCTGTGGACAAAACAAAGTTGTCATCAGTGAGTCGTTTGCCCGCGAACTTCTTAACATTGAGCATAGCGACAATATGTCATCGCTCATAGGTAAAAGCATTCTTTTCGGTGATAGCAACAATACGATTGTCGGGGTGTTGCAAGACCTTAAAGGAACTTTCCTTTCGGAAATGAGCATCATTTCAATCTTCGGGAAAATTGATGAAGAGAAGAATTTCAACAGCATAGGCAACTGCTCAACGCTGTACCGAATCAGAGCCGACATTCCACGCGAAGAGGCTGACGCCAAGATTATGGACCTTGTCAGAAAGGATTACGGGCCAACATATGGCGACCAGACAATGAGCTGGCGTACGTGGCGGTTCGATGAGATTTTCTGGCTGGGCATACATGCAAACAGAGGTTTTTCTCGTGTCGGGAACAAACAACAAGTATATCTGCTCACTCTGGTGGTGTTCCTGCTTCTGCTTTCGGCCGTCTTCAACTACATCAATTTAAGTTTCGCTTTAAGCGGAAAACGTGCCAAGGAGATGGCTACACGCCGATTGTTGGGCGAGAGCCAAGGTGGTATTCTTCGGAAGATTATTACCGAATCGGTGGCGTTCACCGCCGTCTGCTTTGCAGGTGCGCTGGTGCTGGCAGCATTGCTGGTTCCATTTATGAACGGATTGCTTGGCGAGGAAGTCCAATTGTCGATTGATTCAAATGTCAGGCTGCAAGTTCTTCTAACGCCCGGCTACATTGTTGCCTATATTCTGACGGTGCTGGTGTTGGGTGCGGCCAACGGTCTTGTTCCGGCTTTGGCAACATCGCGCTACCAACCAATTGATATCATCAAAGGCACGCTGCGCCGCAAGAACCGGATGGTGTTCAGCCGGGTATTCATCATTATTCAGAACGTTTTGGCAGTGATGCTTATCGCGATGGGATTGGTGATGGAGTTGCAGATGAAGCATATGCTGGAGCGCCCCACTCACTCGCAGACAAAGAACCGATTTTATTTCTATTCTATGGCGTTCACCTATGACCAAACTAAACTTTTCAAGGACAAGGTTGAGCAACTGCCTTTTGTTACCAAAGTGGGGTTAGGAAGTGATTTGCCAGGGACGCTTAATGGTTGGCAAGGATTTATGCTTGACGATGGCACCGAAATCAAACTGTCTGTTATTGTGGCCGACACCAACTATTTCGACTTGATGGGGCTTGAGATTCTTGAAGATTTTCAGCACCCGAAGATGCATTCGGTATGGCTTGGCCAGACAGCTTACAGGGCGGCGAACCTTTCCGACACTTCGACGGTTTTCGCCCGCAAGTTCAATGTCAGAGGCGTCCAAGCCGAGTACATTGGCGGCGTTGTGGCAGATTTTCCAAGTAACTCGGCAGCAGCAGGTGATGAAGGTATTCAGAATGTCTGCGTCATTATAGCCAAACCCGAGGAGACGTATTTCTCGCACAATCTGCTCATCGAAACCATTGGCGAAAGCAAGGAGTACGAACAGCAGATTCTCAAGGCCTACAGAGACTATCGGATGGAGCAGTTCGGTATCTACCAGGAACCTCTTCGTGCAGGATTCATCCGTGATGTTTACCGTCAGCAACTGGCATCAGCCCGCAAAACAATGCGACTGTTGGAACTTTTTGCGGCGTTGTCCGTCCTGATAGCATTATTAGGTCTGCTGGCTATGAGCACCTACTTTGCCGACGAGAACACCAAGCAGATAGCCATTCGCAAGGTTTTCGGTTCCGATGTCACACACGAAACCTGGCGCAACGTGCGGAGTTATATGACTCTGGCCGGAATAGCCTGTGTCATTGGCATTCCGCTGGCCGTTTGGGCTGCGCGGCTCTATCTTGAGCGTTTTGCCTACCGGATTGAGAACTACGGCTGGCTGTTTGTGGTGGCCATTCTTATATCGCTAGCAATAGCATTTGTATCAGTGATTTGGCAGGTTATATGTGCCGCCCGCACCAATCCCGCCGAGGCGCTGAAGAAAGAATGATGAAAAGGTTTAGATGTTAAGGGTTTAGAAGTTTAGAAACTAAACAAGCGAAGCGACTGAACTTCTAAACTCTAAACTTTTATAAACAGCGAAGCCCCCGATAGCTATCGGGATTAACTTCTAAACTTTTAAAAAACTTTGAAAACTAAAACATAAACTGAAATGAAATCGTACCTGAAATTCCTATCGCGCAACAAGTTATACACCGCAATCGAGGCCTTGGGGCTTGTTGTGAGTCTGGCGTTTGTGATAGTCATTTCGTGCTACACCTGGCAGCAGTTTGCCGTCACGCGCGAGGCGAACGACTACCAACGGCTCTATTCGCTGAATTTGGGCTATGAGGATGGTCTATTGGCTAGACCCGGCGAAATGGCTTTGGCTCTCGACCGCATACCTGGTGTTGAGGCGGGCGGACGAATCTCTTGTTATGGAACAAAAGTTAAGTATGAAGGAAATGAACTTCCTGGGCATCCCGATATTTGCCAAATCGACCCTGTGATTTGCGATTTCTTTCAGTTCGATTTCGTTTCGGGGTCAAAAGAGGTCTTGAACGATAAGAGTCAAGTTCTTCTTGATGAGAGTTTTGCAAGAAAAATATCGCCCGATATCGACCCTGTGGGACGAACAATCATTGTCTTGAGAGACACTTGCATAGTAGGCGGCATTGTTCGCGCCAACAACCATTCCATTTTAGAAAAACACGATATTTATATGGCAATCGCCGACCCCGATGTTGCTTCCGACGGTTACTACTTTTTTATGGATGCGGTTTTTATACGCTTTCGCGAAGGCGCCGACCACGAGGCCGTTCGTACGATGATTGACACCGTTGTGCGGCGCGAATTGAATATCGATAGGCTGTATTCGCCGTTAAGTCTGACTATTCCATACAAGGAAATCTATTTTTCACCGCGAGGCCGCCACTGCAACGCTCTCAAACACGGCAATCTGACAATGGTTTACGTGCTGATAGCCGTCGGAATCTTACTTCTTGCGTCGGCGCTTTTCAACTACATAAACTTGAGCGTGGCGCTTGCCGGCAAACGAGCCAAAGAAATGGCTATCCGCACGGCTTTGGGCGAACAGCGCGGTGAGGTTTTCCGCCGATATGTTGTTGAAGCAGTGCTGTTTACTGGTGCGTGCATTGTGTTGGCGGCGGTGCTTGCCAAAGCGTTTGTGCCTGTTTTCAACCGATATGTTGCGGGTGATATCGGGCTTGATATTGCTTTCTCGCCCGCCTACATTGCGCTTTACATTGCGCTGGCGCTGATTGTCGGACTTGTATCGGGCGCCATTCCTGCTGCTATCACGTTGAGTTACAATTCCGTAGCCGTCATAAAAGGCGAGCAGCGCCGTCAGACGAAAACCGTCTTCTCACGCGTTTTCATTGTCATTCAGAACATTATCACCGTCGCGCTCATATCGCTTGCAATAGTGATGGAATTACAATACAACCATTTGATTAATATGCCGTTAGGTGCAAATGTTGATGGGCTTTATTTTATATCGTGCGGCGATGTAGGTGTCGACCAACTTGCCGCAAAGCCCTACGTTGATAAGATTGGACTTTCTGACAGTTACCCTGGTCGTATGCATATGCAAATGCAAACAGCCGTTGACGGCCGTAGTATATATATCAACACATTCAGTTGCGACAAAAATGCGTTCGATTTATTCGGATTCGAAATAGTTAGAGATTACCAAGTACCGGGCGGTAAAGGTATGTGGCTCACCGAGTCGACAGCAAATATCTTTGCAATTGACCGGGAAAACCCGGTAAAACCGAAGGAATTGCCTTGGTTCAATAGCGATTCGATAATTGCAGGAATTGTTAAAGATTACGTTGTGGACAACTTGTCGGAAGTGAATGGAAATCAGGTAGGAATAATAGACCTTTGCGAATTTGATTATACGCCCAACGCCATATTGAAACTGAACCGATTTGACACCGAAGTGCGTGCTGATTTACGGAAACTTGCAGAAGAGGAAAGTATCCGCCGCTATGGCGATACAAGAATTGCCGATTGGTACGGCTATATTCCCGAACTGATTGAAAAGAGTTTGACGGAGACTCGCAATTTCATAAGTCTGATAGAGTTGTTTATGCTGCTTGCCACGCTCATATCGCTTTTGGGTCTGGTGGCGATGAGCGCCTACTACATTGGCCTTCAAACGGCAAACATAGCCGTGCGCAAGGTTTTAGGCGGTACCGTGGCGTCAGAAGCGCTCCGTGCGGTGAAAGAGTATATGCTGCTTGTCGGAATAGCCATTTTGATAGGTATTCCTGTTGCTATCTACTTTGCCAACAAATATTTGAATCAGTTCTACTATCGGGTCGACGGTTATTGGTGGGTGTTTGCTGTGGCGGCCGTCATTGCCCTTGCAATATCGTTCCTTGCCGTTCTCTCGCAAACGCTCAAGGCGGCAAAGGCCAACCCTGCGGTGGAGTTGAAGAAGGAGTGAGAAAAGGGTTAGATGTTAGGGGTTTAGAGGTTGAGAAAAGTTGAGAAAGTTTAGGCAACAAAAAACTAAACTTTCTCAACCTTCTCAACAGCGAAGCGCTAAACCCTTACCAACACCTAACACCAAACACCAAACACCCAAAAATTGTAATATTTTGCCAAACCAATTGTCTCTATTATGAAGTTGTGAACATTAAACTCGAAACAATGAAACGGCTACCAATTTTGACCTTTTTCGCAGCACTTCAATTTGCGACCGCTGCGGCGCAAACGCAAGACTTCGTCTACATTCTGCCGAGCAAGGAGATTGCCGAAACTGGCGAGGATTTGTGGTTCAAGGCCTATCTGATGGACCGTCAGACATTTGCCTTGTCCGACCGAAGCCAAACGCTCTACCTTCAGGTGCGTTCGGCGGCTGACAGCGTTGTCTGGAGCGAGAAGTACCCGCTCTTGGGCGGATGTGGCGACGGTCATATTTATGTTGGCACCGATTGGCCGCAGGGCGAGTATTTCCTGGAAGGCTACACCCGCTCTTCGTTCACTGCCGACACGGCGCAGGCTCTTCGTCCGCGGAGGATTCGTGTTGTGGAGCGCGTGGCGCAGATGGACGCAATTACAGCCAAAGCCGTTCGCGACGATTCCGCTCAACAACGCACCGCCACGCAACGTTTCGATTTGTTTCCCGAAGGCGGTAACCTGATTTACGGTGTCAACTCGGTGGTGGCCTTCAAAGCAACTTATGGCAACGGCTTTCCTGAAGAAGTCTCGGGAAAAGTCTTGGAAGATGACTGCGAAATTGCTGAAATTCAATGCGTTCACGATGGTATGGGGCAATTCTCTGTTACGCCGCAGTCGGGCAAAGAGTACAAGGTTGTTCTGTCCGACGGCCGAACCTTTGGTTTTCCGAAAATCGAGTGTAACGGACTGGCACTCAAAGTTATGCGTAACAATCAAACGGGCTTGATGCTGCTTGTTTCGGCATCCGATTCAGCATTGCACCCGATCAAAATCGTTGCAAAACAGAATGGAATGCTTTGCGGCGATGCCGATGGAACGGTACGTGGGCGGCAGATTGTAAGACTTCCGCGGAATGTGTTCACGATGCAAGGAATCGCCGAAATAACACTATTCGACGGTGACCGCCCCGTGGCCGAGCGCCTGGTGTACGTAAACCCCGACGCGCGCCTGAACATTACGGCAAACACCAACAGCGAGCGCTACTTCCGCCGCGACACAGGCACTGTGCGTCTGCAAGTTACCGATTCGGCTGGCCGCCCAATCCGCGCCGAACTGGCGGTGAGCATTTTCGACAGGGCCTATCTCTATCAGCTTGGTCACGAGAACATTCTGTCGCACTGCTATCTTTCGGAGCAGATTCGCGGCAATATCTTCAACCCGACCTATTATTTTGATACTCAAAACGATGACCGTCTCGTGGCTCTCGACCTTCTGCTTCTGACGCAAGGCTGGCGCCGATACGTTTGGGACAGCGTGCCGTTGGCCACCCAACCGCTGCTCACCGATGGCGTTAGCGGAATGCTGACAACTCGGCGCGAGCCTGGTTCTAAAATGCAGGTTATCAGTCTATTTTCGCCCAATGGCGATTCTTGTACTATATTGACCGATACGTTGGGCAGATTTGAAATTGACCCGCAACTAATGCGGAGAATGCCTGGCCGTATCTATCTAAAACATTTGTTAACAGATAAATACAAAACGAAAATTCCGATTGCCAATCCGTTCAACACAATCAATGTTTTCCGCCAAAGCCGAGAACATTATCTGACTCAAAATCATATTCTTGAGACAGATAACGGCGAGCAGTTTCTTTTCAGCGACGACAAGGTGATTCTTTTGGATGACGTAGTTGTCAAGGCAAAGCGGAGCAAGGTTCAACGCGACAAAGTGACGGGATTTTTGGATAGTTTGGCGAATGTGGAGGGTATGGGGCCTGAATGGGTTTGTTTCCATGTTAATCAGAATGATTTTACCGATACTTTGTTTATTCTTAATGATTATTATCCAGATTTTACAGCGCATCCGGGAAACCGACATTGTGATAATGATATAGGGAAACCCATTCCTGGTAAGGAATATACGGTGTTGAAGGTCCATCTATATACGGATGACGTTGGGCGTGAATGTGGTGTATACTACAACATTATGCATATTATTTACCCTAAACGCACATATACTGATGAGCAATTGATGAAAATGTACGGGTTGTCGAGGACGCAAGGTTACTACCCCAAGCGCGAGTTCTACGAGCCTGACAAATTCGACCTTGCTTCGTCGGCGCCCGACCCGCGCAACCTGCTGCAATGGCGTCCCGCCGTTGTGACCGACGAGAACGGCGTGGCCGAAATCCCCTTCGCCGCTTCCGACCTAAACACCGAGTTTGTCGGCATTGTTGAGGCTATCAACGGCGCAGGGCTGATGGGTTGCCAAACGTTCAGTTTCAGGGTTTTGAAACGGTGAAAAGTTTGAAAGGATATTGTTCAGCAAGATGCCAATTTTTTCAAAAACGTCTGAAAGACGTGATTTGCATAGCCGGCCGCAAGCGTAAAGTTGCCGCCGGTCACGATGTATTTAAAACAACAATCTGGAAGATTGAACTTTACAAAGGTTCAGTCTTTCAGACTGGTTTTTAGTTTTACCACAGGTTGCGCTTCGCTTACCTGCGGTTATGCAGATTTTGTCCTTCGGACAATTTTGTACGGACGCGGCGCGCCACGTCCATACGTCTAAACTTTCTCAACCTTATTTCCGATAGCTATCGGAACAGCGAAGCCCCCGGTAGCTATCAGGATAACCTTCTAAACCCTAAACAGCGAAGAGCCTAAACTTTTTATTTGCATATTCGATTTTTAAAAGTTAATTTTACTTTTAATTTTAATACACGTAAAAACCAACTTTTATGAATCGTTTGACAACATTGCTTTCTGCAATAATTGTTGCCGCAACAGCAACAGCGCAGACAGCGGAAAATTTCAACCTTGGTTGGCAGTTTGCCCAAAACGGCGACACGGCCAAAATTCCGGAGCAGTGGCAGGGCGTTAATCTGCCGCACGATTGGAGCATTTACACGCAACCCGACCGCAATGCGCCATCGTTCAACGACGGTGGATATTACGGTACAGGTGTTGGGTGGTACAAAAAGAGTTTCGGCACGCCAAAACTTGCTGAAGGCGAGCGTGTTGTGATGTATTTTGAAGGTGTTTACCACCATTCAACGGTTTACGTCAACGGCAAGTATGCGGGGCGGCACGGATACGGCTATACGCCTTTCAGTGTGGATGTTACGCCATTTTTGAACGCTCAAGGCGACAACACCCTGATGGTGCGTGTTGACAATTCGCAACAGCGCAACAGCCGTTGGTACTCGGGAAGCGGCATTTACCGCAATGTCTGGCTACGCCGTCTTGCGCCTGTCAGCACCACGCCCGAAGACGTAAAAATCACCGCCAAAACCGATGGAAAAGTTACAGTGGAGGCCATTGTCACTAACAATTCTTCGCAGGAGAAAACTGTTGAAGTGAAGGCTGCGGCAGCTGATGCATCAAACTCGCAAAGTGTGAAAATCGCGCCCCACGGCACAGCAACGGTGGTTATCAATCTCAATGTCAGCAATCCGAAACTTTGGAGCGTTGAAACGCCCAACCTGTACAAAGCCGAAGTTTCGATTGACGGAGCCAAAAACGTAGAGCGCAAATTCGGTTTCCGCGAAATTAAATACAACGCTCAAGATGGCTTCAGCTTGAATGGTAAAAATCTGATAATGAATGGTGCGTGCGTTCATCACGACAACGGACTGATTGGCGCGGCTGCTTTCGACGGTGCCGAATACCGCAAAGTGAAACTGATGAAGGATGCTGGATTCAACCTTCTTCGGACAAGCCACAATCCACCTTCGGATGCGTTTCTCGACGCTTGCGACGAACTGGGTATGATGGTGGTTGACGAGGCTTTCGACGGCTGGCGCACCGAAAAAAACGAACACGATTATCACGAGTTATTCGACAGCTGCGCAGTCAGCGACATCAAATCATTTGTTTTGCGCGACCGCCATCACCCTTCTGTTGTGGCGTGGAGCATCGGCAACGAGATTATTGAGCGCAAAGATATCCGCTGCGTTTACACCGCACGTATGCTGAAGAAGGCGATTCTTTCGGTTGACGACAGCCGCCCCGTCACTGAAGGTCTCTGCGCTTGGGACCGTGACTGGGAAATCTACGACCCGCACGCTGAAGTGCTCGATATTGCCGGTTACAACTATATGATTTTCAAGCATAAGAGCGACCACGAGCGCGACCCGCAGCGCATTATTTGGCAAACCGAATCGTATCCGAGAGACGCGTGGAACAACCACAACATTGTTGCCAACAACTCTTACGTAATCGGCGATATGGTTTGGACCGGTCTCGATTATCTTGGCGAGTCGGGCATTGGCGGATGGCGCTACAAGGCCTGGCCGCAGGGCGAAAGCTGGCAGAATCCGCAATGGCCGTGGCATGGTGCGTATTGCGGCGATGTTGACATCACTGGTTTCCGCAAGCCAATTTCGTATTACCGCGACATCATCTGGAACGGCGAAAGCGCTTCGGCACCGCTGCATCTTGCTGCACGCGAGCCTAATGGCTATGTCGATTCAATCAAGACAACAATGTGGAGCACTTGGCCAACCTGGGATTCGTGGAACTGGGAAGGTTGGGAAAACAAGCCCATCGACGTTGAAGTTTACGCCCCGAAAGGCAACGTCAAACTCTATCTCAACGATAAGTTGATTGGCGAAAAGGCCGTGGAGAGAAATATGGCCACCTTCACACTGGATTATCAGCCGGGAGTGTTGCGTGCCGAGTGCGATGGCAAATCGTCGAACAAACTTGTTACTGCCGGCAAGCCTGCCAAAGTTATTCTCACCACCGACCACGCATCTTATAAAAACGACGGCTGCGACATTGCATACATCAACATTACCATTGCCGATAAGGACGGGAATCCTTGCGCTATGGCTTTCGACGAGGTTACGGTCAGCGTTAAAAACTGCGAACTTCTTGCCCTTGGCACTGCCGACCTTCGCGACAGCGGCAACATCCAAGACGCCACGCACACCACCTGGCACGGGCGCGCGCTGGCCATTGTTCGCCTGCCCAAAAACGCCAAATCAGCTACGGTGACGGTAAAAGGCAAAGGCATTGCCGCATCTACGGTTAAGGTTAAATAGAATGTTCATTATCAATAGTATACGCTAAAATATTTAATGCGACGTTTTATTGTGAGTCGGAAAAACTAACTTTTAACCTTCTCACTAGCAAAACACGGAACCCACCAAAACGGGTTCCGTGTTTTTTTTGTGTAGGATGCGGGGAATTTGAAAGGCTGCACCACTGTGTAAACCTGTAAAGCAACTGTAAACCCACTGTAAAAAACTTTACACTTTTTTACACTTTACAAATTATTGAAATTATTGTAAATCAGTAAAATAAAACTTTGGCACGCACCGTGTAATAAGTTTGGCACGAGAATAAAAAAATGAAAATGAAAATGAAAATGAGAAGGACATCAGACAACGGACAACAGACAAAAACTTTTGCCTAATGCCTTCAACTTAAAACTTCGAGAACTTAAAACTTAAAATTTATAACTACTAAAACTTACAACTATGATTACAACAACTATCAGAATCGAATCGTGGCGCCGCAGCGGACGCAACAATATGCTACAGAACCGTCACAATCGCTTGGCGGGAGCGTCAGTTAGAATTGCAAAAACCGCAAAACACTAACTTAAAACTTTGAAAACATAAAATTTATAATAATAACATAAAACTATGATTACTACAACTATCAGAATTGAATCGTGGCGCCGCAGCGGACGCCGCTCAATGCAGCAAAACCGTCGTACAAATATCGCGAAAGCGCCGATAATGGGAATGAGAACGGTGAAATGTTGAATTTAATGGTGAATCGGTGAATTGAAGTTGAGAAAGTTTAGAAGGTTGAGAAGGTTTAGAGTCTAGTTTCGCTCAACCTTCTAAACCTTTAAAAACTTATAACTTCGAAAATTTAATAACTTGTTCAGACGTGCCACGGCGCGTCTCTACCAAAAACAAACTAATATGATTTCATTATTTCGAAAAGGCAAAACGACACGCGCATCGTTCATAATCAACACTTTGGGAATGGGTGTGGCCATTGCGGCGTTCTACATTCTGGCGGTGCAGGTGCATTTTATGTTCACCTACAACAAAAATCTGCCCGACCACGAGAACATTTATGCAATGCACGTTCCGCGGTTCAACGGCGAGGGGCGTATGACATCGATTTGCCGACCGCTGGCCGAGCGGCTCATCAGCGAATTGCCCGAGATTGCCGCGGGTGGCGAGTTCGGACCGTGGGGTCAGAGTTGGCGCAGTTACAGCCTTCAGCCCGAGGGCGAGCACGGCAGCGCCGAAAACGGGTTTCCGCGCAATTTGAACACCCAATTTACTTATGTGACGAAACCGACCGTCGAAATACTTGGTTATGAGTTTATTCAAGGCTCATGGGCGGCTATGGAAGGCGACGACCGCCATCTGGCCGTTTCGGAATCGCTGGCAAAGAAATTCGACCTGCAGGTGGGCGACATCATTCAAGAGAACGCCGACGATGGCAAGAAAATGTGCGAGGTGGTGGCCATCTTTAAAGACGCGCCAAAAAACAGCGACCTTGAGAGGTTCGACGTTTTGTGCGACATTGGCAATGTGTGCATCGACAATTGGAGCGAAGGCAGTTTCACCTATTTTGTGAAACCCACTGCCGGACTTACACCCGACGACCTTGACCGCGCCGCCGACGCCCGTCTGCGCCGCGCCTGGACCGAGGGCGGTTTCTTCCCCGAAGGGTACGGCACTGCTGAAAACGACGAGGAACTTGAAGAGGCTATGGGACAGATAAATGTCAAATTCATTCCCATTGCCGACCTATATTTTTCCGAAATAGGGTCGAACTATATGCGCCAAGGTAACAAGGGTATGGCCTACGGTTGGATTGCCATCGCTTTGCTCATCTTGTTTGTGGCCATCATCAACTATGTGAATATGTTTTTTGCGCTGGTGCCTGTGAAAATCCGCGGCATCAACACCCGCAAGATACTGGGCAGCAGCCGCGCGAGCCTGACAATGAGCGTGGTTTTGGAGGCTGTGACAATGACGGCGGTGTCGATTGCCGTAGCGGCCGCTCTGATTCTGCTGTTGCAGACGACAACCTACGCTGGTCTTATGGCTAGCAGTGTGTCAATTGTTCGGAACGCAGGTGTGGCCCTGCTTTGCGCCGTGGGTGCCATTGTGGTGGCCGTGGGTTCGAGCCTTTACCCCGCGCTCTACATCACATCGTTTGAGCCTGCGTTTGCGCTCAAGGCGAATTTCGGCGCAAGCCAAACAGGCAGAACTCTGCGCTATGCGCTTGTTATGGTGCAGTTTACGGTGGCCATCGCCTTCATTATTATGACGGTTTTTGTTGATATTCAGAACGGTTTTCTGCTGAATCACAATATGGGCTTCGACCGCGAGAACATTGTGGTGGCGCACGTGTCGAACAAGGTGGGCAACGAGACTGCCATTGTTGAGTCGGCGCTGAAACAAGACCCGCAGGTGAAAGACGTGGCGTGGGGTGACGGCAGGTTAGTGTATTGGGGACGAATGTCGTGGGGACGGCAGATTGACGGCAATCAATGTATGTGGGAAGTGTTTCCCTGCTCGTGGAATATGCTTGATTTTCTGGGGATTGAGATTGTGGAAGGCCGCAACTTCACGCAGTCCGACACGCAAACCGAGACCGGTGTAATGATTTTCAACGAGACGGCCCGCAATCAGTACGGATTCACGCCTGGGAAAATGATTCCTGGTCACGCCAAGAAAGACGCCGAGATTGTCGGTATCTGCAAAGATTTTAACGCCTGGCCAATGAGCCAAGCCGTCCGCCCGTACTGCTTCTACGTTTGGGGCGACAACGGCTATCGTCCTTGCACCGAACTGTTTGTGCGCACAACCGCGAGCGCCGATATCCGTGAGGTTTTCAAACACATTGAGCAGACCGTTATGGGCTTCGACGAGAAACTCACCGCCGAAGACATCAATGTGCATCTGTTCGACAGCGACTTGCAACAATTATACACTGACGTCGCAAAATTCGCGAAACTGACTCGTATGCTGTCGATTATCACCATCATCATCGCACTTTTGGGCGTGTTCGGACTGGTGCTGTTCGAGACCGAGTACCGCCGCAAGGAGATTGGCATCCGCCGCGTGAACGGCGCCACCATTGCCGACGTGCTGCGAATGTTCAATCGCCGCTACGTGCTGATTGTGCTGGCTTGCTTCGGCATTGCCGCCCCCGTCAGTTATGTGGTCATAAGCGCCTATCTGCAGCAGTTCGCCTACCGCACGGCCATTCACTGGTGGGTGTTTGTACTGGCGCTCGTGGCTGTAATGGCCATCACGGTGACCATTGTGACGCTGCGCTCGCTGCGGGCGGCCACAAGCGACCCTGTGGAATCGTTGAGGACGGAATAATGATGAATCGGTGAATTGAAGTTGAGAAAGTTGAGAAGGTTGAGAAGGTTTAGAATCTCAACTCTCTCAACCTTCTAAACAGCAAAGCGCTCAACCTTCTAAACCCTAAACAGCGAAGCCCCCGATAGCTATCGGGATAAACTCTAAACTTTTAAAAAAAACTTAATACTTACAACAATGAAAAGTTTCTGGAATTTTCTAAAAAACAACAAGTTGTACGGACTTGTAAACCTTGTGGGACTGACAGTATCGATGGCGTTTGTGCTGCTGCTGGCGGCGTATGTCCAACGGCAGTTGACAACCGACTCGTTTCAGAAGAACGCCGACCGCACCTATCTGATTGCCTGTGAGGGGCACCTGAATATGGGTTATTGGCTCGACAAGCACCTGAAGAACAATTTCCCCGAAATTGAGAAAGGCTGCTGCGTGGCCAGTTTATCTTCGGCCTGCGAGTTTAAAATTGACGGAGCCACCGTCTATGGCAGCGTTACGTGCGCCGACAGTAACTTCTTCGACATTTTCAGTTACGAACTGATTGCCGGCAACAAATCCGACTGGCACATATCGGGCGACCAATGTATGATAAGCCAAAAGTTTGCCAACGCCTATTTCGCTGACAAAGAACCGCTTGGACGAGTAATCACACTAAAAAACGAGAACGACGAATTTTCGCTCACTGTTTGCGGTGTTTTCAGCGATTTCGGCAATTCAATCATAAAAACACCCGATGTGTTGGCCCGTGGCGAGGTGATGCCGAAATGCAACCCGTCGCACAATGAGAATATGAGCAACGCTGCCGGGGGCGTTTGCTTTGTGATGACTTATCCCGGGGCCGACCTTCAGGCGCGACAGGCCGATATGCTCGACTGGATGAAACAGAACTGGTGGGTGTATAGAATTGGCGCGTTCAAAGATGTGAGGATGATTCCTTTACGCGATGTCTATTTCCTGAAAGAGGGTAACGGCGAATGGTCTGGTGCTCTGCACCTTGGCAACCGCAGTTTTGTGACCCTTCTGCTCGCAATGTGCCTTTTGCTGTTGGCGTTTGCAGTGCTCAACTATGTGAATATGAGCACGGCTCTGATGGGCTTCCGCGCCAAAGAGATGGCAACGCGGCGGCTGGTGGGTGCCGCCAAAAGCGGAATCTTCCTGAAAATTATTGCCGAAAGCACCGTTGTCTGCTTCATATCGATGCTGCTGGCCGTTGTGCTGGCAGAACTCTTTGCCCCTGCCGCGTCGCGCCTGCTGAACTATCACGTTTCGGTGTTCAGCGCCATATCGCCCGTGAACATACTGCTTGTGCTGGCATTCATAGCCGTTCTGGGATTCGTAGCAGGACTGGTTCCCGCCCTGCTCATTCAGAAGGCGCAGCCAATCGAGATTGTGCGCGGCACTCTTCGGCGCAAGACCAAAACCGTTTACAGCCGCGTTATCATTGTGATTCAGAACGTTGTGGCCGTGGTGATGCTTGTGTCGGCGCTCACAATGTGGCTTCAGATTCGCCATATGATTAACGCCGATTTAGGCTACAACACAAAGGATATTCTTGTTGTCGAGAATGGTTTCGGCACGTCGGGCGAACTTCGTCCCGCCATTGACAAACTGAATGCAACGTCGTGCGTTGAGATGGTCGGTCAGGGCAATGGAATCCCGCTTGAGCACACCAACAATTCAACTATGACTATCGACAACGGCGATTTTGTTTCTTTCCAAGAGATACAAGGCGATGACAACTATTTCCAAATTCTGGGGTTGAGAGTGAAACAGGACAATCATTTGGGACAGAAACAAGGTGAAAATAACGACCAATGGATTACATGGCTTAATGAGTACGCCTTCAAACTGATAGGTATCGATGAAACGGCTTCTGATTTTGTCTCACCAGGCAACGGCACAATCCTGATAGGCGGAATCTATTACGATTTCAAGATTCGACCGCTTGAGGCTGCACAAAGCGCAGCACTGATTTCGAACTGGGGCGAGAGTTCTGACGACAACTATCCCTGGACGCTGATTATCAAGACGACAGGCGACCACGCCACCGCCCGTCAGCAGGTTGAGGCTGCATTCAAATCGGTCTTCCCCGATAAAATCTTCGAAGCCAAGTATATGGAGGAAATAATCGAAGATGGCTTCCGCGATGAGCGACGAATTCTGTCAGTAGTGCTCATTTTCACACTGCTGTCGATTCTGGTATCGGCATTGGGTCTGTTTGCAATGAGTTCGTACTATATGCAGCAGGAGATTCGCAGCGTGTCGGTCAAGAAGGTGTTTGGCGCCGAATATTCGGGCGTGCTGCGCGAACTGGTACTGTCGTTTATGAAGATGGTTGGCGTGGCCTTTGTGCTTGGCATTCCGCTCGGCTGGTACGTTATGAGCCGCTGGCTTGCAGGCTACGGCCACCGTATCGACCTGTACTGGTGGATTTTCGCCCTTGCGGGCCTTGCCGTGGCGCTGATTGCCGCCGTTTCGGTTCTCTACCAAAGCGTGAAAACCGCAAACACCAATCCCGCCGAGGCACTGAAGAAAGAGTGAGAAAAGGGTTAGTGGTGAGAGGTGAGAGGTGAGAGTTTAGAAGTTTAGAAACTAAACTCTCTCAACCTTCTCAACAGCGAAGCACTAAACCTTCTAAACCCTAAACAGCGAAGCGCTAAACCCTAACCAAGCGAAGCGACTAAACCTTCTAAACCTTCTAAACCTTAAAAACAATATATTTGTGAGCAGAAATTAACGTGCGATTTTGTGCGCAACTATCACTAATACCGATATTTATGGCTTCCAAAACAGGAAAAATTCTTGTTGTTGACGACAACGCGAGCATTCGGCAGACACTGAAACTGCTTCTGCCACTGCATTTTGCACAGGTTGAGACACTTCCGTCGCCTTCGACGCTCATTGCCACCATAGGCACTTTCAAGCCCGACGTGGTGCTGCTCGATATGAATTTCAAAACCGAGGTGAACACAGGAAACGAAGGCCTGTATTGGACTCGCGAATTGAAAGAGATTGCGCCGCAAATCGAGATTGTGCTTTTCACGGCCTACGCCGACATTGAACTGGCGGTGGAAGGAATGAAGCGCGGCGCGTTCGATTTTATTGTGAAGCCGTGGGACAACGCCAAACTGGTTTCGGTGCTGACGGCGGCCTGCAACAAGGCGGCGCAGAATGCGGGCGGCGGTTCGTCGCGCCAAGCGAAAAAAGCACCCGCCGAAGCCCGTGCGGCAAAGGCTGGCGGCGATATGTTCTGGGGAACAAGTCCCGCAATGGAACAAATCCGACGCACCGTTGAGAAGATTGCGCCAACCGACGCCACCGTGCTCATTACGGGCGAGAACGGTACGGGTAAAGACGTGATGGCTAGGCAGATACACGCTTTGAGCGCTCGCGCCGACAAGCCAATGGTGGCTGTTGACGCAGGGGCCATTCCCGAGACGCTGTTCGAGAGCGAACTGTTCGGCCACGTGAAAGGCGCCTTCACCGACGCCCACACCGACCACGAAGGCCGTTTTGAGCAGGCCAACGGCGGCACGCTCTTTCTTGACGAAGTGGGCAATCTGCCGCTTCATCTTCAGGCTAAACTGTTGAGAGCCATACAGTCGCGCAGCATTGTGCGCGTGGGCGGCACACAGCCCGTGGCCGTCGATATTCGCCTAATCTGCGCCACCAATATGAACCTTGAACAGTTGGTGGCCGAGGGGCATTTCCGCGAGGACCTTTACTACCGCATAAACACCGTGCACATTGAGTTGCCGCCGTTGCGCAACCGCGCGTCCGACATTATTCCGCTGGCCGAGCGCTTCCTGGCCGACAACGCCGTCAAGTACCACCGACCGCTTACTGGTATCGACGAGAGCGCGCGGCAAATGCTCACCAATCACCGCTGGAACGGCAACATTCGCGAGTTGCAGAACTGCATTGAGAAGGCGGTGATTATGTCGGAGGGTACAACGCTGACTGGCAGCGATTTGCAACTGAACGTATCGCAGCGCACCGAAGAAATCCACCTGACGGGCCGCTACGACGAGGAAGATGAGGAACAACTTGTTCGTCAGGCTGTTAGCCAATGCCACGGCAATGTTTCGGCGGCAGCCAAAATGCTCAACGTGAGCCGCCCGACACTCTACGCCAAAATGAAAAAATACGGATTATGAGTTGGACACTGATTCTGCTGATAACACTGACTGCCACGGTTTTAGCCATCATCGCGACGGCCATCATCGTACACCGTCACCTTGTGAACAAGGTCACCTATATGATGGACTCGCTCGAAGACGGTGAACTGAACTTCCGCTTTGTCGAGAACAGCCGCTTCAACCGCGCGCTGAACCGCATCCGCTACATCTACGAGCAGCAGCGGCAGCAGTACGAGCAGGATTCGTGGACGAAACTCATCCGCGTGCTTACCCATGAGATTATGAACACCGTGGCGCCAATTGCATCGCTGAGCGACGCGCTGTCGAAATCGGTTGACGAGAACGGCAATTCTGAAATGGACATAAAAGCAGGATTATCAATCATTTCCGACTCGTCGAACAACCTGATAAAATTTGTGCAGACCTACCGCCAGTTGAGCGGTGTGGCGCGGCCAGTGCGAAAATCGCTCAGCCTAAAAGAACTGATTGATAAGATTATAACGCTTGAAAGCGAACAAATTGCGAGCCACAACGCGCGCTGCACCTACTCAACCGAAAACATCGACCTTCTCATTTACGCCGACGAAGGCCAACTGTCGCAAATCATTATCAATCTGATAAAAAACGCGCTTCAGGCAAATGCTTCGCAGATTACCATCACATCGGGCAACGGCAACGGCGACGAAGTTTGGCTGCGCGTGGCGAACAACGGCGACCCCATTACGCTAAGCAATCAAGAGCAGATTTTCATTCCGTTCTTCACCACCAAAGCCGAAGGCAGCGGCATCGGCCTGAGCATCTCGCGCCAGATTCTGCGCCAGCACAACGCCACCATCAACCTTGTCAAGAGCGACGAGAGCGAGACGGTGTTTGAAATGGTGTTTAAATAGGAATGCGATTTATCGAGTCCGTAGTATTTTGTTGGAAATACTGAAATTGTCCAAATCCCGGCTCAGCCTTTATTCGCATACAATTCCAAAATCTTCAAAATCGTTTCCGACGACTTTTCCATACTCTCGATTGGTACAAACTCAAATCGGCTATGGAAGTTGTGACCGCCAGCGAACAGGTTCGGCGTGGGCAGACCCATATAAGATAGGCGTGCGCCGTCGGTGCCGCCGCGGATGGGCTGCACTTTGGGCTCGATGCCGATTTGGCGCATCGCTTCAACGGCTGTGTCAACAATGTGCATATGCGGCTCAATCATCTCGCGCATATTGCGGTACTGGTCGGTAATTTCAACCTTGATGTAGTCGCCGCCGTATTCCTTGCAAAGCGCTGCGGCAGAATCGGTTAGCCATTTCTTCTTTTGCTCGAACAGATTGGCGTCGTGGTCGCGGATGAGCACTTCGGCGCTGGCACGCTCAACATCGCCTTCAACCTTGAAAAAGTGGAAGAAGCCCTGATAGCCGTCGGTGTAACGTGGTGTGGAACTAATTGGCACAGAGCCGATTATGCGACTAATGAGCAAGGTGGCATTCACCATTTTGTCTTTGGCGCTGCCTGGGTGCACGCTCTTGCCCGTGACGGTGATTTTCGCGTAAGCGGCGTTAAAATTCTCATATTCAATCTCGCCAATGCCGCCACCATCGACCGTGTAGGCGAAATCGGCACCAAACTGCTTCACATCGAACAAGTTGGCACCGCGGCCAATCTCTTCGTCGGGAGTGAAGGCGATTTTTATCGGACCGTGCTTGAAATCGGGATTATTCTGCACATATTCAGCCATTTGCATAATTGCCGCAACGCCAGCCTTGTCGTCGGCGCCCAAAAGCGTTGTGCCGTCCGACGTGATGATGTCCTGGCCAACATAATTGCGCAGTTCGGGAAAGTCGGCGGGCGACATTACAATGTTCTGCGCTTCGTTCAGAACAATGTCGCCACCATCGTAATTACTGATAATCTGCGGTTTGACATTTTCCGAAGGCGCGTCGGGGCTGACATCGATATGCGCGATGAACCCGATGGCGGGCACAGCATATGGCACGTTAGACGGGATGGTGGCGAACAGATAGCCGTTGCCATCAATATCTATCTTTGTGAGTCCCAAAAAGTTAAGTTCGTCGGCCAGCGATTTAATCAGATTGAACTGCTTGGCAGTGCTCGGACACGTTGTCGAGCGCTCATCCGACTGAGTATCAATCCGCGCATAGCGCATAAATCTTTCGGCAATCTTTTTCATAATCGTTGCGTCTTATATCTGTATCTTATACTTATTCAATTCTTTATCCAAACGTTTCTCGTTTCCGCCAACCAGCGAGTCGAGCAGAGCGTGAAACTGCGGTCCGTGGTTCTTGTGAACGGTGTGGCAAAGTTCGTGCAAAATTACAAAGTCCGACAAATATTCAGGCAGTGTCATCAGGCAGATGTTCAGATTGATGTTGTTCCGCACCGAACAACTACCCCAACGCGTGTGTACATTCTTGACTGTCAGTTGGTTGTAACTGAATCCGTGGGCGGCTGCCAGTTTTGCCACTCTGTCGGGCAGATAGGTTTTGGCTTCGTGCCGCAGCAATTCTGTCAGAAACATACGGATTTGCCGCTGAACCTGTGCCGAACTGAAGTCGGTGTCGGCAGGGAAGCGCATCTCGTAGCCGCCATCGGCCTTCACAGCCTGCACGCAGCGCGTCTGGCATCGGCAGAACCGAACTGTGTGATAGCGCGTGCTGAACGGCCGCTCTTCGTTGTAAACGTTTGATTTTAAGGCTGCATCTAATTGCTGCAGATGACTAGCAATCCACTCGCGGTTTTCAAGGGCGAAGCGGTATCCCATATCAAAAGTCGCAAAACGCGGAACCACCACCGCGGGCGGCTGTCCTGGCTTTAGTTTGATTGAGATTCGGTGTGCCTGATGGTGCTTGCGGACGACTATCCCCCCAACGTCTTCAAGCGTATATGATTTGCTATTCATTCGCGCATAAAAAAAGGGTAAGCAACTTATATCGCACCGCTACAACCGCCTACCCTTGCTTCCTTCCAGACCTGGGGGAGTTCAGCAGGAGCTGGTCGTATAAGACTTACCCGCGGCAAAAGTAGAAATAATTTGGTTTGGTGCAAATTGGTTTTAAGCCCCAAATTTTTATCCTGCACCCGTTGCCGTGCAACAATTAAAATGTATTTTCGTTCTCATAAAAACATTTGCCATGCAGAAGGAAATCAGCATTCTTTGGGTTGACGACGAAATAGACTTGCTCAAACCGCACATAATTTTCTTGGAATCAAAGGGATACAAGGTTGATACCATCAATAACGGCACCGATGCCATTGCCATGGTTCGCAACAGCCAGTACGATATGGTTTTTCTCGACGAGAATATGCCTGGACTGAACGGATTGGAGACGTTGGCGCAAATCAAGCATATTCGCAATTCGCTGCCAATCATCATGATAACAAAGAGCGAAGAAGAGTTTATCATGGACGAAGCCATCGGGTCGCAGATTGCCGATTATCTGATTAAGCCCGTCAATCCGATGCAGATTCTGATGACAATCAAGAAGATAACCGACCAGCGGCGGCTTGTCAGCCAAAAAACCACAATGAACTATCAGTCGCAGTTCAACGATTTGGGCGTTGAAATCAACAATGCCGAAAGCGCTGATGATTGGAAGGCTATCCATAAAAAATTGATTTTCTGGACGTTGGAATTGCAGAAAAACAGCGTCGCAAGCATGGAGCAAATCCTGCAAATGCAGAAAAGCGAAGCCGACAAGCGTTTTGTGCGCTACATCATAACCAACTACGAGTCGTGGTTTGCCGATCGCAGCAGTGAAGCGCCCATTCTGTCGCCTAACGCGTTCAAGCACAAGGTTTTCCCTGCTTTGTCGAGTGGCGAGCAGGTGGTTGTGGTGGTCATCGACAATCTGCGCTTCGACCAGTGGAAGTGCATCGAGCCAATGATTGCGCCCTACTATAATGTTGACGATGAAGACATTATGTTCAGCATACTGCCGACAGCCACGCAGTTTGCACGCAATGCCATGTTTGCGGGACTGATGCCGTCGGAAATCGAGAAACTGCACCCCGACCTTTGGGTGAATGAAGACGAAGACGGCGCAAAGAATAATTTTGAACGCGAATTGCTTCAGAAACAGATGGATAGAATGGGTGTGAAGGCATCGCTTTTCTACGATAAAATCCACAATGCCGAAAAGAGTCAGAAGTTGGCCAACGATATGAATGAGATAATGCGCAACCAACTTTCAGTGCTGATTATCAATTTTGTAGACATGCTGTCGCACTCGCGCACCGATATGCAGATGATTCGTGAGTTGGCTGCCGACGAGAAGTCGTACCGCAGCATCACCAAATCGTGGTTCGAGCACAGCACGCTCTTCGAACTGATGAAAACTCTGGCTTCAAAAAACGTCAAAATCGTCCTGACCACCGACCACGGCACCATCCGTGTCACCAATCCTATCAAGGTTATTGGCGACAAAAACGTGTCGTCGAATTTGCGTTACAAGCAGGGTAAAAATCTCGACTACAATCCGCGCGAAGTGTACGAAATCCGCAATCCGCAGACCATTCATTTGCCGCGCATAAATGTCAGTACGTCATACATTTTCGCCACCAATACAGATTTTTTCGCCTATCCCAACAACTACAATTATTATGTGCAGTACTACCGCAACACATTTCAGCACGGCGGCATAAGCATGGACGAGATGATGGTTCCACTAATCACCTTATCGCCAAAGAGATAACTTTTATTTAGGAGTTGCAAATCGGTATATTTCCGCGTTTTGCATGCGGTTATACCAATAGTTTGCGTTTTCTGTCTGTGTTTGTGTCGAAATCAGTCATTCAAATTCAGCAAACCATCAGGTAGCGACACGCGAACCTGGCGTTTGCGGAAATCGATTTTTGTCACAAATTCGGGATGGAATGGGATGAGCATTTGTTTTCCGCCAACAACCATTATCGGGTTAACATTCAGGTTGTCAATCGATTGAACTGCGCCAATGTCGCCGTGTTTTTTGTCGATGACGTTGAACCCGACAATTGCCGTGGGCGATGCGAATTCGTCGTCGGCATTGTCGAGCAGGTCGGGCGATACAAAAACGCGGCAGCCAACAAGTGTTTTGGCTCGCTGCTCGGTGTGGGTGCAGTCGAACAGCACGCGTGCGCGTTGTGCGCTCACGGCTTTGGCCTGCTCAATGAAAAAAGGAACCCGCAGTCCTTCTATTTCAAGGACCACGGGTTCGGTTGTGTCTTCAAGTATTGCGGGATTGTCAAGTTCGACAATTATTTCGCCATTCACACCATGTGTTTTGACAATTTTGCCTACCTCAACAAAATCCAACGCGTCCATCGTCAGATTACTCTGCTGCAGGTGCTTCAGTAGCTTCTGCTGCAGCCTCTTCAGCAGGTGCTTCTGCTTCAGCGGCGGCTGCTTCAGCCTCTTTGGCGGCTGCTTCGGCTGCTGCTTTAGCCTCAGCTTGCTTCTTGGCAAGAGCCTCTGCTTTAGCGGCGTTCACTTTGCGTTCTGCCTCAAGACGGTCTTTCTTCGCAGTGTTTGCGTCAGCCTTGATTTTGTCTTTTGCGGCTTGAAGTTTCGATTTCTTCTCGGCAACCCATTTTTCGAATTTAGCCTCAGCGGCAGCTTCGTCAAATGCGCCTTTCTTAACGCCATCGAGCAGGTGTTTCTTCATCAGAACGCCCTGTTTCGAAAGGAGTGATTTTGCGGTGTCAGATGGCTGAGCACCTGATTGTAACCAATAAAGAGCCCGTTCGAAGTTAAGTTCAATAGTAGCAGGATTTGTGTTAGGATTGTAACTACCCAATCTCTCAATGAACTTACCATCACGTGGTGCCCTGCTATCGGCAGCGACAATGTGATAGTAGGCGGATGCCTTTCTACCCTGTCGTGTCAAGCGAATTCTTACAGACATAATTTATTGTTATTAAATGTTTAAAAATCGGGCGCAAAGATAGACTTTTTTCGGTTTGCTCGACAATGGCGCCGATGATTTTTTTTGTTTTTAGAAACGCCGTCAAAATCCGCATTCCACATACATATAATTTAATGGAATTGTTACAATTAGGCGTTTCTGTAAAACGCTTTTGCGATATTTTATTGCAAATCAACCTGTTTCTATTCGGCTCGGGCGTCAATGAAAATTTAAATGAAATATTCGTGCCGACAGGCCAATTTAACAACCGAAAATTGTTAGTTTTGCCCAAATTTTAACTGACATTTAATTAAAAAAATCAGACTATGAGTAATTCTTGTTTGTCATCAATCGGAAAGAAGCTGATAATGAGTATATCAGGTCTTTTCCTGGTTTTGTTTTTGCTGTTCCACATGTCGATGAACCTTGTGGCAGTATTTAGTGGCGAGGCTTACAATGCCGTGTGCGAATTCCTTGGCGCCAACTGGTATGCCTTGGTTGGAACAATGGTTCTGGCTCTCGGATTTATTGTTCACATTGTGTTCGCCTTCATTCTGAGCCTTCAGAACCGCAAGGCGCGCGGCACTGAGCGTTACGCTTATCAGGAGAAACCCGCCGCAGTTGAGTGGGCATCGCAGAATATGCTGGTGCTCGGCTGCATTGTGTTTGTGGGCCTGATTCTTCACTTGAGCCAATTCTGGTACAAGATGCAGTTTGCCGAGATTGCGGGCATCACCAATCAGTATGGAGTGGCCGACGGCGCCGCTTGGATGCAGTACTACTTCAGCCAACTGCCTGTAGTCATCTGCTATCTGGTTTGGTTCGTGGCCATCTGGTTCCACCTGTGCCACGGCTTCTGGAGCGCTCTGCAGACCATTGGCTGGAACAACAAGGTTTGGATGGACCGCTGGAAATGCATCTCGAACATTTTTGCGACTGTCGTTATGCTCGGTTTCGCAGCAGTGGTTATCGCCGCTTATATTAAATTGCTTTGCTAACTATCTAATTTGAAATAAAATGGCTACAATAGATTCTAAAATACCTGAAGGTCCGATAGCCGAAAAATGGACCAACTATAAGGCACATCAAAAACTTGTGAACCCCGCCAACAAGCGTAAATTGGACATCATTGTCGTTGGAACAGGTTTGGCTGGCGCATCGGCAGCATCAACTTTGGCTGAGATGGGTTTCAACATCCTGAACTTCTGCATTCAGGACTCACCGCGCCGCGCTCACTCAATTGCGGCTCAGGGCGGTATCAATGCAGCAAAGAACTATCAGAACGACGGCGACTCGGTTTACCGCCTGTTCTACGATACTGTTAAAGGTGGCGACTATCGCGCACGCGAAGCCAACGTTTACCGTCTGGCCGAAGTGTCGAACAACATCATCGACCAATGCGTGGCTCAGGGCGTTCCTTTCGCCCGCGAATATGGTGGCCTGCTTGCCAACCGTTCGTTCGGTGGCGCACAGGTTAGCCGCACATTCTACGCCAAAGGTCAGACAGGTCAGCAACTTCTGCTTGGCGCCTACTCGTCGCTCAACCGCCAAATCAAGGCTGGCAAGGTGAAGAGTTACAACCGCTACGAGTTGCACGACATTGTTATGGTTGACGGCCGCGCTCGCGGTATCATCGCCAAAAACCTGGTGACAGGCGAGTTTGAGCGTTTTGCCGCTCACGCTGTTGTTCTGGCAACTGGCGGCTACGGCAACACCTATTTCCTTTCGACCAACGCTATGGGCTGCAACTGCTCGGCTGCCATCGCGGCTTACCGCAAGGGCGCTTACTTTGCAAACCCTTCATACGTACAGATTCACCCGACTTGTATTCCTGTTCACGGCGACAAACAATCGAAACTGACACTTATGTCGGAGTCGCTGCGTAACGACGGCCGCATTTGGGTTCCGAAGAAGATTGAGGACGCCAAGAAACTTCAGAAGGGCGAAATCAAAGGCTCTGACATTCCTGAAGAAGACCGCGACTACTACTTGGAGCGCCGCTATCCCGCATTCGGCAACCTGGTTCCGCGCGACGTTGCAAGCCGCGCCGCCAAAGAGCGCTGCGACAAGGGCTTCGGCGTGAACAACACTGGCCTGGCCGTGTTCCTTGACTTCTCTGAAGCCATCAACCGCCTTGGCATCGACGTTGTCCGTCAGCGCTACGGCAACCTGTTCGATATGTACGAAGAGATTTCGGACGTTAATCCTGGCGAGTTCGCACGTGAGATTAACGGCGTGAAATACTACAACCCGATGATGATTTTCCCCGCCATCCACTACACAATGGGTGGTCTGTGGGTTGACTACGAACTGCAGACTTCAGTGAAGGGCCTGTTCGCCATTGGCGAGTGCAACTTCTCTGACCACGGCGCCAACCGTCTGGGTGCTTCGGCTCTGATGCAGGGTCTGGCCGACGGCTATTTCGTTCTGCCTTACACCATTCAGAACTACCTGAGCGACCAAATCACCGTTCCGCGCTTCGACCCGAACAGCAAGGAGTTCATCGATGCTCAGAAGAAATGCGAAGCCGAACAGGACGCTCTGATGAAAATCAAGGGCAAACGCTCGGTTGACTCTATCCACAAGGATTTGGGCCACATTATGTGGGAATATGTTGGTATGGGCCGCACCAAAGAGAGCCTTGAAACAGCGCTGACTAAACTGAAAGAGTTGCGCAAGGAGTTCGAAACCAACCTGTTCATCCCTGGAAAGGAAGAAGGTATGAATGTTGAACTCGACAAGGCCTTCCGTTTGAAAGACTTTATTATGATGGGCGAACTGATTGCCCGCGACGCACTGAGCCGTAACGAGAGTTGCGGCGGCCACTTCCGTGAGGAGTACCAAAGTGAAGAGGGCGAGGCCAAACGCGACGACGAGAACTACTTCTACGTTGGCTGCTGGAACTATCAGGGCGACGACAACAAAGAGCCTGAATTGCTGAAAGAACCGCTTAAATATGAGGCTATCAAGGTTCAAACTCGTAACTATAAATCATAATCATCTTAAAAAAGTAAATCAAATGGCTACAGATAATATAATGAAAGTAAACTTGAAGGTTTGGCGTCAGGCTGGCCCGAAAGAAAAAGGCGGGTTTGTGACTTACGAGAATGTTGAGACAACCCCCGACACTTCGTTCTTGGAAACTTTGGATATTCTGAACGAGTCGCTCATTGAGAAGGGCGAGGAGCCAATTGTGTTCGACCACGACTGCCGCGAGGGTATCTGCGGAATGTGCTCGCTCTACATCAACGGCCACCCGCACGGTCCTGCAACTGGCGCAACAACCTGTCAATTGTATATGCGCCGCTTCAAAAACGGTGAGACCATCACCGTTGAGCCGTGGCGCTCGGCTGCGTTTCCTGTTCTTAAAGACCTAATGGTGAACCGCAACGCCTTCGACCAAATCCAACAGGCTGGCGGCTACGTATCGTTCAACTGCGGCGGCGCTCAAGACGCCAACGCTATTCCAATCTCGAAGGTTGATGCCGACGAGGCTATGGACTCGGCTACTTGCATCGGCTGCGGCGCTTGCGTTGCTGCCTGCAAGAACGGCTCGGCAATGTTGTTCGTATCGGCCAAGGTTTCGCAGTTCGCACTGCTGCCGCAAGGCCGCGTTGAGGCTGCCAAACGTGTTAAGGCAATGGTTGCCAAGATGGACGAACTGGGATTCGGCAACTGCACCAACACCCGCGCCTGCGAGGCAGAGTGCCCGAAACGCATCTCAATCAGCAACATCGCCCGTATGAACCGCGAGTTCCTTTGCGCAAAACTGAAAGACTAATAATCTTTACATAGTTGTAGTGGTCCCCGCTGCCGAAACAGGTGGCGGGGATTTTTTTGCCAATTCTTTAATAAGCGATGCCGAAATAGTCCAAAACGGCCTTATAGTTGTCTTGTGCCGAAAGACAAGTGTCGCGCAAATAGCCGTTGACGCGGCCCCAATTCTGAATGCCGCGATAGTAGTAAAGCCGTAAATCTTCGGTGATGATGAACGGCACAATGCCTGCCTGCAAGCATTGCCAAAACAAGAGCAGCCGCCCGACACGGCCATTGCCGTCTTGAAACGGATGGATGCGCTCGAACTGCACGTGGAAATTCAGAACATTGTCAAAATCAGGATGTTTCAAACTGTTATACTCGGAAAGAAGTTCCTTCATTCGCTTGTGCACATCGTCTGGCGAAACAGTCTCTTCGCCACCAACTTCATTGGCAAGGCGCTTGTATTCGCCAACGGCAAACCATTGCTTCTGACTGTCTGATGTGTTGGTTTTCAGTATTTTGTGTAATTCTTTTATGTGCGTTTCGGTTATGCGGTCGGTTGCGTGGACGATAATGTGGTCGATGCAGCGGAAGTGATTCACCGTTTCCATAATATCGTCGATGCGGGTGTTGTCGGTGCTGGCGCCAAGTGTGTTCGTTTCAAATATATAGCGCGTTTGCTCTTTGGTCAGGCGGCTGCCTTCAATGTGGTTTGAGTTGTAGGTGAGGTCGATTTGCGTGCGGTGATAGATGCCGCCCTTCAGGCGCGCTTCCTGCTCGGCGCGCAGCCGCTGCAGCAGTGGCGACACCTTGCTTTTCCCCCTTTTGGGCAGTGCGGCTTCGGTTGGAATATTCCAAGTCTTGCCCGTTAGAAACGCGCCGCTGATTTTACCCGTTGCGCAGTAGTTGCGTGCGGTGCGCTCGCTGATTCCGTACTTCTCGGCAAACTTTGTTACAGATATATATTCCATTCTATCGGCAAGGTTTTTGCATAAAATCTGCTGTAAATATATAAATTCTTGCCGATATCGGCAAGTTTGTGGATGATCATTGTTGCCGAAACAGGTGGCGGGGATTTTTGCATATGTTCTCGCACAGACGACACTGCCCCGATGGTTATCGGGAACACTGATTCTCGCAGATTTCTTTAAAAAGTCCCGTTAGGGACGGTAGATTGGTAGAAACCATTTAACCACAAGCGTTTAGCGTGCCGTAGGTACGCAACGGGCATTTTATTTTCCTACACAGCAAAAATTCTCTTTGATAATTGTACCAAATAGATATTATCTTTGTGAAGAACAATTAAAAACACGAAAAAAGAAACAGAAAGTTTAACTTAACATATTATTAATCAATAGCGTTTACCGCTAATCTGAAAACATTCCAAAGCTTGGCCGCAAAGGAATATCCAAAACAGAAGATAGTTGTGAATGCTCACGTGTTATGCGTGGGCATTCCTTATCTGTTTTGGAAGGTCTGGCCAAGCACCTGGAATGTGGATGAGGAAATGTCCACATTTTTTTGCCGGGTGCTGAAATCAGACCGTACTGTTTTTTAGGTGAAATGGTGAGCGCGACCTAAAAAACAGAATGATGAAAACCTTGCAAGAAAGTGTTGCTTTGCTGATGGCAAAGAATGACTACCCCGAGAAAATCCGCAAAATACTGCAACTTGTTGTTGACGACAAATTGCGCCTACCTGATTTGGAAGCGGTTTTGGCAGAAATAAAAGTTTCGCGCATTACCGACTTGAAAGACAGATTGATATGCATTTTGCTCGATTATGCAAACTTTTGCTTGGAAGATGATATTCTGACGCAAGCCGAAATGCGAGACTTCACCACTCTGCGCCGTTTCTTTAGAATTGATGAGGGAGACTTTTACAAGTGCCACAAAGAACAGGAAGTTAGGAACATACTTACGCTGCAATTTGAAAAAATGCAGTCCGACCATACGATTGATTCCAATGAGGCTTTGATGAAAAACGACTTACAGCAGATGTTTGGGTTGAGTTACGACCAATTTCTTGAAATAGAAAACATCGTGTCGAAAAAAAGTCTGAAAAACGGTGCGAATATTTCCGATTTGGACACATTCATAAAAGGTAAAAAATGAGACAGCGGCTGTTTGAAATAGTTGAGCATAGCAAAGAAGGCAGCTTTGCAAGCAAAATCTACGACTTGCTAATGCTAGTAACCATTATTGTAAGCATTGTGCCGCTGGCTTTCCGCGAGATGAACACAACATTCCTTTATTTTGAAACAGTATCCGTCTCGATTTTTATTATCGATTATCTATTGCGGTGGATTACAGCCGATTACAAATTGCAAAAAGGTTGGAAATCGTTTCTGATTTACCCATTCACATTGTTTGCAATTATCGATTTGCTTTCGATTTTGCCGTCGGTTGGCGTATGCAAGCCAACGTTCAAACTGTTAAGAATAACGCGGCTGATAAAGATTTTCCGTGTCCTGAAAATCGTCCGTTACTCGCACCGTATAGAATTACTGTTTAATGTGTTACGAAAAGAACGTGTGACACTGTTGTCGGTTTTTATGATAGCTGTGTTCTACATTATCGTAACGGCCTTGATTATGTTTAATGCCGAAGGCGCAACAGAAGTCAACGGCACCAACTTCCGAAATTTTTTCGACGCATTGTATTGGGCTACAACAACTTTGACTACTGTCGGGTATGGCGATATTTACCCGGCTACAAGCATAGGCCGGCTGATTAGTATGCTTTCGGCAATTGTCGGTGTGGCCATTATTGCACTGCCTTCGGGCGTTATAACTGCAAGTTATTTGGATGAGTTAAAGCAAAACACAAATAAAAAGGAATAATTATGGCTGGTTGGAATTTTAGGAAAAGAGTGAAAATAGCCCCTGGCGTCACTTTAAATTTTAGCAAAAGTGGAGTTTCAACAAGTGTTGGGCCGAAAGGCGCTCGATTATCATTTGGCCCCAATGGAACTTATTTGAATACAAGCATTCCTGGAACCGGCTTATATAGACGGCAGAAAATTGGAGGAAATTCTAACAACAATAATATTTTGTCTAAAAACACTTCTCATAAGAAAAATGAAGGAATAGGATGCGTTTGGTCTGTACTTATAATTATTGTGGGAGCATTATTAGTAGAAAGTGATGCGGAAATAATGGCTTTTGCAATAATATTTATTGGATGTATATGGGGGCTCATAACTTTAATACAATTAGTGCCATCCACAAATGCAGTACGTAACCAAAACGAACAAATGAATTTGCTCTCAGAACAATCGGACGTGCAAAAAAAACTTGAATCTGTAGATTTTACCAAAGAACCTGAAAAATATCAAATTCTTTCATCCTACAATCAATGTTTGTTGATTTTGCCACAAATTGGGGAAGCAGAAAAAATATTGACCGAATTAAAAGATAAGAAACGAAAAAAATACACGAATCAAATACCTATTTGGGAAAAGAAAAAAAATGACTTGGCTGAAGGTTTTGAAAACTCGAAATATTCAGTAACAGACTCTCTATCTGAAGATTTAAAACGCAAATATGAAGAGCTATGTGATAGTTTTACTAGTCTGGCAGGTTGCAAAAAATTATTTGAACGTTGCGGTTATGATGACAATAAGCAAATAGAAATTACTACCGGTGATTTTGATTTCATAAAATCTGATTTTAGAACACCTATTATCATCAGGGAAGATGGCTCGCAGATATACTTTTTTCCAACATTTTTGATAAATGCAAGAAATTCAACAAATTTCAATGTTATTCCATTTCGCGACCTACATATATGCACCAAAGATGTTACGAATTACGAATATGGTTTATGGCCTTTGGATGCAGATGTTTTAGGCTACTCGTATCAATATGAGAACAAAGATGGAAGCAGAGATTTACGTTATTCATACAACCCAAGAACAACAAAAGTTAGATATAGGTCAATGAAATTCGAAGAAATTGATGGATTTGAAATATGTGCTAGTAATTATAAGTCAGCCGTATATTTCGAAACCACGATGCAGGATGTAATGCGCCTTAACAACAATCCTAATGTTAGTAACGAAATACTCAATATTGATAACTACCAAGTGTCCGAAGCTCTTTACAATAGTTATCGAACAGTTATTAATAACGTTGTTGATGTCGCAAATTGGATGAAGTCGAGCAATGATGTTAAAAACGAATTAAACAAGTCTCATATCACGTTTAATGGAGAAAGATTAAAAGATAATAACAGACTGATTAACACACTTATAGAAATTGATTTTTTGAAGTGTTTCTTAAAATTAAACAAACAACTCAATTTTAAGAACAGCGACAGCTTCGGGCTTCTTATGTTATTTGCGGCTCTTAACAATGATTTAATAATTGAATTTGCTAACATAAGGATGTTTCAAGAAAAGTTAAATGTGTCATCATTATCAAATGTTTATAATGAATTACAAAAAAGCATTGAGCAAAATCCGGAGCCGGAAGGCGGATTTTTGATTTCTACTCTTATAAGTGATATTGATAAAAAAATGCAGTTCCAATACCTTATGATACTACACAAATTTTCCACTATAGTAGCAGGTATTGACAATATAATAACAGATGAAGAACAATCTGGTATCGATTATGTAATTGAGAAAATATCAGAAAATAAGCCTGACAATAAGCTCGTTACAAATGATTCGAAAGGTAAAAATCAAGCTGTTAATGATGAGCTAATGGTTAAAGACAAAACTGCAAAAAAACTTCGTAACAAAGCAGCAAGCGAACTGCAAAAGCTAATCGGCTTGCAATCGGTAAAAAGCGAGGTTGAAACGCTTACCAACTTCATAAAAATCCAACAATCAAGAGCAGAGAAGGGACTGAAAGCAACGTCGGTGTCGTACCATTGCGTGTTTACTGGTAATCCTGGAACTGGCAAAACCACCGTAGCGCGCATTGTTGCCAACATTTACAAAGAGTTGGGCGTGCTGAAGAAAGGTCATTTGGTTGAAACCGACCGTTCGGGCCTGGTTGCGGAATACGTTGGGCAAACGGCTGTAAAAACTAACAAGGTAATTGACAGTGCTTTGGATGGCGTTTTGTTCATTGATGAGGCATACTCATTGGTCGGTGGCGGACAGAACGATTTCGGCATTGAGGCTATATCAACTTTGCTGAAACGTATGGAAGATGACCGTGACCGTCTGGTTGTGATTTTGGCTGGATATTCGAATGAAATGCAGACATTTATCAACGCCAACCCTGGTTTGCAGTCTCGTTTTAACCGCTACATTGAGTTCCCTGATTATTCGGCCGATGAATTGGCGCAGATTTTCGAATTTAATCTGACGAAAAACGAGTACGCCATTACCGAGGAAGCGAAAAAAACGTTAAACGAATATCTGAATAAGGTTGTCGCCACCAAAGACGAACGTTTCGGTAATGCGCGATTTGTCCGCAACCTGTTCGAAAAAACGATTGAGCGCCAAGCCAACCGCCTTGCACAAGAGAAACAATTAACCGCCGAAATGCTCACCACCATTGAATTGGCCGATTTGGCGGTTTAGTTCATTTGGTTGCGATAATCTGCTGTTAAGTGCCTAAAAAAATGAGTTAGCAGCACGCTATCGAACAAAAATAGCCGATAACGTGCTGTTAAGTGGTAAAAAATATGAGTTAACAGCAGATTATCGTGTTTTGTTTGCCGGGTAAACGAATAGGCATATCACGTTGCTATAATTCAAAATTTGCAGAAACAGGTTGATTGCCGCACCGATTTGCTACATTTGGCAAAAAAAACAGAATGATGCTTCGGCAGTTCAAACAATTTGTGAATGAGAACGGTCTGTTTGGCCGCGGTGAGCGCCTGCTTGCGGCTGTGAGCGGTGGCGCCGATTCGGTTGTGATGCTGCATCTGCTGGCGCAATGCCGGCTGAAGGTGGCGGTGGCGCACTGCAACTTCCAACTGCGCGGCGCCGATGCCGATGGCGACGAAGAGTTTGTGCGCCAACTGGCCGCGAAATATCAAATGCCGTTCTTCAGCATCCGTTTCAACACCCTGGCTTACGCCGACGAGCACCGGCTGTCGGTTGAGATGGCCGCCCGCGAGCTGCGCTACAACTGGTTTGCCCAACTGGCCGCCGAGCACCAATTCCACCGCATTCTGACGGCTCATCATCTGAACGATAACATCGAGACCATGCTGCTCAACCTTACGCGTGGCACCGGAATCAACGGCCTGACGGGCATTGCGGCTCTCAACGGCAACATTGCACGGCCGCTGCTGTTTGCCACCCGCAGTCAGATTGAAGAATATGCGCGGCTCAACAACCTTGCGTTCCGCACCGACAGCACAAACCTTTCCGACGACTATCAGCGTAACATTATCCGCCACCGCGTTGTGCCCGTGATGAAAGAACTGAATCCTGCGTTTGAAGAGCGTATGCTGAAGAATTTCAAGCATATCCGTCAGGCAGCCGACATCTACAACTGGTATGTGGCAAAGGTTGCCGCCGAAGTGGTGCAGACGGCTGGACGAGAGACGGTTATCGATACGGAAAAGCTTGTGCAACAACCGTTTGCCGAGTCTGTCCTGTTTGAGAGCATCAGGCCGTTCGGGTTCAATAGTTCGCAGACTGAAGACATTATGAAAGCAGTGGGGCAGAAGTCGGGCTGCACGTTTCAGTCGGCTACGCACCGCCTGCTTGTCGATCGCAGCCGAATTATTATTGAACCAACCGAAGATTTTGATTTTCAGACCGTTGAGATTGGCTCACCCTGCAATATCGACAGCCTTGGCCTGACAATGCGCATTGTGCCGATTGCCGATTTTGTGCTCGACAAACGCCCTTCTGTCGCCTGTCTCGACCTTGACAAACTCTGTTTTCCGCTGACAATCAGGCGTTGGCAGCACGGCGATTTTTTCTATCCGATAGGAATGGACAAAGCGCAGAAATTGAGCGACTTTTTTGTCAACAACAAGGTGAATGTGTTTGATAAAGAGCGTGTTATGGTGCTTATGTCTGGCGAACGGATTGCGTGGATTATCGGCTACCGTCCCGACAACCGGTTCAAGGTTGACAAAACGACACGACAAGTGCTGGTAATTGATTGCAATTCAAACCAATAAACTGCTGTGGCGCGCTATTGCCCGTTCGACATCTTTATGTCGTGAACTTTCAGTTGCAGCGTCTCTTTTCCGCGGAACGTATTCATTTCCAATGAGAAACAAATGTCGAATTTTTCGCTGCGGTGAATGGCGTCGAAATGTTCCGACTGCTTGAAAGCAATGGCCGACATTGGGCGGTTGACCGACTCGTCGACAACAGTCAGTTTCAGGTGCTCGTGCATCTGTCCGACAAGCTGCGACTGACCGCTGTCAGTAAGGCCCCGGCAGACAAAGACAGGCGCCATATTTCCCGGTCCGAACGGCTCGAACATCTCAAGGCACTTGAAGAATTTCGGCGTGATGTCCGACAGAGTCAGCGCTTCGTCAACATCGATGCGCGGCACCATAATGTCATCGGTAATCATACTGTCCACAACGCTTTCAAACTTTTCGACAAAGGCTTCGAGATTCTCTTCCTTGAGTGTCAGGCCGGCAGCGTAGGTGTGGCCGCCGAAGCTCTCGAGCAGACTCTGGCATTTTTCAATGGCTTCGTAAAGGTTGAAATCAGGTATCGAGCGGGCCGAGCCGGTAATCAAACCGTTTGATTTTGTGCAGATTACGGTTGGTCGGTAATAGAAATCGATGAGTCGTGACGCCACAATTCCGATGACGCCCTTGTGCCACTCGGGGTTGTAGAGCACCGTTGAGCGGCGGTTTTTCAGTTCCTCGCAGCTGTCAATCACGGCCAAAGCTTCGTTGGTGATGTTCTGGTCGTGGGTTTTGCGGTCGGTGTTGTCGGTTTCAATCTTGCAGGCCATCTCTTCGGCCTTGGCTTCGTTGCGTTCGACAAGTAAATCAACCGAATAGCGTCCCAAATCCATACGTCCGGCAGCGTTGATGCGCGGCCCGATTTTGAAGACGATGTCGCCGATTTTCACCGGGCGGAATTCAGGCTCGTCGGCAGGTTGAGTCACTTCGCAAGGCGTTGTTGGCACATCGAACTGGCGGTCGTCCTTGTTGCGCTGCGGCGGTGGTGTTATGCCCGATTTCTTCATCACGGCGCGAAGTCCCACGCGCGGGTTGGTGTTCAGCTGCTTAAGTCCGTAGTAGGCCAAGATGCGGTTCTCGTCGATGATGGGCACAATGTCGCTGGCGATGCTCACCACCACAAGGTCGAGAAACGGTTTAATCTGGTAGAACGGAATTTTGTTCCGCGAAGCGTAGGCCTGAATCAGTTTGAATCCGACACCGCAACCCGACAGCTCGTTGAACGGATAGCTGCAGTCGGCACGCTTGGGGTCGAGCACGGCGGCCGCCCGGGGCAACTCTTCGCCCGGCTCGTGGTGGTCGCAGATTATGAACTCGATGCCTTTTTCAGCGGCGTAATCGACTTTGGGCAAGGCTTTTATGCCGCAGTCGAGTGCAATGATGAGTTTGCAGCCCATCTCTTCGGCGTAGTCGATGCCCTTGTAAGAGATTCCATACCCTTCAGTATAGCGGTCTGGAACATAATAAAATACGTTACGGCACTTGCTTTTCAGGAACACATACATCATTGCAACTGCTGTTGTGCCGTCGACATCGTAATCGCCGTAGATGAGCACATTTTCCCGTTCTACAATGGCTTGTTCGAGCCTTGCCACAGCCTTGTCCATATCTTTCATCAGAAATGGGTCGTACAGCTGCTGAAGGTCGGGACGGAAGAATTTGCGCGCCGATTCGCTGTCATTTATGCCACGTTGCAATAGTAAGTTTGCCAAGGGTTTGCTGATATTGGCTGATTCCGCCAACTCATCAATCTTTCCCGCTTCGGCCAGTTCCTTTAGTATCCATTTTTTTTGCATTTATATAGTTTTGTATTTCTTCAGTTTTGGGGCGATTGCCGAAAGCGAATGTAAAAAATCTTGCCATATCCTATGAATTTTTACATCATTTTTTTGCCTGATTGTAGAAAATGATGCCAATCAAACCGAAAATCACATTCGGAATCCACACGGCAATCACTGGCGGCATATGGGCGTTTGTGGCCAACACGTTCGACACTTCCATAAACATTATGTAAGTGAACGCCAATAAGATACCAACGCCGATATTGATGCCGATGCCGCCACGTTTCTTTCGCGACGACAGCGTTACGCCAATCAGCGTCAGGATGAAGGTTGAGAACGAATAGGCAAAACGCTTGTGCTTCTCAATCTTCCAAAGCACCACATTTTCAGAGCCTTTCAGCGTTTCCTGCTCAATAAACTCATTGAGTTGGCGGTAGTTCATTGCTTCAACCACGTTGTTGCGCCGTGCAAAATCGCCTGGCAGCATGTTCAGTGTGGTGTCGAGTTTGCGATAGAATTTAACTTTCTCTTCACCGTCGGCAAACGTACGGATGTAGCAGTTGTGGGCAGTCCACTTGTTTTTGGTGGTGTCCCACTGCACGTATTCCGATATGAGTTTTGACTTCAGCTTTCCGTCTTCAATCTGCTCAAGCGCAAATTTGTATCCATAATCGTAGTTGGTGTTGTAACTGCTCATGTAGATGAACTGTCCTGGCAGAATCTGCCTGTGGATGTCCTGCTCGTTGTTCACAAATTTAGAGTTGCGGTAGTATTTCTCTTCAAAAGCGAGCCGTTTCTCGTTTGCGGGTGGTATAATCCAGTTAATCAGCAGATAAGAAAAAATAGCCAGTATAAACGACGACACGAAATACGGGAACAGAAACCGCCGGTAGCTCACACCGCTACTCAAAATGGCGATAATTTCAGAATTGCCGGCCATCTTTGAAGTGAAAAAGATGACGGCAATGAAAATGAACATCGCCGAGAAAAGGTTGGCGAAATATGGTATGAAATTGAGATAATAATCGAAAATGATGGCCTTTAGCGGTGCCTGTTTAACAATGAAATCGTCGATTTTTTCTGAAATGTCGAAGATGACCACAATGAGCAGAATCAGAATGAGCGCAAAGGCGAAAGTCCCCAGAAACCTGCGGATGATGTAACGGTCCAACTTCTTCATATAGTTGCTCATAGCCTACAATCGATTTGTAACCTTTTGAACCATAACGTTTTTCCACTCCGCAAAATTGCCTTCGACAATATGTTTTCGAGCTTCGCCAACAAGCCAAAGGTAGAACGCCAGATTGTGCATACTTGCAATTGACATTCCCAACATTTCCTGTGCCACAAACAGATGGTGCAGATAGGCCAGCGTGTAGCTTGAATCGACAAACGACGTGCCGTTGGGGTCGATGGGCGAAAATTCGTTTTCCCACTTCTTGTTTTTGATGTTGATGATGCCCTCGCTGGTGAAAAGCATTCCGTTGCGGCCGTTGCGGGTTGGCATCACGCAGTCGAACATATCAACGCCGCGGCTGATGCCCTCAAGAATATTTGCCGGCGTGCCCACGCCCATCAGGTAACGGGGCTTGTCGGCGGGCAGAATGGCGTTCACAACCTCAATCATCTGGTACATCACCTCGGTTGGCTCGCCCACGGCCAGTCCGCCAATGGCGTTGCCGTCCATTCCAAGTTCGGCAATCTCTGTGGCCGCACGCTGGCGCAACTCGGTGAACGACGCGCCCTGCACAATCGGGAAATAGGCCTGGTTATGGCCATAGAGCGGCTCGGTGCTGCGGAACGCATCAACGCCACGGCGCAGCCAGCGCATTGTCAGGTCGAGCGACTTTCGGGCGTAGTTGTAATCGCAGTCGCCCGGCGGGCACTCATCGAGCGCCATCATAATATCGGAACCGATAATACGCTGTATGTCAATTACATTCTCGGGTGTGAACAAGTGCTTCGAACCATCGATATGCGAACTGAACCGGGCGCCTTCCTCGGTGAGTTTGCGGTTCGCCGAAAGGCTGAAAACCTGATAGCCGCCGCTGTCAGTGAGTATTGGGCGCTGCCAGTTCATAAAGCGGTGCAGGCCGCCAGCCTCGCGCAGCAAAGCCGTTCCGGGACGCAGATAAAGGTGATAGGTGTTGCCCAAGATTATCTGCGCGCGAATGTCGTCGGCCACGTCGCGCTGGTGAATTCCTTTGACCGAGCCCACCGTGCCAACAGGCATAAAAATCGGTGTCTGAATGGTGCCGTGGTCGGTCAGAATCTGCCCCGCGCGGGCGGCTGATTTGCTGTCGGTGGCTGTTAAACTGAACTGCATTGCTTTTTTCTGATAGCGGGCAAAGATAAACGAAATCGCGAAAAATGACGAATCGCTATTCACGTTGGCCGGACATAAAAAAAGCACCTGCCTTGCAAGTGCCTTTTGAGCGGGTAACGAGACTCGAACTCGCGACCCTCAGCTTGGGAAGCTGATGCTCTACCAACTGAGCTATGCCCGCATTTGTGTCGGCAAAAATAGTTTTTTTCGGAAAACAAAAAACAAAACCGACCCGTTTGAGCCGGTTTTGCATTTATTACTCTATTTCAGCAGATTAGCCTTAATGTAGTTCTCGACATTGTTGAAGATGCGGTTCTGTACGTCGGTTACGTCGCCAGGAACGAACTTGCTGCCAACAATGTGCTCGTAGAGTTCGATGTAGCGGTTCGAAATCTGACTGATGATTTCAGGCGTCATTTCGGGAACCTGCTCGCCTGCGCGGCCTTGGAAACCATTGGCCATAAGCCACTCACGCACAAACTCTTTCGAGAGTTGCTTCTGTGCTTCGCCTTTGGCAAAACGCTCTTCGTAGCCGTCGGCGTAGAAGTAGCGCGACGAGTCGGGTGTGTGAATCTCGTCAATCAGGTAGATTTTGCCGTCCTTCTTGCCGAACTCGTATTTGGTGTCGACCAGAATCAAGCCCATTTTCTTGGCCATTTCGGTGCCGCGTTGGAACAGAGCCAGCGTGTACTTCTCAAGTTGGGCGTAGTCTTCAGCCGAAACCAGACCGTTTTTAATGATGTCTTCGCGCGAGATGTTCTCGTCGTGAGTGCCAATGTCGGCCTTGGTTGTCGGGGTGATGATTGGGTGGTCGAAACGCTGATGCTCGCGCAGGCCTTCGGGCAGCGCAACACCGCAAATCTCGCGTCCGCCGTCGCGGTACAGACGCCACGAACTGCCAGTCAGGTAGCCGCGGACAACCATTTCAACAGCAAACGGCTCGCATTTGTGGCCGATGGTCACGTTCGGGTCGGGGCTGGCGATTTTCCAGTTTGGCACGATGTCGGCCGTAGCGTCAAGGAAATACGACGCTATCTGGTTCAAAACCTGACCTTTGAACGGAATGCCCTTTGGCAGGATAACGTCGAATGCCGAAATGCGGTCGCTCACAACCATTGCCAGATACTGGTCGTTGATGTTGTACACGTCGCGCACCTTGCCGTTGTACACGCCTTTCTGGCCGCTGAATTTGAAGTTTGTTTTTGATACTGTGTTCATATTTTAAATGTTTAGAAGTTTAGAGTTTAGAAGTTTAGAGTTTTTATGTTTAAACGTTCTGATATTTTTTTGTTTTTCTAACCGATTGTATCCGATTATATCAGAATAAGTTATCGGTTTAAATCGGCTTGAATCGGTTAGCACTTTATTCAGTCATTCAATTATTCAATCCTTCAATCCTTTATCAAAGGCTTTAACAATCTCTTTCACAAGACGATGGCGCACAATGTCGCTCTCGTCGAGTTCGACAATGCTGATGCCGTCAATCTTTTTCAGCAGACGGATGGCCTGCACCAAACCGCTGTCCTGCGTGCGCGGAAGGTCGATTTGCGTTACGTCGCCCGTGATGATGAATTTCGAATTCATACCCATACGCGTCAGAAACATTTTCATTTGCGGCAGCGTGGTGTTCTGCGCTTCGTCGAGAATGACAAAGGCGTTGTCGAGCGTGCGGCCGCGCATAAAGGCCAGCGGCGCAATCTGAATCACGCCTTCTTCAAGATGCGACTCGAGTTTCTTGGCGGGAATCATATCGTTGAGTGCGTCGTAGAGCGGTTGCAGATATGGGTCGATTTTCTCTTTCAGGTCGCCAGGCAGGAAACCCAGGCGCTCGCCTGCTTCAACTGCGGGGCGGCTCAAAACTATGCGGCGCACTTCACGGTTTCGTAACGCCCTGACGGCCAGCGCAATGGCAGTATAAGTCTTGCCCGAGCCTGCGGGACCAAGCGCAAAAAGCATATCGCTCTGCGCCACCGCGTCCACCATTCGCTGCTGGTTGGAGCTGCGTGCGCGGATGGCGCGGCCGTTGTTGCCGAACACAATCAGGTCGTCGGGCACATCGCTCTGGTGCTGCTGCTGATTGTTCAGAATCTGCACCAAATCATCGTCCGAGAGTCGGTTGAAGGTGTCCAGAAAATGCACCACCTGGCGGAATTTGTCTTCGAAATCGGCAATCTGCTGCTCGTCGCCCAAAACCTTCACATCGTGGCCGCGCGCCACAATCTGAATCTTCGGAAAAGCGCGTTTCAGAATGTCGAGCCGCGAGCACTGAACCCCGTACAAGTCAAGCGGGTCAACGGTTTCAAGGTGTAGAATCTTTTCTGCCATTATGCGTCTGTTGATTGGGCAAATGTAATTCAAAATATGAGTAAAGTGTAATGTTTAAATTGTAAAGTGTAGAGAGCCGAGAAAAGAGCGGATTGTCGGTGTCTTTTTTTTCGTTTGTGTTTTCGGTTTACGTTTTTCGTCATTGTTGACTACATTTGCGCTGTTATGGCAATAATAACTCTCACAACCGACTGGCACAACGACGACTTCTACGTCGGGGCAATGAAAGGCAGGATTCTGTCGCAGTGCCCTGGGGTCACCATTGTCGACATCACGCACAAGATTGAGAGTTACAAATCGGCGCACGCGGCGTTCATTCTGCGCGGCACGTTCCCGCATTTTCCGCCAGGCACCATCCATCTGATTTGCACCAACAGCGAAGTGAACGAGAAGCATAACCCTGTGTGTATCAGTTATAAAGGACAATATTTCATTGGCTGCGACACAAGCGCAATGAAGGTGATGTTTGCCGAGCAGCCAGAAAAAGTGGTGGTGCTGACGCCCGAAAAGTTCGCCAACTCAACGTTCCCCGAACTGACCATTCTGGCGCCTGCAGCCTGTATGATTGCAAACGGCGCCACGCCTGACGACATCGGGGTTGATGCCACCGACGAATTTTCGATTCTGGAACTCGGCCCATCGTGCACCGACGACAGCATCTCGGGCAGCGTCATCTACATTGATTCCTATAAAAACGCCATCATCAACATCACGCGGAAGATGTTCGAAAGCATCCGCGGTGGCCGCCGTTTCGAGATTGTGGTGAAGAACGATACCTACAAAATCACCGAAATCAGCCGCACCTACAGCAGCGTGCGCACTGGCGACCTGCTGGCGCTGTTCAACTCGCTCGGACTGCTCGAAATCGCCATCCGCGACGCCTATCTGGCCGATCTTGCAAAAATTGAATGTAACACATCAGTACTGGTAAAATTTTTATAAATGTCACGAAAAGAACAACTTGAAGCCTTCGGACAACTGCTCGACATTATGGACGAGTTGCGCGAAAAATGCCCGTGGGACCGCAAACAAACCTTCGAATCGCTGCGGGTGCAGACCATCGAAGAGTCGTATGAACTGACCGAAGCCATTCTGGCCAACGATATGGACGAAGTGAAAAAAGAGTTGGGCGACCTGCTGCTGCACATCGTTTTTTATGCGAAAATGGGCTCGGAACAGGGCAGATTCGATATTGCCGATGTTATTAATTCGCTGTGTCAGAAGTTGATATACCGCCATCCGCACGTGTTTGGCGACGAGAAAGCCAATTCGGCTGAAGCCGTTCTGCAAAACTGGGAACAACTGAAACTCAAAGAGAAAGGCCGCAAGCCGAGCGTGCTGTCGGGTGTGCCAAAATCGCTGCCCGCGCTGGTGAAGGCCTACCGCATTCAGGACAAAACCCACAGCGTTGGCTTCGACTGGCCAGAGCGTGAGCAGGTCTGGGCAAAGGTTGAAGAAGAACTGCAAGAGTTCAAAACCGAGTTGCAAGCCGACCCGTCGTCGAAAGCCACCGAATCAGAGTTCGGCGACCTGCTTTTCAGCCTTGTCAACGCCGCGCGGCTCTACAAAATCAATCCCGAAAACGCGCTCGACAGCACCAATCTAAAGTTCATCAGCCGCTTCAACTATCTTGAAGAGCAAATTAAGAAAAACGGTAAAACGCTGAAAGACACCACTCTTGAAGAGATGGACCAGCTTTGGAACGAGGCAAAAAAGGTTGTTGGGTAGGTATTCTTACTTAAGTATTGGCTCGCAACCGAATTATAATTCGCAGCAACCAAATTTTAATCGGCGGCAACCATATTTACATTTGCAAAAATGGGGTGAGTTATCGGTTATATTTTTGAATCGTTAAAGAAACAAGACAACGTTCAAATTAATGCCAATACCAATCCCCCAAAGGAAACCAGCAACCCCCGAAACACCGGGGGTTGTCTTTTTTTATGGCCGCCAATTTGCGTAAATCGCGCCATTTGGCTGGCGGCAAACACAAAAAGAGTATCTTCGCGCGCCGAAACCAACGGCACTTAACGGTTTAAAATTTGTAAATATATGGCAGACAGCAAAAAAACGATGGTAGTTCCCGACCAGTCGAACCCCGAATCGAAAAAAGTGCAGGTTGAGAGTATGTTCGACAGCATTGCACCCAAATACGACCTGCTGAACCACACGCTGTCGCTGAATATTGACAAGATTTGGCGCCGGAAGGTGGCGCGCTCGGTGGCGAAAAACCGCCCCGGCACCGTTCTCGACGTGGCCACCGGCACCTGCGACCTGGCCATTGCCGTGGCCCGCAAAGCCCGTCCGCAGTCAATCGTCGGTATCGACCTTTCGGAAGAGATGCTCAACGTCGGACGGCAGAAAGTGCAGAAAATCAATCTGTCGGACACTATCACGGTGCAGAAAGGCGATGCCGAAAACCTGCCTTTCGGCGACAACACTTTCGATGCAATCACCGTGGCCTTCGGCGTTCGCAACTTCGAGAATCTTGAAAAAGGGCTGACCGAAATGCTGCGCGTGCTGAAACCCGGCGGCTCGTGCGTCATTCTTGAGTTCACAATGCCGGTGGCGTTCCCGGTCAAACAGCTGTATAACTTCTATTTCCGCCACATTCTGCCGCTGATTGGCCGACTGGTGTCGAGCCACAAATCGGCTTATACCTACCTGCCCGAATCGGTAAAAGCGTTTCCGCAACGCGCTGATTTTGTGCGGATAATGGAACAATGCGGCTATGCCGGCGCACGTTTCCGCAGCCTGTCGCTCGGAATTGCAGCCATATATATAGGTACAAAATAGATGGCGCGCACCAATTTGGATTTTCCAAATTTTTCCTACTTTTGCGCCCGATTTTAGAAGATAGCAATGCAAATTAAATCGCACAACGGAACCAACGCATTTGCCTGCAACGCAGCCGCAAACCGCTCGTTGTTGCTATCGCTACGATTGCGCCGTCGCTAACGGCCGTACTTCTCTCACGCGCTTCTACGCGAAGTGCATTTTCAGTTAATAGTTAGGATTTAGGAATTAGGATTTTAAACGATTCTATTTGCTTGATTTATATTCAATTAAACAATTTAGAGCAAAAGGCGAATAAAGTTAAGAAAACTAAACAAGCGAAGCGACTCAACCTTCTAAACAAGCGAAGCGCTAAACCTTTAAACAATTCACCGATTAGCCGATTAAACAAAAAAAGTTATGTCAGATAAAATTTTCATTTTCGACACCACGCTGCGCGATGGCGAGCAAGTTCCTGGGTGTCAACTTAATACAGTCGAAAAAATTGAAGTGGCCAAAATGCTTGAGCGGCTTGGCGTTGATGTGATTGAAGCGGGATTTCCGGTTTCGAGTCCGGGCGATTTCAACTCGGTGGTCGAGATTTCGAAGGCCGTGACCTATCCAACCATTTGCGCCCTTACGCGTGCCGTTGAGAAAGATATTGAAGTGGCCGCCGAAGCGCTTAAGTTCGCCAAACACAAGCGGATACACACTGGTATCGGCACTTCGGACTCACATATTAAATATAAGTTCAACTCGACGCGCGAGGCGATTATCGAGCGTGCTGTGAAGGCCGTCAAATACGCCCGCCGCTTTGTTGACGATGTCGAGTTCTATGCAGAAGATGCCGGACGCACTGATAATGAGTATCTTGCGCGGGTGGTTGAGGCCGTCGTCAAGGCGGGCGCCACGGTGGTCAACATTCCCGACACCACGGGTTATTGCCTGCCTGAAGAATATGGCGCAAAAATCAAGTATCTGATTGACCACGTTGATATGGGCAACGCCATACTTTCAACCCACTGCCACAACGATTTAGGTATGGCAACCGCCAACACAATGGCCGGACTGGTGAACGGCGCGCGGCAGTGCGAAGTGACAATCAACGGCATTGGCGAACGCGCCGGAAACACCGCGATGGAAGAGATTGCAATGATTCTGAAGTGCCACACGGGGCTCGGCCTTCACACCGACCTGAACACTACGTCAATCTACCCGGCAAGCCGTATGGTTTCGAGCCTGATGAATATGCCCGTGCAGGCCAACAAAGCCGTGGTGGGACGCAACGCGTTCGCGCATTCGTCTGGTATTCACCAAGATGGCGTTCTGAAAAATATCAGCACCTACGAGATTATGAACCCGCACGATGTGGGCTTGGACGATAACTCGATTGTGCTTACCGCCCGCAGCGGACACGCCGCACTGAAGCACCGTCTGTCGGTTCTGGGCGTTGAGGTTGATGGCGAGCGGCTCGACAAAATCTACGAGCAGTTTCTGAAACTTGCCGACCGCAAAAAGGAAATCCACGACGACGACCTGCTGATGCTTGCCGGCGCCGACATAACAATGAACAACCACGTCAAACTTGATTTTCTGCAAGTTACGGCTGGCGTTGGCGTAAAACCCGTGGCAAGTATCGGGCTGAACATTGCAGGCGAAAAGTTCGAGGCGGCGGCAAGCGGCAACGGCCCTGTGGATGCGGCAATCAAGGCTTTGAAGCAGATTATCCGCCGTCAGATGACGCTCAAAGAGTTCACCATTCAGTCAATCAACAAAGGCAGCGACGATGTGGGCAAGGTGCATATGCAGGTTGAGCACGACGGCCGCCTTTACTACGGCTTCGGCGCCAACACCGACATTGTTGCGGCTTCGGTCGAGGCGTATATCGACTGCATAAATAAGATGAAGTGATGTGAGAGTTATAAGTTGAAAGTTAATGAGTTAAAAGTTGAAAATTAATGAGTTATAAGTTTTTAGTGAGTTGAAAAGGCGTGTGTAGGGCTGTCACACTGTGGCAGCCTAACTATACGCTATGGAAAGCAAGTTTTCAGATGCAAATACCAAGCACCTTCAACCTTATCAATCAATGCAATTCAAAATCCCCATAATCTTCGTCTGCTTGTTCTCTTTGATTGGCACTTCGATGAAGCCTGTTGTAACGAAGTATTTGAAGGTTGTGACGGGGTAGCGCTTCAGTTTTTCGTACTGCTCGGCGCTGATGGGGTAGATGAGCATTGCCGACGATGACTCGACAGTAGAGCGGATGGTGTCGCCCGCCGCGTGGCGCGGATAGATGACAATCTCTTCGTTGGTGGTCAGGCGCAACGAGATTTCGCGCGACTCGTCGATTGAGAAGTTGTTGTATTTGTAGTAGCGCATTTTCAGGAAACGGTATTTGCTGCCGATGCTCTGCGCCTTGAAGTATAGCGGATTGTTGTTCAGCTTGGCCACCGTCACGGGTTGCGTCACCTTAACCTGCGTTTCGGTGATGGCGTCGATGGCATTCTTCTCAAACTGGCAACTTTGGGCGTTAACAGCCTGTGCGCCAACGAGTAGAACCGCCGCGGCAATAGCAAAACGAATTTTATGCGCAACTTGCATTTAATAAAAATTAACCGACTGTCTCAATGGATAATCTGACACAAAAATATTCTTTTTAGATTTGCTCGCAAGAAATTTAATTCACAACATTATGGCACTTACAGCAGAATTTTACACAGAAAAGGGCGTTATGAAGGCTGAATTGTACGCTGACGACGTTCCGAACACGGTTAATAACTTTGTGAAACTTGCAAAAGAAGGCTTCTACGACGGGCTGCGTTTCCACCGCGTGATTCCGAATTTTGTGATTCAGGGCGGATGCCCCTATTCGCGCAATCCGGGCGACCCACGTGTTGGCACCGGCGGTCCGGGCTACAGCATTAAGTGCGAGACCAACGGCGGCCGCCAATACCACGACCGCGGCGTGCTCTCGATGGCTCACGCAGGCAAAGACACGGGCGGCTCGCAGTTCTTCATTTGCCACAACCGTCAGAACACGCAGCACCTTGACGGCGTTCACACCTGCTTCGGCAAATTGTTCGATGGTTTCGATGTACTCGATGCTATCCGCCCTGGCGACTTGATTGAGAAGATTGTGATTGTGGAAGGATAATTTTAAGTCTTAATAAAAGTTTTGGCTATATTTGTAGGGACGTGGCATGTGTTGCGTCCCTATTTTTTACAACTATATTATGAAGAAAAAATCTGTTTTTGCGGCATTGATTATTGCCGGTTTCGTTTTCGCCGCATGCGATAAAAATGATAACACAGAACCTGAACCGCAACCCGAGCCAACTGCCGACACCACTTCAATTAGTGGCACCACTCAACCTGGTCCTGATCCCGATTCGATTCCGCCGTTTTGGTGTGAGATTCCTGTGTATCAAAACGATACTGTTTTCGTCAATTTGGAAACTATTTCCGCGCAAACCGAAGGCGATTTCACATTCAATATCGTCAAGCAGTTGAATAATGAGTCCGACGGCAATTTCTTTCTATCGCCCATAAGTGTTCAAATGGCATTTGCAATGCTTGCTAACGGCGCCGATGGCGACAGCCGCAAGCAGATTATCGATGCGTTCGGATATGGCTCAAAATCAATCGATGAGCTGAACGGTTATTGCCGGAAAATTATTTCGGATTGGAACACACTGAACAGCGAGTATGCCAATAAGAGCGCACAAGTGAGTGAGTATGAGAATGGTGCTTCCCAACAAACTATAGAGACGGCCAATGCCATTTGGACCGACCGTCGGTTTCCACTTTTTAGCGAGTATATAGAATTGTGTAACAATTATTTCGATGCTGAGGCGGCAACGTTGAATTTTGCCAATAAAGACAGTTCGCTTGCTGTGATGAACGGATGGTGCAACCAAAAAACGCACGGAATGATTCCGTCGATGCTATCCGACCTTGACCCGCTGACAATAACTGTAATTGCTAATGCCTTGTATTTCAAAGCTGATTGGGCTAATCCATTTAAAGAATACGCAACACAAAAGGCCGATTTTACCAATGCCGATGGTGCCGTGTTACAAGTCGATATGATGCATCAACAGGAATATTTCAACTACGTCAGGACCGACATTTTCACAATGGCAGAGCTGCCATACACCGGCACAACTTGTATGGATATCATCTTGCCCAACAACGGAATAAGCGTTGGTCAATGCATCGAACAATTAAGTCAGGTTCGTTTTGATGCGGCTCTTGCAAAAATGTCGTCGCAAGAACTCTTTGTTCACTTGCCAAAATTCGATTTGGAATTCAATCATAATTTGGTCAAGATTATGAATCAGTTAGGTGTGGTTGATGTGTTTTCGCCATTAACCGCCGATTTGAGCAAAATGGGCGGCGGATACACTGAAGCGTTCGTGAGCGATGCGTTCCAACTTTCACATATCAGCGTTGATGAGAGTGGAACTGAAGCCGCGGCAGTAACGGTAATAATTGAACCAACAGGCGCAGGTCCCCAAATGATTCCGATTGAATTTAACGTCAACCGCCCGTTTGCCTACATCATTCGTGACAAGCAAACCGGAACTATCTTGTTTGTTGGAAAAGTGGAGAAGTTGTAGAAGATAGTATTTTGAGTTTAACAGCTAAAGTTTAGCCTTAAACTCAACCTTCTAAACAACGAGGTACTCAACTCTCAACTCTCAACATTTAAACGATTGACCGATTAGCCGATTCACCAATTAATTATTACCTTTGCGGTTCAAATCTGAAACGTATTATTATGGAAGAAAATCAAAACCAATACAAATTCGACGCTGTCGATTTGATTCTTTACTTTTGGAAACGCCGTTGGGCAATAATCATTGTCGGGTTTGCCACAGCCGTTATCTCTTCGATTGTATCGCTCTGTATGACAGAGAAATACAAATCGGAGGTAATTCTTTTCCCGACGGCAGCCGGTTCGCTGTCGCAAGACTTGCTTTCGACGTCGTCGGTTGGTATGGTGAAGAGCGTGCTTCGCTTGGGCGAGGACGAGGAACTCGACCAACTGATGCAGGTGCTGCAGTCTGACGAGATTCGCCGCCGCATTGTCGAGAAATTCGACCTTATGAACCACTACGAAATCAAGCCCGACTCGAAATATCCCTACACACAACTTTATGCGAAATACAGCAAAAATATTGTCATAAAACCGACTAAATTCCTGTCGGTCAGCATTTCGGTTATGGACACCGACCCGAAACTTGCCGCCGACATTGCCAATGAAATTTCTAATTTGGTTGATACCGTGCGCAACAATATGCTTCACACAAAAGCCATTTTGGCAATGCAACTTGTTGAAAAAGAATATAATGAGTTGCGCGAAGACATTGAAGAGCAGGAAGAGACGCTGAACGAGATGCGCAAAAAGGGCATTGTCGATTACGAGAAGCAGGCCGAGGCTCTGTCAAGTGCTCTTGGAACGGCGCTCGGCAACGGCAACAAGAGTGCCGCCAACGAGATTCAGAAACGTCTCGACGAACTGGGAAAAGAGGGCGGCGCATTTGCTGGAATCAGCAGTCAGTTGAAACTCGACCGCGAGCGCCTGGCCGGCTTGAAAACGAAACTTACTGAAGCACAGTTGGATGCACGTCAGAATCTGCCGCATAAATACGTTGTCAACCCGGCCACAGTGTCGGAAAAGAAGGCTTATCCGGTACGCTGGATGATTGTGGTTTCGTCAACTATCACCACCGTTATCGCACTGATGCTCTTTATGATAATCCGCGATGCTGTTGTCCGCCGCATCGACTATCTTAAAAAGGACTGAACCTTGCAGATTCCGACAAAAAACGGCTGGTGGGTTTACGCTTGCACGGCGTTGTTTCTTGCGCTGAACCTGGTCTGTATCTACAACGGTTTTTACCTGCTTGGCGCGCTGCCGATAGCAATAATTCTTGTTGGCGCGGCTTTTCTGGCGCTCGATAAACTGCTGTTGTTCATTGCTTTTATGGCACCGCTGTCGGTTCCGTTGAGCGAAGCGGTCGAAGGGTTGCCAATTGATATGTTCCTGCCAACCGAACCGCTACTTGCCGGCATATTGCTGCTATTTATCTTTAAGATTATCAGCGAGAAGCGCTTCGACAAACGCATTCTGACCCACCCCGTCAGCATTACCATTTATATTTACTTGGCGTGGATGCTAATTACTTGTGTAACAAGCGTTGAGCCGCTGGTATCGTTCAAATTTCTGCTTTCGCGATTGTGGTTCATTGTTCCGCTCTACTTTGTAATGACGCAGGTGTTCCGCAAAGACGAGAACAATGCAAAGACATTTGTGATTCTGTATGCCGTAGCACTCTGTATTGTAGTTATTTACGCACTTGTGCGCCACGCCAAATATGGCATTTTCGACGAGAAAATCGCCCACTGGTCGGCTAACCCGTTCTACAAAGACCACACATCGTACGGTGCGTTGCTGGCATTCTACATCCCGCCCGTTATCGCATTGGCGTTCAGCAAATTGATTGACCCACGCAAACGTGCCACATTTATGTTTATGGCCGTGCTGATGATTGTGGGCATCATTTTCTCGTACACCCGTGCGGCGTGGTTGAGTCTTGTCGGCGGTTTCGGCATTTGGTGCTGCCACAAGTTGAAAATCAAGTTCACCACCATTGTGGCCATAATCGGCGTTGTCGCGATAGGCTTTTTCACGTTCGGCGATATGCTGATGCGCGACCTGAAAACTAACGACCAAGACTCGTCGACCGATTTTGTCGAGCACCTTCAGTCGATGGCCAACATCTCAACTGACGCATCAAATATGGAACGTATCAACCGTTGGAACTGCGCCGGGCGAATGTTTCTTGAAAAACCAATACTCGGCTGGGGACCAGGTACTTATATGTTCTACTACGCGCCATTCCAAATTTCTTACGAAAAGACCATCATCAGCACCAACGAAGGCGATATGGGTAACGCGCATAGCGAATATCTTGGCCCGTTGGCCGAAGAGGGATTCCTTGGTCCGCTCACGCTTTTGGCTATGATGGTTGCGACTATCATCACAGGTTTTCGCGCCATCCGCCGCACCCGCGCCAACCACCCGATGCTCTATACTATTGGCTTGGCCGCCATCATCGGATTGTTCACATACTATTTCCACGGCGTGCTCAACGATTTTCTCGATACCGACAAGGCTTCGGTTCCGTTCTGGGGCTTCACGGCATTGCTTGTTGCCATCGATGTTTATTATTCGGATGAGAAAAATAAAAGCGAAACCACTGACGCTGAATAAGTTGGTAAAATCTTAACAATCAATAAAAATAGAAACCACGGAAGCAAAACTTCACGTGGTTTCTTTTTGTATCTCATGATTTTAAAGTTGGCTGTGCTAGTTCTTCAGACTCTCACGTAATCGGTTCATCCTTTCATCATCAATGTTGAACTCCAACTTCAGGTCTTCGCGCACGCTGCGGTCATTGGAGGTGATAGTCTCGCTGTGGGGAAAGGTATTAGCAAAAGTCATCAAATACATCGCCACCTGTCCATTCTTTGTCTAAAGCAAGAGTAAGATATTTCAGTCCACCATCTTCTTTGAAAAATGTACCTTCGCTTTCGTGCACAAAAAAGTCATCTTGTAAAGTGATTTTGCAAAGAGCCCATTTCTTAATATTATTTTTATCATAAGTTAAAACATAAATGGCATTCTCTGTTGCATTGTACCCAAAATCATATACTTTACAAGTTCTCGTAAATTCATTTTTTAAGAACACTTTCCCTTTTGAAAGATTATTTAAATAGGTCTGCAATGATTTATTTTGATGTTCTGAAGGGCAAAGAAGAAACTCTGTTGGTGTTTTCCATTTTAATTGTTTTGCATTTTTTGTTAAAGAATCTTTTAGTCCTAATTCTTCTTCACGTAAGCGACGATTGTTTTCTTCTATTTCTTCCTTTAATTGTTCCTTTGTTTTATATGCGGTTTTAAATATTCTATTACTTATATCTCCTTTTTTATAATTGGTGTTTGCTTTGACTGTTTTAACCCAATTATTCCAATTATCGAGGCAATTTTGCGCTTCTTCAACAGATACATTTCTCATCCACGTGAAATTTTTATCATCTGTTTCGTGCCCACGCAATAATGATGGATTTTTTAAGAAAGCTTCAACACTTCCGCATATTAGTTCGATTTTCTTTCTTGTAATATCATTGTTTAGAATATTCTCAAGTTTTGTTAACCAACGAAGATTTTCTGGTCTGTTATTTTGTCTGTTGGTGTCTATGTGGTCAACAACATATTGGTCTGATGGTGCATTCCCGTGAAAAGCGGTGCAGACTATACGATGAACTCTTTCATTTCCGAAATCCAAATATCCATATGGATTAGGTTCACCAAAGGACCATATTCCATCAAGTTTTCGTTTACGCATACCAATGCGTTGATGTCTCATTATAGCACCATTATCTCGAACAGAATAATGTTCTTCCTTATAATCACACTCTTTTACAATCTTATAGGTGTTTATTGGAGAATCCCCAAAATCAAACAATTGCATTATTCACATATTATTTATCTTGCACATATATCGCTTTACCAGAAACTGATTTGGCTGTAACAGGAATATAAACCCCGTTAGTCATTATACCACCACTGTTTACGGTATTCAAACTCTCTAAAATAATACCATTAGCACCTACTTTAGCCGCTTGTTTTTTTAATTCTTCTATAGCATAATTTAAATCACCCTGTTCTGTCCATCCCATATCACTTGAAGCCGTAACAATTCCTATAACTTCGTAATTAGATGGTGCTTCTGAATATATAATAACGTTTTCGGGATAGGTGGCTTCTCGTTGTTTTCCCGTAACAAGAACAGAACCACTGGCACAACTAAGAAGGAATAAACAAATGATGAAAATGTAAAATAAATGTTTCATACCATTATAAGAGCCTGTTTATCGCAAATATAATTGAAAAAAACGAAAACCGCGTACGATTCTGTTTGCTGATGCTTGTGCCCTGATTCTTAAAGTCTCATTTCAAAAATTTCCGCGCCCGCACCACAAAACCTTTTGAGTCAGAAGTTTCAATTATTGAATCGACTATCGCTTTCAGTTCAGGTTTGAGTTCGGGGTAATCCGAGAGCCGACTGGCTATCAGCGACATACAATTGGCTTTCACGCCGATAGGCTCGTCGGGTGTTTCGAGCATTCGGAAGCAGAAATCGATTATTGGCCCATCGAAATCTTGCGGAACATCGGTGAGCATCAGGATTTTGCAGGCGATGCGGCGCATTCCGCTGAATGTGAATCGCGGAAGGGTGGCAACAATGGCAGAGATGTGCGGCAGCAAAATGTTATGGTGCGCCGCGGCTACTTTCTCAAGCGCCCACAAAGCATGTGCAGCCGTCTGGCCGTCTGCGTTTAAGGCTATTTCAACCAAATCGGCAATGCGTTCGGCCTTGGTGCCAGCCCAATTGGCAACGTAATCGGTATTGGCACGCGACGCTTCGGCTTCTAATTGCGCTATAAGTTGCTGATTCATTGGGCGGGAATCCAACTTTTGAGCCTGTTGATTTCATCGGGCCAGAGACTCTCGTCGGGTGTTTCCAAAACAAGTGGGATGCCGTCGAAACGCGAGTCGGCCATAAGCATCTTGAAGGCATTCTCGCCCAAGAAGCCGCTGCCGATTGACTGGTGGCGGTCAACTCGGCTGGCGTGGCCTTTCATTGTATCGTTGAGGTGCATTCCGCGAAGATATTGAAAACCAATAATATCGCCGAATTTCTGCCACGTGCGGGCAAATCCTTCTTCGGTCTTCAGGTCGTAGCCAGCGGCGTAGGCGTGGCACGTGTCGATGCAGACACCAACGCGCGACTTGTCATCTACCTTGCTGATAATCTGCGCAATTTGCTCGAAAGTAAAGCCCAGATTTGTTCCTTGTCCAGCCGTGTTCTCAATCACCGCCGTCACGCCCGATGTTTTTTCGAGCGCAATATTTATCGATTCCGAAATAAGCGCAAGGCACTCATCTTCAGATATTTGCTTTAGGTGGCTGCCTGGGTGGAAATTCAATCGGTCGAGACCCAACTGTGCGCACCGCTGCATCTCATCAATGAACGACTCGCGCGACTTCTGCAGCCCGTCGGGGTCGGGATTGCCAAGGTTTATCAGGTAACTGTCGTGCGGCAGAATCTGCTTTGCGGTGTAGCCGAATTTGGCGCAATTCGCCTTGAAAGCGTCTATTGATGCGGGTTCGAGCGGTTTGGCAAACCACTGCCGCTGATTTTTTGTGAAGAGTGCGAAAGCCGTTGCGCCTATCGCGCTGGCGTTCAGCGGTGCATTCTCAACACCGCCCTGCGTGCTCACGTGAGCCCCGATGTACTTTGTCATAATCTTCGATTTTGCGGCAAGATATGAATTCTTGGAATGTCGGCAAAGCGATATTTTGTTTCGCACAGACGACACAGATAACACTGATTCACACAGATTGATTTATGGAAATTGACAATAAACGATATGGCATTCACAAGAAAATCATATTTTTATTGAATAATCTAACCATACGAGTATGAAAAGTAAACTTATTGGTATATTGCTATTTGTGTGTGTATTAATCCCGACTCACACCATAATGGCGCAAAGTCAGGAATTGCTAATAATTCAAAAAGCCGATGAATTGATGAATTTGCTGGTTCCGAAAAGAAATAATCGAGATTATGTTTGGTTTAAAGATAGCATTTCCGATATTTTTTCGGTTTTAAACAACCTTGAATTGCAGCCAAAACACAAATTAAACATTGATTTACCAAATATGGAAGGATTGGGCGACGTCTCACATATATGGGTTGCAAACGACAATGGGAAAAGAGATGACAACTACTTAAAATATGTTAAACTCAAAAGCATAACAGAAGAAAGTTGTTGGGAATGGTTCTTGTTTTACTATATGAATAATATGATGCCTTCTTTCTGGCACGGTGGTGGATATAATACTTATGAAATGTTTTATTCTGAAAAACAATGGGAAAAACAAATTGACCGCTTAAAAGATTCTTTTGTCCCAGATAGCAGTATGGCAGAATCTGAAAAAAATGCCAACCTTTTATCTGAATCCAAGTACAACAAAATGAAAGAAACCAAAATAACGCCTGCTCAAATAATGTTAAATGCCGCAAAAAATGAAGCAACAGTGTCTTTCTATTCTTGGAATAATTGGGAAGGATTGAATTATAATCAATACGAGTTGAAAATAAAAAAAGATAATGCAGTTAAAATAACCAAAAGCACAAGTGAAACAATCATAAAATACTGGAACGTAGTGTTTTACTAATTATTGTTGCATTAAGAGATATCACTATTGAATTTATCTTTCATTAGAGACTGTGTCATCAGTGTTCCCGATAACTATCGGGATTGTGCGAGAAACAACATTGTGCTCTCTGTAAACTTTGTGTGCTCTGTGCTATTTTCCGCTATCTTCGCGGCGTTATGAGCAAATCGATAGCAATAATGCGGCACGCACTGACCGAAAACGGCTGGCAGAAGCCTGACGCCGACCGCTGTATTCTGCCTGACGGCGAAGCGCAGACCGCCAATGTGGCACTGAAAATGGCCGCCGCCGGCATTGCGCCCGATGCTGTCTGGGCGAGTCCGGCGCTGCGTGCTATGCAGACGGCCGAGATTGTCGCGCGACAATTGTGCCCCAATGTTGAAATTGAGATTGTCAGGCCGCTCTATGGCGATGACGAGTATCAGGTGGCCGACCTTATCGAGATTTGCCCTGACACCATCAATAGTCTACTGATTGTCGGGCACAACCCGCTGGTTTCGAGGCTTGTAAGCCGATTGTCAGGCAGCGACGGGTTCGGCTGGTTCGCCACTTCGGAAGTGGTCTGGCTTGAGTTCGACACCGAATCGTGGGCCAATATCGCGAAAGCGCCCATCACGGGCAGAATAAAAATATCACTATTAAGAAATTGATAAACAATCAGATGCAAGAAAGATTAAAATATTTTCGTCGCTGAGGTGCAACTTTTTCGCAAATCGGCATCAATAGGTAAAACGCGTTTTGAAAATGGACTTTACAACTGACTTTTGGACCAAGGCCTACAACCGCAACATCAGCAAGCTGACGGGCGCGTGCTATCGCTACGTGGCCGACCGCCAGCTGGCCGAGGACCTTGCCCACGACGCCTTTATGGCTGCGATGGAAAAATCGGACTCGTTCCGCGGCACCGGACAGTTCGACGCCTGGCTGCGGCGCATTGCGGTGAACACCGCCCTGCAGCACCTGCGGACACAAGCCGCACAGCAACTTTACGAAAACATTTTAATCGATGACGAAATGGACAGCAACGACAACTTGAACATAATCGCGCAGGTCGATTTCTCGCAAGAGGAACTGCTTGCCGCCGTCAATCAGCTGCCTGAGCACCACCGGCTGGTGTTCAATATGTATGTGATTGACGGATACACGCACGCGCAGATTGCTGAAGAGCTGAATATCAGTGAGAACACATCGAAATCGCACCTGATGCGGGCTCGCAAACGCCTTCAGGAAATTCTGACGGAGAAGGCGCAGTCGAAGCGCCGCCGCCGTGCCTGGCTGCTGTTCTTCATTCCGCATCGCGAGGGCTTTGTCGATAAACTTTACCAACACAGTTTCAGCAACTTCGGACTGGCACCAGCCGCGCCGGCCGCATCGCACGCCATCAATTTTGGCGCGGCTGCGGGGCACGTCACTGTGAGCTCAACGGCCGCTGTCACAACCGGCATTGCCACTGCCACGGTGGCTGCAGGCGTGGGTGTGGGCGCGGTTGTGATGAACACCGATAGCGAACCCGTTCAAGAACCCGAACCGATTATAATTGCGGCCGACAGTACTGTTATTCAGACTGATACAATTGCTGACGAATTCCCGACCGACACGCTCAATCTGGCCGACACACTGGCGAATATGCCGCCCGAACCTGTGCCAAAGGCCGTCAAGGCAAAACCGAAGGAAGAGAAGAAAACCGTGGTTGTCAAAAAGAAAATCATCCGCCACCGCAAGGTTGTGGTTACCGACACCGTGAGCGCATCAACCACCAATCCGTAATTTATGAAATCGCTGCTAACCATTCTTTTAGCTATTGCAGGCTGTCTGTTGTCGGGCGGTCTTTTCGCGCAAGATACAGTCTACATTTACGAGGAAGTAATTGTGTACGACACTGTGTATGAGTACATCGAGAAGCGCGTCAACCCGTTTGAAGACACCAAGACAATGCGAATTATTCAGGTTGACACACTCACCAACACATCGAACCTGCTGATTATCGGCAACGGCAAAACCACGACCATTCCCATCGACAATGTGGTTATCAGTGAGGATGTTAAGAAAAACGACAGCACAAACAATGTGGGCTTTTGGAATCTTATGGCTTTTGCCGTGAAAAATATGCTCATCGACAAAAGCACACTCGATATGTTTTTGGGTGCCGGCGCGTGGACAAGCATTTGCAGCCCGATAGTGGTTGAAGACCATTTGGCTTGGAATCCGGGCGGAAACGCCACTGTCAACTTCGGTGTGAATTACGAGACACAATTCATCAGCCGGTTCACTTTGGGTACGGGTGCCGCCATTCATTTTCTGTTTGAAAACGAGGGACTTAAAGGCAAATTCAATTGCAACTATCCCGACTGCGGCTTTTGCTCTGGCGACACAAAATACACTATAAGCATCGCCACCTTTAACATCGAAAAAGGCGAAAAAGGCCACGGCGAGGGCCTTGATATGCATTGGAATGAGGACGAGAGCACCGGGCATTACGAGGATTCGGTTGGTTTGGTGGAATCGACTACCAACTATGTAATGTTTGCCGTGCCGGCGCGCATAGGCTTCAGAATAGGCAGATTCAACCCTTATATCGGCGCTGAATACAACATCCGAATGGCGATGAACAACGATTTGAAAGACCTGCACTCGCTAGGCATTATCACGGGTATGCGCGTTGATTTGAGCAAGCATTTTGCCGTGTCGAACAACTTCTACATCCCAATTACCAAGGATATGACGCACCGTGGTACGCTCTACAGCCGCACCGACGGCAGCCGCATCCGCAGCGACAATTACACTTGGCGCACCTTCCGAATAGAATTGGCAGGACATTTCAAGTTTTAGCCGATAATCTCAAGACATAACAAAAAAGCACCGGATTTTTCGGTGCTTTTTTGTTGTATTGTTGATTTGATGTTTAATCAGCTAACTAGCTAATCGGCAAATAATTCAATCATTCATCCCGATAGCTATCGGGACTTCAATTACCAAATGTCAACGCGCTCGTTTTCAGGCACAAACATCTTGTCGCCTTCCTTCACGTCAAAGGCTTCGTACCACGCATTGATGTGCGGCAGAGTGCCATTCACGCGCCAACGGCCAAGCGAGTGCACGTCGCTCTTGGTGCGCACGCGGATTTCTTCGTCGCGGATGTTGTTGGCCCAGACATTGGCATAGGCCAGGAAGAATCGCTGCTGCGGGGTGAATCCGTCTTTTACGGGCAGTGGCGCGTCTTTAGTAGCATTCAGAAAAGCCTGATATGCGACTTGCAGACCGCCGTGGTCGGCCAAATTCTCGCCCAAAGTTAGCTTGCCGTTGGCTTTCAGACCGTCGAGCACTTCAATGTTGTTGAAGAACTCAACCAAAGGTGTTACGTGCGCTTCAAATTTCTCGGCATCGCCTTGGACCCACCATTCGTGCATATTGCCGTCCTTATCAAACTTACGGCCTTCGTCATCGAACCCGTGAGTCATCTCGTGACCGATAACCACGCCAATGGCGCCGTAGTTAAAGGCATCGTCGGCTTCCATATCAAAAAACGGATATTGCAGGATGCCGGCAGGGAAGCAAATCTCATTAGATGTTGGATTGTTGTATGCATTGATAGTTTGTGGTGTCATAAACCATTCGTCAAGGTCAACAGGTTTATTGTAATGTTTTTCAACCATATAATCAAACTCATTAGTGTTGATAGTCATCATGTTTTCCCACAATGACTTATCTGGCATTATTTCCAAATGTTCGTAACTACGCCATTTGTCTGGATAGCCAATCTTGACGCGGAAGGTGCTCAGTTTGTCTATGGCAGCACTTTTGGTAGATTCGGTCATCCAATCCTGAGCTTGGATGCGCTCGCGCAGTGCGGTTTGAAGGTTTTGCACGAGTTTCACCATACGTTCCTTATGCGGTGCGGGGAAATATTTCTCGACATAAATTTGCCCAATGGCTTCACCCAAATTGTTGTTGCATATGCCCACGGCGCGTTTCCAACGCGGTTGTTCCTGTAAGCGGCCGCTCAACACCTTGCCATAGAAATTAAACTGTTCACTGCGCACTTCATCTGACAGGTATGAAGCCGATGCATCGATATAAGCCCATTCAAGAAACGACTTCTGGGCTTCGACACTTTCATCGGCAATCAGAGTGTTCAGTTCGGCCATAAAATCGGGTTGGCCCAAATTCAAATACTCAAGATTAATGAATCCCATCTCATTGCAAAAAACGTCAAAATCAATGTTTTTGTATGTGTCTTGCAATGTCGCGTAGCTGATTTTGTTGTAGTTGGCTTCAGGGTCGCGCAGTTCAGCATGAAATTTCGATACTTTTGCCAAACGGGTCTCGATTTTCAGCACATCTTCCATTTTTTGTGCTGCCGTTGCGGTGTCGTAACCAACAATCTCGAACATTTTCTGCACGTATGCCTTGAACGCTTTCATAATATTGAGAGTGTTCTCGTCGGTGTCGGTATAATATTCCCTTTCGTTGAGCGTCAAACCGCCCTGTACTATTGAAACAATGTAATTCTTGCTGTCCTTGATGTCAGTTTCAGTTCCATAGTTAAAATATCCGGGAATACCTTTGTGCATGAATTTGACCATTGTGGCGAGCAGTTCGTCTTTGTCTTTAATGCCGCGAATTGTATTCAAGTCAGATTCAATAGGTTTGATGCCGTCGGCGTTAAGTTTGGTACTGTCCATCACTTGGTTGTAGAGCATGGCGATTTTATGTGCCACCGACCCTTTTTTTTGTGGCTGGCTGGTCAGACCTGTTATCAGATCATTAACTTGCTGACGGGTGATTTCATCCACCATTTCAAATGAACCATACCGAGAAAACTCGCCGGGTAGCGGGTTGTTTTTCATCCAACCGCCGCAGGCGAACTGATAAAAATCGTCGGCGGGGCGCACCGATGTATCAAAATTCTCAAGCCGGATGCCTGATTTCTGTTCCGGCTGGCTGCATGATGCTATCATTGCTGCTATAGGCATTAAGAGTAGTGTTTTTAAGTTGTGAATCCTTTTCATAACGCTGATTAAATTGATAATGACTACAAACATAATTATTTAATATGAATATGATTTGATTAAAGGGGAAAAATCGCATCGGCAATTTAGCGGTAAAAGTAAGCTTCTGAATATCAATATTGTATAAAATTCATATTTGCGTCTCGTAAATCGTTTCCCAAACAATCAGAATAAAAAGTAAAAAATACTTTTTCAACTCGTTTTCGTTAGCGATATTTGTGTAATTTTGGATAAACGCATAATTGGAAAACGATATGAAACAACTCAATAGAAACACCGTTGCAGCCAAAACCTACACCGAGAAGGTGATTCAGTTTGGCGAAGGAAATTTTTTGCGCGCTTTCGCGGATTGGATAATCTGGCGGACCAATCAACGGACCGATTTCAACGCGTCGATGGTGGTGGTGCAGCCGCGGGCGGGCGGCAAAGTGGCGATGCTCAACGCTCAAGACGGACTTTATCACCTTAACCTTCAAGGACTTGATGGCGGCAAAACGGTCGATAGCATTGATTTGATTGACGTGGTGAGCCGTGGCATTGACCCGTACATTGATTTTGACGCCTACCTGCGCCTGGCCGAGCAGCTCGAGATGCGGTTCATAATCTCGAACACCACCGAAGCAGGCATTGCCTTCGACCCCGCGTGCAAGTTCACCGACAAGCCCGCGCTCTCGTTCCCTGGCAAACTGGTGCAGTTGCTTTACCACCGCTTCGAGCATTTCAAAGGCGACCTGTCAAAGGGCTTCATTATTCTGCCGTGCGAACTTATCTTTCATAACGGCAAACACCTGAAAGAGTGCATTTTGCAATATATCGACCATTGGAATCTTGGCAACGGGTTCAAAACGTGGTTCGAGACGGCGTGCGCGGTTTACAGTACGCTTGTCGACCGCATTGTGCCTGGCTATCCGAAAGACAACGCCGACGCGATTAAGGAACGTATCGGCTTCGATGACAATCAGTTAGTCGTGGGCGAAGTTTTCCACCTGTGGGTGATTGAAGCGCCCGAATCGCTTTCGCAAGAGTTCCCTGCCGACAAAGCGGGGCTGAACGTGCGTTTTGTGCCGTCGGAAGCGCCGTACCACGAGCGCAAGGTGACGTTCTTGAACGGTCCGCACACGGTTTTGTCGCCCGTTGGTTACCTTTCGGGGCTCAACACCGTTCGCGAATGCTGCACCGACGAACTGATTGGTCAATTTGTTGACCGCGTGATGTTTAGCGAGCTTATGCCCACACTGAATCTGCCCGAACACGAGTTGCGGCAATTCGCGCTGGCCGTGAAGGACCGCTTCAATAATCCGTTTGTAAAGCATTGTGTTACAAGCATTATGCTCAATTCGTTCCCGAAATTCAGGACGCGCGACCTGCCTGGCCTGAAAGTCTATCTTGAGCGCAAAGGCGAGTTGCCGAAATGCATTGTGCTTGGTCTGGCGGCCATTTGCACCTATTATAAAGGTGGCCGCCGCGGTAACGATGAAATCGTGCCCAACGACGCGCCCGAGATTCTCGATTTGCTCGAAACGCTCTGGGCGACAGGCAGTTGCGCCGAAGTTGCAAAGGGCGTTCTTGCCGCCAAAGATTTGATTTGGGGCGAAGATTTGAACTCAATTCCTGGACTTACCGACCTGTTAACCAACTATTTGGAACTGATTCAAAAAGATGGAATGAGAACTGCTGTAAAAAGTGTACTAAATTGAAAAACAAAAAGGTATGTACATTGACAATTTGATATTAGAAATCAAACCTTCTTTTGGCTTGGATGAAAGAAAAATTGAATTTGTATCAAAAGATAATGATGTAACAATCAATGTTACAAATAGTTTTTCCCAAACCGCTCAAACCATAAAAATATCCAAAGATGAATTTCAACAATTAGTTGCAACGATTTCGGATATTGATTTTTCTAAAGTTTACTTTGAAAATTCAGGAAAGCGGGGTATAGATGGAACTGATACAACTCTAACAATCAGTGGCGGAATGTCTTGTTCTTTGGCTATTTCAGTTTGGTCACCCCATAAATCAGAAACACCAACGGAAACCAATAAATTGGTGGCTTTATATGAGAAAATATTTGACCTAATGGCTATTGAAATGATTGAGTTTTAGGGTTCTATGGCACAATATATTCGAATCAATCAAGTTGATAATGTGGCGGTTGCGCTTGCGCCGCTTAAGGCTGGCACGCCAATCGACATTGACGGCGTTGTCTTGCGCGACGATATTCCCGCAGGGCACAAGTTCGCGCTTTGCAACCTTTCGCAGGGCGACAACGTTGTGAAATACGGCTTTCCAATCGGGCACGTGACACGCTCGGTCGATGCTGGGTGCCATATCGACCATAACATTTTGAAAACCAATCTTGACGGCGTATCGGAATATACTTACACACCGAATCTTACTGAAATTGAACCTGCCGCTGTAAAACGCTCATTTAAAGGATTTAAGCGCGCAAATGGTGATGTCGGCATTCGGAATCAAATTTGGATAATCCCGACGGTGGGCTGCGTGAACGGAATCGCGCAGAAACTTGCCGAACGTTTCAGCGCCGAAGTGGCTGGGCGGATGGGCAGCGTTGACGCAATTGTCGCATTTCCACATAATTACGGCTGTTCGCAACTCGGCGGCGACCACGAGAACACACGCAAAATTCTGCGCAATATGGTGCTGCACCCCAACGCTGGCGGCGTGCTGGTGGTTGGGCTCGGCTGCGAGAACAACCAAATGTCGGCTTTCCGCCCGATGCTCGGCAATATCGACGAAAGTCGCATAAAAATGTTTGAAGCACAGAAAGTTAGTGGCGATGAAGTGGAATACGGACTTGGGCTTCTGCGCGAGATTTTCGCCGTCTGCTCAAAGGATGTCCGCGAAGATGTGCCTATGTCGGAACTGCGTGTGGGCCTGAAATGCGGCGGTTCCGACGGGCTGTCGGGCATAACGGCCAACCCGCTTTTGGGCCTGTTCAGCGACTGGCTGGTGGCGCAGGGCGGAACAACCGTCCTGACCGAAGTGCCCGAGATGTTCGGCGCCGAAACAATCTTGATGAACCGCTGCGAGAACCGCGCCATTTTCGACAAAACGGTTGCTCTCATTAACGATTTCAAAAGTTACTTTATCGCTAATAATCAGCCTGTTTACGAGAATCCGTCGCCTGGGAACAAGGCTGGCGGCATATCGACGCTCGAAGAAAAATCGCTCGGCTGCACGCAGAAATGCGGCAAGAGCACCGTCCGCGATGTGCTGGCCTACGGCGACCGCCTTGAGCGCCGCGGTCTGAACCTTTTGAGCGCCCCTGGCAACGACCTTGTAGCAAGCACCGCTCTGACCGCAAGTGGCTGTCAGTTAGTACTTTTCACCACGGGCCGCGGAACGCCGTTCGGCACTTTTGCGCCAACGCTGAAAATCTCGACCAACACGACGCTTTTCGCCAATAAGCCCAACTGGATTGACTTCAACGCGGGCGTAATTGCTGAAAATGATTCAATTGAGAGCGTGTTGCAGAGTTTTATCGAATTTGTGACGAGCGTGCTCGAAGGCGCACCGACAAATAATGAGCGGAACGGATATCGCGAGTTTGCAATTTTTAAAACTGGGGTGACACTTTAACGGTGTGTCCTGACGGACAGAAATTTTATGAATCGCACAGATGACACAGACCCGATGGGAACACAGATTTTCGCAGATATGAATTAAAAAAAATAACTCTAAATAGATAAAAACCCGCCGTCAGGCGGTCAACAACAAACACATAAAAACGCATAAATGACTATAATAGACGCACATAGCCACCTATGGCTGAAACAGGACACCGTGGTTGACGGGCAGCGGATTTACACCACAAACCGCGGCCGCTCGATGTTTTTCGACGGCGAGCGCCAAATGCTGCCACCGTTTATGGCCGACGGACGCAACACCGCCGAAGTTTTCATTGCCAATATGGACTATGCGCAGGTGGGCGGAGCTGTTGTGGTTCAGGAAGTTATCGACGGTTACCAAAACGATTACCTTGCCGAAGTTGCGCAAAAATATCCCGACAGGTTTTTCGTCTGCGGAATGCCGCGGCTCGGTTTGGAATCGGCCGAAGCTGAAAAACTGATTACCGCCGATGATATTTTGAACGATGTCAAGACTTTGTATTCGCGTGGTTTTAAAGGGATTGCAATACCCGGACACCGTGTTCGCCGCCCAATGACCGACTTGCTGCCGGCAATGAAATTTATGGAAGCCAACAAAATGACTTTCTCGATGTGCCTTGCCGATGACGAAAGGCAGATTGCAGAATTTCAGCAACTTATAACAGAATGTCCGAACTTGAAAATCGCAATCGGGCACTTCGGGCTGGCGACCACCAATAATTGGAAAAATCAAATTCTTCTGGCAAGAAACAGCAATGTCTTCATTGAGTCGGGCGGTATTACCTGGCTGTATAACAGCGAGTTCTATCCATATCCGTCAGCGGTGAAGGCCATTCGTGAGGCGGCTGATTTGGTCGGTATCAGCAAACTGATGTGGGGCAGCGACTATCCGCGCACCATTTGCGCTATAACCTATCGGATGTCGTACGATTTTATACTTAAAACCAACGAGTTGACTGATTCGGAAAAATCGGCCTTCCTTGGCGAGAATGCGGTTAAGTTCTACGGATTCAAGAATTTACCACAGTTACCGTACATTAAGAATATGTCAGAATAAGAAATACCTAAAATTTTAATCGTATAAATATGAAAGCAATTGAAATTCAAGCACCTGGCAACGTTGCGGTTGTCGATGTTGAAAAACCGACCACAAAAAGCGGCGAAGTGCTGCTGAAACTCGACTACGTGGGCTTTTGCGGCTCTGATTTGAACACTTATCGCGGCGGAAACGCAATGGTGACATTCCCGCGAATCCCTGGGCACGAAATTGGCGCCACCATTGTTGAACTTGGCAGCGATGTGCCGTCGCAACTTAAAGTAGGACAGACGGTTACCGTCAATCCCTACACCAACTGCGGACATTGTGCGTCGTGCCGCCGCGGCCGTGTGAATGCCTGCGAAAACAACGAAACGCTTGGCGTTCAGCGCAATGGCGCGATGCAGGAATTTATCAGCCTTCCGTGGCAGAAAATCATTCCGTGTGGCTCGGTTTCGGTGCGCGATGCGGCCCTGATTGAGCCGATGAGCGTTGGTTTTCACGCTGTCGACCGTGGCCGAGTGACTGATACTGACACAGTTATGGTAATCGGTTGCGGAATGGTCGGCCTGGGTGCGGTGGTGCGTGCCGTGATGCGCGGCGCAACCGTCATTGCTGCCGACCTTGACGACGAGAAACTGGCGCTTGCCCGTCAACTTGGCGCCACTTACACCTACAACACCGCCACCGAGTGGAATCTGCCCACGCCCGACGTTGTGATTGAAGCCGTTGGCGCCGCGCCCACATACCAGTTGGCTGTCAACCGCGTGGCTTTCACGGGGCGCATTGTCTGCATTGGCTATGCCAAGGCCGATATTTCGCTGACTACTAGCCTGTTTGTAAAAAAAGAACTCGACATTATGGGTTCGCGAAACGCCAATCCATCTGATTTTGAGGCGGTTATCAAATATCTGACAAACTCGGGCGCGCCTGTCGAGAAGTTTATCAGCCGTATAATCGAGCCGCAGCAATCCGCCGAAGCGCTGAAAACCTGGGCCGAAGCACCTGGAAAAGTGTTCAGAATACTTGTAAAATGGTAAGATAATCAGCAATATACAACTTATAAACACTAAATAAATGGAATTGAGAAATCTTGGAAAAACGGGCCTGAAGTTGTCGGCTTTGGGCTTTGGCGCGTCGAGTTTGGGCGGCGTTTTCCACTCGTTGAACGAAGCCGACGGCATTCGTGCGGTGCACACTGCGGTTGAGAACGGAATCAACTTTATCGATGTGTCGCCCTACTATGGCCACCTGAAGGCGGAAATGGTTCTGGGAAAGGCACTTAAAGAGATTCCGCGCGACAAATTCATTCTTTCGACAAAGGTCGGCCGCTACGGAAAAGACGGCGTGAACACTTGGGACTATTCGGCCCGCCGCGCTCACGACAGCGTTTTTGAGAGTATGGAACGGCTCAATGTTGATTATATCGACATTATCAACGTGCACGATATTGAGTTTCAGTCGGCTCTGCCTGGCGGTCTGCAAAAGATTGTCGATGAGACACTTCCCGCGTTGGTTGAGTTGCGCGAGAAGGGCGTGGTCGGCCACGTTGGCATTACCGACCTGCAACTTGAGAACCTGAAATGGGTTGTCGAGCACTCGCCCGAAGGCACGGTTGAGAGCGTTCTGAACTTCTGCCACTACTGCCTGTGCGATGACAAACTCATTGATTTTCTTGACTTTTTCGAAAGCCGCGGCATTGGCGTCATAAACGCAAGTCCGCTCTCGATGGGCCTTTTGACAATGCGTGGCGCCCCCGACTGGCACCCTGCGCCCGAAGCCTTGCGTAAGGCTTGCGCCGAAGCAGCAAAATATTGCGATTCAATCGGTTACCCGATAGAAAAACTTGCAATGCAGTACAGCCTCGGCAACAGCCGAATCGCTTCGAACCTATTCTCGACAACCAATCCGCAAAATGTCTTGAAAAATATCGATTTTGTGAGCGAACCCGCTGATGCTGAAGTTGTTGCAAAGGTTCGTCAAATCATTGGCGACCAATTCCGTGTAAGTTGGAAAAACTCTTAAAACCACATTTTTAACCACTAAAACTACTGATAAAATGAAGACAATCGAAAAAAGATACCTGGTTCCGTTCTGCCTTGTGACGCTTCTGTTTCTGCTTTGGGGAATGGCTAACAATATGACAGACACGCTGTTAAGTGCTTTTAAGCGCATAATGTCGATGACCGACACGCAGACGTCGCTCATTCAGTTTGCGTTCTACGGCTCGTACTTTTGCTTTGCGCTTCCTGCGGCGCTTTTCATTCGCAAATACAGTTACAAAAGCGGTGTCATTCTGGGCCTTGTGCTCTACGCCGCTGGCGCCATTCTGTTTTTCCCTGCGTCGAAAGCCGCTTCCTACGCTTTCTACCTGATAGCCATATACATACTGGCTGGCGGATGCTCAATTTTGGAAACCACGGCCAATCCGTACATTCTGTCGATGGGCTCGCCCGAAACAGCCACCCGCCGATTGAATATCGCTCAAGCTTTCAATCCATTAGGCTCGATAACAGGCATTCTGATGAGTCAGTTTTTCATTCTTTCGCAACTGTCGAGCGCTACAGCGTCTGACCGCGCCGCAATGTCCGCCGCCGACCTTTCCGCGATGCAGTCGCACGAGCTGAACGCCATCACAGGCACCTATATGACGCTCGGTTTTGTGCTTCTGGTGATTATGGTTGTGATGCTTTTGGTTCGTATGCCCGAAGGCAGCGACAACAGCCACGACAGCGTGCTCGATTCGTTTAAACGATTGATTAAGAATAAGAAATACGTGTTCGGTGTTGTTGCGCAGTTCTTCTATGTCGGCGCACAAATCTGCGTTTGGTCGTTTACCATCCGCATTGTGATGCAGGAACTTGGCCTGCTAGAAGCCGATGCCGCAACAATCTATCTGTTTAGTATTATTGGATTTAGCACGGCGCGATTCATCTTCACTTGGCTGATGAAATGGATTCAGCCGTCGAGACTTCTGCTTTGGGCTTCGGCCGCCGATATTGTTCTGTGTCTGATAGTTGCGTTGTGCAGCGGCACAGGCGCGGTCTGCATTGCGGCGCTCATCGGCGTTAGTTTCTTTATGTCGCTGATGTTCCCAACCATCTACGGAATCGCGCTAGAAAACGTCGGCCAAGATGCCAAAATTGGTGCTTCGGGCTTGATAATGGCCATTTTAGGCGGTGCTCTTCTTCCCCCGCTTCAGGGTGCAATTTCCGACGCAACAAACATCAACATCTCGTATCTGGTGCCGATGGTGTGCTTTGTGGTGGTGCTGATGTTTGCGGTTTCGGTGGTGAAGAGTGAAGCAAATAAATTGTAGAAATGGGTTGATTTCGGTTAATATCTTCAAAAAAAATTGATTGATAAATATTGTTATAACCATACATTTGGTTTCAAATTCCGAACGGAATCAATTTTGGTTAAAATATTCATAATTAGTTTGATATATGTCTGTATCGAAGAAAAACATTGCAGTAGTATGCGGCGGATACTCTAAAGAGAGCGTGATTTCGCTGCGCAGCGCCGAGCAGATTGCATCGGTGATTAGTCCTGACTACAACGCCTACACCGTTTACATAACCCGCGAGAGTTGGAACGCGAAGATTGGCGACAGCCTTTATCCCATTGACCGTAACGATTTTACGTTCACGATCGATGGCAAGAAAATTGTTTTCGACGCCGTTTTTATGGCCATCCACGGCACACCTGGCGAAGACGGTATGCTGCAGTCGTACTTCGATATGCTCAATATTCCCTACACAACGTGCAGCGCATTCGTATCGGCTCTGACTTTCAATAAGTTCGCTTGCAAAGTATTTCTGAAAGAGTACGGCATTCTGACTGCCGACGCCGTTTTGCTGCGCCGCAACCAACCATACTCGCTCGACGAGATTAGCAAACGCTGCGGTTATCCGATGTTTGTGAAGCCGAACAATGGCGGCTCAAGTTTCGGCGTGACAAAGGTTAAGCAACCTGCTGATTTGCAACCAGCTATTGACAAGGCTTTCGCCGAAGACAGCGAGATTATCATTGAACCGTTCATCAAGGGTGGCGAGTTCACTTGCGGCGTGTTCAAGACTGATACAGAGTCGATTGTGTTTCCGCCAACCGAGATTGTCAGCAAAAATGAGTTTTTCGATGTTGAAGCCAAATACACACCTGGAATGTCGGAAGAGATTACGCCTGCCCGCCTGTCGGAAGCCGATTTAAAAGAGTGTCAGGCTCTTACATCAAAAATCTACGATTTGCTCGGCTGCACGGGCGTTGTCCGCATCGACTATTTGCAGAAAGAAGGCCGCTTCTACTTTATGGAAATCAACACTGTGCCTGGCATGAGCCGCGAATCGATAATTCCCAAGCAGACTGTTGTTTACGGCCTGCCGCTCAACGAGCTGTACCACAAGCAGATTGACGACGCCTTGTCGCGCAAGCGCTAACTTGCGGCCAATCGTCATTCGGCAAAATAAAAACCCGTTGCATACAACCGATGCAACGGGTTTGTTTTATGTCCCGATTGAGTGTTATTCATCTTCATCTTCTTCGCGCTGGATGTTGTAGCGCTGTTCCAGCTCGCGCAGCTTGGCTTCTTTGCGTGCAAGGTCTTCCTGAGTGGCCCTGAGCTCTTCGAAGCTTTGTTTCAGCACTTCCGACTGCTCGGCAAGCATGTCGGCTTTGTCTTTCGACTCTTCGAGCAGCTTGGCGGTGCTGGCGTTTATCTTCACCATCGAAATGGTTGACGATAGGGCATCACTGATTTTTGTCAGGAAATTGACTTTGTAATCGTCTATTTTTGAGAACGATGCCAACTCGATGACTGCATAAACTGTGTCGTTCATGATGGCTGGCATGAGCAAGATGTATTTCGGGTTTGCTTCGCCCAGACCCGACGTGATTTCCATATAGTTGTCAGGAATCTCGTTCAGGTAGATTGGCGCTTTTTCGTAGGCGCACTGCCCCACAAGGCCGATTCCAACTTCAAACTCTTTCTCGTTGTGCTTGACGCGATTGTAGGCCACAGCACCTTTCAACTCGTATTTCACGTGTTCGGGGTCATCGTTGTTGATGATGAACACGCCGCCCTGCACAACACCAATATAATCAGTCAGTTTGCTGATGAATGTGCGGCTCATTGCTTCAAGATTCGATGTTTCCTGACGCAGCAAGTCGTTGAAGATGGCGATTCCGTTGGCAGTCCAGGCTTCTTTTTCCTGTTCGGCAGCCTGCTGTTTTTCAGCGGCTTTTGCTTTTTTCAACTCGTCGCGCATATTGGTCAGAGCCTTGCCAAGCTCGTCGTCTTCACTTGCCATCTGATATTCATGCTCGAAGTTGTTGTTTGCAATGGCATCGGCAAACAAAGCCGTATTATGCAGATTGACAGCTAGATTCTTGAATGAACGATAGATGTCGCCAATTTCGTCCTGCTTGTGCTTGGTCTCGCTTTTGCTTGCCGCAAAAACACCGCGCCCCATCTCGTCAATCTTCTCGCGAAGTCTGACAATCGGCCGCTGGAAGTATTTTTTTGTCGCCACATTGCTCAGCATCAAAACCGCAAAACACAATGGAACGGCCCAAATGAGCGACCAAAGTCCATAATAGCCGACCGCATAGGCGACAATCGTGCAAAACATCGACGGCAGGAAAATCACCAACCCGATTTTGAAAACAATGGTCTTTTTGTATATGATGCGAAGAAACGCTATCCCGAAGGGGACAATGCCGAAAATCACTATCAGAGCGAATAGAAGTACTGAGTTCATATTACACGTTTTTTAATTGGCAACGGCGCAAAACGCGCCAAAGCACCTTCAAATATATATTGTTTGGCCGTTTAAAACACAATAAGATTGATTTTTATTTTCCGATACACAATTTTGCACTATTTTTGGGCTGCATTTTGGATAATTAATTTTATGAAACACAACGTTTTAGTGTGGGGATATCTTTCTTCGCTCATTTTATTGCTCGGCACAATTTTCATGAATCTCGATTTTGTGGCGGGCAAAGTACTCTTTCTTGTAGGATTTTTCACATTCAATCTGGGCTACCTGATACCGCTTTTCTTCGTCATTTTCAAGGATAACCAGGAAAACCGCATCGGGCTGATAATAGTGTTGAGCATTCTCGGATTCTTCATTTTCCTGATGGGTTTAACATTCTTCATGGTGAGCTGGGGCGGCAACAAGGTGCTCATCTACGTTGGCGGCTCGTTTCTGCTGCTTGCGTCGTTGCTGATGCTGGCCATGCGTCGCAGGTTCTACGAGACCAGCGTCGACTCATGGTTCCCGATAGTACTTTTCAGCGTTTTTATTGTGATAGGTATGCTAACCAGTATGGTTCACAGGCCCATTCTGCGGTCGTTCACCATCTCGAATCAGGAAGCGCAGATTCAACTCACCACACTGCAAAACCGCAACCACCATATTTACAGCGAACTCTGCGAACTTTGCAATGGTGACTCACTCTTGTTGGAAATCAAGCATAAAGCCGAACTTGTGACCAGAAAGAGCGACAGCATGATGAGTTTTGTCGATGACATGAAACGTGACCTGATTGTTTATGTCGAAGGCAAGAAAATGCTGCAGGATTCATCACTGCTCATCAATCTGGTGCCAGTGCAGTCGAATGTCGAGATTAACTCGGTGCGGCGGTTCATGCTCGGGCGCAAGCGGCAAAAAGCAGCGCTTCTGCATGGCAAAATCGATGACTACCACCGCGAAATGTCGGGCCTGGTGCCGCAAGGCGACTTGTGGCTTGCCGCTTTTGTCGATGCCAACCTGAACACCAACGTGCTGCGCCTTAACAAGCGCATCTACAATCGCGACTGGGAACGGCAGCATTTCTACAATTTTCCGCTGGTGACGGTTATCAGCCAGTTAACCACTCTGCAACTCAATGTTTGCACAGTTCAAGGCGAGCTGTTAAGTGCCTGCTACAGAGATGCATTGCGGTTACAATTGCCTGCGGCGGACACTATAAGTAAAAAATGACGGCAAAAATCGCGGCGTTGTTTGTCGCATTCAAAAAAAAACATACTTTTGCAGTCCGATAAAAAATGATAACGAAACATAAGAAAGGGAATATATTATGGCAATGAAAAGAACATTCCAACCGTCTCAGAGAAAGCGTAGGAATAAACACGGATTCCGTGAGAGAATGGCCACCAAGAACGGCCGTCGCGTATTGGCAGCTCGCCGTGCAAAAGGCAGAAAGAAACTGACTGTTTCTGACGAGAAATTGCACAAGGCATAATACCGTCTCTAAACAATACAATTAAGGCGAACCCACAAGGCTCGCTTTTTTTGTGCTTTATAATCCGCATTTTGCTAGAAGAAAAAAAACGCCGCATCCATATGATTTGATGGGTGCGGCGTTTCAGTATGCTGTTCAGCCAATTGACAATTAAGGATTCACCATCGACTGCGGCTGGCCTGTGGCTTCAAGAACGTTCCACCAGAAATCGCTGTTAAGGTTGATTTTCTTGCGCTCGGCAACGGCAATCGGAATTGGCACAATGGTGAACTGGTGCTTCCAGTAACCCACCACAAAGTCGGTCTTGCCAGCCATGGCGGCGTGCACGGCGTTTTGTGCCAGAATGTTGCAGAACTTGCTGTCGTTGGCGTTGGCCGGTGCGCTTCGAATGATGTAGCTCGGGTCGATGTAGCGCAGGGCGTACGGGAATTTCTTGGCCGTGAACTCTTCAATAATCTTGTCGCGCAGGAAAACGCCAATGTCCTGTTTTTTGATGTTGCCCGACGCGTCTTTCTGCTGCTCTTTAACGTCGAAGAAGTTCTGTCCGGCGCCTTCGGCAACCACAACCAAAGCGTGGTGTTTGGTTTCAAGGCGTTTGCGCAGGCATTTCAGGAATCCATACGGACCATATAGTTCAAAGTTCATTTCAGGAACCAATACAAAATTCACTTCTTGTGTCGAAAGTGCGGCGTTGGCGGCAATAAAGCCAGAGTCGCGACCCATCAACTTCAGCAGTGCAATGCCGTTGAAGGCGCCCTTGGCTTCGTTGTGAGCCGAATTGATGATGTCATTGGCCACCGAGAAAGCCGTCTCAAAACCGAACGAGCGCTCGATGAAACTGATATCGTTGTCAATAGTCTTTGGAATGCCGGCTACCGATATACGCAGGCCGCGCCGTTCAATCTCTTCGTGGATGGCGTGAGCGCCGCGCAGTGTGCCGTCGCCGCCAATGCAGAAGAGAATGTTGATATTCATAATATCCAGAGTGTCAACAATCTGACCAACATCTTGATTGCCGCGTGATGAGCCCAGAATGGTACCGCCCGACTGGTGGATGTAGTCGACGAGTTTTGGTGTCAGTTCCACAATCTCGTGGTTGTATTTTGGCACAAGTCCCTCATAACCATACTTGAAGCCGATGATTCGCTTCACATCGTAGCGGTAGTAAAGGTGGTTGACAAGGCTTCGGATAACGTTGTTAAGTCCGGGGCAAAGACCGCCGCAGGTAACAATGCCAACTTTTGTTTTGGCGGGCTCAAAGAATAGGGTTTTGCGCGGGCCGGCTTTTTCGAGCGTCATTGGCTCTTTTTTGCTCTTGCCGCACTGCTTGAAGTAATTCAGCGAGTTATCGTACAGAATACGGTCGTTGTCAGTGGTGAAGTCGTAGGCCGTCTTCGCCAGAGTCTGAACCAGGGGCGATTCTACGTTGCCCTTGCCCAACGATTTTACAATGAAATCTTTATTCTCCATGTCAGAAATTTTTATTTGGTATCAGCAAAAATAGAAAAAGGCACTGAAAAACAGAGCCTTTTGTTATCGATTTTTGATGTCGCTTTTTGCAGACCGACAAAATACGCGTCTTTTAGAACGAGTCGTTCATTGTTGCTGCGCTGTCGTCATCGTTCGATTCGTCGGGGATGTTGCTGAAATCAGCGCTATCCTCCAAGTCCTCATCCTTGTTGCCGTCGTCGAAAAAGTCGTCGTCGTCAATGTTGCCGGTGTCTTCGTTGTTGATGCGAAGCAGATACATGCGGTCTTCGGTCTCAAACGGCAGACCGCAGCAAAGCTGGCCGTCTTTGTTTGTGAACGAGATAAGATAGGCGTTGAATCCGTCGGGATACATTGCTTTGACTTGGTCGCGCATCTCATCGCTAATCTTGTCGTAGTCTTTAATCACACGTGGTTTGTTTGTGCTGCCCATGTTTATAGTGTTGTTTTTCTGTTAAAAATCCGTCTGTCAGCAATCCGTTGCTAACGGCACCAAATATTTACATTTTTTCATTATGTGCAACACTTACTTGCATTTTTATTTGTTGAAGTGGTAAACGAAGATAATTGTGCCTTCAAATGCCGGTTTCGGGCAGTCTTTAATCTCCATTTTTATGTCGATGCAAGTTTTGACAACTCCGCGCAAGTCGGTAACTGACAGCATTTTGGCGCGCACACGGACGTAACTGCCAGTGAGCACCGGCAGACCGAATTTCAGCTTCTCAATGCCGTAGTTTATCTGCATTTTCAAGTTTTGCACATCGATAACCTGTTCCCAATGGTAGGGCAGAAGTGAAATTGTCAGGTAGCCGTGGGCGATGGTGCCGTGGAAAGGCGACTCTGCTTTTGCTCGCTCTACGTCGGTGTGAATCCATTGATGGTCGCACGTCACATCGGCAAACTTGTTAATCTGCTCTTGAGTAATCTGCTGCCATTCCGATGTGCCGATTTCCTTACCTTCGAGAGCTTTCAGCTGCTCAAAATTCTCAATAATGTGTTTCATCGCTTAAGAAATTAGTTTGGGGTTGGTATGCAAAAAGCGGGCAAATTTGCAGATTGGGCGGGGAAAAAGTTTTCCCTATTTATAACAAAATAATTATCAGCCAATTTTTTTGTCGTCTTCGCGATACGGGTTTCGCAATAATTCATATTTTGCAAATAGTTACTGTCTTGAAAATGATTTAGCGACAACGTAAAACTTTAAAACAAAACCATTTATGCCATCGAGCAAAGATTATCTTGAGTTTATCCTCGAGCAACTGTCTGGGTTGCAGGAAATTACCTTTCGCCAAATGATGGGCGAGTACATTATCTATTACCGCGACAAAATTGTGGGCGGCATTTACGACAACCGTTTTCTGGTGAAGCCCGTAAAATCGGCGCGCACCAAAATGCCCGATGCTCGCCTGCAACTGCCATACGAAGGCGCCAAAGAAATGCTACTTGTCGATAACGTCGATAACCGCGACTTCCTGACCGATTTGGTTCAGGTCATGTACAGCGAGTTGCCCGAAGTGAAGAAAAAGAAGAAATGACCTTCACCGCCACATACACCACGCCTGCCGCGTTCGACAATCTGCTTCTTTGCAGCGACGGCAAAGTGCTTACCGAACTGCAGTTTGTGAAGGATTGCAAATCAATTGCAAATCAGACCGATTTGCCGATTTTTCGGGAAACTTGCCGCTGGCTCGATATTTATTTTTCGGGATGTGAGCCAGATTTTACGCCTGAATTTCGGATTGACAACGCAACGCCTTTCCGCAAAGATGTATTGGAAATTGTGCGGCAAATTCCTTTCGGCAAAACTATGACGTATGGCGACATTGCCGCGCAAATAGCCAAAAATCGCGGCATTGAAAAAATGTCGGCGCAGGCAGTTGGCGGCGCGGTGGGATGGAACCCGATTTGCATTATTGTTCCGTGCCATAGGGTTTTAGGTGCAAACGGCAGCCTTACTGGCTATGGCGGCGGGCTGCAAAACAAAATCGAACTGTTGAAATTGGAACGGATTGAATTCAGACCTTCCGACAATCAATAAAAAAACGCTCTTGAAAAACTCAAGAGCGTTTTTGCATATCTGTCTAACAATCAAATCTTACCCAAGGAATGCAATCAGAATACCTGCTGCCACTGCCGAGCCAATCACGCCCGACACGTTGCTCGACATACAGTAGTTGAGCACGTGGTTGCGCGGGTCGTATTTCAGAGCAATGTCGTTTGCCACACGCGATGCCATTGGCACAGCGCTCAAGCCAGTTGCGCCAATCAGCGGGTTGATTTTCTTTTTCGAGAACAAGTTGAAGAGTTTCACTAGCATAATGCCACCGAAGATTGACAGGCCGAAGGCGAAGAATCCGCCAACCACAATGCCAATTGTCTGAAGGTTCAGGAAGGCATCGACAGTCATTGTGGCGCCAACCGACAAGCCCAAGAAGATTGTGGCCGAGTTCATTATGGCGTTAGAAGCGGCGTCGAAAATGCGCGATGTGTTGGCACCAACTTCCTTAATCAGGTTGCCGAACATCAGCATACCAACAAGCGGAACGGCTGTCGGAACCAGGATGGCCACAACGGTTGTGGTGGCAATCGGGAAGATGATTTTCAGAGCACGCATATTTTTGAACTCTTTTGCATTCGGATAGAGTTTGTCTTGCTCTTTCATATTGATTTTCAACTCTTTTTCAGAGCAAGTAAGTTTCACAACCAACGGAATAATCACCGGCACAAGAGCCATATAAGAGTAGGCAGCAATGGCGATGGGGCCGAGCAAATGCGGCGCCAGTTTGATGGTGGTGAAGATTGCGGTCGGACCGTCGGCACCACCGATAATTGCCAATGAACCAGCCTCTTGCATTGTGAATCCGCAGTAACTTGCGATAATCAGCACGGCAAAGATTCCGAATTGTGCGCCAGCGCCGAAAATGGCAAGTTTCAGGTTGCGCAGCATCGGACCGAAGTCGGTCAACGCGCCCACACCCATAAAGATGATTGGCGGCAGTAATCCGCTCTTAATCAGAGCATAGTAGATGAAGTTCATAATGCCAAGGTCGTGCGCGATTTCGGGCAGCGACATCTCATAGACATTTTTCGCCATCTCAACGCCGTCTTTGGTGTAGTGCACAAGGCCTTCGCCGTCGGCGCCAAGCACGCCCATACCGCCGCCAGGGAAGTTGGCAATCAGCACGCCAAAGGCGATGGGGATGAGCAGCAGCGGCTCGTATTGTTTCTTGATGCCCAGATAGAGCAGCAGAAACGCGAGCGCGTACATTATCAGAAACTGCGGTTCAGCAATAATGTTGCTGATGGCAGTCATATTGTATATTCTCTCAAATATCTCGCTCATAGCCAATTACTTAATTTTCATCAGAACATCGTCTTCAGCCACGCTAGCGCCGCTGGTCAGGCAGATTTCAACAACGGTGCCGTCGCATTCGGCTGCAATGGCGTTGAAGGTCTTCATTGCCTCAACGTAGCAGACGGTCTGGCCTTTTTTCACGGTGTCTCCAACCTTCACTGCGGTGTCGCCCGACGATTTCACAAGGTAGAATTTGCCTTCGAGCGGCGATGTGAGTTCTTTGGCGCCTGTGGTGTCGCCAGCGGCTGCGGGTGCGGCTGCTGCTTGTTGTGCAGGTGCGGCAGAACCGTTGTTCTCGCCAATCACAACTTTATATTTCTCGCCATTTACATCGACTGTAACTGTCTGTGGCAGAGTGATTCCTCCCTTGCCAGCACATTTTTCGGCTTTGCGTTTTGCAAGGTCGGCCTCGAAATCGGCTTTGGCCTTGCCGCTCTTGTAAGCGCGATATTGCTGCGGGTGCATAGCCAGCTCGAAGAGTTCCTCCTCGTCCTCGCCAAGTTCCCAACCGTTCTCTTGCATCTCTTTGCGGAAAGTGTCGAGTTCGTCGGGATATTGGTCTTGCGGATTGCCAGTGAAGAATTCGCGGCCTTGCTCTTTGGCTTTGGCTTCGAGTTCGGGTGCGATTGGGCCAGGCAGTTTACCAGCCTTGCCGAGCAGCATATTCCAGATGTCGTCGGCAATGAGCGACCAGCGTTCCTTGCCCTTCTCCATCTGAATAACGTTCATCAGCGCCATATTCTTCACATACTGGCTGAAAGGCGTAACCAGGCAGGGGTAGCCCATCATAGGCCAAACGTATTTAACCTCGTCGAACAACTTCACAAGCAGTTGGTCTTGAGAGAGTTTCGGTTGATTGTTTTTCTCTTTCCATTTGTTCAGGCTTTCCAGATTTGTCTCCAAATCGGTCATCAGCGAGCCCATCATTCCGCCCGGCAGACCCGGTGCAATCAGCAGCGAGTTCATCTGGCGGTTGCGAGCCGGGATGTAGTAGCCCAGGAAGTCGTCCATCATCTCCTGAATCATTGTACGAACCTCCATATAGGCGTCCATATTGATTTCAGGAACGTCGAAACCAGCGTCTTTCAGCATTGGCTGAACGGCCAGAATATCGGCGTGACCTGTGCCCCACGAGAGCGGCTCCATACCAACATCGACATAGTCGCAGCCAGCCTTGCAGACCTCCAGAATGGTTGCCATTGAGAAGCCCGGACCGGCGTGTCCGTGGTATTGAATGGTGATTTTCGGATATTTAGCCTTTATGTTCTTCACAATCTCGCCAAGCGATACTGGGCGTGCGATTCCGGCCATATCCTTCAAGCAGATTTCGTCGGCGCCGGCCTCGATGAGCTCGAAAGCGAGTTTTGTGTAATAATCGATTGTGTGAAGCGGTGAGAAGGTGATGCAAAGGCAGCACTGCGAAATCATTCCGCCATCGTGCGCGTAGCCGATTGACGGGATAATGTTGCGGGTGTCGTTCAGGCCGCAGAAGGTGCGGGCAATGTCGGTGCCTTGTTTTTTCTTCACCTTGTAGAACATACGGCGAACGTCAACCGGAACCGGGTTCATACGGATGCCGTTCAGCGCACGGTCGAGCATATGTGTCTGAATGCCAGCCTCGTGGAATGGTTTTGTCCACTGGCGTACGGCCTTGTTGGGGTTCTCGCCGTAAAGCAGGTTCACTTGTTCAAAGCCACCGCCGTTGGTCTCAACGCGGTCGAAACAGCCCATTTTGATGATTGCGGGCGCAACTTTTACCAATTGGTCAACCCGCGGCACGTATTTTCCGGCCGACTGCCACATATCGCGGAAGACCAGACTGAATTTTACCTTTTTACTCATATTTTAAATTTTTTCGATTGATTCAACTTTGCCTTTGCCTGCAGTGATGGTGTTCACGGCCGACTCAATGGCTGCTTTGATGTTCGGGGCGACAGCGGCCACTGCGGTTGCGGTCTGCGCCTTTGGTTCCTCTTCGGGAAAGAATCGGTTAACCACGCTGATGAGCAGGTTTCCCATACCTATTATTAATAGAAGCGCGCAGAACACCGTTCCGAGCCCCACCACCAATAATGTCCATACTGAAATTTCCATTTATCGCTATTTTTTAACTCTGTAATCAAAAAACTTACGTTGCCATAAAATCATAAAATGCTAAAAACCAATTCTTTGGTTAATTTAACATATTTCTAAAACAACCGTGCAAAAATAGTTTTTTTTAGCGCACCGTTATTCAAAAAATATGCCATAAGTGCGTTTTTATCGCAGTTTGATTTTTAATTGCGGTTAACTTGCTTGAAATTAGTAAATTGTGTTAGTGTGAAATGGTGAATTTCTGTTTTTTTGCGGCATTTTTTTCGATAGACATATTGTCTATACTCATCAGGCAATATCGTTGCAAAAATGCCCGTTTTTGATTTGGACAACCAACTATGATTAGTCATGTTGACGTTCCTTTATCAATATAACAATGCAGTTGCCGTAAAAAATAAATGTGATGCAAGTGAGTAAGAAAATAATTTTTACTTTTGGCGTCTTGTAAAAGCATTATTGACTGTATGAAACGCCATATATTATTAATGTTCTTGTTGCTGCTTATAGCTGTTGACTATGCCGACGCTCAAGCAACACGATGGAAACGAACAAGATACGAAGTGTTTGGTGGTCTGGGTTTGTCAACGTTTGTTGGCGAATTAGGTGGGAAAAACGGTGGTAACGGACACTTCTTGTCTGATTACGATTTCACTTCGCAACGTATTATGGCCCAGGCGGGTATGCGTTACAAGATTCTCAATCCTTTGGCTGTAAGGGGGTCGCTCTCATACGCATGGCTTTCGGGTAGCGATAAGAAAACTGACGAAATTTACCGTCGTGACCGCAACCTAAGCTTCCGAACCAATTTGTGGGAATTGTCCGCTATGATAGAATATTCGATAATTCCGGAACCGATAAACTATAGGTCGCGCCGTCGTAGAAAATTCACATGGCGTAGTCTGCTTGATATTAATACATATGTGTTTGCCGGTGTATCGGCGTTTTATTACAACCCCAAAGCGAAGGACGACGGTGAAGATGGCACGGGCAAATGGGTTGCACTGCGAAAGCTGGGCACCGAAGGCCAGGGTTTGATGGAAGGCCGAAAAAAATACAAACGGATTGCAATGGCTTTCCCGTTCGGTGTCGGTTTTAAATACGCGCTTTCGCGTGAGCTCAGCATCGGACTGGAATTTGCACCGCGTTACACCACTACTGACTATCTCGATGACGTGAGCAAATCGTACATTGACAATAAATGGTTGGCCAGCAAGAACCCGCAAGCAGCGCGTATGGCCGACCGAAGCATAAAAACTGATGACGACAAAGACCCGTTGCCAAACGTAAGGTATGCGCCGGGCGAGCAACGTGGTGAATCGAAATTCAACGATTTCTATATGTTTACGGTCGTCTCAGCATGCTATAAACTAAAAACCGGGCGAAACGGTTTGCCTAAATTTTAATGCAGAGCCAATTTATGAAAGCAAGAATAATCGGTCGGATAGCGATTGTATCAACACTTTTGTTTTGTTGTGTAGGCGCATCGGCGCAGCGATGGAGCCGGCGCCCATATGAGTTTCACATGGGTGTAGGTTTCACCAATTTCATGGGCGATGTTTGTTCACCCAAAGACCCCGACAAGCAGATGTGGATTTTGCCTTTCCGTACAACTGGCTATTTGACCGATGCCATTCTGAAATACAATTTCAAGGGCAGGCATTCTGCAAGTTTCAGCACGAACTTTGGCTATATGAGCGCCCGAGAGACCATCGAAAAACGCGCCAATTATTATTATCGTCAGGGAATTGCCTTTAAAACCGGTTTTGCAGAGTTGGGTTTCCGATATGAATTTATGTTCATCAAAGAAAATGAGCGCCGCAATGTTTACCGCAAACTTGGTGAGACAAAACTTAAGAACTTCACAATGCCGTCATATTTGTTCGTCGGTATTGGTGAGTATTTCAGCTATGGCAATTTCTATTGCAACGATGAGAAGGGCCGAGAGCGTGCTTCAGAGCAATATTTTAGCACAGCACCAGTTATAATGCTAGGTGTAGGTACAAAAATCAGGCTTGAACGCAATCTCTATTTAGGCTTTGAGTTTGGCATACGCGAAGCTATTGGCGATAAAATTGACGGCGCCGTTGGCGGAAAGGAAATGTCAGACGCAACCCCAATGGGGGATTTCTACAAAGGCGGAAAATTTGGTAAGTGGATTGACCAATATCAGTTTGTGGCTGTGAATATCGCCTTCAAGATGCGCGAGAAGAAGAACCACATGCCTAACTTCAAAACAATTAGAAGATAAACAATGCAGATTCGCATCCGATTGTTCGGTCTGGCGCTGCTAATGCTCATGGGTGCGACAACAATTCGCGCACAGGAATTTCCTAATGCCGATATAGGTATCCAATTGGGCGGCGGATTTTATCTGGGCGACATCAACAAGGTGCCGTTCAAAGGAACACGCCCGGCCGTCGGGGCATTCTACAGGCATAACATCAATGTCAGATATTCGGCTAAGGCTCTGCTGTCTTTTGGGCAGATAACCGCTGCCGACTCTAAATACAAAAGCGAGTATCAAAAAGAACGCGACTACTCGTTCAAACGCTATTTGGGTCATTTCTGCATTTTAGGTGAGTTCAACTTCCTTCCCTTTGTCTTCGGGAAAAAAGACACACCATACTCAACCTATCTGCAAGGTGGAATGGGTGTCGGGTTCTTCCCCGATGACGCCAAAACAGACAAGGTTATTGTTGACATTCCGTTCGGATTCGGCGTGAAATTCAACTCATATCGCCGGTTTGTGTATGGAGCTGATTTCCTGATGATTAAAACCTTTACCGACAACATCGACTTTATGTCGCCGCGGCCGTCGGAAATAAACAAGATGAAACAGCGGTATATCTCAAGCAATAGCGACTGGTTGTCGTACTTCTCAATTTATTTGGCATATAAATTCGAATATCCGCAGAAATGTCCGACGTTTGACTAAATTTGCGCGGAAATTAAGCAGGAATGTCACTTAAAGATAGTATCATAAAAGAGCGTTTGCCAAAGCACATTGCCATTATAATGGACGGCAACGGCAGGTGGGCGAAGCAGCATGGCAACGCACGTATTTTCGGGCACAAAAGCGCCATGAAGGCTGTGCGCGAAGTGTGTGAAGGCTGCGCCGAGCTTGGTGTGGACTATCTCACCTTGTACGCATTCTCAACCGAGAATTGGAACCGTCCTAAGATGGAAGTCATGGGCTTGATGGATTTGCTTGTTTCGGCAATAAATACGGAAACCGATACACTAATCAAGAACAATATTCGTTTAAATGCAATAGGAAGGCTCACTGACCTGCCAGAGAAGGTCCGCACAAACCTTATGGATGCCATCGGCAGAACCAAGGGCAACACCGGCCTGACTCTGACTCTGGCGCTGAGTTACAGCTCAAAGGTTGAGTTGGTTGATGCGGTGCGGAAGATTGCGCGTGAAGTTGAATCGGGGGCGATTGCTGCTGACAGCATCGATGACAGCGTGGTGAGCCGCAACCTGTACACTGGCGGAATGCCCGACCCTGATTTGCTCATCAGAACAAGCGGTGAGTACAGAATCAGCAACTTCATGCTGTGGCAGCTGGCCTATTCCGAGTTGTATTTCACGCCGACATTCTGGCCTGATTTCGACAAGGAAGAATTATACAAGGCGATTGTTGACTACCAGCATCGTGAACGCAGGTTCGGCCTGACCAGTGAACAGATTGGCTGAAGCATTTGAAAATTTGAGCAGATGATGAGAAAAATTATAGTTGCGGTTTTATTGATGCTGAATGCGATGACAGCGCTGGCTCAAACGGAACCCGGCAGCAATATTAAGATAGATTATTCGAAACCCAAGACATACGAGATTGGCGGAATCACCGTGAGCGGCGTCAAATATTTGAATCAGACAACACTCGTGAATCTGTCGGGATTGCAGGTGGGGCAGAAGATTGAAGTGCCAGGCGACGCCATTTCAAAATCACTCAATAAACTCTGGAAGCACGGCTTGTTCGGCGATGTGCAGATTACGGTCACCAATATCACCGACGACAAGATATACCTTAATCTGTATCTGAAAGAGCGTCCGCGATTGTCGCGGGTTGAGTTCTCAGGCATATCGAAATCACAGGCCGATGACTTGAAAGACGAAGTGAAACTGGCACGCGGTGTGCAGATAACCGACGATATGATTAGCACAGCACGCAAGCGCATCCGCGATTTCTACGTCAAGAAAGGCTTCCACGATGTGAAGGTCAACGTGAAGCAGGAAGAAGACACGATGATGGCCAATACCGTCATCCTGCATTTCAATGTCAAGAAGAATAATAAGGTTAAGATTAAGAGAATCAACATTGAAGGCAACGAAGTGTTCTCTGACGGCAAGGTGCGCAGAGCTATGAAGGGCACCAAGCAGAAGACGTGGTACAATATTTTCAAGTCGTCGAAATACATCGAGTCAAAGTATGAAGAAGACAAAAAGAAAGTAATCGAGAAATATAACGAGCGCGGCTATCGTGATGCAAGAATTGTGTCGGATACGGTTTATCGCAACGAAGACAATATGTTCAACATCGACATTCATTTGGATGAAGGAACCCAATATTTCTTCCGCAACATTGAGTGGGTTGGCAATACAAAATATCCGGCCGAGATACTCAATCAGCAGTTGGACATTAAGAAAGGTGACGTGTTTGACCAGGCGGAACTCGACAAGCGTCTTATGATGGCCGACGACGCTGTGGCATCGCTTTACGTCGACCGTGGCTACCTGTTTTTCCAGGCCATTCCGGTTGAAGTGAATGTGGATAACGATTCCATCGATTTGCAAATCAGAATCTATGAAGGCAAGCAGGCTCGCATCAACCGGGTTACAATCAAAGGCAACGACCGTACAAACGAGCATGTTATCCGTCGTGAGATTTGGACCCATCCGGGCGATCTTTATAGCAAGTCGGACATTATGCGCACAATACGTGAATTGGGAACTCTTGGCTATTTCGACCCAGAGAAGTTCGATGTGAAGCCAACACCCAACCAGGCCGACGGTACCGTTGATTTGGAATACATTGTGGTTGAGCGAGCTTCGGACCAGATTGAGTTGTCCGGTGGCTGGGGTGGCGGAATGGTGATAGGAACATTAGGCTTGTCGTTCACCAATTTCTCGCTGAGAAATGTAACTAATCTCGACTCGTACAAGCCGCTTCCGTCGGGCGATGGCCAGCGTCTGTCAATACATGCGCAGACAAGTGGCAAACACTATCGTTCGTTGAGCTTCTCGTTCACTGAGCCGTGGCTTGGCGGCCGTAAACCAAATTCGTTCACCGTGTCGTTCTACCATACGGTGCGTTCAAGCGGCAACGTTTACAAGTCGAACATATCGCAGTTCATGAAGATTACAGGTGCGTCAGTTGGACTTGGACGCCGTCTGTCGTGGCCTGACAACTATTTCACACTTTACAACGAGATCAGTTACCAGCGGTACAACATTCAGAATTATGCTATTTTGAACGAGTTTTCGACTGGCGTATCCAATAACTTGAGTTTCACGACAGTCATAGGCCGCAACTCGCTCGATCAGCCGCTTTATCCGCGTCGCGGTGCCAACATCTCACTCTCGATACAAGTGACACCGCCTTATTCGCTTATCCGTGAAAAGCGTTTCTGGGAACTAAATAAAAATGAGAGGAAATCGCTTGATGACAATGCCACTGCCATTCGTGAGGAAGAGGCGCGTCGCAAGTACAAACTTATTGAGTTCCACAAGTGGAAATTTAAGGCTGATTGGTTCAACGCCATATACCAGAATTTGGTGTTGCGCACAAACTTTGAATTCGGCCTGCTCGGTTATTATTACTATCGTTGGGGATACTCACCGTTTGAGTCGTTCCAGTTAGGTGGTGACGGTATGCAGGGTGGTAACTACTATTACGGTTATGATGTTATTCCGCTTCGTGGATATGATAACGGTAGTCAGGGTAATGGTTCGCTGACAGCCTATCCGCAAGGTAATATCTACCAGAAACTATCGGTTGAGTTGCGTTACCCATTGGTTATGAAAGAATCGTCAACCATTTGGGCATCAGCATTTTTTGATGCAGGAAACTCATGGTATGAGTTGAGAGACTACAACCCATACAGTCTGTACCGGTCGGCGGGAGTGGGCGTGAGGTTCTATCTGCCAATGCTCGGTCTGCTTGGTCTCGACTGGGGCTACGGATTCGACCACAATCCACGCAACCCGGGTTCGAATGGCAGTCAGTTTGCGTTCACTATCGGACAAGCATTCTAATTCTATGTTTAATTTAAATCATACGATTATGAAAAAAGCACTTTTTGTTGGAATGTTGGCATTCATTGCCACATCGGCCTTTGCGCAGAAATTTGCGTACGTTGATACTGATTATATTCTGAAGAGCATCCCGGCTTATGAATCGGCACAGGAACAGCTTGAGATAATGTCGAAAGACTGGCAGGCGGAGATTGAGACAAAGTATGCCGAAATTGAGAAAATGTATAAAGAGTATCAAGCCGAGAAGGTGCTGCTCACCGATGAGATGAAACAGAAACGCGAAGATGAGATCGTGCAGAAAGAACGTCAAACCAAAGAGTTGCAAAAAAAATATTTCGGCACCGATGGCGACTTGTTCAAGAAACGCCAGGAATTGATAAAACCAATTCAGGACGATATATTCAACGCAATCAAAGAGATAGCCACATCGGGTAATTATGCATTCATTTTTGACGCAGCCGGTGGTGCATCGTTTCTCTATTCCGATCCTAAGTACGACAAGAGCGACGATGTGCTTCAAAAATTGGGCTACAAAAATTGATTAGTTGTGCATAATTTTGATTGTGAGTGGCTACTCTAAACAAAATTTCTATATTTGCGATTATCAAAAACTAAACGAAAGAATGATGAAAAAGATTTTAATTGTTGTTGCAGTGGCGTTTATGTCGTCTTTTGCAACAGTTTCAAATGCGCAAAACTTCAAGTTCGGCCATATAGATTCAGGTCAACTTTTACAGCAAATGCCTGAAAGAGAACAGGCTCGTGTACAACTTGAGAAATATGCAAAGCAACTTGAAGACCAGATGGCAGCAATGAATACTGAGTTGGAAAACAAGTACCAACAATATCTTGAGCAGCGCGATTCATTGCCGCAGGTTCTGCTTGAAGCCAAAGAGCGGGAACTAACTGAAATCCAGCAACGTTTGCAGGCTTTTCAGCAGTCGGCTCAGAAAGATTTAAGTGCAAAAGAAGGCGAGTTGCTTCAGCCAATCATCGACAAAGCCAAAAAAGCAATTGACGATGTGGCAGCTGAGAACAACTTCACATATGTGTTCGATATGAGCATGGGCGCTATTCTCTACCACTCTGAGCAAAGTGTTGACATGTTGCCGTTGGTTCTTAAAAAGCTGGGTATCAAATAAATTATGCATTAAAAGAATAGGCAATATCCAACGGGCAACTGTTGGATATTGTTTTTTAAGGCTATGAGCAGCAATCCGATTGGTATATTTGACTCGGGCCTTGGTGGTCTGACCGTGTGGCGCGAAGTGCGTCGGCAATTGCCGGCTGAAGATGTGATATATTTTGCCGATAGCCTAAATTGTCCCTATGGTCATAAGTCGGCCGATGAGATTGTCCGGCTGGCCAAAAATATTGTCGACGATATGCTGGCCGCTGGCTGCAAATTGATGGTTGTCGCATGCAATACTGCTACAGCTGCAGCCATCGATGAGTTGCGAAAATCGTATCCGATACCGTTTGTCGGTATGGAACCAGCCATCAAGCAAGCGGCGCTGAATACGCATACCGGCAGGGTGGGGGTGCTGGCCACCAAAGGCACTTTCGACGGTCGGCTTTATAAAGAAACAAGCCGGAAATATGTCCGCAATATTGACGTCATGGTGCAAGTTGGCGACGGATTGGTGGAACTCGTTGAAGCGAATGAGTACGAAAGCCCCCAGGCCGGGCAGTTGCTTCAGACATACATAGCCCCAATGCTCGAGCACGGTGTTGATCAGATTGTGCTTGGTTGCACCCACTATCCGTTTTTCAAACCGCAAATCGAACGGATGGTTGGGCGGGAAGTAGCGGTAATTGATCCCGCACCTGCTGTGGCAAGGCGCGTCAGCGATGTTCTGATTGATGCGCAGATTCAGAATGCCGCCAATCATCATGGAACCGATGTCTTTTTGTCGTCTGGTAGTGTGTGTGCCATGGAAAGTCTGTTGAAGTCGATTACCGGACGGACATTCTCGCGCGGTACAATGCGGCTTGGTGCAGTCGAATACGAGTCTCTGTCGTGATTTTTTCGGCAAAGCCCCAACAAGTGCCGACAAAGCATGCCACATTGCTGATTTTATGAATATGGTAGTTGTATAATATTCTTATATTTGCAGTTCAATCTGCATAATAACGGAAAATAAACATACTTATGTTGTCGAAAAAATTGTTCTTAAACATTGCTATGGTTCTGGCGCTCGCTGTCTCGGCAAAAGCGCAGGATGACGATATTATCCTGATAAAAAAATACGCTGAAAATGCGTTTAAGAAAGGCGATTATGAATATGCCCTTCAAAACTATCTTGTTCTTTACAAGTACGATAGGGAAAACATCGAATTGAACTACCGCATCGGTGTGTGCTACACTGAAACCAACATCGACAAAGAAAAAGCCGTACCATTCCTTGAGTACGTGGTGAGTTTTAACAACTATCCGATACGCACAAAATTCTTCCTTGGCAAAGCTTATATGTATAACTACCGGTTCACGGAAGCCATTGAAGCTTTTTACGACTACAAGTTGGTGGGCGTCGACGAGACCGACCTGTTTGAGTCAGACCGTATGATTCAGATGTGCGAGTATACCAAACAGCTGATCAACAACCCTATCAATGTGAATTTCACACGTTTGGATACAACAATCAATTCCGAATACGATGATATATGTCCGGTTGTCACCCCTGACAATAGTCTGCTCTATTTTTCTAGCAACCGCAACTATATTAAAGAATATGAAGCATATATCTATAGCGGACAATACAGTGAAAACAAAAAAGGTTCGTGGCAGCCTGCGGTTCAGATTCCTATAAGCAGTTATGATGACGAGAATGTTGTCGGCATTGTGCCCGACGGAAACAAAATGCTGGTTTACGCCAATGGCGACTATGCCACTCATGACATCAAGATGTATACTCGTAAAGGCGTTAAGTTCACCAAGGCTCAAGCGTCTGATTTGCCGGCAGATATGAACACAGATGACATTGAGATGGGTGCGTGCTTTACAGCTGATGGCAATACGATTTATTTCGCCAGCAACCGTCCCGGTGGACGCGGCGGACTTGATTTGTATGTGTCGCACCGCGGTCCCGACGGTAGATGGGGGCCATCAGAAAATATGGGCACAAGCATCAATACTGAATACGATGAGAACTATCCAACACTAAGCCCTGACGGACACACGCTTTATTTCGCATCGAAGGGCCACGATGGTATCGGTGGATACGATATTTTCAGCACATCGTTTAACGAAGCTGCTGGTAACTGGTTCAAGCCGACAAACATGCGTTTCCCGTTGAATACCCCGCTCGATGACACAAAAATCACATTCGCAAATGACGGCACGGCATACGTCGCCGCCAAACGCAAGGAAGGCGTCGGTAATCTCGACATCTACCGTGTTGATTTTGGTGATGAGAACATTCAGCCGAAAACTTTCGGATACTATGTTTTTGTTGGTGATGATCAAAATTCAGCACAGCCCCACAATGAACAGATGCCGAAGGCTTATGCATGGGTATATGATAAAAACGGTAACATTATCAGACAGATAGACGTTGATGAAGGTATGTTCTTCGCTGCTTTGTACGTTGGCGAATACACGTTGGAAGTGAAATTCGAAGGCCAGCCGTCGGGCTCAAAAGAAAAACTTAGTGTTAGAGATTCTGATGATGATTATATTGAGAAAAATATATATCTGAAACCAATAAAATAATCGCGTAATGAGAAGATTATCAATAATCACCATTATTGCCTTGCTTTTACCTTTTGCTGCCGTTTCGCAAGATGTGCGGGAAGCTAACTATCAGTTTAAGATTGAGAACTACCAGGTGGCGCTGAAAATGTATTTGAATGCATATAAGAGAGATACGGGAAATGCGGATATAAATTATGGCATTGGCGTGTGCCGTACGAAAACCAACGCCGCACCTGACAAGGCTTTGCCGCATCTGCTCAAGGCCGAAAGTAAATATGGTCAGGAAGCAGACTATCTTTTGGCTTTGGCTAAGGCGTATTTCTTTAATTATAAATTCGATAAGGCACGCGAGACTTTGAATAAGGCTACGGTAAAACTGAAAGGAAATGCCGAAGCCGACAGACTTAAAATTCATATCGACAATGCCGAGAAAATGGTGAAATCGCCGCTTAATGTCACCTTTGTTAATTTGGGCAAGGGCGTCAACAGTGATATGGACGAGATAACACCGATGCTTACCCCCGACAACGAAATAATGGTCTACTCATCGAACCGCAAATACGATACAAGTCTCAAGGAATATATGTGGGACGTGCAATATTCCAACTCGGAATCGGGTGATTTCAAAAAGACAAAAGCCGCAACAGCATTCAACACTGTTGAAGACGAGATGGTGGCCGGCCTGTCGTTGAATGGTTTTGAAATGTATTTTTACCAGGATGCCTACGGAATCGATCGCGACTTGCTTATATCGACAATTGAAGCCGGCGGATTCAAAGGTAAAACTCAGCTGCCGCCGTCAATCAACACCAAAGGAATGGAAAAGTCGGCCTACTCGACATGGACTGGCGATACCTTGATTTTTGCAAGCGACGGGCATGGTGGCGAAGGCGGGTTCGATCTTTTTTATACGGTTCGTCTGCCCAATGGCGACTGGTGCCAACCGACCAGTCTTGGCAAAACGGTGAACTCACAGTATGACGAGCTGTATCCGATGCTCTCAACCGACGGAAAGAAACTCTATTTCTGCAGCAACGGCACGAAATCGATGGGCGGATTTGATGTCTTTGTCTGCAGTATCGACCTGAAAACATTGAAAGTAGGTGAGCCTAGAAATATCGGCTATCCACTTAACGATGTATATGATAACTTTACCATCAGTTACACCAACGATGGCAACTACGCTTACGTGTCGGCCACCAAGCCCGATTCATATGGCTACACCGACATCTACCGCGTGGTGTTCAATGATAAGGATCCGATGGTAAAACTCTACATTGTCAAACTTCAGATCGCTCAAGGCGAAAACAAAGTAGATTTTGCTGAGACTGAAACAGATTTGAAGGTGTCGGTTCTCACTAAAGGCAAAACCCTTTTCGGAACTTACAATTACAATCCGGCCACAAGCAGTGTCAATGTGGCGCTTCTGCCGGGCGATTATGTGCTTGAAATCGAAGGAAATACCATTGAGCCGTTCTCGATGAAAATTAGTGCACCGAATGGCCCTGGCAAGAAAATTGAGAATCTGAAAGCAGTTGTTAAGCTGAAAAAATAGAAGCGTTTTATGCGCTACAAGTGGATATTCTTCGATTTGGACGGCACACTTTGGGATTTTGCCGCCAACTCGGAGTTCACCTTGCGCCATCTGCTGCGCCATCTGCTGCCCGAACTTGTGCCACACGAGCAGGAATTCCTTGATTTATACCATCACTACAACGATATTCTCTGGGTAGAATACGGCTTGGGGAATATTACTAAAGAGCTTCTGCGTTGGAAGCGTTTTCACGATGCGCTCGTCCATTTCGGCATCACCGACAAAGCCGTGGCAGAGACATTTGGCGAGCGTTATATTGAAATGTCACCGCACCAGACGCGCGTTGTGCCGCACGCATTCGAAGTGCTCGACTATTTGAAAGCGAAAGGCTATCATCTTTATCTGCTCACCAACGGATTTATTGAAATTCAACACATTAAGACAACCGAATCGGGGCTTGCGCCTTACTTTGAGAAGGTTTTCACTTCGGACGAGATGGGCTACAAGAAGCCGCACAAGCAGGCCTTCGACTATGCGGTGAAGTACGTGAACGCCCGCAAACGCGAGAGCCTGATGATTGGCGACGAATGGCCAACCGATATTGTCGGCGCCCGCCAGGCCGGAATCGACCAGGTTTACGTCAATCTGCGCAACAAACCTGCCGAAGGACCGGTGACTTATGAGATTCACAATTTGCTGGAATTGAAGGAGATATTGTAGAATTAAGTTATTGAAAATCCCCAAAAGTATAGTGCGAAAGATTTCGCCCCTACGCGTTTTATACCACGCCCCGTAGGCGAAAATTGTCCCGTTAAGGACAACAGATTGGTAGAAATATGTCCCAAGAAGAATGGCGTGCCGTAGGTACGCCACATAAAAAATGTTGTTGCGTACCTACGGCACGCTCAATCAATAATGAAAGCCGGTTTCTACCAATCTTTCGCGCCTACGGCGCATTTCATTGGCTATTTTTCAAGATTTCTCGCGAATCAATACCCTAACCCATTATCCGCCTACGGAAACCGATTCGAATATTTTTGTTTTCATTTGGTTAGAGACAAGATTTTGTTCGAATCATTAAAAAACAGATGGTGCACCTGGAAAAATGGCAAAATTCACGCGTTGCCCCACAAAAATTAGGGGTGCATTCAAAATTTTATAAGAAATTCACGTACAGAATGCCATTTTTACCGTATCTTTGCGCCGAAATCTTAAAAAACAGACAACAATGTCAACAATCCGTTTCAAGGCTTTGGAGCAACTGATGAACCGTCAGGCGGTGAAGGTTGAGATGCCCGACAAAAAGACGTCGGAGTATTATGCCGAAAATGTTTTCGACAAGAGCAAAATGAAGGAGTTTCTGTCGCGTGAGGCTTACGAGTGCGTCATCGACTCAATCGATAACGGTACGCGCATTCCGCGCCGCATTGCCGACCAGGTGGCGTCGGGTATGAAGGCGTGGGCACTGGGCAAGGGCGCAACGCACTACACGCACTGGTTCCACCCGCTCACCGGCTCAACGGCCGAGAAGCACGACGCTTTCTTTGAACCGAATTTCGACAGCGCAACAGGCATTGAGGCTTTCGATGGCGGCAAACTGGCACAGCAAGAGCCCGATGCTTCGAGTTTCCCGAGCGGCGGATTGCGCAACACTTTCGAGGCGCGCGGCTACACGGCCTGGGACCCTTCGTCGCCAGCCTTCATATTGGAGAAAACTCTTTGTATTCCAACTATTTTCATATCGTACACGGGCGAGGCGCTCGATTTCAAGACTCCGCTTCTGAAGGCCACTTCGGCTTTGAACGATGCGGCTGTTGGCGTTTGTCAGTATTTCGATAAAGACGTCACGAAAGTGGTGACCACGCTGGGTTGGGAGCAAGAGTATTTCCTTGTCGATTCGGCGCTGTTCCTGGCCCGTCCCGACTTGCAGCTCACCGGCCGCACCCTTATGGGGCACGCTTCGGCCAAAGACCAACAGTTGGACGACCACTATTTTGGCACCATTCCAAGCCGCGTGAGCGCCTTTATGCGCGATTTTGAGGTTGAGGCCTATCGGTTGGGAATTCCTGTCAAGACACGTCATAACGAGGTGGCACCCAATCAGTTCGAGTGCGCACCGGTGTTCGAAGAAGCCAATCTGGCCGTCGACCACAATATGCTGCTTATGGACCTTATGAAGAAGGTGGCACGCCGCCACAACTTTAATGTGCTTTTCCACGAAAAGCCGTTTAAGGGAATCAGCGGGTCGGGCAAGCACAACAACTTCTCGATGGCCACCAACACAGGTGTTAACCTGCTGTCGCCGGGCAAAAATCCGAAGAGCAATATGCAGTTCCTGGTTTTTCTGGCCTGCACAATCAGCGCAGTCTATGAGTACGGCGACCTTTTGCGCGCCAGCATAGCCACCGCCGGCAACGAGCACCGTTTGGGCGCAACCGAGGCGCCGCCGTCGATTATGTCGGTGTTCCTTGGAAGTTATCTATCTGGTATTCTTGATGATATAGAACAACGCGTTAGCGACAAGAAGATGACGCCCGACGAGAAAACCGACATAAAATTGGGTATCGGGCGGATTCCCGAGATTCTGCTCGACAACACCGACCGCAACCGCACGTCGCCGTTTGCCTTCACGGGCAACCGTTTCGAGTTCCGCTCGGCCGGAGCCAGCGCCAACTGCGCCGCACCAATGACGTTTCTTTGCCTTGGCGTGGCCGACCAGCTGCGCAAGTTCAAGCAGAAGGTTGATGCAAAAATCGATGCTGGTGTGAAGAAGGACGAGGCAATCTTCCAAGAGTTGAAAGAGTTGATAGTTTATTCAAAACCAGTGCGTTTCGACGGCAACGGCTACAGCCGCGAGTGGGAAAAAGAGGCCGAGCGCCGCGGACTGTCGAACCCAAAGGGCGCCATTGCCGCACTGGAGGCTTTCCGCGACCCGAAGAATATCGACCTTTGCACAAGCGCTAAAGTGTTCACAGAGCGAGAAATAGAGGCTCGCCACGAGATTCGCGTCGAGAACTACACCAAGAAGATTCAGATTGAGTCGCGCGTGTTGGGCGATTTGGCCACAAACCACATAATACCAACCGTTTACAAATATCAGAATCAACTGATTGAGAACGTGCGCGGCTTGAAAGAAGTGCTTTCCGATGCCGATTTCAACGAGATTGCCGAGTTGCAACTCGAGACCATAAAAGATATATCGAAGCGCATAACAGCCATAAAATCAATGGTTACCGAAATGACCGAGGCTCGCAAACACGCCAACGCCATTGCCGACATTTTTGAGAAGGCACGGGCCTATTCCGACACCGTGAAGCCTTATCTGGACAGCATTCGCGAGCATATCGACCATTTGGAAATGATTTCGGACAACGAGATTTGGCCGTTGCCGAAATACCGCGAGTTGTTGTTCTCGCATTGATTTGTAGGATTTTTCAAGTATAAAAAAGACGTCCAATTGGGCGTCTTTTTTATTGAATCTTCACGGCTTATAATGCGACGCGTTCAGCACCATTTGATAGTCGTTTTCGCGCATTAGGTCTTGAATAGTGATTTTCGGATTGTGTTTTAGGTATGATTTAATAATCTGATAGCCAATCCATTGGCCGACGCCGCCGGGCGATTTCTGCGAGAACGATGATGTGAACGGCGCGGGCGCAATCATTCGGGTTATCTCCTTCACCGATGTGCTGAAAAGAGCGTCTTTCTCGACCATTGAGAGCCACATTTGCTGTTCGTTGCGGCCGCACCAGTCGAGTTGTTGCCGCGTGTAGCCCCATTTCAGAGTGTCGGGCGCGTTGGGTAGCAGCGCGTCGAGCAGGACGTGAACCTTGCCATAATAGAGCATTTGCGAAATCATATTGTCGTCTTTCGGAGCGTACTCAAATTCGGTCAAACACAAGGCCAGCACAGCGTCAGTGGCCACTTTCTGCGGGTGCATATTGCGTTGCAGATAGACCGGTGTGCGCAACATTTGATAGTATTTGTGATTGACACCCAGATATTTATCAAGACTGATGCTGATGACGCCCGAGTCGGCAACAATGTTCTGATTGAATCCCGAAATATGCGTGTAAATTGTTGGCAGATTGATGTTTGGAAACAAAACAGTCATTCGCGCCCACGCTTCCGACAGCTCTTTTTGGCAACTCAAATTTCCGGTGCCGAAGATGCGGCTCACTTCGCGGTACGAGCCGCGGATGTCGGGGTCGGTTAGGAACGACGCCAGCTTGCGGTCGTAGTTCAGCTGATTGGTGCCGCCAATGCAGATAACTCGCTGATTGTAAAGGTCGAAGAATCGGCCGTATTTCTGTTCCATTTGCGGAACATACTGCCAGATGCTATCGACCGGAATGGCAAACAAATCCTGCTCAAACCGCTGAATTTCAATATCTTTGTATGTGCCGCTAATGTCAACGCCCTTGCTGCCGCACGCTGCGGCAATGAGCCCAATGGCTAAAATCTTGATAATGTTCTTCATAACTTGTGCGGCTATTTGTAAAAATTCATTTCGTCAATATATTCCCACGCCTTTTCGGGCACGAAGAAACGCACGTCTTTGCCGCTTGCAATGCTTTGGCGGATGAAACTCGACGAGATGTCAATCTGCGGTGCGTCAATCAGTTGCACGTGCGGGTGTGTGTGAAAATCGGTTCGGGGGCAGTTTGGTCGCGGGTAAACCATTATCCGATAGTTGTTTAGCAGCAATTCGTAGTTCTTCCACTTGTTCAGGGTGGCCAGATTGTCCTCGCCCATAATCAGCGTGAACTCGTGGTTTGGGTGCTGTTCGCCCAGATAAGCCAGAGTATCAATTGTATACGATGGTTTCGGCATTCTGAACTCGACGTCGCAGGCGCGGAACTTCGGAAAATCGCGCAAAGCGAGATTCACAAGGTGCAGACGTTGGTAGTCGTCTAAAAGTTGGGCGCGCTGCTTGAGTGGGTTTTGCGGGCTCACAACAAACCAAACTGCCTCAAGGTCAGTGTATTCCACAATGTAGTTGGCCAGTGCCAGATGCCCAATGTGCACGGGATTGAACGAACCGAAGTAGAGCCCGACCTTCATTGCTAACGGTTCAGAAAATCAGTCACTTTGGTATAAGCCTCGCTGCAGGCCGTTTCCAGAACGTCGTTCACAATGGTGATGTCGAACTGATTGGCGTAAGAAATTTCCTCTTCGGCCTTGGCCACGCGGCGTTCAATCTCTTCGGGGGCGTCGGTGGCGCGGCCCTCAAGGCGGCGGCGCAACTCGTCAACCGATGGCGGCATAACGAAAACCGACAGGGCGCGGTCGCCGAATTTCTTTTTCAGGTTGACTCCGCCCTTCACGTCAACGTCGAAAAGCACGTGGTTGCCCTTGCCCCAGATGCGCGTCAACTCGCTTTTCAGCGTGCCGTAGTAGCGGCCAGCGTAAACTTCTTCCCACTCCACAAAGTCGTCATTATCAATGCGTTTCTTAAATTCTTCGGCGGTCAGAAAATAGTAGTCAACGCCGTTTTGCTCTGTTCCGCGCGGCGCACGGCTGCACGCCGAAACCGAGAACTCCAACTTCAAACCCTTTGACAGTAAGTGTTTTACGATGGTTGTCTTGCCCGAACCCGACGGCGCCGAAAATATCACAATCTTTCCTTCGTCCATAACTAATTCATTTGGTGTGTTTTAATTGTTTTTCTCTAACCAAACTAATCCAAATTCAATCCAAAATTCTGTTCAGTTTGGGTTCGTTTGGTTAGAGCCTTTTCCGTGTTTTTCGTGTGTTCCGTGGTTGAAAAATCACAGCACATTCAGCGATTGCTCCTTGATTTTTTCCAACTCGTCCTTCATACAAACCACCAGTTTCTGCATTTCCGAGTCGTTGGCTTTTGAGCCTAAAGTGTTGATTTCGCGGCCGATTTCCTGCGCAATGAAGCCCAACTGACGACCAGCGGCCTCCTCGTTCATTGAGTCGAGAAAATACTTGCAGTGGTTGGCCAGGCGCACTTTTTCCTCGTTGATGTCGAGTTTTTCGATGTAGAAAATCATTTCCTGCTCAAGGCGGTCGCGGTTGATGTTCTCAAGTTTGATGAATTCTTCAATGTCGCCCTTGATGCGCTCTTTGATGCGGTCGATGCGCGGGCGCTCATACTGCGGCACTTGCGCTAAATAGTTCTGAATGTTGCTGATACGCGTCGATAGGTCCTTCGCCAGAGCCACGCCTTCCTGCTTGCGGAAAGCCACAAGTTGGTCGGCGGCGTCTTCCACAGCCTTGATAATCAGCGCCCAATCGGCTTCGTCGAGTTCGTCGCGGCCCGTTTTCATTGCGTCGGGCAGGCGGATGATGGTCGACAGCAGTTCGGGGCCCGTCTGAATGCCCAGTTCGGCGGCTATCTTGCTCAATTGCTGATAGTAAGCCTTCACCACGTCGGTGTTGATTTCGGCGGCGGCGTCAACATTGTTCACTTCAGTGTAGATTGAAATGTCCACTTTGCCGCGTATCAGTTTGTTAGCCAATATGTTCCGAATTTCCATTTCCTTCTCGCGATAGTCGTTCGGAATGCGGCTTGTCAGGTCGAACTGCTTGCTGTTCAGGCTTTTGACTTCAACCGTTAGTTTTTGATTTTTGATTTCGCAGGTTGCTTTTCCGAAACCTGTCATTGATAGTAGCATATCGTTGATTTTTAAATTGTTACCTATTTATCTCGATAAAAGTTTGATGCCCCGCGCCATAATGGCCACGTCGTTGCGCAGTTGGTAGTCTTTGGCGTAGAAAAGGTCGGTTTTCTCGCATTGTTCGGCGGTTGCGCCGTCGCCATACTGAATGAGCGCAAGGTTCAGCACGCCGCTTTTGATTTTCGGCAGCACGGGGTTGGCGCTTCGGCCCGAGAATCCCACCCAGGTGCGTCGGCCCGCTAAAACGCTGAAAATGTTGCGGTAGAGCCGTCCAGGGTGTCCGCAAACGAACCACAGAACGGGCGACGCGGCCAGTAGCACCACGGCTGCCAGAATATCGAACGTGCGCTTGTTGCGGACGTTCTGTGGCTTCACTATCGTGTTGAAATTCACCGTGTAAAGGTCGCCAGCGGTGTCGATTGAGTTGCTGCCGATGATTGACAGACTCTCGGGCGGCGCAATCTTGAAGTGCACTTCGTTGCCGTCCAATTGCAGCATTTGCCCGATGATTTGCTGCGCGGTCATATCGGCCGAACAGAAAATCAGTTCGTCTATCTTGTTGATTTTCACAATTTCAGATATTTGACTGATGTCGCCGATGGCCTTGCGGTCAGCCTGCCCGTCGGGGTTGATGAACCCTGCGTATTGGTATTTGAGCGACGATTGGTTCAGCACTTCCACCACGCGTTCGGCTTCGGCCTGCGTGCCTACCACGGCAATGTGCGACTTGCGCCCCATATCGAATTGGAACCTTGACGGCCAAATGACGCCAACCAGCAGTCGGAACGCATTGATTGCCAATAGGCTGAATCCCGTTCCGAACATTATCATTGCACGCGAGAATCGCATATTTTCGGGCAGCAGCGCGTAGCCAACCAGAATGACGAGTGTTCCTGCCACAATTCCGCGCGAGACGGAAAGCGGCTTTGCCTTGCTCTCGTATCCGCCTGAATAGTAGATTGATAGCGCCCAAATCAAAACGTAAATCGGCGCCACAATCGTGAAAAATTCCGTCGGGAACGTGTGCCCTTCAAAAATGTAGGCCGACCATTTTGTGCCCAGCAGCGCCATTCCGCCGTACATTATGGCCACGTCGGCCAGCGGCAGTGCGATGCGTTTTGCAAATCGGCTCACAATGGCCAGAAAAGCGCGGAAATAAATGGCACAATTTATTGTGAATGAGAAAATTGCCGCATTGCGGGCGCTCAAGTTCTTCTGCGCGAAAATCGACATTGCGTTGTAGAACATTCGCACGTAGTTCACGCTGCCTTTTTTGGTGCTCTCGCCCTTGTAGTGGATGATGCGCGTTTCGGGGAAGTAATAGTTCTTGTAACCGCCCCGTATAATCCTGTACGACAGGTCGATATCTTCGCCGTACATAAAAAAATCTTCGTCGAGCAGGCCCACCTTGTCGAGCGTTGTGCGGCGCAGAAGCATAAAGGCGCCAGCCAGCACGTCCACTTCGTTCACGGCGTCCTTGTCCAGGTGCCCCATATAGTATTGGTTGAACCGCCGCGACTTCGGGAACAGGCTCGACAGCCCGAAAATCTTGTAGAACGCCACCATTGGCGACGGGAATCCGCGCTTGCTCTCGGGCAGGAAATTGCCCTTGCCGTCAATCATTTTCACACCCAGGCCGCCCGCGTCGGAGTGCGCGTCCATAAAGGCCAGCGTTTTGCTGAATGTGTCTTCTTCAATCAGCGTGTCGGGGTTGAGCAGCAGCACATATTCGCCCGTCGATTGGCGGATGGCCTGATTGTTGGCCACGGCGAAGCCCGTATTGCGTTTGTTCTCAATCAGTTTCACCTGCGGAAACTTTTCGGCCACCATTGCGCACGAGCCGTCAACCGAGTTGTTGTCAACCACAAATATCTCGGTGTCAATACCTTGCGCGGCCTTCAGAACCGAGTGCAGGCACTGTTCCAGAAAATATTTCACGTTGTAGTTGACAATAACGACCGAAAGTTTCATAGCCCGTTTTTAACCGTTGCGAAAATACAGTTTAATTTAAGATTTAGGAATTAGGATTATAAAAATAACCAAACAGCCAACTGCCGTAGGGGAATGTTTTTCCTCTGTGACGCTCATACTATCTAAAAACTTTGGAAATAAAAAAGGGGGGGAACAAGTCCCCCCATATTTGAACTTCCACGCCGTGGCCAGAAGTTCCACGAACTTAATCGGTACTGACCCGCCTTTCAAGACCGAAGGTCTTTCCATTATGGGGCATTACAAAAATGCAATATTTTTTATTGTTCACCAAATCGTTTTCATACCGCAAATTATTGTAGGTTTGGACCAAAATCGAGAAAAATGGATTTGAAGAAACTTGAAATTTTGAGAAATAGTAAGCAATTGATAGAATACAGTGTTGTATAAAAAAATAACCGCCCTAGAGCGGTTAAATTTTGTGGGTCATTGGCGACGTATGTCTCGCCTATCACATTGCAAATATGCAAAACTTTTTAATAATCAGCAATTTTTTTCTTGCGTTTTTTTAACGCAGTAGCATTTTGGGCTGTAGTCAGTTGTCTGTGGTCTTAAGTCTAAACTTTCTTATCTTTGCCGCAAAAATTAAGGATATGAATATCGATTTTTCGAAAAATAGCGGTCAGGTTCAGGCAGTTGTGCAGGATGGCCGCACTCTGAAGATTTTGCGCGTGGGCTTTGTCGATGCCGATTGCGTTGCGCGGATGGAATCCGAGCAGAACGTTTACCTGCTCAACGGCGGCCGCCCCGAGCTGCTCACCAGCGGCGAGTACAACAAACCAGTGGCAGTCAGCGCGTTAACCGCCAATGCCGACGGCACCGCAGTTGTAATCAAGGCCACACCCGACGGCTCAACCACAGGCGCCGACTCGTTTATGGGCGAGAAAAACATTGCCGACCTTGCGTTTCTCTCTTATCTTCAAGACTTTATCGAGCGCCGCAAACGCGAGATGCCCGAAGGTTCGTACACCACAAAACTGTTCACTAAAGGTGTCAATAAAATATCGCAAAAGGTTGGCGAAGAAGCAGTTGAGACAATCATTGAAGCCACCAACGGCACACAGGAGCAATTCCTTTACGAGAGTGCCGACCTAATCTACCACCTGATTGTCCTGCTCACCGAGAAGGGCATTCGCATTGAAGACCTTGCCCGCGAGCTCAAGGCTCGGCATAAGGAATAGACGCAGACGCAAACAAAAAACACAAATGCAAAGCAGTGGTTTTCATTCGCTTTGCGTTTTTTTTTGTTTCATTCAAATACTTTTTTCTTACATTTGGTTATTCTTTTAATAACTAAAAACTAAATTATTATGAACAAACATCTAAAGCACATTATGTGCGGCGCGTTTGCAGTAGGTTTGCTAGCATCGTGCACTCAAAAATCCAAAACTTTTGTTGTTGAAGGTTTTGTTGACGAAGCAATCACCGATTCTGCCTATCAGGTATATATCGGCGATGAGAACTTTAACATCAGTATGAGAGAACCTGTTGATGTGATTGTTGTGAAAGACAAGAAGTTCCACTACGAGTGTAATGTCGACTATCCGACATTCATCTTCTTCCGGGCCATTTTCCCGGGTGACATATTGTGCAATGCTTATGTCGATGCCGTTTTAGTGCCAGGCGAGACAGCCAAAATAACTGTTCACAATGGTTATTACGATATCAAAGGAACCAAATTCTATGAAGATTGGAATGGGTTTGATAAGTTTTATGACCAAAACTTTGTGCGTGTCAATGAGTTGCGTGACCAATTGAGAGGCAAGGAAACTATTGACCAAGAAGTTTACAAAGAGTATATGGCCGCATGTGATTCACTGCAGGAAAAACTCATCGGGTATGTAAAACAACATAAAGCCGATGAAGGTGCTGTAATTTACGCTTCGACAAGGGGAATCGTATCCGATAGTGTTTTGTTCGACTCGATTGCCGCACCGAAAATCAAAAATGGAATGTTCAGCAAATATGTTGAACGACAATTAAAAAGCCAAGCCGAGTATGCAAAATACAGGGCAGAAGTGGCCGAAAAACAGAAAGCCACGGCTATTGGCGCAATGTATAAGGATTTTGCCGCCGAATACAATGGCAAGATAACCAAACTATCTGATTTTGTGGGCAAAGGCAAATATGTGTTAGTCGATTTTTGGGCAAGTTGGTGCGGACCGTGCCGTGCCGAAACGCCAAACCTGATTAGCGCTTACGACAAGTTCAAAGGCGACAAATTCAATGTTTTGGGTGTTACAGTCAGCGACCGCCCTGAAGACAGTGAGCGTGCTATGGAAGAGTTGGGCATCAACTATCCGCAGATGCTGAATGCCCCCGACAGTTGCGCTAACCTGTATGGAATCAATGGCATTCCGCACATCATTCTTTTCGGTCCTGACGGAACAATTCTTGAGCGCGACCTGCGTGGCGATGAAATTGAAATAGCTGTTAAGAAATATTTGGGATTGTAAGAGTTACAAAGTATTATACCACAAAAAACGCGGAACTTTCATCGGTTTCGCGTTTTTTTGTGGAAATCACTGTATTTTCGCCACCCGAAAACCATTCGCTTATGTTCGAAATCGACGGAAAATTAGTCAGCCTTGATGTGATTGAGCAGAATTTCTTCTGCAACCTGACCGTGTGCAAGGGAAACTGCTGTGTGCAAGGCTCATCGGGCGCGCCGCTCACCGATGACGAGACGCATATTCTCGAACGCATTTTTGATACCCTTCGTCCGCGGCTGACGCCCGAAGGTGTGGCGGCCGTTGAAGCGCAAGGCAAATGGATTGTCGACCGCGACGGCGACAAGGTGACAACGCTCGTCGACAACGGGCCGTGCGCCTATGCCGTAAATGACGGAAAAATTGTGAAATGTGCCATCGAAATGGCTTGGCGCGATGGCGAAGTCGATTTTCAGAAGCCCATTTCGTGCCATCTCTACCCCATCCGCATCAAGCGCTGCGGCGATTATGACGCGCTCAACTACGAGCGCATTCCGCTCTGCTTCGAAGCCACCGAGAAAGGCGAGCGTTTGGGCGTACCTGTCTATAGATTCCTGAAAGAGCCGCTGATACGCAAATACGGCGAAGCGTTTTACGACGAACTTTGCCTTGTGGCCAGCGAGTGGAAAAAGCAAAAAGGCAGATAGGACTACGGACAACTGTCGGTAATTTGATTCAATCCTTCACGCATTCAGTCCTTCAATCCTTAAACTGTGAGCCTTACCTGCGCGTGGGCTTCGACAACGTTAATCACATAGTCGCCCAACTTCTCGCAGTCGCAGATGATGTCCATATAGTGGACGCCCATCTGATAGTCGTACTTCTTGTCGTTGATGTCGAATATGTTGTTCTCTTTCAGGCGCGAACGGAAAGTGTTAATCTCATTCTCGATGTTGAGCGACTGAACGGCGAGCACTGTGCCTTCGGTATCTTCAATCAACTTAATCATTTGAGTCAGAGCGCTTTCCACCAATTCGAACATATGCTCGATGTGAGCATACTGCTCGGGCGTGAAATCTTCCTTCGAATCGAACTTGTGCTTGATGACGCGGCTCATATTGTAGTTGCTGTCGCAGATGCTCTCAATTTCCGAAATCTCGCGCAGCATCGACCTGACAGTCGATTTGCCTTCGGGGCTCAATCGGCCTTCAGCCACGTTGTTCAGGTAGTTGGCAATCTCGATTTCCATATTGTCGCTGATGCCTTCGTACTTCTCAATCCGCGAGTAGAGTTTCGAGAATTCGTTCACATCGTCAAGGTGCAGCAGCGTTTTCACAAAACCGAACATCTTCAGCGACCGTTCGGCAAACAGATTAATTTCCTTGCGCGCTTCCAGAATCGAGAGTTCCGAAGTCGACATCATACCGCCGCTGATAAAGCGCAGACGGATGTCGTCGTCTTCTTCCTTGTTTTTAATGACGCGGCCGATAAACCTTTCAAGCGGTTTGATGAACCAAATGAGCAGCATCACATTGCAAAGGTTGAAAGCCGTGTGGAAGCCCGTCAGTGCGTAGGTTACGCGAACTGACGCTTGCGCAATCTCGTCAGGTGTCTGCGGCACATAATCGGGGTCGAAGCCCACAACGTGGCAGACCATATTCACAAACGGATGGAAGATTATCAGAATCCAGCAAACACCGAAAAGGTTGAAAATCAGGTGTGCAAGAGCAGCCCTTCGCGCTTGTGTGCTTGCGTTCAGAGCGGCAATGTTCGACGTTACGGTTGTGCCGATGTTCTCACCCATTACAAGCGCAATACCTTGATAGATAGGCAGAACGCCACTTGAGCAAAGTATAAGGGTGATGGCCATAATTGCCGCCGACGACTGCACACACATTGTCAGGAATCCGCCCAGAAGCAGGAACAGCAGTGTGGTCCAGAAGCCCCAGTGTCCACACGAAGCGAAGAAATTGATAACCGTTTGGTTATGCGACAGGTCCATTTCAACTGCATTGGCGCGCAAAGTGGTGAGTCCCAAGAACATAAATGCAAATCCGAAGACAAACTCACCGAACGATTTTGTGCCGTTGCTCTTCATAAACGACAGCACAATGCCCAAAGCGAAGAGTGGGTAAACCACGCTCGTCATATCGAACTGAAAACCGAAAATGGCCATCAGCCAGCCTGTGACGGTGGTTCCGATGTTGGCACCCATAATAACAGCGATGGCCTGCGTCAGAGTGAGCAAGCCAGCGTTTACAAAACTTACGGTGAGCACGGTAGTCGCTGTTGACGACTGCACGGCTGCCGTGATGAATGTACCTGTGAGCAGGGCCGTGAAGCGGTTTTTGGTCATTGTGCCAAGCACGTTGCGCAGGTGGCCGCCAGTGAGTTTCTGCAAGCCTTCGCTCATCGTCTTCATACCGAACATCAGCAAGGCAAGGCAGCCGAGAAGTTTGAAAATGGTAAGAATCATCCTTTTTAAATCATTGATTGACAGTCAACGAACTCGCCATCGCGCATCGGTTGACGCCATTAGTTACCGTTGGCAAATATAAGCACACAAATTTTTCTGCCGAAAAAAAATGATGCAACAATCTTGAATAAAGTTTATGGGGGGCGGTTTGGGACTACGAACAAGAATTTGGTGAATTGGTGAATCGGTGAATTGTTTAGAAGTTTAAAGCGTTACTAACACCCAACACCTAATTAATTGTTAATTATTCATTGTTAATTGTTTACGTTTTCCATCCAACACCCAACACCATTTACTTAATCCCCACCAACTCAAACATCGCCCGATAGGCGTCGGCTTTCTTTTCAAGCGCCAACGGGTAAGCCCTTGAAGTTGAAGGCATTCTGAAAAACCGATAGCCGCGCCCGCCAATGGTTAACGCGCTGAACGAGCCCACTTTGGGTTTCGGGCATCCGTAACGGTTGACAATGGCATCGGTGGCCTTCTCGCCTGTGGTTACAATGGTGTGGCAATCAGGAATTTGGCTCAACAATGCCGCCAAATCGGTCGGCTCAACAATTTCAAGAAATTTGTCCGATGCGTTGTCCTTCAGCCGCCTGACAGCCGATGCTGTGTCGAAAATGGCAATTCCCTTTTCGGTGCAGAACCGCACAACTGCTTCATAATCAAAGCGTCGTTCGTCGGCAATCACAAAGCGGTTCTTGTCGGCATAAAAAATAAGCCCCGCCACACGCCACATATCGTTTTGGAAATTCGGGTAGAAAAAATCCATCGACCAACGCGCCATCGGCGGCGGAAAACTGCCCAACATCAGCACTTTAGCCGACGGCGGCAGAAACGGTTTCAACGGATGGCGCTCAATATCGCTCATTAGTTTTTTTGCCGAAAAATAATTCTTTTTGGCTTGCGCGCGATTTCCGCGGTTTCTTAATTTCGCTCTATGATTTTCGAACTCGACAACCGCATTGCCTTCCCCGACCCGCATTTGGGCGAGCCCGACGGACTTCTCGCCGTTGGCGGCGACCTGTCGGCCGAGCGGCTGCTGCTGGCCTACTCGAACGGCATTTTCCCGTGGTACAGTTTCCGCAACGAGACCATTATGTGGTTCTGCCCGATGACGCGGTTTGTGATTTTTCCCGAGAAGGTCAGAATATCGCACTCAATGCGTAACGTGCTGAACAAGAACGTTTTTACTTGCACCATAAATCAAGATTTTGCCGCAGTGATTCAAAACTGCTCAACCGCCGACGGCCGCTCCGAGCAAGATGGCGCTTGGCTCGGCCCCGATATGGTTGCGGCTTACAGGCGTCTGCACGACATCGGCTTTGCAGCAAGTGTTGAAGTCTGGCACGGCAGCCGACTTGTGGGCGGGCTCTACGGCGTAACCATCGGCCGCGCGTTTTTTGGCGAGAGTATGTTCTCGCTCGAACCAAACGCATCGAAAATGGCGCTCATCTTTTTAGCCCGACTAATGGCCGAAAAAGACGGTTTATTCATTGATTGTCAGTTCGAAACCGAGCATCTGAAATCGATGGGCGGCGAAACAATCAGTTACGACGAATATATGGCGATGCTGAAAGCGGATGTTTGATAAAAAAACGGCAACCGATTCTTCATCAATCAGTTGCCGTTACGCTATTATGCGCTGATGCGTACTACTTCTTTTTTGTTGTTACAATCACAACTCCCACATTCGGGTCATCGGTGTATTTTTTCGCGGCTTTGCCTTTCAACACCTCAACCGATTTAATTTTACCCTGTTCAAGAGCTTTCATATCGGCTTCGGTCGATTTCTTGCCGTCGATAATATAGATTGTATTGGTAGTGGAATTTCCCGATTTTGTTGTGATAACCATAATTCCGTTTTTGCCCCTTTCTCCATATTTTAACGCTTCGGTAGTGCCTGGCTCGTGAATCGAAATCGTTTCGATATCAGTTGGAGTGGCTGGTATTAGTGACTCAACCCCATCAATTATTGTTAAAGGCAGACCGGCATCATCATCTGAATCAGAGGTTCTTCCAGCAACTATGCTTGGTCCGTCTAAAGTGGTTATACGTATGCCTTGCCCTGGAACTGGTTTCGCGTCTGTTGTTGTTATGGCGTGCCCAACAATAACTCGATTATTCCATCTTTCTGTAGTATCGATAAAATAAGTTTTTATCGTCTTTCCGTTCAGTTGCGAGCCGTTGAAATTCTTGATAAACTCACCATTAATAACATACATAGTTACAGTATCAATTTTTGCCGTTTGAGCGTTGGCCACCATCGCTGTGGCGCAAAGCCCTAAAATTAAAAGTGTTCTCATTTTTCTAAATTTTAGTGGTTAAACTATTGATTCCGCCACGCAAAGTAGGTTGTAAGAGCGTCGCCGTCGCGCGTCAGAATGTAGGTGCTCGAGCTGTTGTCCTTCATTTTGGCGGTGATTAAGACGTTTTTACCACAAGGTGTGGCGGTTATCGATTCTATCTCGTCAGCCGACAGGCTCATCAGTGTATTGAGCGTGTTGGCTATCTCGATTGGTGTTATAGTGCACTGATTGTCAATGTACGACACAATGCTGGCCCGAACAATGGCGACTACAGCAACGGCTGCCGCAATGCCTGCCACCCAACGTATTGTGCGTTTGAGTCCGATTCGGTGGCGGCTTTCAATCAGGCGGTCGTATTCGCGCTCACCGCTGTTGCTCAGTGAGTTAAGTGCGGCATTGCCTGTCAGAACGAGTTTGGCGAAGGCTGCTTCGTCGGCATCGGGCTGGTTCATTGCGTAGTATTCAGCCAAGGCGCGCTCTTCAGCCACAGTTGTGTCGGCTTCCAAATAACGCTCTATCAGCGCTTTACGTTCCTGTTTATTATCAATGTCAATCATAGCATCCGTTTTAATTGTTCCAACATCTGTTTGCGCGCCACCGAAATGGTCGTCTTCACGCTTGCCTTGGGTTTGCCCGTCACGGCGGCAATTTCGTCGAGCGAAAGGCCGTCTTCGTTTCTCATTTTCAAGCACATCTGCTGCGCTTGCGTCAGGCTTCCGATAATCGATTCGGCCATTCGGGCGCTCTCTTCATCGTCAACAATCGCCGACGCCGCCATTCCGCCTTCAAAATCGAGCCCCGTCATCGGCTGCTGCCTGATTTTCGCCTTGCGGTAGTGCGCCACGCAGGTGTTTTTGGCGATTTTCACAGCCAACGCTTCGGCGTCGCGCACAGGGTAGCCCTTTTCCGAAAGTTGCCACAGCGTCATCAGCGTTTCCTGCGCAATGTCGTCGGCTTCGTCGGCGCCGCCCGTTGCGTTGCTGAATCGGCTGGCCACTGTCAGCAGTTTCGGCCTGATACGGTTCGATATGTCTTCAAATTCGTGAAGCGTCATTTTTGTGCGTTTCTGCCAATAGGTAGCAAAAACCTGCCGAAAGTTAATCGGGATTTGTGATTTTTTTTCGATTGGAATGCATCGTCCGAAAAACCGCATAAAACGTATGGCATTTAACGCGCATTTTCATTTTATTTGCGCCGATAAAAACAGCAATTTATTTGTAAAACTTATGATTAAACAACTTTCGGCATTAGCCATATTCAGCGCTCTGACGGTCGCAACCGTGGCTCAGGACGCACCCAAATCCGACGCTTCGGAACCGAAATGGACCTACAAAATGAGCGGTTTTGTTGACCCGCAGTTCTATATGGACACCCGCGAAGTGGTGAGCGCGCGCGAAGAGCAGATGCTTTTCTATCCCGCCCCAAAAGTGCTCGATGCAGAAGGCAACGACATTAACGCCAAGGCGAGCAATAACGCTCTCGCCATTACGGCACGTATCGGACTAAAAATCAATGCGCCCGATGCGCTCAACGCTAAAATTTTCGGCTATCTGGAAGGCGATTTCACTGGCGCCACCAACGACGGAATCAATATGCTGCGTCTGCGCCACGCCTATCTGAATATGCGCTGGCAGAAGTCGAACCTGCTGCTGGGACAGTACTGGCACCCGATGGTGGCTCACGAAGTGATGCCAGGCACACGTCCGCTCAATATGGGCATTCCGTTCCACCCGTACTCTCGCTACGTGCAAGCCCGTTATACTCAATACTTTGGCAGTCTTGAACTGAGTGGAATAGCAGCTTTCCAACTCGATAACAAAGCCACTGGTCCCGAAGGCGGAAGCACCAAATACCTACGCAACAGCTGTCTGCCCGAACTCAACGCACAACTCTGCTACCGCACTGACAATCTGCTGTTTGGCGCGATGGTGAACTACGTTCTGCTTCAGCCGCGTACGTCTGTCAATGTCATAAGATGGGGCAATGACGAACCATCAACGTACAAAACCGACACCAAAATCGGCTCGACCGCCGTTTCGGTTTTCGGCAAACTGAATGTCAGCGAGTTAAGCATTCGGTTCCAAGGCATTTATGGCGATAATCTGACCGAACAGGGACTGATGGGCGGTTATATCGAAAGCGGTCTTCAAGATGATAACACATTCAAATACAGCAATTTCGGCACAACAACTTTCTGGGTTGACCTGGGCCGCACCAAAGGTGTCTGCCGCCCTGGATTGTTTGCTGGATTTGGACGCAACAACAATTTCGGCGACGATATTAACGCCAACGACAAAGTTTTCGGTCGCGGAATCGACATTGACAATGTTTGGCGTATTCAGCCGCGTGTTGGTTTCTATCCCACTAATTATCTGAACTTTTTCGGCGAAGTTGAGTACACCAACGCCACCTACGGCAAGAAAATCGAAGACGGTGGAAAATACCACTACGAGTCGGATTACAATGTCGGGAACTACCGCTTCATTGTAGCGGCCGTGTTCAATTTCTAATTGAGAACCATTTGGAAATGAGCAAGATACTCAGCGACAGCGACAAGGCCAAAATTGAAGAACTGAAGCGAATCCGCCAACGCAACAACGATTACGCGTGGATGCTCTGCGACTATCTGGACCAAAATCCGTGCCTGATAACCAAAGAGTTGATGGAAGAGTCGAACCCTGGCGGCCTGCTGCCCGACGAGGCAATCTACACCGCGCTGCTCAGCGGTTTCTGCGGGCTCAATCCCGACGAAAACCCCGACGACCGCATTCTGCTCGACGAATATTTCCGCCGCTCGGTTGTCAAACTCGACGCCAAGGCCTACGCCGAGGACCCGTACTACAAAAATATCCGCATTCCGAACGTGAAGTTTGGCCGCTGGGAACTGAAATACGAGCACTACAAGGCCTACGAAGCGTTTGTCTGCGATGAGATGATTCTCGACCCCGACTTCAAGGAAATACAGCGTATCGGCTTCTTCGACAGCGATTTCAGTTATCCTGCCGTTCACGAGGACGGCCACGAGTGGATGGCTATCAAGCCCAACGAGACGGCCACAATCCGCTTTGCCGTTGAAGCCGCCCGCGGAAAGGTCGCAACATTCGGGCTGGGAATGGGATATTATCCGTATCTTGTTCATTTAAAGCCAAATGTTGAGAGCATAACCATTATTGAGCGCTCAAAAGACGTGATTGAACTTTTCAAGACTCACATTCTGCTGCAATTCGCTCACCCTGAAAAGGTTAGGATTGTTTGTGCCGATGCTTTCGAGTATGCCGAAAAGCAGATGCCCGCCGAGCGGTTCGACTACGCTTTTGCCGACACCTGGCGCGACGTTTCTGATGGCCTGCCGATGTATCTGAGGATGAAGAAGTTGGAATACTTGAATCCGCACACCGAGTTTTCGTATTGGGTTGAGGAATCGTTGCTGTCGGGCTACCGCTGGCAGATGTTCGACACCATTGTTGACAATGCCGCAAGTTATGAAGAAGCCTGCAAATGCCTGAGCGACGATGGTTTACGGAAGTTTGCGGCGGTGAGAATCAAAATAGAAGAGTAGGCAATTTGATGGTTGTCAGCAACTCACACCCTAATCCCCACAAGCGTCATATCATCGACCTGTTGGCGGCCGTTGCGCCATTGGGTGATTGTTTGGTCAAGCAATTGGCATTGAGTTTCAAGCGGCTTGCCGCTGTTGGCCTGCAAAAAGCTCAACAGATTCTTTCGTAGGAACTTGTCGCCAATTTCATTTGACAACTCGCCACCCAATTGGTCCTGAATGCCATCGGAAAAGCAGTAAACCGTATCGCCTTTTTGCAAGGAAATGGTTTGTGATGTGAAATGCTCTTTTTCAATAACATATCGTCCGACGGGCATCTTGTCGCCTTTGAGAGTGATGGCTTTGCCGTCGCGTATGATGAAGGCGGTTTGATTGGCAATCGCATAGTGCATTTCCATTGTTGCGAGATCAAAACAGCAGATGGTCATGTCCATACCGTCGTCGATGGGAAAATTCGAGTCTGAAACAAGAGTGGTTTTTATGAAATTGCGCATGCGGTCGAGAATGGTGCCGGGGTTGGCTGCGTCTTCTTCTGTGACGCAGAATTCTTTCAGAGCCGAAATGCCCAGCATCGACAGGAATGCGCCCGGGATGCCGTGTCCTGTGCAGTCGGCTGTCACCAGCACGCGGTAGCATCCGCATCGCGACGCATGATAGAAATCGCCGCTAACTATATCGCAGGGGCGGTAGAAAACAAAATTCTGTGGAAATACTTTGTTTATCTCGGCTTCAGACGATAGAGCTGCCCGTTGGATGCGCCTTGCGTAGTTTATACTCTCAAGCAGCTTGTGGTTGACGTCTTCCACTTCATGCCATTGTTCCGTTATCAAATCCCTTTGAGTCTCAATCTCTTCACGCTGTGCAAGAATCTCGGCGTTCTGTTGGTCGAGCATCTCGTTCTTGTAGAGTAAAATTCTATTGGCTTTTCGTTTGATTATCAGCATTCTGAAAACGAGTACCACCAAGATGAAAACAAGTATCAAACCAATGGCGAGCGATGTGCGGACAGTTTTTAATCGCCGGTTTTCCGACTCAATACGCTGTTTCTCAGCCGTATGCACGCGCATTGTCTGCTCGGTTTGGAACGATGCCAGCACATTGAGCGTGCTGTCGTTGGCGTAGGCAGTTTGGTACTTATGCTGCATTTTGAAACTTGCCAGAGCGTTTTTATAGTCGCCAAGCGCGGTGTAGGTGTCAGTCAGTCGTTTATAGTATTCGGTCAGCAGCGGGGCGTTTATTTCCGATTGGCTCAAGTGATTCTCGCATTTGAGCAGGACATCGAGAGCCGCTTGAGTTTTGCCGCAGAATAACAGGTATTCAGCGTAGCAGGAGTGAGTCAGAAAATTCCAATCGTTGGGTCCGGAATCTGATATTCCATTCTTTTTCAAATATATATAGCAGCTATCGGCAAATGCGCGTTGTCCGGTTTCTCGTGCTAAATCGATATAAGTTCTTGCCAATCTTTGATTTGCATTGCTATGCTCGCATATGTAATAAGAGTCATCGGTGGGGATTGAGTCGAAAATGGCAACCGATTTTTTCAAGTAGTAGAGTTTCTGCCTATGGTCGGTCACAGTAGTTGATAAAAATAGATAATCATCGGCGATGTCGAGATAATTGTTTAAAACAGAATCGATTACAAACGCCTTTTGTAAATATTCGGCCGCCGCCTGCTTATAGTCGAAATCGGTGTTTACCATGCCGATAGAGCGATAGGTGTATGCAATGGATGCTGAATCTTTCAGTTCGAGATAAATGTCGAGCGCGCGGTTGAAGTACATGAATATGCTGTCGCGAATGTTCAGCTCGTGGTAGCTTTTGGCTATCGAAATGCACTCTTCGGCAATTTTATCGGCGCGACCACCGGTTCGCTCTATAAATGGCAGAGCCTTAATGGCATATTGCAGCGACAACCGTGCTTCGTCCTTCACATAATAGGCCCAGCTTATTGCATCGTATGCGTTGTAAATGTGATAGAAATCTGACTCATCGCACAGGTCGAGCGCCAGTTGCGCATATTTCAAAACTGTGTCGGGATTGTCGGAAATCTCGCTGATTTGATTGTAGCACTTTAGTTTGAGTGAGTCGGGGGCGTCAGCGGTTATCAGCGACAAAAGACTGTCGACTTTATGATGCGTTTGGTCGGAAACATATTCATCATCAGTGTGTTGAGCGCTATATGCAAATGCCGGCAGAAGCAAGAGCAGTGCGATTGAAAACACCTGTGATATTTGATTTTTTCTATTCAAATCTGAACTATTAAGTTTATTCCGCCCTGACAATCTCAGGAATATATGTTTTTGACGGGATGGTGAGCGGAATCGACTCTGTTGAGACGTTGCCAGCATCCAAGCCCCAGGCCGAAACATCGGTCAGGCCCATACGCTTGAGCGGGTAGTAGAGCGTGAGCACCAGCCGTTCGCCAAACGACAGGTCGGCCTGCTTGGGCACGCGGCGCTCAATGTGGATGATGCGGAAATCGGCGGGAATGTTGTGCTTCCGCAGTGACGGGTACGAACTGCGAAGGTCGAGCCCTTCTTCGCCTAAATGATTGACAACCTGCTTGAAATAGTCGTAGATGCGCGGCTGCATCTTGAATCCAAGGAAGAAATCGATGCGGATGACCTTGTTCGGCACCAGGTGCTCAACCTTGTACTCGAGCGTGTAGGGCGTGTCGAGAATATCGACGTGCAGCAGCCAGTAGACATCGGCGCGCTTCGGTATTCGCCTGATAATGCTGTCGATAACCTTCGCTTCAATGTCGGTCTTGAAGTTGGCGTGGGTGGTGTAAACCAGATTGGTGGCGTATTTCGGCAGCGTTTCGTCTTCGCTAATATCTTTGATTACAGGCAGATAGTCACCGATTTTTGCAAATGTGATGAATCGGTTGCGGATGCGGCGGCCAGTGTGCAGAATCACCATTATCAGCGTGAGCAGGGTGGCCAGCATTGTGGTGAACCACGCGCCTTGGCTGAATTTGTGCGCGTTGGCCACGAAGAACGAGCCTTCGACAATCAGGTAAACTGCCGAAAACAGAACGATGGCCGACAGCGGCTTGTTTTTCTGCCGAAGATAGACCACCACCAGTGTCGATGTCATCAGCATTGTGATGGTGACCGTGAATCCGTAAACGTTCTCGAGCGCGGCCGAGTTGCGGAAGTGGAACACCGAGAACAGACAGCAGCCGTACACAATCCAGTTGATGGTGGGCACGTACATTTGCCCGATGACCTGCGACGGATATTTGATGCGGATTTTCGGCCAGAAGTTGAGCGATATGGCTTCGCTAATCAATGTGTATGAACTAGTTATCGATGCCTGACAAGCCACAATGGCCGCCATCGTGGCCAGCACAATGCCAATCGGCAGGAACCATTCGGGCATTATGGCATAGAACGGATTCACGTTGCCGTCGATACTGTCGGCGTTGCCGATAATCCACGCGCCTTGACCCATATAGTTCATTATCAGCATTGTTTTCACGAAAGTCCAACTTGCCTTGATGTTTTTGATTCCGCAGTGGCCAAGGTCGGTGTAGAGCGCTTCGGCGCCAGTGGTGCAAAGGAAGACGGCGCCCAGCAGCAGAATCCCCGACGGGTGGTTTGCCAGCAGGCGCACGCCGTAGTAGGGGTTGAAGGCCTTCAGAACCATCGGACAGTCAATCAGGTTGACAAGGCCAAGAATGCCTAACGTGCTGAACCAAACCAACATAATAGGTCCAAATGACTTGCCCACGGTGTTGGTGCCAAACTGTTGGATGAAGAACAGGAAAGTGATGATTATCACGCTGATAGCCAAAACGGGCAAGTGCGGATTCATTATCGACAGACCTTCAACCGCCGACAGCACCGTGATTGACGGCGCAATCACACCGTCGGCCAGCAGCGAGCAGCCGCCAATGATGGCAATGATGAACAGTTTGCGGTGGTTCTTTCGCAGCAGCGCGAAGAGCGAGAAAATGCCGCCTTCGCCGCGGTTGTCCGCCTTCAGCGTTATGAAGACGTATTTGACTGTGGTTTGCAGAGTTAGCGTCCAAACAATGCACGACAGCGCCCCGATGATGGTGTCGGCCGTCACATCGCCGATTGATGCCAAAATTGCCCTGAAAACGTAGAGCGGCGATGTTCCGATGTCGCCAAAGATGATGCCCAAGGCGACAATGGCACCCACCAAACTTAAATTCTTTATCTGGCTCGATGAACCTTTCATATATTATTCAGTTTGATTTCCCCCCTGAAAACAAACGATGTTTCCGGCTGCAAATATAATTTTCAGAGCCTCATCTTGGCTTTTGCGCGCCGTATTTTTGACGATTGTCAGCCGACAAAGCCATGCTGTTTAAGCCTATCGTGCTGATAATGTTTGTTTTGCGGGGGCGGAAACGATTCCGCAATAGGGTGGGGGGCTGTCGGAGATGCGCGGTCAGCGGTTCAACAGAGCGCGTACGTTGCCGACAAGTTCAATCGATGCTTCAATCTCTTCTTTCCGTATGGCCACGCTCTCAATATTGAAGCCCATTGGAATGCTTTTTGCGCGGCAGAAATCGACAATTTCGGCGGCAATGCTGCTGCAAACATCGACAGAACGGTGCAGAATGTTTTCGGAATGCTGCAAGTCGTTGTGCAGCCAATGTGGAACATCGATGCCCAACCAGTCGAGAAATTCAAGTGATTTGGTTGAACCGCAAGGCGTCAGAGTGAAGATGACAGGCACCATCGGCCGCTGCTGCTCAAGGGCTGTGTAGTAGTAGTCCGAAAGAAAATCGAGTGTATGGTTGACGCTGTAGACGCACTGCGACACAAAGAACCGGCAGCCATTGTCGATTTTGCTGAACAGCCGCAGGTGCTCGTCGCCTTTCAGATGGTGGCGCTCGGGAATGGTGACACCGCCAAGCACCATTTGCACATTTTGCTCATTCTTAATCCGATAGGCGTTGGAAAGTGTAAGGCTGTCGGTTTGCGATTTCGATGGCGAGCCCACAAAAACCGACAAATCGTTGTCGGCCGTGCGCACCCAGTTGGCAAACTCGGCAGGCGAATACTTGCCCACACTTTTGTAGATGATTTTCGGTAGCTGTAGGTCTGTCAGGTAATTGCGGCTGTAGACATCAGGTTTGATTGTCTCGCTGAACGGGAACGGACGCGGATTAGCGTTGCGCGACGACTCGTCCTGCAAATCGTACAGGATGAGCGCGTCAACGTTCAGGCTGCGTACGCGGGCCATCTGCTTATCGGCAATCTCACGCACCCGCTCGTCACCAGTTGACGCTTTCGGGGGCGTGAGACCATAGAATAGAAATCCCGACTCGCGGTTCAAAATCCGTTCTTTCAGCGTTGCCAGCATACCGCAATATTAGAATGGAAGGTCGTTGACGGGTTCCATATCAGAGCCTTGCGCAGTTGGCTGAGCGGCCGGTTGCGCAGGTTGTGCAGGTGCTGCTGCGGGCTGTGCGGTCGGTGCTGATGTTGGTGCAGCTGCCTGTGCGTTTTCAGCTGACTCAATGCGCCATGCCGACAAGGTGTTGAACACGCGCTGCGTGCCGTCCTGACCTGTCCAGCGGCGCCCCTGAATGTCGAATGTCACCTTTATCATCTGCCCAACGCTGAAAGTGTCGAGCAGGCCGACGTTGTTGTTCGACACCTGAAACAGAATATGGTCGTTCCACTGCGCGTTGCGCGGATTCTCGACTTCCAACACAAACTCTCTTACCGTGAAGGTCGCTGTGCGCTGAATGGCGTCGCGAACTTCTTCCAATTTTCCAATTAATTCCATATCAATATTTTATCTGATTTGATCACTGCGGCTAGGCCATTAGTTTCTTGTTGGCGCCCGACCGCACAAAATATTTGCTAAAAGTAGAAATTCTGCTCAAATTGCAGTCGTATTGGCAGATGCCGATTGCCGCACTTTTTAACATTGTATAAACATGACTTTTGAAACCGACCGTTTGATTCTGCGTCCGTGGCTCGATGCCGACGCCGAAGACCTATATATATATGCACGCGACCCGCAGGTTGGCCCCATTGCCGGTTGGCCGCCGCACACAAGCGTCGAGAACAGCCGCGAAATAATCAGAAATGTGCTCTCAAAGCCTGAAACATACGCCATTGTGCTGAAAACCAGCAAAAAGCCTATTGGCAGCATCGGGCTGCTGTTTAATGGCGACGGCATTGAACAGATTGGCGCCGACGAAGCTGAGCTTGGCTTTTGGGTTGGCGTGCCGCATTGGGGCCATGGCTATGCGCCAGAAGCATCGCGCCGGCTGTTACGCCATGCCTTCAGCGACCTGAATCGGACCGCCGTTTGGTGCGGCTACTACGATGGCAATCTGAAGTCGAAACGCGCACAGGAAAAAATCGGATTCATCTATCACCACACCATCGAAAATGTCAACGTTCCCCTTGTTAACGATGTGCGAACAGCGCACATGAACCTGCTCACACGCGAAATGTTTGAAGAATTATCTATATGCGGATAATTATTGGGCTGTCGCTGCCGCGGATTTTTTCAAATTGATTCTGAGAATTTTATAGAATTTTGTTTCCAAATTTTCTTTCGATTTCCGACCGGCTGTGCAATTAAAAAACACACCGTAGGGCTGTCACACTGTGGCAGCCGCCACAAATACGGCTGCCGTAATACGACAGCCCTACAACCGTGCAATGAACGAACAGCAACCACCGTAGAGACGTGGCGCGTCTCTATAGCCGAGCCCCCATAAAACACGTAGAGACGCCACATTTGTGACATCTCTACATATCAAATTGAATTCTGCGTTTTCGCCTTATTTCTTCATCAACTCCTCAACCAAGCGGCGCAACTCGTCGATCTGCTGCTGCTGGTTGTCAATTTTGGCCTGCTGACTCTCGATTATGCCTTGCTGCTCTTTCACGGCCTCGATGAGGATGGGCGTCAGGGTTGAGTACTCAACCGATTTGAAGCCGTCTTCGGCCGTATGAACCAATTCAGGGAACTCCTGCTCAAGCTCCTGCGCAATAATACCAATATGTTTCTTATCGTCGTAGCCATAATCCATTTTGTCAGCCGCAACACCCTTGGCCGCAGCCATCTCCTCGCGGTTTTTCCAATAGTAGGTTACACCGCGCAGTTTCAGCACTTTGTCCAATGCGCCGCTGAGCGACTGAACATTTTTCTTCAGGCGGGCGTCGCTATTGCTTGCCCATTCGCTTGTACCGCCAGCATCTCCGTTGACATAGAAGGTTTTGCCATTCCTATAGGTGCCTTTTATTACCACATATTGTGTATTGAAATCACCATAAATTAGATGGTCTGCGTATTGACCTATACAAAGTTTGTTGCATTCGTCTTTCATGCCCTCGCCTGCCCAATATCCAATTATCACATTATGAGAGCCTGTTGACAGATCAGGCCCAGAACTAGCACCTATCAGAGTGTTTTGACTGCCAGTATAAAGACTCATTCCCGAAAACTCCCCTATCATTACATTTTGAGAATATGATATGGATTCCCTATTTTCCCCATCTACACCTTGGCCATTACCTGCATTATAGCCAATAGCTATATTTCTGCCACTTTCAGTTTCAAAAATTGCGTTTGGCATGTCAGGATCATGTGGTCTGGCTGAACTACCACGATAAAAGAGCCCCGCGCAGTTGCCTATAAAAACATTATTGTCATCATGAGCCTGCGGGCCTGAATTATCTCCAATGTAAACATTGCTATTACCATCGTTATTATTATTGCCGGCATAATTACCAAGACAAACATTCCATCGGCCTGAAACGTTATCGCTACCTGCATTAACTCCTAAAAAGACGTTGGACTTACCTGTAATATTTGAATACCCCGCCTTATTTCCTAAAAACACGTTATCAGAACCTGTGGCGTTTTGGAAACCTGTTTGATAACCTATGAAAACATTGTTCTCGCTGTTTGTGGAATCAGCCCCGCGTCCTGCCTGATAACCAATGGCAACGGTACTGTTCATTTCCTTGGCATTCTGGGCTGCTTGATAGCCTAATACAGTATTGTATTTGCTATCATACAGATTCGCGCCAGCATGTGCTCCCATAAGAATGTTGTAATGTCCATAAGCGTTAAATCCGGTCCCATATCCCAAAAAAATGTTGTTGGAACTTGCAGTATCTTTCATGCCTGCCATGTAACCCAAATAGATATTCTGGCCACCGATCTTATTAGCGGCACCGGCCTTGTAACCCAAATAGACATTGCATTGTCCGTCGATATTCGATTCACCAGCCGATGGCCCGATAAACACATTGCTGCCGCCTTCGGTGTTTGAATAACCGGCTTTGTTGCCCATAAACACGTTGCTTGTTCCAATGGTGTTGGCAATGCCGGCGTTGTTGCCCACAAAGGTGTTGTCGGTGCCGCAAAGCGATTCTTCTCCATCAAACATCAGTGTTGTTGGCTTTGTCAGCTTGCCGGCATTGTAGCCAGCAAAAAAGTTCTCGGCCGTAACGTTCATGTAGCCGGCATTGCCGCTTGCGCCTTTCTCAGTAACGGCGAAACCACCTTTACCGCCATCGGCGTCTTTGCCTTCAACGCCAAAGCCGCCCTTTGCGCCACCGCCGTTAACATACACGCGGGTGCTGTCGGCAGTAACTTCAAGAACATCGGATGTACCGCCCTTGGTAGCGTCACGACCAGTGATGAGGAAGCCACTGCGTTTGATTTTCGAAGCATCGTTGTCGAATTTAATCTGTGTTCCATCGGTGGCCACTTTCATATAGTCGGGCGCACTGCCATCTTTGGTGGCGTCGCGGCCGGTAATGAGGAAGCCGCTGCGTTTGATTTTCGCTTCGTCACCATCGAGCGTGTTATCGATAAACACTTTTGTGCCCTCGTCGTTAACAGTGAAATAGTTATTTTGTTGGCCTTCTTTGGTAGCGTCGCGGCCAGTGATGAGGAAGCCGCTACGCTTGATCTTGTCGCCGCCATCCTTATCATCAACATATACTTTTGTGCCCTCGTCGTTCACAACCAGATAGTTGTTCGGTTGGCCCTCTTTGGTGGCATCACGGCCGGTAATGAGGAAGCCGCTGCGCTTGATTTTGTCGCCATCTTCGTTGTCATCGACAAACACCTGCGTGCCCTTGCCGTCAACTGCCAGGTAGTCGATGTTTTCGCCATTCTTGGTGGCATCGCGACCGGTGATGAGGAAGCCGCTGCGGCGGATTTTGTTGCCATCATCCTCGGGGTCAATATAAACATGAACACCGTTGGGATAAACGGCGAACACCACATTGCCGTCCTTGTCCTTAACCTCGAAAAGTGCGTCCTCGGTCACGGTCTCGGCCTTCACATCAAGTTTTTTAACAGATATTTCATCAGTGGCAACCCAGGTTGTGCCGTTGTGCACCAGTGTCTGGCCCTCGCGGCCTTCAACCTGCATGCTTTCGGTGCTACTGAGTGCATAAAAGGCGTAGGGAACCGACTGCAGTTTGGTTGAGCCCATGTCGGTGTAGTTGGTGCCGCCATTGGGGTCAATCTCAACACGCATCCACACGTCGCCGCCAGCCCAGTTCACATCAGACAGTTTCTTGCCGCCATTTGCCTTGCCTGTGCCTACAGTCACGTTCAAAACACCATAGCTGTTGGTTGTCGGTGTGTGTGTTTCCTGGTAAACGGTTTGTCCTCCATTACCGGCTGTCAGCGTTAGGCGCAAACCCACCTGCGAGTTGTTAACGAGTTCGCCGGCAGCGTTACGAACCACTGCCTGGTACGAGAATCCATCGGCTTGCGCCATGGCTGTCATTGCGCCAAGCGTAAGAGCAATAACCACAATTGAGGTGAAGAGTTTCTTCATAACAATAGTATTAATTGGTTTATAAAAATATTTCTATTTGGTTGCTGATGCATTGCTATGCATTAACGAGTGTAAAGTTATAAAATATTTTGATATTGTGATCATTAGATGTCATTTTTTGAATCTAATACGCTGCAAGCGGCCTGCAACATCAAAACCATCGCAGAGACGCAACGCGTTGCGTCTCAGCAAATGTGATTGCACCCCGCCAAAAACACGTAGAGACGGTGAATGCACCGTCTCTACATATTGAATTGTGCGTTTTCGCCTTATTTCTTCAGCAACTCTTCAACCATCTTCTTCAGTTCATCTATCTGCTTCTGCTGGTTGTCGATTATCGTCTGCTGCTCTTTTATGGCCTCGATTAGGATTGGGGCAAGAGCCGTGTACTCAACAGTTTTGAAGCCCTCTTTATCATCACTAACCAATTCCGGGAACACTTCCTCTAATTCTTGCGCAATCACACCAATGTGTTTGTTGTTGTCGAAGTGGCGGATTGTGCTGTCAGCTCCCATTTCTTCTTTATTTTTCCAATAATAGCTGACACCTCTCAATTTAAGCACTTTGTCTAAAGCTCCATCTATTGTCTGTACATTCTTTTTCAGACGGGCATCGGAACTTGAATTTAATGTGCCGTATATTTTATTTGACACTGTTATATCACCAACAAAACTGGCGGCATAAGAATTGAGGTTAGCGTTTTCTGCAATCAATGCAGCACCACCATTCTCATTTTTGAAATATGCCTGTTTCCATCTGTTTGTGCTTGTTCCTATAGTGCCGGTTTGGTCGCTACCAGGTTCCAAATTACTAGTAATTTTCACATTTCCATTAAAATATCCTGCCCAATTGGTGGTGCCACCGCTTGCCGTGGCGTAAATACCATAGTTTGTTGTGCTTCCCGTTGCACTGGCATAAACTCCATAGTTATTTCCGGATGAAGTTCCTTTGGCTTCTCCCCAAACACCATAATAACCCTGACTGGATTCACTACCTTGACCAACACCCTTTACACCAACAGCCTGGTATCCTCCTTTCGCCTCACCGTAAATAGCTTTGTAATAACCATAATTTGGGCGCTGACCTACAACTTTACTGTATATACCCCACTGATTGTTATCACTGCTTGGATAGGTTATGAGTTCAATATTTACAGCCTTTGTGTCTGCGGTGCTTGGAGCACTACTACTGCTTGACTTTGCTATAGTCAGACTACCGCCTGTGATTGCACCAGTAGAGCTAATGCTTCCTCCTGATATTGCGCCTGTAGTGTTAACACCTCCACTGAAAGTTGTTGCACCGGTAACTGTAAGTGCGCCATTAATTTTCAGTGTTTGGGCGGCAAAATCACCATAAATCAAGTCGTATGTTTTACTGTTTGAGATAATAAGTTTGTTGCTGCCAGTCTCATAAAATCCTGCATCGGAGCCTATAAACACGTTTCTGTCACCATTCTTATTTGAGTGACCGGCCTGATTACCTAACATAACATTCCGCGTTCCTTTTATATGATTATAACCTGCAGAATTTCCTATAAAAATGTTCCAATCATCATTTATTCCATACGTAGAGCCTTCATAAAGTGCAGCATCACTTTCTTCATATCCCTTATGGTTCTTACCTGCCATATCTCCAATCATTACATTTCCATATCCTAAGACATTATAAAAACCAGCTTGTTCTCCAATAAAAACATTTCGTGCACCCGTTGTGTTTGTATAACCTGCAGTAGTACCAAGAAAAACATTATCATATCCTGTAGTATTATATCCTGCATTATTACCAATAAATACACTACGGTCAGCATTAGCCTTCATGCCTGCTCCGTTTCCTATAATGACTGAATGCTCGCCATCTGTATTGCTATAACCTGCGAAATAACCCATAAACACATTTTTTTCGCCAGTTGTATTGCTGTAACCGGTGCTATTGCCTATGAAAGTATTGTACTTTCCATTTGAATTGCTAAAACCCGAAGCATTGCCAAGGAATGTGTTGAACATGCCCGTTGAGTTGGTAAATCCAGCTTTGTTACCTAAGAAAACATTATTCGAACCTTCGTATGGATATTCAATAGCATGTGTAATCGGGTTTGATTCAATTGTTTTTTTCGTGCCATTAGTTAAATGTCCGGCTTGAGTACCTATAAACACGTTGTTCTCGCTTTGGGTGTTTTCGTAACCGGCCTGATAGCCCATAAACACATTGTTGGAACCTGAAGTGTTCTTACGTCCAGCTTCGTTGCCTATAAACACATCCGATGAACCACTGGTTACTAAACCCGTATATGTTCCTATCATTATGGAATTATTCATTCCATTGGCACGCTGGGCTGCACCATTTCCTAAAGCGACGTTGTCATCGCCTGTTCGGTGGACTTGTCCTGCATTAGTGCCTAAAAAAACATTGTTTTTACCTTCGGTATTAAAATATCCTGACTGAACTCCTAAAAAGACATTTTGCGAACCGGAAGAGTTACTATAGCCTGCTTCATTACCAATGAATACATTGTGGCTACCGCTTTCATTACTATAGCCGGTTTTATTTCCAATAAATATATCTTCAGAATGTAGAGAGTTCTCTGTGCCTCTGCCTGCATCCATACCGATTATTATGGAACGATGCATGGTGTTTGCTTCTTGAGCAGCATTTGATCCTAGAATTACATTGTCAGAACTGTTTTTTGTGGCGATTGCTGCGTTATTACCCACCACAGTATTGTTTATGCCTAGATTACTCAGCTGTTGGGGTTTTATTATCTTTCCCGCATCGTACCCTGCAAAGAAGTTTGCAGCCGTAACATCCATGTAGCCTACATTGCCAGCGTCGCCTTTTTCGGTAACGGCAAAGCCACTCTTGTCGCCACCGCTTTTACCTTCAACGCCGAAGCCGCTCTTTGCACCACCGCCGTTAACATAAACGCGTGTGCTGTCGGTAGTTACCTCCATCACATCGGATTCTGAGCCGTCTTTAGTCGCATCGCGGCCAGTGATGAGGAAGCCGCTGCGCTTGATTTTTGAGGCATCGTTGTCGAATTTTATCTGTGTGCCATCGGTGGCCACTTTCATATAGTCGGTGGCTTCGCCTGCTTTGGTGGCATCGCGGCCGGTAATGAGGAAGCCACTGCGGCGTATCTTCGATTCGTCTTCAAGTTGGTTGTCGATGAATACTTGTGTGCCGCCGTCGTTTACTGCCATATATTTATTAGGGGTGCCTTCTTTGGTGGCATCGCGGCCTGTAATAAGGAATCCGCTGCGGCGTACCTTTGCACCATCTTCGTCATCAACGTACACTTGTGTGCCCTCGTCGTTCACGGCGAAATAGTTGTTCGGCTGGCCGTCTTTGGTAGCGTCGCGGCCTGTGATGAGAAAGCCGCTGCGTTTGATTTTGTCGCCGTCATTGTCATCGACAAACACTTGTGTTCCACTACCGTCAACCGAGAGGAAGTCGGTGCTTCCGCCATCCTTGGTGGCGTCGCGGCCGGTAATGAGGAAGCCGCTGCGCTTGATTTTGTCACCATCGCTATTTTCGTCAACAAACACTTTCGTTCCCTCGTCATTTACAGCGAAATAGTTGGTCGGCTGGCCTTCCTTTGTAGCGTCACGGCCAGTGATGAGGAAGCCGCTGCGTTTGATTTTGTCGCCATCATTGTCATCGACAAACACTTGTGTTCCACTACCGTCAACCGAGAGGAAGTCGGTGCTTCCGCCTTCCTTGGTGGCGTCGCGGCCGGTAATGAGGAAGCCGCTGCGCTTGATTTTGTCACCATCGCTATTTTCGTCAACAAACACTTTCGTTCCCTCGTCGTTAACTGTGAAA
>JAFXQB010000001.1 GCA_017527435.1 Salinivirgaceae bacterium
GCCGGAACACCCTCCATGCGCATCTCCCACAGCTCGAGCTTATACTGCACAGCCACAGTGCCTCCGGTGTGCTTGCTTGCCTGCCAGCTGAACACCAGCGGCAGCGACGGGTTGTCGGGAGCCTCGGTGTTGTTACGTGGCGCGGTGAGCACCGGCGGGTCGTAGATGCTAACCCAGAAGGTCACAGAGCCATGGTTCGACAGCACACGGCCTGTGTTGAAATGCCGCACCTCAACACTCACCTTCCACATGCCGCCTGGCAGCTGCCCGGTCTCACGGTAGCTCTCCTTGCTGTAGCCGCGGAACTCAAGGTTGTCGAGCCGCAGATACTGTGCCATGTCGCTACCGGTAAGTATCTGTGTCTCGCCGCCGTTCAGAAACATTGGCGCCACGGCACTTGTGGGGATGTTCTCGATGGTTATGCCCGCCGACTCCAACTTGAAATGCAGCCGCACCGGCAGATTGACGGCCGTCAGGTCGTTGACGGTGAGTGTGGCCATCATCTTTGCCGAGCCTTGTGCCGTCAGTTCGCTCAGATTGAGCGTATATGGCGGCAACAGCACGGGCGTTACCGTTACCGAATAGCGCTGCGCCATAGCAGTCAGGCTCAGCAGAAGGGTGGTTAGTATGGATAGAATTCGGCGCATGAGATTGGCAAGTGATTGTTTAAAGTTTAGAGTTTAGTGTTTAGAGTTTAGTGTTTTCAATTGTCAATTTTCTCAACATTTTGTCCTTTAATTGTTTTCGTTTTCAGTTTGTGTTTGCGTTACTATCCTCACTCATTATTACCCATTCGCCACTATTATCAGAGCCAATGTGTTTAATTTTTCCTCCTGATTTAAAGATTTCCAAATCGCGTTGAATAGTTTTTGGTGACACATTCAATTGTTGCGATAATAGTTTTATAGTTGATTTTGGATTTATACGGATTAACGCTATCAATTTCTCTTGTCTGGTAATATTAGTATCGGATAATATATTTAGGGTATGATTGTCTAAGACATTTCTGTTGTTGTCTAAGACATTGACTGTTTCGCTTGCTTTATTGAAATACACTTTAAACCGAATGTAGTTGTCACCAAACTCAAAGTTCTCTTTGTTATAAGAATGCATTATTCGCAGCATGCCCGACCCCAACGCTTCCACCAAATCAACGTCACGGAAAACACGCATAAGTTCTTTGTTACGGGGCATGCTTATACCACTAAAAAAATCGGTTTCACTTAATCCCTCAGGTATGCGGCCTATCGATGTTATTTCGATATGGTCAGAAAACAATTCGATTTTAGCCGGTGCCCCATAGCTATAATCGTTATGTACGATGGCATTTACCACAACTTCACGTAGTGCTATCGGATCCCAAAGGGGCGTATCAATCCGGCTTGTTGGTGTTATTGTTGAACGTACTTTATTAGCAACATTCAATTTATCAAGAATTTTGCGAGTCGCAGTCAGCAAACAGCAATACCCGTATTCGTTATTTTCCACAAGTTCATATCTGTCGGTTCCTGCGTATTCGGCAAATTTCATTGAGTTTCCGTTTTCATCGGCCAAAAGATAAGCCGCATAATTCATCTGCTCATTATCTGTCAACAATTCAAGAGTCTTTAGAAAATTGTCGTTCAACGAGAATCCTTTTTCCTGATAGTATATACGCAACTGGCTGAAAGTCAGATCTTGCCGCGGTGATGGAATGTTTTTAAGAGAATTGCGCACACGATGTGAGAACAAATCTTCAATCATTGCGGTGGTCATTGGTTCAGCTGCGGTTCCTACCCTAATGTAACAGCCATGCTCCGACATTCCGTATTTTGTTTTGTAATATGGTTTTTCGTTACCACTGGCTATAAAAATCTTTATAACACGTTTATTATCAATGATTGTGGCAGTAACATCGAATAACCCCATTGGCGATGGTGATATGTTTTTGCGAATACGGTCTTTTATCTTTAGCATATCACCGTCAATATCTTTCAAACCAACAGCTGTTCCATTTTTCTCGATTCCTATATATATTATTCCTCCTTCTCGATAGTTGAGAAATGCGATAACTTCTTTCTCTATATCAAGTTTATCAGTCAGTTCCCGTTTGAATTCGATGCGGTTGGTTTCTGTCATATCTTATTGTTTCCGTTTAAAAGTTTAGAATTTTCAATTTTCTCAACATTTTGTCCTTTAATTGTTTTCGTTTTCAGTTTGTGTTTATGTTACTTCGTCAACAACACCTTAGCCACTCTTTGCTCGTTACCGGCCACAACTCGCAGAATGTAAACGCCGTCGCCTGCATTGCTCAAATCGAAGCTCTCATAATACTCCGACTTGCCCGACAGATCGCGACGCTCCACAGGTTTGCCCTGACCGGCGCTCGAAATCGAAACTTCAACATTGTGCTCATCCCTCAACTTCACCGAGATGCTGAATTGTCCCTTTGTCGGGTTCGGCATAACAGTGATTGATTTGATGAGCGGATTGTAGCCAAGATTAATGTTGTGGGTGGTATCGGCAAGCTGCGATATCTCAACCTGTTTGGTCTTGTAGCTCACGCAACCGCCCGAATAGGCCCACAGTGTGATTTCGTGCTGCCCCAAATTGACGGGTTTCAGATAGAGTTCATAGTCGGAACTGTCAACAACCACAAAATCGGAGTAATTGAACTCCCAATGCAAGCTGTCAATCTGCATGTTCGACAGTTCGACGAGTGCAAGAGATGTGTCAACAGCGGCATCGGAAGCCATATAGAAATCGGCTTCGAGCAAGTCGTCGCCAATGGTGATTGTAACCGTGTCGCGGCTGATGCAGTTGGCTCCGTAGGTGGCCTCAAGGTAGTACTCGCCTCCTTCGGAAGCAATAAGATTGCGTTTGGTAGAGAGTACCGAGTCGTTCAGACTCCAACTGTACATTTTGAATCCTTCGGTGGCGGTGAACTCGTAGGTGTTGTCGGGACACATGAGCACGTTCTCCTCGCCAATCTCCACGTGCAGTGAGTCGGGCTGGCCGATGCTGAAGGTTGCCGAATCGTGGCAGTTGTTGCCGTCAGTTGCAATGATTGTGTACGAACCCATACCAATGCTGGTGATGTCTTTCAATGTGTCGCCGGTGTTCCACAGATAGTGGTAGCTGCCAACGCCGCCCAATGTGAGAGTGCTGATAAGGCCGTCGGTGTAGCCGTAGCAGGTTGCGTCCTTACTGCCAATCATTTTTATCTCCACCGGGTTGGGCGAGCCTACCTCAAAACGCGTGCTGTTAACACAGTTGTTGGTATCGATAATGGTAACCAGATGCGCGCCTGCCGTCAAATCGTTGACGCTCATGGCATTCTGTCCGTTCGGCCACTCAATGCGGAATGGCGCGAATGGCACTGCCGTTGTAATGTCGGCACTGTCGATTACGGCTGTTCCTGTGGCATCGCCATAACAGAGTACTGGCAGCGTCAAGACTTTGTTTATGCGCGGTCCCGACGAGCGGTTCATTCGGTAGCTCCGGTCTTCTGTCTCGCAGTTGTTGGCATCAACAGCCACCACGCTGTACAAGCTCAGCTGCTGCAGGCTGTCGATGCTGGTTCGGCCTTGCAGACGCGCCACTGTCAGACCGTCTTCTTTCCATTTGACGGTGTAGGGCGCAATGCCACCGGCAATTACAATATCAATCTTGCCATTATCGGTGTTGCAAGTGGTGGGTGTAACACTGTCGTTAGCAATCACCAACTTTTCGGGTTGCGGCACATCAACCTCAAGCCCGTCATCTTCCGACTCGCATAAGTTGGCGTCGGTGAAACGGAATGTGTGCAGTCCGCCATTGAGCGAACCTATGTAGTTGCCCGGTTTGGTAAACAGACTGTCGAATTCAACATAGTATGGGGCTGTTCCGCCTGTGATGTCGAAGGTTACACCGCCATCGAAGAGTCCGAAGCACGACACTGAATCAACTTTGGCCACTCCCGCGCGCAACGGCTCGGGCTGCGAGAGCTCAACGGTGAGCGTGTCGGTTACACCTTTCGCGTCGATGGCAATAAATGTGTAGGACTCAGCACTGCGGTTGCCATACATTGTTGTACGGCTGTAATCGCTGCCGGCAAGGGCATACTCGTAATCGCCCCAGCCGCCTTGGGCCTTAAGCCAGATTTGACCGTTACTGTAGCCGTAGCACGACGGGCTCTGAACGCTCTCGGCTGTCAGCTGCATTGGCGAGTCAGGCTCTTTTATGATGAACCGCGTGTTCTCGCGCTTGCCGTATTTGTCGATAACAATCGCCGCGTAGGTGCCGGCCGACAATTGTGGCAATACCAATTGACGCCCATTCAGCACTGTATCGTCATAGAATACATCATTATGCAACATCTGCACAACATATGGCGCCACACCGCCTGTTATTTGCAGTGTGGCCGAGCCGTCGCTGGCATCAGGTTGCGATGCATGGTTTATATTATTGACAAGCAAAACAATAGGCTCGTATTTGGCAATAGTAAACTCAGCATAGCGTACTTCGCCTTCGGGCAGCATACACTCCAACACATAGCTGTCGGGGGCAAGACCTGTCAGTTCAAAATTTAACTGATTGCTGATATTGCCAATCACATCAATATCGCCACCCAAAGCACTATGAAGCATCATCTTGCTGAACCCCGAAGTGTCTGACGTGAAGCGCGCCCAGCCGTTTTTGGCATTGGGTGCTGTCTCGCCCTCAACAGCATCAATGGTCAGCGGCAAATCTCCATTAGTGGCCAAATAGGCTATCTCACCATCTTTTTCGCATCCAGAGCCATCGCTAACCACAAGGCTGTAGGTGCCGGCCATCACATTATTCCATACTGCGTTGGCGCAGGTTTCGCCGGTGTTGCGGTTTGTCCACAGGAAGGTGTAAGGCGCGTGGCCACGCTGTGCCACAGCCTCGAGCCGCCCGTTGGCATACTGGCGCATTGTGGGGTACTGACGTTTTATCGAAACCACAACACTGCTATCGGCAATTGATACCGGCACGTTAAAACGGCAATCGTTCGTATCTTTGATATAAACGGTGTACGAACCAGCCGACACCGATTTGCTGAAAGCGGTTATGCCGCCTGCGGTTCTGAATGTTTCCTGTCCGAAGTCGTTCTCTATTTTATAAGGTGCGGTACCGCCCGAAATATCAACTGCTATAACGCCATCGCTGCCGCAGTATGCCGCCCTCGACAGATTGTCGGCTTTCAAGGCCGGCGGAGTGGTTACAAGCACGGTATCATAAACCATAACACCTGCCGAATCGATTAATGTCAGCACATAAAGGCCGCCACCCACTTGTATGGAGTCGGATGTCAGGCTTGCCGCAACACTGTCGAACGGCTGCCGCATTGCCACGGTGTCGCCCGTGAGGTTACATGAGTAGCGGTACTTGCCCCAACCACCTTTGGCAATTATTTTTATCGAGCCCTCCGCTCCGTTGCACCAAGCCGGATGAGGGATGCCCTCAACCATCAGCGGACTGTCGGGCTGGCGCATGAAGCCGGTGATTACAGAATCGGTACATTCTTTATGGTCTTGAACATACAACTTGTGTGTTGTGTCGGGCATGAAGATGTCTTTGAATGTTTCATGGATATCCCACGCAGCATGTCCAACCATACTGTCGCTCACTATAGAATCAATATAGATATTAAACCGCCCTTTATTACCACCGGCAACCAACACTTCCACTGTGCCGCCCTTTTTGCCGTACTCGTGGATTATGGTGTCTTGATGGATGATAGACATTTGAAGCCGTTCTGGCTCCTTGACTTCGATCGGGTAATGTTTGCCGCTCTTTTCCCCAAAAGGCAAATCCCGTTCGGCAACAGATGTTGTGCAGCCATTGACATCGGTAAGGGCAATCTTGTAATATCCTTTATACAGCGAATCTATCTCCCACAATGGCGGTATTCTTTTTTTGACGGTATCGGCGTAGTATTTCCATGTTCTGTCATTTGATGAGGAATCTGTTGGAATGGTTGCTACAAACGAATTGTTGATTGTGTCCTTGCGGTAAGGGACATAGACACCATCCTCATTGCATTTAAACAACTGATAATAAGTCGTGTAATATGATCCTTCCACCGAATCAATTATAATCTGACCATTTTTCTCGCCATAGCATATTACCGAATCAAAATGTGCTGCCATAACGTATGGGTTGTGGTATTGCCTAAGAGTATCGTCTTTTATAAGTACGCACTGCTTGCTATCAAACACGCTTATACGGTATTTCCCGGGATACAGATTACCGAATATTTTCATATCCGTTTGTATCGTAGAATCCATTCTGGCGTTCCTTGGGGCGGTAGGCCAGAGTTGTTTTATTTCGCCATATTCATTTTTTGTGGTATCCCATTTATAATCAAGCCCGATTGTGTCGATACAATACTTGTACCCATTGCCATTAACCGAACCTCCGCTGGCCTTTATCTGAATTTTGCCACTGGCCGTGAGCTCGCAAATTGGGTCGGTGGGAACAAACTGGGCGAACACTATTTCCGAAGGACGGGTTATTATTTTGCTGTCAATTTGCCGTGCATCACACGTGTGGCCATTTACTATATCATAAATCTTAATAGTATATTTACCTGGATTTGTGCTGTGATAAATAGTGCTTTCGCGTGAGTTTATACTAAACACTTTATCTGAAAAATCGTTTTCGGAATTGTCACCACCTTCAAATGAAAGAATGTAATACAAAGACTCTGTTTCTTTTCCCGTTCTCCATTCGTCTGTAAATGGCTCAACTCCCATGAATCCTCCTTTAATATTTTTAATTTCTATATCTGCGTATGTACTATACGAACACAAGAAATCTTTGTATGGAGATTCTGCTGACAACGAATCGATGCGGTATTTGTCTAAATTGGTTATCTCATAATCTTTTGAACGACTGAATAAAATATCGAAATGAGAACTCTTATAACTAACCTTATCAAGCATCAATGAAGTATTCGGGTTGTTTACATTGATCTCATCTGTTACCGCTTCTACCTCATCACATTTAAGAGTATATTCCGCCTTGCTATCTGCTTTTAATTCTTCATTGGCAATTTTGTAAAATACAACTGAATCATCTTTCTCCAAGGTATCAGAAGAAACTTGTTGGCTTGTGTCTATTCTAAAATTAGGATTTTCATTATTTGATTTTAGTTCTAATTTCAAAGTATCTTCATAGCAATATGGAATTGTATAAATTGTGTCATGATGCAGAGTGTAATTATTTATAATATAATTTTTTGTCAACTCATCATAATTAATATTATAATTCCACACTTCCCATGATTTCCATTTATTGTCATTTGGAGTATTAGTTTTGTACACAAGAATTATTTTGTATTCCCCGCACCTGTAGTTATCGTCACTCAAAATATAATAATTTGTATTGTTAGATACAGGCTTTGTAATTGTAGCAATACTATCCTTGTTTTTATTTATTTTAAAATAATAATCAGTAATCAATTTGTTTTTGTCTATGTCGCCAACTAGCGAATAATACAAAGTGTCATTACTTTGCCTTATATCTATTTTACCAACTATAGCCGGGGCATTTATATAAAACTCTTTCGAAGTTGTGCAATAGCCGTTCAGTTGAGATGCAGTTACTGTATATGCATTGGCTTTCAATTCAGACAAACTTAATGAGTTGCCTTTCTCACTTGTTTCTTCTCCACTTTCACTTTTATGATTCAGTGTCCACGTAACATCCTGTATGGCATTTCTTACAGATATTTCTGCAGAGCCTTTACCTTCAATTGTGGTGGCGTTTGTTATTTTCGCCTTATTAAAATCAAATAACTGTTTTTCTGAGTTAATAGTTATAGTATTCATTCTATACCTAATGGAACCATTAATTCTAGGCTGATATGTTGCATTATTCTCTAATCCAACGAAACAAACAGTATTATCTTTTCCATTGTAATATTTTTCGTCTACCCATTCATAACTCTTTTTACTTTCATTATACTTCCACAACTCAACTTTTTGGGTAGTTCTGCTATCAAATTGTATAATAACAACACCACCTTTTTCCGAACAATATGTGACAGACAATACTTGTGGTACTTTTAGGTCATTAAAATCAGGTCCATAATTCAGGGGAATAAGATTGATAGTATTTTCGCCTTCTCCCGTAGTGCATTTTTGCCCATATCTGTCTGTAAGTGGTTCCCCTTCTTTATTTGTAACAACAGTTGTAGGCCATGTCCTTTTAAAATAAAGCACTCCACTAGGATCTTTTAGATTTGTTATTGCAAAACTTACGGGATTATTAAAATTAAACAATCTTGAGATTTTGTCATCCCCATCCACATACGATTTATCAACGTCATTCTTCTTAAAATACATTATCGTTCCCATATCACGATATTCAGCTTCGACTTTGTATTTATATGGGGAAGTCTCTTTGTCATCACCAGTGTTTGGGTAGCCTGTCACTGTTACTGTATTGTCGAAAAACTGGGCTTCAACAAAAACATCGAATGTTGATTGAATACCCAAAACATCTGTTAATCTATATTTTTCCAAACAGTTTGTGGTTATTCCTTCTAATTTGTATCCATCTTTGTTGTCATCATTATAGTATTTATTACTTATTTTGGATCTTAACTCGTTTGTCCATCTTGTTTTTACAATTCCTGGTGGCAATGTATTATCATCGACCATATTTTGGCGGTATTTTATTCCCGCTGATGTTTCATATACTACATAATCCACGCTATCACTTCCAGCATATTTTATACTGCTTGGCTTTGCTGAAATATTTATCGGCACCGACTTCCCGTTATAGTTAATGCTATGGCCATCGTAATATGCACAATTCAAATATTTATCTATTATTCCGCATTGAAAACCTGGCATCGGCGTAACACTTGATCCAATCATATCTATTAGATAAATTTCCTGCCTATCGTCAATAGGATTACATTTACCTTCAACAATAAGTTTGTTACCATTACCCGCCATAAACGAATAATATTTATCTATATCATCGGGGATATTAAAACTTAAATTTATTGGACCTGGGACCTCTTTGCCTTGTTTTAATAATTCATTTCGATAACCATCATTAATATATGAATTGAAATACAAAGTTCCACTACTTGCAGATATAGTAATATCATTAGCTGTTAAGGAATATTTGGTTGATCCATCGTCGTCAACAGCTTTGTTCGTATTATGAAGCGATATTTCTGAACCGTATTTCTCAGGAAGGTTATCTATTACAACAACATAATACTGAGGAGAATTTCCTCCAGGGATGTAAGTTGCATTGGAGAATACGAATATATATGCAGTTATTGTGGTACCGTTTTTTTCGATATGTGTAAAAACCTGATTACCAGTATCTATTTTCTTGCACGTAATTTTTTGTACATTTTCTGAACCAATATATCTTTCAATCGTTTTTTTGGCATTACTCAACCAATTTGATTCTTTTCCTAAACAATATATCCTGCTAATAATTGAGTCTTTCGTTAAATTTTTTAATGCAGCATTTACACCGCCTTCTCCAAAATCTATGGGACTCAATCCTATATTTTCCTTTGCACGAAACGTCGTATCAACTTTATTATTGACCAATCGTTCTATTTTGTATGGGACACGAAAGTTTGGATCGGTGAATTTCAAATTTACATATGGACTATCCCCTATATTTGATCCTACTGCTTGTACTCCGACTGTATCCGGTTGACTTATATCTTCTTCATATACATTTTTCATTTTTGGCATACAAAAATAGGTTTTCGCGTCTATCAATGCTTTTTCCTTATCATTAACTTGTAATTGTAATTTAAATGGGAACCGCCAAGGCCAAAGTATCTCATAAACTTTGTTGTTTTTGGAGTCTTTGTCGGCGTAGGGGAGGAATGGGTTTATTACAATAGGGTTCATATACATATTGACATACACATCCCCTCCATCAGGAGTTAATTCCGCTGCGGCATATTTATATCCATTTTTTCCACCTTCATTTTTAGGCAGGTATAGTCTAATCGTATCATTACTTCCTTTATAAGTTTTTTTATAAGCCACGTAAGAATAATCGGGGAGACTATTTAGGAACTGGATTTTCAGTGTTTTATTTTGGGTTTCGCTCGTATATGTGCCAAATTTCGTTGTTTTTAAAATGCGGATACAAATGTCTGCTCCAAGTACATCTTTACTTAACGCACTTTTTACGTCAGAATAATAAATGCTTATTGTTCCATTCGGGCCTATCGACCCTCGATATGACAAGTTTTTCCAGTTTGAACCATTATCTATACTACATTGCAATATACACGTTGTTTTTTCATTTACATAGTAATCATTAATGCTTAGTTCTATTGGTTTATCTGTTGGAACATAATATTTATCAGTCTCATTTTGTACATAATCTGTATTGTTATCTTTTATCCTGTATTCCATATTGAGTTGCGGTGGCAAATCAACGTAAGTATATATGTCTAACCTGTACGACTCTGTATGACCGGTTAATTTATTGCATTTGTGAGAATCTGAAAATTTAATGCTTTCGTTTTGTCCTATTTTGTTTAAAATAATTTCTTTAGATGGGTAAGCATCGTAATTTTTGATTTCTGCTTCTACTTTAATTCTTTTACCAACAATTCCGTTTCCATACCCCATAGATATAAATCCCATATATGACGAACTTTTCCTGTATACTACTACATTTTCACTAATATTCGTTACTTTTAATTCATTTAAATATGGATCATCTTCGCCTTTACAATGATTGGCACCATCAAAATCATATTGAATAATTATTGGGCATTTCGGCCATATAGTCTGAGCGAATAACTGTTGCACACATGCCAAAACACAACAAAACACGAATACAATTCTATATTTCATAGTCATAAATTACTCATTTGTTATATTATATCACGTTCATTTCTTTTTCGTTTTCATAAACGCACATTCTCTCACCTTGCAGATTATTTCGAAGTCGCATATACTAGTTGGTATTTCCCTTAGTTGTTTGTTCATCTGGATTCTTCTGTATTAATATTCAATATCAATTCGCATGGAGCTTGTAACCAAACTCTTACCTAATAATTTATACTTAATAATTATTGGGTAATTTCCTCTTGTTAATATGGGAAAGTGTTCAACTGAAAACAGCTTGTCAATACCTTGAGTTTTTGTATGGCTGCGAACATAATTAGCCACTTCGGTTTTTATGTCACTCATTTCTTGGTCAATATATATGGAAATATTATTATTGTATGCCCCTAAATGATATCGCGAATTGAAAATGCCTGTTTCCAGTTCACTATCTGTCAGTTTTCTTTGACCATCAAGGAATCCAATATTTGCTATACCAATACTTGCGGGAGGCTCTTTATTGCCAACGATTTTTTCAACATCGGGATTTTCGTATAAGAATGGTGCAATACTATCGGTATACCATCTTGTGTTAGCATAATCAGGAGTCAAAATCATCAGATTTTTACCTTCATTATAATAATCGTGTTCTCGATAATCAATAATCTCCGGTTTAGTAGTTTTATCCGTAATGTTTGCTATAAGTTTAAATACTGGTCCTGCAATTTGCCAGCCACTATATTCTTCAACCTCAAATCCCTTCTCTATCTTATCTTTAAATGTTGTATATGAACTAGTCCTAAAGTTTGCTGCGTAAATCACTGTGGTTTCAAGCATTTCAATGGTGCCTTCGGCTGAGCGTGTGGTTTTCTCCATATCGGAACGTGTATCCTCAATTTTTGCGCTGGTAGCTTTAATGTTGACATCGGTTTTTGTTACAATTTTTTGTGGAACGTTGACAATGGCAAGTTTGTATATCTGGTCGGGGGCAAACTTAAGGCCTGCAGTGCTAGCGTATACTTCAAACTGCACAGCAGGATCAGTTGAAAGACGCGGCGGTGCGTAACTGAAACTAGTTGTTTGCGGTGTACCACCAAATGGAGTCAGTTGTAGCACCTGGTCGTAGCCTTCAGGCTTTTGTTCTTCGAAAAGATAGCTGTAGTCGTACTCCACAAGAAGGTAAACCTCTGAGTACTCACTGCTGTAGAAGTTATACTGGCGGTCGGCGGGATAACTATAGAGCACATGGTCCGGTATTATGTAGTCTGGCCTATTGCCCGAAGTGAATTCAACAGTTTTCTCCTCAATGCAGTCTGTGCCATCCTCATTCTTAACGGTTTCCCATTGGCTACCATTGAGTTTTTTAAACGATACTTTGGCCGTTACCTTGTGTTTTTTCTGGCTCTCGAGCGGCCTCTTCAGTTTGTAGGTGAATGTACGGTTGTCCTCACTTGCCATCATTGTAGCTTCCACTACCTTATTACCTCCTCCTTCTATGTTGGTTATTGTAAACTCATCAATGTCAATGCGATACAAGCAACCATCGTCAAGATTCATTTTCTGGTTAGCAGGCACGTTAAGCACAAGCTGCGGAGCAATAAACACATTCACATCTGTGCTGCCACCATCGGGGGTGAGTTGAGCAATCACATTCTCGCCAAAGGGACTTCCGCCAACCATCTGGCAGGTATCGCCTATCTGGAAATCGAATGTGAATTTGCCTTTAACCAATCCCTTCATCACATCAAAATTACCTCCAATCATACCGCTGAAATAGAATGGTTTTGGGCCTGCACCTGTCAGGTATGAAATCAATTCACCGTTGAAGATATTGAAATCGCGCGATTTCTTAAAAAGATTCACTTTCATTCCAACACTGGCCTTGCCATAAGCCCACGCTTGAGCTTGCGCATACCACCCATTAATTCCCACAGGGTCGCTCGAGCCTTTGCAGTGCACATTTGGGCCATAATTCTTCAGCAGAAACTCTGTGCCCATACCAAAGTTCAGAGTGGCGTAGAATGGCTTCAACGTGGCATCGAAACCGAGCGTCAGGCTCGAACCCATGGCAATGCCTTTGCCCTGGGCAAGCAGTCCGGCATCAGGTCGATTCTTAAGCTTGCTTTTTTGTTCTGTCGACAGAATACTGCTGTTCAAGATTTCATCAGGCAATGCAGGAATTCCGGGAATACTGTCACCCATCATAAAATAACTGCTGGTTTTGGCTATGCCAAGCAACTCAACACCACACCTTGCATCGGGCGTACCAATGCGGGTGTACCATGTGTTGTCAGATACATAGATGTTGGCATAACCCATCATATCGTTGTCGCCCGTGCCTCGCAGAAAACCGCCCACATTCAGGTATGCCTTTAAATCCGAGGTGAAGACACTGTGCTGAATATCGAACATCATACCCATCGAAGCGCGCAGCACTCCGTCGCCTTTGGGCTTGTCAAGCTGGCTCTTGTCGAATTTCACAACACCCTTCGAAGCACCTTCAATCTTATCCATGTTGCTCTTTATGCTCTGAGCCAGGCCTGCGCCCAAATCCTTGCATACAAAGGTTGCGTCGCCGCGCAGCTGTATGAAGTTAACACCCCAGTCTTTGTTGAATTGTATTTCGAGCCCCACATCGGCGGCCATCAGTTTGTCGCTGCCCGAGAAGCCGAATTTGGTACGCGCCATCAGACCGATAGCCACGTCCTTGTCGGGTACATAATTGATTCCTGAAAGCGATTTTCCAAAATCACCACCCAAGCTGTTTTTCTTTTGCTGCATCTTGTAATAAAGGCCTCCGCCCACACCGTAGAAATTCAGGAACGATACTTTTACGCCGTTGGCTGGCTCGGTTTCAAGAAAAGCGTCGGTCAGGAAGTAGCGGTACTCGTCTTTTTTGCCGAAGACACCCACTGCCGCAACCTGCAGTTTGCCTTTCAGCAGCTTCATCTGCATGTCGCCGCGGAATCCTTTGCCATAGACAGCATCGCCGCTCTTAAATTCCACGCCACCCGCTATTGAGAAGGCGCTCTGCTCATAGTTGACATTAATCTTGCCAACTTCGGCACTGCGGAATTTCCATTTATGCGAATCGCCATAAAGCTTGAGCCCCGCCTTGCCGGTGAATTTTTCAGTAACGTGCACTTCGGCGTCAACAGCCAGTCCGGCGCTTTCGCCTTTCTCGTCTTCAAAACTTTCAATTCCGTTTATCGTGAGCTGGAATCCGGCCACTTTGGGGGTCGTTAGTTTACCTGTCAGCCCCACATGCTCCAAATGAAATTTCGTAGGGCTGATGGTCATTCCTTCAAAATTGATGTCGGGCAGAGTCATGTTGTTGTTGTCCTTCTGGTTACCGATGGCAGCATTAACCGATATTATTCCGTTCAGACTTAGTTCGGGTTTAACCTTCGAGCTGTCAATTTCAACGGTGATGCGCGAGTCGGGAGTCAGCTTCAACGATCCGCTCAGCATTGGGAAATCGGCAGTGTCGGGCAGAACGGCCTCAACCATGTATTTGTTTGCCGATACGTTAAGTTCGGCTTTGTAGTCGAGTAGCGATTTCTGTCCCAACGGCGGAGCATTGAGCTTGCCGCCAAACCCAACTCCTGAAATCTGATTCTGCAGAATGCCTATCTCAAAATCCTCGATACTGATGTCCCACGAGTTAGGGTCGATTGTGCCCGTTGCCACCACATTCTGCGCTGCGGCGTTGCACGAGAAGCCCGCTCCATCGATTATGACATTTGAAAGTGTGAGCTTTTTGCGCTCTTTCTTTTTTGTTTTGTCGTCCGGCTTCTGCTGGCTGGCTTGTGTTTGAGCCTGTGTCTGCTGGCCGTTTTGTGATTGCGCAGCGGATGCGTTGTCGCCGCTTCCCGACATAAACTCGGGCAGCGTAACCTCTGCCTGGGTTACAGCAACACCACGCCACATGTTGCGGTCGTCGTCGGTGCCACCACTGAAATAGTTCTCAGGGAACTGCACCATTGCCGATGTTGATGTGTAACTCTGGTCGAGAGTAGCGCCGTTCAGCTGGAATATGTAATCGTTAAGCCCTTTGACAATAAATTGCTTGTCGAAACCGAATGATACCGTATAATCGTCAATATCAACAATATCTGCTGACAAATCGGCTCTCAAACGTCCCGATGGTTTGCCCGAGCCGTCGATGGTTTGAATGGAGTTGCTTTTCAGAGCAAAGGCTATCTTTGCTGATAGCTTCTCAAAACCGTCGCAGCCAAACTCTACAGCAGTACCCGCCTTGAATATAACAGAAGCTTCATTTCCCATTTTCCGCTCACAGGGGGCAGTCAGTTCAAGTCTTCCCTTTGTGCCCACACCATTTTGTCCTTCCACAATGGCGTCGCCGTCGAAGGCGAGCTTCTGTCCGTTGTCATTCAGCGGAATTATACACGATGCTTTCAGGTGTGAACGGCCTTGGTCGTCACTCACAATCTCGCTAATGCAGATGAGATATTTGTCAGCATCACCAATACCGACAGGCAGGCTCAGCTCGCTTTTTGTGAACAAATCAGACAGCGATTTCACCGTATTGCCCATTGCCTTCACACTCTCATACACACTCATGGCGCCATCCAGACGGCGCTTCTGATCATCGTTGAGGTTCAATGAGTCGAGCAGTTTCGACACAGCATCTGTGGCTTCTTTGGTAATAAAAGCTTTCGCATCTTCTGATATATCATTCTGTGCAAAAGCTTGATTAGTGCCCACAGAAAAAAACGACATGAAACATGCCGCAATCAGCACATACAATCTTTTCCCGAAAAACATTGTTATATATGTGTATGAATGGGGCAATCCCCATCGTTATTAATCAAACAAACTGCACTTTTGCCGCCTTGCTAAAAAGCCGATGAATCATATACTTCGAATCGGCGCCATCTCCCCTGGAAATGCATGAATTTTCAAATGTAGTCAATTATATAATATCACCAACATTCCAAGCGTTTTTTTATGACATGTCATGTGATTTTTTATGACAACACAACTGTTTTTTCGAAAGATTTGATACCAAAATTGATTACCGGGATTTTGACACAATCCACTTGCCCCTTCCCCCACCCCATTCCGTAATTCACGTAAATAGCCGCGGCGGGTACACCTATAACAAATAAAAGTTAGTTTTGCGGAATTGTGAAATTGGCTGCGGTGGCACTTTGCTGGCTGGCCAATTTCAAAGGTTTTTGAACATATCAATTTGAATTACAATAAAATGGACAAGCAGTTACTATTAGGTGCCGAAGCGGTTGCCGTGGGTGCAATCGATGCGGGCATTTCTGGCGTCTACGCCTATCCTGGCACGCCGTCGACAGAAATAACAGAATTCATTCAGAAATCGAAGGACGCGCAGAGCCGCAAAATCCGCTCGAAATGGGCGGCCAACGAGAAGACGGCCTACGAAGCCGCGCTCGGAATGTCGTTTGCGGGCAAGCGCAGCATTGTGTGTATGAAGCACGTGGGCCTGAACGTCTGCGCCGACCCGTTTATGAACTCGGCCATTACGGGCGTCAACGGCGGCCTGATTCTGGTGGTTGCCGACGACCCGTCGATGCACTCTTCGCAAGACGAGCAGGACTCGCGCGCCTACGGACGCTTTGCGATGCTGCCGCTGCTTGAGCCCGCAACCCAACAGGAAGCCTACGATGCCGTCCGCTTTGGACTAGACCTGTCGGAAGCAGTGAAACTGCCTGTTGTTCTGCGTCTTACAACACGTATGTCGCACTCGCGCGCCGTTATTGAGCGCAAAGCGATGCGCGACCAAAACGCCTTCAACCCCGATGTGAACACGCGTCAGTGGATTCTGCTGCCTGCAATCGCCAAAAAGAACTACGCAGGACTGATTGACAAGCAGACGGCAATCGAGAAATCGTCGGCCGAGTCGCCGTTCAACAAGGTTGTCGAGGGCAAGGGCAAGAAGGCCGTTATCGCCTTCGGCATTGGCTACAACTACGTGATGGAAGTCTGCAAGACCAACAACCTTGAGTTGCCCGTTCTCAAGATTTCGCAATATCCGCTGCCCAAAGATATGGTGCAGTCGTTTATCGATAAATACGATGATATTCTGATAGTTGAGGAAGGTTACCCGATTTACGAGGAACTGCTTCGCGGATTCTCTGACAACAAGAAATTCCGTGGCCGCCTTGACGGCGCTCTGCCGCGAATGGGCGAACTCTCGCCCGACGCCGTGGCACCCGCGCTTGGCGTGAAACCAGTTGTGGGTCAGCCTGTTCCCGACATTATGGTGAACCGCCCGCCCGCACTCTGCGTGGGCTGCAGCCACCGCGACCTGTACGAGGAACTGAACAGCGTGCTGTCGGCCTATCCTGGCAAGGCTGTGTTCGGCGACATTGGCTGCTACACTCTCGGCGCTCTGCCCCCCTACTCGGCAATCAACTCGTGTGTGGATATGGGCGCGTCGATAACAATGGCCAAAGGTGCCGCCGAAGCGGGTCTGCACCCTGCTGTGGCCGTGATTGGCGACTCAACCTTCACCCATTCGGGAATGACGGGTCTGCTCGACTGCGTCAACGACAACGTGCAGGTAACTATCATTATTTCAGACAATTCGACAACCGCAATGACAGGCGGTCAGGACTCGGCAGGAACCAACAAGATGGTGGATATCTGCAAGGGCCTGGGCGTTGAGCCTGAGCACATTGTAACGATTGTCCCCGTCAAACCGCGCCTTGAGCAGAATATCGAAATCATTAAGAAAGAGATTGATTACAAGGGCGTTTCGGTTATTCTTGCACAACGCGAGTGTATGCAGACGCTGGCACGGAAGAAGAAAGCGGCGAAGAAATAAGGAATGTGTAAAGAGTAAAGGTAAAAGAGTAAAGGCCAAAGAGTTACGAATTATGAATTACGAACTGATTTCACAAACGTTAATCATTACTCATTAAACATTACACTTTACTCAAAATCAATCAAAAATCGAAAATCAAAAATCGTAAGTATATGGAAAGAAACATAATAATTGCAGGCGTTGGCGGACAGGGAATTCTGACCATTGCCACAATTCTGGATATGGCTGCAATGCACGCTGGGCTGAACATTAAGCAGGCCGAGGTGCACGGAATGAGCCAACGCGGCGGCGAGGTGCAGACTCACCTGCGCATTGCCGACGGCCAAATCTTCTCTGACCTGATTCCAATGGGCCAAGCCGACCTGATTCTGTCGGTTGAGCCACTCGAGTCGCTTCGCTATCTGCCTTATCTGAAGAAAGATGGCGCAATTGTAACTTCCGACGAGCCGTTCAAAAACATTGGCAACTACCCCGATGAGCAGAAGGTGCTCGACACCGTCCGCAAATCGGCCGAGAACGTGGTGTTTGTTGATGCCACAAAGATTGCCAACGAGTTGGGCAACCCCAAATCGTACAACATTGTGATGCTGGGTGCCGCAGCGCGGTTCATTGGCATTAGCAACGCCGATTTTGAGTGGGCCATTGGCAACCTGTTCGGCTCAAAAGGCCAGGAAGTGGTTGATTTGAACATAAAAGCATTTTACGCAACTACTAAATAATCAAATCGTTATGGAATATTGGAACCAACGAATAGAGTGTATGGAACGCACCGAGATGCGTGCCCTGCAAACCGAACGCCTGAAACGTGTGGTTGACCGCGTCTATCACAACTGCCAGCCATACCGCGAGCGTATGCAGGCCGCAGGCGTCAAACCTTCTGACATTCAATCGATTGACGACATTTGCAAACTGCCGTTCACTTCGAAGAAAGACCTGCGCGACTACTATCCGTGGGGGCTGTTGAGTTCGCCGCTGTCGGACATTGTGAAGATTCACGCTTCGTCGGGAACCACGGGCAAGCCGATTGTGGTTGGCTACACCCGCAACGACATTGCCGACTGGGCCGAAGCGGGCGCCCGCTGCCTGACGGCTTACGGCCTTGGCAAAGACGATGTGATTCAGGTGTCGTACGGCTACGGACTGTTCACTGGCGGCCTTGGCGCTCACGATGCATCAATGAACATTGGCGCCGTCACCATCCCAACATCGGCGGGAAACACCGAGAAGCAGCTGCTGCTTATGCACGACCTTGGCACAACCGCCCTGGCCTGCACACCATCGTACGCGCTCTATCTGTCGGAATCGCTTGAGAAATCGGGCATTCCGCGCAACGAGATAAAACTGAAAGTGGGCATCTTCGGCGCCGAACCGTGGACCGAGGAAATGCGCAAAGAGATTGAATACCGCTTGGGAATCAAGGCATACGACATCTACGGCCTGACCGAGATTTCGGGCCCTGGCGTCGGATTTGAGTGCGAATGCCAGAACGGCACTCATTTGAGCGAGGATTTGTTCTATCCCGAAATCATCAATCCCGAAACGGGCGAGGTTCTGCCCGACGGACAAGAGGGCGAGTTGGTTTTCACCACGCTCAACAAAGAGGGAATGCCGCTCATCCGCTTCCGCACCCGCGATATTACCAGCATCACACACGAGCGCTGCGCCTGCGGCCGCACACTGGCCAAAATGTCGCGCATCCTTGCCCGCACCGACGATATGCTTATCATCCGCGGTGTGAACGTCTTCCCGTCGCAGGTCGAGGCTGTGCTCTGCACTCTGAAAGAGGTTGAGCCGCACTTCTTCATCACTGTGGACCGCGTCAACAACACCGACACATTCGACATCGACGTTGAAGTGAAAGAAGAGTTCTATTCTGATATGATGAGCGAGATGGAAAAACTGCGCAAGAAGATTGCTCACGCCATCCAAAGCGTTGTCGGCATCCAGCCGAACATCCGCCCCGTGGCACCGAACACCATCGAGCGCAGCCAGGGCAAGGCTAAACGGGTTCTGGATAAGAGGAAGTTTAAGTAAAAGTTTAGATGGTTAGAAGTTTAGAGTTTAGTTCTATAGCTATAAATGAAAAACGGCAGCCGAGTGGTTGCCGTTTTTGTTGTAATCTGTTGTGAATTTATTTCTTCGCCTTCTTCTCGGTTCCTTCAAAAAGCTCCTTCAGCGAGCCGAGCGAACTCAAGACACCTGTTGCTTCGTACGGCATAAAGACGGTCTTGCTGTCTTTGCTGCCGGCCAGTTGCTCAAAGGTTGAGATGTACTTCATTGCAATCAGGTATTGTGCCGGGTCGAAATGGGCGCTCTGGTCGATGGCTTCGCTTATCAGGCGGATGCTCTTGGCTTCGGCTTCGGCGACCTTGATTTTTGCTTCGGCTTCGGCTTCGGCACGCAGAATCTGAGCCTGCTTGCGGCCTTGCGCCTGATTGATTTCGGCATCGCGCATACCTTCAGCTTCCAAGATGGTGGCCTTTTTGTGACCTTCGGCTTCAAGGATGGTGGCACGGCGCTCACGCTCGGCACGCATCTGTTTCTCCATCGTCTGACGGATTTCGACAGGCGGGTTAATATCTTGAAGTTCAACACGATTCACCTTCACACCCCACTTGTTTGTGGCTTCGTCGAGAATAAGGCGAAGTTTGGTGTTGATGGTGTCGCGCGATGTGAGCGTCTCGTCGAGTTCAAGCTCACCGATGACGTTACGCAGCGTGGTCTGGGTGAGTTTTTCAATCGCATCGGGCAGATTTTCAATTTCATATACGGCCTTCACGGGGTCCATAATCTGAAAATAGAGCAATGCGTTGATTTCCAAATTCACATTATCCTTGGTAATCACATTCTGGCGCGGGAAATCGTAAACCGTCTCACGGATATCGATGCGCGGACGGTCAACAAAACGCACGTACTTTGTGCCGTTGTATTCAGTCACATAGCGCCATTTCACCGGGCGCGGCTTGTCGATAATCGGCCAAATGATGTTGATGCCCGACGACAACTGCCGGTTAAATTTTCCCAAACGTTCAACGACCATCGTTTCCGACTGTTTGACGACCTTGAAGCCGGCCATCGCGAAAATCAGGACGAACAATGCTATTACAAATAGCAGAACCAATGTTGCACTCATTTTTTAACTGTTTTTTGGTTTAACATAAAGTATGATACTGTCGATTTTAACCACTTCGACGGGTGTTCCGGCGGCAATTTCAGAACCGTCGAGCGTGCGTGCCTGCCACACAACGCCGTCAAGGCTGATTGAACCCGAATCGCAGTCGATTTGCTCCTTTGCCTTTGTCACGCGGCCAATCATCGCGTCGGAATTGGTTGGCGCGCCTGTTTTGTCGAGCCAGCGCAGCACCACCGGCCTGATGGCGAACATTGTGACTGCCGTACCGCAAATGCCGATGAAGAGCAGCCAGGATGCCGAATCGGTGACTAACGAAGCTAGACCGGCACAGAAGAACCCGATGCCGACCGAGCCCGCCACAAACGACGGTGTGAAAATCTCGATGATGAACATCAGCACCCCGATGATGAAAAGCAGGGTTGTCAAATTCATAAAATCCATAATAGTAGTTTTAAAAAATTGATATTTAACACGGTATCACCGCACTTGCGCCGGCGGCGAAACACTCAAACAAGGTAGTGAAAGTTTTGGCTCGCACCACAAACCGTTGAAAAAAAATGACCAACGCGCGAACATTGCCGGCACCACCTAATACAAAAAAAGCCCGCGATTAGGTTCGCAGGCTTTTTTGTGGCTCCAAGAGCGGCTCTATACATACACCACTTTAGAAAGAGTGTATTTTATAAACAGATTTCCATTAACATATAACACGGAGTACGTCGGGAAAACAAAACCCTTGGTGCCTTCGGGTGCGGGACCGTGAACACCTTCGTCATAATAATTGTCGCTGTTGGCGGTAAAGATATCGTTGCTTTCATTGAATTGCGAATAAACACCTTCGGTCTTAACCTTTTGAATGTATGCATCAGCATCTTCTTTCGAAACATTTTCGATAAGGACTTCTATCTCAACAACATCGTCAACATCGCAAGGATAGAGCCATACATAGCCATCAGGTGTTTTGCCGCCTTCAAACTCACGGTCGACACGCATATACTGGATATTGCCGCTGCCTGTGTACGGAATCACATATTTAGCCTGCTCCATAGCCGCCGGGTAGCGGTCGCTGAGCCATTGGCAAGCATATTTGGTGTATTTCTGAACCATATCAGCCGGTGCGACAATCGGACCCGCCTTCTGCAGCATCGTTGCAATTGCCTTGTACGTAGTTACAAAATCACCGGCTTCGGCAATCTTTGTGTAATCGTCAAACGATGAAAACGGCATTGTAAATTCAGTTTTTACAAGGTCAATTGAAGTAAGAATACCTGATGAAGCATACTCACCCACTCGAACCGTTCCGACTGTATCCTGATAAGATGCTGTCAACCAGTTGCCATCGTTATCGTTGTAACAATCCATTGTGAACTCGTAGATTGACATTTGGCCATCCCAAGCCTTGAAGCCTGTCGGATAGAACGGCTTGACGCCCGGCGCCACTACATCGCTGAAATCAGCAGTATCGGGAACGATGAACACACTGCCATCGGTGCCTTTGGCAACAAGCTCTCTTTCTGAATTGACATAGATGCCCGGCTCCGCACTCTCATATTTGTCACCTTTGAGCCATTTATCAATCTCCGACTGCAAATCATCGGCGGTACCATCCTGCAACTTCGAGCATTCGTTGTAATCTTTTGCTGATGATTTTTCATACTCGATATCAAGTCCGGAAGCTTGCATCTGCGCAACATAAGCCTTGACACTCAATTCGTTATCCCACATATAGCTTACATTCGATATTCCTTCCATAATATTAGTGGTAACCTTCCAGCAATAATTGCCGTCGGTGCCGGCTACCGGATTATCATCACTGCCGGAATTGTCGTCATCACAAGCGACAAACATCACTACGCTTGCCGCACAAATCATTGATAATAAATACTTTTTCATAAACGTGCCATTTTAGTTAAACATTTGGTAAATTCTCTCATTATTAATTCAATACACAAACATAGCGTATTTTTTTGTTAAATATCACTGTCTGAAACTTTTTATTCCACCACCTTCAACTCCGTGCGGCGGTTCTGCTCGCGGCCCTCGGCGGTTGAATTATCGCCAATTGGAACCTGCTTGCCGTAGCCTTTGAACGACAACTGCGACTGACCAACGCCTTGCGAAAGCAGATAGTCGTAAACCGATTTGGCGCGTTTCTCCGAAAGTTGCTGATTATAAGCGTCATTGCCCACATTGTCGGTGTGGCCGCCAATCTCGAACTTCACGCCCGCGCTGTTTTTGATGAAAACCGCCATCTGGTTCAACTCCACAAACGACTGTGGCATAAGTTCATACGAGTCGAATTTGAAGAAAATGTTGCGTAAAATAGTATTCGAGCCGACAACGGGTTTGCTCAACTGAATATCAACTCGATAAGGTTTTGCAGCAGAGTAAATTCCTTCAAGATTGAAGTGCTGCGAGTTGAACAGATAACCCGGACTGGTGGCAAGCATAGCATATTGGCGGCCAACGGGCAGACTGACAAGAAAATCGCCGCCACCAGCGCCCGTTGTTACTGACATCACCGTGTCGCCCTGGGGCAGATTGAGCAATTGCACACGCGCGTTAAGCGGCAGGTTTGTTTGCGCATCTGTCACTAAACCACTAACATACGACACTGGTGTCGGCCGCACGGCTTCGGGCAGTTCAAAGGTGTAGATGTTTTTGGTGTCGCTATTGATGTTCGACGAGAAATAGGCCGTAACACCCTTATTATCAACCACAAGACCAATCTCGTCGCGGTGCGAGTTTATGGGATAGCCAAGATTGACGGGCTCTGTCCAATGGCCCGCACTGTCGAGCCGCGACATAAAAATATCTTTCTTGCCCAACCCTGGATGCCCGTCGGAACTGAAGTAAAGTGTCTGATTGTCAGGATGAATGAACGGACAAATATCGTCGCCTGGTGTGTTGATGGGCGCACCCAAATTCTTCGGCTTGCCCCAACGGCCGTTGGCGTCGAGTTCCGAAACCCAAATATCCATCTTGCCCAAACCGCCCGCGCGGTCCGACGCAAAGTAGAGATAGCGGCCATCGGGTGAAAGGCACGGCTGCTTGTCGGCCGACTTGCCATTCACCACATTTCCTGCATTATAGGGCCTGCCCCACTGTCCGTAAACATTTTTCCTGGCAAAATAGATGTCGCACTTACCAAAGCCGTCGCGGCGGTTACAACCCGTGAAAACCAACGTGTTACCATCGGCCGAAATCTGTTGCGCGCCTTCGTTGCCAACGGTGTTGATTGGCGCCCCAATGGGCACTGCTGGCTGCCACCGACCATCGATGAAGCGCGTCACGTAGAAATCTTCCTGCATCAGAATCGAGCCATCGGGGAAAAATCGAGTGCTGTCGGGTAGCAACATTGTGAAAACCAATGTTTTGCCATCGAGCGAAAGCGACGGCCAATACTGCTCGTATGGCTGTTCCAAGTCGGCGCCGAGCGATTTCGGTTCAAACGGTACTGGGTTGTTTACTAAATCGATGGCAATCTGGCATTTAGCCATATATTGTTCGGCCAATTCCTTCGATTTGGCGTTTGCTTTCGGATTAGTCAAAAACACTGAATAATAATGCTTTGACTCGGTGTACTGGCCATTGTCGTAAAGAGCGTTGGCAAGATTGTAGTCGAGATAGGTGTCGAAGGTGGAATCGATGGCGCGAGCGGCGAGCAGAGCCTCAACAATGCACTCGCAGAAATCGCCGTAACTGCACATTTCGGCCTTCAGCAGATAGGCTTCAAGGAATCGCGGGTCAGCGTCGATGGCCTTGTTAATCTCGATTTCGGCATTGGCCAAATCGCGCTGATTCATAAACGATTTCGCGCGGAAATAGTACGATTTAGCCTTGCTCGACTTGGTGGTTGTCAGCGCCTCGTGCTGGGCATTGGCCGCCACGGCCGCAAAAAGCAGCGCGAAGGTTGCAAATATTTTTAATAACTTATTCATAATCAAATATAATCGCGACGGATTATCAAACCTTTTTCTTCAAGAACAGCGGTTACTTTCTGAATCAAATCAACCTTCTCTTTCAAAGGCAGGAACGCCGACTTGAAGCCGTTAATTATAAGGTATTTAAGTTCGCTCGGCGTGAATCCGAACTTCTCAATCACAAGCATATACTCGTCGGTGAGTGTTGTGTTGGAAATCAGGCGGTTATCGGTGTTGATGGTGACGCGGATTCCCAAATCGAAATAGAACTTAACTGGGTGTTTTTCAATGCTATCGACGGCCTTGGTCTGCAAGTTCGACGTGACGCACATCTCTAGCGGAATGCGGTGGTCGTTCACATAGTTGAGCAGGTCGCCATCCTCGCGCAAGCGCGTGCCGTGGCCAATGCGGTTGGCGCTCACCATATGCAGCGCCTGGTGGATTGACTCGGGCCCGTAAGCCTCGCCCGCGTGCACCGTTGTGTTGATATTGTTATTGATAATCAGGTCGAAAGCTTCTTTGTGGTCCTTGGCGGGAAAACCGTCTTCGGCGCCCGCCAAATCGTAGCCCACCACCCCGCGATTCTTGTAGGCCACCGCCAACTCGGCCAACAGCAGCGACGTTTCGGGCGTTGAGTGGCGCAGTCCGCAGACAATGATTCCGACCTTGATATTGAAATCGCGCTCGGCTTTGGCCTTGCCCTCGAGCACGGCATCAATAACCTCGGTTAGTTTCAAACCTTTGTTAATGTGCAAGATGGGCGAAAAGCGAATCTCGAGATACCAAATATTTTCCTCGGCGCAGTCTTCGGCCAACTCGTAAGTGGCGCGCACAAGCGAATCGTAAGTCTGTAGCACTGAACAAGTTATATCGAACGCTTTCAGATAGACTTCCAAACTCGGGCAGTCCATACCCACTTTGAGCATCGACTCGAGTTTCTTCGGGTCATCGGTTGGCAACTTAACGTTCTGTTCTTTAGCAAGTTCCAAAATTGTCGACAAGCGCATCGAGCCATCCAAGTGGCAGTGCAACTCGGCCTTCGGCAGGCTCTTCACAAATTCGCGGGTAAGTTCCATATTTTTGATTTTTGATTATCGCACAGAATACACAGATAACTCTGATTTACACAAATTTATTGTTTTATGACTTCAGACATCGGACAACAGACAACGGTCTTTTTTCCCATCATTTATTGCCCCGCGCCTAATTCTAACTCCTAATTCCTAACTTCTAAATAATAACTACGCTAAAATAGCAAAAATTGCTGGACGTTTGTGCAAATCGGGCTTATGTTTTGGCCATTCGGCGATGCGAAGGGTGAGCACGAACTCGGTTTCGAGCGTCAAATCGGCGGCGATGCACAGGCGCGTCTCGGGGTGCAGATTCTGCATAAAGTCCTCAAAGAGAGCCATATTGCGGTAGGGCGCCTCGATAAAAAGTTGCGTCTGGTGCTCGGTTTGCGAGCGTTTCTCGTAGTTGCGGATGGCACGGATACGTTCGGGCTGTTTGACAGGCAGATAGCCGTTGAATGCGAAATTCTGGCCGTTGAGCCCCGAAGCCATCATTGCAAGAATTATCGACGACGGCCCCGACATTGGCACCACGCGAATGCCCTTTCGGTGAGCCATTGCCACCACTGCGTTTCCTGGGTCGGCAACGGCTGGCGCGCCCGCTTCCGACATCAGCCCCACGTGCTCGCCGCGCTCACAGGCGTCGAGATACTGCCCAATGGTTGTCAGGTCGGTATGCTCGTTAAGTTCCACAAAATCAGAGTCGTCTATCGGGAAACTGGGGTCGATGGCGCGCAGAAAACGACGGGCCGTGCGCGTGTTCTCGACCACGAAATGGCGCAACTGGGCCGCCACGCCCAACACCTTGGCTGGAATGACATCGGCTGGCTGCTGCTCGCCTAACGTTGTGGGTATCAGGTAAAGATTGCCTTTCATTGTTGTTGATTTGCTTTCGGACAAAGTTAGAAAATTATTATAAGGGGCTGAATGTTGATTTTTCTCGCACTGACGACACTGATTGAACGGATTTCACAGATTGATAGTTTTCGCGCAATAGTATGACAACGGCGAGCATCTATATCTTGAAATTATAGCCTTTAGGAAACTCAACTCCATCATCCTTCATTTTTATAAGAATCATATCTACTTCATCTTGCGTCTTTCTTTTGATTCCCCACTTTACCCATTGAATGTGTTCTTTGTATTTTTCGAAACTAATCCGTTTCTGATATATCTTTCTAACAATTAATGTGATAATTATGGCTATTGCACTAATAATTCGCAATATATACATTATTCTATATGCTATTCTGTGTGTATTATAATCCATAGGATGATGACGTTCGAAACGGGGATAGTGAAACCAGTCTAAAACGCTTCCTGACCACATTACATCCAAAATGCAAATCACGACACACAACCAAAAGCAAACTTTGTAAAAGTTAACCTTTCGTGTTCCATACGTGATGCTACTGAATGGCTGTTCACTAAAACCCAAATAAATGTGGCAACTATCAATAAATGAAATCATTTGCGAGTTCTCTGCTTTGTATTTTTTGAAATCGCCATATGACTTAATTGCCCTAATATCTTTTTCATATTGCGATACTAATCGCGCAAATATCTCTCTATTATCAGTTTGTCTCATATGAACAAAATACTTGAGCGAAAGTTCTCTAAATCACTATTAAAAATTCGCAGCATAAATCCGCATTAAAAATAGAAAAGTTTTCAGAATTGCACCGCGTATTGCATTTTGAGAGTACAATGGCGCAATTATTTCAGCGGGAAAAGCCACTTTAATCACACCATTCAGCATCGGTAAATTCATCACAAAAACACCAAATGAATTACCACAAAAACACCGAATGAATTACCACAAAAACACCGAATGAATTACCACAAAAACACCGAATAGAAATGGGATATTAAATTATTATTCATATATTTGCAGTCAAATTGTAAATGCAATATTATGGAATACCTAGAGCGTATGGCCGACAGCCAAATACAGGAACGGTTGAACGCCTTTGGTGCAGTGCTGATTGAAGGTCCGAAATGGTGCGGAAAAACCACATCGGCCGAACACATCGCGGCAAGCGTCATCAAATTGCAAGACACCGAGATGAGAGCGCAGTACATTGCCACTGCCGCAACCAACCCCGCGCTTCTGCTACGGGGTGCCACGCCGCGCCTGATTGACGAATGGCAGGACATTCCCGCCTTGTGGGATGCCGTGCGCTCTACGGTTGACAGTCGCGGGCTGGAAGGCCAATTCATATTGACTGGGTCGAACACCGTAGACAAATCGCAGACGCTGCACTCTGGAAATGGACGCATATCGCAGATGGAAATGCTGCCGATGAGCCTGTGGGAATCGAAAGAATCGAATGGCGAAATCAGCCTGAAAGACCTTTTCGACAATCCGCAAATGAACATCGAAGCGGTTTCCGACGTTGATATTGACCAACTTATCTTCATAACCTGCCGTGGCGGCTGGCCCGCGTCACTGCGGCTGCGCGACGACAAATCGAAACTTATGGTGGCGAAAAACTATTTCCGCACCGCCTGCAAAGAAGATGTGAGCAGGGTTGACGGTGTCTCGCGCGACGAGAAACTGGCTCGGATGATTCTGCGTTCGTATGCCCGCAACATCTCAACCCTGGCAAAGAAAACGACCTTGCTGGCCGACGTTTCGGCTTCTGAAGAGATTGACTGCTCAATGGACACCTTCACTTCGTATGTCAAAGCATTCGAGAAACTGTTTATCATTCAGGACATTGGCGCGTGGTGCCCCGCCGTGCGCAGCAAAGATGCCATCCGCAATACGCCAAAGCGGTCTTTCTGCGACCCAAGCATCGCCGTGGCGGCCCTGCAAATGACGCCGAGTTCGTTCACCACGCAACTCAAAACGTTCGGGTTTATGTTCGAGCAGTTGTGCATTCGCGACCTGAAAGCCTACACTTCGGACATCGACACGCACGTTGGCTACTATCACGACCGCTACGGCCTTGAAGCCGATGTGGTTCTGCATCTTAACGACGGCCGTTACGCGCTCATTGAGTGCAAGTTGGGAAGTGGCGAGATTGAACTGGCCGCAAAGCATCTGCTGGAACTGAAACGACTGATTGCAGAACATAATAAAACCGAGAAACAGAACAAGATACGCGAGCCCGACCTGCTTCTGATTCTGACAGGCGGAATGTACGGCTACCGCCGAGCCGACGGCGTGTATGTGGTTCCGCTTGCCTGCCTGAAGAACTGATTTGCAACGGTTTTCGCTCGTGCGGGAAAAACTTTTTGCCGCCCGAGTCGCCGTTTGCAATATTGAAACTACATTAGCGCACAATTTCAGACTGAAATGAAAGTAACTTTTTTAGGTACGGGGGCGTCGCACGGCATTCCGATTGTGGGATGCAAATGCTCTGTGTGTCAGTCGGTTAACCCGAAGGACAAGCGGCTGCGCAGTTCGGTTTACATTGAAACCGAAGGGCGCCATCTGCTCATCGACCCTGGGCCCGACCTGCGGCAAGCGGCTCTGCGCGAAGGCTTTACGCAGATTGACGCCGTGCTCATAACCCACGAGCACAAAGACCACACCGCCGGCATCGACGACATCCGCACCTTTAACTATATAATGCGCCGCGCCATTCCGTTCTACGCTCAGCCGCGCGTCACCGACACCATCCGCCGCGAGTACGCCTACGCCTTCAGCGAGCCGCATTACCCTGGCGCACCGCAGATTGAACTTCACCCGATTGGCAACGAACCGTTTGATGTTCAGGGTATTACGGTAACGCCGATAAACGTTCTGCACGGCACGCTGCCCACCACGGGCTTCCGCATCGGGCAGTTTGCCTACATCACCGACGCCAAAACCATCGCCGACAGCGAGATGGCCAAACTGCAAGGTCTTGACACATTGGTTATCAACGCCTTGCGCATTGAGCAGCACCCCGCGCATTTGAGTCTTGGCGAAGCACTCGACATTATCTGTCAACTGAAACCGCGTTGCGCCTATCTGACTCACTTGAGCCACAAAATACCCGTCTACGACGAACTGATTAAAATGCTGCCCGACAATGTTTTGCCGGCTTACGACGGACTGAAGATAAGGATTGAAGGATAGAAGGATTGAATAACTGAAGGATTGAATGATTGAAGTCCCGATAGCTATCGGGATGAAGGATTGAAAACAATTTAAATACCGAATAATGAACGACATAACCCTTAACGCTCACAACAAGGAAGAGTTTCCGCCGATGCACACCACCGAACACATTGTGAACCGCGCAATGATTAACCTTTTCGGTTGTGGGCGGGCTTTTGAAGCGCACATCGAGCGCAAAAAGAGCAAACTCGACTATCGGCTCGACCACTGCCCCACTGACAGCGAAGTGGCGGCACTCGAAGCGGAAGTCAACCGCGTGATTAACAGCCATCTGGCCGTTACAACCGAATTCATTACGCAAGCCGAAGCCAAATCGCGCTTCGACCTGAGCCGCCTGCCCGACGATGCGTCGGAAACAGTGCGTGTGGTGAAAGTCGGCAACTACGACGAGTGCCTTTGCATCGGGCTTCACGTGGGCAACACTGCGGAAATCGGCCGCTTCAAAATCATCAGCCACGACTGGGACGCTGACACAAAACGCTGGCGGCTGCGGTTCAAATTGGAATAGGTTTGGTATGTTTTTTTTAACTACTTTCGCACCATTCCAAACGTCGGAATCAAATATTGCAAAGATCAATAACACAAATAATTATGAAGAAAATCGATTTTAAGAAATTTGTGCCGTACCTTGCGGCAATCGTAATATTCATTGCATTGGCGACCGCCTACTGCTGGCCTGCTGTTGAAGGCAAAGTGCTGTCGCAAAGCGATGTAGTGAGCGGCCAGTGTATCGGCCATGAAGTTGGCGAATACGCAAAAACCACTGGCAACACATCGTACTGGACCAACTCGCTCTTTGGCGGAATGCCCACATTCCAAATCTCATTTCCGACAACTTCATCAAAGATAATCAACACATTACGAAAGGCGTACACACTCTTTCTTGGGTCAGTTTGGGCATGGTTTCTGACGTACCTTTTCGGTTTTTTCATACTGATGCGCGCCTTCGATGTGAGCAAATGGTTATCGATAATCGGTTCGATTGCAGTAACGTTATCCACTTATTTCCTGATAATTATAGCAGCCGGTCACATCCATAAGGTATATGCCATCGGTTATATGGCTGCCGTGATAGCCGGTTTCGTCTTCATTTTCAAGAAACGATACCTGTTAGGAGCCTGTCTGACAATGGTTTTCACGGCATTCGGAATGATTCTGCACCCGCAGATGGCCTATTATTTCATGATGATGGTGGGTATATTTAGCGTAGCAGAAGTATATATCCATCTGAAAGACAATAGAATAAGAGATTTAGTTATCGGTGTTGGCGTTTTCGCCGCATCGCTGGGCATCGGTCTCGGAACCGGCTACAGCAACATCAAAACTAATTCCGAGTATATGAAAGAGACTATGCGCGGCGGACACTCTGAACTGAACACCGCTGAAGGCAAGGTTCAGAAAGGCCTTGATTTCGACTATGCAACGAGCTGGAGCTACGGCGTTGGCGAAACAATGACGCTGCTGGTGCCAAACTTCAACGGCGGCTCTTCGCACTATAATGTCGGCACGAAATCAAATCTTTACGACGAAATGGTGAAGCAGGGCGTGCCAAAAAGCAACGCGAAACAATTCTGCCAAAGCCTGCCGATGTACTGGGGCGACCAGCCCTTCACCGAAGGTCCTGTCTACGTTGGCGCCATCATCTGTTTCCTGTTCCTGCTTGGCCTGATAATCGTCAAAAGCCCATACAAATGGGCTCTGCTGGCCGCCACAGTCTTCTCAATACTGCTCTCGTGGGGACGCCATTTTGAAGGACTCACATCGCTGTTTTTCAACTATTTCCCAATGTACAACAAGTTCCGCGCGGTGTCGTCGATATTGGTTGTGGCCGAAGTGGCGATGCCGATTCTCGGATTTATGGCAATTCAGCAGATTATCGATAAAAAGATTGACCGCAAGGGACTTACAAAGGCTTTGTGCATTTCGGGCGGCATAACCGGCGGCATCTGCCTGCTGCTGGCTCTGTTCGGCGGCTCAATGTTCAGTTTCACATCGGTCAACGATGAGCAGATTTTCCGTCAGTTGCCCGACTGGGTCAACAAGCTGATTGTGAGCGAACGCGCATCAATGCTGACATCGGACGCATTCCGCTCGCTGCTGTTCATCGCACTTGCGTTTGGTACGCTGTGGCTGTTTGTGGCCGGAAAAATCAAAGTTAAACCGATGCTAATTGCCATCGGCTGCCTGGTGCTCATCGACCTTTGGCCGGTGAACAAGCGTTATTTCAATAACGATAACTTTGTGAACGAGAAAGACAAGAAAGGCTACTTTGCAAAGACCGACTACGAAGAGCGGATTCTGCGCGACACTGCCCCCGATTTCCGCGTCCTGAACCTGACAACCAACACGTTCAACGATGCCCGCACGTCGTACTACCTGAAATCGGTGGGCGGATATCACGCTGCCAAACTGCGCCGCTATCAGGATTTGATTGACGAGCACATCTCGCGCGGCAACATGACTGTGCTGAACATGCTGAACACCAAATATATAATTCAGCCAACCGAGCAGGGTGCGACACCGATGCTCAACGCTGAAGCGTGGGGCAACTGTTGGTTTGCCGACTCACTGATTGTGGCCGAATCGCCACGCGAAGAGTGCGACGCGCTGAACAGCATCAAATCACCATCGACAATAGTTACTGACGCTAAATTCGTAAATTTGGTAAGCGATTTCAACACCGCCCACGACACGGCGGCAAGCATCAGCCTGACAAGCTACGCGCCTGACGTTTTGGAATATACATCAAATTCAAATCAGGCTAAAACGGCCGTTTTCTCTGAAATCTACTACCCCTACGGCTGGAAAGCCTACATCGACGGGCAGCCCGCCGAGATTTTCCGTGCCAATTATATTCTGCGCGCGCTGAACATCCCGGCAGGCGAACACCAGATACGCTTCGAGTTCCGCCCCGACACTGTCTACAAAGGCGACAAAGTGGGCGTTGCCTGTCTGATTCTGATGCTGGCATTCGTGGCCGGAAGCATCGGCTGGGGCATACGAAAGAGCTTGAAGGTTGAATAACAAAAAAACACCCGCCATTTGCGGGTGTTTTTTGTTTACTAATATACAATCATTTACGCGAGTTCATTCAGTATAACATTCACAATTTTCTGCGACGGCATCACACCATCCTTCGGGTAGAGATATTCATTGTAGAACTCGTCGCGTTCGGCTTGCATCGTGTCGTTGCCGGCAATCACAACATTTTTAATGTAATCCTCAACATCCGACGGCTGATAGGCATGATAATGCAAATCGAAGCACTTCTGCCCGAATGTGTTCCAGTGGTTTGCGTCCTTATCCTTGACAATGAACATTGTGGGTTTCCTGGTGTAGAGATATTCGGCCGTGAACGACGCACAATCGTGAATCATGGCATCTGAAGTCAGGAAAAGGTCGGCATAGTAACCATCTTCAAGTTGGCCGTTGGGCAGGTCGCGCCAGCGCTGATAGTAGGCTTCGGTGCGTTCTACGCCCCAAATGTTTATGAGTTTGAATTTTAGCACAGGGTGCGGCTTGAAGGCGATTTGAATGTCGTCTTTGTACTTCTCGGCCAACTCGAACATAAAATCGCAGTAAGCGAAGAAGTTAGAGAAATTGAACAGATAATCGACCGTATGGTGCGGTGCCCAAATTATGCGTTTCTTGCGTACAGACTGCGGCTTCCAAACATCGGCAGGCTTGTAATCGGGCAGCATAAGCGGCTCCATCCCCAAACTACCCGATACAACAGTATTGGCTCCGCCGCAAGTCTGGTACTGCTGCGAGTAGCCGCGCTGATATTCCGTCTCAACGAAAAAACGCCAAAGCAAATTGTGGAACGGAAGGTTGTAGACAATCCTGAAAATGTCGATATTCATTACACCATAAGGCGCATAGCAGTTTAGTTTGCCTTTGAACCTATAAATGTGGTACTGCGGAAGCGTATCTTTGTATGGTTTGGTATAGAAAATAATGTCGGGGTTGAGCGTTTTTTTGACATTAAGCCATTTATTTCGCTCATTGTCAAAAGTTTGAAAATATCGATAGCCTGATTTTCGGGCAAATTCTTCCGATTGTTTCATCACATTTCGCATCTCGCCCTTATCGTAATTCAAATGTACATTGAAAGGTGTGATAACTACCACAGGCTCAAACCGTTCGCTTTTTTCGAAAAGCCAGTAAAGGCGGTCGTACTTCCAAACCGAAGGACTCTGCAGGAAAAACGCCACAATGATTTTCTGCTTGTTTTTCAAGGTTTTGACAAATGCGTTGCGCTTACGTTCGAACTTCTTTGCTTTCAACTTCAGGCAGAATGGGAAGGCGGCAATGAAAAAATCGCCGAAAGTGAGCGTTTTGTAAAGGTTATCCCAAAACGACACATCAAAAAAGCCTTTTATTCTTTTTGCGATATTCATTGCTCACGACCTTCGTATCTGATTTGCTCTTCGATTGTCGCCTGCAATTTCGATTTCATATCGCCCCGCACGCGCCAGCCCAGGCCTTCAAGTTTCCGGGTATCGAAAAGAGCCTTTGTTATAATTTGATTATCAATACTTTCCATATCGGCCTGAATCAGCACTTTTTTGCCGCCTATGGCTGCAACCATTTCGGCCAGTTGACGGATTGTAATGCACGAGTCAGTGTCGGCTACATTGTACGGCTGCCCTTTTTCGCCTTTCAACAGAATGTAGAGCAAGGCTCTGACGCAATCAACCACATAGCACCACGAACGCAACTGAATGCCAGCGCTTTTCATCAAAATGTCATCGTTGTTTATGATATTGCGAATGAACTGGGCGTAAACGCGATTGTCCGCCTCGGTGTAGTGCGGGCCATAAACGTGGCAAGGCCGCGCAATGACAATGTCTGTGCCATATTCGGCGGCATATGAAGCACACAGTGTCTCTGCTGCCCTTTTCGACGACGGATAGCAGGCTCGCGGTTGTGCGCAATCGACATAGCCGCTGTCGGTCTCCGCAAACTGACGGCCAGTGTTCTCGCCATAAATCTCGCCGGTCGACACATATAACATCCGCTGCATATTGTGGGCAATGCCGTATTCAGCAAGATTGACCACCCCGTAGAGATTTGATTTCATCACTTCAACAGGTTTCTGAGCGAAGAAATTGGGGCTCGCATTGCTTGCGGCATCAATAATATAATGAAAATCGACAGTAGAGTCGATTGGCTCGGAAATGTCGCCTTTAAGAAATTTAAAACGTGGATTGGCGGCGTGTTTCTCGAACAGTTTCCATGCCCGTTCCTGGTTCCGCCCCATGGCGAAAACGTTGCAGCCGGCCTTTGTGTTTAGCAAAAGCGCATCAACCAGGCATGAGCCGATAAGGCCTGTAGCACCAGCAACAAGAATGTTTTTGCCATTCAGTTTGTCCCATGGCAGGTCTTCCTCTAAAATATTCTCTAAATCGACCTGATAGCCGTTCGTTACTTTATCCATTTGCTGTTCTCGCTTTTTAGTAAAGCCTTGAAAATCTCAATGTCTTCGGGCGTGGTAAGTTTCACGTTTTTCTCGGCACCTTCTGAGAAATAGACCTTTCGCCCCAACTCAACAAACAACGTACACGACGCAATGGAATTGGTAATTCCGCGCCTTTGCGCTTCGGCATGGGCATCGGCCAAATCCTTTAAATAGAAGGCCTGCGGTGTCTGAGTGCGCTTGAGCGAAGTGCGTGCAATCTGGTCGTCGGCCGATTTGCCGTCGGCGGTCAAGAGCATTGCTTCGGCACAGGGAATCACCGTAATGGCGTTTCCGCATTGTTGGCAGACATGAATGCAGTTGGTGATAATTTCTGCCGTGACCATCGGGCGTATGGCATCGTGAATCAGCACAATATCATCACCACTGTGGCGCGAAAGCAAATCGGCCACACCGTTATGTATCGATTCCTGCCCGTTGGCGCCACCCGCAACCACGTTTTCGAATTTGCTGATTCCGAATTGTTTGCAATAGGCTTTGAGTACATCGTGCCAACCATCGATACAAACTACCTCAATGGAGTCAATCAGCGGGTGTTGCTGGAAAGCCTCAAGCGTGTATACTATCACAGGTTTGTCGTACACGTTCAAAAACTGTTTGGGAATGTCCTGTCCCATTCTGACACCCGAGCCGCCGGCTATAATGATTGCAATGTTCATTTGACTGCTTTTTGACTTGACGAAGGTACAAAGAAAACAATCCTTTAGTGCATTTGTTTAGATATTTCGCACTTTGAAATCCGAAATTTGATGAGTCTCTATTTTGTCTTCAGGCGGAATCTCCATATAATTTCCGTAGATACGTTTCAGATACGAATCAACATCGTGTGGTGCTTTAAATTTCAAACCTTCGAATTCAATCTCGCCAAGTGGAAAAATATCTGATTTGTTCCGTATGCTGTAAAATGTAGTCCCGTAATTGTGCACGTAAGTATCTCTATGAAAAATACTGCACCATCCACTAATAATGTCTTTTATAATCACAGAGAATGGATATGCAATTATGGACAATATGTGTTTAATCTTTCCATCGTAAATTGTATTCCAGACTCTGCGCAAGCATTTTCCGTACGTTTTTTCGATGAATTTTTTTGTTGCCAGGGTGCCGCATTCCATAAATAATATATCCAGCCATAGATTATCGTCAACAATAATAGACGAACCTTTTAGTGGTCTTTTTACAGAAGCGTTATTGTCATATACACGGCTTATAATATGTTTAGCTTTCTTTTTTAAGCCAGGATATTCGTATTTTGATTCTAACCCCGCTTCTGAATATTTATAATTTGGGTTTAGACTCTCATGCATGGCTTTTCTCAGCTTATTACGGTCCTTTTTTAGCACGCACACATCAATGTCATCATCCCATGGTATAAATCCGCCATGACGAACAGCTCCGATCAGGTTTCCTGAATCTAACCAATAATCAATGCCGTGGTTCCGGCAGACTCTGTCGAATTCAACAAGAATGGACAATTCTCTGAGTTGGATCTGCCTCAGCAGCGACCCTTCGGGATTATATTTTGCCCTTAATTCTTTATTGTTAATTGTCGGTATGGCTGCCATCATGAAAATGTTTCTATTATTCGTTTGTAATTCTTTTCATTCCCCACTCATAAACATTGATAACGGGGCTGCTAATTTCATATTTTTCAGTCAGCTCTTTAATAAATCGTAGTCCGAAAGGAAAAACTTCAGTGAAATATCTGGTTTGGCTTCACCATCCCGGCCGCCAATATTATTGCTTGCATATTAAAAAGGCAACTGCTTGTATTAATTCGACTTCATTGTGAAGCAAAAATACATTCAAGAGTATAAAAAACAAATTACGAATTCTAAATCTTAGTTAAAATTGGAATTACTTCAATTGCTTCGAAAACGGATACTTAAGCACAATGGCAAAATGCGCCAACAGCGTGCGCCACAAGCCGAAATGGCTTCGCATTATTCTGTAACGCTCAAACCATGACGCCTTGCGGTTCTTGGCCGATATGCCCGACTGCATGAATTTCGACAAGTAGCCGTCGATATAAACATTGCGACGCGACTGTTTCAGAACACCGCAAACCCAGTCATAGTCAGCCGAATAGCGGTACTGCAAATCATATTTTGGAGCTATGCTTTTCCTCACTATAATCGATTGGTGGCAGACTACCAAACCATTCAGCAAACTATTGAGTTGCAAGCTTTTGGGTGCAATCTTGTGGCGCTCACCACACGGTGTGCCATTGGTGTCGATAATGAGCGTCTGACCATAAACCACATCAACTGAATCTGTTACGGCATTGGCAACAATTTGCGTTGTGCCAACGTCAAATATCTCATCTCCGGCATTTATGAACCAGACAAAATCGCCCGTGGCCATTTGCAGACCTTTGTTCATAGCATCGTACAATCCCCTGTCGGGCTCGCTTATCCATTTAAAATCAATACCTTTCGCACGAATTTGTTCTTCAAAATCATTGATAACGCCAACTGTGCCGTCAGTCGATTTTCCATCAACAATAATATATTCAACGTTGGGATACGATTGTGCCACAACACTTTGAATGGTTTTTGGCAAGAAACGCTCAGCGTTGAATGTTATAGTGATTATTGATAATTTCATATGGATTAACTATTTATTAGCCAATAATTTGCCAATATGCAATTTCTCGTCAACAAACCGCAGTGTACTCTGCCGCTCATTTGGCGTAAGTCCTAAAAGAAACACTGACAAACCTGTCATCAAAACCGACGCGGCCACAACAGTGACAAATCTTATAAAACCATAGCTGATATTTGCTTCGAGCAGCATTGGGAATATTGTCGCCACAACGGTTACGGCCAGCACCGGCAGCACTACACTCTTCAGATACATCCGTAACGACAGACCGACGCACTTGCGAACGAACAATAATCGCACTAAAACGGCTATGGCACAAATGATTATCGATACGTAAAAGACGGTTTCGGGTGGGAATCCCAGTTTCAGGAACAAATACGAAACCGGCAGAATCAGCAGAATGAATCCGCCGACAGCCAAATTATAGTTCCGAATCTTGCCATAAGCCTGTATAGCAGCCGCCAGCGGGTTCGCCAACGATTCAACCACGGCGTTTATGACCACTAGCCGGGTAAACAATATCGTATAATCGGGCACTTTTTTCAACCAGAGTCCAAGAAGGAACGGCGTTTCGAGCAACACTGGCAATGCAACTGCAAATATCAGATAATAAGTGAATTTCGAACTTTGACACACTAGTTTGAGCATACCGCTTCGGTCGCCGGCCGAATATGACTTTATGAGTTGAGGACGCACCGCCCAGTAGAAATTGTCGGCAAACGTCTGTATGCTTTGAAAAACCTTGTAGGCAAGGCCCCGTGCGGCATTGACAGCCGGGCCGAAAAATATGTTAATCAGAATATTCAGTCCGTGACTTTTGCAAATGCCTGATATTGAGCCTACCATATTCCATCCGGCAAAACCGAGTATCTCACAAAACCGTTCGCGGTTCCAATAAAACATCAGTTTGCATTCGGGATAAAAAACTCGGCAATAAATAATATAAAATGCTGAAATCGCAGCATTTACAGCAGCCATAAGTATCGCATACAATATCAGTCTGTCGCCGCCGTAATGTGCTATCAGAATGGCTATCCCCAAACCGCCAACAACATCAATAACAGTCAGATAGGCGAACACTTTCATCTTTTCCTTGGCTATCACCATACCCATATAGGGTGTCCGGATTATGGTGAACACAAACGACAGAATGCTCAAATGGAACACCCAGCGCGCCGCATCCATACGGCTTGCCACTTTCATCTTGCTCTGCAGCAGCCAAATACCCGATACTTCGGTTGCCAACGCCAGCACCACAATTATTATCGCAAAAACCAGCACACAAAGGCTGAACGTGCGCCGCAACTCATCGAAATTGCCACGCCCGATCTCGTAAGAGTAGAACCGCTGGCACGATGTTGACATTGTGCTGCTTAAGAACGAGAACATCATCACAATTGCGCCCACAGCATTGTAAACGCCAAAATCGACCTCGCCCAGCGCATCGAGCACAACACGCGACGTGTAGAGCCCGACAATCATCACCACGCCAATGCGCAAATAGAGCAGCATGGTGTTTTTCGCTATCCGTTTCTGGTCGATTGCTGACATAGTGTTGTTTGTTGCAAATGTAGCTTTTTTGCGTTCATACAGTATCATCCTTTCCAAATACAAACGCTAACGCAAGACCATTTGTTATAAATAGTTCCCCTAAACAAAAACTTCAACCATAAAGGCTGAAGTTTTGCTATTGTACAGATGACAAATCATCGAACGCACTGTTTATAAATCTACAATTTAATCATTGCACAAAACCTTTTCTCCTCAACAGATTCTTCGGGTCGGGTTGGCGGCCACGGAAGTTGATGTAGAGCGTCATCGGGTCATCGGTGAAGCCGCGCTCAAGAATGTTGTGGCGCAAGCTGGTGGCCACTTCGCGGTTGAAGATGTCGCCAGTCTCCTTAAAGGCAGCAAACACATCGGCATCCAGAACCGCAGCCCATGTATAACTGTAATAACCTGCTTCATAGCCAGTTGTAAAAATGTGGCTGAAGTTGGTGCTTCGGTAGCGGACGATTATTTGCGGAATCATACCCATGCGCTCCATCGAAGCCTTCTCAAATGCTTCTACATCAATCGAATCGGTGGTTGTTATCAGATGATAGTCCATATCAAGGATGGTGGCTGACAGCAGTTCGGTCATCACAAAACCTTGATTGAACGTTTTGGCGCGTTGCAAGCTTGCAATAAGTGAGTCGGGAATTGTTTCTCCCGTCAGATAATGCTTTGCGTATGAGCGCATTACTTCGGGTTCGTAGCACCAGTTTTCCATCAGTTGCGAAGGCATCTCAACAAAATCGCGCGGCACGCTTGTGCCCGACAAACTTGGGTAGGTGCACTTCGACAGAAATCCGTGCAGTGCATGGCCAAACTCATGGAAAAGAGTCTCCACCTCGTCCATCGTCAGCAGCGAAGGCTTGTCGGCCGTAGGTTTGGTGAAGTTGCAGACATTGCAAATCACAGGCCGATGGTCAACACCATCCTTCACATACTGCTCGTTGATGTTGTTCATCCACGCACCACCGCGTTTTCCTGCACGAGGGAAGTAGTCGCCGTAGAAAATGCCCAGCAGTGAGCCATCGGCATCCACAACCTTAAACACCTCAACGTCGGGATTATAAACAGGCATCTCCGACAGCTTTTCGAATTTCAGTCCATAGAGTTTCGTGGCCAAATCGAATACGCCCTGGCGCACGTTCTCAAGTTTGAAATATGGCTTCAGCGCTTCTTCGTCGAGATTGTATTTCTCGCGGCGCAGTTTTTCGGCGTAGAACCACCAGTCCCACGGTTCTAGTTTCTCGCCGCGGCCTTCGGCATCCATAAGTTTTTGAAGTTCAGCGGCTTCCTTTTTGGCCTGCGCCAACGATGGTTCCCAAACTGATGGAAGGAAATCCATCACATTTTTTGAGTTTTTGGCCATCGATGTTTCGAGAATCATATCGGCAGGATTGTCGAATCCGAACATTTTTGCCTTCTCAACGCGTAGTCTAACCGTTTGATTGATAACCGATTTATTATCGTTTGCGTTGTTATTGTTGCCGCGCATTGTGTAAGCGATTAGCAGTTCGCGACGCAGTTCACGATTCGTACAATATTGAAGTACAGGAATAAAACTTGATTTCTGCGTTGTGAAAAGCCATTTGCCAGGTTGTCCTGCGGCAGCGGCTTCTTCGGCGGCGGCATTCTTCACATCCTGCGGCAGACCGTCCAAATCCTGTTCATTATCAATCCATTTCTGATAAGCATTGGTCTCGGCCAGCACGTTGCCGCCAAACTTGATGTCGAGCAGGCCCAACTCCTTGTTAATCTCGCGCAGACGGGCTTTTTGGTCATCGTTAAGGTTTGCGCCACTGCGGACGAAACTCTGATATTTCTTTTCTAGCAACCGCATCTGCTCTTGATTGAGATTGAGCGAATCACGCATATCATAAACTGCCTTGATTCGTTTGAAGAGTGCGGCGTTCAGGCAAATATTGTCGGAATGGTCGGAAAGCAAAGGCGTCACCTTTTCTGCAATAGCGTCCATATCTTTGTCAGTATCAGCCGAATAGAGATTAAAGAAGACATCCGAAACGCGTTCGAGCATTTCGCCCGAATACTCAAGTGCTTCAATAGTATTGGCAAATGTCGGTGGTTCGGGGTTGTTTGCAATTGCTTCAATTTCAAGCGAATCCTGCCGCATTCCTTCAATAAAGGCTGGCATATAATGCTCGGTTTTAATCTTATCGAACGGTGGCACTCCGTATGGCGTGTCAAACTCTGCGAAGAATGGATTTTGTGTGTCGGCGCACGAGACGGTTAATAACGACATAAGACTGAAAATTAAATATTTGCGTTTCATCATTGTTACATATTATGATTTCGAAAGGTATGCTTTTTTGTTTTACATCATTATTTCAGTCGAAACAACCTTTTATTACATTTGCGCACAAAATATCACCCATATGATTGATTATAGCGAAGTAACACTGAATCAAATTGTTGTGCACAATATCGGCAGCCGCTCCGAAGAACAGGGCGTGCAATTGTCGAAAGCACCGACGCAAATCTTCGACGAGACTGCCGAAGACATTCTGAAGACATATTTTCTGTCGCATTTCAAGACCGAATACTTCTACCAGTTTGTGGATAACGAAGATTTACAGCAAAATGCGGTTTACGACTGCATCAGCAAGGTGTTCGACGACAATGCCCAGTTCTACCAGCAATCAACCAACATCGCCTGGCATCTGTACGAAAAATCGAACCACCCGAACATCAAAACGGGCGAATTTTATATGGTGTATTTCAGCGGAATACAAATTGACGGTGTAGCAGTTGACGCCATCGGAATCTTCAAATCGGAAAACAAGGACACATATATAAAGGTGTGCCAGCAAGGCGACAGTTACGGTGTTGAATACGAAAATGGCATCAATATCAAGAAGTTGGACAAAGGATGCTTGATTCTGAACAACGAGCGCGAGACTGGCTACCAGGTGGCCATTGTCGACAGCACCAACCGCGGCGACGAGGCAATGTACTGGCGCGAGAGTTTCCTGAACGTGATGCCGCGCGAAAATGAATACTACCAGACCAACCAACTGTTCGACATCTGCAAGAATTTCAGCCACGATATGCTCACATCGCAAAACAAGGTTGACAAGGCCGACCAGGTGACGTTTATGAAGCGCGCAGAGCAGTTCTTCAACACGAACGACTTTTTCGATAGCGAGCAGTTTAAGAATGATGTCATTGGCAACGAGCAGGTTAGCGCCGCATTCGAAGACTACAAGCGCAAGTTCGAGAACCAGAAGATGCTCTCGCCGATTGACCAGTTCGAGATTTCGGGCGAGGCCGTCAAACGTGGTAAGAAATATTTCCGCAGCGTGATTAAACTCGACAAGAATTTCCACATCTACGTGCACGCCAATCCCGACTACATCGAGAAAGGATTTGACGAGCACAAAGGTTTGAAATTCTACAAGTTATTCTTTAGTAATGAGGAATAAATAATGGTATTGGGTGTTAGGTGTTTGGTATTAGTGGATTTAGAATTTCGAATTATGAATTACGAGTTACGAACAAGAATCATTACACCTTAAACTTTACACTTTACTCAACCTTTTAAACTCTAAACTTCCAAACTTAATACTTCTAAAACTTAAAACTCATAAATTATGGCAAGCAAAAGACAACTTAAAGGCGACATCACTTTCATTGTCAAAGAAATGGTTAGCGAATGTATTGCATACACAATGATGGTTCCGAACGTTGACATCAAGGCCACCGAGGACCTGATAAACGACATTCTGGATTATTACGGCAAGGCTCTGGCCGACATCAACGCTGCTCGCAAGGTCGCAGCAGGCGAGCGCGGCGACAACCTGAAAGCCATCCGCAACGACGCCCGTCAGAAGGTGACAGAATTCGTTGGACGCATGGCAAAACTCAGCGAAAGCAAATAAAAAAGAAAACTATTGGCAAAACGGAACACAAATAGTACCTTTGCCGACCATTTTTAGTGGACGTATTATTATGATAAAGATAACATTTCCTGACGGCAGCACGCGCGAGTTTGAGAGCGGTGTTACCGGTATGCAGATTGCTGAGAGCATCAGCCCGAGGCTGGCAAAAGAAGTTCTGTCGGTTAACGTGAACGACGAAACCATCGACCTTGCCCGCCCAATCACAACCGACGCAAAAATCAAACTCAACAAATGGGACGACGCTGAAGGCAAACACACCTTCTGGCACTCGTCGGCGCACTTGCTGGCCGAGGCGCTTCAAGAGCTGTACCCTGGCGTGAAATTCGGCATCGGCCCTGCCATCGAGAACGGCTTCTACTACGACGTTGACCTTGGCGACCGTCAGATTTCGGAATCGGATTTCGGCGCTATCGAGCAGAAAATGATGCAGTTGGTTCAAGCCAAATCGCAGTTTGTGCGCACCGAGGTTTCGAAAGCCGACGCGCTCAAATTCTTCGGCGACAAGGACGAAATCTACAAGGTTGAACTCATCAACGACCTTGAGGACGGCAAAATCAGTTTCTACAAGCAAGGCAACTTCACCGACCTTTGCCGCGGCCCGCATTTGTTTGATACTTCGGTAATTAAGGCTGTGAAAGTGTTGAGCGTGGCTGGCGCATACTGGCGCGGTGACGAGAAGCGCAAGCAGCTCACCCGCATCTACGCCATCACCTTCCCGCAAAAGAAACTCTTGGACGAGTATCTGGTTCTGCTTGAGGAGGCTAAGAAGCGCGACCACCGCAAAATCGGCAAGGAAATGGAACTCTTTATGTTCTCGGATATGGTGGGCAAAGGTCTGCCAATCTGGTTGCCGAAAGGCACGGCCGTACGTCTTCGCCTTGAAGATTATCTGAAGAAGATTCAAAAACGATATGGTTATCAGCAGGTTATGACACCGCACATCGGTGGAAAGCAACTTTACGTAACATCGGGCCACTGGGATCACTACGGAAAAGACAGCTTCCAACCCATCACCACACCCGAGGAGGGCGAGGTTTATATGCTGAAACCGATGAACTGCCCACACCACTGTATGATTTACAAGAACGCACCGCGCTCGTACAAAGACCTTCCGCTGCGAATTGCAGAGTTTGGAACCGTTTACCGCTACGAGCAAAGTGGTGAGCTTCACGGACTTACACGTGTCCGCTCGTTCACACAGGACGACGCGCACCTTTTCTGCCGTCCCGACCAAGTGAAAGAAGAGTTCTGCAAGGTTATGGACATTATCCAAATCATTTTCAAGGCTTTGAACTTCGACAAGGTTGAGGCGCAAATTTCACTTCGCGACCCGAACAACCACGAGAAATACGTGGGCAGCGACGAACTTTGGGCAAAGGCCGAGCAGGAGATTATCGAGGCTTGCAAGGAAAAGAACCTTGACGCCGTTGTTGAGTACGGCGAGGCCGCCTTCTACGGTCCGAAACTCGACTTTATGGTTCGCGACGCCATCGGCCGCCGCTGGCAGTTGGGCACCATTCAGGTGGACTACAACCTGCCCGAGCGATTCGACCTTGAATATATGGGTGCTGATAATCAAAAACATCGCCCCGTAATGATTCACCGCGCGCCTTTCGGCTCAATGGAGCGCTTTGTTGCCGTGCTGATAGAGCACACAGGTGGCAAATTCCCGCTCTGGTTAACCCCCGAACAGGCTGTAATTCTGCCAATTAGCGAAAAATATAACGATTTTGCACAAAAGGTTTCCAATATTCTGGAAAATTACGATATTCGCACCGCCGTTGACGAGCGCAACGAGAAGATAGGTAAAAAGATACGTGACAATGAGTTAAAGCGTATCCCCTATATGCTAATCGTTGGCGAAAAAGAGGCCGAGAGCAACACAGTTTCCGTCCGCCGACAGGGCGATGGCGACAAAGGCTCGATGACTCTCGAAGATTTCGCAAAACTGGTCAACAGCGAAGTGGAAGAGGCAATGAAGTCTAACTAATTATAGGAGAACCATATAATAGAAAACAAACCACAAGGGAAGTCCGGGTCAGATGACAAGGCTGCCAATAGGATTAATGAGGAAATCAGAGTGCCGAAAGTCCGTTTAGTGGGCGAAAACGTGGAGCAAGGTATCTACAGCATTCGCGACGCTTTGAGAATTGCCGAAGAACAGGGTTTAGATTTGGTTGAGATTTCGCCAAACGCCGACCCACCGGTATGCAAGGTGATTGACTACAGCAAATTCCTTTATGCTTTGAAAAAGAAGCAGAAGGAGATGAAAGCCAACGCTTCGAAGGTTGTAATCAAGGTTATCCGCTTCGGACCGCAAACCGATGAGCACGACTTCAACTTCAAGAAGAACCACGCAATCAAGTTCCTTGAAGAGGGTGCAAAAGTGAAGGTTTACGTGTTCTTCAAAGGCCGCTCAATCCTGTTCAAAGACCAAGGCGAATTGGTTCTGCTGCGTTTGGCCAACGAACTTGAGGAATACGGCAAAGTTGAGCAGTTGCCGACTCTTGAGGGTAAAAGAATGATAATGACTATTGTACCGAAAAAGAAAAAATAAATTTAAATTTTGTACAGTTATGCCTAAAATGAAAACCAATTCCGGCGCTAAGAAAAGATTCGTGCTTACAGGCACCGGAAAAATCAAAAGAAAACACGCTTACAAAAGCCACATCCTGACCAAGAAAGGGACAAAGCAGAAGCGTAACCTGACTTATTTCACAACCGTTGACAAGGCTGATGTTAAGAACATCAAACTTTGCCTGGCAATGAGATAAGCCGAAAAAGAAATCTATTTTTTAATTGTTTAACCGCGAATGTATTAGCTGTCGAAGTTTCCTAAAGGAGAGGAACGCTAACCATTCCTAAAATCGTAAAATTATGCCGCGTTCAGTAAATCACGTAGCTTCAAGAGCAAGAAGGAAGAAAATTTTAAAACAAACCAAAGGTAATTTCCTTGGCCGCGCCAATGTGTGGACCGTTGCCAAAAACACCTTTGAAAAAGGCCAACAATACGCCTATCGCGACCGCCGCAACAAGAAACGCTCATTCCGCGCTTTGTGGATTCAGCGTATCAATGCCGGCGCCCGCCAATTTGGGTTGTCATACTCAGAACTTATTGGCAAACTGGCGAAAGCAAATGTTGAAATCAACCGCAAAGTCCTTGCCGACCTTGCAATGAACCAACCAAAGGCTTTCGAAGCCGTTGTTAATTCGGTAAAATAAATCAAGATTTTCGATTGAGGTACAATAGATTAAGCCGTTCCTACTTGGGACGGCTTTTTTTGTGACTATATTTTGACGAAAACATGATAAAAGTGTTGTGACACGGCAATAGTTTTTTTCGTCATTCGTTTGATTCTTATCGAAATTCGACAAACATTTGCACAAAATTTAAATTCAAAACATAGACTGATGAAATTAGCGATTATCGGATACGGACGGATGGGCCACGAGATTGAGGCCATTGCCGTGAAAAGAGGGCACGAAGTTGTGCTGACCATCGACAAGGACAATATGCAAGACCTTGAAAGCGAGAAGTTTAAAACAGTTGATGTGGCCATTGAATTCACATTCCCCGAATCGGCTGTTGGCGACTATCTGAAGTGCTTCAAGGCGGGTGTGCCTGTGGTTACAGGCACCACGGGCTGGCTCGACCAACGCCCGATGGTTGAGGACGAGTGCCGCAAGCAGAACGGCGGTTTCCTTTACGCTTCGAACTTCAGTCTAGGCGTGAACCTGTTCTTTGAACTGAACCGTAAACTTGCCGAAATGATGAGCAGTTTCCCCGATTATTCAGTGAGAATGAATGAGATACACCATATTCACAAATTGGATGCACCGAGCGGCACGGCCATCACCTTGGGCGAGGACATTGTGAAAATCAATCCGCGATTAGACAAGTGGGTAAAAACCGCTGATTGTCAGCCGAATGAGTTGCCGATAACATCGGAACGCATTGGCGAGGTGCCTGGCACTCACGAAGTTTTCTACCGCTCTGAGGCCGACGAGATTACCATCCGCCACGAAGCCTTCAACCGCAAGGGTTTCGCGCTTGGCGCTGTTGTGGCCGCCGAGTTTATGGCTGGCAAACGGGGCATCTACAGTATGAAAGATGTATTTGACTCAATATTAAAACATTAAGCAATGGAAAAGCCGTCAAAGAAAGACATTATCAAATTCAGCATCGCAATCGTAATCTACATTTTGTGGATTATCTGGAACGGCAGTCTGTGGTGGCTGCTGGGCATTCCTGTGATTTTCGACATCTACATCACCAAAAAAGTTCATTGGGCTTTTTGGAAGAAAAAAGGCGTTGAGAAGCAGACAAAAACCGTGGAATGGATTGATGCTGTGATATTTGCGGTGGTTGTGGCGTCACTCATCCGCACGTTCTTGTTCGAGGCGTACACAATCCCCACTTCGTCGATGGAAAAATCGCTGCTTGTGGGCGACTATCTGTTTGTAAATAAGTTCACTTACGGCCCGCGCAAGCCGATTACACCAATTTCAGTACCATTCGTGCATCACACGATGCCGTTCACTGCCACAACACGTTCATATTCTGATGTTTGGCAGCGAAAATACACGCGTATGGCTGGCTTCCGCAAGATTAAGAACAACGATGTGGTGGTGTTCAACTTCCCCGAAGGCGACACGGTTTGCCTTGAAAATCAGGCACCTAGTTACCACCAACTGGTGCGCGACTACGGCCGCGACAGAATCTGGCAGTACTACACCATCGGTTACCGCCCCGTTGACAAGCGCGAAAACTACATCAAACGCTGCGTGGCCATTCCTGGTGACTCGCTGAAAATTGTTGACGGACAACTGTTTATCAACGGAAAGCCGCAAGAAGAAATCGGCATCAAGCAGTATCGTTACGACATCATAACCGATGGTACATCGTTCAGTCCCAAGGCATTACAACGATTAGGCATATCGATGGAAGACATTAGCCGCAGCCAAATTGCAGCAGGACACTATCAGATTCCATTGACACCCGAGATGGTTGAAAGTCTGCGTAACTTCCGCTTTATCAGAGAGATAAAACGCGTCAATGCAGGCGACCGCTACGACGGCAGCAATTTCCCGCACGACGCGCGCTATCGCTGGAACGAAGACAACTTTGGCCCGCTGTGGGTTCCGCAGAAGGGCGCAACCATCGACTTGACAATTGACAATCTTCCTTTGTATCAGCGCATTATACGCATCTACGAAGGCAACGACCTGCAAGTCAAGGACAGCACCATATATATAAATGGGCAGCCCGCCGACAAGTACACCTTTGCAATGGACTATTATTGGATGATGGGCGACAACCGCCACAACTCGCTCGACTCGCGTTTCTGGGGCTTTGTGCCTGAAGACCACATAGTTGGCAAGGCTTCGATGATTTGGTTCTCGTCGGACAAGGACCAATCGTTCCCGAAAAACATCCGCTGGCGCAGGTTGTTCAAATTCATTCATTGATTGAAGGATTGTAGTAATTGTGTTTCAAAGTTCGATTCACCGATTCACCGATTAAACATAAAAAAGGTCTATCGCCAACAATAGAATAATGATTTTCAAACACTTATCGGTTGCAGTCGGGTTACTGACTTGTTTGGCCGCCTATGGCAATAGCCACAATTCGGGAAAGGTGGAATACACCGCCGAGCAAGAGCAATGGGCTGATTCTGTGCTAAATACGCTCAACACGCGGCAGAAAATAGCGCAACTGATAATGATGGCTGTCTATTCGAACAAAACCGAAAGTTACAATCAGCAGACCGTTGAACTATTTGAACAACAGCAAATTGGCGGCATAATATTTATGCAGGGCGGTCCAGTGCGTCAAGCAATGTTGTGCAACCGCATTCAGGCCGTGCTGAACGTTCCCGCAATGGTGGCCATCGATGCTGAATACGGGCTTGGAATGCGGCTCGACAGCACCATCTACTACCCGCGCGCAATGGCTTTGGGCGCCATCGGAAGCACCGAGCCCATCTACGATTTTGGCGCAGAAGTGGCGCGGCAGTGCCGACGCCTGGGTGTGAACATCAACTTTGCACCCGTGCTCGACATCAACGTCGAACCCAAGAACCCGATTATCAGCAGCCGTTCATTCGGTGAAAGCAAGTTGCACGTAACTAATTGTGCATCAGCATACGCACGCGGAATGCAAGACAACGGCGTGCTGGCCGTGGGCAAGCATTTTCCCGGCCACGGCGACACCCACACCGACTCGCACCTTGCACTGCCACTTGTTGACCACAGCCGTAGACGACTGAATGACATTGAGTTATATCCGTTCCGCAAAACCGCCGACCTGATGGGCGGAATGCTGGTGGCACACCTTGCTGTACCCGCTTTGGAACCCGACACACTGCTTCCGTCAACATTGTCGAAACGTATTGTTGATTCACTGCTAATCAAAGAGTTAGGTTACAAAGGATTGATTTTTACCGATGCCCTGAATATGCGCGGCGTGGCAAATGCCTTTGAGCCTGGCGAGTTGGAAGTCCGCGCGTTTATGGCAGGAAACGACATTCTGCTCTTCCCGAAAAACGCTGAACTGGCAATCAGCAGCATTGAGCAAGCCATTGCCGACAGCCTGATAAGCCTTGACGAACTAAACCGCCGCTGCCGCAAAGTGTTGATAACCAAAGCGTGGATGGGGTTGAACCACTATCAGCCCATCGACACCACGAACCTTTACGCCGACTTGCACTCGGCAGACGCTGTCGCGATGCAGAACCGGCTCACCGGCCAATCGCTGACACTGATAAAAAACAAGGGCAAACTACCCATTAACAATCTGTCGGACAACAAAATACTATCAATAACACTCGGTGGAACGCCCGATAACAAATTTCAGCAGCAACTGCTTTGCTACGCCGCCGCCGACACTCTGAACCTGACCACCTACCCCACCGATTCGGTGATTAGCGTGGTTTTTGATTTGGCAAAAGGCTACAACACGGTCATTATCACAACAATAGGCACCAATGAATTGCAGTCGAAAAACTTCGGGGTGATTCCCGAATCTATAAAACTGATTGACACTCTTGCGCTCAACAACAATGCCGTTTTTGTGCATTTAGGCAATCCGTATGCTCTTGCAAAACTGCATAATATCAGCAACTTGCAAGCGATACTTGTGGCTTATCGCGCAAACGACGAGTCACAGGAACTGGCCGCACAAGCCGTATTTGGCGGACGGACTATTAAAGGGCGCATCCCCGTATCGGCTTGCGGAAACATTCTTGAAGGCGCCGGCTCGGACATCGACCACACAACACGACTCGCCTACTCAAGCGCAACTTGTACCGGGCTGAATCCTGAGCCGCTCAACAAGATTGATTCCATTGTCAATAAATGCATTGCCGACAAGGTGATGCCCGGTTGCCAAATTGCGTTCAGCTATAAGGGGCAAATTGTCTATAACAAGGCCTTCGGCTACCACACCTACGACAGCTTGCAACCCGTGCAACTGTCTGATATTTACGATATTGCATCGGTTACAAAAGTGGCGGCCACCACCACTGCGCTGATGATGCTCTACGAGCAAAAACGCTTCAAACTGAACGATAAGCTGTCGACTTACGTGCCGGTGATAGCCAAAAGCAACAAGAAAGACCTGAAAATCAATCATATTCTTACTCACCAAGCCGGACTGAAAAACTGGGTTCCGTTCTACCAAAACACATTCACGCCCGACGGCTCGCTGCGACCGGATTTGTATTCACAGACAAAAACCAACAAATTCAGCATTCAAATATCTGATAGTCTGTATCTTAATTCAAAATACACAGACACCATTTATTCCGAAATCGCCAAATCGCCGCTCGGCGACAAAAAATATCTCTACAGTGACCTTGGGTTCTATCTTTTCCCGCTGATGATTGAAAAACTGACGGGAATGAAAATCGATGAATATTGCAACGAAAAGATTTTCAAACCATTAGGAATGAGCAACACAGGATATAGGCCGCTTGAGCGATTCGATACGGTGCGAATTGTGCCGTCGGAAATTGACAGCAACTGGCGCAACGACACCATCTGCGGTTTTGTGAACGACCAAGGCGCGGCTATGCTGGGCGGCGTTTCGGGGCACGCGGGCTTGTTCTCGAACGCCAACGACCTTGCCAAACTGTGCCAACTGTGGCTCAACGGCGGAACTTACGGCGATGTGAAACTGTTCAACCCGGGCACCGTCAAAACCTTCACAACGGCGCCATTCAGCGGCAACCGCCGAGCGCTGGGTTTCGACAAGCCGCTCGTGAAATTCAACACCAACGGCCCAACCTGCGAAAAAGCTTCGCAAAAAAGTTTCGGACACAGCGGATTCACAGGCGCATACATCTGGATTGACCCTGAATATGAGTGTTTTATGGTTTTCCTGACAAACCGCATCTACCCCACATCGAAAGACAACAAACTGGCGAAACTCAACATCCGCACACAGATTCAAGAACTTTTCTATCAGGCGATTATAAAAGATTGATGATTCCCAACCTTTTCAAATCCGTGCAAACGGTTGAATCCACCACTCATCAATCTAAAATTCAACACAATAAATTCACCTGACAGCATCAGAAGAACGACCGCAGTGTCAATAAAAATCAAGGCTGAAAGGCGGTTTGGCACAGAATATGTGACTAAAAATAGGTTGCAGAATGGACAACCAACGTCCCATTCTCGCTTAAGAACTTGTATATCAAGAAAATCTAACATAAACAAAATGACGAATAAAGACAAAATTGGAGGGCTGATTAAGAAAAGAGCCGAGGCCAAAGTTGGAGGCGGTGTTGCGCGAATCGACAAGCAACACGAAAAAGGCAAACTCACAGCCCGCGAACGCATCAACATGCTGCTAGACGAAGGCAGTTTTGAAGAGTTCGATATGTTTGTGAGCCACCGCTGCACAAACTTTGGAATGGACAAACAGAAATTTATGGGCGACGGCGTTGTAACTGGCCACGGAACCATCGACGGACGTGTGGTTTACATTTACGCTCAAGACTTTACGGTGTTCGGCGGCTCGCTGTCGGAAACCATGTCGCAGAAGATTTGCAAGGTGATGGATATGGCCATGAAGGTTGGCGCACCCGTCATCGGCATCAACGACTCGGGCGGCGCGCGTATTCAAGAAGGCGTGAACTCGCTCACTGGCTTCGCCAACATTTTCGAGCGCAATATTCTTGCTTCGGGTGTAATTCCCCAAATATCAGCAATATACGGTCCGTGCGCAGGCGGCGCGGTTTACTCACCCGCCATCACCGACTTTGTTTTTATGAATCAGGACACAAGTTATATGTTCCTGACTGGCCCGAAGGTTGTGAAAACCGTTACGGGCGAGGTTGTTAACGAAGAACAACTTGGTGGCGCTCAAGTACATACATCGAAATCGGGCGTTGCCCACTTTGTTTCGGAGAATGAGGAAGAAGGCTTGATGGCAATCCGTCGTCTGCTCTCGTTCCTGCCGCAGAACAACCTTGAGGAGGCGCCGCTGCTTGAGTGCAACGACCCAATCAACCGCCTTGAGGACTCACTCAACGAGATTATCCCCGACAACCCGAACACGCCGTACGATATGAAAGACGTTATTCTGGCCATTATCGACAACGGCGATTTCATGGAAGTTCAGGAGAATTTTGCAAAGAACATAATTGTAGGTTTCGCACGCTTCAACGGCGCATCGGTGGGCATTGTGGCCAACCAACCGTCGTTCATGGCGGGTGTGCTCGACAGCAACGCTGCCCGCAAGGCCGCCCGTTTCATCCGCTTCTGCGATGCCTTCAACATTCCGATTGTAACACTTGTTGACGTGCCCGGATTCCTTCCTGGAACAGGTCAGGAATACAACGCCATCATATCGCACGGCGCCAAACTGCTCTACGCTTACGGCGAGGCCACAGTGCCAAAAATCACCGTCATCCTGCGCAAGGCTTACGGCGGCGCCTACATTGTGATGGGCTCAAAGGGTCTTCGCGGCGACATCAACTACGCATGGCCGTCGGCTGAGATTGCCGTGATGGGTGCCAAAGGTGCGGTTGAGATTCTGGAAGGCAAGAATATCAGCAAGATAGAAGACGCCGACGAGAAAGCCGCCTACATCAAGCAGGCCGAAGACGAGTACACAGACAAGTTCTCGAACCCGTATGTGGCCGCTCAAATGGGCTACCTTGACGACGTGATTGAGCCACGCAACACCCGCTTCCGTGTGATTCGCGCACTGCAAGTGCTCGCCACAAAGAAAGATTCTGTTCCCGCAAAGAAACATTCAAACATTCCATTGTAAATGAAGCCGATACGAATATTAACACTAATTATTGCTCTGTCGGCCTGCGTTGCGGCATCCGCCCAAAACGCGTCAGATTTGCGGATAAACGAAGTGATGGTTTTCAACGACTCGAGCGTGGTGGACGACTACGGAAACCATGTGGGATGGATTGAGATTTTCAACACATCGTACAACACCGTCAACCTGAGCGGGCTGTTCCTGACCGACGATATGGGCAATCCGACAAAGAGCCGCATCGCCAAAAGTCCCGATGCGACAATCGCACCGCGCAGTTACTTTATATTGTATGCCACAGGCGACAAATCGGTTGGCGTGCACCATCTGACCTTCAACCTGAAAAACAGCCGAATGATTGCGCTGTTCGACGGCAACGGCCGCACCATAATCGACAGCGTTGCGCTTCCCGCAATGACAGCCGACATGTCGCTGAGCCGCGAAACAGACGGCGGCGAAGTGTGGACAACCAAGAATCTGCCCACACCGAACTCGAGCAACTGGTTCGAACCGTTTGCGGGCGAAGTTGACCAATTCAAGTCGCTCGACCCGTTCGGCGCAGGCATGGCAATGATTGCCATGACCATTGTACTTGGTTCATTGGCAACACTTTACTGCTGTTTTAAGATTGTCGGCCGAATAGCCACACGCAAGAAAAAAGACAAGCCGTTTGTGGCCAAAAACGCCGAAACGGGCGAAGAAGCATCAAATGAAGTGAACGCAGCAATCGCTTTGGCACTATTCTTGCTTAGCAAACAAGAGCACGACGATGAGTACACCGTTCTGACGATGCACAAAGTGTCGAGAAACTACTCGCCGTGGAGTTCAAAAATATATGGTCTGCGCAAGCGTCCTGGCGGTTTATCGTCATTCTAAAAACGAAAAAAAACTTTTGGGATATGGAAAAGTTCAATTTTATAATCAACGGTAACAACTACGATACCGAAGTCCTTGAAATCATTGACAATAAGGCGCAAATACAAGTCAACGGCGTCATCTACAATGTTGAAATCGACAACTCGAAACAAAAAATAGCAAACACACCGCGCGCAAATGTGGCACGGCCTGTAGTCAAATCATCATCGAGTGAGACTCAAACCATTGTGAAACAAACGCGTACAGCCGTCAGCGATAACGCCGTGACAGCCCCGCTGCCTGGTGTGATTCTGGACGTGAAAGTGAACGTTGGCGACACCGTGACCGCTGGTCAACACCTGCTCACGCTTGAAGCGATGAAGATGGAAAACAACATCGACTCGCCGAAAGACGGCGTGGTTAAGAGCATCGCCAAACACAAAGGCGACTCGGTGATGGAAGGCGACGCATTGATTGTCATTGAATAGCAATAGGATTAATCCATTGATTTACAAATAGAAAATCCACTAATGGAACACGGATTCATATCATTTGTGCTCGAACATATAGCACAATTCTTCTCATACACAGCCTTCGCCAACATGACCATCGGCCACCTTGTGATGATTGCCGTTGGTTTGGTTTTCATCTATTTAGCCATTGCGAAGGAATTTGAACCGATGCTGCTGCTGCCAATCGGTTTCGGCATCATCATTGGCAACATTGCCTTCGCGCCTGGTCTTAAAATCGGCATCTACGAGAGCGGCAGTGTGCTTAACTACTTGCATTTCGGCGTTTTACAAGGCGTTTACCCGCCACTGATATTTTTGGGTATTGGTGCGATGACCGACTTTTCGGCGCTCATCTCGAACCCGAAACTGGTTCTGGTGGGCGGTGCCGCTCAGCTAGGTATTTTCGGCGCTTACGCGATTGCCCTGGCGCTGGGATTCACATCGCCCGAAGCAGGTGCAATCGGCATCATTGGCGGTGCCGACGGCCCGACAGCCATCTTCCTTTCGTCGAAACTGGCCCCCGACCTTATGGGCGCCATTGCAATATCGGCCTACTCGTATATGGCGCTTGTGCCGGTGATTCAGCCGCCGATTATGAAACTGCTGACAACAGAGAAAGAGCGCACCATTAAAATGAAACCGCCTCGCGCCGTTTCAAAAACCGAGCGCATTATGTTCCCGATTATCGGTCTGCTGCTCACCTGCCTTCTGGTTCCGTCGGGTCTGCCGCTGCTGGGTATGCTTTTCTTCGGCAACCTGCTGAAAGAGAGCACGGTAACCAAACGCCTGGCCGACACCGCACGCGGTCCGCTCATCGACATTGTGACAATCCTTATCGGCCTGACCGTGGGCGCTTCAACGCAAGCAACCACCTTCCTGACAGCCAAATCGATAGGCATCTTCGCACTGGGCGCAATATCGTTTGTGATTGCAACCTGCGGCGGTGTGCTGTTCGTGAAGTTCTTCAACCTGTTCCTGAAGGAAGGCAACAAAATCAACCCGCTCATTGGCAACGCTGGTGTTTCAGCTGTGCCCGACAGCGCGCGCGTTTCGGAAGTTGTTGGCCTTGAGTTCGATAAGAGCAACCACCTGCTGATGCACGCAATGGGCTGCAACGTGGCTGGCGTCATCGGTAGCGCCATTGCCGCTGGTATCTTGTTGAGTTTCTTGAGTTGATGCGAAACTATCTGACTAACATAAAGTTATTTGCAAAAAGGATACTTCTGATATTCGTCTTTATGACTGCCACAAGGCTGCTGTTCTATGCAATGAATAGCAGCCATTTTTGTTTGTCATTCAGCGAGTTAACCTTACATTTGTTCTACGGTCTGCATTTCGATATGGTGTCGATTGCGCTGGCCAATATGTTGTTTGTGCTGATGAGCGTTGTTCCGGTGAGCCGGATTTTAGACAATAGCATTTATCAGAAAATACTGAAAATCATCTTTTTAATCACAAACATTGCAATTCTTGCGTGCAATTTTGTGGATTGCAAATTCTATGAGTGGGAAGAGAAACGGCTCACGGCCGACATTTTCACACCCGAATGGATGGGCGATGATTTTCTGACGCTGCTGCCACGATTCTTCACCGACTATTGGCCACTGTTTCTGCTATTTGCGGCCACGGTGGCGCTGTTTGTCTGGCTTTATCCCAATCACAAGTCCGTTGAAAGGCAACGCTGCACTCCGCTTGAATATGCAGCACAAAGTATTGTGGCTCTGCTAATTATAGCAATTACTGCAATAGCGTCACGCGGAAGTTTTGGCGAGAAACCGCTGCGCATTATGGCGGCTGCCAAATACACCACGCCCGAGCGGATGCCGCTGATTCTGAACTCATCGTTCACTATCTTCAAAACATTGGGCAACAGCTCGTTATCACAATACAACTACTTCACCGAAGATGAACTAGAGCAGATTTACACACCACTTCACGCACCTGTCAGCACTGCCGTTGGCAAGGGCAAGAATGTGGTTATCATTATTTTAGAGAGTTTCGGCCGCGAATACAGCGCACTGCTCAACAACTCGAAAACCGGCTACACGCCTTGCCTTGACTCGCTGATGCGCCAAGGTCTTTACTGCACAAACGCGTACGCCAACGGCAAACGCTCAATTGAAGCAATGCCGTCGGTGATGGCGTCGCTGCCGGCACTGCTCGACAAGGCGTTCATCACATCGACATACGCATCGAACCAAATTGACGGCATCGCAACCCTGCTTGGGCGGCAGGGCTACACATCGGCCTTCTTCCACGGCGGCGCGAACGGCACAATGAGCTTCGACAGTTTTACGAGCCTTGCCGGATTCGAGCGCTACTACGGCTTTAACGAGTATCCCGACAAGGGCGATTCCGACAACTATTGGGGCATTTTCGACGAACCGTTTGAGCAGTTTATGGTCAATGAGTTATCGACTTTCAAGCAGCCGTTTGTGGCCGGGCTGTTCACTTTGAGCTCGCACCACCCCTACACCATTCCCGAGCAGCACAAAGGCCGTTTTCCGAAAGGGCATTTGATTAATTTAGAGAGCATTGGCTATGCCGATTACGCTCTGGGGCGATTCTTTGAGTCGGCTGCGAAAACCGACTGGTACAACAACACGCTTTTTGTGCTGACGGCCGACCACACGGCGCAGTCGGAATCGGAATTCTACCAATCGACAGTGGGACATTATGCTGTGCCACTGATATTTATCTGCCCGTCTGACAGCGCGATGCACGGCATCTACACCCGCACCGCGCAGCAAATCGACATTATGCCCACCATTCTCGACTATGTGGGCTGCGACGAGCCTTATGTGGCCTTCGGCAACAGCCTGTTCGACAGCGCCGCACCACGTGTTTCGGTGAGCTATCTGAACGGACTTTATCAGATTATCGACGACGAACGGTGCGTGATTTTCGATGGCGATGAGTTCACAACATCGATGGAAATCAGAAAGTTACATCAGAACGACGGCATCGACCGCTACGCCAACGGATACCAATTTGTTTCCATCAGCGAAAGCCTGAAACGATACAAATCCGAAGCAGACAAACTGCTGCGCAATCGCAATACGTATCTGTCTAAAAACAAGACAGATGAGCAAAACCTGCAACTTTTGAAAGGCATCATTCAGCAGTACAACACACGGATGCAAAACAATGAGTTGTCGGCAAAACGAAATAAAATTCGTTAATTTGCAGAAAAAAATGGCCGAAGAAATTCTTTTCATAGTAAACCCCATTTCGGGAACCGGAAAGCAGAAAAAGCTGAACAAAAATCTTGAAAAGACATTGAATTACAGCCTTTTCAACCCAACAATCGTGTACACACAACACGCCGGCCACGCCACCGAAATGAGCCGCGAAGCCATTGGGCGCTACAAATACGTGATTGCCGTGGGCGGCGACGGAACGGTGAACGAAGTGGTGAAAGGTCTGACGGGCAGCGAAACCACAATGGGTATCATTCCCGTGGGCTCGGGCAACGGACTGGCGCGGCACCTGAACATTCCGATGGATATGGACGAAGCCATAAAAGTCATCAATAAGCAGCTTACGAAACGAATTGATACTGTGAAGATTAACAATGAGCTGTCGGTCAACGTGTCGGGCGTTGGGTTCGATGCGCACGTGGCTCACAAATTCGCGAAAAACGGCAAGCGCGGCTCGATTCCGTATGTGAAAATCGCCGCAACCGAGTTTCAGCACTATAAAACGCAGGCTTACAAGATTGTGGCCGACGGAAAACCGATGTTCCGCAACGCTTTTATGATTAGCCTTGCCAACTCGGCGCAGTTCGGCAACAACGCGCTTATCTCGCCCGAAGCAAAGATTGACGACGGCCTGGTTGACATCTGCATCCTGTCGGAATTTCCGAAAGTTGAAGCACCGGCTATAGGCGCGCGGCTCTTCAACCGCACAATGCACAAATCGAAATTCATTGAGATTATCAGGGCCCGCAAAGTGGAAATCGACACCAACCACCCGATTATCGCTCATATCGATGGTGAGCCGCGGATTTTCAACGATATGCTGAACATCGAAGTGCAGCCGGCATCGCTCTGCATCATCTATAACGACGAGATTCAGAAACCGATAATTACGGCTATCGAGAAAGATTTCGTGAAGCTGTTCGGCAAGGCCACCGGCGGCATTTTCAGTAAGAAAAAGAGTATCAGCGAATAATGAAAAACGTGATTTTTGATTTGGGCGGTGTTGTTTTTTCGCGCGACAAACGGTTGTGTTCCAACGATTTGCTTGCATTTTGGAAAATCATTCACGCCACCCCGACCCCGCATTTCTGGCTTGAGTTCGACCGTGGCACGCTCACGTGGGAAGAGATGGTTCTGACTATGACTGAAGTGATGCAAATGCCTTATAATCACTGCGATGAGATTCTGCACGAAGCCATTGCGCAAACACGGCCCGTGGCAGCCACAAGCGAACTGATTGGACAACTGAAAAAGGCTGGTTACAAGCTGTTTGTGCTGTCGAATATGTCGTTCGAGTTTATTGCCGACTTCCGCAAATACCCAATTCTCAAAGAGTTCGACGGTGAAGTGATTTCGTGCTACTACAATCTGATTAAACCCGAACGCGCCATCTACGAATTGATTTCCAACAAGTTCGGACTCATCCCCGCCGAAACGCTCTTCATCGACGACAAACCCGTGAACACCGCTGCGGCCGCCGAATTCGGGTTCCATACATTCGACTTCGACCGCGAGAATCCTGAAAAAGCGTGCGATGAGTTGCGGAAGATGCTGATTTAGCGCGAATTATGCATAAACAAAGCACTATTTCCCGATAATCGGTTTCAGCAGATTTAGTCATATTTCGATTCAAATTCCATCCAACTTTTCCCTTTCATCTTTTGCCATAGAAACTATATTTGCATCCGTTAACAAAAACGCGAGAAATGGCAAAACAGACCTGGCGACCTGGAACAATGATTTATCCGCTACCTGCGGTGTTGGTGAGTTGCGGACGGCCCGATGGCGAGCGCAACGTTTTCACCGCTTCGTGGACGGGCACCATCTGTTCCGACCCGCCGATGTGCTACGTGTCAATCCGCAAAAGCCGCCACTCGTACAATATTATTAAAGAAACGGGTGAATTTGTAATCAATCTGACTAACAGCGAGTTGGCGAAAGCCACCGACTGGTGCGGCGTGAAATCGGGACGCGAAGTGGACAAGTTTGAAGCGATGGGGTTGACGCCAATCAAAGCTACTCAAGTTGCCGCCCCGATGATAGACGAATCGCCCGTCAATATTGAGTGCAAAGTGGTTGAGATTAAGGAACTTGGCTCGCACGATATGTTCATCGCCAACGTTGTAGCCGTGAACGCCGACGAGAAATATATGAATCCCAAAACGGGCGCATTTGACCTTGGCGCGGCCGATATGATTGCCTATATGCACGGCCAATACTACAAGTTGGGCAAACGGATTGGCAAATTCGGGTGGACGGTTGAGAAGAAACGCAAATAAGATTTGGTTAACAGTTGAAATTCAGCGTTTTTCGGTAGAAATATGATTGGCAGCATAAAATCGATTTTCAAACTTCGCATCAAGATTCCGTTTATTGAGCGGCTTCACATCTGGCGCGGCATACATCTGACTGAAAATCAGTTTATTCTGATTTTAAGTTTTGTTGTCGGCCTGTTGAGCGGACTGGCTGCCGTGATTCTGAAAAACACCATCCACCTGACATATCAGTTTGTGCTTAAGGCAATTAACTCGGGATTCGGAAGTTACATCTACCTTGCGTTGCCTGCCGTGGGTATTCTGCTCACCACGCTCTGGATAAAATTCCACGTAAAAGACAACATCTCGCACGGAATCACACGCGTATTATTCTGTATATCACGCAAAAACGGCATCATCAAGGCGCACAACACCTACACAGGCATTGTGGGCAGTTCGCTCACCATCGGGTTTGGTGGTTCGGTTGGTGCCGAAGCACCGATAGTGCTCACTGGCGCGGCCATCGGCAGCAATCTGGCGCGGCTTTTCAAACTTAATTATAAGCAAGTTATACTGATGATTGGCTGCGGCGCCGCGGGTGCTGTGGCTGGCATTTTCAAGGCCCCGATTGCGGGGTTGGTCTTCACTCTGGAAGTGCTGATGCTCGATATGACAATGGCTTCGCTGGCGCCGCTCTTGATTTCGGCCGTCACAGCCACGCTGATGTCGTACTTTTTCCTTGGCAGCGAAGCCACGCTCTGCACCCTTCCGCAACCGCCCACCTTCGAACTGCACAATATTCCACTCTATCTGATACTTGGCGTGGCCGCTGGACTCATCGGCTGGTACTTCACGGCAACATCGATGCGGATGGAAAAATGGTTCAGCAAGATACTGAACCCGTGGAAGAAAATCGCCATCGGCGGTGTGATTCTGGGGCTGCTCATCTGGCTTTTTCCGCCGCTCTTCGGCGAAGGTTATGATGCTCTGCGCGAGATACTTACGGGTGATGGCCTGCGCATTCTCGACCACTCAATGTTCGGTCAGTTTGGCGACGGCGTCTGGGTGGTTGTTGCATACTGCGCTCTAATGCTGATTTTCAAAGTGATAGCCACATCGGCAACCACAGGCGCGGGCGGCATTGGCGGTGTGTTCGCACCATCGCTCTTTATGGGCGGCGTGCTCGGCTATATGATGGCGCATCTGCTTAACTGTCTGGATTTTATCAGCGTAAGCGAAGTGAATTTCGCCCTTGTCGGGATGGCCGCTTTTATGTCGGCACTGATGCACGCGCCGCTCACAGGCATCTTCCTGATTGCCGAAATCACGGGCGGATACAATCTGTTTGTTCCGCTGATGGTGGCGTCGGTAAGTGCTTATGTCACAATCTATTACTTTGAACCGCACAGCATCTACACCAAACGTCTCGCGCAAAGCGGCGACCTGATAACCCACAACAAAGACCGCGCCGCCCTGACGCTGATGCGTCTTGAAAAGGAAGTTGAGCACGACCTGACCGAAGTGGGTCCCGACCAAACTCTGCGCGACCTTGTGAACGCCATCTCGCACTCGCGCCGCAACATTTTCCCCGTGGTCGATGAAGAAGGCAAACTGATGGGAATCGTCCTGCTCGACGACATCCGCAAGATAATGTTCAACACCGAGATGTACGACAACACCTATATTTATGAGTTGATGGTGATGCCGCCCGACACCGTGAAAACCACCGACACAATGGATGTGGTGATGGAAAAATTCGAAAAATCAGGCGCCTGGAACCTGCCCGTCATCAAAAACGGATTGTATATGGGATATATCTCAAAATCAAAAATTTATACCGCATACCGCAAGGTGCTGCTGAATTTTGCGGAAGAATAGTGGCGGCCAAATAAATCTACATGTAAAAGTTCCTAACCCCACTCATCTATTTTTATCGCCGATCCGAAAAACGTTGTTGCATAAACTATTTGAAAGTTTGCAATAAATCAATCAGTTAGTTTATGCAACCAATCGGTTTTATCAATCGATATTATAGAAAAATACCATAATCATTATAGGATTAATGGTTCTTGAACCACTAATTTTGCGCCCGAAAAATTGGGGATAAAAGCACATTGATATGTTTGCAGTTATGATTTTGGTGTTCGTGCTTGGCTACCTTGCCATTGCAATGGAACACCCGTTCAGAATTGACAAAGCAGCACCGGCACTTTTTATTGGAGCCGCTTTGTGGGCAATTTACGCACTGGGCGCCGACAGCATTCTGTCGCTCGGCCACAGTGCCGCGTGGGCAAAGTACTCGCAAAATCTCGCCGACGGACTCACCGACGAAAACATTCATTCGTTTTTCAACTACGAACTTATTCACCATCTGGGGGATACGGCCGAAATCCTGTTCTTCCTGCTTGGCGCGATGACCATTGTCGAAACCGTTGACCGCCACCGCGGATTCAAGGTCATCACCGACAAAATCAAAACCACCAACAAGGTCAAACTGCTGTGGATTTTGAGCATTCTGACGTTCTTCATGAGTGCCATTCTCGACAACCTGACAACCACCATTGTAATGGTTGCCCTACTTCGCAAACTTGTTGCCGACCAAAAAACGCGCTGGTTCTACGCTAGTATGATTGTGATTGCTGCAAACGCAGGTGGTGCATGGTCGCCCATCGGTGACGTCACAACCATTATGCTTTGGATTGGCGGACAGGTTACAACCGAAAAAATCATCTTCGAAGTATTCCTTCCATCGCTCATCTGCCTGTGCATCCCGCTGACAATCTTGAGCTTCACGTTCAAGGGCGAAATTGCGCGCCCCACCGACGAATCGATGGACAAGGATGATTGGGGCACATCGCCACGCACACAAAAGGCGATGCTTGTACTTGGTGTTGGCGGTCTGTTGTTTGTACCTGTGTTTAAAACAGTTACACATCTTCCGCCATACCTTGGAATGCTGTTGAGCCTTTCAATTGTGTGGGCCATCACCGAGATTATTCACAAGAATCACGCCCCGGGCATAAAAAACAAATTGCGTCCGACATACATTCTGACACATATCGACACGCCCACCATTCTGTTCTTCCTGGGCATTTTGCTGGCCGTTTCGGCATTACAGTCGGCAGGCCATCTTTCGCTTCTGTCGAATGCGCTTGACGGCTGTTTCAAAGATGCGACAGGCGGTGTTTTCATTATCGATGTCATCATTGGCGTGTTGTCGTCGGTGGTTGATAACGTGCCACTTGTGGCTGGCGCGATGGGTATGTACCCCGTTGAAGCCGCCGATGCCGTGGGCTACGCAGCCAATTTTGTGCAGAACGGCCCATTCTGGGAATTCCTGGCCTACACCGCCGGAACGGGTGGTAGCATGCTCATTATCGGTTCGGCCGCAGGTGTTGCTGCAATGGGCTTGGAGAAAATCGACTTCATCTGGTACTTGAAAAACGTGTCATGGCTCGCTCTCATCGGCTATGCCGCCGGCGCAGCATTCTTTGTCACGATGTGTGTGATTAGCTGATGCTTATAAAAGTTTAGGGTTATATAATAAGTGAGAAAGCAGGACTCGACCGAAAAGTTGGGTCCTGTTTTTGTTTATGGCAAACCGATCAAACGAATAAAGTTGGATTATTGACTATTTCTCATTTTAGCAATTAAACAATCATTTCAACTTGCTCAACCGATTAAGATATGTATCTTTCGGGAAAGAATAACAGCAATGGCAACAGACACTGTATCAAGCAAAACCACATCGCGCATTGATGAACTGGACTACTTGAAATGCATAATGATAATCCTGATGATTAGTTTTCATCTGGTCTACATCGAAGAGTTGCACCCATACGCGAAACAGGTTGTTTACACGTTTCATATGCCTGTTTTTATGCTGATTTCGGGCTATTTGATGAAGATTGACAAAGCGGCCAAAGCTTTTTTTCGTACAATACTCTGGCTTGCAGTGCCTTACATTGTTATGGAAAGCGGCTACACAGTGATGGCGTCGATGCTGCCAATTCGTGAGCATATCGACAATCTCACACTTGGCGTATTTCTTAACAAATTGCTAATCAATCCACTTGGACCATACTGGTATCTTCATTCGCTGATTCTGTGCGGAATCACCTATTACGGATTGTTCCACATATCCAAAATTCAAAATCTCACAAGATTCATATTATTGGGAATCAGTTACTTTCTATATTCAAAAATAGGTATTGTATCAATGCCGCTGGCATTCTATTTCCTTGCTGGCACTATAATCCGGCAAAGCTCGTTCGAGTTTCTTCAGATTTTCAGACCGTCGTTTCTTTCTTTGCCGGCAATAATCCTGCTAATCATCAATCCCGACAACCTGCACGCCGGCTCAATTGGCGGCGTCTTGATTGTTTATCTCACTGTCAGTCTTTGTCTTGCCGTCTATCCATACCTAAAAAACAAACTACGCAGCGGGATGCTGTTCATTGGGCGGAACACCTTGCCGATTTTCCTTTTCTCGCCCATCTTCACCATCATCTGCAAGCAACTTATTCCCGCACTTTCATTCGACCCAACCGGGATGTTGTTTCTTCTCGCATCGGTGCTGATATGCGTAAGCGGAAGCGTTGCCATCAGCTGGTTAATCGATTTTTGCAGACTGTCACCATTTTTTATCGGACGGGCAAAAATCATCAGTTAATCAACCGATTAACCTGCAGCTTATGCTTTCGCCCGATTTTCGTTATTACCAATTTTTAAACTACATTTGCAGTTCAACTTTCCGCAATGAGTGACGATCGCTTCATTCATCGGATTTTTTTGAAAGATATGAATATAGACGAAATCGACGACTTCAGTTACCGACGCAAAAATGAGTACAATGCCGAGCAAACATCGGCACTGACCGACCTTTACCGTCAGGTTCTCATCAACATTGGCGAAAATCCTGAACGCGAAGGGCTGAAAAAATCGCCCGAACGCATTGCCAAGGCCGTGCAGTTCCTGACGCAGGGCTACTATCAGGACCCGAAAGCCATTCTCGAAAGCGCGATGTTCAAAGAGCAATACTCGCAGATGGTGATTGTCAAGGACATAGAAGTGTTCTCGTTCTGCGAGCACCATATGCTGCCGTTCTTCGGGAAGGCGCACGTGGCCTACATTCCGAACGGCTACATTACCGGCTTGAGCAAGATTGCGCGTGTGGTTGACGCCTACTCGCGGCGGCTTCAGGTGCAGGAACGGCTCACAAACCAAATCAAAGACTGCATTCAGCAGACGCTTCACCCGCTTGGCGTGGCGGTGGTGATTGAAGCGCAACATATGTGTATGATGATGCGCGGCGTTGAGAAACAGGAATCGTGCACCACCACATCGGCTTTCACCGGATTGTTTATGAAAAGCAACGCCACCCGCGCCGAATTCATAAATCTTTTAGGCAAGAAACTTCATTGATTTTGGCACAAGAATTGTGTTTCGATGTTTCGAGATTATAAGTAGAGACGCGGCGCGCCACGTCTCTACGGTTTGTTTGGAATCTCAATTTGAAACTTCGAAATTTTAAACATATTACATTGAAATGAAAGCATTTGTATTCCCCGGACAGGGGTCGCAATTTGTGGGTATGGGCAAGGACCTGTACGACAATTCGGCTTTGGCCAAAGAACTTTTCGACCGCGCAAACAAGATTCTCGGCTTCGACATTACAAGCCTGATGTTCAGCGGCACCGACGACGATTTGAAACAAACAAAAGTAACGCAACCCGCCGTTTTCCTGCACTCGGTGATTATGGCTAAAGTGCTGGGCGACAAGTTCAAACCCGATATGACCGCAGGCCATTCACTTGGCGAATTTTCAGCTTTGGTGGCTGCCGGCGCTCTGTCGTTCGACGATGGTCTGACCTTGGTTTCGAAACGTGCGCAGGCAATGCAGAAGGCTTGCGAGCTGAATCCATCGACAATGGCGGCAATCATTGGTATGGAAGATGCTGTTATTGAGCAAGTTTGCTCTGAAATCGACGGCATTGTTCCGGCCAACTACAACTGCCCCGGACAATTGGTTATTTCGGGCACCAACGAAGGTATCGACAAGGCCATTGCCCGATTCACCGAAATGGGCGCCAAACGTGCGCTGAAATTGTCGGTGAGCGGCGGTTTCCACTCGCCAATGATGGAACCGGCCCGCGCCGAACTCGAGAAAGCTATCAACGAAGTGTCGTTCTCGAAACCTGTTTGCCCTGTTTACCAAAACGTAACAGCAAGTCCTGTGACCGACCCGGCTGAAATAAAGAAAAACCTTGTGGCCCAACTCACATCGCCGGTACGTTGGACACAGACAATTCAGAATATGATTGCCAATGGTCTGACAGAGATTGTCGAAGTTGGTCCGGGTGCTGTTCTTCAGGGACTTATGCGCAAAATCAACCGCGAGATTCCGGCCACTGCAGCACAAAGTTTGATTGAACAGGCATAAAACAACTGTAAATAAACACATTAGATAGCGAAGCCCTTGGTAGCAACCGGGGGCTTTGCTGTTTTATACGGTAGAACTATTTTCCGGAATTTTCGCACAATCAAGAACAATTGTCTATTTTTGCATCCATAAAGAAGATAAATTCTGACAATTATGGCATACACATTAGACGAAACCGATTTGCAGATTCTCAAAACACTGCAAAAGAACGCAAAACTCACCACCAAGGAACTAGCCGACGCCGTGCACCTGACGCCAACACCGGTGTTCGAACGGCAGAAACGGCTTGAGCGGCAGGGGTACATCAAAAAATATGTGGCCATTCTCGACCCCGACAAACTCAACCAAAGCCTGCTAGTGTACTGCAAGGTGAAAATGGCGCAGATAAACAACGCCATTGCCACCGCCTTTGCGCGGCAGATTATGCGTATGCCCGAAGTGACAGAATGTTACAACACATCGGGCTCGTACGACTATCTGCTCAAGGTGCGCGCCACCGATATGAAACAGTATCAGGAATTTGTGCTCAACAAGTTGGGCGTTATCGAGAACGTGGCGTCGGTTGAGAGCACATTTGTGATGGGCGAAATCAAGCAGGAATACGCGCTGCAACTTTAGGCTGCATTGGACTCAAGCGGATTCTGAAAATAGGGCAACAGAAGTGCGTCAATGAGTGCAGGCAGAAATCACTTTCTGCGCACAAAAAAAAACGGATTCCTACGATTCGGGAAATCCGCTTTTCAATGAAAAAGAAATCTTTTAGGTTACTCTTATACTCCAGCACCGTCAGAAAACGATTCGGAAACGGCGCGCTGCTGAACAATCTTCGAGTGGGGTTTGACACTCTCTGTGAGCCAAATGTTGCCGCCGACAATGGTGTCGTGGCCAATGGTAATGCGTCCCAGAATCGAAGAATTTGAATAAATGGTAACATTGTCCTCAATAATCGGGTGGCGCGGGGTGTTCACAGGTTGACCGCTATCGTTGTAGGTGAATTTCTTCGCACCAAGCGTAACACCCTGATATAGAGTTACGTGATTCCCAATAATACAAGTCTCGCCTATCACCACACCTGTTCCGTGGTCGATTGAGAAATACTCACCGATTTCGGCGCCAGGGTGAATGTCGATACCCGTTGCCGAGTGGGCCATTTCGGTTATGATACGCGGCAGAACGGGCACTTTGAGTTTCAGCAGTGAGTGAGCCACGCGGTAGTGAACCATAGCCTGCATTATGGGGTAGCAGAAGATTATCTCGCTGTAAGCCGTCACTGCGGGGTCCGATTTGAACATCGCCTCAATGTCGGTGTAGAGCATCCGTTTGATTTCGGGCAGATTGTTGACAAACTGAAGCGCTATCTGCTCAACTTCATCGTCCGATTTTCCTCCGTTGAAACAACTGAAACTCAACGAAATCTGTTCTTCGATTTCTTCAATCAGTTTTTCCATATTGATACCGACATGGTAAAAACGGCTCTCGCGGCTGCCAACGCCCGAACCGAAGAATCCAGGGAAAAATATCTGTTTCAGCAATTCGATTATATGCCGTACGGAATCGATTGAAGGCAATTGGTCTCCCTCTGTACGCATCTTCTTCTCTTCGTCTGATATGTTTGACAGCAATACAACATTACGCGATAATACTTCTTTTCTATTCATTGCCAATAATTTAATGTTGGGTTTGAAACTACGGCGACTTTGTCAAATTTCATATTCAATTTGAAAGTCGTTCAATATTTTGTCCATAAAATAGACGATTTGCTTGCGCCACCAAGCCCAGTCGTGAGCCGAGTCAGTGCCCCAGTAGTCGACCCAGGCGGGCACGTTTTTCTCGCGCAGCAGGGCGTCCATTTGGCGGGTGCTTGCCAGAAGGTCGTCTTCCCACGCGCCCTGTCCGACGCACAATATTATCCGCCGACGACGGTATTCATTCCAATAGTAATGATTGTCAGGCATATAGCGCAGAAAATCGTATGGTGAGTTTTCGTAAATCAGGCTGTCGTTGTAGTTCGGGAAGAAATATCCAGCGTAGTACAGGCCGCTCAAGGCGAGCAGAGTGTCGAACAAATCGGGGCGGCGGAAGAAAAAGTTCCCCGCGTGGAATCCGCCCATACTGCACCCCGTAACTATAAATGTTTCAGCATCGTGGCGCACTTCGGGAATCAGTTCGTTCACAATGTAGCGGTACCAGCGCTCGTGAAGGTCAATGCGGTGGTGGTAGTCGCCGCCCGTTTGCGACCACGTCTCGCGGTCGATACTGTCGACGCAAATCAGGCGAATCCGCCCGCTGTCGATAAATCCCGACAGAACGCCCACCATATCGAAATCCTGATAATCGTAGAACCGACCGTCCTGCGACGGGAAAACCAGAACGGGGTGGCCGCTGTTGCCGTAGGTTTTGTATTCCATATCGCGGCCAAGATTGTGGCTGTATCTCTTTATATATTTGATTTCCATCGGCTTAAAACTTTTCGTGCACAAAATTGACAAATTCTTTCACGTCGGCAAAAGTATCAAGTTTAGCGGTGTACATTTGCTGTCCCATTGCCGCCCAGAACAGTTCGGGCATACGCTCGCACATTACAATGCGTCCGCCGTAGCGCTCAAGAATTTCGGCGTGGCTGTGGCGGTAGCGGTTGAAGTCGCGGCGGCTTGCAAAGGCGCAGTAATACTGACTGTCGGCCTCGGGCGTGCGGTTCTCGTCGAAGGCCACCATATCGGCCCAAATCTTGTAAACATCGGTCGAGTGCGCGTAGTTTATCATATCGGGTGTGTAGCCGCCAGCGGGCCGCATATTCACCTCAAGCGCCACAAATCCGCCTTTTTTGCCCAAACCAGGGCGGTCGGCGTCGAGACGGAAAAACTCAAGGTGCACAAAACGGCTGAAAATGCCGAAAGCCTTCACTGTTTTCCTGCCTAATTTGCGCAAAGCCACGGGCATTGTCTTATCGACATAGTATGAAAGGTCGAGTTGGCGGTTGACAATGTCCATTATCGACGGCGGCCACACGGTCATCGACTCAAAGAGCGGTTCGCCTTTTGAGTTGATAATGGCGTCGTATGAGCAAATTTCGCCGCTGACAAACTCTTCGGCCACATAAAACGGATAATTGCTTTCGGTTTCAAAGAAGTTTTTCAGTTCGGCTTCGTCGCTGATTTTGTAGGTGCCATTGGCGCCCACGCCCACGTCGGGCTTCAGAATAATCGGGTAGCCAGTGGTTTTCGCGAAAGCGCTGACGGCGGCAAAACCGTCGGCTGCCTTTGCCTGACGGGCTGTCGGGATACGGCCTGCGACGTAATGTTTTTTCATTTCCGACTTCTCCTTAATACTTGCAATCTTGTCGGATTTTATGCCTGTGCCAATGTTGAAATCGGTCCGCAGCCTTGCGTCCTGCGCCAGCCAGTACTCGTTGTTCGACTCAATCCAGTCGATTCGCCCGTAGCGGAACGCAAAATAGGCCACACCACGGTAAACCTCGTCGTAGTTTTCGAGCGACTCGACGCGGTAATACTCCGTCAGCACCTCTTTAAGTTCCGCGGGCAGCGACTCGTATGGCGTGTCGGCCAGAGCCAGCACGTTCACACCGTTCTGCTTCAAACGCATACAAAACTGCCAATAGGTGTGCGGAAAATGTGGTGAAATGAAAATACAGTTCATTAAGTTCTTGTTTTTCAATTATTTGCCCCGACAATTTTCCGCAGCGCAATCACCAGACGGTCAACCTCTTCGCGGGTGTTGTAAACGGCGAACGTGGGGCGAACCGACATCTCATAGCCCAAAGCCCGCAACGCAGGTTGGGCGCAATGGTGGCCAGCGCGCACGGCAATACCTTCTTTGTCAAGCATTTGACCGACTTGCGGCGCAGGAATGCCAGGAATGTCGAACGACACAACGCTGACGCGGTTTTTGGGGTTGCCAATGAGCGTTACGCCAGGAACGAGCGCAATCTGCTGCCGCGCGTACTCCGTCAGGTCGTGCTCGTGGCGCTCAATGTTGTGAATGCCCACGCTGTTGACAAAATCGAGCGCATAACCCAGCCCAATGGCGTCGGCAATGTTGGGCGTGCCAGCCTCGAAGCGTGCGGGCGGTTCGTTGAACTCGGTACGCTCAATGGTCACGTCCTTAATCATATTGCCGCCACCCTGCCACGGCGGAAGCATTGCCAGCGCCTCTTTTTTGCCGTAAACCACGCCAATGCCCGACGGGCCGTAAATCTTGTGGCCCGAAAAGACAAAGAAATCGCAGTCCATATCCTGAACGTCGATTTTGGTGTGAGCCACCGACTGCGCGCCGTCAATCAGCACGGGAATGTTGTGAGAATGAGCGATTTTAATGATTGCCGCCACGTTGTTGATTGTTCCGTAGGTGTTGTTGACGTGCCCGACGGAAACAAATCTAGTCCGCGGCGTGATAAGTCGTTCAAGTTCAGGTAGAATCAAGTCGCCGTTGCGGTCGGTGGGAATGGCGCGAAGTTCGGCTTTGCGCTCCTTGCACACCTGCTGCCACGGCACAATGTTGGCGTGGTGGTCGAGTGTCGATACAATCACATTGTCGCCCTCGAGCAAATACTTGCGCCCGAAAGTCTGCGCCACAAGATTGATACCCTCGGTTGTTCCGCGCACGAAAACAATGTTATCGACCGACGGTGCGTTGATGAACCTTGCAACCTTCTCACGCGCACCCTCATACTGGTCGGTAGCACGTGCGGCAAGCGTATGCGCGCCGCGATGGATGTTTGAGTAGTCAGTCTTGTAGAAGTGGCTCAGGCCGTCAATCACGCGCAAGGGTTTCTGTGTTGAAGCGCCGTTGTCGAACCACACCAAATCCTTGCCGTTCACCTTCTGGTCGAGAATGGGGAACTGCTTGCGAATCTCAGTCTGGTCAATGGTGTCGGCCTCCTCATAGTGCAGGTTGCGCACCAGTTCGGTTTCGGGAATGCCGATTCCGAACCCGTTGTCCTTCAGCATACATTTCCGACGGTCGGGCTGCACATCGTCTTGTTTGTCAGACGGTTGCAAGTCAGGTTCGGCCTTGGGCGCGTCTTCGGAAAAATATTTTTCGACCACGCTCTTGAACAGCGTCTCATCGGCATCCGAAAGTTCGCCTGTGAGCGGAACCTGCGGCATTGCGAAAGCGCTGAAATCGGCCTCTGGCGCTGGCTGCGCCAATGTCGGACTTGCGTCGGGCACGGGTGCGTCAGCGTCGAACCTGAACTGCGGAATCTGCCCCAGTTCGGGAATGTCGGGCCTGAAGTTATCTAATTCATTGGCATACATTATTTTTCGATTTGGTTACGGTGTTGGTAATCGTGATAGTAGCCCACCTCAACGTTCTCAAGCACAGCAATGGCATCGTCGGTCAGGCTGGCGAGCGAGAAGTATTTTGTGAGCAGGTAACTTGCCACGCCGTATTGATCGAGTCCCATCAGTCGAGCCGAAAGTGACGGCGCAATCTCGCCTGGAATGCCAGCCTGATGCAGGCCCACAACGCCTTGCTCCTTCTCACCTGTGCGCACTAGAATAATGTCGGTGGTGCCGACGCCGCGGCTGGTCAGGTACTGGCCTTTGATTTCGACCTTGTCCGACGGAACAATGGGCACGCCGCGCCACGTAATCACCTTTGTACCAAACAAATCGATAGAAACAGGCGGCACTCCGCGCCAAGTGCATTCACGCTCGAAGGCGGCAATGGCGCGCGGGTGGGCAATGAAGAATGCGGGCTCTTTCCAAACAAGCGACAGAAGTTCGTCAAGGTCGTCGGGGGTTGGGGCGCCGTAGCGTGTACTGATTTTGTAGCCAGGCGCAGCCTGTGCCAGCAAACCAAACGTTTTGTTGTTGATAAGTTCCCACTCCTGACGTTCCTTAATGCTCTCGATTGACAGACGAAGTTGTTGCTCCAACTGATTGTAAGGCGCATTGTATAAGTCACTTACGCGAGTGTGGACGCGCACAACCGTCTGCAGTGTGTTGAGCGAGTATTCGGTCGGTGTCTCGTCGTAGTCAATGTATGTTTCGGGGATAATGTTGTCCTCCTCGTGGCCGCTGACAAGGTCGATATGCTTCTCACCGTGGTCGTTGACTGTGGCCTTCAGGCGCAGGTGGTCATCGACAGCGTTGTTGAACTGCTCGCGGAAATTCGGTTTTTCTTTGATAAGTTTCTCAAGCACAGGCGTTTCCAACTGAAGGAAAGTTGAGTTTGTGAGTGAGCGTACCGAGACGGTTGAACTAGCGGCGCTCAAAAGGTCGGTCTCGCCAAAATACTCGCCAGTGCCAAGCAGGGCAATGCGCAGTTCCTCGCCGTGGATACCCGTGCTGATAACCTCAGCCTGACCGCTTGCCACAATGAAGAATTTCTGCTTGTCTTTGCCTTGAGTGATAAGGTTTTTACCGCGTTTCACCTCAACAGGCACAAAGTTGCGCGCAAGGTCGGACACAATCTCTTGGTCGATACTTGCGAAGAGCGGAATCTGACGCAAATCCTTCGCGGTGAAACTTGCCACGCCGTCGAAATACTGAATTGCAATGCGGTCGGCCTTTTTCAATTCAACTTTGGTGCGGTTGACGCGGTAGGTGCCACTCTCAACCTGTGTCCACGGCAGCAGTTTCAGAAGAAGCCGCGGTGTGATTGACCCCATTTGCGGTGGGGTTTTGGTAGTATTCGCAAGTTTGCGAGCCGTTGCAGTCGTAATGCTGCGTTGAATGTTGCTGTCTGCCATAGTTTTAATGCTTTTAAAAAGTTAATTTTAAATTATTTATATAATTATCAATCTCGTTTTTCTTCTCAATTTCCTGATTCGGAAACACACTTTATTTGCCATTACAATTCTTATCAACCTATCGTTTTAATAGGTTTATTCTTGATAAAAAATGCTATCTACAACACATTAATTCTGATGCAGATAGCACAGATTTCTGATTCGCTCTATCTCAAATTCACCTTTTCCTTCACCTCGCCGTCGGCTATTGCGAAAGCGTTGAAAACAGGCTGCGGGCCAGCGAGCGAGAGAATGAAATACAAAATATTCGGGTCGAAGGCCAACCGAATGTCCTCGGCCGACGGCCGCGACGGCGACGCAGGGTGGCTGTGCCAGTTGCCGACAATCACAAGTCCGTTCTGCCGCGCGTATTTGACGGCCGCAAACTGCTCGCGCGGGTCGAAACTGAAATGCTCCTCCGAATGGTCGATATTGCGCATCGGGTAATTCACCGTAACCGTTTGACGGTCAGGACCAAGCAGGTAGCCGCACGACTCCACGGGCGCATCGTTTTGCGCCTGTGCCAGAACACTCTGATAAGCCTCGTCGGTAATTGTCAGTTCCATCTATTTCTGAATGGTTACTTTGTGAATATTTCCTTCGACGTGCGTGATACTCAGCACGTTATAGCCTTGTTCAACAGCCGTGCGCGGCACGTTGGTGAGCGGTTCGCCTTCGGTGAGCAGCACTTCAAGAATATCGCCTTCAGCAATCTGCGACAGTTTGAGTTTCGTCCTGACAAATGTCATCGGGCAATGCTCGTTGGTAATGTCTAATGTGTGTGTTGCCATAGTTATTTAGGATTTAGGAATTAGGATTTTGAATTTTGAATGAACGCAGATAACACAGATTTAACAGATTAACGCAGATTTTTTCTACAAAGCGGTGTCGCTTCGCGAGAAATTCTGACAAAATTTTGTTTTAAAATTTTATAAAAATTTCCGCCCGTCAGGGCGCACCCCGAATCATATCCATCTACCTTCATTGCTCATTTTTAATTTTCAATTTTCCACTTTCAATTTTCAATTGTCAAATAAACATCGCCCGTCCGCCTTCGGATATTTCAAGGAACGACGCCACGCCGAGTGTGTCCTTCACCTCGTGAATGAAATCGGACTGCTTGAGCCCCAGAACGTGCATCGCCATCTCGCAGGCGTACAGGTTGACGCCGAGCGCCGTGGCCGCCTCAACAAGTTCCTCAAGTGTGGCCACGTTGTTATTGCGCATCAGTTTGCGGAAAATGCGCGGACCAGCACCGCAGAAGTTGAATCGGCTTGTGGGTGTTGCGTGCAGGCCGCCCATCATAAAGCCGAATATTTTTGTGAGCCAGTTGCCGCCCACAAAGGCGCGGCCGCGTTTCTGCTTGATTGCGTCGAGCCCCCAGAAGGTGAAGAAAATGTTCACCTCGTAGCCCACAGCCGCAGCGCCTGTTGCCAGCGTGAACACGGCCGTCAGTTTGTCGAATTCGCCCGAAAAGGCTATCAATGAAAGTTTCTTTTTGTCTGCCATAATCGTTTTTTTTTAAGTTTAGTCGCTTCGCTGTTGAGAAGTTTAGCGCTTCGCTGTTGAGACTCTAAACTTTCTCAACTTTCCCAACCTTCTCAACCTTTCTTATGTGCTGCCAAGTCGCAAACACCTTGTTCATAATCAATCAGTTCGGTCACTGTCGGATTGGTGCCGCAGAGCGGACAACTCTCGCGCCGTTTGACGTTTATCTTTCTGAAATCCATTGTTTTTGCGTTAAATGTCAGCAGTTTGTCGGTCAGTAGTTCGCCCACACCGATAAAATATTTGAGTGTTTCGGCAGCCTGAATTGTGCCCAACATTCCCGCAATGGCGCCCAGCACGCCAGCCTGCGAGCAGGTGGGGACGGCGTTCGGCGGTGGCGGTGTCTTGAACATACAACGGTAGCAGGCGTGGCCAGGAACGTAGGTAAACGTCTGTCCCTCAAAGCGTAAGATTCCGCCGTGGCTGAACGGTTTGCCAGCCATCACGCAAGCGTCGTTGATTAGGAATTTGACGGGGAAATTGTCGGTTCCGTCAACCACAAAATCGTAGTCGCGAATAATGTCGAGCGCATTGTCGGCACGCAGAAAATCCTGATATGCAACCACTTTCACACTCGGGTTGATTGCCTGCATCGTCTCTTTGGCCGACTGAACCTTTGGCCGACCAACATCGGGCGTGGTGTGGATAATCTGCCGCTGAAGGTTGCTCAGGTCAACCACATCGCCATCGACAATGCCAATGGTGCCAATGCCAGCGGCCGCCAGATACATCGCCACAGGCGCGCCCAGGCCGCCAGCACCAATAACCAGCACCTTCGCCTCGCGTATCTTTTCCTGCCCCTCAACACCCACGTCCTTCAGCAGAATGTGGCGCGAGTAGCGGGTTAGTTCTTCTTCTGTATAATCGAACATAGCAATTAATGAATTACGATTTTTGGTTTTTGATTTTTGAATTACGAATTACGAATTCTCAATTTTCAATTCTCAATTATATCGCGCCGCCACCCATAAAGTACAGAAAATCAACTGCATCGCCATCGTTCAGAGTGGTTGTGTCGTAATCTTCTCTTTCAACAAACTCTTCGTTTATCTGCACGCTGACCATATCAGGTTGAGCCACATTGTTTTGCTTTATCAATTCCGATACTGTTATCGGCAATGCGACTTCCTGCTTGTCGCCGTTTACTGTAATTGTTGCCATAATATTCTGATTTTTAATATGTTAATCTTTAAATAACGTTGTTGACAGATAGCGTTCGCCAGAGTCGGGCAGCAGAACGACAATGCGCTTGTCCTTGTTCTCGGGACGCTGCGCAATCTCAATGGCCGCGTGCAGCGCCGCCCCCGACGAAATGCCCACCAGCACGCCCTCGCACCGCGCAATGTAGCGGGCGGCCTCGAAAGCGGCGTCATCGGTGACGCGGAAAATCTCGTCATAGACGCGCGTGTTGAGAATCTTTGGTATGAAGCCCGCGCCAATGCCTTGCAACTTGTGCGGTCCAGGCTTGCAACCTGACAGCACCGCGCTGCCCAGCGGCTCAACGGCCACCACCTTGATTTCGGGATTGAAGGCCTTCAGTGTCTCGCCAACGCCAGTAATGGTGCCGCCCGTGCCCACACCCGCCACAAAAATGTCAATCTGCCCGTCGGTGTCGGCAATGATTTCCTGCGCCGTTGTCTCAACGTGTGCTTTCGGGTTGGCCTGATTCTCAAATTGTTGCGGAATGAACGCATCGCCAATCTGCGCCGCCAGTTCTTTTGCCTTGCGGATTGAGCCAGGCATACCCTCATAGGCGGGCGTCAGCACCAGTTCGGCACCCAGAGCCTTGAGCAGGGCGCGGCGTTCGAGACTCATTGAGTCGGGCATTGTGAGAATGAGCCGATAGCCGCGCGTGGCAGCCACCACGGCCAGACCAATGCCTGTGTTGCCGCTTGTGGGTTCAATAATCACCGTGTGCTTGCCAATAAGCCCTTTGCGCTCGGCCTCGTCGATTAGTTTCAGCCCCACGCGGTCCTTCACGCTGCGTCCTGGATTCAGAAACTCGAGTTTGGCCACAATCTGCGCCTTCGTCCTCTGCTCTTTCTCGATTTTGGTGAGTTCCAGAAGCGGCGTGCGGCCAATCAGTTCCGTTATGTTGTTAGCAACTTTTGCCATTTTTTTACATCTATTTTTTATGACTTTGCAAATGTAAAAATAATTTTCTATTACCCACTATGTTGGTAGGTTATTTTTTCTAAAATGTTCTGTTTAGAAAGATTTTTAGTTCAAAGCCATCTTCTCTTTCTTATTGATTTTGCGATAGAAACGAATGGCGTTGGGGTTGTTTCGCGACGCGCGGTTGACGGCTCGCACGCGGGCGGCGAGTTTGCGGAACCAGTTTTTCGGAATCAAATCGGTTTGACCAGGCACAGAGCCGTTTTGGTCGAGTTGGCGAAGGCGGACAAGTGCCGAGAAGGCCGTTTGCGCCACATCGATACACGACTGCCCAGGGCCAGCAATGCCGTACAGATAGCCCGACGCGGCTTGTATGGCGGCATTGAGAACGGCCGAGTCCTCGTCGGCTGACGCCCTAATGCGGCGGAAAACCGCGTAACGGTGCTTTTTCGAGCCGTTGACAATGTCGGCGCGGCGTATGGCTTGGCGCAGATTGCCGACCACAGCGCCCGAAGTGTCGGTTATCAGAATGTCGCGGTCCGCCAGGGTGTTGAAGCCCCACGGCTTGGGCATTCCTGCGGTTCCGTTTATCGAGACGTAATGCCAGCCGCGCTGCTCATCGCCAACCATCACGGCAATATGGCCGTTGCCGAAAGCCGCCTTTTTATCGAGCACAAAAACAATGTCGCACCACGCGGCACAGCCAAGGTGCAGTGCGGCTGCAAAGAAAACGGTCAATGGTAATCTAATCTTAATCAATGGATTACTATTTACTGACGCGGCACGTTCCTACAAATGTCCGCCTTTTATACGTATCAATACACCGTCACGCACTCACCGTTTCGCCCCGCAAATCCTTATCGGTCATCGCGCAGACGCACGAGTCGGACCAGACGTTTTCGGCGGTTTCAATCATATCGATAATGGTGTAGAACGGCAGAATGACGGCCAGAACGCCTATCGGGGCACCGACGCCCGACATCAGCGAAAGCGTCAGGAAATAGCAGCCCATCGGGACGCCCGCGTTGCCAACGGCCGAGACCACCGAAATCAGCAGCCAAAGCGCTATGGTTGAGAAGGTTATGGGCGTGCCGCCGTTTTGCATCACGAAAAGTGAAGTGACCAGAATGAAGGCCGCGCAGCCGTTCATATTGACGGTGGTGCAGACGGGCAGCACAAAGCGCGCCACGGTGGGGCGGACGCCAAGCCGACGCTCGGCCGAGTCCATTGTCATGGGCAGGGTGGCCGCGCTGCTTTTGGTGAACAGGGCGGTTAGGACGGCGGGCGCCATTCGGCCCAGAACCGTCAGCGGATTGAGCCCGCGCACTATCAGGAACAACGGCAGAACAACAAAGAACTGCACCACGTTTCCGCCCAGAACCACAAGCAGATACTTGCCCAACGAGCCAGCCACAACGCCAGCGCCAAGTTGCGCCGTGAGTTGCGCCGCAAAGGCCACAATGCCAATGGGTAAAATCTTGATTATCCAGCGGATAAGCAGAAAAAGCAGTTCCTGAAGGCCGAGAATCAGACGCACCACCGCCGCCTTGTTGTCCGACTCGGGCAATCGCGACAAGCCAATGCCCACAACAAACGCTATCAGCAAGAGCGACAGCACGTTACCTTCGAGCAACGGACGCAGGAAGTTGTTCGGCACAACGCCAAGAATATGGTCGGCGTAGGTGAGCGTCTGCGCCGACGGCTCGGCAGTGGCGGCAAACGCGCCCGCGGGAATGTTTTCGGGCTTGACCAGCACAAAAAGCACCGCGCCGACAGCGGCCGCGGCCACCGTGGTGAGCAGCGTGTAGACGACCGTTCGGCGGAAAATCGGCCCCGAGCCCTTCGAGCCGAAAGTGGCGAACGTGCTTATCACCACAAGCAGAATGGTGGGCATTGCCAGCAGTTGGAACAACCGCGTGAAAACGGTTGCCACAAAATTGGCAACAGCGTCGATGGCGCCCACGCCCAAAATGCCTAAAACTGCGCCCAAAACTAGCGCCCCAATCCAGATAACTAATTGTTTCATAGTCTATTTTGTTATTTAAGTTGTATCGCTTCGCGAGAAATTTTAAGAAAATCCTATCGAAAATTTATAAAAAATTGATTTCTAGTTTTTTGTTTCTAACCAAACGAACCCGAATTTATCCGAGAACATTTTTGGGGTTGGTTTGGATAAGTTTGGTTAGACATTGATTCTGAACAATTTTGTTTAAAATTTTATAAAAATTTCCGCCCGCAAGGGCGCACCGCAAACAAACTCACATTTCAACCGTCAAATTCACAAAAACATTCCGTCCCTTTTGCGGAATCTCGTTCCAATCGGCGTAAGTGGCGTAACGTTTGTCGAGCAGATTCTCGATTCCCGCCCTGACAGTCAGCCTTTTATCGCCGACAGACTTCTGCCAGAGTGCCGACAGGTCGCAGACGGTCCACGCGGGTGTTTCGGTCTCGCCGTATTTGGCCGCAAAGTGGCTCTGACGGCCGTTTCCGCGCAGAACAACCTGCGCCTGCCACTGCCCGTGGTTCAGCCCGATTTGCGTCTGCCAACCCAGGGGCGCAATGAGCGGCAGCGGGTCGTTGTCGGCGTCGCGGCCCGAGCCGATGCTCAATTTGCCGTTCAGATTCAGCCATTTAAGCGGCTGCCATTCGGCCGTCGCCGACGCGTTGGCAATGGTGGCGCGGCTGATGTTGCCGTACACCTTCACGCCTTCAGCGCCCACGGTCATTGGCGAGATGCGCTCTTCGAGATGCCCGATGATGTAATCGGCAAAACGGAAGGCGCTACCGTCGATGCCCACCTGCAAAGCCGCGCCCACACGCCATTTCAGGGCCGCGTTCAACTCAAAAGCCGACTCGTTTTTCAGGTGCGGATTGCCGATGTAATCGAATTGGTCGAACGTGTTGTTCAGATAATATCCGTAGGCTTCGGTCACCGTTGGCGCACGACTTCCCCAGCCAGCCCCTGCCGACAGTTGCAAGCCGCCCAACTGCACGCGGTAACTCGCCGCCACGCGCCCCGTGGTCTGATAGTAGGCGTCGGTCATTGCGGGAAAAAACACCTTCAGCGCGTGGTAGCCTTCTTCGTTATCGAGCCGCTGATGCTGCCACGCAACCTTTGCCGAGAGCCGCACCTGTTGGTTTTCGGTCAAGCCGATATTGTCCGTCAGCGCCAGCCCCGTGTTGAGCGTCGCCACGTCGGGCCAGGTCACCATATACATTGGCGCCGCGCCGCCAGGGTACATAGTCATATCGGCAAAACGGCGGTTGTGGTAAAGGTCGTAGTTCAGAGCCAGGTCGTGGCGCTTTCGCGATACGGTGAGAAGGCTGTAGAGCCCCGCCGTTTGGCTGCGTCCAGGCATATCCATATGAATCTCGACGTCGGGCCGCTGCGTGTCGTCCATTTCGTGGGTGATGTGGTTGTAGTAAACCTTCGTTTCCCAACTCGCCCAGCCGAACAAATGCTTGACTGACAGCGATGTAATGATGCCGCGTGCCAGCCCCACGTCCATATTCAGGGCAGGATAGCCCACGTCGGTGGCGCGGTCGAAGATGAAGGTGGCTTCCAGGGCGTCGTTATCCGTCAAGCGGAAGCCTAAATTGCTGAAAACATTCACTTTGTGGAATTGCGAGAACTGCAGCCGCTCGCCGCCGCCAATCTTGTAATTCTCGGCCTGACGGTAGAAGGCGCCAATGTTCGCGTAAGCGCGATGGCCGCTCAAAGCCGCGTCGGCGCCATACACCTGCACGTGACCGTTCCACTCGTGCCCCGCCGACAGGTTCACCCGCAGCGGGTCAGCGTCGAAACCAGCCTTCCGCAGACGCAAATCAAGGCTTCCGCCGATGTTGCCCGTAGCCTGCGGATTGCCGTCAAGGCCGCTGTTCAGACTGATAGTCTGTAAGTTACCACTCTCAACATACGACGTCACAGGGTCCATTTTGTCGGTGCAGGCGTAGAAAATCTTCATTCCGTCGATGGTTGTCGAAAGGCGCTCGGTGGGCATATTGTTCACCACAGGTTCCCACGCATACGAGCCGCGCCGCACCATTGCCACATTGCGCAGGTTGCCAATATGCTCGTCGATGCTTGCCGCCTGCCCCTTCACCGCCCGCTGTCCGCCCCGCGACGCGGTGGAAACAATAACCACTTCGTCCACAGTCAATTCGCGGGCCACCGTGGTGTCGGCGGCGGTGGTCAGTAATGTCGATACAATCAGTAATGATACCATTCTCTATCTCTGTTTTTAATTTTAGTTTGATGGCGCCGATTTGCCCGATTCCGTTCAATCTGCCAAATCACACTTCAATCTGCGCCCTAGTTCTGTTGTTCTTAATGACGGTGCAAAGATAGATATTATTTTCTACCAACCTATAGGATTAATAGGTTTATTTTATAAAAATGTTTGGGGGTTGGGGATTTTAATGTGGAAGGGGGGCTAAATATGCTTTAAATGAAATTTGTCAGATGTCTGACAAATTGAAGCATAAATGAATTTTTCAGATGTCTGAAAAATATGAATTAGTGCTGATTAAAATTCACAAACACGTAGGGCTGCGATAATATGACAGCCCTAAATCGTATACAATCAATCGTTTAATATTCTTTTTCTGCTATTTCAAACTATCCTTAAAACTATCTATAGTTAATGTGTCCTCCTCACCACCTGCGAAACGTGTTATTTGCCATACATCATTCTTTAATACGGGCAAATAATAACAATAATCAGTTAATTCCGAACAGTGTTTGTAACACTCTCTTAACGCTTTAATTTTGCTCTTATAATCTTCGCTATCAAATTGTGAAGCATTTGACACATTCACACTTTTTACTTCAAACAAGTGAATGCGACTGCTTTTATCCTTCAAAACAAAATCGGGGTACGACGAATGTATACCATTTTGATAGTATTCAAATTTGATTTCGGAATTCGTAATGAAATTTTTGCCCCATAAATATTTGTTTTTTGCGTTAAGGTGTAGCGGTTCAGTAGTACCATCCGTTCTCAATTGACCATAATGCGGATTTGGCTCGCCAACTTCCGCGGTTCCAAAATCTTCGTGTGAGATGTCCTTCAGAATAGAAGCCCACTCTCGCTCTGCTTCGCTGTCGAAAGAAAACTTGTCACTGCCGTCTTTACGCTGCCATACCCAATCGCTAATATTCTGATAATGCTCATTATCAGTATAAATTGAAGTCAATGGGAAGGAAACTTCGCAGACATTGCCATCATTGTCTTTGGTCAGTTCCATACTTTTACTGTAATCGCAGACGTAGTTGTCGTATTCTTTACGCACGTCATCAATATGCTCGCAGAATCGCCACCAATCTTGCGCATTGGTAGCATATTCGTAGCACAAATCACGAATTGCATTGTCGTTTCGTTGCAGTTTAGCATAAAGGTCAAAAATGCTTGTGTGGTACACATCATTCTTCGATTTCTCTTGAAGAAATTCGACGACATCAAAATCCCTGCGTTCTGTTAGCGTTTTAAGGTGTGTTGTTTTGATTTTCAATGCCATAGTAATATCGTCGGGGCTTCCGAATAGACGTACTTGCCGCGATTTTTTACCTTTGTTGGGTTCAATGCCCCATATCCACGCTGTCATAGCAAGTTTTTGGGCTTCAGGTGTCAGTCTTTCAAAATCGGTTAAGCGCGGATTACGGCGCACACGTCCCATAACTTGCTCGTCAAGTTGCTTACTTTTTGTGTCACGAACCTGATAAAGCATACAGGCTCGTGGAATATCCCAACCTTCACTAATAACCATTTTAAAGACAATTATATCAATGGTTGAAGCATTACCTTTTGCATATTCCTTCCATTTCTCAACAGGTAACTTGCCTACTTTGTCATTTGTGCGGCATTTGTCTTTTTTGTCAACAATTGACATCCATTTAAGATGCTGATGTTCTGTTTTATTCAAAATGGCTTCAATCTTTGTCCATTCTTCTTCTGCTTTATCTTTGTTTGAAATTTGAATTATAAGGCAAGGATTGACATTTAACAGATTAACATATTTTTCACGAATTTTCTCGAACTTGCATATAGCAGTTTCAACCGTATCGCTTTCATCGCCCCATTCAATGGTTTTGATGAGTTTTACATTCATTGCAGTTTCATCGCTGATTTCGACATCAGGAATTTGCCCACGGTTGAGTTTTGGCGTTGCAGAAAAATTAATGATTTTGTCAAAAAAACTATTTGCCAAATCATCCAAATTGTTAGTCGCTTGATGGCATTCATCTTTAATGAGCCATATGCGTTTATTAAGTCCATTTCCCAACAGGTTAGGTGTGACAGTATGCAAAAAATTGAGCATTGCACCTTGCATCAGTCGACCTCCTGTTTTGTAAAGGTCACGCGGAAGAACGTAAACATTGTAATCCAATGGGATAAACAAACTTTCTTCTCCGCTTATTTCCGATGAAATCAAGTGCGCATTCAACTTTGGGAAAATGTTTTTGTCGGCACAATCCTTAAAAGCATTGTAATTTTGTTCTGCCAAATCGCCTTTCGACAATGTTGAGACAAGGAATATAACATCTTGATTATGAATCAAAATTCGATTCATAAAATCAGCCATCATTCGTGTTTTTCCACTGCCAGTAGGTGCACGGAAGGTTATTTCGCGTTTTGTTTCAACTTTCCGAACTAATTCGGCCACAGCATTTTGCTGAAGGTCAATTGCTTCTTGTAACATTATTTGCCCTCCTTAACTCGTTTTTGCCAATCTGCATCCGATTCTACAACTTGCTGCGCATTGTTGAAATTGCTGCAAACCCAATCGATTTTTTCTTGTATAGTTTCAAACTTTTCATTGTCGTCTCTATACAATCTCTCATCAATCACGTCAAATGGTGTTTTGCCTTCAACATTCTCGTTATTAGCAACTGTTCCAATCGTATATACATCAAGGTTGCCACCGTAAGGTTCGTTTTCTTTGCTCCACTTATAATCAGCAGTACCGTCATAACTTTTCCCTGTCATTATACGGCGCAACCTTTCAGCAGTGATTTCAGTCAATTCGTGCGGGCGATTATATTTGTCACAAAGTGCTATCTGATTTTCAATAGTTGTTTTAGATTCTTTGGATGCATTTTTTAGAGCATTATCTAAATTCTCATTAAGTTGGCATAGTATAAATGTTCGATAGCCATCATCTTTTTTATTCAAATCCAATATTGCGTGGCCCGTCGTTCCACTTCCTGCAAAAAAGTCAAGTACGGTGATATATTCATCCTTATTTACCATACTGACAAGAAATTCTATCAATGATGTAGGTTTAGGATTGTCGAAAATGTCTTTTTGCAAAATCGAAGACACTTCACCATATCCTGTTTCATTTGTCCCTACACCAACTTCTGCATCAATATTGTTTTGTGGCGTTTTGGTTGCCTTTTCACCATTTCTCTGAAATCTGACAGAAAATAATTCTGATTTCACCAAAAAATAGGTTCCTTTTTTTACCTCATCATCAACCATTTCTTGTTTCCACTTCCATTCTCCAACAGCGCAAAAATCATTCTGATTTACACCGTCTTTTACAATAACATTTTCGCATAATTCAATTTTCCTACATTCATTTGGTTCATACGTTCCGTCAGGAATGTTAAAAAAAACGGTTCCTTTAGGAAAACGTATCTTTTTCAGTTGGTTTCCAGAGTTTAGTAACGGTGCATCTCCTCCTTCTATTTCTCCTTGTGAGAACTTGTATTTTTTATCCAACTTTTTTCCATAACACAAAACGTATTCATATTTCTTCCTTACTTTTTTTGATAAAGATGGTGGGGTATCTGTTTTTTTCCATAGATAATTTGCCACGAAACTAGATTCACCCATAACTTCATCAAACAAGCACTTCACATACGCTTGATTTCTATCGTCAATTGAACAGAAAATCACGCCACTATCGGATAGTAACTGTTTAGCAAGCACCAATCGAGAATAAAGCATTGATAGTAAATTGTCTCGTGTGATTGCGTTTTGGTAGTTGGTATGTGCAAATTCACCCATTGAATCTTTGCCGTATGGCGGGTCAATATAAATGACATCAATTTTTCCTTTATATTGAATAAGAAGGTTTTGAAGAGCCTCATAATTGTCACCTATTATTAATTTATGAGTTAGTTTACCTTCGTCTGTGTGAAAACTTAATTCGTTGTTCTTTTTGAAATAATGGATTGTTTGTTGCGTCTTTTCTGTCCGTGGAACGAAATGCAAACCTGTTCGTTTAAGAAGAGTGCCTAATTTTGAAATTTCAATAGCCTCGCTGTCACTTTCAGCATTGGCGATTAATTTCTTGAGTAGATTGGAATCGGTTTGTTCAAGAATTTTGTCCGAAACTCGTCGGTCGAGTTGGGCGCAGAGTTCGTCTTTAATGTTACTCATTTTCCGTGCGTTTTATTAGCGGTTGGAAATTATTGAGAGTAACAGGTTCGCAAATACTACAGATGCACGTACGGCGTAAACGCCGCTTATTGCATCCTACGGTATTTGCCTAACCTGAAAGCCCAATAAGTTCCGTCCACGCCGTAGCACGGACGTTTGAACTTATTCTAAAGGCTTTCATCTTTTAAATCGGCAAATTTTTAGGATGTCTCGAATAAATAGCCAAACGCTATGATTAATAATATGTTAACTCAATTCGTTCTTTACTTCATTCAATAATGTTTAAATGTTTTCCAATCACAAAAATAATTTTTCTGTGGAAAGTTGCGGTGTAACCTTATAATTGAAAACTTTCTGCATTCTTAAAAATCAGAATCGGCACATTCATCACTGTCATTTTCAATATGATGGCGCAAATGCTTCTGAAGTAATTCCTTCGATGGAAATTCGGTCAGATATTGTGCCACACGTATGCCAGATTGGTCTAACTGCAAATGCTCATTCAATTGTGTCGCCAGCGGCGACACAATTTGTTTTCCGTATTCAGCACGCTTGTTACCAAGAACTTCGGTGTTTATTCGGTGCCCAATATTCCAATACATAAACACTATGCCGCTGTTGACAGCAACTGCAGTTTTGCGTTTTGTTGTTTCAACAATGGTACATAAGTCTGAAAAAAGGTTTACGCTTTCAATGTTGCTCATAAACAAGCACTTATTTTATCATTTTATTGCATCGCCTACAAACTTACAAAAGAATCTCCGTTTTTTTAGCCACTACCGATAATTTGGACCACCCAAAAACAAAAATGGCTATCTGCCGAACTTGATTCTACGCAGATAGCCAAATTGTTAACTGATTTTCAATCTCAAATCGTCACGTCCCAGAAGAGTGAACTGTAGCCGTCGCTCAAATCGTCGCCGCCTGCAACCACGTTTCCTTCCGCGTCCTTGACAGTCAGGTGGATACGCCACAGGCCAGTCATTGTCAGATTGATAGTGCCGCGGTGGCTGTCGTCGTTCGAGTAGGCACTCGCCGAGCAGAGCACCGTCTTCTCAATGTTATATTCCGCCATTTGCTCAAGCAGCCGTTCCGTGTTGAAATCGATGTTGAATGGACTGCCGAATGCCCCAATGTGCGTGTGGGCGTCAATCTTTTTAAATTTGCCGAATTGGTTCATTTTGTTGTATTTTAATATTTTATGATTTCTAATAATGATATGTCTTTCAAATAACACCACACAATCGTTTCAGTCTTTTATTCAGACTTGCGCCAAGTCTTTTACCATAAAAATGCTTGTCGCCGTATGCCCCGAATTGCCAAGACGGTGCGGGATAGCGTGGAATCCATATTTCTGATACATTGCCACCGCCGATGAAAATTCAGGGAATGATTCGATATATAGATGGCTATACCCCATTGATTTTGAATTATTTATAACCTTATTCAGAAGTATTCCGCCAATACCTTTACCTCGCGCCTCTTGTCGCAGATAGAATTTTATCACCTCTGCATAACCTTTCGGAAGTCCTTCGGTAGGGTAAAAACCACAGCCGCCGAGCAGCACATTATCTTCAATATACACATAATAATCAGATAATGAATTGATTATGGTATCACAAATAGTGAATGTGCGCGGGTCGTCGTAAACCGTGTTTTTGAGCGGCGCCGAAAATTCTAAAAAGGCATTTCTGACAATCTGCGCCACTGCGATTTGGTCTTGCGGCTCTATCTTCCTGACACAGAATGTCTTTTCCAACATAATGTCGCACCTCTCATAAGTGTTTCCTACGATTGGAATCTCTCTGAATCCGTGCTTCTTATACAGTTTTATAGACTCTTCAAGTTTTGTGTTGCCAATCAGGAATACCCGCCCTGCACCAATTCTACGGGCGTGGCGAAGCAGTTCGCCAACCAACCGACTGCCAATTCCGCGCCCCTGAAATTCGGGCGCGACGGCCATTTTCGCAAGTTCGAAACCGTCGCCGCCGTGGTTCACAAGCGCGCAGCAGCCCGCCGTAAGGTTGCTTTCCTTATCAATGGCGAAAAATATCTGTCCGCCTTCGGTAATGATTTTTTCAACATTTGCAAATGTCTTTAAATCAGACTCTTCGATGCGGAAATACTTCTCAATCCATTGCTTGTTGAGTGCAATGAAATCGTTTTTCAGTTCGGGTCGGAATGTCGTTATTTCAATCATTATTATAACTGGCGAATAATCAATTTAATAAACAGTTTGGATTCCAAAACCGCAGAATTAACGAACGGGTCCGTGTGAACCCGTTCGTCAAACTTGCGACTATAAATGCAACTCACTGCATTCAAGCACTTTAATTAGCAAAAGAACTTTTCTACGATTCGTATAATTTTTAATAAAAATCCAAACCCTTTATTCTATATTCTGAATTCTAAATTCTAATCCCGATAACTATCGGAACTAAATCGTCACGTCCCAGAAGAGTGAACTGTAGCCGTCGCTCAAATCGTCGCCACCTGCAACCACGTTTCCTTCCGCGTCCTTGACAGTCAGGTGGATACGCCACAGGCCAGTCATTGTCAGATTGATGGTGCCGCGGTGGCTGCCGTCGTCCTGACGGGTGAGAGCCGTGTTGTCGGGCGACGTGTGGTTACCCATATCGGGCATACGCGGGTCAATCTCGATGGTGAACCGCTCTGCGGCCAGCGCATAGGGCGTGGTGGCTTTCGCACTTTTCTTCGACACGTATGCGGTGGCAGCGTTAGTGCCTGTCTTCCAATTGGTTGGATTGACAATCGAAAGGTAATATGTGTCGTCGCCCACCTTGAAACTCTTAACCCAGGCCTGACCTTCGGGCAGTGCGTTCACCGTAATGTCAATGGGGCCAGTCTCGCCAGTGGTTCCGAGCACTTTGGCATTGTAGGCCAGCGCCCACGTGCCGCCGTCGCTGCTGCTCATTATATACGACACCCAACCGCGCTTCACAGCCAGAATGCTGCTGTCGAAACTCTCGACGGCGCCCACAGGCGTGCTGTGGTACATATCCATTTTAACCATATGCATTAGCGGTGTCAAATCGCTGATTTCAAAATTCTTGATGTAGTTTCCAGATATTTTTTTCGTGGCCACAAAAAAGATTTCGTTGTAGCCCGTGTGAAACCCGCCAGCGGCAGCGTAGGCCGTGATGTCGTATTTTCCGTCAATCGAGAGCGACAGTTCAGGCAGAATCTTCACCGTTTGCAGGAACTTGTAAACCTGCAGCGCCTCTTCGGCCGAGCAGCAGTCAATATCGCCGTCGAAAGTTATTCCAGGAATCTCAATGTCGGGTGTCCCGTCGTCGTCGTTCGAGTTGCAAGACGTGAAAGCCGCAATGCCCGCAATGGCAAAAATGACCAATAAATATTTTCTTATAGTATTTTTCATATTCAGTAATGGTTTAAATCATTATTAAAGAGTTTGATAAAGGCCGATGCACATTTTCCGTGCACCGTGCCTTGACTTTAAAACTGTATTGAAAATGCTCACAAAATCAATATCCAGGATTCTGACCAAGTTTATTCCCAAACAGGGCGTATGCTGCGTCCCCATTCCCTATTGTTCAGAGCCCACTGCGGCGCAAATCCGCTTCCGATGGAAACGTAGTTGATGTCGTCATAAGTGGTCCAACCCATAAGTGATGAAGAGAGCAGGACGATCTTTGTACCAACGTTGTATGTCTCAGTACCGTTCTGATAACCAGCGGCAGGAATGAAAATACTGTTTCCGTTAGGTCCAACAATTTCGTGTCCGTTAACACCGTTCACACTCTTCCATTTCCACGTGGTGTTTTTAATGAGTTCGAGAATCTCCCTTTGAGTTGGGGTGCGCCATTTGCCGCCCCAGTTGACACGTGCGGCGTCGTCGTCAAGTTCGAGAACGCGACCGTTCTGTACCGAATTGTCAACTGACGACAACTGATATTTGGTCAGCGTTTCGGCAGTGCCCCATTTGTAGGTGTCCCAAGTGTAATTGTCTTTTGGGGCCGTTTCTCCGAAGACAAAATACTTGCCGAAATCCTCCTGCGATGCCGCTCCAAGGTTTTGGCTAGCCCATTTAACCGACAATCCAAGGTCAACAACCTCACCCACTGTGCCACCTATGGCAACGTGCTCACCCGCATTGTTGGCGACCTCGTCCTCGTCGTCGTCGCTGCACGCCGTGAAAGCCGCAATGCCCGCAATGGCAAAAATAACTAATAGATATATTCTTGTAAATTTCCTCATACGCTTAATTATTAGTTCAACAATCTTTTAAGTTAATCGGATTGAGCACCTTGCTGTTGAGAAAACCGAGTGCTTTTTTGCGCTGATTCTCAATTTTCCCAACAACAATGCTCAAAACCTAACTATTTAATAACCAAACTTTAATATCCAGGATTCTGTGCGATTCCCAAATCCTCGCCCTTCAGGCCTGTCGGAATCGGCTGACGGTAGTGGCGGCCCTTCACGTTGTTGTATTTGGCCACAAGGTGATTGTGGATTTTGGTGAAGTAAGCCTCTTGGTCGGCGGTGTAGGTGTTGCCGAGCGATGTTTTCCAATCGTCAGCAAAGTGCTTGTAATTCTTCACTTTCTGCACCGACGAAATCAAATCTTTCCAGCGATAAGAGTTGAGAACCGAGAACTGCTCGTAGGTGAACTCGTAGTCCCACTCGCGTTTGATTTGGTCGAAGGTCGGGGCGGCAACAGTCTCAATGCCAGCACGTTGGCGCAGTTGGTTGAACGGCTCTGCGGCCTCGCCATTGCGGCCAAGTTGCACAAGCGCCTCAGCCTTGATGAGCAGTACTTCGGCATAACGAATCTCGATGCGGTCAACCGAGTTGTGCGTAATCTCAATATTCTCAGCGTTTTCGTAACTTTGGTCAACGCCCTTGCCGTTGATTGGTGTGTAAACAGGCGAGTAGTAGTTGTAGGTTTTGCCATCCTCTGGGTTCACAATCTTGGTGAAGTAAGTCTCAGCCAGACGTTTGTCGTTGGGCTGCTCTGCAAACCAGTCGTCGTAAAGGTTGTCGTCAGGAACCTCAGTGTGGTTTTGGCTGTAGCCGCTGCCGTTCTCACCGTTTTGGAACGGGAATGTCCACGAGCAGTGTGTTTGGTGGTTGCCTTGAGCGTCAAACTCGTCGCCGTCGTGGGCAATGGTGAACAGGTGCTCGTTGGTGCCGCGCTTGTTGCTCTCATACTCGCGTCCCCAGAGTTTGTTGTATTCGGGGTCCAGAGCCAGTTTTCCGCTCGAAATCACCTTGTTAGCATATTCAATTGCCTTCTCAAGACGAGCGTCGGTTTTAGTGAAAGCAGGGTCGGTTTGCGTTGCCGCGATGGCAGCCACTTCGCTCTGTGACAGCGGGTTATCGCCCCAAACCAGATAAGCACGGGCCAGCAAGCCCTGAGCGGCCTGTTTCGACGGAATGCGCGGGTCGCCGTTGTAGTCGTTCAGCAACTCTTCAGCGGCGGTGAAATCGCTGACAATCTGCTCAAAAACCTTGTCGATGCTCTGACGCTCGGTGGTTGAGCCGCCCTCTTCGGTGAACACAGGCACCTCGCCCCAAAGTTGGGTGAGTTTCAGATAGGCCAGCGCGCGAAGGAATTTAGCCTTGCCCACGGCGGCGTTGTAACCCTGCTGACTTATCTTGCCAGCCTTCAAAGAGTTTGATACTGTGATAATTGCCTCGTTCGCTTGCGCGATGCCAAGAAACAGATGGTTAAAAATCTTCACCTGATACCAGGTTGTCGGTTCCTGCTCAAAGCGGCTGTTTACAGGGCCAGCCTCGCCCTCTTCGCCCTCAAACGAAGTCAACTTGTTGGAATTCAGTTCGATGATGAACGAGAACGATGACGAGAGCGGCTGCCAGTGGCTGTAAACGCCGTTCACAAGCGAAATGGCGCTTGCGTCGTCGGCCACAACGTTGTCAAGGTCAATCTGATTCTCGTCGTCGTTATCCTCTTTGCACGACGAAAATCCTGCCAAAAGTGCTGATGCAATAACTGCTAAAAAAATTTTCTTATTCATAATTTCAAATGTTTTTAAATTGTTGATTTATTGTTTTTTAATTGCTTTATTTTAAGTTTTTCAAACCTCTGCTATGAACCACCCGATTCTAAACCGCTGATTCAATTTTAACATTTTCATTTCCTTGATATTTAATATTTTAAAATTGTTTAACTTCTATTTTTATTGTTTAGTGCTTCGCTGTTGAGAAAGTTTAGCGCTTCGCTGTTTAGTCTAAACCTTCTTAACTTTCTCAACTTTCTCAACCTTCTTATCCTCAACTAATTAATTCCGTGTCAATCAGTGTTATCTGTGTCGTCTGTGCGATAATCACAACGTCAATTTCACCCCCGCAACCACACTGTGCGAAGCGGGATAAACGCCTGAATCAGTGCCGCTTGCCACTTCGGGGTCGTAGCCCTTGTAGCGTGTGGCGGTAAGCAGGTTGCTGCCCGTGGCAAACACCCGCAACTGCGCGTTGTATTCCTTTGGAAGCGGCACGTTGTAACCGATGGTCAGTTCGCGAAGTTTCAAATAACCAGCGTTTTGCACATATCGGCTGTCGATGTGGGCGAACGGCCGCGGACGGCTTGCCAACGGCAGCGTGTTGCCGCCGTTTTCGGGTGTCCACGAGTCCTTGACGGTTGCCAGAACATTGTACGAATCGCCCGTCAGTTCGAGCCTGCGGCCCAGCGCGTTATACACCTTGTTGCCCACGCTGAACCCGAACGATGCCGAAAAATCGATGCCTTTCCAGTTCACCTGCGTCGAGAATCCGCCAGTCAGTTTCGGTTGGATGCTGCCCAGAATCACGCGGTCGTTGCCGTCGATGCGGCCGTTGCCGTCGGTGTCCTCAAACTTCAGGTCGCCAGGCTGCGGCGTCTGACCGTTGATGGTTGGCAATTTGGTCACGTCCTCGCCGCTCTGCACAATGCCGCTGAACTTCAGCCCGTAGAATGCGCCCAGCGGCTCGCCCTTGCGCAGAATCTGCTGATTGTCAGAACCTTGAATCACATTATTGGTAGTGCCCATATCGGTGATTCGGTTTTGGTTCAGTGCGGCGTTCGCCGATGCCGTCCACGACAGCCGTTTGCGTTCAACCAGCGTTGTGTTCACAGCCAGTTCAATGCCTTTATTCACCACATTTCCAACGTTTTGCAACTGTGTTGTCACACCCGTCGAGAAGCCCACAGGCACGTCGAGCAGCAGGTCGCTCGTTTTCTTGTAATAGATGTCGAAAACAAAGTCTAACTTATTGTTATACAGCCCCAAATCGAAACCCGCATTGTAACTTGCCGTGGTTTCCCACTTCAGGTTGTCGTTGGCCGTGTTTTTCTTCGCATAACTGCTCGAGCCGCTGTAAGAGCCTGTGGCATACGAAGTTGTGAAAGCATAATCGCTGATTTCCTGATTGCCCACAACGCCACCCGTCAAGCGGATTTTCAGGTAGGTCACCTTGCTGAAAGTGCTCATAAACGCCTCTTTATCAACGTTCCACGACAGTCCGAGCGATGGGAAATAGCCCCAGCGGTGACTGTGCGCAAAGCGGCTCGAATTGTCGGCGCGGAAAGTGGCCGTCAGGTTGTATCTGTCACTCAATGTGTAGTTTACGCGAGCAATGAGCGAGTTCAGTTTCGCCTCGCTGATGCCCGTCTGCGGCGTGTAGATGCCCGAGCCGTCGCCCAAATTGTACTGTTTCAGCACCTCGTTTGTGAAGTGGTTGGTGCGGACAACGCTGTTGGTCGATGTTGATGTCTGACGCGTGAAACCTGCCAGAAAATCAATCGATTGGCTGCCGCCCAAATCCTTCTGATAGGTGGCCGTATATTCCTGCTGCCAAACGTCGGTCTGACGGTTGCCCGTGCCGCCCACGCCTTCAGTAGCAAGGCCCAGCGACGTGTACGCACCCGAAAAAGTGTTCTGCGTCAAATGCTCGCTGTTCAGCCCGACCGACGCTTTAAGTGTCAGATTGCCAACCGTATAACTACCCCAAACATTCGAGAGCAGATAGTTGTTCAGGTTTTCGGCCACGCTTTCGCGAAGGTCGTAAACAGGGTTGGCCGCGTGGTCGCCGATGGCGAAATAGGCGTACTCGTATGGGTTGCTGAAATTGTAGTCGCCGTCAGCGTTATAAACCTCAACCACAGGCGGCATAAGCAGCGCATAGACGAAACTGTTGGTGATTCCTGCCGAGAATGGCGACGAGTTGAAAACCTGCTTTTCGGTAGTCGTCAGGCCCCGCTGACGGATGCGCCCATAAGTTGCGTTCACGCCGAAGCGCACCTGCTTGCGCGGTTCCCATTCCACGTTGGTGTGGAAGTTATATCGTTGAAAACCAGAGTTCAAAACAATGCCGTCTTGGTCGGTGTAGTTGGCCGAGAAGGTGTAGCGGCTCTTGTCGCCCGCACCCTTCACGCTCAAGTCGTGCACCTGCTGAACGGCCGTCCGAAGAACAGCGTCCTGCCAGTCGGTGCCACTGCCCAGAGCCGCAATCTGCTCGTCGGTGTAACCGCCCTTGTTGCTAAAATATTTCTTCTGAAAATCAGCCCATTCACTCGCGTTTAAAAGGTCGAGTTTGTGGCTCACGCGGCTCAAGCCGATGCTGTAGCCATAGACAATGCCGCCGAATTTCTCGCCCGCCTTGCCCTTTTTGGTCGTTATCAGAATCACGCCATTCGCGCCGCGCGACCCGTAAATGGCTGTGGCAGAGACGTCTTTCAGCACCTCAACCGACTCAATGTCGTCGGGATTGACCGTCGAGAGCGGATTCAGACTGCCCTCAATCGAGCCCAGGCCTGTGCCCGTGTTGGCCGCGTCCTTGAAATAGATGAAGCCGTCAATCACGTAGAGCGGTTCGTTGCTCGCATTCACCGAGTTGCCGCCGCGGATGCGGATGTGGCTGTCGGCGCCAGGCTGTCCGCTGCTTGCCGTAACGGCCAGTCCCGCCACCTTTCCGCTCAAGGCCTTGTCAACCGATGGCGCCGCCGTGCGGCTGATGGCTTCGGCTTTGACCGTGGCCACGCTGCCCGTCAGTTGCGTGCGTTTCTGCGTGCCGTAGCCCACCACAACCACCTCGCTCAACTTGTTCAGGTTTTCAGTCAGTTGAATTTCAATGGGTTCCGATGCCTCGTACACGTCGATTTCCTGCGAGCGGTAGCCCACAAACTGAATCAGCAACGTGAGCGGAAGTTTCACTTTTGTTTTGAGCGTGAAGTTGCCGTCAAGGTCGGCCACCGTGCCCAGTTCGTTGCCCGTTGTCGGCACAATGGTTGACCCGATGAGCGGGTCGCCCGTCCGTGCGTCGGTCACGCGGCCAGTTATGGTGGTGGTCTGCGCCGACGCCGAACTTGCTGACACAAAAGCAATTATAATTATGAGTAATATCTTTTTCATAGACAAAGTCCGAGTGAAAGGGTTGCGGACCGAGCGGCCCGCCCCTGTGTTCAAAAACTTTTATAATGTTGGTAATCAGACTATTCCTGTGCCAGGTCTTTCGATGGCAGTTTCAGCAGGCCGTATTGGTGCAGATACTGCGCGCCGTTGGTCAGCGTCCACTGCACAAAATCGTTGAGCAGTGCGTTCGAGTGGTCGTAGGCGAAAGCCGCGTTGCCCACAGGTATCTCGCTGTAGCGGGCGTGCTCGAGCAGAGTCAGAATGTCGTCGAGTTGGCCGTCGGCCAGCACCTGCTCACCCTGTTTGTCAAGGTCGAGCGGCAGCAGAGCGATGTCTTTCTTCAGTTGGCGGCTCTCAAGGTCGAAAATATTTGATAATGTGCTGATTGTGACGCCCCACGGGTCACGGCTCACGGCCACTGTCAGGTAAGAGTCGTCGCCCGAAATCTTCTTTCCGCGATAGTCGGCAGCCGCCTCGTCGAAATGCTCGGCATAGAACCGCGACACCGACTGTTGGCCAGTTGCGGTGTAGATGTGGATTTTCTGCTCGGTGGCAGTCGGCTCGTCGTCTTCAAACAGGTCTTCAACAAAGAAGAGCGCCTTAATCCGTTTGGCGTTCAAGCGACGACCAATCAGCCCCACTGCTTCCGACTCTTTGGCCGAAACGGGCAGCACCGCATAGCGCGCAAAGTTCACGCCGTCAGCGCTGTTGCTCACAACCGAAAGGCTGTTCTTCTCGCCAGCCTGCGCCTTGCCAGCCTTAAACACAAACTCAACGCCCGCGTTGGTTTTGCTGTATTCGTCGGCCCACTTCTCAACAAGCGGTTTGACCGAATTTGGCACGTGCACCGTAACTTGTTGGCTTTGAGCCAAAACCGATGCCTGAAATCCTAAAACAATTGCTACTGTATATATTATCTTTTTCATTGTATTTTCGTTTTTAAAGTATTGATATTGTATTTATTAATGATTGTTGTGGCCTTCGTTTCTGCGGCGCCACGGTCCGCACTTTCAATCTCACTCGTTGCAACAGCAACACATTCGCATTCGTTTTGTCATTTCCATTGTTTTAATCTGTTTCATTTCTCTCATCACATTTTTGACGATGCAAAAGTGCAATGTTTGGAAATATCCACCAAATAGTTTGATTATATCAGAAGATATAACCACAAAATCAACCTTTGTGGAATTTGATTCTTCACACCCCCTTAAAAAAGCCGGGTGCGTAGAATAAAATTCTACCAACACGGTAGATTGGTAGGTTGATAGAACGTTTTTTGTGGTGTTTTTATTGGGATTTTGCAGGGCTGCGCAGCGTGATTTGTTGGGCTGTCGCACAGATTCCGTAGGGCTGTCACACCGTGGCAGCCGCAAATTGCAAATGCAAACCGCAAACTGACGCAATCAACCATTCATTACGCGGCTGCCGTAATACGACAGCCCTACGGCCCGGATGATAATCAATAGTTTAACCCGAAAGCCCAAAGCGGCACAATGTTGCCTGAACCATATTCAATGTCGTCTTTCACCACAAAACCATCATTCACATTAGCAATCTGCCGCAGCCCCTTACTCTTGCCACCGACTTCGAATGTAATATTATCTATTTTGAAATCAGCAACTTCCGACGCCATAACTTTATGATTGACTCTCATCTGATTAAAGAAAAACGTCTCGCGGACATTGCCGATGTTTGTTGCATTGCCGCCCAAAACGTATGCTAAATTGGTGTTATCCAAATAGATTTTCTCAACCTTGCCCAACCCGATTATTCCGCCTGTCGCATCGCGCAACTGACCAATCATTCCGGCGCGTTCCATATAGTAGAAATAGTCACCAACGTCGTTACGGCTCACGTTTATCATTTTCGAAATCTTGTCCATAACCGGCTTGAACGGCGAGCTTTCGGCAACAATCGCAAGTAGTTTTTTCAGTTTCTGCCCTGTTGCAACGTTCATTTTGGCAAACTGCGAAATATCCACTTCCATAGTAAAATTTATCACTTGGTTCAGTTCAACATCGAACCGGCTGTCTGTGGCAAACGGATAGTAGCCGCGTTGCAGATAGTCGCGGAACAGTGGCAGCGGATGACGCTCGGCGGCTATCTCGGCGCGATTTGCAAGAATATCTTCCAACTCGTATTTCGGAACCGTAATCTTATGAAACATAGCAAGATACTCACGAAAAGACAGACCTTGCATATAATACATTGGCGCACGACGGCTTAAGTCGGCCTCACCTTTGTTGATGTCGAGTATCGACGAGCCTGTGAAAGCGATTTTCAAATCGGGGTGAGTGTCGTAAATCTGCTTCAGCTCTCTCGACCAATTCGGATATTTATGTATCTCATCTATAAACAAATGTTGTCCGCCCTCGCGGCTGAACTCATCGGCAGTATCGACTAACGAATGAGCAGCAAAATAGGTGTTGTCGGCCGAAATGTAGAGAATCCGCTCACGGTCGAAGTTTTGCTTGATATATTGCAGAAACAGAATTGTCTTGCCCACACCGCGCGGCCCAACCAAACCGAAAAGGCGGTCATCCCAATTGATTCGCTCGTACATATATCGCTGAAAATCAACAGGTACGTTTGCCAACTGATTCCTCATATACGTGATTAGGTTCGTATCCATAGCATTAGTTTTTTTGCAAATATAAGCGATATTGCACTTCGTAGGTGCAGTTTTGTATAATAATTTGCACTTCGTGGGTGCAAATTTAAGAGAAGATTGCACCTTTCGGGTGAAATTATTAGGTTTTACTTACGAGAACAACGCTTATTTTGGAACACCAACCGCAATTTATCGCAATCAACCATTCATTACGCGGCTGCCGTAATACGACAGCCCTACGGCCGCGAATGATAATTACAACCAAATCCGTAAGGCTGTCACACCGTGGCAGCCGCACATTGCCACAACGCACCAAAAAATGGAAACATTGCCATCGATTGCCAACATTCACGCACCCAAACGCCGAAGGCGTGACATACCACAGGCCGGGGTGTAAACCCCGGTTGGGCGCCAGCACATAAAATGAACGCCGAAGGCGTGGCACGAAATCATCGGCGGCATTAAACACGTAGAGACGCGATTAATCGCGTCTCTACACACATTATCAATATTTTGCCGCTTTATACAGATTCACAAACACCCAGAATAAGGCAATATTATATCTCGTTCAATATTATCTTAAGTTCCTGACTATTATTGTTTTCAATCAGTTGCTCTTTCCAAACTTCAATTTTATTATTTTGATTTACTGCGCAATTCCAACTTTCCGCAAGTTTGTCTGCATTATACTGACATAGCATTTCTTTTATGTTGTTCAAGTTCATATACAATCGTAAAAATATTTGTGGAACGTTATATAGTCTTTGGTCATTGATAATAATATCGGACTTACCACCTGCAGTGAATTGGTCTCGAACATTCGGACAAACCACACCTTTTTCCATTGCCAACCACATTGCTAAACGATTGAACTTGTCACCGTGATAACCAAACATTTCGGGGAACAAACAATATGCCTGTAATTTGAGATTTTCCTTTTCTTCTTCTTTTAGATAATTCCACAAACGTAGTATAATGTTGCTTGCTTGTTTTTCTTGTTCATCATCATCATCATCCCCCATCCACCATAGGCGTTCCCCTTGTTGAAGTTGGCTTTTGTAAAACTTAACAACAGTTTTTATTGGGTTGTCTTGCTTCCTTAATTCATCGTACGGTACGTGTATTTTATCGAAGAACGTTTCACCTTGCCCAAGTTCCATATTTATCAAATACCGGGGTGAGTGGGTTACAACAACGTCAGACAAACATTCTTCATAAGGGCGACAACGGAATTGTATCGGGTCGCACATTTTACCGAACAACATATAAATTCGTTCTACACTATCTACTCTTGTTCCCTCCGCCACGCTACTACCGGTGCTTCGCCAATGGTTTTCTTTTGTGGTCTTAACTTCTATTCCATAAAAATCGTTCGCAACAATGTCAGGAAATCTTTGTCCGGAAATCAATTTAATTGAATTTTCAAACGGTGTGTGCAATGAGTTTTCTGTCAAAACATCCAAAACTTCATCCTCTAATTTGTTTCCCAATAATTTGACATATTTTTCCGGTTTCTCTGTCGCCCGTCGGTGTAATGTCAACAGAGAATCGTTTAGCAAACTTTCAAAAGCTTGTTTTTGGGGTTCCGGATTAACTGAAACTATCATTCTTCACCAAAATAAAGTGGCCAAACTTGTTGTAAGCGACGCGCTATGTTGTATGCCAAAACAGGCGGAACGGCATTCCCAATAATTTTGTAGGCGCCAGAAGGGCTGACTGCGAATTTTTTCCCATTGTATGAATTAGAAAAGACGAAATCGTAATCGGGCGGAAATGTCTGTATCATAGCGCATTCGCGCGGTGTCAAACGGCGCTCTGATTTTCCTGCTTTCAATTCGTCGGTATATTTGCCTCCGTGTTCAGCGGATAATCTGCGGTATTCAATGTTGCCGTGGTGTTCGGAACGAATTGTCGGACCAATGTCGTCAAGATTCACTTCATTTTGCCCTTGACAATGCGCCCCCATATACTTGGCTTGCGAATAGTATTTTTGAGAATCGTCATTTGAATCCGATGGCTCATCTAATGATTCAAAAACATTCCTAACAGTCTGAAATTGAGCCAAACGTTTGTCTTTTATATGGTAGTTATGCGTTGGCTTTGGGTAAGGATTGTATTTTTCGGGTATACTTTCTTTTTCAAGATTTTTTAATGCGGTTGGGTTTAACAAATCCTTACGGATTCCTATAAATATAACTCTCTCGCGAGACTGCGGCACACCATAATCGGCGGCGTGCAATACTTGTGGCGGCAAAACAATATAATCGTTTCCTGCTGCAGAAGAAAAATCCTTTTGTATAATATCTTTTACATTGCCTAAATTTGTAAGTCCTTTAACATTCTCTGCAACAAATATTTTCGGCCGAGTAATATCAATTACTTCCTTCATCCAAAAATACAATTTGCCACGAGTCTCTTCTGTTGCAATCTCGCTCGTAATATAATTCCCGTTGTGGTCTTTGTGCGATTCAAAACCCCTTCTTTTGCCAGCCACACTAAAATCTTGACAAGGGAATCCGCCTGTTACCACATCAATGTTTTTAGGGAAAATATCATTGCTATCACGGTGCATTTTTACCAAATCCACCACACTTTCTGTACGATATATACCGTCATCGTCATTTGATTTGGAAAAATAGTGTACCCAAGCAGCCCTTGCATCAGGCAGAATATCGTTTGCAAATACTGTTTGAAATATTGTAGGGGTCAGCCTTACAAAATCGTTGTCTAAATGTTCCGCAACAAAATCGGGACACATTTTTTCATTTACGCTGCCCTTATGAGTAATAAAGCCGCCTTCAAAGCCCAAATCCATTCCTCCGCATCCAGAGAAAAGGGATAATACTCGTAATTTTTTGCCTTCCCCTAGTTTAATATCCTTGCTGAAAGGATATGAAAATTGTGGCTCCTCAACATTGTTTTTTGATTCGTCTTCCATTTTTGCGCTAATGCTTTTTGCGCTTGCTTATCTGTATTCAGGTACAAACGGACAATCCAAAACGGCAAAAAAATGTGGACTTGAACTTTATCCACATCCTAGGCCGTCAGAATTGCCCGTTATCACAGATAAGTCAAGCCCACGCAATAGCGCAGGCATCTTTTTTGACTTATTCGTGTGATAACATTTCTAAAATTTCTGACGTTTTAGGATATGCCGAATTATCAAAGCAAACGCTTGATTAATAATATGTTATTTAAAAATTACTTTCTGTTTCTTATAGTTCGTTTAATGTTTTATATCTCTTTTAATTTGTTTTCAAATAGTTTTTTATCAGGCAGTTGCAATTGATATTGCGCCACCAGTGTTGGCGACAGGCTTCGTGATAAAGCGTACTCCACAACTTCGTCGTCTTTGTCGTGGCACAAAAGTATGCCAATACTTGGATTCTCGTGCGGTTTCTTTACGTCGCGGTCCAATGCTTCAAGATAAAAATCCAGTTGGCCAAGGTATTCAGGCTTGAATTTGCCAACTTTCAATTCAAATGCCACCATTGCGCCAATGCCTCGGTGAAAGAACAGCAAATCGACATAAAAATCTTGGCAGCCTACTTGCAACCGAAATTCTTCCGCCATAAATATGAAATCGTTACCAAGTTCCAGTATGAACTGCTTCATATTCGCAACCAATGCTTTTTGCAATTCAGATTCGGAATGCGATTCGGGCAGCCCCAAAAACTCAAGCACGTATGTGTCTTTAATATCGGGCACGGTCATTTCTCTCACCGCTGGTGAGAGTTTTGCCGATGTCAGGCTTCTCTCATATTGAGCCGCATCAATCTGCCGTTCCAATTCTCTCTTTGTCAAATGATTACGACGGCACATATCAATGTAAAACAACCTTTCCTCGTTGGTTTTACATCTCGACATAATAGTGATATTATGTGTCCACGACAATTCTCTCACCGCTGGTGAGAGTTTTTCGTCTGAACTATACAACTCATAGAATTGCTTCATACGCCAAAGGTTCTTGTCGCTAAATCCTTTGGCATCAGTAATTTCAGTTGCAATGTATGCCGCCAATTGTGTTACAACACCTTTTCCCCAACCTGCTTCTTTAACTTTTATGCTTATGACCTGCCCAATCTGCCAATATAAATCAACAAGCGTTCGATTGGCCACTTCAAATACCGTCTGCCGCGCGGCTCGAATTCGTTGCGCCAGAAATTCAAACACATCTTTTGTCGTTGCATCGATATTTGATATTTCAGTGTTCATAGTTGGACTTTTATTCCTGCAACTGCTCTAATTTCTTGAGTAGTTGATTATTAGGATTTACTTTCTGTTTCTTATACTATTCGTTTAATTATTTATGCTTCTTCAACTATTTATGCTAATTGCGAAACTGTCCGTTTCGTAATTGATTTATGAATTATAATATTTTACTAAAACTCTGCAAGTTATATCTAAATCAATTTCGTTATCATTTCATCGGCTTGCAACTGCATCTTGCAGAAAGCGAACCACCGCTTGCCCAAATCCTTGATTGACGCGCCAATGTGATACACATCATTATCGATAATCAAAAACCTGTCGTGCGACTTGGTAAAGATACACAAATCTATCGGTTCGTACTGATTATTGTGCTGTGCCAGCGCCACATTTAATGACGGCGAAGTCTGTTGCGTGTAGATTTTGGCCGTTACATTTTTGGCGCGCTCGGCCAACCGCAGCAAGACTGTTTCATCAACATAGTTATCTATCAGCACAATACGTTTCCTTGCCGAGCGAATCAGATTGTTGACAAAAGCGAACGGCTCAAGCATCTGTCCATCGTAAAAAATTCCCTCGACAGGCGGCAGCGAAGTGCGCACAAAGAAGTCGATTTTGTTAGAATGCTCTTCAAGTATTTTTTGTTGTGTTTCAAGTTGGCCCTCAATGTTGGCCAGTCGGTTGTTCAATGCGTATCCTCTTAAAAGATAATCTTTTAATATACCTGTTGTCCATATTCTGAATTGTGTGCCTCTCTGACTTTTAACACGATAGCCAACGGAAATAATGACATCGAGATTGTAATATTGGGTTCGGTATTTTTTCCCGTCTGCGGCAGTTGTCAAGTAATCCTTGACAACTGAACTTTTATCTAACTCCTTCTCTCTGAATATGTTATTAATATGAAGGCTGATATTTTGTTTTGTGGTTTCAAAAAGCACAGTCATTTGTTGCTGTGTCAGCCACACAGTTTCCTCACTCAACCGCACTTCAAGTTTTACGGCATCATCGGGTTGGTATAATATGATTTCGTTCCTTGTCATAAAATGCTAAATCTTCGCCTTAACGCGAACTACCAAGTTTTTATCGGTAGTTGATATTTAGTTTCGCCCCACACAAAAGGCTACCAAATATAGAAACAAAATGAAAACAAAAAAGGCCCGCAACTTTCGTTACGAGCCCCTCAAAACACAGAAATATAAACCTCATTTCAATGCAAAAGCAATCCTTTCCAGCGCTTCCTGCAAGACAACGCGCGGTGTGGCCACGTTGAGCCGCATAAACCCTTCGCCGCCGGGGCCGAACATTTCGCCGTCGTTCAGGGCAAGGCGGGCGCGGTTTATAAATAGGTCGTTCAGTTGGGTGTGGTTGAGTCCGAGCTGTCGGCAGTCGAGCCAGACAAGGAACGATGCCTGCGGACGCAACGGTTTGATTTTCGGCAGGTTATCGGTGCAGAAGTGTTCAACAAGCAGCACGTTTTCTTCAACATAATCAAGCATTTGGCGGCGCCACTCTTCGCCTTGCGTGAAGGCCGCAATGGTGGCAATGGGCGCAAAAAGCGTCGGCTCGTCGAACTCGTTGGCCGACATCCACTTGAACAGCGGGCGGCGCAGAGCCGGGTTGGGCACAATGGCGTATGAGCTCACAATTCCGGCAATGTTGAATGTTTTCGACGGCGCGCCAAGCGTGATGCTGCAACGCGCGGCGGCTTCCGAAACGGTGGCAAACGGAATGTGGCGGTGGCCGAAAAGAGTCAGGTCGCAGTGAATCTCGTCGCTGATGACGATGACGTTGTTGCGGTCGCAGATGTCGGCCACGCGCTCAAGCGTTGCGCGGTCCCAGACAATGCCGCCGGGGTTGTGCGGATTGCTTATCACCAGCATCCGGTTGCGCGGGTCGGCAGCCTGACGCTCAAGCAGTTCAAGGTCCATACGGTAGCCGGTGAGCGCGCCGTTGGCGGTTACTTCGCAAAGCTGATTGTTCACCACTTCGCGGCCGTTGCCAAGCGTGGTCAGGCGGAACGGATGATAGACCGGCGGCTGAATGATGACGCGCTCGTCGGGTTTCAGCAAGGCATTGATTGCCATACCTATACCTTTCACAACACCCGGCACGTAGGTCAGCCATTCGCGCTCAACCCGCCACTGATGGTGGTCAAGAATCCAGCGCTGAATCGACGTCCAAAGCTCGTCGGGCGTGGCGGTGTAGCCGTAAATGGGGTGCTCAACGCGTCGCCGCAGAGCGTCAACAACAAAAGGCGGCGTGGCAAAATCCATATCGGCCACCCAGAGCGGAAGCAAATCGGCTCGACCGTAACGCTGCTGCAAAACACTGTGTTTAAGGTCGTTGCTGCCCGTGCGGTCAATCACTTCGTCGAAATTGTATCTCATTCCAATGCCTGTTTAATGTCGTTAAAAATGTCGTCAACGTCTTCAAGGCCAACGCTCAAGCGGATGGTCGTCTGCTTGACGTCGACGTCGCGCAGTTGGCTGTCGCTGAAGTTGCCAAAAATAGTTGATGCCGGGTGAATTGCCAACGTTTTGTTGTCGAACAGGTTGGTTGCACGCAGAATGAGCCGTAGGCGGTTAAGGAAGCTGAAACAGGCGTCGCGGTCGGCAAGGTCGATGGTGAGCATTGCGCCGCCGGTCGGGCCAAACTGCCGTTGCGCCCGCTCGTAGTACGGATTGTCGGGCAAACCGATATAATTTACTGATTTTATGTTTTTTAACTTTTGCAGTTTCTTTGCAAGTTTAAGCGCGTTGGCCGACTGCACACGGTAGCGCGCGTCCAGCGTCTCAAGGCCGAGAGTCTGCATATAGGCGGCGTGCGGGGTCATATACGAGCCCAGATTGAACAGAATCTCGTACGCAATCCGCTCGTGAAAGCCGGGAACCGTGCCATAATCGATGACCAGTCCGCCGAGCGATGTGGCGCCACCCGAGACATATTTGGTGCTCGAAACCAACTCAATATCAACGCCCAAGTCGGCCAAGCGCGTCTCGGTGAACGGAATGGCCGTGGAATCGACAATCAGCGGAACATTACACGCGTGAACCACTTGCGCAATCTGCTGCAAGTCAGCCACTTCGAGCTGCGGATTCGACACCGCTTCAAGAAAAACGCAGCAGGTGTTATCGTCGATTTTAGAGCGCAGCTGTTCAACATCGTTCATATTACAGACGCGCGCTTCAACGCCAAATCGCGCCAGCGTGCGGGTTATCAGGTTGAAAGTGTTGCCGAAAAGGTGTTTCGACGCCACAATATTCTTCCCATTCTCCGCAAGGGCGATGAACGTTGACGCGATGGCCGCCATACCCGAATTGAAAGCCGTCACGTGGGTCGCCCCGGTGATTGCCTTCACCTTCGACTCGAAGTAGGTAACTGTCGGATTTTCAACGCGCGAGTAGTCAGGTGCTTCAATGCGTCCGCAGAACGCGTCGGACATTGTCTTGGCGTCGTCAAACTGATAGGCCACCGTGTTATAAACCGGCATACTTATTGCCCCGTAGGCGTCGCGCCGCGCAAACTGCGTATGTATCGCTTTTGTCTGTCTTTTAATAGTTTTCTGTGACATATTTTTTCTGTGTTTTGACGCGCAAAAGTATATCGGCGTAGAAATATCTGCCAAGTTTTGATTTGATTATGGAAAATACAACTACAGATTGACGGATTGTAGAATTTATATCCAAATTACCACCCCAAACGCCTTCCACACAGAATGACATTCCAACCGCAGAACTTTTTTCGGGCTAAAAACGCCGAAAAGTTTTTAAAGTTAGCCGCCTATAGGTATCTTTGGCCGCCGATTTTTTGAATAGTGACCGAGCAAAACGGTTGCCAACAGAAAACCGACTTAAAAAGTTAGGACTTTAATTACACGTTAAACTCTAAACTTCTAAACTTTTAAACTTTAAACTTTTACATAACGATATGGAACTCAACGAATTGACAGCAATAAGCCCCATTGACGGCCGCTATCGCTCAAAAACCGAATCGCTCGACAACTATTTCTCGGAATTCGGACTCATCCGCTACCGCGTTTTGGTTGAATGTGAGTATTTTATAGCACTCTGCAACATTCCGCTCAAGAATTTGGCGGGCGTTGACAAAAACTGCTTCGACAAAATCCGCAAAATCTACAACGACTTTTCATTCGACGATGCGCTGCGTATCAAGGAGATAGAGAAGACAACCAACCACGATGTGAAGGCGGTTGAGTATTTCTTGAAAGAGAAGTTCGACGGCCTTGGATTGGCTGATTACAAGGAGTTTATCCATTTCGGTCTGACATCGCAGGACATCAACAACACGGCTATCCCCTACTCGCTGCGCGATGCGATAAAAGATGTTTACTATCCGCTCATCGAGCAGATTATCAACACATTGGCCGATATGGCCGAGCAGTGGAAGCACGTGGCAATGCTGGCTCACACTCACGGTCAGCCCGCTTCACCAACGCGACTTGGCAAAGAGTTGATGGTGTTTGTCGAGCGGCTCAACAAGCAGTTGGAACTGCTCAAGAGCATTCCGTGCTCGGCAAAATTCGGTGGCGCCACAGGCGGCTTCAACGCCCATATGGTGGCCTATCCCGAGATTGACTGGGTTGAGTTCGCCAACAATTTCGTGGGCAACATTCTGCATCTGGAGCGCCTGCAAACAACCACGCAAATTGCTCATTACGACGACCTTGGCGCCATCTTCGACAACTTCAAACGCATCAACACCATACTCATCGACCTTTGCCGCGACATCTGGACATACATCTCGATGGAGTATTTCAAGCAGAAAATCAAGGCGGGCGAAGTTGGCTCGTCGGCAATGCCGCACAAGGTGAACCCAATCGATTTTGAGAACGCCGAAGGCAACCTGGGCGTGGCAAACGCTGTGTTTGAGCACTTCTCGGCCAAACTGCCAATCTCGCGTATGCAGCGCGACCTGACCGACTCAACCGTTCTGCGCAACATCGGCGTGCCGCTCGGCCACACCGTCATCGCACTCAAATCGCTGCAGAAAGGCCTTGGGAAACTGATACTTAACGAAGACAAACTGAAGAGCGACCTTGAAGCCAACTGGAGTGTGGTTGCCGAAGCCCTGCAGACCATTCTGCGCCGCGAAGGCTACCCGAAACCTTACGAAACGCTCAAGGAACTGACGCGCACCAACTCGAAGGTTACCGAGCAATCGATTCACGAATTCATTCAGACACTGAACGTTAGCGACTCGGTGAAAGAAGAAATGATGAAGATTACACCGCACAACTACACTGGTATTTATTTCTAAAAAGCTGATAATGAAAGGACTAAAGCGAATACTGCAATATGTTTTTCCGCGCTACACCGGGCAGGCGCTGCTGAATTTCCTATTCATAGGCTTGTCGACAATTGGCGGATTATGCTCATTCACAATGGTAATACCATTTCTTCAGGTACTTTTCGACCAATCAATTACCACAACACCGACTCTCGATGCATTCGACTGGAGCATTGAATCTGTCACTAATATTTTCAACTACTATTTAGTGCTGATTATCAATGAATACGGAAAACTATCTGCTCTACTCTACCTTTCAGTGTTCATTCTGGTTGCAATATTTATAAAGACCGGCTTTATGTACTTCTCGTCGTTGGTGATGGTAAACATTCGATACGGCATAATCCGCGACTTACGTAACTCATTGTACAACAAGATTACACGTCTATCGCTTGGGTTCTATTCCGACGAACATAAAGGCGATGTGATATCGCGTATGACTAACGATGTAAACGAAGTTGAGACATCAGTTCTAAAATCATTCGACGTGATTTTCAAAGACCCAATAACGCTAATCGCGTCAATGATTCTGCTTATCTATATGAGTCCGAAACTCACACTGTTTGTGCTCATTATGCTTCCAGTATCAGGCGGCATTGTCGGACGCATCGGCAGCACATTGCGCAAAAGTTCGAGCGAAGTTCAGAGCCGTCTGGGCAGCCTGCTTTCGCTGATTGAAGAAACGTTGGGCGGATTGCGCATAATTAAGTCGTTCAGCGCTCACGACAAGGTTCACAACAGTTTCTGCGAAGAAAATCAGATGTATATCCGCGCCTCGAAACGAATGATGCGGCGACGTATGCTGGCCGGTCCCATTAGCGAGTTTCTGGGGTCAACAATTCTGATTATTGTGCTGTGGTTCGGCGGCAAACTTGTTCTGAACGGTGATGAATCGCTTTCAAGTTCGGCTTTAATTGGTTATCTAGTGATTTTCTCGCAAATGATTTCGCCTGCGAAACAGATTATCGATGCTTGGTATAGTATTCAGAAAGGTTTGGCTTCGAGTGACCGAATCGATGAACTGCTCAACGCCGAAATCACCATCCGCGACTGCGAGAACCCAAAACCGATAACCAAATTCGATAGCGAAATTGAATACCGCAACGTATCGTTCAAATATGTCAACAACGATATGGTTCTCAAAGATATAAATCTGACTATCAAGAAGGGACGGACAGTTGCGCTTGTGGGTCAGTCGGGTTCGGGCAAATCAACAATGGTTGACCTTCTGCCGCGATTCTACGATGTGGTCGGCGGCGGAATCTACGTTGACGGCACCAATATCAAAGACCTGAAAATCGTTGACCTACGGCATTTGATGGGCATCGTGGGGCAAGAGAGCTTCCTGTTCAACGACACCATTTTCAACAACATAGCCTTTGGCGTTGAACACGCCACAATGGAACAGGTGATTGAAGCCGCAAAAATCGCCAACGCGCACGATTTTATTATGGAAACGCCCGACGGCTACCAAAGCACCGTTGGCGACCGTGGCGGCAAGCTCTCGGGCGGTCAGCGGCAGCGCATCAGCATTGCGCGCGCCATCCTGGCCAACCCGCCGATTATGATTTTGGACGAAGCCACATCGGCACTCGACACCGAGTCGGAAAAACTGGTTCAAGACGCGCTCTTCCGCCTGATGGAAAACCGCACGTCAATCGTCATCGCCCACAGGCTCTCAACGGTTGTGAACGCCGACCTGATTTGCGTTCTGCAAGACGGCGAGATTATTGAGCGCGGCACCCACGCCGAACTGATGGCTCTGGGCGGCCAATACAAGAAACTGCACGATATTCAGACATTTGCGTAAAAAATCTTTATATTTACAAACAACTAATATTAAATCGAAATGAAAACAAAACAACTTTTGGCAATATGCCTGATGATTGCGACAACACTGACCGCAACAGCACAAAAACATCAAACTTTCAAAAGCGTACCCATTGACGGCAAAACAGGCACCTTCATCAATCAGCTGAAACAGAAAGGTTTTAATGCGGTTGACGATTCAGAAACACTAACCGGCACCTTCGCCGGCTATGACGATTGCGAAGTGACGGTGCTCTCATCGGCGCAGACCAATAATGTTTACGGCGTCAGGGTGAAAATTCCGATGTGCGCGCCACTATCGATTTATGCCGAATACAAAAAGCTGCAAGCCGCACTGACCGAAAAATATGGCGAACCGCTGAAACCCGAAAATGAGCAAACGACTAAAGAAGATGACTTTATTACAGCACTTTACAAATTGATTGCCGATGTGAAAGAGACTTTCGAATTCCCGTATAACAGCGTTTTCGACACCGGCAACGGCAATGTTCTGCTGAATGGTGCTTGGATTGCATCGGAATGCGGTGGCGGTTACATTATTATAACTTACATCGATAAAGTCAACAACGACTTGCAACAGAAAAGCATCTACGACGATTTGTAGATAAACCCCTATCCTCGCCGCTGATTCTTCACAAACGCATCGAAAAACTCGTCTCTAAAACTCTCGCCGATAGCGATTTCGTGCGGGCCAATGTAAATGTCGTTGTTGTCGAAGGCATCGATATGGGTGGTGTTGACAATGTACGACTTGCTGACGCGCATAAACATCGACGGGGGCAGCAAGGCTGATATGCCCTTAAGATTCATTCGTGTGATAATCTTTTGATTTTCAAGTTGAAGCACCACATAATCCTTCAAGCCCTCGACAAAAAGAATGTCGGCAAAGCAGACCTTGCAGTACTTGCGGTCCGACTTGACAAAAAAGTAGTCGTCGGCACCTGGTTCTATGTTCTGCTTGTCGCCCTGCGTGAGCAGTTTGAAGTAACTGACGGCCTTATCGACAGCCTTCAGAAAACGCTCTTTTTCAACGGGTTTCACAAGAAAATCGACGGCATCAACCTCGTAACTGTCAATGGCGTATTCGGAATAGGCGGTGGTGAAAATGACAAGCGTTTGCGGTGAAATGGTGCGGGCAAACTCAATGCCCGTCAAGCCTGGCATCTGAATGTCGAGAAAGGCTAAATCGACCTGCGTCTGCGACAGGAAACGCTGCGCCGCCAATGCACTGCCGAACGTTCCAATCAGCGTCAGTTCGGGTGCCGACTCAAGCAGAATCTCTATCGCATCGCGCGCAAGTGGCTCATCATCAACTATTATGCAGTTCATTGGTGAAATGGTTAGGGGTAAGTGTTTAGTGGTGAGAAGTTTTCTGTGTTAACCAATATAAACCAATCCGTCTTCGCGGTACAAATCCACTTTGCCGTCGGCCGAGACAAAAGTGTAATTATCTGCAATAGAGAGCGATATCAGCAATCTGTCAAAAGGGTCTTTGTGGTTTTCCTTTTTAGGAAGCCTTTGGTATTGTTCGACAGCCGACAATGGCAATTGAATTATCCTGATATTTTGTTCATCGCAAAATTGCACTAAATCAGATATTTTCAATCCTTGCAAATCTAATTTCCCGATTGAAAGTTTGATTGCGATTTCCCAAAGAGATATGGTGGATACAAATACCTTGTTTTCAGGATTTTCCAATGTGCGAAGCGCATCTTTTGAGATTTCTTGCGGCGATATGGCAAGCCATATAAGAATGTGTGTGTCAATTAAATATTTCATAAACCGCACATTTCTTCTTCTGACATTTCCCAATTATCGGAAAAATGCGCTTTTGCAGTTTTTGAGAACTTGCCGAACACGCGCTTCGACGTCGGCTCGTTTTTGGGTGCCATATTGAGTTTGGATAGCGAAAGTGCCAAATCGTAAACCATTAACTGCTGCTGTTCAGTCAGTGTATTATAGGTTTTTTCAAGAATATCGAAACTCATAATCGTACCTATTTATAATTGACGTACAAATATATATAAAAATGCCTTTTGTCTAAATTGTTCATTGTCAATTTTCAACTTTCAATTTTCAATTCAATCGTCAACTTCACCGTAAATATACCATTTTCATCGTCAATTTGAAGTGTGTGCCGATTATTATAGAGCAATTCAAGGCGGCGGCTGATATTTTTCAGGCCAATGCCGCTGGCTTTGGTGGGCACGGGCGCAACGGCGGGTTTCGAGTTCTGGCATACAAACGTTAGCGAACCGTCTGCAAGACAGAAACTTATGTTCACCCACGAGCCGTTTTCGCCATCGCTGTTATGCTTCACGGCGTTCTCGACAAACGGAATGAAAAGCAGCGGCGGCACCTCAACGCCGTCGGTAATACCGTCAGTATCAATCTTATAAGTGAAGCCCGTGCGGCGCACCTGTTCAAGGTCGAGAAAATCGCGAAGGAACTGTATGTCGGTCAGCAAGTTGACGCGCTCGCGGCGGCTGTCGGCAAACTGGTAGCGGATTAGGTCTTCGAGCCTGTAGAGCAGCGCCGACGCCTGCGCTGGCTCGCGGCGCACAAGCACGTTGACGTTGTTTATCATATTGAACAGAAAATGCGGATTTATCTGTTGCTTAAGCATTTTCAACTCTGTCTGCGCCGTGGCGGCCTGCAACTCGCGGTTGCGCAGGTTCTGCAGCGCCGTCCGTCGGAACAGCAGCAGGCTGGTTGGCGCCACCGACAACAAAACCATCGACAGGAAACTCGACGCCACGTTTATAAAACTTATAATCAGCGAATTATGAACGGCGTAATTCATAAAAACTTCCGACAAAACCTTCAAAACACCGAACGGCAGCGAAAGCAGAATTGTGGAAATGGTAAATTTCAGAATCTTGTCTTTGAAGAAGAATCGCGGCGTTAGTATGTAAATGTTTACGTACCAACACGTTAGCAGGTAGGCGTACATTATCAGCCATTGCGGCACGTTCTGGCGGCTGAAATCGAAAATCCGTCCGTCGGCGGCACCGAATGCGTTGAGCGACATCATAAATATCGGTAACTGAAACAGCAAATGTCTGACAATCCGATACTTGCCACTGAAAAGCACTTTGTTGAAGAAACTGTCGAATGTGGCCATAACTAACGGATTGGAATTGTTAGACAAATGTGTTCAGGACTGATTGTCAGCAAGTAACGGTCGGCATAGAGCAGCGACAGACGCTTGCGGGCGTCACTGAAATCGGCATCGGTGCGGCCATCGGCAAGCGTAAACTGCAGATTATCAGCACCGACTGTAAACTGGCAATCGATATTGGTGACTGGCTGGCTGTACTGCATCAGCGACGTGAAGACGAGCGGCGGCACCATAACACCCAATATCGAGCCTTCGACATTGATTGTGAACGATTTGCAAACGCCATCGAACTGCAGGACGGCGAGATATTCGCGCACGAAATCAATCTCGCTTTTGAGTAGCGACCGCTCGCGGCGGCTGTCGTAGAGTTGGTATCGCAGCACCTTGCTGAACTGCAGCAGCGCGGCCGACGTGGCTTCGGCATCGCTTTGCGTGCGCTGTCCGCAGGTGTGAAGCGTGGTGCAGAGCATTTCGGGCGAAATCTGCTGTTTTATCAGCGCCGACTCCATCTGCGCCTGCTCCGCTTGCTGCTGCTGGCTGCACTGCTGCTCCTGCGCCATTCGCTTTATGCAAAGTCCTAATAATACGCCAATTACGACTATGAACCACTGCATATTGAGCACCATCGCGTCGAGCGCAATGTAGTGCAGCGGGGCCGAGTAGCGCGACGCAATGTGGCTATGGGCGCAAATGCCGCCTTCAATCAGATACTGAAGCACAACAAACACCGTGGAAACGGCTATCAGCGTAATGGTGAACAGCCCGTAGCGGCCGCGGTTGAGAATGCGCGGCACAAGCAACTCGACAAGTACCGCAAGCAGCGCCACCTTGCAAAGGAAACAATTGCTAATCAGCAATATAACAACGAATCGGTGGACCGCATCGCCGAGCAGCATACTGTAGTTGAACGTTATCTCGGAAATGCTAAAAACGAGCATCGCAACGCACAGGGCTGCGTACCGCAACCAATGGAAGCGGTGGTCGAGAAGCAGGGCGGTGATTATGGAATTTTGTGTTAACATTTCAATTTCAATCCATACAAATTTAATCATAACCACGGAACGCACGAAAAACACGGAAAAGATTTAACGTTTTTCGTGTTTTTTGTAGTTCTCCGTGCGCTCCGTCCTTCTCCGCGTTCTCTGCGTATCATCTTAAAACTCAATCTTATAAGCAATATTCGGCAACGAGAGTTTCACGGTGTACGGCTCAATTTCGTGGGTGCGCAGGTTGTAGACGTGGTCGTAGTAGCCTTTGTTGTTGGTCATATCGATAACGAAACTGTGCGACACGCGGCGCTTGTTGATTGTGAGACGGGCCGAATAGTTGTAGGCGATTGCCGTGCCGTACTGTTCGCTGAAGGCGCGGGTCTCGTCAAGGCGGGCGGCGCCATCAACCGAGTGGATAATCTCGTAGGGCGTCACATCGTCGGCCACGGGCGCGTGGCGGTCGCCACCCTGGACGGTGACTTTCGCGTTCAGCGCAAAAACGTTCTGTTTCTCGCTTCCAAACATCCATTCCTTGCCGCCTAACACATTGATAACGTAGTTTCTATCGTAGCGCGAGTGGTACCAATGGCCGTCGCCGCCGCGGTAGCGTGAACTGAAAATGGAAGCCGTGGTCATTCCGTACCAACCGTTGTTCAGGTAGCGCTCAAGAGTGACATCGACGCCGTAGTTTCGGCCCAAACCTTTGTTAACCAACGCTTTGTCGATATAATACTCGATATGGTTGAGCACCGAGAACGACGTGCCTTCCTCAACTGGAACATCGAACAAATGCTGATAGAACGGCTCGATTTTGAGCAGCGAGTTCTCGGTGAGTTTCAGGCTGTACGACAGCATAAAGTGGTGTGCGCGAGTGAATTGCAAATCATCGTTGACAAGTTCGCCGCCGATTTTCACGAAATAGACATCGGTCTTTTCGCGACGGCTGTGAAGGCCGTAGGCGGCGGCAAAAGTTGAGCGCGCGGTCGGCTGCCAACGCAGTCCCACGCGGGGCTCTAGGCTGACGGCACCGTTCAGGCGCAGGCTCTCGAGATTCAGTCCCGCGGTGAGCGTCAACTCGTTGCTCAAACTCAACTGGTGGCTGGTGTAGGCCGACAGCAACCCCGACGCGCCATCGGCTTCGAACACCGTGTAGAGCGGCTGCCCGATAGTGTCGCCGCGCTGCATCTGAATGTCGTACAGAAAATGCGTGTAGTGAACGCCGTTTTTCATTGTGTAGCGCGCCGAGACCTTGCGGCTATGTGCCACATCCACAATCAAATCGGTGTACGTTGTCGACATTTCAACCGCAGGAAGGTCATAGGCGTTGGTGCTGAAATTGTACGCTTTTCGGTCGGCTTCCATTGTGTTGGCGGTGGCGGCCAAAGTGGTTGTGAGTTGTCCGCCGCGCGGCAGTAAAATATGGTGTTTCAAGCCGATAGCGCCCATTTTCTGTTTCGATTTGCCTTGGTTTATGTCGAAACTGGTTTCCCATTCGGCGGTGTCGGAAATGGTTTTCTCATCGCTGTCGATAAGCCCCGTGCCCCAAACAGAGAACGTTCCCGCCGATTTTGTGGGCAGATTCACCTTGAAGTTTATATCCTGATAATCAACCACTTCGCCGCCCATATCAACCCAATTCATATGCGACGCCAAACCGAGCGACGAATATCGGTAATTGATTATGTATGAAGCGTTTCGGTCCTTGCCGATAGGGCCTTCCGAAGCAAAATCGATACCCAACGTGCCGAACTGGAAGGTGTGCTCATATTTCTCGTTGTTGCCCTGGCGCATTTTCATATCGAAAACGCCCGAAACAGCGTCGCCGTACTCGGCAGGGAAAGCGGCCGTAAAGAAATCGGAATTACCTAACACAAAAGCACTTAACGACGACATCAGTCCGCCGCCTGCCACCGAAATGTCGGCAAAGTGGTTCGGGTTCGGAATCTCGACGCCCTCAATGCGCCACGAGAGCAAGCGCGGGGCATTGCCGTGGATTGAAATGCCGTTGGTGCAGCCGTCTTGCGACACGCCCGCAAACGAACTTGCCAAGCGCGCTGGGTCGCCGAAACCGCCCGCATAGCGGCTTGCTTCCTCAATCGAGAGCATCCGCGCACCCGTTGAAGCCATCTTGTTGAGCGGCTGCTGCTTGTTGATTTTGGGGCGGACGGTCACCTCGCCCAACGTTGTCACCGACTCGTGCAACCCCGCCTCAACGTACGTCTCTTTTGCCGACGACACCATCAACTCTTTCATTATCAGCGGCTCATAGCCAACCGCCTGCGCCACAACCGTATGGCGGCCAACGGGCACGTTCTTAATCACAAACCGTCCGTCGGCATCGGCCGCGGTGCCTTGCGTAGGCTGGTCGTCAAGGAAAACCGTGGCAAACGGCACAGGTCCGCCCGACGCCGCGTCGAAAACCAACCCCCTAATGTTCTGTGTGAACGACTGTGCTTCAACCATCTGATTCTGAAGCAATAAGCAAACCGCAAAAATTAAAATCCGTTTCATATCCATTTCGTTTTTAAGTTTCTGGTGCCAAAAGTAGATTGGCCGCCATCACCAATTTTTAATTGTATACGAAACGGGGTGTGCTGTATACGAAACGGGGGATTTTGAGAGAAAAGAATATATTGATGACTTGTAGGGCGGGAAAACAAAAGGGCCGAATTGTGATTCGACCCTTTTCTTTAAATTTCCAACCGATTTTATCCGATTTAAAACCGAATCTTGCAAAGATGGTGTCTTCGCCTTCTCTTCATATTCATTCAATAATTCACCATTACGCGTTTGGTAGCATTTCCAACTTTCACAATGTAAACGCCAGGTCCGTTCACGCGAATTTCTGTACGAACGTGGTTAATTGCGTTCCTGCAAACCATCCTGCCCATTGCATCATAAACGCTGATATCAGTATCGGCGACCTCAATCACAATGGCGTTGCCGATGGCGTAAACCGCCAAATTGTCTGCAGCAGATTTTGAAATGGATGTATAAACACCGCTCAAGTCACACCCCCAAACAACAGGTAGGTCATCTGGATTCCAGTTTTCATTCCAACCTTCAGGTTTTGATTCCGCTTCACAATAAATCTTCAGTTTACTACAGCTACTGAATACATTTGCACCAATGCTTGTTACAGAATTAGGAATAGTTATTGATTTGAGATTAGCGCACCGTTCAAATACATTAACGCTGATTTGCTTGAGCGATTTCGGCAAATAAACTGCGGTAAGACTGCTGCAATTATAAAATGCATAACCGCGAATAAGCTCAATGTTTTGGGAAATACTAATGTCAGTAAGGTTACAGCAACCATTGAACAATCCGCCGCCAATCTCGGTGACAGCATCAGGGATGTTGATTGTTGTCAAACTTGTACATCCGCGGAAGGCTTCTGTGCAAATCTCTGATACCGAATTGGGGATGACCATAGTTCTTATATCAGAATTCATAAATGCTTGTTCTCCAATACTCGTAATCGTATACACAATATCGTCAATAACAACTTTTTCAGGAATTACGATTTCTTTCTCCAAACCATTATAACCTGTTACTTGAGCTGTGCGCCCGCTGACACTTGTAATATTGAATGAGAAATCTGTCAAATCATCTGTTTTCCAAACAACTGTTCCACCATCACTGTTCCAATTTTCACTCCAACCATCAGGTTTGCTTTCCACACCGCAATAGATGGTTGCATCTTTGCAATTCCAGAATGCATCATAGCCGATGCTTACGACTGAACCAGGAATGTCCACCGATGTTAAACCGATACAGTCGTAAAAAGCCTTATAACCAATGCTTTCAACCCTTTCAGGAATGATAATTGATGTAAAACCACTACAACCTTCGAATGCACTGGCGCCGATGCTTGTTACTGAATTAGGGATAACAAACGATGTCAAACTTGAGCATCGGTAGAACGCAACATCAGCGATGCTTGTAATACCTTCGGGAAGTTCGATTGAAGCCAGCTTGCCGCAGCTCATAAACGCTCTTTCCGAAATGGTTGTAACACCTTTAGGAATTACAACTGACTCCAAACTGCCACAACCCGCAAATGCATAACCACCAATAACAGACACTGAATTTGGAATCGCCACAGATGTCAAATTGCTGCAATTCCGAAATGATTGATATGCAATGCGAGTAACGCCTTCAGGAATGGTGACGGATACAATGTTGCTGTTTCCAAGAAACGCTCCACTGGCAATTCCTGTAACTGTATATTCTTCATCATCAATGGTGACTTTTTGGGGAACTATTATGTGGGCTTTTGAGCCCGTGTAACTTTTGACATCAACCGCATGGTCGCTACTGCTTGTGATGTTAAAAGAAAACTCATCGGGATTCGTTGTGTACCCCCAATAAATCGGACGGTCACTGGGATTCCAATTATCGTTCCATCCATCAGGTTTTGATTCTGATTCACAATAAATTGTCAGTTTGCTGCAACTACTGAACACGTTTTCACCGATGTTTGTAACCGAAATAGGAACGGTTATAGTTTCAAGATTAGCGCACCGTTCAAATGCGCTAACGTTGATTTGCTTGAGCGATGCTGGCAAATCAATTGATGTCAGACTGCTGCAATTATAAAATGCATAACCGCGTATAAGCGTAATATTTTGTGAAATGCTAATAGTTGAAAGATTGTAGCATCCATTGAACAATCCGCCGCCAATTTCAGTAACGCCATCGGGGATGTTGATTGAAGTCAGACTTGTACATCCACGGAAAGCTTCAGTATTAATCGCTGTCACAGTGTTAGGAATTGAAACTGATACCACATCGGAACTTATAAAAGCCCTTTCACCAATGCTCGTAACCGTGTACTCAATTTCGTCAATCACGACTTTCCCGGGGATAGTGATGTTTGTATTTGAACCATTGTATTTAGTAACTTCTGCCGTATGGTCACTGCTATTTGTTATTTTAAATGTAAAGTCACTTGTAGCAACTGGATTGTCATTATTACCAGGATTTGTTTGGCCCGATGTATTCCAAACCGGCGTTCCACCATTACTGTTCCAATTTTCACTCCAACCATCAGGCATTTCTGTTGCATCACAAGTTATTGTCGCCTTTTTGCAGAAAGTAAACGCATAATTTTCTATTACAGAAACTGATATTGGAATATTTATTGATTCAAGATTTGAGCAATAGTTAAATGCATTGTAACGTATTGTAGTAATGGTACTAGGAAGTGTAACTTGTTTCAAACCTATACACCAATAAAAAGCATTACCGCCGATTTCTGTTATTGAATTAGGTATAGAAACATTATTTAATGCTTCACAACTATAAAAAAGACCTGCTTCTATTATCTTCATAGAACTGCTTATTGTAACAGACCCCAATCGGCTACAATCACAAAAAGCATTTACTCCAACATATTTAACTGTATTAGGTATAACGATTGATACAAGATTGGTTTCTCGAAATGCATCATTAAGGATTATACTACACCCACTATTTATTTGGCAATTAGTTATATCCGATGACTTTGCTTTAAACAGCACAACATATGGATTTGTACTATTACCTAAATATAACGCATTGTCATATTCGCTCTTCTGTAAATTATCGCAACCATAAAAAACATCAGCCTTAATGACTTCGATAGAATTAGGAATAGAAACAGTAGTTAGAGCACTGCATCCCGTAAATGCAGAATAATCAATTTTTATTAATGATTCAGCCATGCTTACCGAAGTCAAGCTCGTGCAACCGGAAAATGCTGCGTAGCCGATGGTTATTACTGATTCCGGAATACTCACTGATGTCAAGCCCGTACAGCCACTGAAACCATTGTTAGCAATACTTGTAACCAAATACAATGCACCATTGTTTTCAACCACCGATTCAATTGTAAGATTTTCTGTTGGTTTGGTTGATGCCGCAGCAACTGAAACTGCGTGTTCTTCAGCATCGGTTACCGTGTATTTCAAATTACCAATCGTGAAAGTTGTTTGTGCCCATGTTTGTGTGGCAAGAGTTGCAATGAATAAAAGTGAGAAAATCTTTTTCATATCTATTCGTTTAAATTATTGTAAATCACAATACATTTCTTTCAAAGTGCATTTTTTGCACTTTGAAAATGATTTTTCATCTGTTTTTGCACTTTGGCATCGTAAAGATACGAATAATTTGGATTTATCAATTCCCAAGAAACCGCCTGATTTCATCGATTTGCGCTAATGCAATGCGGCGCCCTTCGTCGTAAACTCTCTGCATCTCGTCGGGATTTTTTGACGTGCGGCTGATGTTGAGCGGCTTGTCGGGGCAGATGACGAGCACATCGCCTTGCGCGGCACGCTGGCGGATGGCCGCCGTGGTGCGGTTATACTCGATGTGGCGGTCGCGCATAGCTTTGATAATCATCGGATAACGCCGCAAAAACAGACGCATCAGCCACATAAGGCGGTTTGGGCTCTTGCGGTAGGTTTCGGGTTGCGTCAGCACCACCACGTTACGGTTGTAGCCGATGCTCTCGAAATAATCCAACGGAATGGAATCGGTCATTCCGCCGTCGAGCAGATGATAGCCGTCAACTTCCACAATGCGGCTTGCAAGCGGCATCGAAGCACTGGCGCGCATCCACGCCAAGTCTCGCTCGTCGCAAGTGTCGAGACGCTTGTAGACGGGCTTGCCGGTCTCGCAGTCCGACGCCACAACCCAAAATTCCATCGGGTTCTGGCGATAGGCATCAAGGTCGAAAATGTCGAGCTGATGCGGCAGAACGTTGTAGCAGAAATCGGCACCGTAAAGGTCGCCGGTGGTGAAGAGTGAGCGAAGCGAGCAGTAGCGCCAATCGTGCGAGTAGCGTTTGTTGTAGCGGATGGCCCGTCCCGGCTGGCGCGATTTGATGTTGCAGCCGAACGTTGCGCCGGCCGACACACCAATGGCGCCGTCGAACTCAATACCGTTTTCCATCAGCACATCGAGTACGCCCGCCGTGAACATTCCGCGCATTGCGCCACCTTCGAGAATCAAGCCTTTTTTCATTCTTTTATTTGACATCAGACAAAAGACTAAAGACAACGGACGGATGTGGTTCGTCCCCACTATAGCCCGTCACTTTCTTATAATGTCTTTCAATTTTCAACTTTCAATTTTCTGCATTTACTTCTTCACAAACTCAACTTGAAACATCGCCGGCCACAGTTTGCCGGTCACAAACCATCGGTTGGTTGACGGCTGATAGGCGATTCCGTTCAGCACATCAACCCTTTGTGTGAGTTTCGACTTATCGAGCAGATTGCGCATATCGATGATTTTCAAAACCTTGCCCGTTGCGGGGTCGATAGCCACAATGTTATCGGTGCAGTAGATGTTGGCGTAAATCAGGCCATCAACATACTCAAGTTCGTTCAGCGCGGTCACGGGGCCTTCAGTGTCGTACACTTCAATGCGGCGCTGTTCCTGCATTGTGGCGGTGTCGATGAAATGGATTGTTTCTGTTCCGTCGCTCATAATCAGCTGTTTGCCGTCGTTGGTCAGTCCCCAACCTTCAGTTGAGTAGCTGAATTCGCCCAATCGATTGAGAGTCTGTTTGTTATAAATAAATCCAACACAGCTGCGCCACGTAAGCTGATAGAGTTTGCCGCCCATAATGGTGACGCCTTCGCCAAAATAGTTGTTGGGCAGATTAATGTTTGTCAGAACTTTTTGTTGCTCAAAATCAATCTTATAAACTGCCGACTGACCTTCAATTCCGGTTCCTTCGTACAAGATGCCGCCATCGAACTCAAGCCCTTGAGTGTAGTAGTGGCTATTGTGCGGAAGTCGCTTTATCACCTTGTAAGTCAGCCGTTCAGGCTCAATGTCCGACTTGATGCAGACGCGAGCCCGCCCTTCTGCCACCTGTCCGCCGCTGTGCCAAGCCTTTACTGCGACGACCTTCTGCCCTACCGTCAATTCGGCTGTTTCAATATCGGTTTGCGCCGAGCCCGCACCAAACCGGAATTTGCGGCCATCGATGGTAGCCACAGCCGAGTCGGGCACAGCATTGTCGGGCGCGGTGATTTTCAGGCAGATGGTTTGTCCCGATGTGATTTCAGCGCCACAAGCAAGCTGAACGGTCAGTTTATCCGCAACATTTTGAGCCGTCGGTCGGGTTGGCGTTGGCTGTCCGCTGCAACCCGCCATCACAATCGCAGCCGCTATCAGTTTTAATTGCTTCATTGTGTCAGAATTTTTGCGCAAGGTGCGAAATTTTGGCGAATTCCGACCTTCAACTTTAATTTGTCCGCAACAATTATTATTGTATTTTTGTCTCAATAAATCAAGCAATTGACAATGCCGACCCAATAGTGGCAAATCGTTGCTGCAAAACATTATTCTATGAAAACAATCAAATTTATTGGCCTGATGGCTACAATTGCGGCAATGACCGCACTATTCAACTCTTGCGACCTGCAGAGTCTGCTCGACGAAGCCAACGAAGAAGAAGAAAGCGAAGGCTACTCTTACACTTTCGACAACGAATACGGCGGAAAATCAACCTACTACAGCAGTACATCGTGGGCAACACTGGCCAATAAAGCCGCGTTTATCAACAAGTTTGAAAGCATTGGCGGCAAGTTGAGCGAGAGCGTTGTATCGAACGGCGTGTATGAAGGCGACAAGGTGGAAGAAGTCCGCTTCACCCACACAACAACCGATGACGAAGCAGCCGCCTACGTCAAAAAAATGGCTGCCAACGGCTATATTTTTTCATACGACGATGGAATGCTGACCGGATACAAAGTTGAAAGCGATGGCGTAAGATATGAGTTTATACTCGACGGAAACGACTACTGCTACCGCAAAACTGTAATCAGCAGTCTCAAGAAGGAAGAAGCGTTGAAAGATTATGCCGAAGAGTTGAAAAGCGCGTCACGAATCAAGGTCTACACCAACTGGACTCAAACCAAAACAACATCGCCTTGGATACAGGTATTCCCCGAAGTGGGCGGCATCTACAAAGTTGCAACCACTGATGTTGCCGGCAACATAGTCACCATCTACGGCGTGAAATACGATGACCTAGCCAAACTGGCTGCAAAAGCCGTGGCTGAAGGCTTTACTGATGACGGTTGGTCATACAGCGATTCGTTCGAGAAGGAAATCAACGGCAACCGCTACACCATGAGCATCGACTACGGTGGCTGGGTGACCTTCCAACGCTATCTGAAAGATGGCAGCGATGGCAGCGGCGACTACGTTGACAAACCATCGTCGTCTGAAAATCAAGAGAACAACGACGAACAGAACCAAGAAGCACCGGTTGATGAAGGCAATCCGGGCGAGAATAATAACGGCGGAAACAATAACGTACAGAATGGTTCATTCGTAGACATCAACGGTGACGCTGAAATCGACTGGCGCGACAAATTCTACAAACTTGTTGCCGATAACGGTGTCAGCACCCATACACGCAAAACATACAATGGCGAAGTTTCGCTCTATAACTTCACTTCGGTTTACGGCGCAATACAAGTTTACGACTCGACGGCCGGATACGAACCCAATCAGTATTACTACGACCTTTCGGTCAAAGGCGGACTGATGTACGAATACTCGAATGGCGCATGGCGCTACAAGAGCCGCATCTACAAAGACCGCAACAAACCGGTCGACGAAGGCTTTAAGAGCCAATTCAGCACGTTGGTTTATTTTGCGCCACCATCGTGGGGTGTGGCTGATATCTACTTGGGAACATCGGTGCTTACAAAAGTGGGCAGCGTGACCTACGCAGGCCGCGAATGCACCGAATACACCTACAACAATAATTATCGGTATTATATTGATAACGAAACCGATATATGTCTTTATTATAATGGCGCCGGTGTCGAGTTTGAGACATTGGATTTTACGGTTGGCGCGAAACTGTCGGTTCCCAACTACCGCAGATACCAAGCCGACTTCCCGACTAATGTGAAAATCACAACAACCGAAACCACATTTGGAATGACTTCCAATCTGACTATCATAAAGATAGGCAACGAATGGATGTGCACCGACGGCAAAGGGACATATCAGTATTGGAAGTTCGACAGCAACGGCGTGACGCTTAAAGCCATGGTGAAAGATGATGGTGACGAAAGCTGGACATCGGTTTTGGACGACAGCCATTGGCAGGATTTCGACTACTTCGCACAAAAATGCGATTTCAGTTTCATCTTCAGCAACTCAACACCCAAAGGCACATGCTACAGCGAGTGCAACCCAACGAGCGAGACTCTTACAGTGTGCGGCGTTGAGTGTGTGAAATATGATGGCACAAGTGTTTTGAACACAAGTTATGAGTTCTACGTCAACGAAAGTAACAATGTGGTATACAAGGCGAAAGACATTTCAACAAGCGAGATAACCGGTTGGGACACATCGGTTTCGAGTTTTGAGATTGCCGCACCAAACTAATAATTTGAAAATGACACGATAAGATGGATTACATTCTTCTGACACTCGGTGTTTTTCTGGCTTTGGCAGGATTTTTCGGCTGCTTTGTGCCGGTCATTCCCGGACCGCCATTGAGTTTTCTGTCGCTGCTGATGCTGCAATTCACACGATGGGGCAATTTCAGCACTGCGTTTATGGTTACCATGGCTGTGCTGGCTGTGGCCGCCGTGGTGCTCGACTACATTGTGCCGGCGTGGGGCACAAAAAAGTTCGGCGGAACCAAGCGCGGAACCTGGGGCGCCACAATCGGTGTTTTTGTGGGGATGTTTTTCGGGTTGCCCGGAATTGTGTTCTGCCCGCTCATTGGCGCTTTCATTGGCGAGTACACCGGCAACAATGACACTGACCGCTCGTTGTACGCAGCACTGGGGTCGTTTGTCGGCATAATGACCGGACTGGTTTTGAAACTCATTCTGTCGAGCGCGATGATTTACTATTTTATAAAAGAGTTTCTTGCAAACATTTAGCCGTCCGCAACCGATGCAAAACCGCAATCCGCTATCGCCAAAAGAGTTATCGCTGCTCGACCAAATGCAACGGCTTCGGTACAGCCAAGGGCTGATAACCACGGCGCTGTCTATTCTCAAGCAATCGCGTGAAGCGCAAGACGAAATGCTGCTCTACATGTACGAGAAACACCCGTCGGAACGGAAATTTGTGGAACGGCTGGCGGCCATCTGCGCCACCGACCCCAATATGCAAAAAACAAATTCATTTTAGGCCGACTGACAATAATTTATAGATTTGCAGGTTTTTTAGAAAAAGAGAAAAACGATGTCTAAAAAAATAGCGCTTGGCCTGCTGCTGATGGTCTGCTCGCTTGTTAGCACGGCGCAGCAGAGTGTGGCCCGGAAAATATACCATATCGAAGGCGAAGCAATGTCGGCGACAACACAGATTGACCCCGGCGAATTCTACCCCAAGCTGCTCGACAGCATCATCATCGACCAACTGAACTTCATTCTTGACGAGCGCGACTGCGAACCGCTGCAGTTCCGTCAGCTGATGTTCTCGGTGGCCAACGAGCAGTCGGAATATATGGCGATGATGGCCAAAGACGACCCCAACGCCAAACTGGAACAACCCGTCGGCAACCGCATGCAGGCTTTCGGCGGTTCAACCGAAGCAGCCGAGATTACCGCAAAAATCAATGTAATCAAAGGCAAGCAGGAACTCACCTACTTCCAAATGGCCGAAGAGCTGGTTTTCCGATGGATGTCGAACAGCAAGATGGCCGCGATGTTCGAAAGCACAAACTATCAATACATTGGTGTGTCGTCACACATCGATTTCGACGGCAAGCGCGTCTATGTGACCGTGGTTCTTGGCAATTTCCGCTCATTCAACGAAGGGATGCGCAACCGCAACCAACTGAAAGTGCCGTACACCGAGAAAAATATGGGGCTCGACGTCTACGACCCCGAAGTGTGCAAGCGCGTGAACCGCATGACCAACCTGCATGAGTTCCGCGACGCGCTTGTGATTGAAGACAGGCAGGTTTACATCGATATGGAAAACGCCAAGCCGCTGCAAAAACTGCTGCGCAACAACACCGACGCGCTGGCTCTCGACATTCTGCAAAAAGAACAATATGACTGCGGTCTCGAACGCAACATCCTGGATTACAACCGTTTCAACCGCGGCGTGCTGACCAAGCCGGTGAAAGCAAAAAAACTTTTCAAGAAGAATCTGGCAGCCAAAGAAGGCCGGCCAAAAGCCATCAAGACGAAAGTTGCCGATTTGCCGCCCGAAGTGGATTTGGCCAACAGCGAGATAAACCTGCTCATTGTGCAGGATGGCGCAGTATGCACAAGTGTGCCGAAATCGTTCATCTACCCGATTAAAGGCACTTACAAAAACAACGTGAAACTGCTGGCCGACACCATCTCAATCAACTCGCGGTTCGGCGGCTACAAACCCGTGCCCGACAGCGCCGACCTTGAGTTTGTGATTCCATTCAAAGGCAACAAGGCCGACTACAACGAAGCTGACATTGAGCCGTTTCTGGAAGCACTCGAGCAACGCGACTTCAAGATTCTGAACATGAGCATCACCGCCTACTCGTCGGTTGAAGGCAGCGACTCGGTGAACCGCAACCTGCAGCGCCGCCGCGCCGAAAGCATTGTCCGCGCACTCGAAAAACGGCAGATGGACTCAACCACAACCGAAATCATAACCGACTACAACTGGGACGACTTTGCAACTGACATCCGTTCAACAAAATACAGCAATCTGGCACGACTCAATATTGAACAGGTGCAGGACACCATTCTAAAGAAAAATCTGGCCAAAGAGCTTGAACCCATTCTGCAGAAACACCGCTACGCCCGCATCAGCATGCGCATTGTGTACGATGTGACAGGCAAGAACGAGCGTCCGTTCGTACTGCGCAAGTTCAGCGAAGCGTGCGACTCGTCGGACCGCGTACTGGCACTGTCGATACAAAAACTGGTTATGAAGCGCATTCTGACCGGCGATTACACACCCGACGCACTCGATGAGATGCGGATTCCGGCAACACCCGAATTTGCCGGCCTGGCCATGAACGACCTTTGGCTGCGCCACAGGCTGGGACAAGTAAAAGATGCCGAGCTGAAAGAGAAAATCAGCGCTCTGGCCGAAATGAGCCCCTACAACGAGTACATCGCCTTCAACGACTTGCTGATGCAAATCACCTACCCCGACGGACTGTTCAAAGACATCGGCAGCCGCCTGCAATCAAGTATCGACAGGCTTTACTCAACAACACTGAAGAAGGAAACCATCGACAAGCTGAACCTTCGCCTGCAACTCAAAACCATCAGCGAAGTGGACTCGGTTACGCACGTGCGCTCGGTGAAAACCGCCTGCGTCGACCGCATAAAAAAGATTGTTGATGTGAAAACAGAGTCGATGGACAACAGCCTGAAACTGGCGGAACTGTTTCTCGACAACAAAGACTACATGCTGACAATCAAGACATTGGAACCATGGGTTGGCAGCACCACCAATATGCAGATTCTGCTCACCTACGTGTCGCTCTGCTCGCTTTTTGAGAATTTGATGCACACAGCGGCCTTCGATACAGCCATGTCACGCATTCAGCAGATTGAACCCGATACATACTGCAAACTGTTGAGCGGCAAGGGCGAAGGATTCTCTCTTCGCGTGTTCGAGAATGAGAATGTCAAATCGGACTACTGCAAATACTGCACAGGCGCAAAACAATAAAGTTCGATTTCCAATCTCGCATGGCCAAATTCCGGCAAACCGGAAGCCGCGACACATATTAACCGTGCTGTGTCAATAAAATTGAGAAATCAGAAAAACTTTTTTTTGAGTTTCGCATGATATTGCAATCAGTTAATCTGCACAAAAGTGGAACAATATCTTAACTCGCTTAACCAATGGCAACTGACTGTGCTATTGGTGTTTGCTTTCGCGCTACTGATTCAGGTGGTGTACTATTTGAGCGTCGGGCTGCGACCTGTCTGCAACAAACAGCCGCAACCGGGCGACAATCTGCCACCGGTGTCAGTCATCATCTGCGCCCGCAACGAAGGCGAGAATCTTAAACAGTTTCTTCCGAAAATCCTGACACAGGACTACCCCGATTTTGAAGTTATTGTGGTGAATGACTGCTCGGAAGACGACACGCTGATGATTCTGGCGGAAATGGAACTCACCTACAAGAACCTGCGCCACACAAGCATCGAGATTGACCGCAAATTCTCGCATGGCAAGAAACTGGCCGTCACTGTTGGCTTGAAATCGGCAAAAAACGAGCACGTTGTACTAACCGACGCCGACTGCTACCCTGCTAGCAACCAATGGCTTGCTAATATGATGGCCTGCTACACCGACGGCACTCAAATTGTTCTGGGCTACGGTGGCTACGAACCGCGCAAAGGATTGCTCAACAAGATTATACGCTTCGACACACTGACTATTGCAATGCAGTATATGGGCTGGGCCAAAGCCGGCCACCCCTATATGGGCGTGGGGCGCAATATGTCGTACACCCGAAGCATTTTCTTCGAGAAAAACGGCTTTCAGTCGCACTACTACCTGATGTCTGGCGACGATGACCTGTTTGTGAACGAACGCGCCACAAAACGCAACACACGGATCGCCACATCAAGCGAAAGCCGCACCCTGTCAATCCCTTGTGAGAGCTTTGCGCAATGGGTGAGTCAAAAAAAACGCCACCTTTCAACATGGACATACTACCGGCTTGGAACAAAAATTATTTTGAGTTACGAACTGATGAGCCGACTGCTGTTCTATGCGGTTTTGATTGTGGCAATATACCCGTTCGGCCTTTACATTGAAGCCGCAGCGGCATTCGGATTCCGCATGCTGGTGCAGATGCTTGTTTACAAACTGAATATGCGCAAATTTGGCGAACGTGGATTTTTATTTTTAATTCCTATATTTGACATCGTTTTGCCAATTTTGCAAACGGCATTCAATATATTGATTTTGAGAGATAAACGCAGCCAATGAACGTGAATCCTGACTTTTCGGAAAAAGCAAGGCGCGACCAAGCCTTGGTTGAGCGGGCCCAAAAAGGCGACGAGAAGGCATTTGCCGAATTGCTGACCATCTACAAAGATTCTATCTACTTCACAATCTTTAAGATGGTAAAAAGCAAAATCGATGCAGAAGACCTGACCATCGAAGCCTTTGGCAAGGCCTTCCGCAACATCGACCAATACTCGCCCGAATACGCATTCAGCACCTGGCTGTTCCGAATTGCGTCGAACAACTGCATTGATTTTCTGCGCCGGCAGAAGATTCGCCAACTCGACATTGTCAGCACATCAGGTTCCGAAGAAGAGAACCGCATTGGCGAAGTTTTTGCAAAAGAAGCCACAATGGCTCTGAAATATGACGCCCCCGACCCCGAAGAAAACATCATTCTTCAGCAGAAGCACGCCATGCTGCGCGATGTGGTGGCCAACCTTAAACCACGCTACCGCGAACTTGTGCAACTACGCTACTTCGACGAGTTGTCGTATGAAGAGATTTCCGACAAACTCGAACTTCCGCTCGGAACCGTCAAAGCACAACTGTTCAGGGCTCGAGAAATGCTCTACGAGATGCTGAAAGACCGCAGCGACCACTTAAACTAACGGTATGGACTGCATTCTGAAGTACTTTCCGAATCTGACCGGCAACCAAATCGACTGCTTTGCACACTTGCAGCCACTCTACGCCGAATGGAACGCCAAAATCAATGTTATATCACGGAAAGATATTGACAATCTGTATATCAATCATGTGCTACACTCACTTGCCATTGCCAAAGTTGTGAGCTTCACCAATGGCACACGTGTGCTCGACGTTGGCACCGGCGGCGGTTTCCCTGGCATTCCGCTGGCCATCATGTTCCCTAACTGCCAATTCAAACTGGTCGACAGCATTGGCAAAAAAATAACCGTTGTGAATGCCGTGGCCGACGCGCTTGGGCTGAAAAACGTTGAAGGCGTGCACACCCGCGTCGAGCAGATGACCGACAAATTCGATTTCGTGGTAAGCCGCGCCGTCACACGTCTCGACACCTTCTACAATATGACACGGAAATGCGTGGCGCCCGGCGGCGCAAACTCAATCGCAAACGGAATCATCTATCTAAAAGGCGGCGATTTTGACGATGAATTGAAACGAATAAACAGAAAAACAACCATCTACAACATCACCGACTACTTCAGCGAGCCATTCTTCGAAACTAAAAAAGTAATACATTTGGAATTGTGATGTTGAATAATTGAACAGATGCATTATAATTGCAGTATTAAAAAAAGCACAGATATGGAAACGAAAGACATAAAAGAAAAAGTTGAACATCTGGAACATCTGCTTTTCAGAGCCACTCTCGAAGAATACCCCAAACTGGCGCGCGAGTACTCTTATTGGGCCGAGAAACTGGCCGAGCGCGAAAAAGTGTCAACCAAAAGACGCACCGAAGACGGCGACGAAGACGATGATGATGAAGAGAATGACGATGAAGCAAACGACGAAATCGCTGACGGCGATGATGATGAAGACGGCGAATAATTTGCTACGACCAATAAACTTCAAAGGCTCAGACACTTATCTGGGCCTTTGTTTTTATTATTGACAGATATGAGCAAAAATGAGAAAAGCAAGAATTGTCTTTTTCAATCAAAATATCTACCTTCACATTGTGTTTGTAACACTATTGTATAACTTAAATTTATCAAAATGTCACCTACCGAAATCATCACTCTCATTGTAGTCGGCGCATTGGCTGGCTGGTTGGGCAGTTTGCTTTTCAAAGGCAAAGGCATGGGCCTAGTGGTTAACTTCATTGTCGGCATTGTCGGCTGCTTCTTCGGCGGCTGGCTGTTCGATGTTTGCGACCTTAGCCTAAGGCTGTTCAAAGGCGACTGGAAATGGCTGAACAACGTCATCATTGGCGCTATCGGTGCATTTATCATTCTGCTTGTCATCAATCTGGTTTTCAAAAAAGGGAAAAAGAAATAACAGGCAACCGATTCAAAAAAAGGCCGGACAACTTGTTTGGCCTTTTTTAATTGATAATTGACAGTGGACAATTGACAATGTATCAAACTAATACCTAACACCCAACACCTAATATGACAATTACCGACCAACTCTTTGCCCTTCAGGACACTGCATACGGCGATTTTCAGGCAAAACTGATGCCGACCATCGACCGCGGCACCATCATTGGCGTGCGCACGCCGGCACTACGGAAACTGGCTCAGCAGATTGCCAAAACCGATGCCGCACAAGAGTTTATCGGCCAACTGCCCCACCACTACTACGAAGAGAACAACCTGCACGCGTTCATCGTGGCTCGAATGACGGATTTCGACGAAACCATACGGCAAACTAATCTGTTTCTTCCACACATCGACAACTGGGCAATCTGCGACTCATTCTCGCCCAAAGTCTTTGGCAAACATTCCGACGAACTTCTGGCAGCCGTAAAAGTCTGGATTACAAGCAGTCACACCTACACCGTGCGTTTTGCCATTAAAATGCTGATGACTTTTTTCCTTGACGAGCGCTTCAGCGATGAATATCCACGTATGGTGGCCGCTGTCAAGTCTGATGAATACTACATTAAAATGATGATTGCTTGGTACTTTGCCACTGCGCTGACCAAGCAGTACGACTCGGTGCTCTGCTACCTTACCGACCACCGACTCGACACCTGGTGCCACAACAAAACCATACAGAAAGCCATTGAAAGTTACTGTGTTAGCGATGAAAGGAAAGATTTCTTAAAGTCGCTTCGAGTGAAATAGACCGCTAATCCTTATAGTCTATAGCCGCCGACCTACGCTGCCACCGCTCTTTGGCGAATTTCTGCATATCAATTTGAGTATCAGACTCATCGGTAATTTCCATACCAAGCAGCGTCTCAACCACATCTTCCATTGTGGCAATGCCTTCCATACCGCCATACTCGTCAATCACAAGGGCAATCTGCTGCTTGCGGGTAATCAGAATGTTGTAGAAATTGTAAATCGACGTGTTCTCGTAGCAGTTGATAATCGGTCGGCGCAAGTTCTTGAGTTTCACGTTCTTTTTTCCATCGGCAAGATATAGCAGAATGTCCGATTTGAGCACAAAGCCTGTGATGTCGTCGATTGAATCTTTGTAGACTGGGATTCGCGAGTAGCGCAGATTCTCTTTGTTGCTGAAAAAACGCTCGAGAGTGGTATTCTCGCTGGCAGCCACAACCACCGTTCGCGGCGTCATTACGCTCTTCACTTTCAGCGATTTAAGTTTCACAAGGTTGTTGATAATCTTGCCTTCACTCGACTCGAAAACGCCTTCGCGCTCACCAATGTTGGCCAAAGCCGCTATCTCTTCGCGGCTCACCGTCTGTCCGCGGCGGCGCGCGAAAAGTTTAGTCAGCGATTCCGACACAAGCACTATTGGATAGATGATATATATCAATCCCTGAACAATATACGCTATCGGAACGCACAATTCGCGCCAATAGTTTGAGCCGATTGACTTTGGAATTATCTCTGAAAAGACCAAAATCAGCACCGTGAGCACCCCCGAAGCAATGCCGAAAAACTCGCTTCCGAACACCGCAACCGCCTGAGCGCCAACGCCTGCAGCGCCAATGGTGTTGGCAATGGTGTTGAGCGACAGGATGGCCGCCAACGGACGGTCGATGTTGCGTTTGAGCCGCACCAAAACGCGTCCGCCCATGCCCTTGTGCGCCACCGATTCGGCATAAGAAATTGACGTTGAAAGCATTACCGATTCTGATACCGAACATAAGAACGATACCAAAAGTGCGGTTGAAAGATAAACTATAAGCAGAAACATCTGAATATCAACAAGAAGACTTTTCTATGCCTGAACCGTCAGTTTTTTAAATTCGAACGGCACTTTCACAATCTGCTGATAATCATTGCCCAAATCGAGCATATCTTCATCGGAAAAGTACCAAACGATTGTCACATCGGCACCCGTTTCAAACAGATTTTCAAACTGTTGCATAATCTGAAGCAGATACTTCGATGTGCTGGTGTTGAAATACTCAAGTTCCATGTGAAATTCGGTTTTCTCGGCAGGATGCTTGATATATTGCTCAATCCACTTTGTAATCGGCTCGTAGAAACGAATCGAATTTTCAAGAATCGACCGCCCCAAAAGCCTGAACTGGCCTGTTGTGGCATTGAAAATCACTGTGGGGCGGCTGGTGTTGCCGTCTATCTGGAAAACGCTGGCTGTTATAGTGTCCATCCGATTCAATTTTATTCGACAAAAGTATTTAAATATTGCAACAATACAAACGTTTGCATAAAATGATTACGTGAAAAAAGCCGATTTGTTTCAAACATTTCATCTGTTCGCAAACATTTTAAAAAAAACACCGCCGACATACATTTATCGCACAAGATGTCTATATTTGGCTACGATTTTTCGTGATAAACACAAAACAATGAAACACAATTTTTTATTTGTTGCAATGGCCGCTTTCGCATTTGCAGCGTGCGGTAGCAACGAGCAGATTAAGGTGGCCTGCGTGGGCGACAGCATCACCGAAGGCCACGGCATAAAAATCCAAAGCCGCGACGACTACCCTGTGGTGCTGAACCGCATTTTGGGCGACGGCTACAGCGTGCAGAACTGCGGAAAAAGCGGCACCACGGTGCAAAAAGATGCCGATTATCCGTACTGGATTTGCAAGGAATTCTCGAACGCCGTGGCGCTCAACGCCGACATTGTGGTCATCAAACTCGGCACCAACGACACCAAGCCGCAGAACTGGAATGCCGAACGTTTCAAAACTGACTATCAGTCGCTTATCGACACTTTGAAAACGAACGGGCGCAATCCGCAGATTTTTGTCTGCACCCCCGCCCCCGCTTTCAGCCACGGCTGGGGCATCAACGACTCGGTGATTGTGGCGGGCGTGATTCCGGCTGTGGCCGAGATTGCCCAAGCAAACAGTTTGACAATCATCGATTTGCATAAAGAATTGGCCGACAAGCAGGAATACTTCAAGGTTGACGGCATCCATCCCGACGAAGCCGGTGCGGCGTTTATGGCCGAAGTAATCGCAAAAGCAATAAAAAAAGACTAACAACTTAATACAATAAAGTAATGAAAACCACTATTTTATCAGCAATGGCAGCCATCTGCCTGACAGCCGCTACACAAACGGCAAACGCGCAGTTCCCCGGGCAACCCGCACCGAAGGAACCGCAAAAAATCATCGACCTTTGGAATGGCAAGATTCCGGGCGCAAAAAACGTTGACGCAAGCAAACTCGACGAAGTAAGTACCAAATCTTTCTTTGCGAGAGATATTAAGGTGCCGTCGATAGCCTACTATCCTGCCGACGAGAACCCGACAGGCACGGCTGTTGTTGTCTGCCCCGGCGGCAGCTATGCTGGTCTGTCGTACGCTTTTGAAGGAGTCAACCAAGCAGCATGGCTCAACTCTATCGGCATTTCGGCCTTTGTTTTGCGCTATCGCATGCCAAAAGATGAGTTTATGGAAAAACGCTGCGACGGCCCGCTGCAGGACGCTCAGCAGGCTATTCGCTACGTGCGCAGCCACGCCGCTGAGTACGGTATCAACCCTGACCACATCGGCATTGTGGGCTTCTCGGCTGGCGGACATCTGGCTTCGGTGGCATCGACTCACTTCAACGACGAAGTGTACAAACCGGCTGAAAATGTGAGCGCAAGACCCGATTTTGCGGTGCTTGTCTATCCTGTCATCACAATGGAACCGAGCTACAGCGAAAAAGGCACACGCGAGTGTCTTCTCGGCTCTGACGCCAACAACCAAACTTTGATTGACCGCTTCTCGAGCGAGAAACAGGTTACCAATGAAACTCCGACGACGTTCCTGGCTCACGCAATGAACGACAAACTGGTGCCTTACACAAACAGCGTCAATTACGCCAACGCTTTGCGCGAAAAGGGCGTTGAGTGCGAGCTGCACCTTTATGCCCGCGGCGACCATGGTCTTGGCGCAAGAAACCCGATTGAAACTCAAGCCTTCTGGCACGACGCCTGCGAGAAATGGCTGCGCATGAACGGATGGACGAAATAAGGTAGGATTTAGAAATTAGAATTTGGAATAGGCTGGATTGCTTTGCTTTCCGGCCTTTTTTGTGGTATTTTCAGTTCGCAGTTTCAGCATGCATTAGATTGTCAAGCAATCCATTACAAGCATCATCAAGCAAGTCGAGCACAAGGTCAAAATCGCTGTCGCCGCCATAGTACGTGTCAGGTACGGAATTGACTTTGTGCGTTTTTGCAATAATCCGACATCTGATTTTTCAGCCTTGCTCTATTTTGCCTTGAATATGGGGAATGCCACGTTGGCACCAACTTCAGGACCCTTGTTATATCCTGCTTCAACTAATAGATATACGTGTTTCCAACCGTAACCTATTTTCCCTTTTACAGCGAATCCACATCTTGATGATATGTCGAAACTGTCATAATTGTCGCTATCGTATTTGATAGTGCGCGTTTCTTCTTTTGTTATGCGATATGCACTGGAACTTGTTGTTGTTGTTGTTTCTCCTTCGCCGTAGAAAATCTTGTATTTCTTGTCGAGTATTGACAAACCGACAATTCCGCCAAAAATCAATCCTTTATTTTTCCTGTATAGATATTGTGCGCCTATCAGCCAACTGCCAACTCGTGTGTTATATGCTTTTATTTTGTCATCGGAATAGGTTTCTTCATCAGTATGAGTATATTGGCTTCGTCCAAAAACAAATCCGGTAGTTGCATATCCATTGTCAGCCTTTTTTGTGACTCCAATAGTGATATTACCACTGTAATTGAAACAATTGATGTTGTCGTCAAGTTTTAGGTTGGCCCAACCAAGTTTTATTTCGGGCACAAATGTAAATGAAGTTTGTGCCGATTCCGAGATGGCAAAAAATAATAAGAATAAAGATAGTGTACTTTCCATAATTGTTAGTTTTATTCTGCAATGATAATCAAATAAATCAATTTCTGCCGGTATTTTTGTATAGGAAGAATAAACGTATAACCTAAAACGTAAAACTCTCAATCAGCCCGTTGCAAGCGTCGTCGAGCAAATCGAGTACAAGTTCAAAATCGCTGTCGCCGCCATAGTACGGGTCGGGCACGGAATTGACTTTATGCGTCTGGCAATAGTCACTCATCTTGCTGATTTTCTGGCACGACTGTTCATCGGGTGCGATGTCGAGCAGACGGCGGATGTTGTCGTCATCCATACCTATTATATAATCGAAGTGGCTGAAATCGGCGGTGGTAATCTTCCGCGCGATGCTGGTGATGTCGATTCCGCGTTTGGCGGCGTGGTGGCGCATCCGCGGGTCGGCTTTCTCGCCTGAGTGATAACTGATTAGCCCTGCCGAATCAATTTCAAAATCGGATTCCATACCGCGCTGAGCAACAACTTGTTTCATCACGGCTTCGGCGCAGGCCGAACGGCAGATATTGCCCAAGCACACAAAAAGAATTTTTGTTTTACCCATCGATGTCAGATTTTGCGGCGAATTTCAATAAAATCGGCATAATCTTGCTGTAATTCGAAGCAAAAAATTACTTTTGCGCCGCGTTTGCCGATATGGCTCAGTTGGTAGAGCAACGCATTCGTAATGCGTGGGTCGCCGGTTCGAGTCCGGCTATCGGCTCAGGCAAAGGCTGAACCTGTTTGGGTTCAGTCTTTTGTTTTTTTGCGTGTTCGGTTTGCTTGAGAGCCGATTGTTTTGTATTTTTCCACCATAAAAATTCGAAGAAAAAATGGGAAAATTGGTATTGATACGTCATGGCGAGTCGGTGTGGAACGGCCGCAGTTTGTTCACAGGTTGGGTTGATGTGCCGCTCACGCAGGCCGGAATTGTTGAAGCTTCTCGAGCAAGCCACAAGATTGCCAATATTGATTTCGATGTCGTTTATGCATCTGCACTCATCCGCTCACTACAAACGGCATTCATTGTTTTGCTCAGCGACTCACGCCGCCGCACGCCCTACTTGGTTCACACTTCTGATTTTTTACACCGGAAATGGTATCATACGTTCAGCCACACTGAGCAGAAAAATATGATTCCCGTGTACCGCTGCTGGCAGTTGAACGAGCGTTTTTACGGTGAATTACAAGGTCTTAGCAAATCAAAAATTGCTGATATCTTCGGAATCGACAAAGTGGTGAGCTGGCGTCGCGGTTACACTGAACGTCCGCCAAAGGGCGAGAGCCTTCAGGACACATCACGCAGAGTTATCCCATTCTTTAACAAAGAGATAGTCAGGCAATTGGAAGCAGGCAAAAACGTTCTTGTATCGGCGCATTCAAACACTCTGCGCTCAATTGTGATGAATATTGAACAAATGGATGAAGCGCAAGTGGTTGGTTTGGAAGTGGATACAGCAAACCTGATAATTTACGACTATAGTGGTGGCGAATACATTCGCGAAACTTTGCCCGAAATGCCAATAGAAATGCCGAACGGCCCAAGAGATGGAATGTCTGGCAAACCAAACGGCGAAATGCCCGAGCAGAATTAAAATACAAGAAATCAAAGGCTAAAAAAAACAAATAGACATTCATTCTCGCATTCAGTTAATCAATCCATCAGTTAATCAATCCTTGTAATGTGCGGAATAGCAGGAATTTATGCGGTTACCCCCGAAGGGGCTGAAAAATTTCCGTTAGTGAACGATGCCGTGCGGCTACTGTCGCGGCGCGGCCCCGACTGCCAAAAAGTTTATACCGACAAGCGCATCTGTCTGGGACACGCGCGGCTGTCGGTCATCGACTTGAGCGAAAAGGCCAATCAGCCGATGCACGATTCCACGGGGCGCTACACCATAGTATATAATGGCGAAGTGTTCAACTACAGGCGTCTGCGCGAAAAACTCATCGACAAAGGATACAAGTTTTCATCTGAAAGTGACGCCGAAGTTGTTTTGTACCAATATATTAACGATGGACCGAAGTGCCTTGACAAGTTTGTGGGCTTTTTTGCGTTTGCCATCTACGACAAGGTTGACGACGTGCTTTTCATTGCCCGCGACCGCATGGGGCAGAAACCGCTGCTCTACTGGCAGGGGCACGACCGCATTGTTTTTGCGTCGGAAATGAAGGCGATGATGGCGCTCGGCGTGCCACGAAAACTTGATATGACATCGCTTTTCGCCTATTTGCAGTTCAATTATATTCCGTCGCCCGACACCATTTTTGAGAACGTGAAAAAACTCAATCCTGGGCATTACCTGATGGTGAGCAACGGGCAGACGAAGGAAGTCAGATATTACTCAATACCATACAATTACAGTAATCTGGAAGTGATGGATTACGAGCACGCGCAGCGGATGTTGCGCGAACTCATTGAGCAGTCGGTGGCCGAGCGTCTGGCGGCCGATGTGCCTGTCGGTGCGTTTTTGAGCGGTGGCATCGACTCATCGGTGATTGTGGCCGAAGCATCGAAGCACGTTGATCAACTCGACACATTCTCAATCGGTTACGCCGATGAGCCGTTCTTCGACGAGACTCGCTACGCGCAACTGGTGGCCGACAAGTTCCACACCAACCATCACGTTTTCAAACTCACCAACAACGACCTTTTCGAGTGCCTTTACAATGTTCTCGACTACCTTGACGAGCCGTTTGCAGACTCGTCGGCCATAGCCGTCAACATTTTGAGCCGCGAGACGCGCAAGCACGTAACGGTGGCGCTTTCAGGCGATGGCGCCGACGAAGTTTTTGGCGGCTACAACAAGCATCTGGCGCATTACAGAGCGCTCAAGGGCGGTCTTGCAAACACGCTTGTCAGGATGGCAGGCCCGCTTTACGAGTTGCTGCCGCAATCGCGCAACACAAAGTTCAGCAACAAGATACGCCAACTGAACAGGTTCGCCAAAGGTCTGAAACTCAACGAGCAGGACCGCTACATGGCGTGGGCGTCGCTGATGGACGAAGACACCGCATCGCGAATGCTAAACCGCAAAGTGCTGATTCAGGACAATAACCGTCGCAAGTTCAACATTATCAGTTGTATACGCGACGATAAGCAGATTGGCGACATTCTGTACGCCGATATGCAACTGGTGCTGGTGAGCGATATGCTTTTCAAGGTGGATATGATGAGCATGGCCGAAAGCCTTGAAGTGCGCAGTCCGTTCCTTGACCATCGATTGGTGAATTTCGCATTCTCGCTACCATGCAACTATTTGGTAAACAGTCGAAAACGCAAAATGATTCTGCAGGACGCATATCGTCAGCAACTGCCATACGAACTCTACAATCGTCCGAAACACGGATTCGAAGTGCCGTTGCTCAACTGGTTCCGCGGTGAGTTGCGCTCAACCATCGAGACTGATTATCTGAACGATGACTTCATCCATGAGCAGAATATTTTCAACCCCGAAATGGTGCGGCAACTCAAGGAACAGATGCTTTCGAAAAGCCCTGCCGACTCGCAGGCACACATCTGGGCGCTCATCGTCTTTCAGCATTGGTGGAAGAAATATATGCTTTAGTCCATTTTTGGTGGTTCGCCATAAAATAAAAGTCCGCGGCAGACGCAAAAAATGCAGTTTTTTAGCAAATTGCGAAGCATTTGCACGAAAAACGGGGGAAGATTATGCCGCGTATTTTGAGAATAATAAACAGGTTTAATTTGGGTGGACCGACATATAATGCGGCATATCTATCGCGCTATATGCCAAGCAATTACGAGACGCTACTCGTGGGCGGCATCAAAGAAGACGACGAAGAAAGTTCGGAATACATTGTGCGGGGACTGGGCATTGAGCCGATTGTGATTCCCGAAATGCGCCGCCAACTGAACGCCCAAAACGATTTGGCGGCCTACCGCAAAATTACCGAACTGATTCACGATTTCAAACCCGACATTGTGCACACGCACGCGTCGAAAGCAGGAACAGTCGGACGTTTGGCGGCCATCCGCAGTCACGTGCCCGTCATTGTCCACACCTTCCACGGACACGTTTTTCACTCGTATTTTGGCAAGAAGCAGACGAAAATGTTCCTGAACATTGAGCGCGGGCTGGCCGAACACACGTCGCGCATCATCGCCATCAGTCAAAAGCAGAAAGATGAGTTGTGCGACACCTTCAAAATAGCACCGTCAGACAAGTTCAGCATTATTCCACTTGGTTTTGATTTACAGCGGTTTACCGAAGATAAGGAACAGCGCAGGCTCAAATTCCGCTCAACATTCAATCTGGCCGACGACGAAGTGGCCATCGGCATTGTGGGGCGTTTGGCGCCTGTCAAAAACCACAAACTTTTCATTGACGCTATCGCGAAAGCGAAACAGCAGACAACGTGCAAGTTACGGGCATTTATTGTTGGTGATGGCGAGTTGAAGTCCGACCTGATGGCGCAGTGCGCCGAACTTGGATTGAGCACGGCCACAACTGACGGTTACGAGCCCGCCACGGTGGCCGATGTCACCTTCACATCGTGGATTCGGAACGTTGAAGTGGTCTATCCTGGACTCGACGTGGTGGCTATGACATCGCTCAACGAAGGCACGCCCGTGAGCCTGATTGAAGCGCAGGCGGCCAATGTGCCGATTGTCACCACTAATGTTGGTGGAATTGAAAATATTGTAATACAGAATGATACAGCCGTGCTTGCGGCCAACGGCGATGCCGATGATTTTGTCGAAAAACTGCTGCCTGTGGTCGAAAGCGCCGAAATGCGCCAACGAATGTCGGCCAACGGATGGACTTACGTGAAAGACAAATTCCACTACACGCGGCTTGTGGCCGATGTGGACAGACTATATCAGGAACTGCTTGCCGACGCTGAAAAACAAAGCAAGCGGCAAAGGCATTTTTTTATAAATTCGCAACCTGAATGAAACGTTTAAAAACGATATCGCTAATTGTTGCCGCGCTTTGTGGATTGAACCTGATGCAAAGTTGCAAAGTATTGTATCCCAATCAGATGCTCAAAACCGATTCGGGCTACAATTTCGACGATGTTGAAGAGAACCAACCCGAATACGTCATCAATCTTTACGACAAACTCGATGTGCGCGTCTACACCAACAACGGCGTGCAACTAATTAATACAGAACAAGGTGGCGGGGCTATTCAGCAGAACACAAACACTGTGGGCTATCTGGTCGACAGCGACAGCACCGTGAAACTGCCAACCATCGGACGCGTGAAAGTAGCAGGAATGACCGTCACTGCCACCGAAACGCTGCTTGAAGGAATGTACAAGCAGTATTATCAGGAACCGTTTGTAAAAGTGAACGTTACCAACCGCCGCGTGATAATTTTCCGCTCGGGAAGCAGCAGCGGCAGCGTGCTCAACATCAACAACGAAAAGTTCACCCTGATTGAAGCGCTGGCACAGGCTGGCGGTATCGACGACTTGGGTAAAGCCTACAGAATCAAGGTTTTGCGTGGCAACTTGAAGAATCCGAAAGTCTTTCTCTACGACATTTCGAGCATCGAAGACGTGAAAAAATCGAACCTTGTACTGCAATCGAACGACATAATCTACGTTGAAAGGCGTCCGCGATACGTCAACCGCACCCTTTCCGAAATAATGCCATACGTATCGATATTCAATACGGCGATACTTATCTATCTGACAGCAAAGAATTTATAACAAATGAAACAAACACGCATACCGCTGATTAACGACAATTTCGACTTGTCAATCTTTCTGCAGATTCTGCGCAAAGGCTGGTGGGTGTGCGCTGCGATGCTTCTGCTGTCGGGCACGGCCGCATTCCTGTATATGCGCTACACAGCGCCGCTCTACGAGTCGTCGTGCGTGATTCAAATCAACGAAGAAGACCGCAACGCAAGTATGCTCAACTTCTCGAATCAGTACAACAAAACCGACCTGTCGAAAGTGCTTGAGTTGATGCGCTCGAAAGAGTTTCTGAAAAAGGCTTTGAGCGAGTTGCCGCTTGAGATTTCGTACTTCAACGAAGGCACGTTCATGTCGTTCGAGATGTACCCCGACACACCTTTCAAAATTGAACTGGCATCGCATAATGGCGACCTTTACAACAAGCCGTTTTATGTTGATTTCGTTGATTCGCTGTCAGCAAAAATCACTTTTAAAAACGCAAGAAATGCTGGTTCACAAACAATTAAACTCGACGAGTGGGAACAGGTGGGCAACACCATGCTCAAGTGCTCGGTGAACAACCGAAAGGCCATCGACGAGCACGCATCGCGCCTTGGCGAACGCTATTTTGTGATTATCAACAACCCGAACAACATCATCAGCGAGCACAGTCGCAACCTTGATATCACGCTGCTCAACTCGGCCGCGCAGACCATCAAGATTACCTACGCAAGCCACAACGCCAACAAAACCTGGCACATTGTGAACACCATTGCAGAAGAGTATCTGAAATACGATGTTCGGAACAAGCGCGAGAGTTCGGCTAACATTCTGGCTTTCATCGACGAGCAACTGAAATCGATTTACAGCAGCCTTGACGAGACCGAAAAGCAGATTCAGTCGTTCAAAAAAGAGAACAAGATTAAGTCGCAAAACGGCCCCGCAGTGAGCGCTTCGACGCAGAAAATTGAGAGCCTTGAAGAAAAAGTCAGTGAGATTGACTACGAACTGCTTGCTATTGAGCAAATTAAGGCAAAACTTGAAGCGGGCGGCGACATCAACACCTACGAGATGCAGGCGGCGCTGGCTGGAACCAAAGCCGCACAGACAATGGGCAACATCCTGGCCAATCTGCAACGCATAATCGACGAACGTCAGCAACTGCTTAACAGCCTGACAATCGACAACATAAAGGTGAAACAGGTTGAGAAGCAACTCGACAATCAGATTACGCTCACCATCGATTTTGTGAGCACCATTCTCACACGTATGCGCGAGCAACGCGCTGAATATCAAGTGCAAATCAGCGAACTTGAAAAATGGCTGTTCAACGAGAAAAACTACGACGAACTTGAATACGCGCGTCTGCAACGGATGTACGATGTGAATCAGACCTACTATAACCAACTGATTGACAAGAAGGCAGAGTATCTAATTTCGCAGGCGGGCTACATCTCGCGCAACACCATTCTTGAATCGGCCACAATGCCCGTAGAGCCCATATCGCCAAAAGCGGGCAGCATCTATCCCGTATTCATTCTGCTTGGGTTGATTATTGGTTGTATCTACTTGATTATCCGCTATTTAGTATATAATGAAATTACATCGGCGAGCATGGTGCAAAACTACACCAAGGCACCGATTCTGGGTGTGATTCCGCAATATGAAAGCCCCGTTGAAGTGTCGCAACTGCTGGTGATGAAAGACCCTCATTCGCCTTTCTCTGAAGCATTTAGGTCGATACGGTCGAACCTGCAATTCATTTCGCACGGCGCCGAAGCCAACATTCTGACCGTGTCGTCGACCATCTCGGGCGAAGGCAAAACGTTTGTGGCCATCAACCTTGCAGGCATCATCGCCACATCGGGCAAAAAGGTGGTTCTGCTCGACCTTGACTTGCGCCGCCCGCGCATCCATCAGGGATTCAAAGTTGAGAACCAATGCGGTATCAGCACCATTCTGATTGGCCGAAACAAAATTGAAGATTGCATCCATCACACTGAAATTGAGAACTTTGATTTCATTACGGCTGGGCCGATTCCGCCCAATCCGTCGGAATTGGCGGGCAGCAAAGAGATGGACAATCTGGTTGACGAACTTCAGAAAAAGTACGACATCATCATCATCGACACACCGCCTGTGGGCATTGTGTCGGACGCTGTAGTTAGTTTGCACAGAGCCACTTACCCGATTTATGTGATGAAAGTGGGCGTGTCGAAACGGCAGTTTATTGAGAACGTGAACCTGCTGCGCACTGAAAAGGGAATGGAATATCTGTCGATAATTCTGAACGGCGCCAACATAAAAACGCATTCCTACAACGGTTACGGATACGGCTATGGTTACGGATACGGCTATGGCTACGGCGAGACAAAAAAGAAAACAAGGCACTTGTTCGGTGCCAAAAAATCGGTTTAGCGGACTATGACTTTGTATTTTATCATATTTTTTCTGTCGGTTTTTTGTTTGACAATGGGCGTGCACGCTTTTTTCTTGTCGCGTTCGCAACGTCAAAACATTAAGAAACACAACATTACGGGCGAGCGATGGGCGTCGCAGCGCAAACCGATGCTTGGCGGCGTCGGTTTTTTTGCGGGCTTTGCGATAGGTGTTCTGGGATGGATTATTTTTGGCTCTCGCTCGGCGCAAACGGTTGACGGACAACTGGTTGCTGGTATTTTGGCGGCTGTCAGCCTGGCGTTTGTGATGGGGCTGATTGACGATGTTTTCAACACTTCGCCAATGTTCAAGTTTGCAATGCAGTTTGCCGTGGGCGCGATTTTGATTGTGTGCGGAATCTATATTCAGATATTTGATAATCAGTGGCTTAATTATGCGTTGACGCTGTTTTGGGTTGTCGGCATAATGAACTCGCTCAATATGCTCGACAATATGGATTCCGTCACCAACACAATGTGCGTGATTGTGCTTGCGGGCATTCTGGTGATGCTTCTTTCGCCTGTGCGCGATATGTTTTTTGTCCTGCTGATTTTGTCCACACTTGCTTCAATGATAGCCTTTTACAAGTTTAACTGGCATCCGTCGAAAATGTATATGGGTGACAACGGCTCGCAGTTTTTGGGCGCGTTTATGGCCATAATGAGCATCCGCTACCTGTGGAATCCTGCGGCGGCCGAACTGTCGAACCCCGTCTATCCGTTTCTGATTGTCTATCTGGCATTTCTGGTGCCCATTACCGATACCGCCACCGTCACCATCAACCGCCTGATGCGCGGTCAGTCGCCGTTTGTTGGCGGCACCGACCACACCACGCATCACCTTTCGTACCGCGGCTTGAGCGACCGTCAGGTGGTTTGCCTGCTGGGCGCCATCAACATTGTTTCGGCGTCGGTGGCAGTGAGGTTCCTGCTGATGCCGCCAAAACAAGCGTGGCCGCTGTGGGTGGTAGGTTGCGCCGCAGTTGTGGTGTCGGGGTTGCTTTATGCCAACACCAAGGTTACCAAACCCAAACAGAAAAAATAATGTAGGGACGCGATTCGTCGCGTCCGTTCGTGCAATTCGCAAATTATGAAAAATCAGATAATTACGATTATAGTTTCAGCGTTGGTTTCGGCCGCCGTGGCGTTTGCCGTGGTGCGGTTTTTCAATACGCCCAACGAGTTCACCATCAGTCAGGTTACCGATGCGGTGCCAATGCCTGACAATCTGACATTTATGGGCGAGACGGTGCCAATCCACAACTTCGACACCCGCGAGAGCCTTGACCGCGAGTTGCAGGTGAACCGCCTGTGGCACTCGCAAACCATTCTGATGCTCAAGCGCGCTCACCGCTATTTTCCTGTTATTGAGCCGATTCTGAAAGAAAACGAAGTGCCCGACGACTTGAAGTACATTGCCGTTATTGAGAGTTCGCTGATGAACGTGGTGTCGCCGTCGGGCGCCAAAGGATTCTGGCAGTTTCTGGGCGGCACGGCAAAAGACTTCGGTCTTGAAGTGAACGATGAAGTGGACGAGCGCTACAATCTTGAAAAATCGACCATCGCCGCAATCGCGTACTTCAAGCGGATGAAAGACAAGTTCGGCTCGTGGACAATGGCCGCGGCGTCGTACAATATCGGCGGCAACGGCCTGGCAAAATTCGCGGGGCAGCAAAAGAGCAACAACTACTACGACCTTGTGCTCGGTGAAGAAGCGGGCCGCTACGTTTTCCGCGCCATCGCCATCAAACAGATAATGGAAAATCCTGAAACATACGGATTTGCAATGCCCAAAGACGAACTCTATCAGCCGATTCCCTACTCGGTTGTGGAAGTTGACAGCACCATTGCCGATATGGCCGACTTCGCCTTTGAGCACGGCACTAACTACAAGATGCTCAAACTGATGAACCCCTGGCTTCGCAGCACAAAACTCACCAATCCGAAGCGCAAAACGTACTCGATAAAAATCATCGACCCGAAGTATCGGATTGTTGAAACCGACACGTCGCTGTTCGTCTTGCCGCAAGACATTGAACTGAATTAGCCCCGATTTGGCGCCCGCCGCCGCCGAACAATGCCCCAATTCATCGAAAAAAATCATCGCTACACGCTATAAACGATTGATTTTTTGACTAATATCGCCAATCGATTTTCTAATCGAAAAAACAGCGCTTATTGATAAATAGTAAAAAATACAATTTATATTTGAGTGGCTGATTTTCGGTTACGAGAGTCGGATTAAAAAAAACAAACGTTTGCTTTGGCAGACACAATTACTACTAAACTAAATACTTTTAAAATGAAAAAGGTTTTATTTGCATTGAGTGCCCTGGCTATGGTTGCCTGCACTTCGAAACAGCAATGCCAACTTCCGCTTGCCGACAAGGCTAATTTTGCGAAAGAAGTTGACGGAAAACAAGTTAGTTTGTTCACCATTAAGAACGATGCTGGCGTGACAGCACAAATCACCAACTACGGCGGACGTATTGTCAATCTTTTCGTTCCCGACAAAAACGGTGCTTTTCAGGATGTTGTGATGGGTTTCGACAACCTTGACCAATATCAGTCATCGAATGACGGCCTTTACTTTGGCGCGCTCATCGGCCGCTACGGCAACCGCATCGGTGGCGCATCGTTCAAGATTGGCGAAGAGACTTTCAATGTTGACGCCAACGAACGCCGCAACTCGCTGCACGGTGGCAAGAAAGGTTATTTTGCTGTGGTTTGGGACGGCAAACAACTCAACGACAGTACTTTGGAACTGTCTTACCTGTCGGCTGACGGCGAAGCAGGTTTCCCTGGCAACCTGAACGTGAAGGTTGTTTACACCATCACCAAATGCAACGCCATCAAGATTGAGTACTTTGCCGAGACTGACAAACCGACTGTTTGCAACCTTACAAACCACTCGTTCTTCAACCTTTCGGGCGACGCTTCGACAACCATCAACGACCACGTTTTGCAGATTAACGCCGACAGTTACACCCCTGTTGACTGGTCGCTGATTCCGACTGGCGAAATCGCTTCGCTCGACAACACCCCGCTCGACTTCCGCACACCGACTGCCGTTGGTGCCCGCATCGACAGCGTTCGTGGCGGATATGACCACAACTATGTTCTGAACGACTCGACTAAATGCTGCAAGAGCGGCCTGACACTTGCCGCTACAGTTACAAGCCCTGTTTCGGGCATCACAATGAAGGTGCTCACCAACGAGCCTGGTCTGCAATTCTATTCAGGCAACTTCATCTCTGGCAAAGAGACTGGCAAATACGGCAAACTCTATCCACGCCGCGGCGCTCTCTGCCTTGAGACTCAACACTTCCCCGACAGCCCGAACAAAGAGAACTTCCCGTCGGTTGTGCTGAATCCTGGTGAGAAATACTACAGCGTCTGCGTTTACGCCTTCTGCAACAAAGAGTGCTGCGAGAAAGACGGCAACAAAGAATGCTGCGAGAAAGAAAATTGCGAGAATAAGTAAATCAACAATTTACAATACGTAATAATCAAAACAATTTTTTATGAGACAAATTTTAGACAGTTTGGCTAACAACGGTTTCGCGGTTGCCGACTACGCTGTGTTCATCGTCTACATTTTGATTCTTGTGGGCTGCGGCGTGTTCATCCCGAAATGGATGGCCAAAAAGAAAGGTGCCAACGGCGCCGAAAACTCAAAGGACTACTTCCTTGCAGGTAACTCATTGACTTGGTGGGCGGTAGGTGCTTCGCTGATTGCAGCCAACATCTCGGCTGAACAGTTCATCGGAATGTCGGGCTCGGCTTACGCATCGGGTATTGCAATTGCAGCCTACGAGCTTATGGCTGCTGCAACTCTGCTTGTTGTGGCTAAATTCCTTCTGCCTGTGATGATTAGAAAGAACATCTTCACCATTCCCCAATTCTTGAGCGACCGCTACAACTGGGGCGTTGGTCTGGCGTTCTCGTCGTTCTGGCTGTTCCTTTATGTGTTCATCAACCTGACATCGGTGGCTTGGCTTGGCGCTTTGGCTATCAAACAGATTCTCGGTCTGCCGACAATTGTTGGTATGTTCGGAATGGATATGACTCTGGTTGGTATCATCTTGATACTCTACTTGATAGCTGGTGCATACTCAATCTACGGCGGTCTGGCGTCAGTTGCCTGGACCGACGTTATGCAGGTTACCTTCCTGGTTGGTGGCGGCCTTATCACGGCTTACTTCACACTCGATTTCATTGCACCGCTTCTGGGTGCCGACGGCGCAGTTTCGGCTCTTGGCGCAGTGATGGACAAACTTGGAACCATCGAAGGCGACAAGCACTTCAACCTTGTGGTTGACCGCAACAGCGCACTTTATCCGAACATCACCGACGACCCGTACTTCACACTGCCTGGTCTGGCTCTGATTATTGGCGCGCTCTGGCTGACTAACATCGGCTACTGGGGCTTCAACCAATACATCATTCAGAAAGGTCTGGCCGCAAAGAGTCTCGACGAAGCAAAGAAAGGCCTTCTGTTCGCCGCTTTCCTGAAGATTTTGATACCGTTCATCGTCTGCATTCCTGGTGTTTGCGCATTCCTTATCTGGCAACATCCTGATTTGTTGAGCGGCTCAATCGATTTGCACGGAACCATCGAGCGCTCTGACGACGCTTATCCGTTCCTTATCCGCAACTTCACGCCTGTTGTTGTGAAAGGTCTGTCGTTTGCTGCATTGACCGCCGCCGTCATCTCGTCGCTGGCTTCAATGTTCAACTCAACATCGACCATCTTCACAATGGACGTTTACAAGAAGTTCATCAACAAGGAAGCATCGGAACGCAAACTTGTCAGCGTTGGCCGTATCACTTCAATCGTGGCTCTGCTGCTGGCTTTGGTGGCTGTTTACCCGATTATGGGCGGTGCCGACCAAGCGTTCCAAATCATTCAGGAATACTCTGGATTCGTTTATCCTGGCGTGGTTGTAATCTTCGGACTTGGCCTGCTGTGGAAACGTTCGTCGGGTCCTGCCGCTGTTGTGGCAGCCATCGGCACGTTCTTCTTCAGCATCCTGTTCAAGTTCATTATGCCTGAAACGCCGTTCCTGCTTCGTATGGGCTACGTGTTTATGGTTCTGGTTGTTCTGTTCATCGGAATTTCGATTTTCTGCAACAAGAAGAACGAAGTTGCCGCTGCCGAAATGGACGGTCAGACTGTCGAAATGCAGCGCACCTGGTCGAACATTCTGCTCGGTGTTGGTGCTATCTGCCTGATACTCGGCATTGTACAGTTGATTGCTAAAATCGAATTCCTGCAGATTTACGGCTTCGAAGCCATCTTCTTCCTTGCCGCAATGCTGCTCACGCTGGGCTTCTACCTGCGTTCGAACGCCAACGACTCGGTTCAGGACCACAAGGCTGTTGGTACCGACCTTGAACTGTTCCACACAGACAAGGTGTTCAACATTGGCGCTCTGGCAGTTATAGCAATTTTGGCTGTTCTCTACATTGCTTTGTGGTAGAATTGGCCCGACTTATTGTTGAATAATAGTGACTGCTGTTTTCGATGTCGCAATGTCGGGAACAGCAGTCTTTTTTAAGTAAGATATACTTTTTGCAAGATATTAAGGATGAGAATGTTAAGACGGTTGAGAAGGTGAGAAGTTTAGAAGTTTAAAGGTTTAGAAAGTTGAGAAAGTTGAGAAGGTTGAGTTGTTTAGAAAACTAAACAGCGAAGCGACTAAACTTCTTAACTCTAAACACTTTTCAACCGCGAAGCGCTCAACCTTATAATCTCGCAGAACAAAAAAATGACGATATGTTAGAAGAATTAAAAGAAAAAGTGTTCAAGGCCAATCTCGACCTTGTGAAACAAGGACTCGTGATTTTCACCTGGGGCAACGTTTCGGGCATCGACCGCGAAAAGGGCCTTGTGGTTATCAAGCCTTCGGGCGTGTCGTACGACGAAATGAAGGCTTCAGATATGGTGGTTGTCGATTTACAGAGCGGCAAGGTGGTTGAAGGCGACTTGAATCCGTCGAGCGATACCCCAACGCATCTGGCTCTATACAAGGCTTTTCCGAACATCAAGGGTGTTGTGCACACACACTCAACCTATGCTACAGCGTTTGCGCAGGCTGGCCGCGACATTCCGAATATCGGTACCACTCACGCCGACTATTTCTACAAGGACATTCCCTGCACCCGCGATATGACAAAGGCCGAAGTTGAAGGTCAGTATGAGTTGGAAACAGGCAATGTGATAGTTGACGAGTTCTTGAATATCAGAAAGATAAATCCCGACCACACGCCTGGCGTTCTGGTCAAGAACCACGGTCCGTTCTCGTGGGGCACATCGCCCGACAACGCCGTCTACAATGCCAAAGTAATGGAACAATGCGCTAAAATGGCGTTTGTGGCGTTCTCGGTGAATCCCGCACTTACTATGAATCCTTATTTGATAGAGAAACACTATCAAAGAAAACACGGGCCGAATGCATATTATGGTCAAAAGAAGAAAAATTGAAAGTTGAAAAACTTGTGCAATGGACATTGATATTGCTATAAAAGAAAAAATCAATTCACTTTCTATGCGAATTAAACACTTATGCGAAGAAATGGTGCGTAACGACTTTAGGGATGCTGGAATAGCATTTCAGTTAAGTGAATACAGAATAAATCTTGAAACTGCAATAAATGAAATAGAATCATTGGATAATACGGACGATATAATGCATAGGTTGAGAAGTGCTATAAAAAACCTCGATAGATTAGTATGTTGGATGAAGTATCAACAATATGAATATGGAGGACTGAATGATAAATATAAAAGCATTTATGTAGATGGCAAGAAATTGATGAAACTATTAACTGCAAGTGTGAATACATTAAATAAATAATTGATTATTAACCGCGATTAATACTTGATAGTTTATGATTGCATAGGCAATTGTTAATTGTTAATTATTAATTGTTAATTCAAAAAGTTATGGCATTTGAAAATTTAGAAATCTGGTGGGTAACTGGTGCGCAGTTACTGTATGGTGGCGACGCTGTTGTTGCAGTCGACGGCCACTCAAAGGAAATGGTTGAAGGCTTGAACAAGAGCGGCAACATTCCTGTAAAAATTGTTTACAAAGGCACGGCCAACTCTTCGAAAGAAGTTGAAGACGTGATGAAGGCCGCCAACAACGACGCAAAGTGCGCGGGCATTATCACTTGGATGCACACTTTCTCGCCCGCAAAAATGTGGATTAAAGGTCTGCAGGCGCTCGAGAAACCGCTGCTGCACTTCCACACACAGTACAACGCCGAAATTCCTTGGGACAAAATCGATATGGATTTTATGAACCTGAACCAATCGGCTCACGGCGACATTGAGTTCGGACATATCTGCACCCGTATGCGCGTGGCCCGTAAGGTGGTTTGCGGCTATTGGAAAGACGCGCAGGCTCAGAAGCAGATTGCCGTTTGGGCACGCGTTGCCGCTGGCGTGGCCGACGCTCACAACGTCCGCTGCCTGATGTTCGGTATGAATATGAACAACGTTGCCGTTACCGATGGCGACCGCGTCGAGTTTGAGCAACGTCTGGGCTATCACGTTGATTACTATCCTGTTTCGTCATTGATGGAATATTTTAAGAAAGTAACCGACAAAGAAGCCGACGAACTTGTTGAAGAGTATAAGAAGCTCTATACCATTAAGATAGACGAGTCGGGCGAGAAAGTTTACTGGGAAAAAGTGAAGAACGCCGCTAAAGCCGAAATAGCTCTGCGCCGCGTGCTCAAAGACGAAGGCGCAACCGCTTTCACAACAAACTTCGACGACCTTGGCGACGCCAATATCGACGACCCGAACTTTGTCGGCTTCGACCAAATTCCTGGTCTTGCGTCGCAGCGCTTGATGCAGGAAGGCATCGGCTTTGGCGCTGAAGGCGACTGGAAGACAGCCTGCCTCTGCCGCACTCTGTGGGTTATCCAACAGGGTATGCCGAAGGGCTGCTCGTTCTTGGAAGACTACACGCTGAACTTTGCTGGCGACCGCAGCTCGTGTCTGCAGAGTCATATGCTCGAAATCTGCCCGCTTATTGCTGTCGATAAACCGAAATTGGAAGTTCACTTCCTCGGCATTGGCATCCGCAAGCAGCAGACAGCCCGTCTGGTGTTCACATCGAAGACAGGCCGCGGCATCAAGGCCACCGTTGTCGACCTTGGCAACCGCTTCCGTCTTATCAGTCAGGAAGTTGAGTGTATCGAGCCGAAACCAATGCCCAAACTGCCCGTTGCATCGGCCTTGTGGGTTCCGCAGCCGACATTCGAGATTGGCGCAGGCGCCTGGATTTTGGCTGGCGGCACGCACCACAGCGCATTCTCGTACGACATCGACGAAGAGTATTGGGAAGATTTTGCTGAAATGACTGGCATCGAGTATGTCCGCATCAACAAAAACACCAACCTCGGCGATTTCAAACAGACACTGCGCAACAACGAAGTGTACTATATGCTGAATAAATCACTGAAATAGTTCTCTAATTGTCACCGAATTGAACGAATAAAACTAATATTTGTTCATTCGGTGATTTTTTAACGAATGCGCTAACGCGCTGACGAATCAGGCAAATAGTTATGGAAAGTGTTTTGTACAAGTCCGAATCATACAACATTGTTGGGGCATTGTATGCTGTCCATAACGAACTTGGTTGCGGGTTCCTCGAACCCGTTTATCAAGAAGCGCTTGAAATAGAATTACGTTCGCAAGGAATACCATTTGAAAGAGAAAAGGAATTCGATGTTTTCTATAAATCGGAAAAACTTGACAAAAAATATAGGGTTGATTTTTTATGTTACAACAAGATAATTGTTGAGTTAAAAGCCGTTACAGAGATGCGACCTGAATTTCAGGCGCAAACACTTAATTATATGAAAATGGCGAAAATCAAATTGGGTTTGCTTGTTAATTTTGGTTTGCCAAAATTGGAAATTCAGCGTTTGGTTCGTATGCAAGGCTGGTAGTTTGTCGATACGTTCAATTCGTCATATCCGCTTGCGGATATTTGTTAAACAGGAATAAGAATTAGTTATAATTTGTTTAATTCGGTGATTAATAATAAATAAGATGAATGCAAAAGATTTAATAGTTAGTGGTAAAGCCATTCTCGGCATTGAGTTTGGCTCAACCCGCATAAAAGCCGTTCTGATTGACGGCGACAACAAGCCTATCGCGCAGGGCTCGCACGAGTGGGAAAACCAACTCGTCGACGGTCTGTGGACATACAGCATCGACGCTATTTGGGGCGGGTTGCAGGATTGCTACGCCAACCTTCGCGCCGACGTTAAACAACAGTATGGTGTTGAGATTGAGAATCTTGCGGCCATCGGCATCAGTGCAATGATGCACGGCTATATGGCTTTCGACAGCAAGCAGCAGATTCTGGTGCCGTTCCGCACTTGGCGCAACACCAACACTGGTCAGGCAGCTGCCGAACTGTCGAAGTTATTCAACTACAACATTCCGCTTCGCTGGTCGATTTCGCACCTCTATCAGTGCATTCTGAATGGCGACAAGCACGTTTCCGACATCGATTTTCTGACCACTCTTGCTGGTTACATTCACTGGCAACTCACTGGCGAGAAGGTTCTTGGCGTGGGCGACGCGTCGGGAATGATTCCTGTCGACCCGAAAACCAAAACCTACGACGCCGCAATGGTTGAGAAGTTCGACAAACTGATTGCGCCAAAGAAGTTGGGCTGGAAATTGCTCGACATTCTGCCAAAATCGCTTAACGCAGGTGCCGATGCGGGAAAACTCACCGCCGAAGGTGCCAAACGTCTCGATCCATCGGGACACCTGAAGGCAGGCATTCCACTCTGTCCGCCCGAAGGCGACGCAGGAACGGGAATGGTGGCCACCAACGCCGTGAAGCAGCGCACTGGCAACGTTTCGGCTGGAACATCGTCGTTCTCGATGATTGTCCTCGAAAAAGAACTCTCGAAACCATACGAGATGATTGATATGGTGACAACCCCCGACGGCAGCCTGGTGGCAATGGTGCACTGCAACAACTGCACAAGCGACCTGAACGCATGGGTGGGTCTGTTCCGCGAGTTCGAAGAGTTGATGGGCATGAAAGTTGATATGAACGAGCTCTTTGGCAAACTTTACAACAACGCGCTCACTGGCGATGCCGATTGTGGCGGACTGCTCTCGTACAACTACATTTCGGGAGAGCCAGTTACTGGCCTTGCCGAAGGACGGCCTCTGTTTGTGCGCTCGGCTAACGACAAGTTTACGCTTGCCAACTTTATGCGCGCGCACCTTTACGGCTCGGTTGGCGTGCTCAAACTCGGCAACGACATCCTGTTCAAGCAAGAGAACGTGAAAGTTGACCGCATTACCGGCCACGGTGGTTTGTTCAAAACCAAAGGCGTTGGTCAGCGCGTGCTTGCGGCCGCTATCAACTCGCCAATTTCGGTTATGGAAACCGCTGGCGAAGGTGGAGCCTGGGGCATTGCCCTGTTGGCCGCTTATGCCGTCAACAATGCTAATAACCAAACACTTGCCGACTGGCTCGATGCAAAAGTCTTTGCAGGAAACACCGGCGTTGAGATTGCCCCGACCGCCGAAGATGTTGCAGGTTTCAACCGCTACATCGAGAACTACAAAGCGGGCCTGGCCATTGAGAAAGCCGCTGTTGAAGCGAAGGAATAATGGCAATTGACAGTTGACAATTATAATAAGTAGTTGACTGAATATCAGAGAAAAAGCGGCATTGAGTTCAATGTCGCTTTTTTTGTGCGGAAATACACGGACATCAAAAAAAAGCCGTCCTTTCGGGACGGCTTTAGTATTATATTTGACAACGATTAGGCGATATTTGTATAAACAGCCTGAACGTCATCGTCTTCTTCTAGCTTATCAATCAGTTTGTCGATGTCGGCAATCTGCTCTTCAGTGAACTCAACCGGATTCTGCGGGAAACGTTGCAGAGTAGCTTTCTTAATCTCGATTCCGGCCTTTTCGATGGCCTGGGTGAGATTGCCAAATTCTGTGTATTCGGCGTAAGCGTAAACGGTGTTCTCGTCAACATCGAAGCTTTCCAAACCTGCATCAATCAGTTCAAGCTCAAGGTCTTCGAGATTGATGTCCGGCTTTTTCTCGAACTCAACCACAGCCTTGCGCGAGAACATAAACTCGAGCGAACCTGTCGGAACCAAGCCTCCGTCGTGCTTGTTGAAGTACGATTTCACATTGGCCACGGTGCGGGTTGTATTGTCGGTCATGCACTCAACAAACACCAATACCCCGTGCGGGCCTTTGCCTTCGTAATTGACTTCGGTGTATGCGTCAACATCCTTGCCTGCAGCACGTTTGATAGCGGCATCGATGTTGTCTTTAGGCATGTTCTCTGCTTTGGCATTCTGGATGGCAGTCCTCAGTTTCGGGTTCATATCCGGGTCCATTCCGCCTTCTTTTGCTGCGGCAGTTATCTGTTTTGCCAATTTCGGAAACATCCGCGACATGTGTCCCCAACGTTTCTCTTTGGCGGCTCTACGGTATTCAAACGCGCGTCCCATATTGTATTCTGTTTAGATTTTGTAATTTTTTTTTGACGGCGCAAAAATATATTTTTTTTAGAAAAAATCGCAAGCCCACACTCATTCAATCCGTCATGCATTCATCCCGATAGCTATCGGGGATTCATTTTATACCACAAACCGAATGATTTGCCGCACCACAACTGAGTAGAGAACACCCAACAGCATCACCACCTTCAACAATGTGCTTATGCGATGGTAATGCTTGACATCCTGCGCCGTGAGCGTAAGAACAATGGCCAAGACAAGTGGCACAATCAGGAACACACATATATAAATGAAGGTGAGTGACTCGTGCAGATAAAAATCATAAACGGCCAATAATGCAGCTATTGTCAGAGCAATCAGCGCGACAACAACAATCTTTGAAACTCTCATTCCGAATGCCATTGGCAAGGTGTTGCAGCCGCAACTGGCATCGCCTTCAAGGTCTTCCATGTCCTTCACAATCTCACGTATCAAGTTGGTTATGAATGCGAAAAATGCAAATCCAACCATCCAATACATTATCGGCATGAATGACAAGCTATTGAGCAGCATCTCATACCCATATTCGCGCGTAAGCGTGAGATACTCAAACAGCCCCACCTGAAGCGGAATGGTGGCTGTGACGATGGCCACAACCAGATTGCCAACAAGCAGCTGCCGTTTGTATGTAGTTGAATACAACCAGAATATGCCAGCAAACATCATATAAACCAGCACTATCGAGAACAACTTCAGATGCCAGGCGAAAATGGCAGCCAGCACAATGGCGGCGGCATTGAGCGCCCAATGATAGATGATAGCGTGGCGCTGCGGAATCGATTTGCCGACAATTACGCTCTCAGGATGGTTCAGTGTGTCGATTCGGCGATCGTAATAATCGTTGATGACATAACCCGCCGCCCCAAGCAGCACATTTATCATCACCAAGACAAAAAAGTAGCCATCGGACAGTTGAAGTCGCAGCTGCGAGCCTAGTTGGATGGAAAACTGATAGTCGAGCATTGGCTGCACAATGCAGTAGCGCATCAGATACATGGTTAGCGGCACCATCAGCAGATTGGGCCACCTGATTATTGATAAGTACTTACCCATTTCTATATTTAATTGGTACGCAAATTTGACATTTATTGCCGAATTTTGAAAGAGAAGCAAGTTTAATCATAAAAGCCAACGTTCAATCACTCATTTTTTTACCAACCATCAATTGTTAACTAAAAAAAGTTTGCGATATGGATTTTTTAATACATTTGCGGTCGAAACAGCGTAAGAGTTGTTTCAAACAATGATTAATAACCAAATAATTTTTAACAATTCTAATTTTTCAAAAAGATGAAAAAGAGTTTTTTATTGATGGGTGCTCTTTGCGTGGGTGCCGCATTTGTATCATGTGTTGACGATTCAGAGTCAAACGAAGTAAAAGAGTTGCGTCAAGTTCAACTCGACAGTAAAAAAGCTGACTTGGACAATCAGTATTGGACAATGTACAACAATGCCGTTGTCAAAGTGAAAACTTATCGTGATGACTTGAAAACAGCTCAAGAGAATTTGGACGCTGCAAAAGACGAGAAGACTACTCTTACCGAAGTTAAAGAAGCTTACATTGCTTACCAGCAGATGGTGATTGCCCGCAATGAAAAAGACATTGCTGACAAGAAAGCAGAAATCGAAGTTCAAAAAGCGATGAAAGGCAAGAGCTACGAAGAAATCGCTCAAGCAAAAATAACTGCCAATAATGCCAAGGAAGAAGCAACCAAAGAGTATAACGACTATTGGATTAACTTGACAGGAAAAGGTTACAACAAAGACATTGATGGCAAAACCGTTGCTATTTCTGAAAGCGCAAACGACAAAATCAGTATGTTACTTGATGCGCCTACTACTGGTAACTACAAATACAAAAACAACAAATTAGATGAGATTCCGTTTGTTAAAGCCATGAATACCATCTTCGACTCTAAAACATATTACTATGAGTATGATGGCAATCAAAAAAATTCAAACCTTTACGATTTCTCATATGATGGCGACACGTATAAAGCTGCTACCATGTTCAAATCAAAAACTTTTGTACTTGACGATGAGAATGGCAAGAATATTACAAAATACACAGTATGGTATTTCGACGATGTTAAACAGAATGATGCCAATACTTATGCTGGCGCTTTGAGCAAAGCTGTAAAAGATGCTACTGACGAAGAAAAAGCTCGCCTCACAAAATTACAAGAGGACATCACCAATTTAACTGCCATTCTGGCTGACCGTTCGGCATACCAAAACCTTATTGACGAATATGTCGATCACGCCAAAAGACTCTACTCTTTAAGCCAGGCTTCTGCAAGCGCATCTACAATTGCAACTGCATACTCAAACTACGATGTAACCAACAACGAGAGCTCTATTGCAAGTCTTGAAGATGCCATCAAGACTTATAACGAAGCCATCAAGACTGCCAAGGCACAAATCAACGAGACCATCAACAATGGCCTTACCGACAAAGAGACTGCTATCGCTTACTACAACGCTCGTATCGCCGAGATCAATAGCGCCATTGCAGCCAACCAGGCAATTGCAGAGAAATACCGCGCACTTATTGCCGGCACCTCAAGCTCAAACAACCAACAGCAGCAACAGACTCCTGCTCCGGAAGAGACTCCTGCTGAATAATCAAATAATCTAAACTAAACATTCTAAAAAGTTTTGATTATGAGAAAATTATTTTCAGTAGTTGTTCTGTCGGTGTTGGCCATGGCAGGTACGGTTGTCGCTCAAGACAATCCGATTTACCTTGGTGTAACATTGGGCTACAACAACTTCTTAAATGCCAATGCAGCAAACATTCCTAATGCGGCAGAAGCGGCATCGCCAAGCTGGACCGACAAGGGCGCAGTCCTTGGGTTCGAAGCAGGCGCATACCTTGCTCCTGAGCTGAGAGTGCTTGTTGGCGGTGGGTTCAACCGCACCGTAAAACCCGGACATGCCTACACACCGGCAATCTATGACAATGCCGGCAACATGATTGTTCCAGGATACGGTGAGACTCCGAACCGCACCAATATGAACTACACGTTCTTTGTTGGCGGAGATTTCTGTCCGAACATGAACGGCAATGTACGCCCCTACGCCGGTATCCGCGGCCGCGGCGCATACTGCCTGAACACAGAGAAGTACGTATTCGACAAAGCTGCAACTATTGAAGGCAGCGAGAAGAAGTTTGCCGAGACATGGAACCTTGGCGGTGCCATCGTCTTTGGTGCAGACTACTCGTTCAGCGGTGGCCTGATTGTTGGCTGCCAGTTCGATTTGTTCTCTTACACCTACGCTGCTGTACAATACAAGTCGCAGAGCGGTGTTAAGCCGAATGTGGGCAAATGCAGCAGCATCGGTTTCATTGCCGCACCAACTCTCAGAGTAGGTTTCAACTTCTAATCAGTTAGAAGTCTGATATAAAAAAGGTCGTTCCATAGTGAACGGCCTTTTTTGTTTGCGCCATTTTTCTAACTTTACGTCAAATAATAAAACAACCTATGAACGCACGCAAAACCGCAATTGTTGCCACCATACTGCTGGTTGCATCGGCCGCAATGGCACAAAAACAGCTCACACTAGAGAACACCGTGCCTGGCGGCTACGATTTCTACGAACATCATAACCACCGCGCGCGTGGCCTTTTCGTCAGCAACAGCGATGTTTTTGTCCGCAATGAAACCGACGGATACCACATTGGGAACATCACTATAACACGACAGCAGATTGACGATGCGCTGGCTACCAGCCAAAAGCCATCAATGTCGTATGTAGAAAGCTGGATTGACACTGAAACGGTCTGGGTTTATTCATCGGAAGCAGAAGCCGCTTACTGCATCAATCTGAAAAACAATTCCGTAACCGATTCGATAACAAACATTCCACCTGACGCGACAATTGACTTCGCACCCGACTACCACCACGCCGCAGTAAGCATATACCCAAGCTTGAGTGTGTCGGGGCGCAGCGAGAACCGCACCATCGGCAATGGCGGTAACGGTGTGGTATTCGGGCAGTCGGTTCATCGCGAAGAATTCGGCATCGAGAAAGGCACGTTCTGGTCAGAAAGCGGCCGGCTGCTGGCTTTCTACCGAATGGATGAGAGCACGGTTGCCGAGTACCCGATTGTGGACATCACCGAACGCGAAGCCACTGCGAAACCCGTCCGCTATCCCATGGCCGGCGAGACGAGCCACGAAGTACAAATCTGCATTTACAATACCGATAATCAGAATGTTACATATTTAAAAACAGCATCACCCGTAAACCGGTACTTCACCAACATTGCCTGGTCGCCCGATGATAAGTTTCTGCTTGTGGCCGAAATCAACCGCGAGCAGAACCACCTGTGGATGAACCAGTACAATGCCGATGACGGCTCACTAATCAAGACGATTTTTGAAGAAGAGAACCCAGAGTGGGTTGAGCCGTGCACACCCGCCATGTTTATCGACAACAGCCGGTTTGTATGGATTAGCGAGCGCGACGGATTCAAGCACCTTTATCTATACGACATCAACACGCTGAAAGCGAAGCAACTCACCCACGGAAACTGGTGTGTAACCGAGCTTTACGGATTCATTGCCGCAACCGGCGAAGTGCTTTTTCAGGCTAATGCCGAAGGGTATCTCACCCGCGACATCTACAAGGTGAACCTGAAAGGCAAAATGACGCGCCTGAGCAGCGGATACGGTGTGCACTCGGCACGGCTGGGGAACGCCGGCACGCGTTATATCGACGATTATTCCGCACCCGACTACGCCATTTTGAGCACTCTGTGCAACTTGGCCGACGGCAAAGTCATCGACACGATTAGAAATGTTAAGAACACCTACGAAGGCTACACCCTGCCCATATTCAAAACCGTCAGTCTGAAAAGCGCTGACGGCCGGTTCGATCTTTGCGGCCGGCTCATCCTGCCTGCCGATTTCGACTCAACACGCACCTATCCGGTAATCGACTACCTGTATGGCGGACCGCACTCGCAACTTGTCGATGCCAGCTGGCTCTATGGCGCTTCAACCTGGAAGATGTACTTCGCGCAGCAAGGCTATATCATATTCACAATGGACAACCGCGGCACCGAGAACCGTGGTGTTGAATACGAGCACTGCATCCACCGCCAGTTAGGCAAATGCGAGATGGAAGACCAGATGGTGGGAATCAATTACCTAAAAAGTCTGCCATATGTCGATACCACCCGCATCGGCATCCACGGATGGTCGTTCGGCGGGTTCATGACCATCAACCTGATGACAACCCACAACACCGTGTTCAAGGCGGGCGTGGCAGGCGGTCCGGTATGCGACTGGCAACTATACGAAGTGATGTACGGCGAACGCTATATGGACACGCCGCAGGAAAACCCCGACGGCTATGCGCAAAACTGCGTTGCCGACAAAATTGGCAACTTGAACGGTCGTCTGCTAGTGATTCACGGCGACATCGACGCCACTGTGGTATGGCAGAACAGCCTGCGACTGATGCAGAACGCCGTAACGTCAGATGTGATGGTTGACTACGCCGTCTATCCGCAGCACGAGCACAACGTCATCGGCCACGACCGAGTGCACCTTTTCAAACGTATTCTGCGGTATTTTGATGACTTTCTGAAACCGTAAAGCCTTCGCACGCCTAATAAATATTAGTTTGGAATGTATTTTTATCAATTTTTTAAGCCCAACGAAAACAAGCTATTACAATAATTCCTAATTTTAAGCAAATTTAATCGGGATTTTCAGGGCCAACCTGTCGCGATTGCTTAAAGTTGCACATCATGGATACGGAATGCAAAACACGCGAAGAAGTTTTTTTTGGCAGATTCAATTACAAGCTGTCGTCGTTCTTTCACGATGACTACACCGAGATTGACAGCATTGAGACGCCTGCCACTTTCATGATTGTGTACGAAAAAAAACTTGCACAAAAGGAATTCGACTTGTTCGACCGCCTGCAGTTCCGCATTTTCTACGACAAGGAAATCATCACGGGCTCCAATCCGATCAACGTCAAACTGTTGTGCGACAGCTATTCCGCCCAATCAGTGATGAATCTTGCAAAAATGATTTCGGACATTTTCGGACTCGATGACTCTGGCACATGCGAAAAAGCCGACATCAGCTTCTACTCTGCCGATGAGTATGACCTGTTCTGGACCATCGGCGATGGAGAAAGCTTCATCAGCATTGAACGCGACGCAAAAGACGGGCTATCGCTCAACATCTTGTTCTATAACAATTTGATTGGGCAAAGCGTGGGCGATTTGCTTATGCCCGAAAAAGCGTAATTTATTTGGCGTTGGGTGTTAGGTATTAGCTGTTAGTTTTTGCTACCTTTGCGGCTCGTTAAAAAAGCAGATTTTGGCCGAATACGAATATCATAGGTTAGCAAACGGTATCCGCGTAATCCACAGTCAGTCAGGCACACCAGTGGCTCACATGGGCGTGGTGATAAACACCGGCTCGCGCGATGAACTCGAAAACGAGCACGGCATTGCCCATATGATTGAGCACGTGATTTTCAAAGGCACGCGCAAACGCAAGGCTTACAATGTGATAAGCTGCCTTGAGAACGTGGGCGGCGAGATTGACGCCTACACCACCAAAGAAGAAACCTGCGTCTACGGCACATTCTTGAAGGAATACTACGGCCGCGCAATGGAACTTTTCGCCGACATCATCTTCAACTCAACCTTCCCCGACCATGAGTGCGAGAAAGAAAAGGAAGTGATTGTGGATGAGATAAATTCGTACAAGGACACACCGGGCGACCTGATTTTCGACGATTTTGAAGACCTGATTTTCAGCGGTCATACCATCGGACGCAACATTCTGGGCACGCCCGAGTCGATTGCCAACTACAACCACACTGACATTCTGCGATTTATCGGCCGCACCTACAACACCGATCAGATTGCCATCTGCTCTGTGGGTCCTGTCGATTTCAAAACCATTGTGCGACTTGCCGAGCGCCACTTTGGCCCCATACCTGAAAAGAAACGCGATTTCAAGCGGATACCCGTGAATCCGTACACTCCGCATCTGCTTGAGGTTGAGCTCGACACTCACCAGTCGCACTGCATTTTCGGTTGCCGCGCCTACCCCACCGATCACCAAAACCGTCTGGCTTTTGAGTTGATAAACAACACATTGGGCGGCCCGGGAATGAACTGCCGGCTGAATCTGGCTTTGCGCGAGAAGCATGGCTACACCTACAACATCGAGTCGTTCTACACACCATACACCGACACCGGCACATTCGGCATCTATTTTGGCACCGACTACGAGAAAACCGACCGCTGCCTGACCATCATCCGCCGCGAACTGCGCCGCCTGCGCGAAGAACGAATGGGCACTCTGCAACTCGACCGCGCCAAGAAACAGATGATTGGCCAGCTGGCCATCAGCACCGAAAACTACTCGGGCCTGATGCTCAACCTTGGCCGCAGCTGCCTACTCTTCGACACCATCGACCCGCTGAACGAGATTTGCGAGAAAATCAACCGTTTCACCAGCAGCGACATTCTGGAAGTAGCAAACGAAATGCTCGACGACAAGAATTTCTCCACTCTGATTTTCAAGTAAAAGTTGAACAGGTTGAAACGCTGCTCTGTTGAACAAGTTTAACCAGTTGGGGAAACCGTCATTTTCTCAAATTCCAAAATCGAACGATAGCTGCTGATCGAGCAGGCGGAACGAGCGGCGGTGATAAGGTGTGGCGCCGTATTTGGCAATAGCCGTGCGATGGTCAGTCGTTGGGTAGCCCTTGTTTTTGGCCCAATTATATTGCGGAAACTCTTTATCAATCTGCACCATAAAATCATCGCGAAAAGTTTTGGCCAGCACCGAGGCCGCCGCTATCGACAGATATTTACCATCGCCTTTCACTATGGTTTGGTGTTTAATGTTGCCGTACGGTTTGAAACGGTTGCCATCGACAATGATGAACTCGGGGCGCACCTTGAGTTGATCAAGAGCAAGATGCATCGATTTTATGGATGCGTTCAGAATGTTTATTTCGTCGATCTGGGGGGCGTCGAGCTTGGCAACGGCGTAAGCGGCAGCTTCGCGCATGATAACATCGCGCAGCTGATAGCGCTGTTTCTCGGTCAGTTGCTTCGAATCGTTAAGTTTATCGTTGCTGAAATCGGGCGGCAAGATTACTGCGGCCGCAAAAACCGGTCCGGCCAAGCATCCGCGCCCGGCTTCATCACAACCGGCTTCGTTGGCCAATCCGCTGAAGTTGAGCTCAAGCATTAGTAGAAACGGCGTTTCTGGAACCAGTAGTCGATATAGGTCAGATTCAGGCCAAACTGCAGCACATGGTGACGCACAAGCAGATTTTCGACCGTTCCCTGCTGCTTATACATGCAGTAGGTATTGAATTTTATGGAACGAATTCGGAAGCCCACACCCACCGATGTCCGATACGATTTGAGCACATAACTGTCGATTTTGGTTGTGCCCGACTCATAACCTGCACCAGCTCGGAAAACCAAATCAAAATTGCGTCCCAAACGTTTCGGAATGTACTCTGCGCCGAGACTCAGCGACTTGCTGTCCTTCAGTTTTGATCGCAAACTGGTAACATCAAATTTTGACAATGGATTGTAATTGAAATCACCGGCAAGAGTAAAACGCCCAGAATTGTACGACAAGCCTAAACCCGCTGTCGCTGGCAAATGTATAACCCTGTCGCCATAACTATCTTCAAAATAAATGGTATCGGTGGCACCAATCCGATAGAAGGTGTTAGTTGCCAAATCTTCGCGTTCACATTTCAAGACACCCGGTGTGCTGGCAATCAAGCCCACAGTGAGGTTTTTGTTTTTTGATAATTGAAAATTCTGCTGAAGCCCGAAATCAAGTTTGCCTCCGACGTAATAATCAGAATTCTCGATATAAATCGAAAATTCGTCAGCAGAAGACAGTGCGATTGACTGCCGCTCGGTTTTTGCACCAAACAACAACGATGCATTCATGCCTATCGATGTGTTTTTAAATAAATTGACACCAAAACCAGCATAAACCCGCGTTAACCCTCCAATTCCCTCAACCTGCGACATATAGCGACTCTGGCCACCTCCTGACACATATTCTGCCGACTCGATTGTATAGCCGACACTAGTATATGGCGAGATACCAAACGAGATGCCGAAATTCTGATTCGGTGCCATTGTCAGAGAGAAGTACGAAATGTTTCCGTTTAGTTTGTCGCCCCATGTCAAGTGCGATTCGATACGTTCGTAAGCCATCTGAAGGCCAATGTCGAGAAGGACCATTGTTGAGTCTATTGATGCATATGAGGCAGGGTTGATATTATTCACATTATTTGCCGAACGCAATCCTATGCCAGTTCCTCCCATCGAAACATTGCGCCCGAATCCGGGCTGCTCATACAATCCGACACCGTACTTTGAATACGGCGATATGGTATTGTTTTGTGCTGCAACTTCACCAATTGTTGCCAAAACCAAAAATACTGCAATTTTTATCGAACGGCACATAATCAGTAAGTTACATAATAAATTTGTAATTGCACATTTTCTGCATACTGTGTGTAATCGTCAACAACAAGCCGTTTGAACGATGATGCGCTCTCCAAATCGGCCGGCAGTACAATAAGCGCCATAGATGACTCGCTGTTATCGGCTTTTTGTTTTATGAAACTCCGCACGAATCTAATAGCAGAGAATAAATAATACGGCTGTTTGTCATCAGATGTATAGTAAATGGGCGACTGCACAATCTGTCCAGACAAGTCGGTCAAGTTTGCCAAAAGATCATTCGATTCATCCGTCACGGCCAAATAGAGTGTCGACGGAAGTTGGTATGTCTCATCATATGAGAATTCTTTCGGCTTGATTAACAACCTCGCATCCACAACACTCATATACTCAGAAGCCGAATTAAGAATTGATAACGTCGGGAAATCAATACGCAAAGCCAAGCCACTACCTGTCTGTATATAGGAAACATGCTCACTCTCTGACGAATACACCCTGCCACCATCAATTTGAAGACTGTCGAAAGGTGTGCCTGATCGGTCATTTTCAAAATATACATACCGGTATGGATTGTTTTCTTTGGCAACAAAGGTCATATAAGAGCCGTCTTCGTCATCGCCCGGTTTGCGGTAATAGAGTCTGATCTCAAACTGCGTGGCATCATCAATCATTTTCGATTCTGGAATTGCCGTGCTAAATGTCAAGAAGTCTAATCCCCAAGTGCAGTTTGTTGTTTGCGGTACAATGCAAATACCATTAAAATACTGCTCGAAATACTCTTCTTTGTCCATTGCATCATCGCTATTTACAATCATGTCGAACCATAGTTGTCCCAAACTATCAGACATACGCGCCCACGACACCAAACCTCTCTTCGGGAAAGGATCGATAGTAACGGTTGCCAACTCGCTGTCACTACGTTTAAGCTTCTGATGATTGAACATTTGCTGCTGCTCCGCCCGAGAGTGTGGCTTTATCTCTTCCAAAACCTCGTAAATCTTAATTTCCTTCGGTTGTAAAGTATCGCCTATCCAACCGCCTCGGGGCTTAAAACAAACCACAAGGCTATCGTAAACCGCATCTTCCGGAATGTTGGTTTTGGCTGAAAATATTATCGGCATATATGTTTCGGCTAGCACATTACCAACTTTCTCGTCTTGGTAATAACCCATAAAAATATTGCTATTGCCAGTCGTAACAAAACTGTCGAGCCTGATGGTTGACAACTGCAGCGAGAACGAATCGACGTAGCCCAACACTGCTCTGCTATCGGTGAAGACGTCACCCACAACGCGCGAGTCGCCGTCGGGGTCGCACGTGCAGAAAATTGCAGCAACAACGCCAATCAACAATAAAATGCGAATCTTCATATTTCCAAAAACGGATATTATCCAATTAAATGCGCCAGCGTCGGGCGGCTAAACACGCACCAGCGCAAGACGCGGCAAAATAACTACATAAATCTAACAAACGCGAATTTTTTGAGAATATTTCGCGCCGACAGACTGAACTTAAAACTTCAAAACCTACAATCTAAAACTTTTTCAACTCCTGATAGAGCCGCTGCACGGGAAGTCCCATCACATTGAAGTACGAGCCCTCGATACGCTCAACGCCCACGTAGCCAATCCACTCCTGAATGCCATACGAACCAGCCTTGTCAAATGGCTGATAATTATCGACATAGTATTCAATCTCACTATCGTCGAGCGGGCGGAAAAACACATCGGTGGCAACGCTGAACACACTTTTTTTCTGATTGGTCTTCAGGCAGACGCCCGTGAAAACCGTGTGCTTGCGCCCCGAGAGCTGCCGAAGCATAGCAATGGCCCCACTCCTATCCTTCGGCTTGCCAAGCACCATATCGTCAATCCAGACAATGGTGTCGGCCGTGATGAGCAACTGATTGTCAGCCAGTTCGCCATCGAAAGCCGATGCTTTCAGATTGGCCAGATGCTCCACAATCTGCGCACCTTTGAGTGTGGACGGATAGGTTTCGGCGGTATCGTACAACTGCACCGAAAAATCGGGCACAATCTCCTTCAAAAGTGCCTGCCGACGCGGCGATTTAGATGCCAAAACAACCTTGTATCTATCTGTTATAAAATCCATTATTGCTGGTTTTCAAAATATTTCAATTCGAATGTGTGATTGATGCACACAGGCAGCTCGTGCGAGTTATGAGTCACAAACACAAGCGTTTTGCCAGGCTGACTGCAAAAATCGTTGACAATGCCTATGCAACGCTGCAAATTTCGGTTGTCGAGTCCGTGAAAAGGCTCGTCAAGTATCAGAACCTCAGGATTTTTCACCAGCGTGCGGGCAAAAAGCACAAGCCGCTGCTCGGCCGATGAAACCTTCAGAAACGACCTCCCTTCGAGATGGCTGATGCCGACAACCTGCATCACGTAACGCGCCGTCAGCTCCTGCTCGGGGCTGCACGTGCGGTAAAGTCCGATGCTGTCGAAAAAGCCCGACTCCACAATCTTCAGACAATCAACCGGTTCGCGGTAATAAAGGTGCATTTCGGATGACGTGAACCCGATGCGTTTTTTGATATCCCAGATGCTCTCGCCCGTGCCGCGCTGGCGTCCGAACAGAGCAATATCCTTGGCGTAGGCCTGCGGATTGTCGGCAAAAATGTAACTCAGCAGCGTCGATTTGCCCGTGCCGTTAAGCCCTTGCAGCGCCCATTTCTCGCCGCGTTTTATTGTCCAGTTAAGATGCTGCTGCACAATGTGTTTGCCGTAAGAAATCTCGATGTCGCGCATCTCAACAACCGTTTCGCTTTCCGATGGTTCGATGGTCGGAATGCGGCTCCAATCGATGGTTGGCGGCGCTGGCAGCGTTTCGGGTTGTGACTTAAACTCCGACGCAGGCCCGCAATAAGTTATTTTGCAACCACTTAACCGCAAAATATGCGTCGTGCACGATGGAATGCGGTCGGCCGTTGGACTGATGAACATTATCTGCACGCCCGTCTGCGGCAATCCCGACAGCAACTCATCAACTTGCGGTACCATTTTGATATCAAGGCCGTTAAATGGGTTATCAAAAATCAGCATTCGCGGCTTTTCCAACAACGCTTTCGCGATAATCATTCGGCGCATCTCACCGCTCGAAAGGTGAATAATGCGGCGGTTGAGCAGCGATTGAATGTTCAGCGAGCGGAACAGCGGATTGCCGTTAAGCTCCTCAATCTGCGCCGCCTTGAACATCTCCGACAAAAACGGGCACTCCTCAACCTCGGTACTGTGAAACCGCTGCTGATAGTACATCTGCTTGAAATCGTCGGCCGAATAAGCCGATTTGAAATTCACTGTCTTGATGAATTTGTCGGGCCAAAGCGTCTGATATTCCGACGTGCGCATCGCCTCAAGAAAATGGTAGACAACCTCACCCTCGTCGGCGAAAAATTTACCGCGCAGAATGTTTGCCATCGTCGTCTTGCCGCTGGCGTTATCACCCACAATGGTCCACACCTCGCCCTCACGAATCTCCCAATTTATCGGCTCTGGAAAAATCGCGTCATCGATGCGCGGACGGTATTTTTTTATTGAAATGAATTCAGATTTTTTAGAAGGCATTAGGCAACAGGCATTAGATATTCAATCATTCAATTAATGAATTACCAGACAATTGGTTCTTTTCCGTGCTCCGTCAGATACTGGTTGGTGCGGCTGAAATGGTGGTTGCCGAAGAATCCGCGCGAAGCCGACAGCGGCGACGGGTGAACCGATTCGAGCACCAGATTGTTGCTACGGTCGACCATTGCGGCTTTCTGCTGTGCGTATGAGCCCCACAAGATGTAAACAATGTTCTTCTTCTCGCTGGCAATAGCGCTGATGACGGCGTCGGTAAACGTTTCCCAACCGCGCTTTTGGTGCGAGCCTGCCAAATTCGCCCGCACTGTGAGCGTAGCGTTCAGCAGCAAAACGCCCTGCTTAGCCCACCGCGTCAAATCGCCCGATGCGGGTATTGGCGAACCAATGTCGTCGTGTATCTCTTTGAAAATGTTGCGCAACGAAGGCGGATAATCAATCCCGTCCTGCACCGAGAAGCACAAGCCGTGAGCCTGTCCTGGACCGTGATAAGGGTCCTGACCGATAATCACGACCTTCACATCGTCGAACGGGCAAAGATTGAAAGCGTTAAAAATCAATCTTCCTGGCGGATAAATAGTTTGGGTGCGGTACTCATCACGTACAAAATCGGTCAGCGTCTTGAAATATGGCTTGTCGAACTCGCCTTGCAGACGCTCTTTCCACGATTGCTCTATGCTTACTTCCATTTTGTTAAGTTTTTGGCAAAGGTACGTTTTTCGACAAACAAAAAAGGCCTTGAGCGATGCCCAAAGCCTTTTTTGTTATAGAATCAGAGTTTTACTCCTCTTTGTAAACAGGTTTGTACGTCCTAACTCCGGCAACAGTGCCACGGTCGCGCCAAACAAGAGTGTCTTTTGTTGCATAGTGAACAGTTTTGTTATTCACCGCATCTTCAAAGTCAAGAGTGTAGTCGAGGAATAATTCATCGCGATCCTTGTCACCCCAGGCCTTGATGGCTGTACCCTTTGAATAACGGCCGGTTCCTGATGCTGTGCAACCTTGGGTGTTCGACTCAATGGTGCAGTTTCCACTTGCATCAAATGTAAGTATAAGCTCACAAGGACTGTTCTTTCCGTTAATTTCAGTTGTAGCTATTGGCAACAACACTTTATTTCTGGCAATTGTCTTTGTACCAACAACTTCGTCTTCTTCAATAAACCGGCCATGTCGAGCCAAAGTAACTCGCTCATACCCAATAGGCAGCAATTCCATTGTCGATTCCGATTCATAAACACTTTTGAATGTTTCACCTTCGTTTTCCTTTTGGAAATAATTTTCACAAGAAACATTATTACAATTGATGTTTGTGATATATTCCACGCCACCGATTTTGAAGCTGATTGAATCAAAATAGTAATTGTTGGCAGGAATGAATTCACTCAAATTGAATGCTATTGAATGTGCGACTACGCCCTTGGAGTCAATCACTTCTTTAGGAAACTTACCTTTCGCGGTGTACACTTGCCATTCTGTAGTAAAATTAATATCACCGATAGCTTCATAATGAACATATTCTCCGGGATTTGCATGCAATTGTGTTGTCGCTTTTGCCGCGGTATCGGCTTTATATTTCATACTGAACTCCCACTCGTCACCTTGGGTGAAATCAACATCGACATTCACCCAAAATTGTGAATCCCATACGTTCGACACCCTCTCTCCGGCACGAACTACAATATAAGTATCCTCGTCAGGAATCGCGGTGTTTTCAAATTGCATTTGGTCAAAGTTGTCGACACCACGGCGCAGATATGTTGCAGTGTATTCATTGATGTAGTTTACACAAAATACTGTATAATCGCCCGGGGTAACATCCCATTTCTCAAGATCATGGCGCGATGGAGAAGACCCTTTGGTTGCAGGTGTTCCGCGAACTACACGATCAACCCCGGAAAAATTCTCGCCCATAATAACGGGGATAACATAATTATTAGAAACAGACAAAGGATCATCAAAAAACTTGTCGTTGAGTTTAATTTCTATGCCTCCACGAAAACCACCTGCATAGTCAAGCTCTTCTCCGCTAACTGTATAATAATCCTTCGGCATTGGTTTAACCTTTGTACCATCCTCAAAATAAAGACCGTCGGTAAGCGACTCGTCGATATTGACATCGATTTTGGCATTCAGTCCGGAATAAGATCCTCCGCATGTTCCGTATATGGTGAAACGCCATTCGTTATCACTGGTGTTGTCATATGTTTCAACATCGCCGAGTATAAGTGTGCGGATAGGATACTGATAGGCGAAATATGCTGTCGTTCCACCATCGTAATCAGGGAAAGACTTATCGGCATTTTTACAAGCGACGAAGGTTAACGCCAAATATCCTAAAGAGAAAACCGATATTAATTTATTTATTTTCATCTTTTTATATTATTTAAACCATTTCAAATTAATTAGACCAACCATCGTTTTGAATAAGAGCAGACCATTTTAAAATCTCTTCTTCCGGAATCGGGCAGCAATACATATAATCTTTGTAATCGCGTTTTTCGACTTCAAAGTATTCGTATTTTTTGGTGCTACCGCTACCTGTAATCCTGACTCCCTTTACCGGCTCGGTAAGATTGGCTTTCCAGCGGCGCAAATCCCAGAATCGGTGGTTCTCAAAGCAAAGTTCAATGCGGCGCTCGTTGCGAATGAGTTCACGCATTTTGTTTTTGTCTGTCTTAATCGACTCAAGATACTCATCGTTCTCTATACCACCACGCTGACGAATGGCCTTGATAACTGTATATGCACTGTAGCCGTGCCCGTTATCTTTGTCAGGCCCCCAAGCTTCGTTTGCAGCCTCGGCATAATCAAGGAAAATCTCCGTATACCGAATGCGAGCCATATAGTGGAATTGCTTTGTTTCCGCTCCCGTGCTCAAGCTTGTTTCCTCCCGCACATGTTTGCGCAGATAATAGCCCGTCTTAGTTGATTTCACGGACTTGTTCAATCCATCCTCGGTTATTGCATCCTCAGCCGTGGATATAATGCTTTTCTGTTTGGTTTGACCATCAACTGGCCCGAAGCCTGCGCCGTCGTAAACAATGTACAAACCCAGACGCGGATCACGGTCTTGGTATGGATTCGAAGGATTATACCCGCTTGCATCATCGGTGATAGGATAACCATTTTTCATTGGGAAAGCGTCAACAAGGTTCTGACTTGGATTGACAGAACCGTTTCCATTCAGCGATGGCGGGTAATATGATATCTCCAAATTGTTGTCATCGTTGCCGCGATCGCCACGCCATAGAATCTCTTTGGGACAGTAACCTCCCACCACATCTTTATCAATTTCATCGGCATTGGCGTACCAGGTGTTACCGTGCGGGTCCAAACCTGCCACACCACCAATGCGGTCGAGCACAACTGCTGCTTTTTCTGCAGCAAAATTCCAATCTTTATCCGAAGCTCCATTATAAGCAGGACTTGCTGCAAACAATGCAACCTGCGCCTCAATGGCTTCTATAATACGATTCGATAATCTACCACGCATACTACTGCCATAAACACGGTTGTAAGTGGTGGCGCTAGTAACACCTAAATCCTTGAATCTTTGTGGAATCTCACTATTTTTTATATCATCGTTATCCAGCACCAAACGTTTCTTGGCCTCCTCAAAATCACTGTATATCTGATCAATACACTCTTGAAAACTGGCACGTGACACATTAAAGTTATCACCGGCTGTTTCAGAGTGAGTCAGGTTTGGCACTCCCAGCGTAGTGCCATTTGCAGGACCGGCATGTCGGCGCAGCATATCAAAAAGATGAATGGCGCGCAAAGCATATGCCTCGCCCGTGAAACGATCATCAAGCAATTGGTTATCAACCGTAGTGGTAGACCAAACTGTCTGACCTGCGGCCTTCTCAAAGAAAATGTTAAGGTACTGAAGTGTCTGACGGTCATAAGCGTATCTGCCAAACGGATCCATATACGATGTCCAGCCTCCAATAGCAGCCTTACGATAATAGCTTCCCTCGTCGTTGGTCAAGGCATCATCAGTTGCAATATCGTATTCTGTGCCGTTGATGTAAGGTAAGCGACTATATCCCGCAATCATCAATCCCATAGCATTGCTGTTCACCTCCAACAAGGCATCAAGGTCTCTGTTATTTTCTATCTGTGGTTCAAACACATCATCGCATGCTGCAAAGACAATCAGCAGCGATGTTAGTTTTATAAGATTTTTCATTTTCATAACCAATTTGATTTTTTAGTGTTTAGAAATTAGCTTTTACACCAATGTTGAAGAACCGCGATTGTGGTGCGCTACCCACACTCATTTCCATGTGTTTTCTCTCTTTCGCAATGGTTAGAAGATCGGAACCACTCACATAAGCTGTCAAGCCTTTGATAAACAAATCGCCAAACACTTCACTTGGAACTTCATAGCTGATTTGAATTTTGTCAAAAGTGAATGAGTTGTTCTTATACAGCCAGAAATCGGAAATGCGATAGTTATTGCTGCCTGCAGTTGTTGTAAGAGCAGGATATTTGGCATTGGGATTCTCCGGTGTCCATGTATCACGCGCAACAATTGAGTATTTTGAGTCTTTGTTAATCCAATAATACGAACTGTTCTTGGCTCCATACGATCCGCTCCGCGCCGAACCCAAAGCATGCAATGTGAAGTTCTTGTATTTGACAACCAAGTTTAAACCCAGTGTCAAAGGAGAACCAAATTCACCCCATTTGCCAAGATACACATTGTCAAGGTCCGTGATTTTGCCATCACCGTTCTGATCTTTGTACTTAAGGTCGCCCGGACGCACTACTTGGTCAAAAGTTTGCCGGGGCGAATTATCTATCTCTTCCTGGCTTTGGAACATGCCCAGGCACTCAAGTCCCCAAACAGCGTCAACAGGTCTTCCTTCCCGACGCTGGTAGTCTTCAGTTTGAGTTTCTTCGTAAACTGTGCGTTCGGTATTGTAATATGTACCCACAACACCAAATGTCACATCAAAATCGTTGATCTTTTTATTGAGATTAACAGCAAAATCGAATCCTGTGCGCTTAATCTCATTGTTATTCAGGTATGGCAAGAAACCACCCATATGTTTTGGCCAATCGCTCTTATCATCAATAATGTACCCCGACATTTTATTGGTAAAGTATGTAAACTCAAGATTGACGAGTTTGTCAAACATTGATGCTTTAATAGTAGCTGCCAGCTCTTTACGTTTAATCATCTCAAGTTTTTCATTCTCTCCTCGATTTGGAATTAATGATTTTGCATGTGATCCATCGTTCCAAGTGAAAGACCAGCCGTTTGTATTATCCCAACTGCCATTATACATATAATAATCCTCTATGTCGGCATCCTCATTCAAAATGCCTGCCGATGCCGAGATCAGCAAATTATCGATAAACGAAACATTCTCCATAAACGACTCGTTGCTGATGCGCCATCCTATTGTGCCTGTCGGTGAGAATGCAGCGCGGTGGCCTTCGGCGAGATTTGCGGAATACGGCTCAGCAGCACTGAATTGTGCATAATAACGCCGGTCGAAATTGTAACTAAGATCAAAACCAAGGTTTGCGTTGGCTATGGCATGATAGCTACCTGAGCGGAATTGTTGGAAACAGTTGCCCAGCACCATTGCCGAGATACTGTGGCTACCAAATTGGCGGTTGTATTCAAATGCCGCATTTCCTGCCAGCGTACGGTTGTCTGTACTATTTGAAATAGATTGCTGTCCGTTGTTTAGTTCAGTACCTTCCTTTGTCAGTTTGGTAATTTTCTCGGTTTCAGAATCCCAAGTAGGTATAAATACAGCGTATTCTGGGTTGAACTCCTGCGTGTATTCAGTCTGGAAATCCATTCCCAACGACGCTTTGAATGCCAAACCATCAAGCAATTTGCCCAAATCAAAACGCATACCGGCATCGAACTGAAACTGACGGCTTGTCCATTTCGTTTTACCTCCGGCATATATCTGGGCAAACACATTGTTTGCACCTGCCTTGTTTGCCGCAGCCAGGAATTTGCCGTTATAAATATTGTTGGATGTGCTAAGCAGAGCTTTTGATGTGGAATCGGACACCATATCAACACTCACCAGCAAGGCGGAGTTAGTTTTCAGATTGGGCTGAATATTAGGACGAATGGTCGATGCATCCGCCCAGTAATCACCTTTACGTCCGTTAACATCATAGAATGTGGCGTTTGCGTCAATATAGGCGCTGATGTATTTGTTTAGATCCATATCCACATTGCCTCGCACGCTTAAACGGTTCGTGCGGTCATGCTTGGTTTCACCTACCTTCAGGTAATCGCCGAAAGTGTAGGCATTGATATTGACATAATAGCGAGCGCTTTTGTTGCCACCTGAAAATTCCAACACAGCGTCCTCCACGCTATATACCTTCTTAATGTAATCCGATGAATAGAAATCGATATCAGGATAGCGATACTTTAATTCACTATCACTCGTTTTGTTTACCAAATAATAAGTTAATATCTCCTCATCGCTGAATGCAGGTTTGTCCACGCCTCCGTTGTCGTTTTTGCTGGCCTGGTTGTAGTAGTCCATATACTCAGCCGCCCCAAGATATTCAGGAAGTTTTTTAGCCACATTAAAACCAACACTAACGCGTCCGTCAATTTTCAAATTTTCGCTCAAGCAACCACGTTTTGTCGTGATAAGCAAAACTCCTTTAGCGGCACGGCTGCCATAGAGTGCAACGGCATTTGCGCCCTTAAGGAATGAAATCTGCGCAATTTCCGACGGCATGACATTATTAGCCCCTCGCGGCATTCCATCAACAAGAACCAGATAATCGTCCATACCCCATATTTTCGATCCGTTCCAACCGTTTGCAAGCGAAACCATATTTGTCAAACTATATGTTGTATAGTTGCTGTTCAGCATTTCATCAATATTAACCACCGAAACGCCAGTCAACAAATCGTCTTGTGCCACTTTCCTGAATGCGGTATTCACCATGTAAACCGAATCATCGGACATAGCTACTGTATCAGCACCTGCTTGCGCAAACAGCCCGCAAGGCAATGATATCAAAGTGGCACATATCAATATTTTATTATGTATATATTTCATTTTCTTATATTTAATATTCTACATTGACTTAATTTGTTACCATCCGGGGTTTTGAGCGAATTCTGCATAGATATATACATCATTGTCAAGGAATGGGAACCAATAGTGCTGTGTCCCAAATTTGCGAGTAAGAATCTCTCTTCGTGTGTAACCGGCAACCTCAGCGTCACGCGGATCGTTGTTCTCGTCTTCGTACCAGCTTTGCGGATATACACGTGTGAATTCAGTTGCATACTTTGTATTGTATGGGTACTCAGTCAGGAGCAGCCAGCGTTGTAAATCGTTGAAGCGGAAACCCTCAAACGATAGTTCAACAGCACGTTCGCGGCGTACTTCATCAATGAATTTGTTCCTGTCAGCAACATATTTTGCAGCCACATGCCCGGCACCGCATCGGTCGCGAATGGTGTTTATGGCATCTTCTGCAGTTTTATCAAAAATCGATATCTTGTAACTTGCTCCACCAACAGCAGCACACGCCTCAGCGTACATCAGATAGATGTCGGCCAAACGCATATATGACAAATTTGTATGCAACTGGCCTTCCCACTCATATGATTCCTTTTTATCAACCACGTTGCAAGTGTGCGGAACCAGTTTTTGAATGAAATAACCTGTCTGACTGCCATTTGCCACCGGACGCATATTGCCACCTGTAAACAACTCACAATAAACATACGGTTCCCTTTCCGCGTCAGCTTTTTTAACAAAATATTTGAATCCGTCAAACACAATATCGTGATAAAAACGCGGATCACGGTTTTTGAACGGATGTGTCGGGTCAAAACCAGACTCAGGGTCGTCAATTGGCAGGCCGTTTTCCATTCCGTACATCTCGACAAGGTTGCCTGTCGGCTGATGAATAATATTATCGTGATCAACAACACCTCCCACTTTAGGTCCGAACACTTTCGACGTGTTCCAGTTGCTGTTGTTCGCATTTGGGCCGTATTGATCGACACCTCCCGACGGGCCACGCATAATGGCTTCGGTTGAACCCGGTTGTTTCCAATTATCCTTGAGTGTGTAGAACAAATCGGAATAGCAATTCTTTGCTCCTTTTGCCTTTTCGTGGTCATAAATATTGCTATAATTAAACTCAACAAGCGCATATTGTGTTTCGCCAGCTTCAACCATGCTTAACAATTCGCCGAACGCCGCAGCCGCACGCAGGCAGTAGTCCTCATCGTAGTCGTATGTTTTGGCACCGCCGGTCTGCGCCCCGTTTTTCATAAGCGGACTGCCCGCCCAAAGCAGGCATTTGCCAAGATACCCAAGTGCGGTTATTTTGTTTATGCGCAACTCGTTTTTACCACCTGTTCCGTATGCTGTGCCTGCTGTTGTATTGTCCCAATTTATAGGAAGCAGGTCGGCTGCCCTGCGAAAATCCCGCGCACAACTGTCAGCACAATCCTGAAACGACAGACGTGCCAATTTCTCGATATTCCATGGGTCAAGCGCCTTATTGATGTATGGCAGACCACCGAAATACTCCATCAGCTCGAAATGCCACCATGCGCGGAAAAAGTATGCCTGACCAAGAATGAGGTCTCGTTCTTCTTCAGTTCCCACCATTTTATCGATATTTTCGATAGCCACATTGCATTTGCGGATACAGTACCACGAATGCGGCCACAGTGTATGGGTTTTGCCTCCATCCATATAGACACCGGGATAAGAGGGGTCACTGCCTTCGCGATACAGCCAGTTGCCCGTAGTACTCCACGCCCGAAAGTTACCCAAGTCAACCTGATGAGTCATGCGGTTATCTGCTTCAGGGTTGAATATTTCATCATCGCCCCAGTTCCACGACGGACACCAGTTGCATTTTTCCTTGTCGGGGATGCAATTATATATCTCCTCTATAAAACCCTGAAAGTTTCTGAAATCCTTGAAAGCGTCATCTGCCGACACGCTTGTACCCGGCTCTCTATCGAGATAGTCTTTGCACGATGTTAAATTGGCACAGAGCACCATCCCAAGCAAACCCATAAAAATGAATGAATTATATATTTTTTTCATCGTTGTAAGTATTATAGTGTGAGTTTAAGACCAAAATTGAAACGTTTAACCGTTGGATATGCCCCCAGCCAACCGCCTCCGCCCAGATTGGCCTCACGGTCATCGGGCATCCGGGTCCACAACCAAAGATTGTTGCCATTGACAAAGAGTTTAAGGTAGTTGAGTCCAATCTTTCTAATCCAGCCGTCATTCCAAGAATAGGCAAGCTCAACGTTTTTCAGACGAATATAAGAACCATCGAACTGATATTGGGTGCCATAGCCTTCCATGCCAGATGATGCTGTTGCCCAATGGTATATTGTGTATTCGGCATCAGGATTATCTTTTGTCCATGTCGAACCAAAATCATAAACAGTGTTAAGTCTGTTTTCGAAACTCCTAAGCGTCACATCACGTGTAACATTGGTTACACCATAGAATTGAACAAAGCCGCTTAATCCTTTCCATTCAAATCCGACTATAGCATTGTAGGTGTTTTCAGGAGTTGATGTATATTGATATGGAGCACTGTCCTTGCTGTCAATCACACGGTCGCCATTGAAATCAATAATATAGTAGCTACCAGGCATACGGAATTGATCGTCGGTTGCGAAAGCCGGACTGCCATAAAGCTCATCAATGTTGTTGATGAATCCTGCATCAATAAACGAACGAGTCTGACCAATTGCATACCCCTCTGACTTCTGATAGTTAGGCATAAGTTGCGGATCGTCACGCGAGATGATTTTATTCTCATTATGTGTCATACTGAAATTGGCCCAAGCACGGGTGTTGCGGTTAAATTGCTTGTTGATGCGAAGCTCCACCTCGTAACCGCGAGCTTTAACCTCGCCCAAGTTTGACACAGGCACATCCATGCCGAAATACGACGGTGTCGCACGATCAGAACCATTGACCAATATATCGTAGCGTTTGTCGCGAAAAATCTCCACACTGCCCGCAAACAAGCCCTCGAACAAAGAATAGTCGATGCCAAAGTTGAACTTACGAACCGACTCCCAATGCACATCCTTGTTGCCGAGTTTGCTCATACGATACCACTGGAATGGATTTGTCGAAGCTCCGGAAAGCTCCATTCTTGATACTCCTCCAACACTCCATTCGTCCATATACAGGAATGCATCGGAATTATCGCTACCTGTTACACCGAGCGATGCACGAACCTTCAGCATATCTATATAGTGGTTGTCTTTAAAGAACGAGAAGAAACTCTCCTCTGAAATTGTCCATCCCAATGCACCTGAGCCAAACATTGCGAAACGGTTATCTTCAGCAAATTTTTCCGAGCCGTTGTATGAACCATTAAGCTCAACATTGTATCGGTTGTTCCAACCATAGGTGACACGTGCCGCCCAATCCTCTCGATACGAAGGGATTTGTGTGCCTCTCGCCTCCTGATTGCGCGAAAACAAAGCCATTGCCGTAATTTTGTGCAAATCGAAATCACGCGCCCAGTTCAACTGCAACTGATAATACATCTTGCGGAATGTGGCCCAGTTGTTCATACTGCCGGCTTGCTGACTCCATTTTCTATCTCTATCTTCCATCCAATCAAGGCCTGTACTGGCATCAACTGTCTGGTTTGTATAAACGAGTCCGGTTTTAGGGTCAATCCATTTTTTCCTGCCCTCATTCCAGTCATCGGCGACACCTCGGTTTTTTTCTTCAAATGTATTGTCGAGCGACACATTGCCACGGAAACTCAAGCCTTTTGTAAGGAAATCAAGATTCTGCTCCAGAATGAAGTCTGTGGTAATGGTATTGGTTGTGGTCTTTGTCATACCACTGATTGCAAGGTTTTGTGCTGAGTTTGAAACATTTGACACATTCGGATAATTTCCCCATGCACCATCATTATATTTTGGCAGGAATACATCGGGAGCGATACTGTATGCTCCCGCCCAGCGTCGGCCTTTCTCATAATCGCTACCATCCGCAAATGCGCGCGGTGCCTTCTTAATACCAATCGATCCATACAGATTGATACGGAACATGGTTGTTTTTGTCAACGAGAAGTCGAGATTGCTGCGTGCGTTCACACGTTGGTAGCTATAGCCTGTCTTATATCCTCGATCGTTGTCGAAAACACGCATAAGGTCACTCTCATTCACATAGTCGGCTGATGCGTAGTATTTCACAAAATTCGAACCACCGCTTATACTTAAATTGCCGTTATAAGAAATTGCCTGGTCTTTAAACAATTCATCCTGCCAGTCAACATTCGGGTAACGTTCTTTATTCAAAGTCTCTTTCTCCTCACCGTTTTCAGTTATTGTAGTCACCCCATTCGGGTCACGGTATTTTTCAATTTCGCTTTGCGGTGTGATGTATTCCCACGATTCTGTGGGTGTGACAGCCAACTCCATTTCAATTGTTTTATTGCGCGTAACAAGCGCATCGTATGAATCGAGTTTGTTTGGCAGCTTCGATACGCGTTTTACTGTTGTGGTGAAACCAACGTCAATGCGGGCTTTGCCTTCCTCACCGCGCTTGGTGGTGATAAGAATAACGCCATTGGCGCCACGCACACCGTAAATTGCCGTTGCCGATGCGTCTTTCAAAACAGAAATAGACTCTACCGATGAAATATCAACGCTTTTCATCGAACGCTCAATACCATCGACCAGCACTAGCGGATCGCTGCCATTCCAAGAGCTTGTGCCTCGGATAACAATTTTTGCGTCATCCTCACCCGGCTGACCTGTGCCTTGCTCTGTAATAACACCTGGCAGGTTTCCTGTCAATGCCGCTCCGATATTACTAACACCTGCGGCACGCTGCAGAGTTGCTCCTGACGTTTGAGTGATAGCACCCACAACCGAAGCTTTTTTCTGCTGACCATAGCCAACCACAACAACCTCGTCCAAGCCAACCACATCGGGCTGCAAATCAATGTTGTAAGGTCCGGCGCCTTTAACTGTAATCTCTTGTGTGGTGTATCCAATATAAGTTACAACCAGCACATCGTTATCATTGGCCTGCATACTGAATGTTCCATCACCTGCGGTAACCGTTCCTGCCGTTGTGCCTTTAATCACAACGTTGACACCCGGAACCGGCATTTGCGTCTCATCCAATATTTTACCCGAAATTTTGTGTCCCTGGGCAAAAACACTGAATGACAACAACAATGGTAGCATCATAACCGTCAATTTCCATAGCCCATACTTTCTCATCTTATAAATATTTGATTATTAGTATTATAATAGTCGCTATTCTTGTTTTAACAAATACTATTCCCCCCCCCTCAAATATAACTATTTTGGTTTAGCCTTGACAAAGGCTAACATTTTAATAAAAAATTATTCAAACTTCGCTGCCATATACATGCCTGCCGGCAAATTTCTATTATTGGTACAAATTAAACAAAAAAGGCCTTGATATTCACTCAAGACCTTTTTTGTCATAACAACGTATATTGTTTAATTCTGCATCTTGCGGCTTTATTCCTCATGAAGTTGCTACCCAGCAGAGCTTATCTATGCTTCAGGCTGCATGCAAATGTATTGTATCTATTAGTGAAAGTCAAAATAATAGGCTTATATTCCATCCTGAAATTTGACTATAGACCAACTTATTAGCGTCCGCTAAACAGAAGAGAGTTTAGCGGACGCTAATAGTTGATTGATTATCAGTTAATCGCTACTTTCCTGACAAACCGTCTGCGAAACCAGCATATGTATGCTTACGCTTGTAGTTAGAATCCCATAAGCCTTTAGGCTCTGTAAGGTCAGTTGCAGTCCATTGAGTAATACCTGCGCAAAGTTCTGCTGGTATACTTTCGAAATATAACTTAATAATCTCGTTATAGAACTGACTCATTTGCTTATGTTGATCTTCTGTAAGTGCAGTACATACATTGCCATCGGCATCTTTATACCCAATATCAAGAGCTGATATTCTTACTAGTTTACCAGAATTGCCTAACACTGCCAATGATTTTGTCAGTTCATCTACGGTAGCTGCCTGAGTATTCCCATCAGCACTGAAGTATACATGCATCTCTGCACTGATACCATCTATCTTAGTAGTATCGTTCTCCCATTTCCCAATCCAACTTACAATGCTTTTTGCCGCCATTTCTGTTGTGGCATCATTGTTCACAAATAGCTTCAGCGAAGAAGCGTCACCTTGAAATGAATGACGGGCATACGACACTGCATTGCGTACAACATTTACATCTCCGATATAATCCTGCCAATAGAAGTTATTTTCAAGATCACCTGTAGTCTCCGCATGTTTTAATGGGAGTATTCCTCCTTCATCTCCTGTAGTAGCTAACAAATTGTCTACAACATTCCAAGAAGTAATATAACCGTCTGTGTTTTTCATAGATCCGCTGATCCACTTATTAAGTGCTTTATTTGTGACATCAGCCTTTTCTTCCTCCGTTAATGGAATACCCGGACTATCTTTTATAGTAGTATAAGAATACTTCTGTACAATGACGGAAGCGCGTGGATCTGTATCGCCACCAGCTTTTTCTTTTTCTTTTGTCCAGAAACACGATACATCACTTCCGCTACAATCGCCATTCTTAACAAGTTCTTTCCCATTCAAGACAAAACTCATATCATCGAAATAGTAATTATTAGCATTGACATAATCGTTCAAGTTAAATGCGATTGAATGTCCCCCAGCCATATTGGCATCAACAGTACCAGTATAAGTATACTTTTTCCACGCAGTAGAGAAAGAAACATTACCTACAGCCATCCAATGCAAATAGTCACCAGCATTTTTATGTATCTGGGTAGCGATTCCTCCCGTTGCCGAATCGGCTCGACAGCGCATCGAGAATTCATATTCATCTCCCTCTGTAAGAGGTGTGCCAAAATCAATCCAAAACTGTGTATCCCATGCATTCTCAACTTTGTCCCCCGAATGAACAATAATACAAGGATTATCCTCATCATGTTTCACCTCAATTGGTGCAATCACCTTAGCCATATAAGAAATGGTTTTTTCTATGGTTGATGGGCGTGGTTCTGCGTCACCACCTTCATTTTCTTTTTCTTTGGTGTAGAATGAAGACACATCCGTACCGCTACAATCTCCATTTTTGACGCGTTCAACACCGTTAACCTTAAAGCTAATATCATCAAAGTAATAATTATTTGCTGACACATAATCATTCAAGTTAAAAGCAATTGAATGCCCACCTGCCATACTCGAACTTACAGTACCTGTATTAGTATACTTTTTCCATTTTGTTGTAAATTCAACATTACCTACGGCCATAAAGTACAGATAATCACTTGGCGCTTTGTGTATCTGTGTTCCTATAGCATTTGTAGCTGAATCGGCACGACAACGCATTGAGAACTCAAACTCATCACCCTCCACCAACGGTGTCTCAAATTCCACCCAAAATTGAGTATCCCATGGATTAGTAACCTTGTTGCCAGCATGAACAACTATACAGGGGTTATTTTCTGTAACTAGTTTGTCGACATACGTAGGTACATAATTCGGATCGGGTTTATCCTCAAGTAATGTGTTAAGATAGGTAACATTCTGCTGGGCATTTCCGAGCAGTGAGTTTCCGAACACTTCCAAACCGGCATTACGAGCGGTTTCAACAAAGTTCGCCACTGTTACAAACTTCATAAGTCCGGCATCGTCAACTACAGAGGCATGCTGCATCTCCTTATTAGCCGTAACCTCATCAAAATTGCTGGAAAACACTACTGTTGTGACACCACCTTTATTAAAATCATTAACATTGACAGCACCACCCAATTTAAAATTAGGATTAGCGTTACGGTCGACATAATCCTTTAATGCTGAATAGTCGTTAAGGTATTCATACAAAACTATTGATTCCGGTGCGTCAACAGTGTAGTCTGATTTGAAATCTTCGGCACATGAAACTAATAACAATGCTGATGCCGATAATGCTATCATTAAATTAATACGATTCATGACTTTCTATTTTATTCATTTGACATAAATTCCTCAACACTTACTCCACTGCGTTTCCACACAAGTTGATCTTTCACTTTCAACTGTTGGTCCCCCTTTACAATTACATATTCAAGATTGATAATATCCCGATCCTTATTTCCCCAAGCTTTAACAGCGCCGTCTTTGGTGTATTTCCCGTTACCAGTGACAGTCACACCCGAAGTATTAGACTCTATCGTGCAATTATCATTGTCATCGAATGTAAGTACCAATTCACAATTATTAACACTAAATCCATTAACATTGTATGACACCACATATGATACCTTGTTAAGAGCTATAGTTTTAGTTTGGCAATCCTCGCCATTAACAACCGGGTCATAAAAATCCGTCTTAGAAGCGAAATCATCAGGATTAGGATGCACAACTGTATTGTTTCCGACAGTTAACTCCCCACTCCGGGACCAAAATGCGTCATATTTACTCTTGTATGTAACGCAATACAAGACATAATCCATTGGGCGTACAGTCCAATCATCACTCGTACGAGCGGGAGCCGTACTGAACGCCTCCTTATCATATTCACCGACGAGAATCTGATCAGCACCTGTCTGGCTAGTCATTACAAGAGGTATAACGTATGTGGTTGTTGCGGATGCGGGATCAGCAAAAAAAGCATCTGTAAAGTGTACCTTCATTTTACCATGACGTGTACCATCATACTTGAGCTTTGGGCCGTCTACAAACTCATAGTAGTTTTCGGGCATTGGCTTAACAGGCGATCCATCAGAAAAAGACAAGCCATCACATAACGTTTCGTCAACATCAACATCAACTGTAATGTCGCGTCCTTCATAGGTTCCTCCCATAGTTGACTGTATAACACAACAATGTTCCTTGTCTACAGATGTATCATATTCGTCAGTTCCCATCACCAACGTGCGAACAGGATACTGATATGGGAAATAAACCGTTATACCACCATCGTAATCTGGGAAATCAACGTCTCCATTTTTACAAGAGACGAACATCGTAACTGATATAGCAAACAGTGCTATTAAACGACTTTGTATTTTCATATTCATATTATTTTAATGTTTTATCAAATTTTGAGTTTCCTTCATACTGTTCATTTTCAGTATAACACAACTCATAATGTACTACCAACCGGTATTCTGTTGCAATGCACTAAATTTAAGAACTTCATAATATGGTATAGGAGCATAATACATATACTCTTTGAAATTACGCTCTGCAACATCAATCACCTCATATGTTGTTTTACCCATATCAACAGTTATGCGCATTCCCTTAGCTGGTTCATTCAATTTATCAAGGTCGACTTTCCATCTGCGCAAATCCCAAAAACGTTTGCCCTCGAAACAAAGTTCAATGCGGCGTTCGTTACGTATAAGTTTGCGCATCTCGTCCTTATTGTCTTTTATAGACTCCAAATAGTTGTCTGAGATTATGCCTGCACGTTGACGTAAAGCTTTAATAACATCATAAGCAGAGTATCCGTTGGCACCATTTCCTGTTGGGCCGAAAGCCTCATTGGCCATCTCGGCATAATCTAGGAATAACTCGGTATAACGGATACGGGTAGTATAATGTTTATGCTTAGACCCGACTGTAGGATCAAGGTTGATATCGTCACGAGTAAACTTTCTCAGATAGTAACCTGTACGTGTGCCCTTTTCTGTTCCTATACGATCGTCTGTCTTGGAATTAACCGACACATCGATTTTTTCAGAACTTGCCAAAGTTGGGACACATCCATTATAAATGATATACTCATAAAAGCGCTTGTCACGACCGACATATGGTGCCTGGCTATCGTAGCCAGATGCTGGATTATCAATCGGATATCCATTAGCCATAGGGAACGCATCGACGAGATTTTGTGTTGGATTTATCTTCCCTTTGCCATAAAGCGATGCGGGGAAATAATTTTCCTCTGCAGTACTAGTTGAGGTCTCTGTTCCTGCGCGCCACAAAACCTCTTTAGGATTCTCGTTAGACTGCAAATTGTCAATCATATTCTTGTCTGTCGACCATTTATAACCATCCGGATCCATACCTGCAATTCCGTTTATGCGAGCAAGATAATTTGATAAATAATCTGCAGCCTCTTTTTCGGATATTCCCGAATAATCTTTAAAAGCTGGACTTGCGGCATAAAAAGCGACTTGAGCTTGTATGGCCTTTATAATATGACCATCTATTTTACCTTTCTGCTTTTCACCAAAAGCACGATTATAATATCCCTGCAAGTCTTTTGATTCACCATAAGTCAAATATTTATCGGGCACACCATCCTTCGATACATCGCCAAGTTCATCAGGCAAATATTTCATGGCCTCATTTATATCGCTCATTATCTGATCAATACACTCTTTAAATGTATTGCGAGGATAATTAAAGTCTGAAGCGCCATCTTCTGATCTTAAATGCAATGGAATACCCATCATTTCACCATCTACCATGCCAGCATGATACTGTAACAGATAGAAATGATACAAAGCACGCAAAGCATAAGCCTCGCCTTTAAAGTGGTCATTATACATTACACGAAGAACTTCAGGATCTGACCATGCAACCTCATCACATTTTTCAAGAAGCAAGTTGATATACTGCAATGCATGATAGTTGTTATCCCATATAGACAATGGATTGTTCAAACTTGACCAGCCTGTGGCCATATTCTGATATTTATTACTGTAATCATTCGATACGGCATCATCTGTAGCCAAATCGCTATACACGTCGTTAGTATTAGGGTATGATCCCCACAACATTATATAGGCATTACCTATTATTGCCTGAGCTGATTCAGGTTCTTTAGTAATGACGTCAATGTCACGGTTATTCTCTATTGCCGGTTCCCATACATCATCGCATGAGACAAAAACTCCTGCAACCAATAATATAGCTATATTAAACCTTTTATTTTTCATGATTCTTAATTGTTAGAAGGTTAGTTTAACACCCAAATTGTAGAATCTAGCATCGGGGGCTTCATTTATTTTTCGCTCCAGTTCCTTACGCTCTTTGGATATTGTCAGTAAATTACTTCCACTGACATACACTTGCAATTTACTTATCACCTTGTTATTCTCAAACAACTCAGTTGGTAAATTATAAGTCAATTGAATCTTTGCAAGCTTGAAGTTATTTTTCTTATAAGTCCAAAAATCTGATGCCACAAAGTTATTTGCACCATTAGTAGTAGTAAGGCGCGGATAAGTCGCAGACGAAGCATTTTCTGCTGTCCAACTATCACGCACAACAGCAGAATATTTATCATCACCTTTTATCCACCAATATGTAGTATCTACTAATGCCGTCTTGCCATAGTCACCAATACCGAGGATGAAAAGAGTAAAATCTTTGTATTTGGCTGTAAAATTTAAACCTAACGACAGTGGTGCGCCATATTCGCCCTTACGGCCTAATTCTACCTGATCGAGTTTATCAATCTTTCCATCTCCGTTCTGATCTTTATACTTTATATCTCCTGGCTTAATCTCCTGTCCAAAACTTGTCTGTTCTGGAGATTGATCAATATCAGCCTGGTCTTTAAAGAATCCCAGGTTTTCATATCCCCACAAACCATCAAGATATTTACCTTCACGTTTTTGATATTCTTCATTGTATTGCGAATCATCACGTTTTGATGCTTTAGTGGTGTAATACATGCCATTAAGACCAAGACTTAAGTCTACAGAACCAACGGACTTATTATAATTAAGCGAGAAATCAAATCCCATGCGATCGTCATTGTTGTAATTAACAAAAGAAACGAAAGTGGATTGAGGATTAGTAGCCTTAAAATAACTTGGCATTGTTACATCTGTTGTAATTATTCGTCCCGACATTGTATTCTTGAATACAGATGCGTCTATCGTTAATGCATGCTCAAACATTGATACGTATAAATTAGCCGAGATTTCTTTGCGCCTGATAAAATCAAGTTTGCTATTACCTCCACGTTTCGATACCATAGATGTCAGACTTTCATTACCAGACCAGTTCCAACCTCCACCATTATCATACTTCGCGACATACAAATAATACTCTGCAGGATTGTTCCCTGTCGGTTCTTTAATATCGGTGTCTGTACACAACTGGCTTGCACTTGCACTGAGCATTAATTCATCAAATATACTTCCCTCCATAAAAGATTCATTCGCAAGATTCCAACCCAAAGTTACTGACGGTGAGAAACCATTCCATGTGCTTTCAGGCAATTTTGAAGAGTGCGGTACAGATAATGTGAAATCTGCATAATAGCGTTTCGCGAAATCATAGTGAGCATTAAATCCAAGACTTGCGTCACTCTCTGCATGATATCTTCCTGATATCTGCTTTTGATAACCATTAATCAACGCTATAGCTCCTATAGAATGGTCACCAAAAGTACGATCATAATTGAAATGAGCATTGAATGCCATCAGATGATTGCTACTACCATCACCAGATTGTTGCTGACCTGTATGCTTGTCCTCACCGATTTTGGTTAATGACACAATTATATCCTCATTACCATTACTTAACCAACCAGGGGTATATGTTGCATAAGAATCCTTGTAAGAGTTTGAATACGTAGTTGCAAAATCTATAGCAAATTGTGTATGAAACGACAAGCCTTGAACCAGTGGATCCAAATTGAAATCAAGAGCCGCATCATATTGGATCTGACGACTTGTCCACGTACGTGTACCAGCACAATACATATCCGCAAATATGTTAGTCTTATCAGTCTGTGTACCTGCCAAGAATTGTCCATCTACAATATTAGCCATTGTTTTAATGCTATTCTGAGCTTCAATCGCATTAGAATCTACATATTCAATCGGAATGAAAGGTGATATCCTATTAGGACGTAATTGAGCTGCCTTTTTCCAATAATCACCTTGACTTATGGCTGACTTATCATTGTAGAACGTAGCACTAGCATCAATACGGGCCTTAATATAGTCAGTTATATCAATATCGATATTACCACGTACATCAAATCGATCAATACGGCTATGCTTCGCTTCGCTCTCTTTAAAATGAGAACCGATGCGATAATAACTGATATTGCTATAAAAACGAGCGAAATCATTACCACCCTGTATTTCCGTCGATACATCCGTACGATTATAAGCCTTCTTTATCATATCAGAGCTATAGAACTGAACATCAGGATAACGATACTTATTTTTGCCTGCTGCATAGTTATATATATCCTCATCAGAGTACACTGCATCTTTACCATCATTTTGCGATGCAAGATTGTAATAATGCATATACTCTGCTGAACCCAAATACTCAGGATACGACTTATCTACAAACCAGCCTGTATTTGCTCTAGCTGATACTTGTATAGGTTGTTTAGCTCCACGTTTCGTAGTGACAAGTATCACACCTTTTGCACCATGACTGCCATAAAGATTAGCGGCAGCAGCACTTTTAAGAAACGTTATTGACTCTATCTCTTCAGGTTTGATATTATTAATATCACGAGGAACACCATCAATAAGTATCATCTTATCATCCATTCCCCATAAACTTTTGCCGTTCCAACCGCCGACAAAAGCCTGCAGATTCTCATCGGCCTGATAAAAATAGTTTTTTTCCAATAGCTTACGGACATTTATACTAGATACGCCTCCTAACAAGTCAACGCTATTGACTTGTCTAAAAGCGACTTGTACTTCTTGCTCATCGACAAGTGTATCCGCAATGACAACATCTTGTGCCTTAGTCACAACTGAACTACCAGCCAATAATGCTATAATCAGTAATTTATATTTATTGCGATTCATAATCTAATTATTAAGTTATTACCATCCTGGATTCTGTGAGTATTCTTCATAGAAATGTACTTGATCATCTGGTAACGGGAACCAGTAATGTTTAGTTCCAAAATTACGTGTAACTATCACTTTTTCAGACCATCCTGTTACTTCAGCATCACGCGGGTCGTTGGCTTCATCTTCATACCATTCGTCTTTATTAACACGGGTAAATTCTTGAGAAGTCTTAACGTTGTACGGATACTCTGTAAGAAGCAACCATCGTTGAAGATCGTTAAAACGGAATCCCTCAAAAGCCAATTCACATGCGCGTTCTCTACGGACTTCATCCATAAATTTAATTTTATCACCAAGGAATTTATCATTAACATGAGCTACCTTTACTCTGTCACGCAATACATTTATTGCATCAACTGCAGACCTAGAGCAACTCGTTGACTTATAATTAGAGCCTTCTATAGCTGCACCCGCCTCTGCATACATCAAATATATATCTGCGACACGCATATAAGGAAGATAACATTTCGGATTATTAGTCGCGCCCCTGCCATCCTTATCAAGTTTGTTAGCAGTGTGTGGAATAAGTTTTTGACAGAAATAACCACTACGTGAACCATATTGGGCATCTCTCTGATATCCATTGGTATAAAGCGTACAATATTTTTCCTTCTCGTAACCCGTTGGTGTAGTATTGATATAAAGGAAACCATCAAAAACTATATCATGATAGAATCGAGGATCACGATTTTTGAATGGATGTTTCGGATCAAATTTCGAGTCCGGATCATTCAGTGGCAGGCCATCATCTGTGCCATAAGCATAATTGACATAGTTTGCTGTCGGTGCAAATGCCATATCGCCCTGGAACAATCCCTGTACATTTGAACCCCATAATGTTCCAAAGTGCCAACCCACATCATCGTTCTTACCACCTTTGGGACCACGCATCATTGCCTCTGTCGATCCTGGTTGTAAACTGGACTGGTTTTTGGTAAAAAATATCTCTGAATAGCAAGAACTTGCTGACCTTGATTTCTCATGGTTGTAAATATCTGCATAATCAAATTGAGCAAGAGCATATGGTGTTTTGCCAGACTCAATAAGACTAATACATTCACCAAGAACATCCGCGGCCTGTTTTGCCAATTCCACATCATAATCATAAGTATGAGTACCACCAAGTTGCGGGCCATGTACACTTAATGGACTTGCGGCCCACAAAAGCATTTTGCCCTGATAACCCAAAGCAGTAGCCTGAGTTACTCGAAGGTCGTTCTGCCCCATAGTTTTACGGCCAACCGCTGATTCGTCCCAATTAGCAGGAAGAAGTTCTGCAGCCTTACCAAAATCCTCTGCGGCCAATTTTGCACACTCCTGAAATGGCAAACGTGGATAAGTCAACTTCTCTGATGCAGAGGGGACCTCTGTTATATATGGAAGTCCGCCTACATAAAACATCATCTCAGAATAATACCATGCACGGAAAAAATATAGCTGACCGGCAATAGTATTTTTCTCCTCCTCCGTAGCTGTTATTTTATCAAGATTAGCTAATCCCAAATTGCAAACACGGATATTTCCCCACATCACGTTCCACAAATGAGCATTTTGACGTCCATCTTGGATTGGACCAGTATTACCTTGGTTTAGGTAAGTTAATGTTTCTCCAGTTATCCATGGCCAATAGTTACCATTGTCAAGTTGGGTAGAAAAGGTCTTGTTACCTTGTTCGGAAACCGATACGATTTCATCTTCTCCCCAGTTGAATGTTGTCTGCCAATAATTTGTCTCCTTATGAGGAATACCCGAGTAAACCGCATCTACAAATCCCTGGAAATTAGTGTAATTCTTGAATGCAGCCTCCGGATCGACATCCGTACCTTCTTCTTTGTCCAAATAGTCAGTACAAGACGACATCCCGCCTACAACGAATAACGCGATGAAGACTGTTGACGTTATTTTATACAATATTCTTTTCATATTCATTAATTTATAAAGAGAATTTTAAACCTAAATTAAAACGTTTTACCGTTGGATACTGACCATCGCTACCACTATTTCCAGCCAAGTTAGACTCACGATCGTCCGGCATCTTAGTCCAAACCCAAAGGTTGTTACCATTGATAAAGAGTTTTACATTCTTTATTGTATACTTGCCTATATCAACTTTTTTCAACGTATAAGCCAACTCGGCATTCTTCAAACGTAAATATGAGCCGTCATACATAAACTGGGTTCCGTTTATACGATTATTGAAGTCATCGTCGCTAGAGAACAAACGAGGTGTTATGACTTTAGCATTATTATGATCTTCCGACCAAGTAGTACCATTATCATAAACATTATTATACTGCTTATAGAAAGAATTGAGTGCGACCTGACGTGTTACGTTGCTCACACCATAGAACTGAGCGAAGCAACTGAAACCTTTCCATTCAAAACCCACAGTAGCATTGTAAGTATTTTGCGGTATTGACGAGAATCCCCAAGGAATCTGATCATTAAGGTCAATTTTACCATCACCATTAAAGTCAACTAAATAATAATCACCCGGTAATTTAAAATTGTCTTTTGAATCATACTTAGTACTACCATACACATCATCATAATTCTGCATAAAGTCTTCACTTACATATGTAATTGTCTGATCAATGGCGTATCCGGCTTTCTTGCGGTAGCTAGCCTTCAATTCCGGATCATCCATATCAATAACCTTGTTTTCGGCATGAGTGAAATTAATGTTTGCCCAAAGGCGCATATCACGACTAAACTGTTTGTTAACACGTAACTCTACCTCATAACCGCGATTCTTAATAATTCCAAGATTAGCAGGTGCTGCATCAATACCGAAATAAGAAGGTGTAGCACGTTTGTTACCTGCTATAAATACATCAGAACGCTTATCTCTAAATATCTCCACTGATCCGGCCAACAGACCTTTAAACAATGAGTAATCAATACCAAAATTGAATTTCCGGACGACCTCCCAATGTATATCAGGATTTCCTACAGATGTCTCTTTGTATTGTGTATACGGGCTATTGGTTCCATCACCAGATATCTGTACATTGCCACCATAGCTCCATGAAGACTGATATGCAAATCTCTTGACGCCACCATCATCACCAATCTCGCCGTATGACGCACGAAGTTTCAACATATCAAGTACCCCTGATTCTTTAACAAATGCCATAAACGGTTCCTCTGTAACCATCCAACCTACAGCACCTGAATTGAAAAATGCAAATCGATTTTCTGATGAGAATTTCTCTGATCCGTTATATGCTCCATTATACTCAAGGAAATAACGACGATTCCAATCATATGTCAAACGGAACACCCAATCTTCTCGATATGAGGGGATGCCCGTACCAGTATTATATTCTTGACGTCCAAAGTTTCCCATAGCTGTTACGTTATTCATACCAAATTGACGTCCATAATTGAGTTGCAGCTGATATGTTGTATTGCGTTGAGTAGCACCGTTATTTACTCCGCCACCACTTACGCCCCATTTAACAGGTTGCATATAGTCAAATTGGTTAGGTCCTTGTGTCGGATCCTTTTCTGTTACATATCCTGTATATGGATTGATATATTTCATACGCGGAGGATTTTGTGAATATGAATCGGTACCATCAATTTCGCGTCCGCTTTGAGAAAAATTGTTATCCCATGCCAACATTGCTCTGAATCGAAGACCTTCTGTAATGAACTTCAAATCCTGCTCAATGGTGAAATCTGTCGTAATACGTGTTGATGTTGTGTGTGTAACACCAGTAAGAGCTATCTTCTCAACCGAGTTTGGGAGGTCTTTTGTAATTGAGTTATACCCCCATGCCCCATCTGAATACCGGGGATACATAGCATCAGGAGCCGTATTATAAGCTCCAGCCCATTTCTGATTCAACTCATAGTCACCCAGATTACCATAACGGCCACGCGAAGTTTTCTGGTCACCCCTAGATCCCGCGATGTTAACCTTAAATATAGTTGTAGGTGTAATCGTGAAATCGAGGTTAGAGCGGAAGTTTACTCTGTAATATCCTACACCGCCGTCATAACCCATTCCGTTATCAAATTCTTTAAACAAGTCACCTTCTTTGACAAAATCAATTGAAGTAAAGTAACGGACGACTTTTGTACCACCTCCAATATTTATATTGGCATTATAAGACATGGCATATTTCTTAAACAAATAATCCTGCCAGTCGATATTCGGATATCGCTCCTGCTGTTCAACCGTAGTCTGATTACGGAATTTATCAATAAATGGTTGTGGATTGACACTGCTCCACGAAGCTTCCGGCGTAATATTCATCTCATGTTCCAATGACATATTACGGAACATTAAAGCATCGTATGAATCATATTTACCAGGCAATTTAGAAACCGTCTTCATAATAGCATTGGCTGAAACATTGATTTGCGCCTTTCCTTCTTGACCTCGTTTGGTAGTAATCAATATTACACCATTCGCGCCTTTAACACCGTAGACCGCCGTGGCAGAGGCGTCCTTTAAGACAGAAATAGTTTCCACCGATGCCATATCGACAAAAGCCATCGGACGTTCAATACCATCAACCAACACAAGAGGATCAGAGTTATTTGGAGAACTTTGACCTCGAATGAAAATTTTGGGCTCCTCATCACCCGGCATACCTGAAGTTGCCGTAGTTACGACACCTGGCAGGTTACCTGTCAATGCCGCACCAATATTTGTAACACCTGCTGCACGCTGAAGTGTTGCACCTGTTGTTTGTGCGATTGCACCTACGACTGAAGCTTTTTTCTGTTGTCCGTAACCGACAACCACAACTTCTTCCAAACCCACCATGTCAGGCACCAACGAAATGTTGTAAGGACCAGCCCCTCTAACGGTTACCTCCTCTGTGGTATAACCAATATAGGTTATTACCAACACATCATTATCAGTAGCCTGCATACTGAATGAACCGTCGCCTCCCGTGATTGTTCCTAACGTCGTACCTTTAATTACAACGTTAACACCAGGGATTGGCATTTGCTCTTCATCCAATATTTTTCCCGAAATCTCATGTTTCTGGGCAAAAACACTGAATGACAGCAACATCACTGGCAGCATCGCTACCGCCAATTTCCATAATCGATGTTTTCCCATTTTTAAATTGTTTGATTATTAAATGTTTATAGTCGCTTTTACCGTAATACGGTATTTTTTTAATTGCGTCAAAGATTATAAAAAAACACCACCACGCATCTAATCAATTGGCACATTATGTTTAGCGAACGTTACAACAATAGGTAAATAATGTTACAAATCATTTTGCGTATGTAACATCATAATGACCTATTTGCACATAAAACCAATCATTTAATATGCATCACAGGTTAATAAAAAAAGACCTTTAAAGTCAAAAGCAATAGAAAAGATTACCAGGACTAATTTGTAATTTTAATCGACATTTTATAGTCCAGTACTGTTTGTGTCTTCGTGCTGAATTGTGTTAGCACCGGCCGTATTATCCCTCGCGCTGTTTTCCCGTTCCATATATTCGCTTGGCGTCAAGCCATACAACTCCTTAAACGCTGTCGAGAAGTGCGAAGTGCTAGAGAAACCGACAATCTCCGCAATCTCTGCAATGCTCTGACGTTTCTCGGCCAGCAAAGTCGCTGACTGTTGCAACCTCACGTTTCGAATAAACACGCGCGCAGACTGATTGGTTATCTCGCGCAGTTTTCGGTGCAGGTGCACTCGACTGATGCCAACCATACTTGCAATCATTTCAACACTCAATTCGGTGTTACCTATGTTTTTATTTATAACAGTCATAACACGCTGCATAAGACGGTCGTCCGGTGAATTGACTTCAATACGTTTAACATCAGCCCCTTGTGACTGACGACCCTGGAACTTGTTTTTAAGTGTGGCACGGCTTCTCAACAAATTCATAATAGTATGCCGCAAAACATCAATGCTGAACGGCTTTGTCAAATAGGCATCAGCCCCGGCATCAAGTCCCTTAATCCTATCGCTCTCAGCTGTCAGCGATGTCAGTAATACCACTGGCAAATAATTAACCGTGATATTCTGCTTGATTTTACGGCATAACGTCTGACCGTCCATAATCGGCATTATCACATCACTTACGACAATATCCGGCGGGGTTCGCAGAACAAAATCAAGTGCATCTCCGCCATTGACACACTCCACAATGTGAAAATACGCAGACAATTCATCGCTGATATAACGGCGAACCTCATCGTCATCCTCGACTACCAGCACTCGGTATCTTGTCTTTGTTTGCTTTTTCGCTCCATCATCAACAGATTGCAGTTCAACAACAGGCGATGGATTCTCCTCTGGTTTGGCCAACAAAGCCGGTGCCTCAACCTGCAACTCTTCTTTTGTCAAATGCCCGGAACCAAGGGGCAAGCGTATTGTAAAATGACACCCCGGCTTACCTGCGTTGTTTGCGGCCACAATGGTCCCATGATGTAATTCAACAAGAGATTTGGCAAGATGCAGTCCGACACCAGTACCTGTCACATTCTTTTCGCTCTGCGACTGATAAAAACGCTCAAAAATCCGAGTCAAGTCATCAGGATTAATGCCGGTACCACTGTCTTCAACATCAATAACAACTGCGGCAGAAACACCATTTTCCATTATCATGCCTTTATCTACAGAAACCGAGATGTTTATCGTACCATTGTGTGGCGTATGCTTGAAAGCGTTCGATAGAATATTAACCAATATTTTATCGAAATGGCGGACATCAATCCATGCCTTTATGCTTTGTTCTGACGCAACGAGATTTAATCTTATCCCCTGCAAATCAGCCTGATACTTAAAGTTGTCATAAACATCACGGATCACTTGAATTATGTCGCATTCCGCAAAGCTCAATCGCATCTGACCCTTATCAATTTTCCGAATGTCCATCAATTGATTAATCAATCCTAAAATGCGCTCGGCATTTCTTCTTATTGTATCATAAGTCCGCTGACGAACAGGGTCGGAATCAGAACTAATAAGTGTCCGCAACGGTCCAATAATCAGAGACATTGGCGTTCTAATCTCATGTGAGATATTGATAAAAAACTGAAGTTTAGCCTCATTTACATCTTCAGCGTACTTGTGCTCAAGAACTTGCATACGTAGTTCGCGGTTGCGGCGCAGATGTATCATGCCAATCACCACGCCAGCCACTGCCAAAAGCACATATGATATATATGCAATTGCAGTCGCATACCATGGTGCAGATATATGGATTTCCAATCGGCGGGTTTTCGAAAACGAATTAGCATCTACTGCCTTGACGCAGAATTCATGTTTCCCTGGTTCCAAGTTGCTGAACGAGACTTTGTTGTCGCCATGGTGTAAATGAATCCAACCCCTGCCATCCATGTTGTATAAATAGGTAATTCGGCCAGGATTTGCATATTCCATGGCAGAAAACTCGATGCTAAACGAATTGTCGGCGTGCGACAAAAAGACCCTTTCAGCTTTCGATATATCACAATCTACAATCTCCATTCCGCTTGAGAGCATACCTTTTGCAACAGTTTTACCATGAATATAAAAATTGGTAAGGCGAATGCCCGGTATCGAATACTGTTTCTTTATTTTATGCGGATAGAAGCAAATGAGTCCGTTAACTCCTCCAAAAAATAGTTTTCCATCGGGACTGGCGCTCGACGCCGACTTGCTGAATTCATTGCATTGAAGTCCATCAGAGGCATAATAATTTGAGAACGAATAACCCTGCCTGTCAAAACAAGACATTCCACTATTGGTACTTATCCATAAGTTTCCCTCAGAATCGCTTTCAATTGACGATACCGAATTGTTTGGCAGCCCATTCAACGTGGTGTATTTTAATGTTTTTCTAGTATTCGGGTCGATACAGAACAATCCATTGGCCGTACCTATCCATATTCTGCCATCAGAATCCTCATGTAATGCATAAACCACCTCGCCAGCAAGCATACGATTACTCCCCAATGGGGATATAAAATCATCAGTTTCCATATCAAGACACCCCAAGCCACCATATCCTCCATAATACAACCTGTTCCCACTAATCAACATTGCATTTATCCATGAAATGGACAACTGATTGGCAGAGGCGGAATACCCTACTCCGCTCGGCAATGCATTATACATTTTTTGTTTAAGTGTAGATATGGATATTCTGCAAAGCCCAACGCCATTGAATGCCACCCACATATTATGACGACTATCCTCGGCCATACAATAAACACTTGTCGCCTGATTGAGAGCCTTATCACCATCTAACAAAACCGGCGTACACTTGCCTGAATACTCATTCAGTCGGAACAAACCACCCAAATACGATCCCAACCAGATGTTTCTCTGCGAATCTCGATATATGCTTAACGTTGTACGGGGAACCGATGAATCAGAGAAACCAGTTTCGAAATGTTTTTTCTGCGACAAGTCGCTGTTCAGCAAATACACACCATCATTATCAGTTCCAACCCATATATCGCCCCCATCACACATGACCGACATCACACAACAAGAGCCAATAGTATTTGCGGTTGACGACATGCTGCCAACAAACACAAACTCGTTTTCAGCAGCCGGTTCCATAATAACTCCTTGTTGAAAGCAGCCAAGCCACAAATTCATACGGTTGTCTCGCAATATCGAATGAACCTTCAGTTTCCGACTGTCCAACCCTGCCAGACTCAAATTATAATCGTGCAACTCACCCGTTACTGTATTGAATAACTTCAAGCCATTACCATCCGTGCCTAACATAATCGTGACCGAATCGGCCATTTGCAAGTCAATAACAGCACTGCGCAAATGCCGGTAGGACACAACAACATCCGATTCCTGCTTAGATACATCGCACCTTAATAAATTTCCCTGTGAAGTACCCATATAAACACAGCCATCCGGAGCATCAATCAACGAAAAGCACAACTCACTGCTGTCGAATGTATAATTTGCAATAATCCGGCGGTTAGGGTCAAGCACAAAAACCCCTTTGTTCATTGTTGACACCCACAGATTGCCACTCTTGTCAAACAATAGTTTTTCTATATAAAAGCAGTTAGGCAACAATTCCAAATCCTGGACCAAGGCCAAGCTATCGCTATTACAGTCAAGCACAAACAACCCGTACCCCGATGTTCCAACCAACAACGATCCATCGCACCCGCGCGCCACACACGACACATCGACACCTTGCGAAAACTTTCTGCCTTCAATATAAGCGGGAATTTCTGTAAAACAACGAGTATCGTGATCGTAAAGCTGAAGCCCCGAAAGAGTACCTATCAGGAAACATCCATCGCCAAATTCATAAATCAGTTTTACATAATTGTTTACCAAAGACATGGCGTCGGAATCGTCTTTCTTGAACGTGGTAAAATCCGAACCGTCAAATCGAGTCAGCCCGTCCTCCGAAGCTATCCACACCACGCCATCACGGTCCTGAATAACCTGATTGACCATATTCGACGGCAACTCGCGCTCCGAAGTAAAAACCAAACAACTGCTTGATTGAGCAGCAAAAGCAAAAAAAGAGACAAAACAAAAAAGCAATAAATATCGTTTCATATTCTCAAATCGTATACGGGAAAAACCGACCATCCAGACCATAATAATATAGATTCATTTTATTTATAGTGCGCATCTCTGCAACACATTTCTTTGTTTTTTCATATCACCAGTTTCCCTTAAGAAACACTCCAAATGTTGACAAACAAACATCGCCTCAAATATAAATATAAATTATACAATTAAAAATAATTAAAATATTGCAAAATAACAGTATACAATCATACAATGTTATATATGCAAAAATAATTGTAACAAAATTATATAAAAAATGTTACAAATGCGAAAAAACACGAAACACTTTAAGGACGCTTACTTCAAGGCAATTCGGAAATTCGTACATCGAAAAAACAATGGGGAATTACAGCACATATGCGAAAATAAACTGGTGAGTTCTATGAATTTGCCAGGGTGACTAATCTATTTAATAATTAACAAAAACTTTTGTATGATGAAAATGCATCTATTATGGAAAAACGCAGTGCTTGCACTGCCAATGATGCTGCTATCCGTCGGAGCTTTTGCCCAACAACACGAGATCAAGGGCTCGGTTCTTGACGAAACGCAACAACCCATTCCGGGAGCAAACGTGGTTATTAAAGGAACCACAACTGGTACTATTACCTCTGGTAATGGTGAATTCACAATGAATGCCGCCGATGGCGATGTTCTTCAGGTTTCCTACATTGGTTACACAACTGAAGAAATAACCGTTAACGGCAATGGTCCGTACAACGTAAGCCTTGTTCCTGACTTGGTAGGTCTGGAAGAAGTTGTGGTTGTAGGTTATGGTGTTCAAAAGAAAAGCAACGTGACCGGTGCTATCGCATCTGTTAAAGCTGAAGACCTTGAGCGTCGCTCGTCTACCAGTGCTGTTCAGGCACTTCAAGGTAAAGCGTCAGGCGTACAAGTCATCAACTCTTCGGCCGCACCTGGAAAAAACAGTGATATCCGCGTCCGCGGTTATTCATCGAACAGTGGCAACATCTCTCCTCTTTTAATTGTTGACGGCTTAAAAGTTGACAACATTCAGTACCTTGATCCGTCAATGATCGAATCAATGGAGATCTTGAAAGATGCCGCATCGGCTGCTATTTATGGTGCCGAGGCTGGTAACGGTGTTGTTCTTATCACAACAAAAGGTGGTGGAAAGCAAGATGGAAAAATCTTCTATAACTTCCAATATTCGATGAACAAACTCAGCAACCGTGCAAAAATGATGGATGCTGACGAATATATCCAATGGCAGATTGAGGGTAACCCAACATCTTATAAAACAAAAGATGACTTCAGCAAAACACATGGCTACAAAGACGGCACGAACACTGATTGGGCAGACGTTGTTTTTGGCACAGGTATAACCCAACGTCACACTCTGGGTGCCCAGGGCGGTAACGACAAGGGCTCATACTATATTGCCATTACTAATCTGGATGACAATGGTATCGTTAAAGGTAATAAAGATATTTATAAACGTCTGACTGCCCAAATTAACGCCGACTACAAAATCAAAAAGTGGTTCTCTGTATCAACCAACACTTCTGTTGAGAAATACACCACGAAAGGTCTTGGTGAACAAACAGAGTATGGTGGTATCAGTTCTATATTTATGAGTACTACAGTTCTTGATCCTGTTACTCCTGTATACTATGATAACGACAAACTCCCCGATGAAGTGGTGTCAGCCCTCGAAGATCCTATTACATTTAATAAAACCAGCTATGAGAGTATCGCTGACGGCGAACATAAAGGTTATTTCAAAGAAGTAACCACAACCGACACCCTAGGTTATAAAGTCGTATATGGTGATGAAAATGGATACTACTCAAACTCAATAATGTTTGATGGCGATGCTGTTAACCCGATGGTTGCAAGAGACCGCGCTAGCAGAAAACAAGAAGGCTTCAATGTTCGTGGAACCATTTCTGCCGACTTGAAACCGATAAAAGGTTTAGTTCTGACTACCCGTTTCGGATATCGTTTGGGATACTATAACGAATCTAGCTATGATGTTCCATATTACTATAATGCGAAGAACGTATCTGAGACATATTCGTTATCAACATCTACTAATAATAACTACTACTATCAGTGGGAGAACTTTGGTAACTACAACACAACTCTTGGTGCTCACAGCATTGGTGCCATGGCAGGTATGTCATACATTGAAGACCACAGATTCAACATTGGTGGTACGATTTCAGGCAACGATATTTTGAAATCATACGCTGAGAATTTCCGTTATCTGGAATACCGTATTGAGGATGTCGACTTGTGCCAGAAAAATATAACTGGTGGCACTCCAAACCACTCTGTAAACATGTCATACTACGGACGTTTGTCATGGGGTTATGCAGACAAATATAATTTGCAAGTGAACTTCCGCGCTGATGCCTTCGACTCTTCGAAACTGGCAGGCAAAAACCGCTGGGGCAAATTCCCATCAGTTTCTGCAGGATGGACATTAAGCAAGGAGGATTTCTTGGTTGACGCATTGAGTGCAGCTTCAATATCATATTTGAAGTTCCGCGCATCATGGGGACAAAATGGTAACATTTCCGTATTGAATAACTATCCCTATTCTGTTGACGTATCACTCAACTCGCAGCCATACCAGTTCGACACCAACAAGGGTTCAATTACCTACGGTTCGTTCCCGAATGGCCTTGCAAACCCAGACTTGAAATGGGAAACATCAGAGCAAATTGACTTAGGTTTTGATGGTCGGTTGTTAGATGACAAACTGTCATTTACTATCGATTTCTATAGAAAGAAAACCAAAGACCTGCTCATACAAGTTACTCCTCCAAAAGAATATGGCGTAACACAAACAACAATGAATGCAGGTGAAGTTTTGAACCAGGGCTTGGAGTTTGAATTGGGTTGGAAAGACAAAATTGGCGATTTCACATATTCTGTAAATGCCAATGCTGCTACATTGAAGAACGAAGTGACCTATCTTGACCCATCTGTTGACCGTCAGAGAGGTGCCAAATTTGCTGACCACACACTTCAGACTTGCTTTGAAGAGGGACACTCTGTATGGTACATGAGAGGATATGAATATGCAGGTGTGGATGAAAATGGTGCACCTTTGTTTAAAACCGCTACTGGTAAAACCACATTAACCCCTGGTATTGATGACGAGACCGACCTTGGTCAAGGTATTCCAAAATTCACATACGGTATTACCATTAATATGGAATACAAAAACTTTGATTTAGCAATATTTGGCAATGGCGTTGCAGGAAACAAAATTTACGCCTGCAACTATCGTACTCAACACCCGCTTATCAATGCAATGGAGCTGTTCTACAACGGACGTTCAACCATTAACAAGGATGGTTCTATGAATATAGGCAAATATCCTACAGTTGCAAATATGAAAGAGAATACTCCTTTCTGGAGTTCTTCAGCCAACTTGTTTAACGGTGGATATTTCAAAATCAAACAGATTCAATTGGGATACACCATTCCGAACAACCTGACAAAGAAACTCTTTATTGAGAGCTTCCGTATGTTTGTTGCGCTCGATGACTACTTCACATTCACAAAATATGAAGGATTCGATCCTGAAGTTGCATCAAGCGGTCAAGCAAACAGCATAGGCTTTGACAAAGGTTCATACCCGACATCAAAGAAAGTAACCTTTGGCCTTAACTTAACATTCTAATATTTAATAATTTAAAGATATGAAACAATATATTTTAGCTGGAACAGCCCTACTCGCACTGATGTTGCCATCGTGCAGTGAGGACAATTTGGATATTCCACACAAAGGTGTTGTTAGCTACGAAGACTTCTATAGCGACCCTAACAATGCGGAAAACGCAGCTACATTTGTGTATCAGACAGGTATGTTTGCACATTGGCTTGGCGAAGGAAATGCTGCTGGTAGTGGCAATCCTTGGATTTGGCAGGGAGCATTGAATGTTTTGTTCAATGCAAGTTCTGACGACCTCTATTGGGCATCAGGACACAAATCTGACCATATAAGTGGATTGCAGCCGAATGAATTTAATCAGAATTTTGACGCCAACAATGAAACTACCATTGTTTCTTACGGTGCACTCTACAACATGAACCGCGGCGCTAACTTGCTGCTCGACAACTATAGCTATGATATGGTTCCAGACGATCCGAATCTTAATGCCATCGTGAATCGTTCCGTATCAGAAGCAAAGGTTGCACGTGCATACGCACACTTTATTCTGGCTACATATTGGGGAAACCCTCCGCTGGTTGACCATCAGGTTACATCGGGAAAACCCGGTAATACTCCCCACGACGAAATCATCGATTTCTGTATTAAAGAATTAGGTGAAGCCGCCCCATATCTGCCATCAAAATCAAAAGTAAACGATCCGGGTATGACAGTCCGCTACACCAAAGAATTTGCACTGGCTCTTAAAGGTAAAGTTGAGCTTTTTGCTAAAAGATGGGCTGATGCGAAAACTTCGTTGGATTCCGTAATAGATTCAAAACTATATGAATTGGTTGACGGCAGGGATTTGCAGCACCTGTTCCACACTAAAGGCGACTGCTGCAAAGAGTGGTTGTTCCAATATAACTGTATGGACAATGCCGGACTTAGCGCTGGCTCTGGCCAATATAGCTTCCACTTCCCAAAATCAACAAGCTGGGTTAATTTAAGATCATACCCTGACCAAACTGTTGATAACTCATGGGGCAGTATGAACCCGAGAAAGGAATTCAGCGAAGCTTTAATAGCCAACGATGGTATGGATTCTTGGCGTCGTCAAGCATGGATTGTCACCTATGACGAATTGTGCAATGGCAAAGTAATCACGGGTCCCGACAAGAGTGCTAACGATACCGTTCTTTCTTATCCTGCCAAGAAGAAAAACAGAGGTGTCAATGTTAAGGGTGTATTCGGTAATGCAGGATACTGGCAATATAAACGTATTCCCTTGGTTGAAGACTTAAACACTCTGGTGCAAGGTGCAGACTTTAAAGGCACAAACACATCGAGCGGTGTTAACTTCCCAATCATGCGTTATGCAGAAGTGCTTCTTATGTATGCAGAAGCCTGCGCACAACTTGGTGAGACAAGTGGTAAGGGTTTGGATGCCTTAAATGCCATTCAGAAACGTGCCGGCGTGAAAGCAGAAAGCATCAGTACTGCATTGTCATTACAAGCCGTTAAAAATGAGAAACGCCTTGAATGCTTCCTTGAAGGTACACGTTTCCCTGATTTGGTTCGCTGGGGCGACGCTGTTGAATTCCTTGGTGAGCAAGGCGGGTATGTTCCGACTGCCTATGATAAAAGCAGTACAGACAAAGATTATATTAAGGCAGCAGAAGATGGTGATATTATGATCTTGAAAGATACAGTAGATAGCGAAGGTAACGCTATTACCTTGTACGAAAAGGTTGCAAGTGCACAAGATGGCCTTCCGAAATTTGAGGTTGTAGATTATGGTGGAGGTCATGTACTCGTTATGCAATACAATAAATACAATACTGTATATGGTTTCAAAGAGGGCAAACATGAAGTTTGGCCATATCCTCGCAACGAACTGAATGTCAATCCTAACATCACACAGAACCCAGGTTATTAATAATAACTTGTGATAATAAAAAAAGGCTGTCCTTTTGGACAGCCTTTTTTTTGCTTTGAGATGTTGTGATGTATGCTACATTTGTCATATAATAATACACTAAAACACAAGAAATATGAAAAGAATCGGACTTACACTTGCAGCCGGGCTATTGAGCTTGGCTGGGTTTGCACAAATGGGTGGTGGTTTCGGCGGCTTTGGCGGAAACCAGAACAGCACTGACACTATGCGCTACTCGCAAAAGTTCCTCAACATCAACTACGCCGGCGACAATGAAGTTTATCACAACCTCGACATCTATCTGCCAAAAGAAGTGAAAGACAGCTATCCTGTGGTTATCCACATCTACGGAAGCGCTTGGTTCAGCAACAACTCGAAGGGGGCCGCCGACCTTAACACCATTTGCGCCGCCCTACTCGATGCCGGCTATGCCGTTGTAACGCCCAACCACCGCTCTAGCAGCGATGCCAAATATCCGGCACAGATAAACGATATTAAGGCCGTTATCCGCTTTGTGCGCGGCAATGCCGACAAGTACAAATTCGACACCCGTTTCATTGCAACATCGGGGTTCTCGTCGGGCGGGCACCTGGCATCGCTTGCCGCCACCACACGCAATGAGAAGGTTGCCAACGTTGACGGCTACGAAGTTGACCTTGAAGGCAACGTGGGCCAGTTCACCAACTTCAGCAGCAGCGTTGACGCAGCTTGCGACTGGTCGGGGCCTGTGGATTTGATGCACATGGACTGCGGTGAAGCAATGAAGATGCCAACATCGCCGGAAGAAGTGGTCTTGGGCGTGCCAATGAAAGGCAACGAAAACCGATACAAGGCTTTGAGCGCACCAACGTTCATCGACCCAACCGATCCACCGCTGATTGTGTGCCACGGGAAAAAAGATAATGTGGTGCCATTCTGCCAAGGCGAAAGCTTCTACAATGCGCTAAAAGCCAAAGGCGTGAAGACAGACTTCATTCCAGTTGAAGAAGGTGGACACGGATTCAATATGTACTCGAAAGAGAATCTGGCAAAAGTGGTCAACTTCCTTAACGAAGCACGCGCGGCGAAGAAATAATCCGCAATAAACAATAATGTCACAAACGGTTCCAATGGAAAATGGAACCGTTTTTTTGTTTGTTTTGATAGATTTGTGAACAAACAATAACTTTGGTTATTTGTCAAACTTAAAACTGGGAAATGATGGAAAATACAGTTGAAAACCGCTCAATATCAATCGGTCAGGCATTCGCCATTTTGGGTGTCATCCTTGCTCTGACCATACCCGCATCGCTTGTTACCGGCGCGCTTTTGATTGCCGCGCCCGCCTTCAAATCGTGGATAGCAATGCTTGGCTACATTCTGCAATTTGCCGGCGCACTCGCCGTGGTATATTTTATTTGGAATCTGAAAGTTACCAACTTCGGAAAAGTCAAGCTGGCAATATTTCCTCTTGCCTTGATAATGACTTTCGCACTGTCGATAATCAGCGAATCGCTATGCTCGTTGATACCAATGCCCGATTTTGTGGCACGCCTTTTCAACGAAGCTGTTTCACTCGATTTTGCCGGTTATCTGACAGTTGGCATTGCAGCGCCAGTGCTCGAAGAGCTAGTGTTCCGCGGCATCATTCTAGCAGCATTACTGCGCCGGTACGAACCACGCAAGGCCATCATCTGGTCGGCGGTGATTTTCGGCATAGCGCATCTAAACCCATGGCAATTCATTGCCGCATTCATTGTGGGATGCGCCATCGGCTGGCTATTCTGGCGCATACGCAGCATCTGGATTGGCATTTTTATGCATTGGGCCAATAATACGGCAGGATTCCTTATCGGTTACTATTCAGGCGATATGAATGTTTCAGTAACAGATTATTTCGGCGGTCCGATGAATCACGCTATTGTTTTGATTATTTGCGTGATAGCCACTGTAGGATGTATCAAGGCACTTCAACGGATTCCTGCTACCGAGCCATCAGAACCGACAATACCCGAAGGCCATCTACTGTCGTAAGATTTTGATAATCACAGGCTGGCTGTTGGCAATAGTAATTTTTGCAAAATAGATTCCCGGCTGCCACATTTTCGCGACAGCGCCAAATTCGGTCTTATTCTCGCCTTGTGCACACCATTGGTTGCATATGCAAGCCTGATGCCGTCCCTGAAGGTCAAACAAATCAACGCGTACGACGCCATCCGCAGGCTGCTGCCAGACAATAGCGGCATTTTCGGTTACCGGGTTGGGCCGGCAGACTGCAAAAACTGCTTTCTCAGGCACATCTTCAACATCAACACGGAAACTGCCGTCACCAATGCTGAAATCGTCGTGAGACGGATTAAATGAGCCGTTTTCAGCACCTGGCGTACCATGTAAATCGTTAGCATGCCACAACCGGCGGCCGGCATTGTCGGCAAATGGGTCAGTTAATGCAAGAGTATAGCCGTTGCCGTCGGCGTCGGACCATGTTTTGCTATTATATTCCACTTTATCAACCAGATTTTCTTCTGAATCAAATAATTGCACCGCATCCTGCTCCCCCAGTCGGAATGCAAAATTACCTATCACATTCCGCGCCCCTGGATTCAAACCAACCAACTTACCGCGATTCGCACATACAACCACGTAGCCGTATGGCGGGATAATGGTTCCAACTGGAATTGTGAATGCTTCAGCAAGATTTTCGCCGGCAAGTTTCCATCTCGAAATATTGATTGCGGCATCCGTAGTGTTGTAAAGTTCAACCCAGTCCTTTGTATCGAAATTGTCGGCTGATTTGTAATTTATTTCATTGATAACAACATTGTTACATATATTATCAGAAGGTTCAAAAACCGCTGTGTAGCGCGAAGCTTGGCTCAACGTAACCTTGATGCCTGCATGTGTGTCAACCGTATGGTCATCGCCATCAGCCCAACGCACAAACTTGTAGCCCGGCCTTGCCACAGCTCTTAACGATACCGGTACTTTTGAAAAATATGTTCCGGTCCACGGAAAGTTCTTCAACGTAAGAGAGTTAAGTTGTATATATCCAGCTTTGCTGTCGTTTGTATTGAGGGTAATTCTCACATCGTTACCCGTCGAAAACTGTTCGCGAATATGGTTACGCAAGTAATAGGGTCGCTCATCGGCAAAAGTACGCATCGCATTCAAGCGGTCTTCGCGGTAGCTATCGCTGTGTCCCCAACGCTTATTATGGTAGCTTATTTCAGGCGTTATGTTCTCATCAAGGCTGTCAATCAGCGCATTGACGTTTTCTGGTAAGAACTCATAATTTAGTCTGTCGGCAAAACGATTGATAAACTCACGCTTAAAATCAGCGTTTTTCACCAGATTACGCAACAGATACGTAGCCCACGGCGCATTGGCGTAATCACTGCTATTACTTGCAAGACTATAAGACACCATATTTGTTGTATAATCTTCATTGCCCCATATGGAAAAGCCGAAATCAGTGTCGAAGAGCATCCAACGCCAACGACCGTCGGTGGTTTGGGGGCGCCAAAATTTGACATTGTTGCCGGGCCAATCGGTATTTTTGCAGTAGATTTCCACCACCATATATTCGATATATTCATCGATATCCATTTGTGTTTTAATATATTGGTAATTTTCATCAACCGCCAACGAATGTGATTCAATGAAATCGAGCATCGACTGATAGTGGTCGTAACTACCATCCTTCACTTCATCGCGGTTCTTGATATAATCCACCTTATTGGCATCAACATATGAATAGTTCTCTTCAAGATAATGCGCACCAAGCCGCTCGCGCAGATTCATAATGCCCCAATACTCACCATTCAAATAAACCACAACAGGGCGATATGCTTGAATATCGATATTATTTTTACTCACAAGACTGGTAATCATTGCGTCGCGCATATGCGTATTGCCAAAATCATTGCCCGAATTACGCAGATTAAACGATTTGAAACTACTGATATTTTTACTGCTAAAGAATTGATAATCAAATCGTGATTTACCATACGACTTGCGTGCATGAATTGCCAAAGGCTTCTGGGTGCTCATCCTCGACCAAGCACCAGTAATTTTTACTCCAGCATTTTGACTGATAACATTTTGTCCGTCAAGCAAATAATACTCGATGTAAATGGGGCGTTCCCAATCCTGCCAATAGTTGGCACCGTAGTGCGGATCAGCAGCTTCAGCGTTCGGTCCTTCAACGTAAATACCATAATTATAATCATATAGATTATAGGGGTCGGTGACAAGAGCCATAATTGGAAGAGTAATCTCGTGGTCAGGAAAGATAAACGAGCGCGTAGCCGGCTGACCTGGCAAAAAATCATCGCTAAACGAAATGGCGCGTACAACTGTTGTTTTTGAAATTGGTATTCCGTCCTTATAAAGCGTTGATTGTGTTGTCGGAACGCTGCCATCGGTGGTGTAATAGATTGGTGTTCCGGCGGCCGAAGTCAATGTCAGCGTTTGCTTTGCTGTTTGCAAACCACCCGCAATAGAGAATGTTATCTCGTTGGTCCGTGCCGTTGCGTATGTTTTTGTGGTGTTTGCCGCGCCAGGCGTTGGTTCGGCAAAAAACACCCAATTTCCGCTGCCATCGGGCGAAAGACCACGCGACACATCATTTGGCACAATGGTACTGTCTGTCTGGTGCACAATATTTCCCGATGCATCTGTCAAGAAAAAAGGTTCACCTTCAGCTGAAATGCTGAAGTTGGTGTGAAAGTATTTTGCATTGTTTTTTGGATTCAAATCAATCAGTTCGCTTATTTTTTTATTTTCATTCACTGTCAGACCGGCTGTCAGGAACGGATAGAGCAGCAAATCGCTAGAAGTCTCACTTATGTTATGAATCTGAATGGCGAGCACATTTTCACCTTCCACCAGACAATCAATATGTTCCGATAAGTCGAAATGCGCCAGCGTGCTGCCATTTTGTAGCAACGGATTGACATAATCGGGCGTTGTGGCATTGTAAGGGGTAATTTCGCCTACCGAACCCAAATTCTCGCGAGCGACTTCATTGCCATTGATGTAAACCACAAAACCATCGTCGTAATCCAAATTAAGATGCAGTTCTTTTATTGCATTCAAATTGCTGATTGAAAACTTTTTGCGAACAAAAACAGATATTGTCCCTTCCGGGACTTGAGTGGCGGCATAGGAAGTTCCGTACCCGAAACCACCCTTTCCTACCGACCATTTCGAATCATCATAATCAGCTTTGTACCAGTCTGTTGGCATACTTGACGAACCGACGGTGTACGAAAATTGTTCTGTAGCTTCGATAAGTGGACTATAGAAAATCTCTTCGCCTGGTTTGTACTCATAAAGATCTTTACCAGAAGCAAATACAAGCAAATATTCATGTGGTTTTAAAATGCAGGACGGGAATGTCCATTTGCCCAAATTCGAAGCCTTGTCCGACAGATGCCAGCCCGTTAAATCAACATCTGCCGACGACGTGTTGTAAAGTTCAATCCAATCGGCATTGTCACCGTATTCATCTAGAAAAGACGTGGACGACGAGCAATACTCATTGATAACCACCTGCGCGTTAGCAGCAATGGTATTAATCAGTAATAAGCTTATTATTAAATATTTACCTTTCATAGTCGTATTTTTCATTTTCAATGCAAAGATAATCTTGCCAAGCATACTTCTCAAAATATACAAATACGGATTTATGCTTGCTACGTTTCATTAAAATCCTTCATCTCAAAAAAATGTCCGCCGCATTAAAAAAATGCCGACATTTGAATAATTAAATAAAATCAACTTGTCATCTTTTAGGAAAACGGCTAATTTGTTGACTGTATTGATTTTGATTACACTGTCAACCAATCTTTTGGCACAAGACGCCGACAGTCTTATACTTGTGGCCCACAGTCTGCCCGACAATGCCGCGAAACTCGAAACCATTGACAAAATCTGTAGGATACACCCCAATGTTGACACCGTTGAAAAATACGCTCAGATTGAGCTCAATCTTGCCAAGCAATTAAAACTTGCTGATTATGAAGCTTCCGCGTGCGACAATCTGAGTTGGGCGAACCATTGTAAACTCGATTTTGTTACTGCGATGGGCAACCGTATGAAAGCCATTCAGATTTGGGACTCGCTGGGCCGCGAAGCCGATTTGGCCTTCTCGTATATGAACTACGCAACAACGCTGATGTCGATTGAAAGCTATATTCTGGCCGATGATTACTACCAGAAAAGCTTCGACATTTTCTCGCGTCTGGGTGACTCGGCACGCATGACGCGTGTGTGCCAATATCTTGGAATTCTCAATACCGGCAACATGGCCTACGACAACGCTGACGAATATTACCACCGCTCACTCGAGATTAATAATAAAACCGGCAACCGGCGCGGTGTGATTTACGACTATTCAGGACTTGGATATTCGGCGCTCGAAAGGCTGCACAATCAAGAAAGCGACACAAATATGACGCTTTTGCAAACAGCCAAGCGCTTTTTGTTGCAATCGTTCCGCCTGGCCGACAGCATCGGCGACGTGAACGGACAGCTATACTCACTACCGAAACTAAGCACGGCATACATCAACGAAGCGAAACTAGACAATCGCCGGCGCTCTCAGCTGCTCGATTCGAGCATATACTACTACAATATTGGAATGAAAATCGCAGATGAGTACGGCTACGACTTCGCCTTCATCGATTTGAGAACCGCTTACATCAATTGTCTGATACAAAAGAAATTGTATGCCAAGGCACATACTGTCATCGACGAGACTGAAGCAGAAATACTGACTCATGAAGGTGGCGAAAACAACCTGCCGATGCTCTACCAAACACGGATAAACTACTATGTGGCCATAGGCAACTACGCCGAAGCCTACAAGTATTCAAACCTGCAACACCATGATTTACTGGTCGATAATTCCAAAAACAACTTATACAAGCTGACTCAGACTAAATTCGAAACTGAATACGCGGCAAAAATCAGAGAACGAATGTTGGAAGAGCATGAGCGCGAACTGACGCACAAAATAAAAGAGCAAAACCAGCGGCGTATCATTGTCGGGGCTTGGATTGCTTTGGTTTTAGTGTCAGTCTTGGCTGTGATGTTTTTTGTCAGCACAACCAAACGCAAGCGAATGAACTCAATGCTCGACGCAAAAAATCAGCAACTTGCAAAAGCCCAACAAAATCTGCTAGAGCAAAACCGTCTCATCAACAGCGCAAATCGGAAAATCATGTCAGGAATTCGATATGCCCGTCATATCCAGGATGTTGCCATGCCCAGTACCGACCTTTTGAACTCGATTTTTGGCGATTGCATGGTGATTTTCCGCCCACGCGACGTCGTTAGTGGCGACTTTTACTGGGCAACACAGATTGGCCGTTACAAGGCATTGGCTGTTGCCGACTGCACGGGGCACGGTGTCCCGGGCGCGCTGCTAAGCATTTTGGGCATATCGATGCTCAATGACCTTGTTGCAAGTTCGAACATGCACGCCCCCGAAGTGTCGCCCGCAAGGCTGCTCAACAGTTTGCGAACCAAAATGCGCGAATCGCTGCGCCAAAATGCCGACGACTACACAAATCAAGACGGAATGGACATCGCTCTGTGCATCTATGACACTCAGGCACAATGTCTTCAGTATGCTGGTGCGTTCAGGCCGTTGCTGCTTGTGCGCCGTGGCGAGCTGATTCAGTATGAAGCCGACCGAATGCCGATTGGCGCGCATATGAATGTCGATAAACCATTTACCAACAATATTATAGACATTGAAGACAACGACATAGTCTATCTGTATACCGACGGAATCACCGACCAGTTCAATGCTGACGAAGACGCTTTGAAATTTACAGCGCCACGCCTTCGTGAGCTGATTATGGCAAACCATCATTTGCCTTTTGTTCAGCAGAGAATAGCTATCGAAACCGCTATTGACGAATGGCGAACATCGCCACAAACAGGAACAATGATACACCAAACTGACGATATGCTGCTTGTGGGTGTGAAATTCGGATAGTCTGGCGTCTATAACAATTGCCCGTTTATCGTTTTTTTAGCCCCCCTGACGGCATTTTTTCAAATATTGCGGCATAATGCGTTTGCATTGCGATTCGTAATTTAATCTAATTAGGAAATATGAAACACATCTTGACAATGGGGCTCGCAGCGTTGCTTGTACAAGGCGTCTCGGCCCAAAACCCGATTATCCGCGACCAATTCTCGGCCGACCCGACGGCGCGCGTCTTCAACGGAAAGGTTTATCTTTTCCCGTCGCACGACATCTCGCCGCTTTCGGCCTACGACTATCCGCGCAAAGACTGGTTCTGTATGAACGACTATCACGTCTTCTCGTCGGAAAACCTGACCGACTGGACCGACCACGGCGTGATTCTCGACCAAAAAAACGTGCCTTGGGGCAACCCGACGGCTTATAGTATGTGGGCGCCCGACTGCGTTCAGGGAAAAGACGGCAAGTACTACTTCTACTACCCCAACGCATCGAAACAGGGCCGCGGATTCGGCATTGGCGTGGCTGTGGCCGACAAACCCGAAGGACCATACAAACCGTTTGAAAAGCCCATTGAAGGCGTCAACGGAATTGACCCGTGCGTGCTTCAGGCAAGCGACGGCAACAACTATCTGTTCTGGGGTGCTGGCAACTGCGCCAAGTTGAAAGACAATATGATAGAGTTGGCCGACGACAATCCGAAAGACACTGTGAAATGGGGACCGCGCTCATTTGTTATGACAGGCGTGAACTGCTTGAAAGGTCTGCCATCGCGCCAAGCGGAAGGCCCGTTCGCGTTTGAGTACAACGGCAACTACTATCTGACCTACCCGTACGTGGTGAAAAACCGCGAAGCGCTCGGCTACGCAATGAGCAAGAACCCAATGGGCCCCTACGAGTACAAAGGCCTTATTATGGAAGAGCGCGACGACTGCTGGACCAACCACCATTCAATCATCAACTTCAAGGGCCAATGGTATCTGTTCTATCACTACAACTACCTGTCGCCCAACTTCGACAAGAACCGCTCGGCCTGCATCGATAAACTGGAATTCAACCCCGACGGCACCATTAAGCCCGTTACAATGACGGTGCGCGGCGTGGGCATCACCAAGGCAACCGACAAGATTCAGATTGACCGCTACAGCAAAATCAGCGACGGCGTGAAAGTGGATTTTGTGTATGCCAACGACCCCGACACCACCAAACGCTTCGAAGGCTGGGAAGCCATTTTCAGCAAAAAAGGCGACTGGGTTGAGTATGACGACGTTGATTTCGGGCAGAACGACAACCTGGCAAGTTTTGCCATAAAAGCCAAATTCAATACCGCAAAGAAAACCATCGTCCGTGTGCACGTCGATAGCCAAACAGGTCCTGTTGTGGGCGAGTTCTCGACTGTGAAATTCCCTGTCGGAATCGAGACAAGCGGCTCGTTGAAGATTACTAGCACAAAGACAAAGAATCCGAAAGGCGTTCACAATGTGTTTGTGGAACTGGTTGAAGGTGAGAATGTTGCCATCGACTGGATTAGTTTTGAGTAGAACCACATTTGTAATAACCGGAAAGCGGGGTTGCTTGGGCAGTCCCGCTTTTTTTATGCACCGCACAATATTTCAGCACCATCGAATAAAATATTCATATATTTATAGCAACGAAAAAAAACATTTCGTTAAAGCGATATTTAATTCAATATCAATATTTTAAGAATAGTAAAAATTACTTTTAAAACTTCATTCTATGAAAGCCTTCACATTCGCAGCAGCCGTAAGTGCCTTATTGCTTGTGGGTTGCAACTCAAATCAGACAAAAACAACTCTGCCTGCCAACGAATTCGCCTTGAGCGATGTGCAACTGCTCGACGGGCCGCTGAAAGACGCCCGCGACCTTAATATCAAGGTGCTGCTCGATTACGATGTTGACCGACTGCTGGCGCCGTTCCGCAAGGAAGCCGGGCTTGAGCCGAAGGCCGAGTCGTTCCCGTGCTGGATTGGTCTCGACGGCCACGTTGGCGGCCACTATCTGTCGGCAATGGCAATCAACTATGCCGCCACCGGCAACGCCGAATGCAAACGGCGGATGGAATATATGCTGTCGGAACTCAAAGAGTGTCAGGAAGCTGGCGCGAAGAACAACCCCGAATGGGGCGTCGGCTACCTTGGCGGAATGCCCGAGAGCGCAAAGGTCTGGACTGCCTTCAAGAAAGGCGATTTCGGGCCGTACTGGGGCGCTTGGGCACCGTTCTACAACATTCACAAAATGTTTGCCGGCCTGCGCGATGCCTGGAACTACTGCGGCAACACCGATGCCCGCGATATGTTCCTGAAATACTGCGACTGGTGCGTCAACCTTTGCGCCGACCTGACCGACGAGCAGATGGAACAGATGATGGGCAACGAGTACGGCGGTATGAACGAAGTGCTGGCCGATGCCTACGAGCTGACCGGCGATGCCAAATATCTGGATTGCGCAAAACGCTTCTCGCACAAGATGATACTGAATCCGCTGGTTGCCGGCGAAGACAAACTCGACAATCTGCACGCAAATACACAAATACCAAAAGTTATTGGTTTTGAGCGCATTGCACAACTTTCGGGCGATGCCGACTACCAAAAGGCTTCGGAATTCTTCTGGCAGACAGTGGTTTACAACCGCTCACTGGCTTTTGGCGGCCACGGACGGCGCGAGCACTTTCCGTCGAAGGAAGCCTGCAACGACTTTGTGAACGACATTGACGGCCCCGAGTCGTGCAACTCGTATAATATGCTGAAACTCACCGAAGATTTGTTCACCGTTGAACCGCAGGCAAAATATGCAGACTACTACGAGCGCACAATGTTCAACCACATTCTGTCGACTCAGCACCCCGAACACGGTGGTTATGTGTACTTTACGTCGGCCCGTCCGCGCCACTACCGCGTTTACTCGGCGCCCAATATGGCAATGTGGTGCTGCGTGGGCACGGGAATGGAAAATCACGGAAAGTACAACCAATTCATCTACACAAAGAACGATAACAAGCTGTATGTCAACTTGTTTGTAGCTTCTGAGCTTAATTGGAAAGAGCGTGGAATCAAACTTCGTCAAGAGACTGATTTCCCTTACAGCGAACAATCGAAAATAACTGTAACCGACTGCAAATCAGCATTCGACCTTATGTTGCGCTACCCCGAGTGGGTTGCCAAAGGCGAGTTCAAGGTGAGCCTGAACGGACAACCGGTTGAAATCAATGCCGAGCCATCGTCGTACGTGAGCATTAATGGTTTGAAAAAAGGTGATATTTTGGAAGTTGAGTTCCCAATGCACACCCACATTGAGCGTATGCCGAACGTGCCGCAGTACGTAGCGATTATGCACGGCCCGATTCTTTTGGGTATGAAAACCGGCACCGAAGATTTGGCTGGTCTGATTGCCGACGACGGCCGCTGGGGACAGTACGCAAGCGGTTCTCTGCAGCCGATTGACAAGGCGCCAATAATCATCGATGACGACATTGAGAACATCGGCAACAAGCTGCAACCCATTGAAGGCAAGCCACTTCACTTCAAGTTGAACGCCCGTATGGAAAACCCGATTGACGGTGAGCTTGAGCCGTTCTTCGGAATCCACGATTCGCGCTATATGATTTATTGGCTGGCATTTAGCACAAACGGCTACAAATCGTACATCGACTCGCTGGCCAACATCGAAAAAGAAAAAATCAAACTGAAACAACGCTCAACCGACTTTGTGGCGCCCGGCGAGCAGCAGCCCGAAACCGACCACGCTATGCAGGCCGAGAAATCGCACACGGGCAACACGCAGAACGTCTTCTTCCGCACGGCAAGCAACGGCGGTTTCTTCAGCTACGATATGGCCACCCAATCGCGCACCGACCTTTCGTTATACGTAAAATATTGGGGTGTAAACGATTGGGGCACAAAGATTTTCGATATTTATATCGATAACGAGAAACTGACCACCGTGAACAACATAAAACGTTGGAACACATCGCAATTCAAGACCGAAGAATACCCGATTCCGGCCTCAATGCTGAAGGGTAAAAAAAGCGTGCGCGTGAAATTCCAAACCAATCAGGGTACCGAAATTGGCGGAATTTATGAAGTGAGACTGGTGAAGAAATAAAGCGGGTGCGGCACTTGCAACAACAAAATCGGCAATTTACCCTAGCGCAAATTGCCGATTTTTTATAACCTTCAAAAAGTCAGACTTCCGCCCTTTTTGCGCGTTCCCAGTTCACGCTCTGTGTATTGCGGCAGAACCGCCAGAACCCCATCCACATGGCCTTGTTGGCCAAATAGAAATAGTACGGAATGTAGAGCCAGCTGGCGCTGAGTTTGTGGTTTCGGAATGCAAATCCCGCAATGGTGGCAATGTAGAACAGCGCTTGCGCGATAAGCATCCAAGTGTATATATTACTGAGTGCGAAATTGTTAATAGCACTCAGGTATATGTTAATCGGTATTATCAGCACCATCGTCAATGGTACGGCAACCCAACGCAGAACCTTGTGCGACACGTATTGGAACGTGAGCATCGGGTGGCGGAAGAATTTGAACAGTCCGCCAAGCCGCAACATTGTTTGAATACTTCCTGCTGCAATTCGCACTTTACGCTTCATCTCTTCGCCGATGTTGGCCGATGGCCGTTCAATAGCGCAGGCCAGGGGCGAGTAACCTATCTTGTAGCCTGTCAGCGCAATGCGAAGTGAGATTTCAAAGTCGTCGAGCAGAGTGTTGTCGCTGATGGGCTGATAAAGGCTCTTGCGCATTGCAAACAGCTCGCCAGCCGCGCCAATGGCCGTTCCAGCAATGGCATCGTTGCGTTTTATCCACGACTCGTAACGCCAATAGGCCCCTTCGCCCGACGAAGCGGCATTCTCGCGACTGTCGCGGTTGATGCGTTTCTCGCCCGCCACGCAGCCGATGCGCGGATTTTCGAACAGGCGCACAATCTCGGTTACGCTCTCTGGCGAAAGCATAGTGTTGGCATCGGTAAATATCACAATATCAGTTTCGACAAACTCAAGACCACGTTTCATTGCATGAACTTTTCCGCGGCGTTCTGGTTCATAGAGCACCTTCACATCGGGGTGATTGGCAAGTAGTTGGTTGGTGTTATCGTCAGAGCCGTCGGTGACCCACACAAGGTGCAGATGGTCGGCAGGATAGTTCAGCGCATGTGAGTTGGCAATTTTATCATCAACAAACTGTTCTTCGTTAAACGCTGTCACAAAGAGAGTTACGTGTGGCAACGGCTCGGGCAGCGACGGCAGCGGCTCGTGTCGTTTGAGCCTTGCAATGGCGGCAATCAGCAGCGGATATATCGCATAGGCATAGACAGCCGTACCAATCAGAATCCAGAACAATATGGTCAGCGCTGTAGCCATTGTTTGTAGAAATTATTCAATCCGCTTATAATCAGGCGGTTGTTGAAGTTGTCGTTTGTGAATGCGAATGCTTCGTCAGCAATTCTTTTTGTATAGTCGGCATCAGATATAACCTTCAGAATCAATGCCTTCATCTCGGCAGGATTGGCACCGATGAGAATCTGACGGCCATTTTCCGCGTCAATGCCTTCAGCGCCCACAGGCGTGGTGACCACGCAGCGAGAGTGCGCCATTGCTTCAATGATTTTAATTCGCATTCCGCTTCCCGACAGCAGCGGAACAACCATAATATTGTGCTGCTCAATGAATTCCTGCGCACTGGGCACTTGTCCGTCGAACACCACTGGATATTTTGCCAATTCACGTGCGAAACTGTCAGGCGCATTGCGGCCCGCAATGTGGAACGCCCAGTCGGGATGCTGCTCTTGCACGCCAATCCAGACATTGCTGATAAACCACAGAACAGCTTCCTGGTTTGGTTCCCAATCGAGTGCACCAATGTAAAAGACTGATTTTCCGATGAGTGGTGCTTTGTATGCCACGAACTTTTGCGGCTCGATGCCTGTTGGCGCCACGTAGGTGCGATTGGGCTTGAAAGGCAATTGCGCCGCATCAGTTTTGGTTATTGGAACAAGGATGTCTATTTTACAGAGAGTCAGACGTTCAAGCCTGCCAATGCGGCGGCTGAGAATTTGCTTGTATAGTTTTCTCAATGGGTTGGTCTCGGTTTCGGCCATCCTTTCCCAAATCAGCCGCTCAACATTGTGCGCCCGTAGCGATATGGTTGATTTTGAGTATTTTCTAATGGTGCTGATATAGCTTGTCAGATAAAGCCCTTCGAGCTGGACAATGTCGTAATTGTTTTGCAGCAACTCTTTCAGCTTCGTGTCGTACTCTTTCGAGACAAACCGCTCGGCATTGTAGGGAAGCCTTGAGAAAAACAGGTTTTTCAGCAGTCTGGCAATGCTGATTTCAGTGTCAATCCAGACTGAGTGCCAGTTGATATTCTGCTTAAGCTCGGCCGACAGTTTCTCTATCGGGAAATTATGCTTGTGAGTCTGCATTGCCAGCACATCAACGGTGTTGCCCTGCGCAGCCAGCCCCATAATCATATTGAGCGTGGCAATGGTGCCGCCATCGTTCGACGGGTAAGGCATCTTGTTGCATAGCACAAGTATGCGCATTGGTTGCTGCTGATTATCAATTGTCTGCATCGCCGCTGTTTGAATTGAAGGAACTGAAAAGCGCTTGTTTGCGTCGTTCCAATTCTACTGCCAATTTGGCCTTTGCCTTCTTTTCTTCCGACATGAAGAAATTCACTATGGCGGCAAAGCGTTTGTTGGCCATCATTTTGTTAAACACCTTCCGGAAGAAATCGGTGTAGGTGCTGAGTTCAAGGAACGTGGCGTCCTTAACCGCCTTGTAGGTCAGAAACGCCCCCATCGGCATAAACACCATCGACGACAGCCACATACCCAGCCACGCCGGCCATGTGCCCATTTTGGCGGCTTTCTCACCACTGATGTTTATCACATAGTAAATCACGAAGAAAAGCACCGATATGACAATCGGTGTGCCGATGCCGCCCTTGCGAATTATCGCGCCAAGCGGTGCGCCAATGAAGAAAAGCAGGATGCATGCTATTGATAGTGTGAACTTGCGGTGCCACTCAATCTCGTAGCGCTTGATAGTCTTCTTGCGGCTATACGATTCCGAAGCCGACTGCGAAATGAATGTCTTGGCTTCGCGCGCATTTTGCACGGCATAACTCAACACTCCGGCCATATCGCTCTGTGTAAATGTTGCGAACAATGAATCGATGTTGACTTCGCCTGATGTCTGCAGTTCGGTTTGCTGATACCACAGGCTGTCTTGACCGCGATAATCCATCTTATTGAAATAATGAGCGCGGGTCAGGTTGTTGTAATAGCCATTAGCCGTATTGTTGTAATTTTTTGTCAGTGAATCGGTTGTGTACTGCAACTGATTCAGGTTAAGCATGGCGAAGCTGTTTTTGTAAAGGGCTTCGTTTGAGCGTTCGAAATCCATTCCTGAAAGGTCGATCATAAAGCGTTCTTCCTGGAAACTGGTTGTGCGTTGCGGGTATTCCTTCTCGTTCCAGCGGCGGCGCTTTTCAACTTCTTCTACGTAGTTTATCCCACTGTAGAGCGTGATAACCATATAGCGCTTGTCGCTTGTAACAATCATCGTACCCGAGTCGGCCAGTGTCACATCGCGGTTGCCATTGTCTTCCGTATGGTTGTAAATCATTATGTCGTATAGCATTGGGCCCTTGCGGCTTTTGCGACCGACTTTTATACTGTAGTTGTCGATGGCGTCGCTGAATACACCTTCAGTAATTGAGATTTCGGGCTTCTGGCGTTTGATGTCATAAAGCAGCGTAGCCATTTTCAGATTGGTGTACGGCATAATGTTGTTTGAGAACAAGAATGCACAAATGCTGACGCCTACCACAAAGACAATCAATGGCCGCATGATTTTCACAAGCGATATGCCTGCTGATTTTATGGCCATCAGTTCGTAGTGCTCGGCCAGGTTGCCGAAGGTCATAATCGAGCTTAAAAGAACAGCCAACGGCAGAGCCATAGGAACCAGACTGCTGCTTGCATACACCAGAAATTCGGTTATAACAGCAGCACCAAGCCCCTTGCCTACAATCTCATCAAGGTAGCGCCAAAGGAACTGCATCAGCAGAATAAACAGCGCTATGAAAAATGTCAGGACGAACGGCCCGATGTACGACTTCAATATGAATCTGTCTAACTTTTTCACTTCGTGATGCTTAGGCGCGGTACTCGTTGCCCGCAAACAATCCGCAATATTACTTATTTTTGGGCGTAACTGCCGACTGATGGCAATAAAAGTTGCGGTTGTTTTTTTTGTAAACTCTTCGTCGTTTGGCTGATTCTGCGAATGCACCCGGACACAGTATTACTTGTCACTTTAACACATTTATTATCAGGCCCCAAGAACTCGCTTCAGGTCAGAAATCTGGGCATCCCAAAGTTCCTTCATCTCTGTTGCTTCATCGGCATCGACAAAATCAGTGATTCTAAGCGCAAGGTCGTCTGTGAGTTCGGTGGTCGACAGGTTGAATTCAAAATATGATTCTTCGTCATCATCGTCAAGCCAATGAAATCTGGCGCTTCTTCCTTCTTTCACCGCCAGCTGCTCGGCGCTGCGCTCTTCACGGTCCCAGCGGAACGTGAAAATCTTATCCTTTTCGTTCACTTCGTCGGCAAACCATTCGTTAAGGCCGATTGCCGTGCTGAGCCGCGGAAACAGAACCTTCGACGAAGTGTTAAAGTGGTATTCGAGTTCCAATATCTCTTTTGCCATCACTATAGTGTTTTTTGTGTCAGAATGTGTGGCAATATAGTCAAAAATGTTTAGAAAAAAGCTTATGTCGGCATTGCGCCTAAATTGTTATCAACTTTTTGTTCAAAACCTGAACCGGTACGAAACCGACGGCACAAACTGGTAGAAATAGTAGTAGCCCGGCTTGAGCACATACGTGCCTTTTTCATCGGTTGTGAAGTAGGCCACACCAAGCGGGTTTTTCCGCGCATAGACGTTGTATATGGCAAAGTCCCAGTAACTTTTCCAACGTCTGATTTTGTTTTTCTTGTTTTCGATGTTCATGCTGATGTCGAGCCGGTTGTAGTTTGGCAGGCGCATTGTGTTTATCTGATTGTCATCGAATTGCAGGGTTGTCTTTCCGTCAATCACATACTTGCCCACAGCCGCCGTGTATGGCATGCCTGACGCAATCTGCCACGATGCTGACAGCCTGATATGCCCGTTGAGAGCGTAGGTTCCGGCTATGCGGACGGTGTGCTTGCGGATGAACGATGCCGGGTAACTCTTGCCGTTGTTCAGCCCCTGAGTCAGCCAGCGAGAGTTGGTATAGTCATATGATACCGACATTTTCAAATTGTCGAATGTTGCGATGGCCGACACTTCGCACCCCACTACATCCGCCGACGAGTGCCGGGCGTATTTTTCCGGGTTTATCTCATACACTAGCCGCATTTCCTGCATTGTCTCAATCAGATTCTTCAGCTTCCGGCAGTAGATGTCGGCCGATGCATTGAGCCACTCACTGATTTCGTAGTCGGCGCTGACCGACAGGTTCAGGCTGTGCTCGGGCAAGAACCGAGAATTTGCCGGCATCCATCGGTTGATGGTGATGCCGTACGAGCTCACCTGCATTTGGTGCAGCGGCTGGCTTCTAGACGATGCGTTCAGCTTCAGCAGCAGCCGGTCCGTTGCCCTGCAGTTAAGAGTAGTGTTCCATTCGGGGTAGATGATTGTTGAATCGCCACTGTTCTGATAGTCGGTCGGGCCGAAATGGACGTTCAGCCTTGCGCCAAGTTCCAGCGACAGACTTGCACCAAATTTCAGTGTCTCATCGACATAGATGCCATGGTTCATAATCGTCTGCGCGTGAATGCGGGATTTTCTATACGCAGTCTCGCCTTCTTCGGGCGACAGATCAAACGGCTCAAGGCTGTAGTAAGAGCCCAGAATACCGTATTTCAGACTGATGCGGTCGCTGACATAGTGAGAGAAATCGAGCTTCATCTTGGTGTTCCAGCAAATCGACTGCCAGTTCAGAGCCCCATAGTTGTGGAAATTCAGCAGACGCGTGCTGTTGTATGAGCCAATGGCAGACAAGTTGAAAAACAGATTCTCACCGAAAATGTGGTTCCATCGAATGGTCGAAATATGGTCCTTGCGCTTAAGGTACATCGAGTGGTCGAGTTTGTCAGAACCAGAATACCACGATATATAGAGCCTGTTATGCGGATTGAACTTATAGTTGAACTTGAAATTGACATCGTAGTAGTAGAACTGCAGTGCGAAATTGTGGTTTTTGAAAAAGTTGTTGAGCAATTGGTCGGCGTATGTTCGTCTGACTGTCAACAACACTGACGATTTGTCTTTCTTCAGCGGCCCTTCAACCGTGGCGCGAACGGTGAGCAGGCCAATCGAACCCGATGTATGCCAATGCTGCATGTCGCCATCGCGCAAACGCACATCAATAAACGACGACAGTGCGCCCGACTCGCTCACCGGCAACTCATTCTTGTATATTTTTATATGGTTTACCACGTCTGGATTGAAAACTGATGAGAACCCGCCAAGGTGCGACGCCGTGTGCAGATTGGCTTCGTCCATCATGAATATAGTCTGGTCGCCCGTTCCGCCGCGCACACTGATGTTGCTTGTCGAGAACTCGCTGATTTGCAAGCCCGTGAGCATATCAAGGTTGCGCAACGCATCATGCTCGCCCAGAACGTTGGGCATCTGCTTGAGTTGTTCGATGTTGAGTTTTGCGATGGTGTTCATGGCCGATTCCATAAAATCGCTGCCGCCGTTTTCCTTAACCACAATCTCGCTCATCTGATACGACACTGGCTCAAGTCTGAAAACCAGATTGTGAGTGCCGCTTATATTTAATATGGTGTCGGCAGGCATATACCCCAGACTATTGAACTTCAGGTGATGACGGCCTTCGGGCAGTTCAATCGTGAAAAAGCCATAGCTGTTCGAAGTGGTACCGATACCGATGTCAGCCACATACACCGAGCCGTTTATCACGCTTTCTGAACTCTTCTTGTCGACAAGGAACCCGGAAATCAGGCAGTTGTTGCCGTCCGATGCCGATTTGAACAGCACAATCTGTCCGTTGACAATCTTGTAGTCGATGCCGTTGCTGTGCAGAAGGTTGTCGAGCAGCCTTCCAAGTGTTTGCCGCCTGTCGACGGCATTGAACTGTTTCTTTGGCAGCAGGTTGTCAGAGTAGGAAAAGCGTACTTCGCTTCCGGCTTCAATTTCCGTAATGATCTGTTTCAGAGTTTTTCCGGCGGTGTTTATGTCGGTGGGGGTGTCGAGAATACTATTCTGCGCCGAGCCGGTGGCGGTCAGCAGAGTCAGAGCTGCAATAGCGAGCAGATGTTTGATTCTCGGCATTGGTGCTATTAAAAATGCGAATGTGGCGTGTCGCCAGGGTTTCGGCAAGACGCGCCACATTCTGTTGTGTCTCAACTGTTTATTATTTCTTTTTTACGTCACCCACAATGTGAAGTATCTGCTGTGCGTTCTTCGGATCGTTGCAAATGACGGTGATGCTCTTGTTCTGTCGGTTCGATTTGCCCGCAGAGTTGAAGGTGATGTCCAACGACGACGACTCACCCGGCTTAATCACATCAGATTTTTTGTCAACAACAGTGCACCCACATGAAGTGGAAATCTTCCTGATAACCAAATCCTGCTTGCCCGCATTGCGGAAAACAAACGAGTGGGTAACCTTTTCGCCTTCAGTCACTGTTCCGAAGTTGAAGTTTGTTGACTCAAACACCAGTTTCGGCGCGGCATCGAGTTGTTCCTGCGTGTATTTCGAGAAATCTTCTTCAATTGTTGCGCTCACGGTGAGTTGGTTTTTGTTGTTGTTTGTGTCATCGTTGATGGCAACGGTAACCTTATCCATCACAAAGCCCCATTCATTGCGTTTGGTGGCGTCGTATTTAACCACAATCTTGCCTTTCTGGTTTGGCTGCAAAGTTTCAGGCACAGCTTCAATGGCAATGTGTTTCGGCACGTTGCGGAAAGTCACTTTCAGCGGTTTGTCAGTCAGGTTGGCGATGCTGGTGCTGTCAGTGCGCACTTCGATGTTCTTCACTTTCAGCAGTGATATGTGGTTGTTTTCAAGATTCAGGTCACCAATTTTGCGCGGATGCAGGTCGGCCAGAGTTTTCTCACGCTCTATAACCTTGCCCGAAAAGCGTATGGTGCTCACTTCTGGTGTGCAATTGGTTGTCACGCTGACCGATTTGCTGAATGGTCCGGGACGGCCATTCGGGTCATAGGTAGCCGACACAAAGCCCTTCGCACCCGGCATTACCGGCTCTTTGGTGTAGTCCGATGTGGTGCAGCCGCACGATGGTTTTACATAGGTTACCACCAGTGGTTCACCGCCTTTGTTTGTAAATTCGAATTTATGGGTAACAGGACCGTCAGCTTCCTTAATATCGCCAAAGTTGAACGACGCTTCGTCCCAACTGATAACAGGCCCCTTTGTCTGTGCAATTCCCGCAAAAGCCAGCAGAATGGTGACGCCGGCAAACAAAATTCTTTTCATCGCCTTACATATTTATATTGTGAACGCAAATGTAAGAATCTTATTGTGGATTGCCGCGTATCGGCCGGCAAATTACGTCAAAAAGCAAAAACGGTTGACTAAACATCGTGTCCAAACCGCCGACAAAAGGGACAGGTCTTTGATTGTCATCTTAAAAAGTTGATAATCAGACATTGCTATGCGGGTCAGCACAAAAAAGACGAAAAACCTTGTTTTTTATGAAAGCCACTAACTTTATTTTTACATTTGTGGCATTATTGAAAAAAAAGTAAAACGATGAAAAAAACAATTGCTATGCTTATGGCGGGCGCGTTGTTCTACAATGCGCAAGCACAACAGGCCGTAGGCCGCCCCGAGAGTCTGCAACGATTCAAAAACACAACAACAATGGTTGTGCTCGAGAACAACCCGATGCTTGAATACAACTTCAAAATCAAAGAGACAGTTGAAAAGCACTGGGACATCAGCAAATACGAAATCATAACCTTCTCAACTGCCGAATTTGAGAAAGCTCGTAAAGACTCAACCAAGTCATTTTTAGTAAGAAACACCGTTTACAACGACAAAGACAAGACGAAATCGAAATTCGATTATCTGTGCGTTGAACTTGGCGGTGACTATGAGTACATCCGCCAGATGCCTGATATCGCTTCGGTGCCAATCTGCTACAGTGGCGTTGCCGAAGAGTCGTACGGTTACAAACTTGGGCTGCTCTGCCGTTTCCTGCAGAACCACATCAAACTCACAACCGAGAATCCGCAACTCACAAGCAAAAACATTCTGAAATACTACAACTCACAAATGGCCGACATTCACGACAAAACGCTCTATCTCGTTAAAGAAGAGTTGAATCCCGACCTTAACACCGAAGCCAAAATCAAGGCCTTGTACCCATACAAGTTCAAGATTGTGAGCCGTGAAGAAGTAGAAGCCGCCATCGACCGCCGCGACCCCGACGTGGTTCTGCTGCACAAAGTAGGCCCCGAAGGCACCCGCAAGAAAGACGTTCGCTGCTACAAGGTTATTGTTGGCGCATCAGATGCCAAACTCTATTATTTTGCATGGCACATGATTAGCGACAAGGCCAAAGAAGGCATGTTGGCAAAAGATTTTCAGAAACTTGCGAAAGCCAAGAAAAAATAAGTGACGGGTAAAGCGTGATAAATGATTTTTTTTTTGCGATGATTTAAAAAAAACGTCTATTTTTAGCAGACGTTAAACGAATACGAATAAAACAAAAAAAGTTTTTATGAGTGCCGATATAAATCTTATTAAATCAGTTCTTTCGTTGCACGACGAGATGGCGAGCAACGGTTTCTCATTGGTTTACGAAGGCGAGTTCAGCCACGAAGTTATGAAAATGTTCACTTCAATGGCCGAACGCGACATGGACAAGTCAAACGAAGACAAATCAGTAAAACGCAAAGTTTTCCATGTAATGGTAGAGTGCCTTCAGAACATGACCAAGCATTCCGACGATGTTGACCGCAACGACGGTGTAGGCAATGGTTTGTTCATCGTCGGGAAAAAAGACGGTTATTGGAGTGTCATCACCGCCAATAAGATTTTGAAGGAGAAGATTGAAGGCCTTAAGGCATCAATCGACAACATCAACAGCATGAACAAAGACGACCTTAACGCGCTTTACAAAAAGCAAATACGCGAAGGCTCTCTGTCAGAAAAAGGCGGTGCCGGACTGGGGCTCATCGATATTGCCCGCAAAACCGGACGCCAGCTCGATTATCAGTTCCTGCCGCTGGAAGACAAAACGAACTATTTCTTCCTGCTCAAAGTGAGAATCGACTCAAAACCGGACGAAGAATAAGTTTTTCATACTAAACTTAAGTTTTTAATGATGAGCGGACTCGAAAGAGTCCGCTTCGTTTTTAATGACAGAATCGTCGGAAACGGACCTGCAACAAAAATTTGTAGTGATTTTTCCCACAACAAAACGCGAATTCGACCAACCAACCCGATTCTTCATAAAAAAATCTTTGTAATTGAATAAACATTTGCTAAATAGCGCAAAAAAACTGATGGCAATATGACCATAAATGTCAACATGGTTTTGTTGGTATGCCTATGCACTGTAGCCGTAGCTGGTGCTTTGGCCGTAGCCGTATTGCTGAAAAAGCAACGCGCCCAGCGACTTGTGCAAAACGAGAACAGCCATCTGAAACAAATGCTGAACGCCATAACCGAATCGAATGTCCTGCTCGTATTTGACAAATTCGAAGAAGTAACATCGGTTAGCTCTGCCTTCTGTCGTTTGTATGGGTTTACATTCGAATCGTATGTTAAAAAAGTCGGTAGCACACTGACAGATTATCTTAAATGGTCAGGTGAACAGCACTATAGCCGCAATGGTGGAATATCGTTTGTTGGCAAATCAGAAGGCAGAAGTGGGCGCAGCGTGTGGAAGCAGGTGAATGTGAACAAAAACTGTGACACAACCGGTGATACATATTTTATGGTATCTGAAATCGACATCACGAATGTGAAAGATGCCGAAATGGAACTGCAACGAGAGAAAAAAAGGTCCGATGAATTGTTGCTCAACATGTTGCCTTCAGACATTGTGGCCGAGTTGAAAAAAAGCGGCAAGGCCAAACCGCGTGTGTACAACTGCGCATCGGTGCTGTTCGCCGACATAAAGGATTTCACACAATGGTCAGAGAAGCTTGAGCCTAACACGTTGATTGATACGCTTCAAGAATTGTTCTCGGCCTTCGACGATGTATTGCAGCAGAATTTTATTGAGAAAATTAAAACCATCGGCGATGCCTATATGTGCGCTGGCGGTCTTCCGATGCCCAACCATAGCCACCCGTTCGATATTGTGCTGGCGGCCTTTGGATTGCAGAGCGCAGTGCGAGTGCTTGACGAGAAGCGGGCTCGTGCCGGCGGCGACCCGTGGCTGATGCGAATAGGCATACATACGGGACCGGTGGTGACGGGCGTTGTGGGCAAAACACGCACCGTTTACGATGTGTGGGGCGACTCGGTGAACACCGCCAGCCGTCTGGAATCGGCGTGCGAGCCGGGGAAAATCAACATTTCGAAGACCACCTACGATGTGATTAAGGATTATTTCGAATGTGAATATCGCGGAAAAATACCGGCTAAGCACAAAGGCGAAATCGATATGTATTTTGTGAACCGCCTGAAGCCCGAATATTCTGCTGATGAGTCCGGATTTGTGCCAAACGCCACTTTCCGGAAAATGCTGTCAATGCTGTAAATAGGTGTTAATGCAAGCATAAAGTTATTTTTCAGCCCTACTGCAAGTTGGTTCCGAAAAAAGTGTATATTTGCACCGCTTTTTGCCGCGGGTGTGGCGTAATTGGTAGCCGCGCTAGACTTAGGATCTAGTGCCGTGAGGCGTGGGGGTTCGAGTCCCTTCATCCGCACAGTTGTCTCAACCGCTTCCGACGATTCGGTGGCGGTTTTTTAAATTTTATCTGGATAAAACTCTCAAAAAAGAGAAAAAATGAACATCACAAGAGAAAACATCGACGAGCAGAACATCGTTGTAACACTGAATGTCGCAAAAGCCGACTACGAAGAATCAGTTGAAAAAGCATTGAAAGACTATCGCAAAAGGGTGAGCCTTAAGGGTTTCCGTCCTGGCAACGCGCCTATGGGCCTTGTCAAGAAAATGTATGGCAAAGCCATTCTTTGGGACGAGTTGAACCGCGTGGTGTCTAAAAACCTGATGGAATATCTGAAGAACGAGAAAATCGACTTCCTGGGCGAGCCGCTGCCTAGCACCGAGCGCCCGTCGGACATCGATTTGGAAAACAAAGAAGAGTTCAAGTTCACTTTCGATTTGGGTCTGAAACCCGCTTTCGACCTGAAATTGAGCAAGAAAGACAAAATCAACTACTACCAGATTAAGGTCGGCGAAGAGATGGTTGACGGAATTGTAGAGAGCAATGCATACCGCTTCGGCAAGACCGTGAGCGCTGACAAGGTTGAGGAAAAAGACCTTGTGAAGGGTACTTTCGAGCAGTTGGCCGACGACGGCAGCGTGCTTGAGGGCGGCGTTAAGGCTGAAGACGCTCTGTTTGCTGTTGACCGCATCAGCGAGGATTCAGTTCGCGCACTGGTGATTGGCGCAAAGAAGGGCGACATCATCGATTTCGACATCGCGAAAGCGTTTGCCAACAACACCGACCGCGCTCAAATGCTGCGCATCACTGCGGCTGCCGCAGAAAAACTTTCGGGTAATTTCCGCTTGACAATCAACGATATAAGCCGCCACGAGCCTGCCGTTATGAATCAGGATTTGTTTGATATGATTTACGGCAAGGGCGTTGTGAACTCGGTTGACGAGTACCGCGCAAAAATCAAAGAGGAATTCGGCAAGGAACTGGCCATTCAGAGCGACTTCAAGTTCATCATCGACGCGAAGGAAAAACTGGTTGAGAAGGCCGATATGAAACTGCCCGACGAGTTCCTGAAACGCTGGATTGTTGTGGCTAACGAGAAGACCACCAAAGAAGACGTCGAGAAATCGTATCCCGAAATGCGCAAAGAGTTTGCCTGGCAGTTGATTAAGGGCAAAATTGCTACTGAAAACAACATAGAGATTTCGGAAAACGACCTTCTGGACGCAGCCAAAGAGCAGATTTCGTCGCAGTTCCGCCAATACGGCCTGTCGACTCTGCCCGATGAGCAACTGACAGAGTTCGCCAAACAGTCGCTCTCGAAAGAGGAAGAGCGTCAGCATCTGCACGACCGCAAACTCGACGAGAAGATTGCCGCCTGGCTGAAAGAGACTGTGAAAGTTGAGTCGAAAGAGGTTACAACTCAAGAGTTTAACGAACTTTTTAAGTAATAGCAATATGATTCCGAACGACGAATTCAGGAAATATGCCGTCGGACACGCTGGCATTAGCAGCCTGACCTACCACCGCTTCACTTCGGCGATTAACAACAGTTACATCACGCCGAACATCATTGAGGAACGCCAACTGAACGTGGCTTCGATGGACGTGTTCTCGCGTTTGATGATGGACCGCATCATTTTCCTAGGCGTGCCCATTGACGATGACGTGGCAAACATCATTCAGGCTCAACTGCTTTTCCTTGAATCGGTCGATAACACCAAGGATATTTCGATTTATCTGAACTCGCCTGGCGGTTCGGTTTACGCGGGATTGGGCATCTACGACACAATGCAACTTGTGGCGCCCGATGTGTGCACCATCTGCACAGGTATGGCCGCATCGATGGCCGCCGTGCTGATGACCGCGGGAACCAAAGGCAAACGCTCGGCTCTGCCGCACTCGCGCATTATGATTCACCAACCGATGGGCGGCGCGCAAGGTCAGGCTTCGGAAATCGAAATTACGGCTCGCGAGATTCAGAAGTTGAAGAAGGAACTTTACGAAATCATCGCCAAGCATTCGGGCCAACCTTACGACAAGGTTTGGGCCGACAGCGACCGCGACTACTGGATGACAGCCGCCGAGGCGAAGGAATACGGAATGATTGACGAGATTCTGGAACCGAAGAAAAAATAATCGGAACCGATGAGCATATTGAAATAGATTTTCGGCCAGCCGAGAATCTATTTCGTTTTTAATGATTTTGAATTTAGGAATTAGGAATTGGAATTTAGGATTTAAGATTTAGATTTTTACGATAACTTTTTAATATTCAATATATTGAAAAACAATACAACAATCGACCGATGCTCGTTTTGCGGACGCTCGCGCAAAGAGGTGGCAATCCTGATTTCGGGATTGAACGGATTCATCTGCGAATCGTGCGTGAGTCAGGCTAGCGAGATTATCAAAGACGAAATCCAGCATCAGCAGAAATTCGATTTGAATGATATTAAACTGCTGAAACCGAAAGAGATAAAGGGATTTCTGGACCAGTATGTGATTGGCCAGGACGATGCGAAAAAATACCTTTCAGTGGCCGTCTACAATCACTACAAGCGTCTGGCTCAGCCTAACACGAAGGACGATGTAGAGATTGAGAAATCGAACATTATTCTGGTTGGCGAGACAGGCACGGGCAAGACTCTGCTGGCTCGCACCATCGCCAAAATGCTGAATGTGCCGTTCACCATTGTCGATGCCACGGTGCTCACCGAGGCGGGCTACGTGGGCGAGGACATCGAGAGCATTCTGACGCGCCTGCTGCAGGCTGCCGACTACGATGTGAAGGCGGCTGAGCGCGGAATTGTCTTTATTGACGAGATTGACAAGATTGCACGCAAAGGCGACAACCCGTCGATAACGCGCGATGTGAGCGGCGAAGGCGTTCAGCAAGGCCTGCTCAAACTGCTCGAGGGCTCGATTGTGAACGTTCCGCCACAGGGCGGCCGCAAGCACCCCGACCAAAAAATGATTCCTGTTGACACAAAAAATATTCTGTTCATCTGCGGCGGCGCTTTCGACGGCATCGACCGCAAGATTGCGCAACGTCTTAACACACAAGTTGTTGGTTATGGCAACAGCGCCCGCACTGCCCAACTCGACCGTAAGAATATGATGCAATATGTGGCGCCGCAGGATTTGAAGGCCTTCGGTCTGATTCCCGAAATCATCGGCCGTCTGCCTGTTCTTACACATCTTAATCCGCTGGACCGCACCGCTTTACGCAATATCCTGACTGAACCGAAAAACGCCATCATCAAGCAGTATGTGAAACTCTTCGAGATTGACGGCATCAAACTGACGTTCAGCGAAGAGACGTTTGAATACATTGTGGATAAGGCAGTTGAGTTCAAACTTGGCGCGCGCGGACTGCGTTCAATCTGCGAGATTATTATGAACGACGCAATGTTTGAAATGCCGTCGGAAAAGGTGAAAGAATTCACCGTTACGCTCGACTACGCCAAATCGAAACTCGACAAGGCCAACCTGCACAAACTGCAACTGCAATAGTTATGCAATCAGACGGTTACCGTGAGCAAGGGCTTCGCTGCCAACTGGTTGCCGAACTGGCTAAAAAGGGCATTGCCGACCAAAACGTGCTGGCCGCCATTGGCAAAATTCCGCGCCACGTGTTTATGGACAGCGCGTTCATCGATTTCGCCTACGCCGACAAAGCCTTCCCGATTGGTGCGGGACAGACTATCAGTCAGCCATTTACGGTGGCTTTTCAAACGCAACTTCTAAATCTGAAAAAGGGCGACAAGGTGCTTGAGATTGGCACTGGCTCAGGCTATCAGACCGCGGTTTTGCTTGAGATGGGCGCAAAGGTGTATACCATTGAGCGTCAGCGCGAATTGTACCAAAAAGTTCAGCAGATGCTGCCGCCGATGGGCTACCACCCGCAATTTTTCTACGGCGACGGCTACCTTGGCAAACCCACCTACGGCCCGTTCGACAAAATTCTGGTTACGGCTGGCGCACCGTCGATTCCCGAAAAACTGCTGCCACAACTGAAGGTTGGCGGCGTGATGGTTGTGCCCGTGGGCGACAAGCAGCAGCGAATGTTCCGCATTGTCCGCACGAGCGAAACTGATTTCACCAAAGAGGATTTCGGCGACTGTATGTTTGTGCCGATGCTTGAGGGGGTGAATAGAGGGTGAAAGGCCGCATCTGAAAAGACCGATGGTGAAAATTTACTACATTCACCACCAAAACCGACAGGCAATGAATGGTCAGATTACGATTATGGACAAACCGTCGCTGCGGCGAATGGCGGGGCAGCTGAAGAGACTGCTGACCGAAAGCGAAAAGCGGCGGCAAGCCGATAGTGTGTTTGCGCAAATTGAACAACTTCAGCAATTTAAAGCCGCCACCGATATTGCCGTCTATTGGTCGCTCGACGACGAGATTGACACTCACCGTTTTATTGAAAAATGGTTCAATCGGAAACGGCTCTGGCTGCCCGTGGTTGTGGGTGACGATTTGATTTTCAGACAATTCGAAGGCACCGACAAAATGACTGCGGGCGCGTTCGGAATTCTGGAACCAACGGGGCGGCAACTCGACAATGTGGCGCAAATCGGCCTGATAATTGTTCCTGGCGTGGCTTTCGACCTGCGAAACAACCGTATGGGGCGCGGGCGCGGCTTCTACGACCGTCTGCTTGCCAACTCAAAAGCATTCAAAATCGGTGCGGCCTACAGTTGTCAGATTTTCAGCCGGATACCTATAGAACAGACTGACATTCCAATGGATTTGGTTGTTGGTTAACCACAAAAAAACGAAAAGCACAAAATCCTCGGCGTTTTTTGTGCTTTTCGTAATATGAGTTGCTGGAAAAATTCAATCGTCGATTTTGAAAACAAGTTCACCCAAATATCTTTTATCATCTCTATATGTGTATTTATCTGAATCGAAATTATACGGGCTATCATTTGAAGTATCATTTTTATAATAAGCGTGTTGCGTTCCATCTTTAAAAGAAAATAATACACTATCACCAAAATACTCAAGTGCCACATTTTTCGTACGCTCGAATGAAGGCCATTCGCAAAAATCGCAATCAAATGCTACACGATATTTTTTACCTGCGGGAATGATATATGTTGGTTGACCATTTTCATTTTTTATACAATGGTCTCTTTTTTCAAGTTCAGGGATTAATGGTCCTGCAAGTGTGACCGTAAATTCCTGCTCGGTTTCATTGGAAATATAACATTCATAATTACAATTCCAATCGCAAGAAGCAAACAGCGTTGACAATAACGCGCTAATTAACAAATGTTTAATTTTCATATTGATTAGTATAATGATTAGAAATATGTTTAAGTCTTTGTTTCACTAAAGTAACAAAATCTTGTTATCAAATAAACATTTTTTAACGCGAAAATACATTTCTGCAAACTCAAATAAAAAAGCATCTGCGCCAATCAGTTTTATACGCGTCATCTGCATTCAATTCGAAAAATATTCTACTTTTGCGCTACTCAAAAAAAGAGAGAATAAATGCTTGTACTAAACAACATAAACAGAGGGATTTCCACTACGGGCGCACCATCGACGCGGTGCACAATCGCCTACATTCCTTCGACCACAACCACTACCCCTTGCGGGGGTCGAATGTGATATGTGGTTTCAGCAATTATACAAGTATTTTACTAATCTATTAAAAATCAATTTATTATGCAGATATTAAAATTTGGCGGCTCATCGGTTGCCAATGCAGAACGCATTGAACAACTGGCCAAAATAGTGAGCCGATACGGGAAACAGGACTTGGTGGTTGTGGTGTCGGCTTTGCAAGGCGTTACCAACCTGCTGGAAAACAGCGCAAAAGCCGCGCTCGAAGGCTCGGAACAATACACCGAGTTCATTGACGAGATTCGCCGCCGCCACATTGAGATTATCAACGAACTGGTGGCCGACGACCAAAAAAACGCAATGACCGAATTCATCAAGGACCGCTGCGCAGAGGCCAACAAGATTTGCCAAAGCATCAAATTTCTCGACGAATGCTCGGACCGCACCCGCGCCAAATTGCTCTCAATGGGCGAGCGTATGTCGTCGACACTCATCAGCGCATCGCTTAACAATTTGGGACTGAAGAACATACTCGTCGACTCGCGCAACATTATCATTACCGACAGCAACTATCTGCAAGGCAATGTGGACCACGCCCTGTCGGAACAGAAAACGCGCAACGAATTCAAAAACTTCAAGGGAATCGCCGTTGTGCCTGGCTTCATCTCGAGCACTCACGACAGCGAGGCTTCGACTCTGGGCCGCGGCGGTTCGGACTACACGGCCGCTCTGCTGGGCAACTATCTCGACGCGTCGCTCATCGACATCTGGACCGACGTGAGCGGTATGCTGACGGCCGCACCGAACATTGTTTCGGCCGCATATCCAATCAAATCAATGAGTTATGAAGAGGCAATGGAACTTTCGTACTTTGGCGCGAAGGTCATCTATCCGCCGACTATTCAGCCTGCGCTTGAGAAGAAAATCCCCATCGGCATAAAAAATTCATACGCGCCTGACGACGAAGGCACGCTCATCACCGAGCACCCGAACCACGGCGACGCCACGGTTAAGGGCTTCTCGTCAATCGGCAACATATCGCTGGTAACCGTGTCGGGCAGCGGAATGATTGGGGTGCCTGGCGTGGCTATGCGGGCGTTCAAGGCTCTTTGCGCCGCGAATGTGAACGTGCTGTTCATCACGCAGTCGTCGAGCGAGCACACCATCTGCATCGGCATCTACACAACCGACGCCGAAGCGGCCTGCAGCCAACTCAACGAGGAATTCTCGATTGAGATTGAGCGCAAGATTGTGCACACCATCGAGTCGGAAGACGGCCTGGCAATCATTGCCGTGGTGGGCGACAAAATGCGCGAGCAGGTGGGCATCGCTGGCAAGGCTTTCCGCCTGCTGGGCGAGAACGGCATCAACATCCGAGCCATCGCGCAAGGCGCAACCGAACGCAACATATCGATAGTTATTAAGGAAAAAGAGGTGGCAAAGGCGCTGAACGCGCTGCACGACGGCTTCTTCCTGTCGAAATACAAACGCGTGCACCTGTTTATGGTGGGCGTGGGCACGGTGGGCGGCACAATGCTCGACCAACTGCGCGACCAAACCGATTTCCTGAAAAATGAGTACGGAATCGACATCCGCGTGGTAGGTATTTCGAACTCTAAACGAATGATTTTCAACCGCAAAGGCATCGACCTAACGAACTGGCGCGACCTTCTGGCCAACGCCGACGAAGCGGCCAATCTGCCTGCGTTCATCGAGAACATTAAAACGCTGAACCTGCGCAACAGCATCTTCATCGACAACACGGCATCGCACGAACTGCCGAAAATGTACAGCCGCGTGGCGCAACTGAGCATCCCGATTGTGGCGTCGAACAAGATTATGGCGTCGTCGCCGCTTGAGACTTATCTGAATTTCAAGAAGGAAGTGAAGGCCTACGGCGTGAAATTCCTGCACGAGACCAACGTGGCAGCGGGTTTGCCCGTGCTGAAGACCATCGAGGACCTTGTGGCTTCGGGCGACAAAATCATCAAGATTCAGGCTGTGCTTTCGGGCAGTCTGAACTACATTTTCAACACCATCAGCAGCGACGTGCCGTTCTCGCAGGCCGTGGTTCAGGCGCGTGAGAAGGGCCTGACCGAACCCGACCCCGCCATCGATTTGAGCGGTCTCGACGTGCGTCGCAAGATTCTGATTCTTGCTCGCGTGGGCGGCAATATGCTCGAACTCGACGACGTAATGAAGAACGATATTATTCCTGAAAACGAGTTGAAAGCCAGCAACTTCGACGAACTTCTGGCCAACCTGAAGAAGAACGACGCGAAGATTGAAACCATCCGCGCCGAATCGGCCGCTGCGGGTAAGAAACTGCGCTATGTGGCAGAGTTCGACAACGGCAAGGCTGTGACAGGTCTGCAGAGCGTCGACGCAAGCCACCCGGCATACAACCTTGACGGAATGGACAACATCATTCTGCTCTACACTCGCCGCTACCACGACCAACCGCTTGTGATTAAGGGCGCTGGCGCTGGTCCTGGCGTGACGGCTTCGGGCGTGTTTGCGGATATGATGAGGCTGGCAAATATGTAGCGGCTTTCGCACAGATAACACAGATAACACAGATTATTAAACTGATATTCAATGATATTCTACAGTACAAACGATAAAACGAACACGGCTGATTTAAAGACAGCAGTTCTTAAAGGATTGGCTTCGGACAAAGGCCTTTATATGCCCGAATCGATTCCTGTTTTGCCGAAATCGTTCTGGGACAACATTCCTGGCAAGACAATGGGCGAGATTGGTTTTGAGTTGCTCAAGCCGTATTTCTGCCCTGATATTCCTGAAGATACGTTCCGCAAAATGGTTGACGACGCGTTCAACTTCCCCGTGCCTGTGGTCAAAATCACCGAGAACATCAGCACCGCCGAACTGTTCCACGGTCCAACGCTGGCTTTCAAAGACGTGGGCGCACGCTTTTTGGCACGCGTAATGTCGTATTTTGCAAGCAATCAGGGCAATATAAATGTTCTTGTTGCCACTTCGGGCGACACGGGCAGCGCAGTGGCCAACGGTTTTTTGGGCGTGAAAGGTGTGAAAGTGCACGTGCTCTACCCATCGGGATTGGTGAGCCGTCTGCAAGAACTGCAGTTCACCACTTTGGGACAGAACGTTACTGCCTACGAGGTGAGCGGCGTGTTCGACGACTGCCAGCGAATGGTGAAAGAGTGCTTTATGGATAAAGAGTTGAACGAGAAGCGGATACTGACATCGGCCAACTCAATCAACCTAGCGCGGTTCCTGCCGCAGAGCGTTTACTACGCTTACGCACTGTCGCAGATTCCGCAAGAGCGCTGGAAAGACGTGGTAATGACCGTTCCGAGCGGCAACTTCGGCAATATCACCGCTGGACTGGTGGCCTGGCGAATGGGAATGCCCGTCAAGCGGTTCATTGCCGCCATCAACGCCAACCGCGTGTTTGCCGATTACCTGCAGACAGGTGTTTACAAGCCGCAGAAATCGATTGCCACCATTGCCAACGCAATGGACGTGGGCGACCCGAGCAACTTTGCGCGTGTGATTGAACTGTTCGGCAAGTCGGTTGACAATGTCCGCGCCGAAATCAGCAGTTACAGTTACACCGACGAGCAGATTGGCGCCACAATGGCCGAAGTGCTGAAAGCAACTGGCTACGAACTCGACCCGCACGGCGCTGTGGGCTATTCCGCTTTGCGCGACCACCTGAACAGCGGCGAGTTGGGTCTGTTCCTTGAGACCGCACATCCTGCCAAGTTCATCGATACGGTTGAGAAATACACCGGCAAGCGTGTTGAGATTCCTGCCCGTCTGCAGAAATTCGCCGAAGGCACCAAACAGACCGTGAAGATTAAAGCGGATTATACTGAATTGAAAAACAGACTTTTACAATAATTTGCTATGATTGCTGAAATTCTGAAATACACACTGCCCGCGCTGTTTGTCTTTTTAGCCACTTATCTTGTTATGAGCAAAATGGTTAAAAGCGAACAACTGCGTCTGAAAGCCGAAAACGTGCTCAACAACCAAAAATTCATCACCCCAATCCGACTGCAGGCCTACGAGCGAATGGTTCTGCTAATGGAACGCATATCGCCGCAATCGCTCATTATGCGCACGCAGCGGCAGAATATCACAAATCAGGAACTGCAATCGGCACTGTTGAAGACCATACGCTCTGAATTTGAGCACAATATGGCGCACCAACTCTACATCAGCGACAAGGCTTGGGAAATGGTTCGAATGGCCAAAGAAGACTGCATCAAGTTTATCAACCAAACGGCTCTGCAAACAAAACCCGACGGCAACTCGCTGCAACTCTGCAAGTTGATTTTAGAGAACACAATGGACCGCGAACTTGACCCCACGACAAAGGCTATCAGTTATCTGAAGGAAGAAATCAGAACGCTGTTTTAGTGTAACAGCCCGGCAATTGTTTCGTCATTAAACTGATGGTTGCGCTTAAGCCGCCATCAGTTTTTTATTTTTCTGATATGAACGAATCTACACTCACAAAACGTTGCTATTATCCTGATAATCTGAAAGTACTGCTTACTTTTTTAGTGATAGCGCACCACGCCGCAATGCCTTTTGTTGAAGGCGAAAATTGGGCCTACCAAACATCTAACACTGCTGAATATATGCCGTTTATGTGGCATTTTTTGAGCACTAACGCTTCATTCTTTATGGGGCTGTTTTTCTTGATATCGGGCTATTTCGTACCCAAAAGTTTCGACCGGCAGGGATTCTGGCCATTCATAGGCAAAAAGGTTCTGCGGCTCATTGTGCCTGTGGTGGCTGTCACAGCTTTGCTCACCACGTTGGGCGGACAACTTGAGGCGGGCCACACGTGGTTTCTCGAGAGCTTGTTTCTGTTCTGCCTGTGCTACGCGCTGATTCGCCTTGCGACAAAGAACAAAACCGTGAAAGAGTTCGACATTTCAATTGTAACTCTTTTATTGACAGCCGTTATAATGGGCGTTGGCAGTTATTTCATCCGCACTGTCAGTCCGCAGAACAACTGGATTGTTTGGGGTGCGTTCAAGTTCGAACCTTCTCATTATCTGCAATACATAATAATGTTTGCGGTAGGCGCTCTGGCTGGACGCTGCAACAGTTTCGAGAAAATCACACAAAAAACCGGTATTGCAGCATTGATTATCGGATTGGCGCTCTGCGCAGGCAACTATCTACGCGCCGGCGGGGCTTGGGACGGCTTTGTATGGCACTGGTTCGGCATCTACGAATCGTTCCTTTGCGTTTTCCTTTGCATAGGCCTTGTGTGGTTCTTTGGCAAATTCTGCAACTGGAACAACGGCTTTTGGAAATGGTGCTCGGCGCAGGCGTTCGGCGCGTACGTTGTTCATTTGCCTTTGCTGCTCATCATCGAATTCGCCCTGGACAAAGTCTGGGTTGGCGCATTCGGCAAATTCGCGCTGGTGACTGTTTGGGCCATCGCCGTATCTTTTAGCTTGACGTGGCTGTTAAGGCTGATTCCTGGTGTTAAGAAGGTGTTGTAAAGCGCATCTTCCTAAACACTTCCCAAAGCGCAATTCCAGCGCTCACCGAAATGTTGAACGAGTGCTTGGTGCCCACTTGCGGAATCTCAATGCTACCGTCGCTGGCATCGACAACTTCCTGCGCCACGCCGTTCACTTCGTGGCCAAAGATGAGAGCATACTTCTGCCCCACTGCTGGCACAAAATCCTGCAAGGCAATGCTGCCTTCAACCTGCTCAACCGACAGAATGGTGTAACCTTCGGCCCGCAGTTCGGCAACAGCGTCGAGCGTTGATGCAAAATGCTTCCACTCAACCGATTCGGTGGCGCCAAGTGCCGTTTTGTTGATGTCTTTGTTGGGCGGTGTGGCCACTATTCCGCACAGGCAGAGACGCTCGGCACCCAGGCAGTCGGCCGTGCGGAACACCGAGCCCACATTATTGGCGCTGCGCACATTGTCGAGCACAATGGCCACTGGCATTTTTGCGACGCGGCGGTACTCCTCAACCGTCAGCCGCCCAAGTTCGTCGTTTGTGAGTTTACGCATAATCAAATTATTGAATTACTGATGGATTGAATCACTGAAAGTTTGACTGATTGAATCATCGAAGGACTGATTTATTGTGTCATTCACACATTCAATCCTTCACGCATTCAGTTATTCAGTCCTTCAATCATCTGCCCCATCGCCATCGGCGCAAAGGCGCACAAAAATAGTAAAGTTGAGATTATGGCGTCGGTAAGAATCAGCGGACGGCGTTTGTCAGCGCAGAAAATGTAAATCGCGCTAAACGCAATACGCATAATGAGTTGCACGATAAAAAACGCAATAATGCCGACTGAATAACGGTTGAATTGCAAGGCCGCGTCCAGATTTCCGCGCATCAGTTCCGACAAGGCGCGCTGAAGGCCCGTACTGGTGAACGTACCTGGCGCTAGGGCGTGAACAGGATAATCGCCATCGGACGAAAAAATGCCGAAGTATGCCAGCACTGCTGCCAATACCACGGCAAATATCAGATTACAAATAATATACGGTTCGCGCCAAGCGTTACGCATCACTTCTTCTTCCGCGTGGCAATGTCCATATTCATTTTTTTCCCGTTCTCGTCGGTTATCGACATTTTGACAATAGTGTCGTTCGGGTTTATATCGAGATGCACGCTTGCAGGATTGTTCATACTGTCGAGAATGGCGCCAAGACGCACCATTGTGCTGTCGGTACCTTCGAATATCTCTTCGTCGGTCTCGATTCTCCACTCGAAATTGTTTTTGAAATCGTTGAAAATATTTTTCTCACGGACATCCATCTTGAAAACCGCCGTCATCCAAGCGATGATGAAAATCAGCGCGAAAGCCGATGTTACGATTCCCGTGACGGCCATCCCCACCGACGCACCGCCCTCAACAGCCTGCTTGCACGATATGCAGCCAAGCACCAGTGCCACAACCGCTATCGGCAAAAAAGCCATTCCAACGCACGGTATCATACTGAATATTACCGCAACTATTCCGCAAACCATTGAAGCAATGCCCAATCCGCGTCCGTTTTGTTTCTTCTGTGTTTCCATAGTCAATCATTTTTTTGTTCAAAACCGATATAAAGACGAAGGCGGCGGGGGAATGTTACACTGCTAACTGTTTTTTTCTTCTAATTTCTGCAAAAGCCCCAGCGCCTTCTCTACTGTCCGCACGCCGTCGAACGAGAGCACGAGTTTGCCGTTTTTCTCCTGCATCTGGCAGGTGCTGCGGTAGCGCTGCACGTTGCCGATGATGGTTGTGAACTGCGGCGACTGGTAGAAAACCGAATTCTGGTCGCTGACGAAACTGATGGTCATCTTGCCGTTTTTCAGCATTATACGCTCCATTCCAAGCCCAACGGCTATCCAGCGCAGGCGCACAACCTGAAGCAATTCGAGAATTGATTGCGGCACGGGGCCGAAACGGTCGGTCAGTTCCGAAACAAAGGCTGCAATGGCTGCCTCGTCCTGCAGCGAGTCGATGCGGCGATAGAGATTGATGCGCTCTGATACGTTCTCGACGTAACTGTCGGGAATGAGCAGTTCCATATCGGTATCGACGTGACAATCAGCCACAAACTGAATCTCATCGAACACCGACGTGTCGGTTGGCGAGCCATCGGCTTGACCGCTCTTCACCTCGCTTTCAAGTTCCGACTCCTTAAGTTCGACAAGTGCCTCGTCGAGAATCTTCTGATAGGTTTCAAAGCCCAAATCGCCGATGAAGCCGCTCTGCTCGGCGCCCAGCAGATTGCCCGCTCCGCGGATGTCAAGGTCTTGCAGCGACAGGTTCAGGCCGCTACCCAACTCGCTGAAGTCCTCGATGGCCTTCAGGCGGCGGCGCGCCTCGTCGGTGAGCGTCTCGGGCGGGGGCGAGAAAATATAGCAGAAAGCCTTGCGGTTCGAGCGCCCAACGCGGCCTCGCAACTGATGCATATCGCTCAATCCGTAGCGCTCGCCGTCGTTGATAATGATGGTGTTGGCGTTCGGAATGTCGAGCCCCGACTCGATAATTGTCGTCGAAACCAGCACATCGTACTTGCCCTCCATAAAATCGAGCATAATCTGCTCCAGCGTGTTGCCGTCCATCTGACCGTGAGCCGTAATCACGCGGGCCTGCGGCACAAGGCGCGTCAGCATTCCCGCGATTTTCGGCAACTGCTCAATGCGGTTATTGATGAAGAACACCTGCCCGCCGCGGTTCAGTTCGAAACTGACGGCCTCCTTTATGATGCCTTCGTCGAACGTATGTACCTCTGTCAGAATAGGTTGGCGGTTAGGCGGCGGTGTGCTGATGACCGACAGGTCGCGGGCGCCCATCAGCGAGAATTGCAGAGTGCGCGGAATTGGCGTGGCCGTCAAGGTCAGCGTATCCACATTAACTTTCAATTGTTTAAGTTTTTCTTTCACGCCGACGCCGAATTTCTGCTCCTCGTCAACAATCAGCAAACCTAAATCTTTGAATTTCACGCTCTTGCCAATCAGTTTATGTGTGCCGATGACGATATTCAACTCACCGCTCTCGAGCCGCGCCAAAATGTCTTTCTGCTCCTTCGCGGTGCGCAGACGGCTCAAATAATCGACTGTGCAAGGCATATCGGCCAGACGCGCTTTGAACGTCTTGTAGTGCTGCATTGCCAGAATAGTTGTAGGCACAAGCACCGCAACTTGCTTATTATCAGCCACTGCCTTGAACGCGGCGCGGATGGCCACTTCGGTCTTGCCGAACCCGACATCGCCGCACACCAAGCGGTCCATCGGCATTGTGCTCTCCATATCGGCCTTCACGGCTTGCGTGGCTTTCATCTGGTCGGGCGTGTCCTCGTACATAAACGACGCCTCAAGTTGCTGATTCATAAACGTGTCGGGCGAGAAAGCAAAGCCCTTCTGCGCCTTGCGCTGCGCATAGAGTTTGATAAGGTCCTTGGCAATGTCCTTGACCTTGCTCTTTGTGGTGGCCTTGAGCCGCTGCCAGGCACCCGAGCCCAGTTTGTGAACGGTTGGCACTTCGGCGTCCTTGCCTTTGTATTTCGATATGCGGTGCAGCGAGTGGATGCTCACGAAAAGCACATCGTTATCCCTATAAATCAGTTTGATAGACTCCTGATACTTGCCGTTGATTTCCACCTTCTGAAGTCCGCCGAAACGGCCGATGCCATGATCGATGTGAACCACGTAATCGCCTATGTGCAAGTTATTTAGTTCGGCCAAAGTGATTGACTCGCGCTTGTTGAACCCCGTTTTGACATTGTAGCGGTGGAAACGCTCAAAAATTTGATGGTCAGTAAAATAGCAGATTTTCAGTTCGTTGTCGACAAAACCTTCGTTCAGTGTTTTCAGCACGGGAACAAATTTTGTCCGTATTCCGCGGTCTTTGAAAATCGATGACAGGCGGTCGTTTTGTGCCTGATTATCAGATAGAATATGAATCCGATAGCCGCGGTCGGTATAGTCGTCGAGCGTTTGGGCGAGCAAGTCGAAATTCTTGTGGAAGACGGGCTGCACGGTGGTGTCAAACTTGATTGGCACGCCGCGCTTGTCGAGCATCTTGCCGCCCCACTCGCCGTAGGTCCGCGTGGCCACAAGTTTGTAGAATTGGTCGCCGTTGAGCGCCATCTGCGAGATGGTTTCGGCGTCGGCACGCTCGGCTGCGTTTGTGCAGATGGTGTTTATCCGTTCAATGGCAACCGCCAGATTATTAAAGAAATAAACGGTAGAATCGCTGAAAAAATCGGTAATCGGAATCCGCACGTCGCCCATCTCGCGGTCGTGGATGTTGGGGATGATGGTGACGCGGTCGGGCGTGTCTTTAGTCAACTGACTTTCAATATCGAAGGTGCGGATGCTGTCAACATCATCGCAAAAAAAATCGAGACGGAACGGCATCTCATCGGCAAACGAAAAAACATCGATTATGCTTCCGCGAACCGAGTATTGGCCAGGCTCATAGACGAAATCGACGCGCTCGAAACCGTAATCGTGCAGCAACTCAACCAGAAAATCGTGCGAGAGCGTGTCGCCCTTGCTGATGACAAAGGTGTTCGACGCCAGTTTTTCGGGCGAAACTACCCTTTCCATCACGGCTTCGGGATAGGTGACCACAATCATCGGGCTTTGCGCCGACGCCACCTTGCCCAGCACGTCGGTGCGCAGCAGAATGTTGCTGCTGTCGGTGCGCTCGTGGTCCATCGACCGCTGATACGACGACGGCATAAACTCGATGTCGGCCGTGCCCAGAATGGTCTGCAAATCGTTATACAGATAGGCCGCCGATTCCATATCGGCTTCAACCAGCACCATCGGCCGCCGCTGCAGCCTGAACGCCGCCCCCAGCACCATCGCCACCGACGAGCCTTTGAGCCCCTTGAGCGACACCACCGCCTGCCGCTCGGCAAGCGCCTGCACCAGCGACTTGACGCCGCGGTGACCTTCCCATTCCGATATTAGTTGTGTCGGTTCCAAAATTCTGCCGTTTTGCGGGGGCAAAAATAGGGGAAAAATAAAAAGCCGCACCCGACAAAATCGAATGCGGCTTAAAACATCTATATTCCAATGCGTTATGCCACAGTGCGATTTGCAAATTCGGCCTTAACATCCTCATAGAAAGCGGCGTACGAAGTCGTAATGTATGGCAACAACCACAGATAGCCAATGCCCAATGTGAACACGCACAAGAACGCCCAACCAATGAACGACAACTCAAGGCAGAACAAATCCCATTTGTGCCCGTCCATCATGGCCATACTCAACTCAATGGCCTCGTTGTTCTTCATATTCGGGTTATCCTTAAGAATGAACGGGGTCATGGCGTAGGCCAATCCTTTGATAACTCCAGGAATAATGAACAGCAGAGTCCACAAGAATGTGTACACATACATCAAAAGAATTGTAACCCAAAGGCGCGATTCTTTGAAGAAATCGAAGATGCAGCCAACCTGAACTTCTTCTCCAGTACGTAACATTGTCAGAAAACCGACATAGTAACCAGCTGAGAGAACAACTGTTGCAATAATCGCAATAATATTCAACCCCGGAATAATTCCAAGAATTCCACTTGCTGCACATGAAATTACCATAAGAACAAGCGTAGTAAGTACTGCGTTACCCCATTTCCCTTTGAGAGCGGCAGCCGCTGTGGCGCGCATCTCTTTTGCACATTTAATCATAAAATAGAATTAGTTATTAGTTAAAAATAATTTAAACGCCCTAAAATACAAATAATTATTGTTTCACCAACGGCCAGATGAGTTTTTCCAATCCGTTGGCTTTGATTTCATACATCAGCTGCAGCTGAGCGCCGATTTTCCCTAGCGGGAAGCCTTTCTGCGCATACCAGGCAAGATATGGCTCGGGCAGTTCAATGAGCAGTCGGCCTTCGTAACGGCCGTATGGCATACGGGTGTTGGCGAGCTCGATGAGCTGTTGGCGGTCGGGTGCGGCAGGTTGCATTTTAGTTAGGATTTAGAATTTAACAATTAGGATTTTCTTCAATTCCTTTTTTTGTTTTTGAAATCGATAGTAAAAATACAATAATACGGAATGTGTTGGTGTTGAAAATAAGGTTTGTCAACAACCAAAAGAAACGTATTTTTGCACCAATACTATTCCGAAGATGAAACTTATTGCTGAACATTTAGTGAAACGCTACGGCAGCCGCACGGTGGTGAAAGACGTGTCGTTTCAAGCCGAAAAGGGCGAGATTGTGGGGCTTCTGGGGCCGAACGGCGCCGGCAAGACCACATCGTTCTATATGATTGTGGGACTGATTACGCCCAACGGTGGCAACATCTATCTCGACGACCTGAACGTGACGAAAGAACCCATCTACAAGCGCGCGAAACTCGGCATCGGCTATCTGGCGCAAGAAGCGTCGGTGTTCCGCAAACTGAGCGTTGAAGACAACATAATGTCGATTCTTGAGATGACCGACCTGACCAAAGAGCAGCAGAAGGAAAAACTTGAGTCGCTGCTGACCGAGTTCAGCCTGCACCATATCCGCAAGAGCCTTGGAATCCAACTGTCGGGCGGCGAGCGGCGGCGGACCGAGATTGCTCGCGCTCTGGCCATCGACCCGTCGTTCATCTTGCTCGATGAGCCGTTTGCGGGCGTTGACCCGATTGCCGTTGAAGACATCCAACGCATTGTGCGCCAACTGAAAGATCGCGGTATTGGCGTCATCATCACCGACCACAACGTGCAGGAAACGCTCTGCATCACCGACCGCACCTATCTGCTCTACGACGGCCGCATTATGAAGGAAGGCTCGGCCCGTGAACTGGCTGACGATGAAGAAGTTCGCCGCGTTTATCTGGGGCAGAATTTCGTGTTGAGAGAGTGATTATTAAAGGGAAGAGGTGTATGTTTAGAGGTAAGAAATGTGGTTTATTACTTCAAATGTTCCCGATTGTTGTCTGTAGTCCAAAAAGAAAAAAACACGAAACTGAAACTTAACATATTACTAGCCATTCTGCTCTGCGCCGTGCAACTTTCGGCACAAGTCACTCGCATCCGCGGAACGGTGGTCGATGACGAGAGCGGCGAGCCAATGCCGTTTGTGAACGTGGCCGTGAAGGGCACACAGATTGGCACCATCACAAGCGTTGACGGCACATTCTTCATCGAGACGCGCGAGCGAGTGGACACACTACTGGTGTCGTTTATGGGGTACAAAACGTTCAGAACTGCGCTGAAGATTGGTAATTATCAAGAACTTAGCATCAGACTGCAGCCCGACAACATTGTAATGGACGAGATTGTGGTGCACCCTGGCGAGAATCCCGCCTTCCGCATTCTGCGCGAGATTAACGAAAACAAGGCTCGAAACAACCCGATGCGCCAGTCGCTCTACACCTACGAGGTTTACAACAAAATGGAACTCGACATTAACAACATCTCTGAAGAATACAAAAACCAAAAGATTTTCAAGAAGTTTCAATTCATTTTCGATTATATCGACACATCGGCAATAACAGGAAAAACCTTCTTGCCAGTGTTCATAACCGAAACATTGTCAGACTATTACTACCAAAAGAACCCCAAGCGCGAGAAAGAGGTGATAAAGGCGAGCCGCATCTCGGGCACCGAGGACGATATGGTGTCGGAATTTACGGGCAAGATGTATCTGGATTTCAACATCTACGACAATTTTGTGCCGATTCTGGGGCACGATTTTGTGAGCCCGATTGCGAACATTGGCCGCGTGTACTACAAATATTACTTGATTGACAGCACTTTCCGCGACAATCGCTGGTGCTATCAGATTTCGTTCAAGCCCAAACGCAAGCAGGAACCCACGTTCACGGGCTACTTCTGGGTGCACGACACCACGTTTGCCATCGAGAGTTACAAAATCCGCATTTCCGAGGGCGTGAATATCAACTTTGTGTCGGATTTTGTGGCCGAGCAGTCGTTTACGTATGTCGATGATTCTGTGTGGTTTCCGAAGAAGCAGGAACTGTTTGTCGATTTCTCGGTGACGCAGAAAGACTACGGTTTTTTCGGGCGCAAAACCACGTCGTACAGCAACATAAACATTCACCCCGACCTGCCCGAAAAGACTTTCTCGGCATCGGCGCCGACCGAAACCGTGCTGCTCGACGACGCAATGCAGAAATCGACCGACGACTGGGACCACCTGCGCCACGAGGAATTGAGCCAGCGCGAGAAGGACATTTATGTGATGGTGGACTCGGTGCGCGAGGTGCCGATGTTCAACAACATCGTCAAACTTGTAAATGCCTTTATAACAGGCTATTGGGAAAGCGGATATGTCGAAATCGGACCATACTACACACTCTACAGTTTCAACCCAATCGAGGGTAGCCGTTTCAAATTGAGTCTGCGCACCAGCAACTTATTCAGTACCAGGCATATGCTTTACGGCCACCTTGCCTACGGCACCCGCGACCGCAAACTGAAGTACGGTCTGGGCTTCACCGAAATGTTCAGCAAGATGCCCCGACGGTGCGCCAACATCTACTATTTTCACGACAACGAGCAACTCGGCCTGACCGACAACGCTTTTTTGAGCGACAACATCCTGTCGTCGCTGTTTGCGCGCGAGCAGAACGACAAACTCACCATTGTGAACGAGGGCGGCGCCTACTACGACCACGAGTGGTTTGCGGGCTTCTCAACCAAGTTCAAGGTGCGCCACAAGCAGATTTACGCGTCGGAAACGGTGCCTTTCCAAATGTACGACGAGAAACTGCGTGACACAGTGAATGTTACCAGCCTGCGCACGACCGAATTGTCGGTAAATTTCCGATTCGCCTACAACGAGAAGTTTATTATGGGCGAGTTCGAGCGCCGCAGCCTTGGCACCGACTACCCGATTTTCAACATCGGGCTGACCGTCGGTGTGCCAAACATAATGAACAGTAAATATGAGTATTACAAGCTTCACGCGAGTATGGAACAAACTGTGCCGCTGAAGCCGCTGGGCGATTTGCGCTACGTTATCGACGCGGGAAAAACTTTTGGCAAGGCGCCGTTCCCGTTCCAGCAACTGCACGAAGGCAACCAAACCTACGCCTACGATGAGTATGCCTTCAACCTGATGAACTACTACGAGTTTGTGAGCGACCAGTACGTCACCCTTATGCTCGAACATCACTTTAAGGGATTGTTTCTGAACCACATACCGCTAATGCGACGGCTCAAATGGCGCGAGGTGGCCACTGGCAAGATTCTGGTCGGCGATTTTGCGCACCGCACCAACGACGACCTGTTCTTCCCCACCACGCTCAACACTCTGCACAAGCCGTACGCCGAAGCAGGCGTCGGTATCGAAAACATTTTCAAGTTTTTCCGCGTCGATGCCATCTGGCGTCTCACCTATCTCGACCACGAAGATGTGCTGCCGTTCGGAATTTTGGCGAAGATGCAGTTGAGGTTCTAAAAGATGGTGAATCGGTGAATCGTTTTTTGGATAAAGACGAAACGCGCCACATCTGTACAATATCATTCAATCCTAATTCAAAAATCATAATTCCTAAATCCTACCTTCTAATCCTAAATTCAAAATTAATTTTCTATTTTAGTCGCAACTAAAAACTGACACTATGTACATCGGAATAGCAGGAAACATCGGCTCTGGAAAGACCACTCTGACAGGGCTTTTGGCCAAAAACTTCAAATGGGAAGCCCACTACGAAGAGGCCGACAACCCGTATATGAACGATTTTTACAACGATATGCAGCGCTGGTCGTTCAACCTTCAGATTTATTTTCTGAACAGCCGATACAACCAGATTCTGCAAATCCTGAAATCGGGCAAAACCATCATCCAGGACCGCACCATCTACGAGGACGCGCACATTTTCGCGCCCAACCTGCACGATATGGGATTGTTGAGCACACGCGACTTCAACACCTATTTCTCATCGTTCGAACTGATGAGCAAATTCATTCAGCCGCCTGATTTGCTGATATATCTGCGTGCATCGGTGCCAACCTTGGTGCGCAACATCCAAAAGCGCGGCCGCGACTACGAGAGTTCTATCCGACTCGACTACCTGAAGCGGCTCAACGAGCGCTACGAGGCGTGGATTGCAAAGTACGATTTGGGAAAACTGCTCATTTTCGATGTCGATGATATGAACTTCACCGAAAAACCCGAGGACCTGCGCACCATCATCGACCGCGTGGACGCCGAAATCAACGGCCTTTTCAAGCAGAAATAGCGGATGGAAACGCTGCAAGAGATAATCGAATTCGACAGGTTCGACAATCTCGAATGGTGCGCCCGCCAAATTGTGGAAGGCTTCATAACTGGCTTGCACAAAAGCCCTTATCACGGATTCTCGGTTGAGTTTGCCGAACACAGACTCTACAACCAGGGCGAATCGACGCGCCACATCGACTGGAAACTCTTTGCCCGCACCGACAAACTCTTCACCAAACAGTTCGAAGAAGAGACCAATATGCGGTGCAACATACTGATTGACTCTTCGTCGTCGATGCTGTTCCCGACGGGCAAAGGCAAGCAGATGAACAAACTCACGTTCTCAATCTACTCGGCCGCGGCGCTCATCCACCTTCTGCGCCGCCAGCGCGACGCGGTGGGCATCACGCTCTTTTCGGACCAGATTGAACTGCAAACCGAATCGCGGCTGTCGGAATCGCACGCCAAAATGCTCTACGCCGAACTCGAGAAATGCCTTTGGGCGAAGCACCCATCGGCGCGGCACACCACCGACCTTGCCGACACTCTGCACCTGACGGCCGAAAAAATGCACAAGCGGTCGCTGATAATCGTTTTTTCCGACCTGTTCGCGCCTGATATGCAGGGACTTTACAGCGCCATCGAGCATCTGAAGCACAACCGCCACGAAGTGGTCATCTTCCACATCACCGACCACGAGCACGAGATGCGGCTCGACTACCCTAACCGCCCCGTCTGCTTTGTGGATATGGAAACGGGCGAGCGAATCAAGTTGAACCCCAACCAGATACGCGACACGTATCAATCAACCGTAAACACTTTTTTGAGCGACTTGCAGACAAAGTGCGGCCAGTACGGCATCGAACTCGTAAGCGCCGACGTGAACCAGAATTTCGCCGACATTCTCACACCGTTCCTGATAAAACGTGCGAAGGCGGGGTGATGACAGAACGCGGGTGACGCTGATTGAAAGGATTTTCGCTGATTTTTTACAGATTAAATAATCGGGCCGAAGAACGTTTGGCGCACATCCTTTAATGCAGAAATAATTGCATTATTGAAATGAAAATCATTATATTTGAGGATGCTTATGTTTAACAATTAAATACTATGGCTATGAATAAAAAAGATTTAGAATCCAAATTGCGAAAACAATGTTCAAGCGCAAAACTACCCACACATTATGATTATAATGTTGTTGGGAAAAATCTTACACTAAAAGTGTCTGATAGTGGGTTAAAAGCCAATATGCAAACAGATGATGGGGCATTTGAAAGTTGGGCGCTAATCTTAAAATTTTATTTGTCAGACATTATTGATACTGTTACAATTGATTGGGAAGATATTACAAAAAAAACTGGACACTTTAACAGATTTGTGTATAGGCTTGCAAAATTTGTTCAAACATACGATTGGGCAAAATCAGCAAAACCAATACCCGATATTCCTACCATTTTAGTTTGCAATTGTCCTAATGGTGAAGCAGCCCCAAAAGAGAAGCACGAAAAAGGTTCTGAAGGTTGGATTGAATGTGAATTTGTTGAAAAAGAAAAGGTTAATTATGATATTATAAATCATCAATTTCCTGTCGGTTTATTTAAAAACACCGTCAAAAAAAGCGAAAGTTTTACTACTAGAGGGAAAAGCGCAATTGATATATGGGCTGCAAAAGATAATCAGTTTTATATCTTTGAATTAAAGAAAGATGACAACATTTCTGCTGGCATTATATCAGAATTAATGTTTTACACGAATGTAGTGAACGACTTGTTCTCGCATAGAATACAATATGAAAGCGATAACGCTAAAAAGGCAATTAAAGAAAACTATCGTGGATTTGGCGACTTTTACAAATTGTATAACAGCGGAACAGTTAAGACAATTAATGCTGTACTTTTGGCAGAAGAACTGCATCCATTGATAACAAAAGAACTCATTTCGTTTATAAATAATTCAGCACGCTACAAATACAACCATATAGTCTTTTCAACATCAAGTCCAAAATAATGGACTGACCGCGAAAAATTAAAAAAACTTCCATCTTGTGCGGCGATATCGCACACCTACGTCGTTATTATTGTAAAAAATTTTAACAACGGAGGTAATATGAAGATTACAATTCATCGCGGAGCGAATCAGATTGGCGGTTGTATCACGGAAATACAATCGGCGGCAGGTGACAAAATTCTTATCGATTTCGGACACAATCTGCCTAAAGGCGACCAGAAAGCCAAAGACAAATTCGAGAACCGGGACACCCTGATGCAAGTGCTGCAAGGCGTTTCCGACGTGTATTACACCCATTATCACGGCGACCACATCGCTTTTGAGTATGAGATTTACAAGGCCGACGTCAGGCAACATATTGGCGGGATGGCGCTCAAAATGTTGCGGACACTCAAGCAGCATCTGCAGAAAGCCGACGAATTGAAGGACGCATCGGCCAAAAGTCTGGAGGCGCTGGCGCATTTTGAAACATACAGGGCGGCACGAACCGAAACCATTGGCGACATCAGCATCACACCCTATTTTGTGAGCCATTCGGCTGTTGACGCCTATATGTTTCTAATTGAATGTGACGGAGTTATCATTCTACACACTGGCGATTTCCGCGACCACGGCTATTTGGGCGGCGGCTTGATGAAAAATCTGAAATGCAACATTGTTCCGAAAAATGTCGATGTGCTAATTTCGGAAGGGACGATGCTGGCCCGAAAAGACGAGGAAGTGATGACGGAATGGGAGTTGCTGGACATTGCCGAAGACATTATGGACGAGTACAAAAACGTGTTTGTGCTCTGTTCGTCGACCGACGCCGACCGCATTGCGACAATGTATCAGGCAACGCGCCGTTGTTCGCATAATTTCCGCTGGCTCGTGACCGACACGTATCAAGGCAAACAGATTCAAAACATAAGAAACAGCCCGATAAGATTCTATTCCAGCATCGTTTATCGGGATTTTGGCTTTGACCACGACAAGGTTTTGGCCGATATGCTGAAGGACGGATTTACAATGCTGGTGCGCGATTCGGCAAGTTTCGAGAAATATCTTGAAGAGATTGTCCCGCAAATCGATTTAAACCAGACAGCGCTCATCTACTCGCAATTCAGCGGCTACATCGACCCTGGTCATCCAGCGTTCAATCAGTCAACCTACAATTTTGTGCGGAAATATCCGTGGCATCTTGAATATCTGCACACATCGGGGCACGCGCCGCAGCAGACTTTACGCGAGGTGTGCGAGTTTGTGAATCCGTCGATGGCGATAATCCCAATTCACAGAGAGGCGCAATCCGACCTTTCCGTATTAGGGCTGTCGCCGAAACTGCAGGAACGAATCGTCACCAAAAGCACCGAACTGACAAAAGACGGGCATTGGAACGACACGCCTGTCACAATCGAGATAAAAGATTAAAAGATGGTCAGATGCATAATGTATAATCGATAATATCAGAAAGTTATGGAAAAAGAAATCAGCGAAATATATCATTTCAATCCCGATGATTTTGATGAAAGAGGCCGTCGGAAGGCCGATGGGAAGACGTTTCGCGATGTGGTAAAGGATTTTGAATATGCGTTTCACGGCAGTCATTCAACCGAATATGCCCTGAACTTTTATTCCAACTCGCAGACAATGAGACTTTTGGCAAAATCAAACGACGCTGCGCCGTTTTTGGCGTACGGAATGGATTTGTTTCAAGGCAATGCCTTCGATGCGGAAAAAGACGCCTACGCCAACCACCAAATGGACCTACGCAGCAAGAATATTCTTGTCTATGGCATCGATTCCGCCTATATGACTGAATTTGACGAGTTTGGATATCCTGTGTTTGGCAAAGAAAACGGCATTTTTCCGCTGACACTGCTGATTGACGAGACGATGAGCGACGGCGTTGTCCGTCTAGCAACACCCACAAGCGACGATGACGGAGAACTGGCCCCCGTAACGAATAATGTACCACAAAAAGAGTATTTATAATGGAAACTGCAGAGGAACAAAACAAATGGTTTAAGATTCGCAACAACAACGGCGAATGGATAAGCGATAAGAAAGCCGTGTTCGTGCCAGAATGGCTTGAAGAAAAAATCAGAACATACACGGAGCAACGAGGACAGAAATTCGTCTTTCAAAAAGGCCCCGAAGGAATGCTGTGGTGCTACGCGCACGAAATCAGAGATATGAATTTTCGAAACATCACTGTAACCGAAACTCTGTATTTGATAGACCAAATCTCAAAATGTATGACGGTGCCGAAAGTCGATAATACGCCGCGGAAATTGAAAATAGAGAAGGGGAAAATGAGCAAAGAAAAGAGTGAAGAACTATTGGAGAAGTATCTCAAGTCGTTGGAAGAGGAAGAGTCTGGCAAACAAGACATAAGTAACTTATGACAAGCCTAACAAAACATTTCTGAACTCACTCATTGCAACTATACGCGTGTTTTGGTGACTTTCCAACACGAGCAATTCGCTATCGCCTGAAACAATATAATCTGCATTCATTGTTTCGGCAAGCGACAACAAGTATAAATCTTTGGCATCTCTGATACCAGATTGTGCATTATGAGTGATTGTAACTAATTGGCAATAAGTTCTTATGATATGCAGCAGGTTTTCCAAATCGACATCGGTAATACGATTGCGAATCTTTGGACGAGTCGCCACATCAGCAATCTCACGAAGCAATTGCGGGCAAACGAAGACATCAATATGCTGACTTTGCAGCACTTGTTTCATCGCGTCTTTTTGGAATCCCAACAAAAACGAAATCCAAATATTGCAATCGATGATTATTCTCATTTCTTGTAACGGACAGCCTTTACTTCGTTCATAATGTCCGTTTCAGTCAAATCCATTGCATCGGGGCGGGTTCGCAGAAATTTGTCCAGCATTTCTTCACGAGATTCTGCTTCCCATCCGAATTTGCGGACAAGTTCTTGAAACAAATTCCAATCGGCACGCGGAACGTTCAAATAAACCCCTTGTGCTAATGTAGTGCTTGACATATTCCTTCTTTTTTCAAATAACAAAACAAATATCTTTCCTGCGATAACAAATCATTGTGTCTAAATCACAGAGCAATACAAAAATAAAAATGTTCAATGTGAAATGAAAATGTTTTTGTCAAACAATGATATTTATTTAAACCCTGCGTCAATAGCGCGGCCCCCCACCCTTCTCTTAACTTGTTAATAACATCTCGACGGCAAGTTGGCGGAAATTGGCGGCGGCTGATTAAATTGTGCGCTCAAAAAATCGCTACACAATGAAACAATATCTCGATATGCTGTCGCACATTATTGCGACGGGCGACAAGAAAAGCGACCGCACTGGAACGGGCACCATCAGCACCTTCGGCTACCAGATGCGCTTCGACCTAAACGCGGGTTTTCCCTGCCTGACAACAAAAAAACTGCACCTGAAATCGATTATTCACGAGTTGCTGTGGTTTTTGGCGGGCGACACCAACGTTAAGTACCTGCAGGACAACGGCGTGCGAATCTGGAACGAGTGGGCCGACGAGAATGGTGACTTGGGACACGTCTACGGCTACCAATGGCGCTCGTGGCCTGCACCCGACGGCACGCATATCGACCAAATCAGCAAACTCATCCACGACATAAAGACCAACCCCGACTCGCGCCGCCTGATTGTGAGCGCCTGGAACGTGGCCGACATCGACCATATGGCTCTGCCGCCCTGCCACGCGCTTTTTCAGTTCTACGTGCGCGGCGGCCGCCTGTCGTGCCAACTCTACCAGCGCAGCGCCGACGCCTTTTTGGGCGTGCCGTTCAACATTGCGTCGTACTCGCTTCTGACAATGATGGTTGCGCAGGTCTGCCACCTGCAGTTGGGTGAGTTCATCCACACCTTCGGCGACCTACACATATATAATAACCACCTTGAGCAGGTTCAACTGCAACTCACACGCGAGCCGCGGCCGCTGCCCACAATGTGGATTAACCCCGAAGTTGACGACATTTTCAAGTTCAAATTCGACGATTTCCGACTCGACAACTACAACCCGCATCCGCACATCAAGGGTGAAGTGTCGGTGTGATAAAGGATTGAAGGATTGAAGGATTGAATAACTGATTAAAATAGTAATCCAAATCTAATCATTGTCCGTTGCCTGTTGTCTGACGTCCGTTGTCTTATTTTTTCCAACGAATCGGCGCACATCGTCGGCCATCTGCCGCTGCCACACGGCATTATTATAATTGTATGAAACAGATGGCCGCGTTTTCGATTTTTTGAGCATCCGCACGTAAGACGCCAAACCCGAGCCTGAACCCACAAGATTTAGAGTTTTCGACGGGTCGTACATCCCCGCATATTCCAAGCGACGAGTGTAACTTGCGAGTTGCCGCATCGGCCCCAATTCTGCATCAAGAATCGGATGCGGCGCGCTGATTGCCAACTTAACGGCGTTATCTATATTATTGATAGCCAAACTGATATTCTCATCGGGCGGCATATTGGCAACTTCGTATTTCAATTGCGCGTAGGTGATGAACGGCAGCACCACAACTTCGCCCAAAAGAATGGTGTCGGCCGACATCAGTATTCCAACCACGCGGCTGCGACCGATGAGCGAATCGGGAATGGCAAACGTAACTCGCTGATAGCCAACACACGAAAAGTTTATCGTATCGCCCGAATGACAAGGCAACTCAAAATATCCGTTCTCGTTCGACGCCGTGCCATATCCGTGCCTGACATAAACGCTGACATACGGAATAGGCTGCAAATCAGCGGCATCGAGAATGCTTCCGCGGATGATTGTGGCGGAAGGTTGCGGCATAATCTGCCCTTCGGCAACGACCGCCAAAAGCAAAACAGCGGCCGCAAACGCAACTATTTTTGTAATTTTCGTCATAATTTTGCCAATCAACTCACAAATAAATGTGTTTTTGCTATTTTTAAACGCTTTTTCAAGGCAGTTTAACTTTTATTTAACGTTTACGGATTATGCGAGCATATTATAAAAGCCTGTTGTCAGCCGCAGTAATCGGCACAATATTAGCAAGTTGCAGTCAGAAAACAATCGAGATTGAATCGAACGTAACGCCCCTGTCCGACTACGGCAGCAACGACGGCTCAATAGCGATAACCATCAGCGGCGGCAAAGAGCCGTACGCCATCCGTTGGTCGAACAATCAGGCTGTGGCCGAAATCAGCAACTTGGCGGCAGGCACCTACATTGTCACCGTCACCGACGCTAAAGGCCGCGTAGGCGCTGATACTATTGAAGTTACGGGTCCCGAATGCCCGCTCTGCATCGACAACGAAGGCAACAGTTACCGCACCGCCATTGTTGGCGAGCACGTTTGGATGACCGAAAACCTGAAAGCAAAAACCAACGCCAACGGCGACGAAGTGAAATATTTTGAAAACCTCGACGCGCCCGAGAATGGACTGCTCTACACGTGGGACGCCGCGATGAACGGCAGCACCGATGAAGGCGCGCAAGGCCTTTGCCCCGACGGTTGGCACATTCCCACCCACGCTGAACTGACCGACCTTTCGGTGGCTCTCTGCAACGATTCGGTGGTTGAAAATCTGATTAATCCGTTCGACCTTGTGTACGCAGGATTCTATAACGGCGAGTTCCAAAATTCAGGCAGTTCGGCTTCGCTTTGGTCATCGTCGAAATCGCACGACAACATTTGGAAACTATACTACCACAAGAACCTGAAAAAGCCGTTCATCTACTACGAAAAACCGCAGAACGCCATTTCGGTGCGGTGCGTAAAGGATTAGTTTGATAGGTGTTGGGGGTTGGGTTGAGAAAGATTTCCTTTTATTCTGAATTCTAATCCCGATAACTATCGGGACTGAATTCAAAATTCCTTATTTCTCATAGATATCGAGCAGGCTGATGACTGTGCCCACGCGGCACGACGATTTTTGGTCATCGTCTTCAACGCATGCGAAACGGACTCTCAAACTATCAACCAAATCGATGGCAAACTCACTGACATTCAACGGTTCAAACAGTTGATTGTCGGAATCAATCACCCAACCGCAGCCATCGAAAGCCGTGTAATCGACAAGCATTCCATCGACATAGCGGGCCACTTCGCCATCTTCAGAGCAACCAAAAGCAGCGGCCGAAAGTGCCAGTGTCAAAACCGATATCTTTAAGAATCCCATATAATTGTCAATTTGCCATACAATTTTAGGAAACTTGCTCTGTTTTAGCAAGATTATTTTTCAAGAGTGCGGGTTTTACTGACAAAAATCACAAAAAAAGCCGCTCCGACAATCGCGAAGCGGCATTTACAATAGGTTATCTGTCTAACAATCAATATTCAACCAGTACATTTCCGTTCATTTCGGCAGGAATGTCGAGACCCATAAGCGTGAGAACGGTTGGGGCAACGTCGGCCAGGCGACCGTTGTTCACCTTCTTCACATCGTCAGAAACCACAATCACAGGAACAGGGTTCAGCGAGTGAGCGGTGTTTGGCGTGCCGTCGGGATTGATGGCGTTGTCGGCGTTGCCGTGGTCGGCAATGATGACGGTGTTGTAGCCGTTCTTCTGTGCGGCAGCCACAACCTCACCCACGCATTCGTCAACGGCGCGTACAGCCTTGCAGATGGCTTCGTAAACACCAGTGTGGCCAACCATATCGCCATTGGCGAAGTTCACCACAATAAAGTCGAACTTGTTGGTGTTGATGCTTGCTATCAGTTTGTCTTTCACCTCGTAAGCGCTCATTTCGGGCTGCAGGTCGTAGGTGGCGACCTTTGGCGAAGCCACCAGAGTGCGCTCCTCGCCTTCGTATGGTGCCTCGCGGCCGCCGTTGAAGAAGAAGGTTACGTGAGCGTATTTCTCGGTCTCGGCAGTGTGCAACTGCTTCAGGCCCTTGCTGCTCAAATATTCGCCTAAAGTGTTGGTAACGTTCTCTTTCGGGAACAAAATATGCACGCCCGTGAAAGTTGCGTCGTACGGCGTCATACAGTAGTACTGCAAGTTCGGGATGGTGTTCATTCCCTCTTCGGGCATATCCTTCTGTGTCAACACGATAGTGAGTTCTTTGGCGCGGTCGTTGCGGTAGTTGAAGAAGATTACCACGTCGCCGTCTTTGATGCGGCCATCAACATTAGCGTTGATGAGCGGCTCCATAAACTCGTCGGTATCTTTATGCTCTTCAGTATCAGCGTCGTAGCAACTCTGCACACCTGCAACCATATCGGTAACCTTGCGGCCAATGCCGTTAACCAGTTGGTCATAAGCCACTTTGATGCGGTTCCAGCGTTTGTCGCGGTCCATAGCGTAGAAGCGGCCGATGATGCTTGCAATGTGACCAATGTTGGCGTCGCAGTGCTTCTGCAGGTCGGCAATAAAGCCCTTGCCACTCTTCGGGTCGGTGTCGCGGCCGTCCATAAAGCAGTGAACGAAAGTATTACTGATTCCGTACTCTTTAGCAATCTCGATGAGTTTGAACAGGTGGTCGAGCGATGAGTGCACGCCGCCGTTCGAAGTCAGGCCCATCAAGTGGATGCTCTTGCCGTTCTTTTTGGCGTACTCGTAAGCCGAAACAATCTCGGGATTTTTCAGAATGCTGTTGTCGGCGCAGGCGCGATTGATTTTTACAAGGTCCTGATATACAATGCGTCCGGCACCAATGTTAAGGTGACCGACCTCAGAGTTGCCCATCTGTCCGTTAGGCAGACCAACATCCTCGCCGCTTGTAAGCAACTGTGCGTTAGGGTATTCCTTTGCCAGACGCTCCATATTGGGCGCCCCAGCAGTGTAAATTGCGTCACTTTTTGTCTTGTTGCCGATTCCCCATCCATCGAGAATCATCAACAGCGTTTTTCCTTTTGCCATTTTATAATCGTTTTTATAATTAATAATCTAACAATCAGAATTTTACGAAGCAATAGTACTTGCGTGAAATTCGAGTGCGAAATTATTAAAAAATAGGCTGATAATGATTTTTTGATTAGGAAATATTTAGGCGGGAAATACCCTACCAATTACTTTTCTTTTTATGATATATTATAGAGTTATATCCTACAATATCATCAAATTGTGGGAATGCAACATATTCGCCATCGCTGTTAATCAAGCCCCATTTGTCATACATTCGTACAGGGGCCAACCCGCACTTGGTAAAGTTTCCAGCACCACCTTCAAATTTCTGTTTTATAGCCTGATTGCCGGTTTTGTCGATATAGCCTTCACTCGAAGGAACATTGGTTATTTGAACCAAGGCCAAACCATTTTCGGCAAAATCAAAAGCGGATGCATACTGCGGATTGATAACAAATTCACCCGCCTCGTCGATATAACCATAACCTTCATTTGTTCTGACGCGAGCCAAGCCATTTTCGGCAAAATTCCAAGCCTCAAAGAAACGCGGTTTGATAACAAATTCACCGGTTTTGTCGATATATCCATATTTGCCGTTCAGTTTAACGATGGCCAAGCCATTTTTGGCGAAATTTCTTACCTCATCAAATTTCGGAATGATAAAATAATTACCCGTTTGGTCGATATACCCATACTTGTCGTTCAGTTTAACCCAAGCCAAACTGTCATCTGAAAACATTTCTGCCGCCGAGTCAAAATTAGGTTTAATAACCATCTTGCCGGTATCATCGATAAATCCATATTTACCGTTCAATCCAACTCTAACCAAGCCGTTTTTAAAATACCCGGCCGTGTCGTACTGCGGCTCAATAATCATTTTACCTTTCTTATTGATATAGCCCCATTTACCAGCAACCCTGACTCCTGCCAAACCGTTTTCGGTAAAGCTCCAGGCTTTCTCGTATTGCGGTTCGATAACAATTTTGCCTTTTTCATCGATATACCCCCATCGGCCTCTCAACTTAACAATGGCCAAGCCATTTGCAAAATTTCCAACTCGCTCAAACTGCGGATTCGGTTTGATAACCAACTTGCCTGTTTTGTCAATATAACCCCATTTACCATCCAGTTTTATTTTCGCCAAACCATTTTCGGCGAAACGCCAAACCGAGTCAAACTGCGGCATTATTTCCATTTTTTCAGTGCCGAAATAGCCCCATTTGCCGTTCTTTTTTACCGGAATAAGTTCACAGTCATTGTTTTGCCCTTGCGCCACGCAACCAATTAAAACCGCAGCAGCAGCCAACACTGTTGTTAGGAAGAATTTATTTTTCATAATTCAAAAATATCTAAAGTCATTTCATCTTACGTAAAAGCGTATGGCAGGTATTTACTATGCTGTCCACGACTCATTTTAAGGTGAAAGAATAGCACCTTAAAATTTGAACCACAATATTTAAATGATACCACGATTTTGCCAATTAATGCCCTATTTATCCATCGCCAGCCGCACACCGCAGATTCCGTTTTGAGCGGTTGGGGCGTTCTTGCTGCGGTTCCAAACCCAGCAAGCCTGCGAAGTGTCGGTGAAGCAGCCGCCGCGAATAACGTACTGCAACGACTCAACGCCCTCGTAAGGGTCGGCGCACCACTCCCACAGGTTGCCGCTCATATCGTAGATTCCCAGCTCGTTAGGTGCTTTGGTGGCCACGGGGTGAGCGCGCGATTCGCTGTTTTTTGAGTACCACCCAACTTTGCCTATCGCATCGCCGCCGCTGAATTTGAAATTGCTGCTTTTGCTGCCGCCGCGTGCCGCATACTCCCACTCATCTTCGGTCGGCAGACGGAAGTTCTGCCCTGTGAGTTGGTTCAGTTTCTCGATAAAGGCCTTGCAGTCATTCCAGCTGACCGACTCAACGGGTAACCCCTTGCCCCTCCCCGACAAACTCGACGGGTTCTTGCCCATCACAGCTTTCCACAAATCCTGCGTCACTTCGGTTTTGCCTATCAGGAAACTGCCGACGGTGGTAGATTCCGTTTTTCCAGGCTCACCCATATCGAAGGTGCCGCCATCAACACAAACCATCTCAAACTTGACGCCGTTGGCCGTAAACTCACGAACCTCGCCGTTCTGCGACATTGCAAACTGCGCTGCCGACAATGCGAACAATGTGATAATCAGTCGTTTCATAACGTATCGTTTTAGAGTTTCAAGATACGAATAAAAATCGGAATAACTGACAAGTGTTTTAAAATTATGAGCGAAGATGATGCGGATTTAACTGATTTTGTTTATGACTACGGACTTCAGACTACGGACATCAGACAACAGACAGATTTGGTGATTTGTTAATCGGTCGCGATGAATCGCGTCCCAACATTTGCCTTTTTATTGTTAATTGTTAATTATTCATTGTTAATTGTCTGCGTTTTCTTACGCCCTGCACCTAACTCCTAATTCCTAACTTCTAAATGCCGAATCACTTCGCCGACATATACTCGCCCACCCATTTTGTGTCCTGCATATCCTTCAGCAGGCGGATAAGGTTGTCGCCGTAGATGACATCGCTCAAAAAGTTCATTCCGTACTGCGACAGAATCCGCATCTGACCTTCGGTGGGCACGCCGTTTTGTCCGCCCCAGCCAAGCGCCTTCGATTCGCCAAACGGGTATGTGGCGTAGCGCAGTTTCCATAAGTCTTTGAGCGTGAGTTGGTCGATGCCTTCGGTTTCAAACATATCGATGCGGTCGGGGTTGGCTTTCGATGGCTCGGCGCCGCCAAACTGACGAAGAAATGTCTCGTATTTGATAAAACGCACGGTTGGCTTGCCTTCGTACGGTTGGCAATGGATTCCGTAGGTAACAACCTCAAGGCCAGCCGTGGGCATCAGACTCACGCAGAACGAATATCGCGCCAAGCGGAACGCTTCGGGGTTGTCGGCGCCTTTGGGCACAAGAATCTGCGCCTGCGTCTGCAAGCCAACAATAATCATCAGTAATACAAGCAGTTTTTTCATATCAATCGATTAAAAACGACACTGCGGCCAGCACAATCAGGATGCAGCCCGTGAGTGTCTTTTGGTGATGTTCGAAAATGTGCCAGTTCAGGCGGTCCAGGCCTTTTGTGCCGATATAGACGAGCGTTAGCATAGTGCCCACAGTAGCAACAAGATAGATAGCCGACGTGACCAGAATTCCGCGCCAGCCAAACACGCCCGCAGGCAAAAAATAGACCTCGAGTTCGATGCAGGGCGAGAAGAACATCGCCACAACCATTGAGCCAATGACCGCGCGTTTGGTTTTTGCCTGCCGCGCACCATCGAAATGGTCGTGATGGTGATGGCCGCGCCCAATGAAATCGGAAACAATGAAAATGACACCCAAAACGGCCAGAACGGCGGGCGCCACCCAGTGCGTCAGTTCGGCGTGGCTGCTCGAGAGTTGGAATCCCGCAAGGCCAATCAGAATGCCGATAATCACCGTGCTTGCAATGTGCGCGGCGCCGATGAGCGCAGTGGCGTGCAGCGTCTCGCGCATTGTCCAACGCTCGCTCTTACCCACGGCCACAATGGGCAGCCAATGGTTTGGAATGGCGGCATGGACAAGGCTCAACAGCAAACTACCCGATATTATCTGCCACATTGATTATCAAAGATTTAAAAGAAAATCAAAATCCTCGTCAGGTTCAAGTTCGATGGGTTGGCGTCCATTGATGAAAAGCCGCAAGTTGTTCTTGCCCACATAGCGGACGTTCCCGCCCTCAACGTTGAGCATACAGCCTTCGCGCAAGCCCACAACAGTCGATTTCGGGTTGGCGGCCAGATACTCCAGAATGCGTTCCTCGCGCGTCTCGCCGCCGTGGCCTTCAATCTGACGGTCGGTGTAGTGCGGATTGATTTGGAACGGCACCAGCCCGAAGGTGTCGAAGCCCAGCGGGTCAACCACGGGCATATCGTTGGTTGTCTGCATTGTGGGGCAGACCACGTTGGCGCCCGCACTCCAGCCCACGTATGGCGTTCCAGCCTTTACGCAGCGGCGCACAGGCTCAATCAGGCCGTTCTGATGCAAGTGGCGCACCAGATTCCACGTGTTGCCGCCACCAACCACAATGGCGTCGGCAGTCTCAACGGCTTCAACCTGATTATCAAACCGATGTATCGACTTCACACTCAAGCCAAAATCACGGAATCGGCGGTTGACCTTGGCCTCAAAATCGTCGAAACTGAACGTTACGGCGGCGTACGGAATGAAAACGATGTTCTGCCGCCCGCTCAAAAAGCGCGCAATCTCGTCTTTCGAATACTCCAGAAACGGCTCGCCCGCCATTGTTGAATTGCTTATCAGAAGAAGATGCATATTTATTTTTGATTTTTGATTTATTGAACACAGATGACACAGATTGAACTGATTTACACAGATTTTAATTCTAATTGATTACCACGCGTTTGGCAATGTTTCCGACCCTGACAATGTAAACACCTGTGCCGTTGACCTGCAATTCGGCACGGATGCCAGATTCGGCAACCGTAGAGACGTTGCACGCAACGTCTCTACAAACCAATGTGCCCATAACATTATAAACGCTAATTTCTTCCGCAGCATTCTCAACCACAATGTTTTTGCCGTAGGCATAGATGCTAACTGCATTGGCGGCTGTTTCGGTGACGGGGGTGGTTGTTTTCCAAACAATTTCACCTTTATATCTTGTACCACACCAATAACTATCCCATCCTTTTGGTCTTTTTTCTACCATACAATTTATTGTTGCTGTGCAGCCAGCAAAAGCGGATGCACCAATACTATCTACTGTAATAGGAATATTTATTGTTGTAATGTTACTACAATTATAGAAAGCACACCTGCCAATGCTTGTAACAGTTTCAGGAATAATCACATCCCCTCCATCGCCTATATATGCAGTAAGATTTGTTTCTCCTGCATCGGAATAGATGAAATCACCATCAATTAAGCCATCATCATTTAATGCCCCCCAAGGTCTACCTTCTGCGTTACTAGAATAAACAATGTTTTTAACAAGATAAAAAGCATCTTTACCTATTTCTGTTACAGAATTAGGAATGGTGATAGATTTAAGTCTGTTGCAGTTATAGAATGCCGCATAGGCAAGAATTGTAACCGATTCAGGTATTGTGACTGATGTTAGACTGCTGCAATTGTCGAATGCGTGGTTGCCGATGCTCTTCACTGAATCTCCAATAACAACCGATGTCAAACTTTCACAATTAGAGAACGCATAATCGTTAATACTTTTAATGGAATTCGGAATTTTCAATTCTGTAACCTCCGTTCCATTTATATATAAATGTTTTGCATAGATTAACGGATTGGCATACATAGAGCCATATTTCATTTCCAACAAACTCTCTATGCTTGCAAATTCGACTTTTGTCAGACTTAAACAATTTTTAAAAGCATCGTTTCCAATTGTTTTTACAGAATCAGGAATAGTTATTGATGTTAAGTTGCTACAACCTTTAAATGTATCATCTTCTATGCTTGTGATAAATCTAGGAATGGAAAATGAAGTTAGATTGCTGCAATTCTCAAAAGCACTCTCGCCAATTGTTTTTACCGAATCTCCAATCACAACCGAAGTCAGGCTTTCACAATCATAAAAAGCAGTGTGTCCAATTGTTTTTACAGAATCTCCAATTACAACCGAAGTCAAACCGCTGCAACGGCTGAATGCACCGTTATCAATGCTCGTTACTGAATTAGGTATAACTATTGATGTCAGACTTCTACAGTATTCAAATGCACAAGCGCCAATGCTTCTAACAGAATTTGGTATTTCTATTGATGTTAAATTTCCGCAACTGAAAAATGCAAACGCATCAATGATTGTCACAGAATTAGGAATGGACACTGAAGTTAGGCTACTACATTTCGCGAATGCAAACTCACCAATATAAAAAGTCAAATCAGGAATAGCGACTGAAATTAGACCGCTACAACCTTCAAACGCATTAGGGGTAATACTTGTTATTGTATTAGGAATATTTACCGATGTTATCCCTTTACAATCTTTAAACGCGCCAACGTTCATACTAACGACTAAATACGTTACTCCATTATTATCTATTGTTGAAGGAATTACAAGTTCGCCTTCGGGTTCTATTTCACCCTTGCCAACTTTTACACAATGTGTAGAATCATTATAGTAGTGCTCCACTACTGTATATTTCAAACCATCAACAACAAAATCATAATCCTGCGCCCACGCCTGCCCAGCAAACGCAACGGCGGCAAAAAGTGTAATTAATCTTTTCATAACATCTTGATTTTTGTTTGTAAAAATACAAATAATTCTGCTCGGTCTATTGTGGATGCGGCTTCCTTCAATGCCGCGAAAATGCCAATTTATTATAATATATTTATTTTCTATAAATTACAACCAGTTATTACATTTTTATTGGGGAATAACGCAAATTCAACGATTCACCTGTCTTACCGCGTACGCGATGAATCGCGTCCCTACATTTCAACCAATTAACTCTCAAACGATTCACCGATTCACCAGTTGACCGATTCACCCTCACCTCACAATCTCCATTTTAATCGTCACCGCCTCAATCGGCCAGTCGCCGTTGTCGGTTTTTACGGCGGCAATCTTGTCGATAACCTCCAATCCTTCAACCACTTCGCCGAACACTGTATGCTGTCCGTCAAGGTAGGCGCAGCCGCCAACCGATTTGTACACGGCGCGGGCTTCGGGGCCGATTTTCACGTTGTAGTTGAACTCGGTGCCGTTCAGTTCGCCGTCGGTGTAGGTGGTGCCCTGAACAATGAAAAACTCGAACGGCGACGAGCGTTTCTCGGGGTTGTTCTCATACTCGCGCACCATCGACAGGGCGCCACGCTTGTGGATGTTGCCCTCGCGGAACTCCGCAGGCAGCGTGTATTTGCCGATTTTTTCCTTCACCGCGCGCCGCTCGTAGCCGTCGGTGTCGCCGCCCTGAATCATAAAATTGTTGATGACGCGGTAAAACTCCGTGCCGTCGTAGTAGTGCTCCTTGATAAGGTGGATGAAATTGGCGCGGTGCAGCGGCGTGTTCTCGTACAACTCCACCACCATTGTGCCCTTCGACGTGACAATTTTCACCCTCCGTTCGGGATTCTCGCGGCCGTATTTGGTGAGTTCCTCAACCACGTTGTCCTCCGTCAGGCGGACTTTTTTGGGCTTGGCCGCCTTTTTGGTGCCTTTCGGCGATGCCGCCTTCGTTTTCGGTTTTTCGGTCTGCGCCGATGCCGTTTCCGCTTGCTGCTGTGGTTGGCCTTTCGGCGATGGCTGACTTCCGCAAGCGCATAGCACCGCGGCCAACACCGTGCTAATCAACACCTTGCCGATATTTATCCTCGTCCTCATCGTTCAGTAGGCTTAAATAACTGTTGTAGCGGCTTTGCGCGATGCGACCTTCGGCAACAGCCTGTTTCACAGCGCATTTCGGCTCGTGAGTATGCGTGCAGTTGTAGAATTGGCAGTTGGCCGACTCGGCAAACATTTCGGGGAAATAGTGCGCCATTTCGTTCTTCATTTCAATGGTGCCAAAGCCCTTAATTCCAGGTGAATCAATAATATAGCCACCGTTGAGCAGCGGGTGCATTTCGGGGTAGGTGGTGGTGTGCGTTCCGCTGTCGTGCGAGTCGGAAATGGCCGACGTGCGCAGTTCAAGGTTGGGATTCAAGCGGTTGGCGATGGTCGATTTGCCAACGCCCGAATGGCCAGCCAGCAGCGATAGTTTGCCGTGCGTAAGTTCCTCAATGCGGTCGATGCCGATATTCTCTACCGTCGATGTCTTAACGCACTCATAACCAATCTTTTCGTAAACGGCAATCAGTTCGTCCATTTCGGCGGTCTGCTGCTCGTTGTATAAATCTATCTTATTGAAAACCAAAATCGAAGGAATATTGTAAGCCTCCGCCGACGCCAGAAAGCGGTCGATGAACTGCGTGAACGTGCGCGGACTCACAAGCGTCACCACCAGAATGGCTTGGTCGATGTTGGCGGCCATTATCTGCGCCTCCTTCGACAGGTTTATCGACTTGCGGATGATATAGTTTCGGCGGTCGTCAATGTTGTGTATCAAACCTTTACCCGTTTCGGCGTCAACGTCAAACTCCACCACGTCGCCCACCGCAACAGGATTGGTTGTGCGCAGCCCCTTGGTGCGGAACTTCCCGCGTATGCGGCACTCCACCACGCTCCCGTCAGCCCTCCTGACCAGATACCAACTGCCTGTCGATTTTGTTACAACTCCTTTTTCCACAATAAGTTATTCAATGTGTTTGCGCTGTTAGCCGTATCTAATTCTTATTCGATTATTATCTCTCTATATTCCTGATATTCACCACCCTAACCCCTTTGTAGTAGAAATTGATGATGTCGAGAAATGAATAGTTGCGGCGAGCCATCTCCATTGCGCCCTCTTGCGAAAGGCCAACGCCGTGGCCGTAGCCGTAGCCAGTGAAATCGAGCACCTTGCCGCCAGGTCGGGGGCTGATTGAGAACCAGGCCGACTTGAAACCAAAATCGGCGCGGATTTTCTTGAGCGGAATGGTGTCCGTCATATAGCGGTAGCAGCGGTCGCGGCTAGTGGGCGAATAAACCAGATTTGCCGCCCGCGACTTGCCGTCGACAATCTTTATCCCGTTGTTTTGCAAGTATTTAATCCATCGGTCAACCGAAACCGTGTCGCGCCAGATTGAGTTGTGCTGACGGATGCTAAATGTGTCAATTACCGATTTCAGGTAGGGCAGCGAAGAAAGCCACACATCTTCCGAATTGGCCGTCTGACCGCCTGAATTTGAATGAAATACAGCGGTTATCGGGGTGTTGGTGGAATCAACAATGATAAGGTCGGTGGTGTGCGAAACGGCCTGACGGATAAGGCTGTTGCGGTGGCAGCGGTTCAAGTAAACTTGATGGCTCACATCGTCCATCAGACTGTATTTCTCAACACCTTCGCGCCAGATTTTCTCATAAAGATAGGTGCGGCTGATGATGGCCTGCGTCTTGTAATATTCGTAAGGCGCTTTCGGCCCCGCCTCGCTCTCCACAACGCCTGACAGATAATCATTCACATCAACGTAATTCTCAATTTTCAGATTTCCGCCGTCGGTTGTAACCTTCAAATCGCCGTCGTAGAGACGTGGCTTGAGCGCGGGCACGGCAGGCTCCACTTTGAAAATGCTTTTACGGGTGGAAGCCGTCAGATAAAGTTCGCTGAAGATGCCCAAATGCTCGTCTTGGTCCCAAACACTGATGCCTTTTCCGACAATGGTGAAGTAGATTATCGCGTTCTTTTTCAGCCTCATAAGCATTCGGTTGTCGGCTACAAGACTGTATTTGCCTTCGTCGGTGGTGAAGACAAGCGTTTTGATTTTGCTCTGACTGAAGATGTTGACACGTACCGTTTCGGCTCGTGCGCCCAACGCCGCAAACGCCAACAGAAAAACCAAAACCAAATATCTATTTCTCACTGATTTGCAATTATTTGCACTCTGCAATCCAATAGCAGAGCCAATGCCAAATGTAAATGAATTTCAACAAAGTTTGGCGACAGTTTCTGCATTTTGCAAACACAGTGCGGTTAAATTACGCCGACACAAACTTAATCACTGCCTGCGCTGCCCGTTGCGACGCTCCAGCGCTGCCCATACGTTGCCGCAGTTCGGCGTAATTGCGCTGAAATTCAGCATCATACTGCTCATCGTCAAGAATCTTGCGCAACTCATCGGCAATGGTGCGCGGGTTGCAGTCCATCTGCACAAGTTCGCGGATAATCTCGCGGCCAACAATCAGGTTTGCAAGCGATATCCATTTTACTTTCAACAACTTGCGACCAATGCGATAGAGAAAATCGGGTGCAGAAATCCGATACAAGACCGCCTCGGGCACTCCGAAAAGTGCCGTTTCGAGCGTGGCAGTGCCCGAAGTTACCAACGCTGCACGGCTGAATTTAAGCAAGTTATATGTCTGACCAAAGACAATCGGAATGTTGCAGTCTGCACCAATCACTTTGGTGTAATAGTCGCGGTCGAGACCAGGGGCGCCCGATATAACAAACTGATATTCGGGAAATTGGCGGCTGACTTCAATCATCACGGGCAGCATAAAATCAACTTCCTGCTTGCGGCTTCCTGCTAAAAGTCCGATTATCGGTTTGTCGGTCAGGTTGTTAGCCTTGCAAAAATCGGCTTCAGTTTGGTTATCGCCCGACCGAAATTCTTCGATTGCGTCCAGAATCGGATTGCCGACATACTCCACGGGATAGTCGAAACGGGCGTAGAATTCCGTCTCGAACGGCAAGATTGTCAGCATTTTATCGATATATTTCTTTATCTTTTTTATGCGGTTCTGCTTCCAGGCCCAAATTTTCGGCGAAATGTAGAAAACGGTTTTCAGCCCAAGGCTTTTGGCGAATTCGGCAATGCGCAAATTGAATCCTGCAAAGTCAATCAAGATAACCACATTAGGCTTAAAATCAACAATATCGGTCTTGCATTGCTCCATATTGCGGCCGATTTTGCGAAGATTCATCAGCACGCGCACAAAGCCCATAAAGGCCATCTCGCTGTAGTGCTTGACGGGCGGCACGCCAGCCTGCGCAGCCATCAGGTCGCCGCCGAAAAAGCGGAACTGCGCCTGCGGGTCCTGCAATTTCAGTTCCCGCACCAGATTCGACCCGTGAAGGTCGCCACTCGCCTCGCCTGCTATCAGAAAGTAACGCATTGGTTATTTAGGATTTTTGATTTAGGATTTAGGAATTATGAATTAGATTTAGTGTTAGGCATATGCGCAAATAACTGATTTATAATTTGTCTGCTGTCTGTTGTCTGTAGTCTGTTGTCCGAAGTCCCCTCACACAAAATAAATCGCCAATATTGCCACGCCGTACAGCAGACACATTGCCAGCACGCCGCGAGCAAGGCTTAAACGGTTTTGGCGGGTCCACCAGAAAAACAAGCCAGCATTAGGCATCAGGCTCAAACTCACTATTTTATACAGCACGCCAAACCGCTGAAAATGGCTGATACAATCGGCCACCGAATCGTACCCCTTTCCGTAGGCAACCAACGGCAGAAAAATTGCAAGACAAATGATAGGCAAAAGAGCGCCAATCAAAATGCCAACTATCGGTTTATCAGTGAGTTTCATAGCAGATAATCGATTTTTTTGAGCCGCACGTAGTCGGTCGAGTCAAGGTTGATTGGCACAATCGACGCGTAACCGTGCGCCAATGCCCACTCGTCGGTGTCGGTGGAATCGGGTTCATAATTAACCAAATCGCCTGACAACCAATAAAATGGTCTATCCCAAGGGTCTCTATATTCAATGAAACGTTCCTTCCAGACGCCATTGGCCTGACGGCAAATCTTCATTCCGCGGAAATCGGCCTCACGCACATCAGGAAAGTTGATATTCAGACAGAGATTCTTGTCAGTGTTGGTGGCTAAAAGTCGCTTAAGTATTGGTTCAGTGTATTTTACAACAATCGAAAAATCAGCATCCAAGTCGAAACTGCAAAGCGAAACGCCAACTGACGGAATGCCGTTCATCGCGCCTTCGGTGGCCGCGCCCAAAGTACCTGAATATATGGTACATACAGTCGAATTTGTTCCGTGATTTATACCCGACAGAAGAAGGTCGGGTTGGCGGTCGAGCAAGCGGTTGATAGCCATCTTCACGCAATCCACAGGCGTACCAGTTACCGAATAAACCTTAAGATTTGGCTCATCGGTTATGGTTTTCACGCGGATATAATTGCTGAAAGTTATGGCGTGCGACTTTCCCGACTGTGCTGCATCGGGCGCCACAACCACCACATCGCCAATGCGTTGCGCCATTGCAATGAGTTCGGTTATGCCTTTCGACGAATAGCCGTCGTCGTTGGTTACGAGAATGAGCGGACGGTTGTTTCCCATATCAATACTGCTCGTTTTCGTTGGGGAAATCGCCCTGTTTGACATCGGTAATGTATTGACCCACAGCATCGGTGACAACCGTGTTCAGGTCGGCATAGCGGCGCAGGAAGCGCGGGCTGAAACCTTGCGTCAGGCCGAGCATATCGGCAAAAACAAGCACTTGGCCATCCACCTGACCGCCAGCACCAATGCCGATTACAGGGATTTTCAGTTCAGAAGCCACACGGGCGGCCAGTTTGGCGGGTATTTTTTCAAGCACCACGGCAAAGCATCCAGCCTCTTCGAGCAAGTGCGCGTCGCTGACAAGTTTTTCGGCTTCGGCCTCATCTTTAGCACGCACAGCGTATGTTCCGAAAGCGTTGATACTCTGCGGTGTAAGTCCCAAATGACCCATCACGGGAATACCTGCGTCGATAATCTTTTTCACCATCGGAATAATTTCCAGACCACCCTCAAGTTTGAGCGAGTCGGCACCCGTTTCCTGCATAATGCGAATGGCGTTCTGCACGGCCGAAGTGGGGTCAACCTGATAGGTGCCGAACGGCATATCAACAACCACCAGAGCGCGTTTGGCGGCTTTGGCCACCGCCCCAGCAAACACAATCATCTTGTCGAGCGTCATCGGCACTGTGGTTTCGTTGCCCAGCATCACGTTCGACGCGCTGTCGCCGACCAGAATAACATCGAGCCCCGCCGCATCAAAAATTTTTGCGGTTGTATAATCGTAGGCGGTGAGCATCGAAATCTTCTCGCCTTGTTTCTTCATCTCAATCAGCCGCAGAGTGGTCACCTTGCGGTTGTCGTTACATAAATATGCTGCCATTTTGTTAGTTTTAAAATCGCGCGAATTTACGATTTATTCGGAAACGATTAAAAAAAAGGTCGGCAACGCAACCGCCGCCAACCATGAATACACGATTTAATAAAAGAAAATATCGGTTGCGGAAAATATTGAAAATCAAGCCTTCCGCAACCGCCACAAAACTAATCAGCAACCGTCAAATCAACCTTTACGCCGATTTTTATCCAGCGCCCAGGCAGTTCGAGACCGCTGAAATCGAACGATTTAGCATTGCCGATATTGGTTGCCTCAACAAACTGCGTCACGTACTTGCCGCGGTGCGAAATCCCCGCATCAACGGTTGCAAATCCTTTATATGGCTGTGCATCAATCTGTTTAGTATCAGGATTGACCACATCGTAACTTCCGTTTCGGTGCTGATAAACAAGCCTGACGTTGGCCTCGAAACCGCCAACCGACCGCAGCGTGGCCGACGCCGTCAACTTGTGGCGCAAATGGTCGAGCGCGTAAAGCGACTCATAATCGCCTGTTGATTTTTGAATGCCGATATGGCTGTAGCCGCACTTTAATTCGCTAATTACCAAATATTTTTGCTTGAAAAGCGACGCAGGCTTCACCGTAACGTCAAATTCCTGCCCGAAGGTGTTGACTTCCGTAACGTTCTGTGCCACATAAAGTTCCTCGCCTGTCAGACGCGCCCAGTCAATAATGTTGCGGCCCTGCTTGAAATAGACTGTCGCCCGCGCGTTGAACAACCGCTTGTCGGCCTTAAATCCGACCTCGTAAGTTGTAACTTCTTCCGATTTAAGATTCTCATTACCAACATTTTTCGGGCTTTGATAGAACAAATCGGTGAACGTGGGCTGACGGAATGCCGCATTGGCCGACGCAAATGCACATAACGAATTGGAAATCATATAAGTTGCATCGATTCCAGGATAGAAGTTCACCCCGCCGTCGATAAGCACCACGCCGCCTGCCGACACTGCAAAATGCTGTGCCACAAACTTATGATTGGCCGAAACGGTGGTGAAATTGCGGTCGTAAAAATGGTCGTAAAAGATTGAATCGCGGTCCTTCACTTCCACCTGCTTGCCCGTGACGTGCCCCAGACGCGTACTTTTGATTTTTTCGGTGCGGTTTTCGAGCCCGAATGTGGTTGTGCCCCAATTGGTTACGAACGACGCCTGCAGATTCGCCCCAAAAGCGTCGGTTTGGTGATAGTTCTGATAAAATGCAGGATTGCTGCGTTTTAGCACATAGTAATCGTTCAGTCGCCGCCAATAGGCATTGACCGAAATCTCGGGACCGAAGTTAATGTCGGTGCCAAGGCTCGCCAGCCACGACTCATTTTCTTCATACTGATCGGGATACGAGAGCGAATAGAAGCCGTTGCTACCGAAGTGCTTTTCGGTGTAGCCCGCCTGCGCGTTTATGTTTGACTTTCCTATCGCCAGAACGCCACGATAGAAAAGGTTGTGAATGTCGAAATCGGTATTGTCGGTGTAACCATCAGAATGTGAGATGGATGCAGCCGCAAAGTTGTTAAGTTTTCTACTGCCCATTAGCGCTGTGGCAGCAATTTTGTAAAGACCGTTGGCGCCGTTCATCACGGTCACCTTATAGCGGTCGATAGTATCGGTTGGCGTGAAGAAGCACAGCGCGCCGCTCAAAGCCGCCACACCGCTCGCCCGACCGGTTTGTCCAACAATAATCTCAACCCGTTCCACATCGTCAATATCGACGGGAAGCGTGAAATTGTTGTGCCCTGTTTGCGGGTCGGTAATGTTTATTTTGTTAAGGATTATGGCGTTTTGGTCGGTGGTTCCACCACGGATCGACAGGTCGGACTGAACGCCCAAAAGTCCGCGCTGACGAATGTCAACTTGCGCCGTATATTCCAGCGCGTCAATAAGATTCTGCTGCGGGGCGGCCGCAAAATCATCGGATTTTACAATTGCAACCGGCACAATCAGTTGCGAGAAATTGCTTGTCACCCTGTCCGACGACACAGTTATTTCTTCAACTGTAACACTGTCAGCAATTTCTGCCGATTCAATCAGTGTCGAGCACTTTGCCTGCGTGGCCGCAATTGTCAGTGTGTCAACAAGAACACAAATCTTGACCACTTTTCCTAAACTGTTGTAAATGGCGTAATTCTTACGCGTCCACTTCGAGAAACAGACCATCCGTTTCTTGAATCTGCTGTTTTTAAATCTCATTTTTAAAATTTTTAAAAGTTAAACGCGGCGGCTCAAAGCAAACAATGTGCCAACATTGCCAATTGGGGAATCGGAAAAATCACTTATCAAGCAATTGCGCACTATGATTTTTGGTGTCGACTTTGCCTATTGCATCGATGATAACGCCCTTTTCGTCAATCACATAAGTAGTCCGAATTGTGCCGACAGTCTCTTTGCCGTACATTTTTTTCACGCCCCACGCCTCGTAGGCCTTCAGAATAGTGCAGTCGGTATCGGAAATAAGATGGAACGGCAATTCATATTTGGCGATAAACTTCTGATGCGACGCCGCCGAGTCTTTGCTGACGCCAAGCACATTGTAACCTAGCGATAGAAAACGTTTGTAATTGTCGCGCAAATCACAGGCTTCGGCTGTGCAGCCAGGCGTACTATCCTTCGGGTAGAAATAAAGGACAAGTTTGCGACCGGCAAAATCGTTCAGTTTCACAACGTTACCATTCTCATCGGTACCCACAAAATCAGGGGCTTTAGTTCCAATCTGTAACATAATCGTCTTTATTTTATTCAGTTCTCAATCGTTTCTTCTCGGCTCTGACCGCCAGTAAAATGCCAAACTCATAGAGCAGATAGATGGGCAGCGACACCACGCAAAGTGTGAAGGCATCGGCCGTTGGCGTTATCACGGCAGCCACAACCAGTATAGCGACAATAGCATGACGACGGTAGCGGCGCATAAAATCCACCCCGACAAAGCCCATACGCGCAAGCACCCACGATGCAACCGGCAACTCGAACATCACGCCCATGACAATGCAAAGCAAAAACAGGGTTGACATATACGATTCGAGCGAAATGAGATTCGGCACATCGCCGCTCACCTGATATGTACCTAAAAATCTGAAAGTAAGCGGAAAAATAACAAAATAGCTTAACACCACACCCAACATAAACATCAGATAGCCGCCGCCCACAAGTCTCACTGCCACGCGCCGCTCACTGCGGTAGAGCGCCGGCGACACAAAACTGTAAATCACATGCAAAATGTAAGGTGATGCCAGCAGTAACCCGACCGCAAAGGCCGCCTTCAGATGAATCATAAACTGCTGCGCCAAACCGGTGTTTATCATATTTACCGAAAACTCTCCGATGCTAGCGCCCGTTACGCGCTCAAACAGCCGATAGGTTATAAAACTATGATGTTTCGGCGCAAGCAGCACAGTAAACAGCTGTTCCTTAAAGAAAAATGCGGCAAAGCCCAGCACCATCACAACCGCTAAAATGCGGATAATGCTACCGCGCAATTGGTCGAGATGATCCCAAAAGGTGAGTTGATCGCTATTTGCCGTCTTCTGCGCCATCGGTCTGATTCTTTGGCTCACCGTCGGCTTTGTCGTTCATTCCGTCTTTGAAACTGCGGACGCCCTTGCCCAATCCACGCATCAGCTCGGGAATTTTCTTACCGCCAAACAGCAGCAGCACAACCAAGGCAATAATGACAATTTCGGTAACTCCCAAGTTCATAAAAAGCATTGATTTCATAATTATCAAAAATTTATACGCCAAAAATAGTTTTTTCAGTTGACTGACAATGCATATAAGCTATACAGTTTTTTGCTTCACCAATTCTTTTGTCGATAGCAAGCCGCAAGCCGCCTGAATGTCCTCGCCTCGCGATGCCCGAACTGTTGTCAGCACGCCGCGCGCGTTGAGAGCATCCTTAAAGGTCTGGATAGCATCCTCTCCGCTGCCTTGGAACGGACTGTCGGGGATTGAGTGGAAGCGTATCAGGTTGACGCGGCAGTCGATGCCTTTTAGCAAATTTGCCAGCGCCGAAACGTGGCGCGGCGTATCGTTAAGGCCGGCAAACATTATGTACTCGAACGAGACACGCCGCTGCAGACCGAAGTCGTGCCGACGGATGGCATCAATAACTTCCTGAATTGGATATTTTTTCTGAATGGGCATCATTTCGGCACGTTGTTCTGCAATGGGATTGTGCAGACTCACTGCAAGATGACATTTGCTGTTGGCCAGAAACTCCTTCATTCCGGGCACAATGCCAACGGTGGAAACCGTGATGCGTTTCGGGCTCATCGCATAGCCCCAGTCGGCGGTCAGAATCTCAAGGGCGTGCATCACATTGTCGAGATTGTCCATCGGCTCGCCCATACCCATAAACACAATGTTGGTAATGCGGCTAAACTCTTCAATACTACGCAGTTGGTTAAGAATATCGGTTGCCGAAAGGTTTGCCTGAAAACCCTGTTTGCCGGTCATACAGAAACGGCAGTTCATCTTGCAGCCCACCTGCGACGACACGCAAACCGTCACGCGGTCGTCGTCGGGAATCATCGCCGTCTCAATAAAATTCGACTCGCCAATAGGAAACAGATACTTACGGGTGCCGTCGACGCTCTGCTGCATTTTTATTGGCGCGGTCAAGCCGAAAACGTACCGCTCTTGCAACTTCTGCCGAGCCACCTTCGACAGGTTCGAAAACTCGTCAATCGAGCCGACTTCTTTTTTATAGAGCCAGTCGGCAATTTGCTTGGCCGTGAATGATGGCAAGCCTAATTCGCTGACAATCAGCTTTAGTTCATCGAGAGTTTTTCCAAAAAGCGCTTCCATATCAGTGTTTTGTGTAAAGAAATTCCGCTTCACTTTATTTGGCAAAAATAGCAATATCGGTGTATTTACAGCGTTTATGAATCAGTGCGGACGCTAATCCGCATCGTTTAACAAACTAAAAATTGATATAAGATGAAAAAAGGAATTTTGTTTTTGGCTTGTGGCATCAGCACACTGATGTTCACACAATGTATGCAGGGTCCGTCGCGGCAGGAACTGATGACAAGCAATGACAGTCTGCAACAACTTGTTGTACGCAAGGATTCGGCAATGTACGCCGTGATGGGCGCGTTCAGCAGTATTGAAGACAATTTGCAGGCAATCAAAGAGCGTGAGAATATCATCGCTATGAATTTGAAGGGCAGTGAGCAGGCTCAATCGCGCGAAGAGCAAATCAATAACGATATACAGCTGATTTACAAAATGATGCTCGACAACCGCGAGAAGATTTCCGACCTGCAAGACAAACTCCGTAAGGCCAATGTGAAAAACAAAGAGATGCAACAGATGATTGCGTCACTTGAATCGAAAATACAAGAAAAAGATGCTGAAATTATGCGACTTACGCAAGAACTTGAGTCATCGAACCTGAAGATTGAAGGCCTTACAAGTCTGGTTGAGAATCTGAATGCGTCAATCGACTCGCTCCGCAACGAAGATGCCTTGAAAAACGCCACCATCGAAGGCCAGGACGAAGCTCTGAACACAGCTTTCTACATCATCGGCTCTGAAAAGGAACTGAAGGATATGGGCGTGCTCGACAAGAAAGGCAACTTTGCCGTTGGCAGCAAAAAGGCGCGTAAAGACTTCGACAACAGCGTTTTCACCCGCATCGACATCCGCGAACAGACTTCGTTCAACCTGAACGGCGCAAAAAAAGCGAAAGTGGTGACCGCCCATCCGCTCGACTCGTACACCATCTACGGGCAGAAACCTGTTGACAGTCTTGTGGTTAACAACTACTACAAGTTCTGGAACAGTTCGAAATATCTGGTGATTGTGGTGAACTAAACCTGAATACTCACACGCAAAAAAGGCTGTAATCGGTTTGGTTACAGCCTTTTATTTTGCTCAAAACCTATGGTCTCTACGCTTTCGCCGTTGGTGTGCCGAAGCCGCCCATTGGGAAGCGGCCGGCGGGGCCATCAGCCAGGTTTATCTTGCCGAACGATGCCTCGTACTTCGAAATGTTGTCCTGCAAGGCAAAAAGCAGGCGTTTTGCGTGCTCGGGTGTCAGAATGATGCGTGATTTCACGCTGGCCTTTGGAACGCCAGGCATAACGCGTGCAAAATCAAGCACAAATTCAGAAGTTGAGTGTGTGATGATTGCTAAATTCGAATAGATGCCCTGTGCCACATCGTCGGTCAGTTCAATGTTCAACTGTTTGTTTTGCTGTTGTTGTTCGCTCATAGTCGGATATTTTTTTCAAAAGTAACAAAAACAATTAACCTCCACCCGATTATCCAACAAAAAAGGCCACCCTGTCGGGCAGCCTTTTTTCATTAAATATCTTGAAGATTATTCTCCGTCTTCAACATCAGAGCCTGTTTCCGAAGTCATTTCCATAATCTCCTGGTCAACAGTGTAGTCATCGTCGTCGATGCTGTCGCGTCTGTGAGTCAGAGCATCATACTCCTCTTTCGAACCCACAATCAGGTCAGAGAACAAGCGAGTGCCTGTACCTGCAGGAATCAGGTGACCAACGATAACGTTCTCCTTCAAGCCCTCCATCGGGTCTGACTTGGCGCAGATGGCAGCCTCGTTGAGCACTTTGGTTGTCTCCTGGAACGATGCGGCCGAGATGAAACTCTTGGTCTGCAATGCGGCGCGGGTGATACCCTGCAGCACCTGGTTCGATGTTGCCGGAACGGTGTCGCGGGCCTCAACCAGACGCAAGTCCTTACGTTTCAAGATTGAGTTCTCGTCGCGCAGTTTGCGGCTTGTCACAATCTGACCAGGTTTCAATGTTTCAGAGTCGCCGGCATCGGTAACAACTTTCTTGTCCCAAATCCAGTCGTTCTCCTCCATAAAGTCGTTCTTGTCAACCAACTGTTTCTCAAGGAATTTGGTGTCACCCGGGTCGATGATTTCAACCTTGCGCATCATCTGACGCACAATCACCTCAAAGTGCTTGTCGTTGATTTTCACACCTTGCAGACGGTAAACCTCCTGAACCTCGTTCACAATATACTCCTGAACTTTGGTCGGGCCCATAATCGAAAGAATGTCCTGCGGGGTGATGGCGCCGTCAGACAACGGAATGCCTGCGCGGACGTAATCGTTCTCCTGAACCAGAATCTGTTTCGACAGCGGAACAAGGTATTTAGCCTGCTCGCCCGAGCGCGATGTGATGATAATCTCGCGGTTACCACGTTTGATTTTGCCGTAGGTCACCTCGCCATCGATTTCGGCAACCACTGCCGGGTTCGACGGGTTTCGTGCCTCGAACAACTCGGTAACACGCGGCAGACCACCGGTGATATCGCCCGCTTTACCAACGGCGCGCGGAATCTTAACGATAACCTGTCCTTGTTTAACGTCCTCGTTTTCAGCAATCACAATGTGAGCGCCTACCGGGATGTTATACGATTTTATCTCTTCGCCAGCCGCGTTCTTGATTGAGATGGCCGGGTTCTTTGTCTTGTCGCGGGTTTCGATAACCACCTTCTCTGCAAAGCCTGTAGCCTCATCCGACTCCTCGCGGTAGGTAACGCCCTCCTCAAGGTTGACGAAATCAGCCTTACCACCAACTTCCGAAATGATGACTGCGTTGTAAGCGTCCCACTCGCAAATCAGTGTGCCCTTCTTAACTTCGGTTCCGTTCTTAACAAACAGTTTCGAACCGTAAGGTATTGCGTGATTTGAAATTACAAGTCCGGTGTTCACATCAACCAACTTCATCTCTGCCAGACGGCCAACAACGATTTCAATGTCGCCGGCGTTCTCGTCTTTATAAGCGATAGAGCGAAGTTCCTCGAACTCAACGCGACCATCGTAACTTGCGGTCAGGCTTGAGTCGGAAGCAATGTTGCCTGCAGTACCACCCACGTGGAATGTACGCAGAGTCAACTGTGTACCAGGCTCACCGATTGACTGTGCGGCAATCACACCCACAGCCTCGCCAATCTGTACCATTCGGCTGTTCGAAAGGTTACGTCCGTAGCATTTAGCGCAGACGCCGTTCTTCGACTCGCAAGTGAGCACCGAGCGCATCTCGACTTGCTCAATCGGCGAATCCTCAATAATTTGAGCGATTTCCTCAGTGAACTCCTCACCGGCCTTGATAATCAACTCGCCGGTAATCGGGTGATAAATATCGTGTACCGATGTACGGCCCAAGATTCTGTCGTACAACGATTCAACAACGTCCTCGTTTTTCTTCAATGCGGTTGCCACCAGACCACGCAGTGTGCCGCAGTCCTCTTCGGTGATAATCACATCGTTCGAAACATCGACCAGACGACGGGTCAGATAACCTGCGTCGGCGGTCTTCAAAGCGGTATCGGCCAAACCTTTACGTGCGCCGTGGGTTGAGATGAAGTACTCGAGCACCGACAGACCCTCTTTAAAGTTGGCCAAAATCGGGTTCTCGATAATCTGACCGCCCTCGGCACCAGACTTCTGCGGTTTCGCCATCAAACCACGCATACCGCACAACTGACGAATCTGCTCCTTCGAACCACGGGCTCCAGAGTCAAGCATCATAAATACCGAGTTGAAGCCTTGGTTGTCTGAACTCAACTGTTTCATCAGGATTTGAGTCAGTTTGGCGTTGGTGTGTGTCCAAATATCGATAATCTGATTGTAACGCTCGTTGTTGGTGATGAAGCCCATATTGTAGTTGTTCATCACCTCGTCAACCTGCTTGTAACCCTCACTAACCAATTCGGCTTTTTCTGCAGGAATGATTACGTCGCCAAGGTTGAACGACAAGCCGCCTTCGAACGCCATACGGTATCCAAGGTTCTTGATGTCGTCAAGGAATTGAGCGGTAACGGCTGTTCCGCAAGTCTTGTAAACCTTACCGATGATGTCGCGAAGTGACTTCTTTGTCAGCACCTCGTTGATGAATCCAACCTCATCAGGAACAAATTGGTTGACAATCACACGGCCTACGGTTGTCTCAAGGATTGTGTCCTTAACCTCGCCGTCAATCAGGTCTTTAGTCTTAACTTTGATAGTTGCGTGAAGGTCAACGCGTTTCTCGTTGTATGCGATGTTCACCTCCTCAGGCGAGTAGAACGTAATGCCCTCGCCCAGAGCGCCTTTGCGGGCTTTGGTGATGTAGTACAGACCGAGCACCATATCCTGCGAAGGAACGGTGATAGGCGCGCCGTTGGCCGGGTTCAGAATGTTGTGCGAACCAAGCATCAGCAACTGTGCCTCAAGAATGGCTGCGTTGCCCAGTGGCAAGTGAACGGCCATTTGGTCACCGTCGAAGTCGGCGTTGAATGCCGTACAAGCGAGCGGGTGCAACTGAATTGCCTTACCCTCGATGAGTTTCGGTTGGAAAGCCTGAATACCCAAGCGGTGAAGGGTCGGGGCACGGTTGAGCAGAACCGGGTGTCCTTTGATGACGTTCTCAAGAATGTCCCAAACAACAGGGTCCTTGCGGTCAACTATCTTTTTGGCTGATTTCACGGTCTTTACAATACCGCGCTCAATCAGTTTGCGGATTACGAATGGTTTGTAGAGTTCGGCAGCCATATCCTTCGGCAGACCGCACTCGTGCATCTTCAACTCCGGACCAACAACAATAACCGAACGGGCCGAGTAATCGACACGTTTACCAAGCAAGTTTTGACGGAAACGTCCTTGCTTGCCTTTAAGGCTGTCGCTCAACGATTTGAGAGCGCGGTTATTTTCAGTCTTCACGGCGTTCGATTTGCGTGAGTTGTCGAACAGTGAGTCGACAGCCTCTTGAAGCATACGCTTCTCGTTGCGCAGAATCACCTCCGGCGCCTTGATTTCGATAAGGCGTTTCAGACGGTTGTTGCGGATGATGACGCGGCGATACAAATCGTTCAAGTCAGATGTTGCGAAGCGGCCGCCATCGAGCGGAACCAACGGACGCAACTCCGGCGGAATCACGGGGATAACCTTCAGAATCATCCACTCCGGACGGTTCTTGCCCTGCGATGCGCGGAACGATTCAACAACCTGCAGACGCTTCAGAGCCTCGCCCTTACGCTGCTGCGATGTCTCGGTATCGGCTTTGTGGCGCAAATCGTACGAAAGGTCGTCAAGATTCAGTTTGGCGAGCAGGTCGTAGATGGCCTCTGCGCCCATTTTTGCAATAAATTTGTTGGGGTCAGTATCCTCAAGGAACTGATTATCTTTTGGAACTTTCTCCATCCAGTCAAGGTACTCCTCCTCTGTCAGCAGGTCAAGGTCGTTGATGCCCTGCTCTGCCATTTGGCCGGCCTGAATGACGATATAGCGCTCGTAGTAAACCACCATATCGAGTTTCTTTGTCGGCAAACCAAGCAGATAACCGATTTTGTTCGGCAGCGACTTGAAATACCATATATGTGCTACAGGCACAACCAGTTGGATGTGTCCCATACGCTCACGGCGTACCTTCTTCTCTGTAACTTCAACACCGCAACGGTCGCAGACGATGCCTTTGTAGCGGATGCGTTTGTACTTGCCGCAGTGGCACTCATAGTCTTTTACAGGACCGAAGATGCGTTCGCAGAACAGACCGTCACGCTCCGGCTTGTAAGTACGGTAGTTGATTGTTTCCGGCTTCAGCACCTCGCCGCTCGAACGCTCGAGAATCTCTTCCGGCGATGCCAGGCCTATTGTTATGTGCGAGAACTCGCTCTTTGTTTTAGTTTCCTTTCTAAATGCCATAGATGGAAATTTTAAGAAGATTATAAAGATGGTATGGCCTTTCAGCCATACCAGTCATATTTTACTCTAAATTAATGCTCAATCCCAAGCCGCGCAGTTCGTGCAGCAATACGTTCAACGATTCAGGGATGCCCGGTGTCGGCATCGGCTCACCCTTGACAATCGACTCGTAAGCCTTTGCACGTCCCATCACGTCGTCCGACTTAACAGTCAGAATCTCCTGAAGGACGTTGGCTGCGCCGAATGCCTCGAGTGCCCAAACCTCCATCTCACCAAAACGCTGACCACCGAATTGCGCTTTACCGCCCAACGGCTGCTGTGTGATGAGTGAGTAAGGACCGATTGAACGTGCGTGCATCTTGTCGTCGACCATATGGCCCAGTTTCAGCATATAGATAACGCCCACTGTTGCCGGTTGGTGGAAGCGCTCACCGGTTCCGCCGTCGTACAGATATGTGCGGCCGAATTCCGGAACGCCTGCCTTGTTGGTCAGTTCGGTAATCTCCTCAAGCGATGCGCCGTCGAAGATTGGTGTGGCGAACTTCAAACCAAGTTCGCGGCCTGCCCAACCGAGCACGGTCTCATAAATCTGTCCAAGGTTCATACGTGAAGGCACGCCCAGCGGGTTCAGCACAATGTCAACCAGTGTGCCGTCTTCAAGGAATGGCATATCCTCGTCGCGGACAACCTTTGCCACAATACCCTTGTTACCGTGGCGTCCGGCCATCTTGTCACCCACGCGAATCTTACGTTTCTGTGCGATGTAAACCTTTGCAAGTTGAACGATTCCGTTCGGCAGTTCGTCGCCAACCGAGATGTTGAACACCTTGCGTTTGATGTCGCCTTCAATCTCGCGGTTCTTGATTGTATAGTTGTGCAGCAGTTCTGCGATTGTGTCGTTCTTCTCCTTGTCGGTAGTCCACTTGCAAGGATTAACGTTCAGATAATCAACCTCGAGCAAAAGTTTCTGCGAGAATTTTGTTCCTTTCGGGATGATGTCGGTGCCAATCATATCCTTAACACCTTGCGACACCTTGCCGTTCACAATCGAGAAGAGTTTGTCAACCAGACGGGCCTTGAGTTCGCCCAGACGCTGCTGACGCTCCTCCTCAATCTTTTGCAGAAGCGGTTTCTCTGCTGCTTTCAGTTTCTTGTCCTTAACCAGGCGTGAGAACAATTTCTTGTCAATCACAACGCCTGTCAGCGACGGACCGGCCTTCAACGAAGCGTCTTTCACGTCACCGGCTTTGTCGCCGAAGATGGCGCGAAGCAACTTCTCCTCCGGCGACGGGTCTGACTCGCCTTTCGGTGTGATTTTACCGATAAGGATGTCGCCCGGCAGCACGTGTGCGCCAATGCGGATAAGACCGTTGTCGTCCAAGTATTTGGTTGCGTCCTCACTAACGTTCGGGATGTCGGCTGTGAGTTCCTCCATACCGCGTTTGGTGTCGCGCACCTCAAGCATATATTCGTCGATGTGAAGCGATGTGAACAAATCCTCGCGTACAACACGCTCCGAAAGCACGATGGCGTCCTCGAAGTTGTAACCCTTCCAAGGCATAAAGGCCACCTTCAGGTTGCGTCCCAAAGCGAGTTCGCCGCCTTGTGTTGCGTAACCTTCGGTCATCACCATACCCTTCGTCACCTTGTCGCCTTTCGACACAATCGGACGCTGGTTGATGCACATACTCTGGTTGGTCTTCTGGAATTTGGTCAGTTTGTAGCGGACAACATCGTCATCGAAACTTACAAAACGCTGTGCGTCGGTACGGTTGTAGCGAACGACAATCTCGTCGGCGTCAACATATTCAACCACACCGTCGCCTTCGGCACTAATCATATTGCGCGAGTCTTCGGCAACACGTTTCTCAATGCCTGTACCAACAATCGGCGATTCCGATTTCAAAAGCGGAACGGCCTGGCGCATCATATTCGAACCCATCAACGCACGGTTGGCATCGTCGTGCTCAAGGAACGGAATCAGTGATGCGGCTATTGACGAAATCTGGTTCGGCGCAACGTCCATCATCTGAACGTCGGCGCGGTCGGTCAACGGGAAGTCGGCCTCCAGACGTGTCTTAACTTTCGGATTCTTGAAGCAACCTTCGGCATCGAGCGGCGCATTGGCCTGCGCGATGATTTTTCCCTCCTCGTCCTCGGCTGTCAGATAAACAACATCGTCGTTGTTCAAGTCAACCTTGCCGTTCTCAACCTTGCGGTACGGGGTTTCGATGAAGCCCAGATTATTCACTTTCGCGAACACGCAAAGCGACGAGATAAGACCGATGTTCGGGCCTTCAGGTGTCTCAATCGGGCACAAACGGCCGTAGTGTGTGTAGTGAACGTCGCGCACCTCGAAGCCTGCACGCTCACGCGACAGACCGCCAGGGCCCAACGCCGACATACGGCGCTTGTGAGTAAGTTCGGCCAACGGGTTTGTCTGGTCCATAAACTGCGACAAGGCGTTGGTGCCGAAGAATGAGTTGATGACGCTCGACAATGTTTTTGAGTTGATAAGGTCAACTGGTGTGAACACCTCATTGTCGCGGACGTTCATTCGCTCTTTGATTGTTCTTGCCATACGAGCCAGGCCAACTCCGAACTGGTTCTGAAGTTGCTCGCCAACGGTACGCACACGGCGGTTGCTCAAGTGGTCGATATCGTCGACGTCGGCCTTGCTGTTGATAAGTTCAATCAGATATTTGATAATCTCAATAATGTCTTCTTTAGTCAAGACCCTCACGCTCATATCGATGTCAAGGTTCAGTTTCCGGTTGATGCGGAAACGGCCTACGTCTCCCAAGTCATAACGCTTGTCAGAGAAGAACAGTTTGTCGATAACGTCGCGAGCGGTTGCCTCGTCAGGCGGCTCCGCGTTGCGCAACTGCCTATAGATGTAAAGCACCGCCTCCTTTTCAGAGTTGCAGGGGTCTTTCTGCAATGTATTGTAAATGATACCGAATTCGGCCAAATTCACATTCTCCTTGTGCAGAAGGATGGTTTTTGCACCCGAATCGACGATGGCATCAATATGCTCATTTTCGAGAATTGTCTCACGATCAACGATAACCTCGTTACGCTCGATAGAGACAACCTCGCCGGTATCCTCGTCAACAAAGTCCTCAACCCAGGTCTTCAGGACACGGGCTGCAAGACGGCGGCCGGTAACCTTCTTCAAACCAGCCTTTGAAACTTTGACTTCATCTGCAAGATCGAATATCTCCAAAATGCTGCGGTCACTCTCGTAACCGATGGCACGCAACAATGTTGTAACCGGCAATTTCTTTTTGCGGTCGATGTAGGCGTACATCACATTGTTGATGTCGGTTGCAAACTCAATCCACGAACCCTTGAATGGGATGATACGTGCCGAATAGAGTTTTGTACCGTTAGCGTGAATGCTCTGACCGAAGAAAACGCCAGGCGAGCGGTGCAACTGCGACACAATGACACGCTCCGCACCATTGATAACAAATGTACCGCGCGGTGTCATATAAGGAATGGTGCCCAGATAAACGTCTTGCACCACAGTGTCGAAATCTTCGTGCTCGGGGTCGGTGCAATACAACTTCAGTTTGGCCTTGAGCGGAATGCTGTAGGTCAGACCACGCTCAATGCACTCCTCAATGGTGTAACGCGGCGGGTCGATGTTGTAGTCCAGAAACTCCAGAACGAAATTGTTGCGGGTGTCAGAGATAGGAAAGTTCTCATTGAACACCTCATACAAGCCCTCATTTTTTCTCTGATCAGGCGTTGTGTTGATATTGAAAAAGTCGTTGAAAGATTTCAATTGGATGTCCAGAAAATCAGGATATTCCAATTGGTTTTTATTCGATGCGAAGTTTATTCTTTCTTGATAACCAGTTGAAGCCATTGTCTTAAAAAATAGGTGAACTTAAAAAAAACAACAAAAAGGCTTAGTGTTGGAGACCAACACTAAACCTTATCTTTATCCTAATATGGAATCCTATTTAAGCTCAACTTCAGCTCCAGCTTCTTCCAATTTAGCCTTTAATGATTCAGCTTCTTCTTTAGATACGCCTGTCTTAAGTTCTTTCGGAGCGCCGTCAACTACTTCCTTAGCCTCTTTCAAGCCAAGACCAGTGAGTTCCTTAACAAGTTTCACAACTTGCAATTTCTGAGCGCCAGCCGACTTAAGGATTACGTCGAACTCAGTTTTTTCTGCAGCGGCAGCCTCACCAGCTCCAGCAGCTGGAGCGGCAACAGCAACAGCGGCAGCAGCCGGTTCAATACCATATTCGTCTTTGAGTATTGCAGCCAACTCATTTACCTCTTTTACAGTCAAGTTAACCAACTCTTCTGCAAACTTTTTCAAATCTGCCATTTTAAATCTATTTTTAAAAAATGTTTACAAATAATGTTTATTTCTCTGATAATGTTTTTAAGATACCCGTCAAGTTCTGACCGCTCGATTGCAGAGCAGAAACAACGTTCTTGGCAGGCGATTGCAACAGTGCGATAACATCGGCAATAAGCTCGCTCTTCGACTTGATGTGAATCAAAGCCTCGAGTTGGTTGTCGCCAATGTAGAACGACTCTTCAACGTATGCGCCCTTAAGAATCGGTTTGTCACCTTTTGCACGGAACTCCTTGATCAGTTTACCCGGCACATTGCCTACTTCGGTAAACATAATAGAAGTTGAGCCCTTAAGTTCGCCAAACAGTTCCGAAAAGTCGGTGCCTGTTTTTTCCATAGCTTTTTTAAGCAGGGTATTCTTGACAACCACAAGCTCAATGTCCTTCTCGAAGCATTTTCTTCTCAACAGACTGGTTTGTTCTGCATTCAAATCAGAAATGTCAGTCAGGTAGAAGTGGTTAGCATCTTTCAGACGAGCGGCCAGATTGTCAATAATAACAGCCTTATCTTCGCGCCTCATAACTCTAATTTTTTACTCTACTGATTTAACATCAACTGGAATACCAGGGCTCATTGTGCTCGATAAGCTGATACTCTTAACGTAAGTACCCTTTGCTGTCGAAGGTTTCAACTTGATGATAGTGCTAAGAATCTCCTGTGCATTCTCCTGGATTTGCTCCGGAGTGAAGGATACCTTACCAATACCGGCGTGGATAATACCGAATTTGTCAACTTTAAAATCGATCTTACCTTGTTTTACTTCTTTAACAGCTGAACCAATTTCCATGGTAACCGTACCACTTTTCGGGTTAGGCATCAAACCACGAGGTCCCAAGACCTTACCAAGTGCACCGACTTTAGCCATGATTGAAGGCATAGTAATGATGACGTCAACGTCAGTCCAACCGCCTTTAATCTTCTCAATATATTCATCAAGACCGACATAGTCAGCACCAGCAGCCTTAGCATCAGCCTCCTTGTCGGGAGTACAAAGTACCAAGACTCTAGTTTGTTTACCTGTACCGTGAGGTAAAGAAACGACACCACGTACCATTTGATTTGCCTTGCGGGGATCAACACCCAAACGGACATCGATATCCACAGACGCATCAAACTTTGTGGTAGTAACCTCTTTAACCAAATGCGCAGCTTCAGACAAAGAGTAAACCTTTAACGGCTCAATTTTGTCTGCTACTAATTTTCTGTTCTTTGTTAGCTTTGCCATTTTTACACGAGGTGTTTAATTAATTATTTACCTGGGAACTCTCCAGTAACTGCAACTCCCATACTGCGTGCTGTACCAGCAACCAGACGCATTGCAGACTCAACCGTGAAGGCATTCAAGTCTGGCATTTTGTCCTCAGCGATTTCTTTCACTTGTGCCCAAGTCAAAGAAGCCACCTTCTTGCGATTTGGCTCTGCAGAACCGCTCTTAACTTTAGCGGCCTCCAGAATCTGTACAGCAACAGGAGGACGTTTAACTATAAAGTCAAACGATTTGTCGGAATAAACAGTGATGACAACTGGAAGCACTTTACCAGCGCTGTTTTGAGTCCGGGCATTAAATTGCTTGCAAAAATCCATGATGTTCACGCCCTTAGAACCTAAGGCCGGACCAACCGGAGGAGAAGGGTTGGCTGCCCCTCCCTTGATTTGCAGCTTAATCATTCCTGTAACTTCTTTTGCCATAACAAGTTTTTTACTCTTTTACTACCTGCATAAAACTCAGTTCTACCGGAGTTTTTCTGCCAAAAATTTTGACACTCACCTTGAGTTTCTTCTTCTCTTCGTTAACCTCCTCGATGATTCCGCTAAATGTATTGAACGGTCCATCAATGACTTTAACCGATTCTCCAACAACAAAAGGCACATCAATTTCTTCGCTACTATCTGCGAGTTCATCAACCTTGCCTAATATTCTGTTGACTTCAGAAACTCTCAATGGTGTCGGATCACCATTACCCTCAGTTAAAAAACCAAGGACACCCGGCATATTCCTAAGAAAATGAGGAACCTCGCCGACCAAAGCTGCCTCGACTAGCACGTAACCGGGAAAGAATGTTCTTTCCTTACTAATCTTTTTACCGTTGCGGATTTGATAAATCTTTTCTGTAGGAATCAAGACTTGGGAAACATATTCCTGCAGATTACGGTGAACAACTTCGCTCTCGATTTGCTCCTTTACTTTCTTTTCCTGGCCACTCAAGGCTTTCAGAACATACCATTTCTTTTCCATCTGTCTACAACTGAATTATTTAACTGAATAAACCGTAAATGAATTCCATTATATGAGCAAATGAAAAATCCATTATGTAAATAATGAGGGCTATAATTAAGGAAGCAACCATTACAACAATAGCACTATTTTGAAGGTCTGACCAAGATGGCCACGACACTTTGTGTATCAGTTCGTTGTAAACCTCTTTGAGATATACTTTGATCTTTTGCATTGTTACCACTTATTAAGGCACGGGAGGAGCGACTCGAACGCCCGACACCTAGTTTTGGAGACTAGTGCTCTACCAACTGAGCTACACCCGTAAATAAAGGATTCCAATTGCTTGGAATCCTTTCTATCCTATTATTAGTCAATGATCTTGGTAATCTGACCAGCACCTACTGTACGGCCACCCTCGCGGATTGCGAAACGCAGACCTTCGTTGCAAGCAACTGCTGTGATCAGTTCTACGGTGATTGTCAAGTTATCACCAGGCATTACCATCTCAGTTCCTTCCGGCAACTTGATTTCGCCAGTAACATCCAAAGTACGGATGTAGAATTGAGGACGATATTTGTCATGGAACGGAGTGTGACGGCCACCTTCTTCTTTCTTCAAGATATAAACCTCAGCCTGGAACTTCTTGTGAGGAGTTACCTGACCCGGTTTTGCGATAACCATACCACGTTTAACTTCGTCTTTGTCGATACCACGAAGCAACAGACCTACGTTGTCACCAGCCTGACCTTCGTCAAGAAGTTTGCGGAACATCTCAACACCAGTAACGGTTGATTTTTTGTCCTCGCCAAGACCAAGAATCTGAACTTCGTCACCTACATGGATAACACCAGTCTCGATACGGCCAGTGGCAACAGTACCACGACCAGTGATTGAGAACACGTCCTCAACCGGCATCAGGAACGGTTTATCAACGTCACGAACAGGCAGCGGAATGTACTCATCGACAGCGTCCATAAGTTCCATTACCTTATCAACCCATTTCGGCTCACCATTCAATGCGCCAAGAGCAGAACCCTTGATGATTGGGGTGTTGTCGCCATCATAACCATAGAATGAGAGAAGTTCGCGAACTTCCATCTCAACCAGCTCAAGCAACTCAGGGTCATCAACCATGTCGACTTTGTTCAAGAAGACAACGATTTTCGGAACGTTTACTTGGCGTGCCAAAAGGATGTGCTCGCGAGTCTGAGGCATCGGGCCGTCAGTAGCGGCAACTACCAGGATTGCACCGTCCATCTGGGCAGCACCAGTAACCATGTTCTTCACATAGTCGGCGTGACCCGGGCAGTCAACGTGCGCATAGTGGCGTTTTTCTGTTTGATACTCTACGTGAGCGGTGTTGATGGTGATACCACGCTCTTTTTCCTCCGGTGCGTTGTCGATAGAGTCGAATGAACGCAACTCAGAAAGACCCTTCTCTGCCAATACTTTGGTGATGGCAGCTGTCAAAGTGGTTTTGCCATGGTCAACGTGACCGATGGTACCAATATTAACGTGAGGTTTGGTTCTTTGAAATTGTTCTTTAGCCATAATAACCTATTATTTACAATTAGACAATAAATCCCAGTCTTGGAGCCGACAATGGGAATTGAACCCATGGCCTCTTCCTTACCAAGGAAGTGCTCTACCCCTGAGCTACGTCGGCCTGCTTGAGCGGGAGACGGGATTCAAACCCGCGACCCTCAGCTTGGAAGGCTGATGCTCTATCGACTGAGCTACTCCCGCTTAAACACAAAAAGTGGGAAGAGCAGGATTCGAACCTACGAAGGCGTAAGCCAGCAGATTTACAGTCTGCCCCAGTTGGCCGCTTTGGTATCTTCCCAAACAAATCAATATTAACAAATGAGCCGATGGAGGGATTCGAACCCACGACCAGCTGATTACAAATCAGCTGCTCTGGCCAACTGAGCTACATCGGCAAACATTTACAGAACGTCATTTCCCGTCTTGGAAAATGGTGTGCAAATGTAGACATATTTTGATAAATAAAAACCTTTTGCGATATTTTTTTTGAAATTATAATCCACGTTGCTTTTCTTTGGCTTTCTGAAGCTGCTTGCGAAGGGCGTCAACCGAAAGATCTACTGCTTCTTCGAAGGTTTTTGCCTGGCGGCTGCAGAACACGTCATCACCTGGGATTTGCACCCTGATTTCGGCTATTTTGTTCTCTGAAATATCGGACTTCTCGAGTTTCAGAGTTACGTCGGCGGCGATTATTCCGTCATGGAAGGTATCCAACTTGCTTACTTTTGTGTTCACGAATCCTAATAGTTTCTCGCCAGCATCGAAATGCAGCGAATGAATGTTAATTTTCATAATTACTTTTTTTATGCTCTTGGATGAGCTTGATTATACACTTCTTTCAATTTCTCAAATGTTGTATGGGTGTAAACCTGCGTTGCGGCAAGATTTGCATGTCCCAGCAACTCTTTTATGGCGTCAAGCTCGGCCCCGTTGTTTAGCATGTGTGTGGCAAATGTGTGCCGCAGCACGTGGGGACTTTTCTTGTCCAATGTTGTGACTTCGCCCAGATACTTGTTCACCAGCCGATAGACCAACTGGCTGTAGACTGGTTCACCCTTCGAAGTTACAAATAAATAATTATTGTCAAGTGCAATTTTATCGCGTTCTGCAATATAAGTTTTCAAACATGCGCCCAACTCGACAGCAAAGGGTATGATGCGTTCTTTGTTGCGCTTGCCCAGAACCTTCAGCTGAGAGCTGTGAAAATCTATATCATTCAGTTTTAACCCGCACAATTCGGAAAGACGCATGCCTGTACAGTAGAATGTGAGTAGAATGGTTCGGTCGCGACGGCCTTCGAAATCGTCAGGGAACTGCAAACGGTCGAAAAGTTCCTGCATTGCGCCTTTGTCGACAAAGTAAGGCAGGTTTTTCTCGGTTTTGGGTCTGATTATTTTTTTTGTCGGGTTGTCGTTGACAAGACCTTCGCGCATCAAGTATTTATAATAGGTGTGCAAGGTTGTCAGTTTGCGGTTGATTGAGCGCGGCTTGTCGCCGTTGTCGAGCAAAAAAACAATCCACTCACGGATGAGTCCATGGTCACCCTTGAGTGGATTGAAATTTTCGTCGGCAGTTTGTGCGAAATCGAAGAACTGCTGCAAGTCGCTCTCGTAGGCGCGAAGAGTATGCGCCGAATAACGTTTCTCGTTTGCTATATAACTGGAAAATCCGTGGTCAAACATAGCAATCACAGCCGAAACAAATTCTGCTGCGGGAAAACGATTAGTTCTCTTGGCTTGCGTCCTGCAATTGCTGGATGTAGGCAGCTTTGATTACTTCTCTGCGGCGAACGACAGAAGGTTTTGTGAAGGCCTGGCGTGTTCTCAGTTCTTTTACCACACCTGTCTTCTCAAATTTTCTTTTGAATTTTTTCAAGGCTCTGTCAATTGTCTCGCCTTCCTTTACTGGTATTACAATCATAACAAAATACTATTGTTTAACATTCCTAAAACAAGGCTGCAAATATAGGGAATGATATTCAATTACAAAATATGACTGGAATTTATTTTTAAACTTTTCGCAATCGGCTTCAGCGGACTTCAAGATACGGCGATATTTTTTCGTACGTCAGCGTGTCGACGAGTTTGTATTGCAGCAAATCATTGACCGCCTTAAAGTTGCCCATCAGCTTCTTGTAGTTCATTATTGAGTTCAACTGCGCCACCGACATATACGGATGGCCGCTCAACTGCTTGTATTTGAAATTGTTCAAATCGATTTTAACAATTCTTGCGGTATCGATGGTGAACTGCGGAAAGAGATTGGCATAGGTTTCGGGCGACAGATTTCTAATCTCGCGCAACTGTTCAACAGAATGGTATCCGCCCAACATCTCGCGATAAGCGATAATACGGCGCGCGAGCACACTGCCTATGCCCCGCAAAGCGACGAGCTGCGCCGAATCTGCCGAATTGAGTTCCACTATGAGTAGTTCTTTGGGCTCGTAGGCGGGTTTGGTGGTCTTTCCCGTTTTTTTGCCGTCGGAATATTTCTTTTTTGCGGTCTGCCTTTGCAATTCGGATGGTGCTTTTGCTGCAATGCTGATATATGGCTTCAACCTCGAATAAATCGAATCATTTATACCATAAATCCTGGCAAAATCGTCAGGCGTGCGGAATTTGCCGCCTGATTTTCTGTACTTTACGATATTTGCCGATATTTTTTCAGAAAGCCCCATGCAAAGGAAATCATCGTATGTGGCTGTGTTCGGGTCGAATGTGAAGACGGTGTCAATGTTTCGGGCATGGGTAACTGGCTCATTTGTTGCAACGGGCAACGGCTCGTAGTTTGCCATTAACGAATCGAAGCGGGCGAAATCGGGTTGCGAGCGGTTGGCGTTATATCGAGCCACAAATCGCGGAAGCAGCGACACCACAATAATGAGAAAAATCAGCACTATTGTGCCGCTTTGCTGCATGCGGTTCATGTTGAAATACTCGATAAAAAACTGTTTCAGCTTCATTTTTTCCGCGGTTAGAATGGGTAACCAATACCGAACTGCCAGGTTATACTCTTGAATTTAAATCTGTTATGAAAAAGCACCCAACTATCGGGGCCTTCAATGGCGGGATTTTTCACTTTTACGCCAGCATCGAGACGGATGACGGCGAAATTCAAATCGAGACGCAAGCCCATGCCCGTGCCCAAAGCCAGCTGCTTGTAGAACTTGTTCATCTCGAATTCAGCGCCAGGACGGTCGTCGTCTTTTTTCAGGGCCCAAATGTTGCCTGCATCGACAAACAGAGCGCCTTTGAAATTCTTGATTATGGTGTAGCGGTACTCAAGATTGCATTCCATTTTAATATCGGCTGTCTGGTTGGGGTACGACGATGCTGTATCACGATAAGTGCCAGGGCCCAAATCGCGGACGTTCCACGCACGGATTCCATCGGCGCCGCCCGAATAATACTGACGCACAAACGGCACGGCTGTGGCGTTTCCGTAAGGGATGGCAATACCCATAAAGACTCGGCCCACCAACTGGTCGCGGTCAGAGAAATAGTGGTAACGGCGGAAATCGACATCGGTGCGGACAAACTGGGCGTACTGCAAATTTGCAATCTCGTAGTAGCCGCCAGCCACAGTATCGCCCATGACACCATTTTTGTGCAGCATGTGAACCAGATTGCCAGCCAAATCAAGATTCCATCGAAAATAAGAAAAATCGGTCTGTTTGTCGGTGTTACGATTCTGATACAGAATACTATAGCGGCTTCCGATTATGAAATAGTCCTTGTAGCTGTTCTCAATGTACTTGCCCTGAATACGCTTGTCGAACGCTTCGGTGCGGACAGGTATACGCACTGTGTTCAGGTCGACAGGACTGACCAGAAACCTTAGATGCTCGGTCTTTTTCCACGAATAAGTGACGAGCAACGATGTGATTTTCCGCGTGTAATCAGGACGTTTCTGATAGTTATAGGCCACGGTGAGCAGTGTTCGCGGCTCAATGCGCTTGTACCAGTTCGATGTGCGGAACGGCAGCACGAACGACGGCGTCTCGAGCGACGACTCGGCACCGAACTCAATAATGTTAAATGCTTCGGTTGTCTCGGTCTCAGTCTGGCGCTGCAACGACCCCGAAAGCTTGATGTTGAAAATCTCGGCGCCGTGGAACAGATTCTTGTGCTGATAACTCAGATTGCCGCCGACACCCATATTACCTTCGGTGTTGGTGGCTTCAAGATTGACAGAATAGTTCTGGTAAGTCGACGGTGTGAGCAGCACGTGACAGTCGAGCAGCGTATCGCAACCTGGCGTCTGTTGGAACGATATGGTGTTCTGACGGAAAATGCGCAGCGAGCTGATGTGGCGGCTTGTCTGCTCAACCTTTCTGACATCGTAGAGTTGTCCTGGTTCCAACAGATTGGCTTTCAGAATTGTACGTGGCGTGATTTTCCGTTTCCCCGAAAACAGGAAGACATACGGGTCGCGATACAAGGTGTCGAGATTGGCGTAGTATGCCGTCTTGTTGCGCAAAGCGTCCTGCGGATTGTAATCGGGGAAGAAAGTCACACTGTTGATTTGGTACTGCCTGGCGTTGGTTTTCTCGAGATAACCGTCGGGGTTCTGCTCAACAGGGCGCTCGACAATCACTTCAACATCAGCCAGATAATTGCTGGTATCGACGCTATAGCGAACCAAATCGGGGCTAAACATATAGTAACCATTGCTCTTCACCAAAGCGACAATGCGGTCGCGCTCGGCTTGAAGCGACTCAAGCGTGAACGGGTTGCCCCGATGCAGCACCGATTCGGCAGTGTCGGCCATTATGATTGGCTCAATCACCGTGTCGCGGATTGTGTAGTATACATTATTAATATGTGTAGGCTTTCCCAAAATGACATTGTAGGTAACCTTCGCTTTTTTCTTCTTTCTGGCGATGTCGTACGTAACAGTCGCGTCATAGTAGGCGTTGTTTCTGAGAATGATGTCGAATTGCTTGAGTGTGCGGTCGGCCAGCGACGAATCCAGAATCACAGGCTCTTCCCCCACCACCCTTGCGAGCCAGTTTTTCCAACGGCGCTCACGGCCGATATGGGCGAAATTGTATGTTTTCAGAAAGAACGGATAGTTGCCGAACACGTTGCGGTTGGCCTTCTGGCGGTAATACGATGTGAGCTCGTCTTTGTCGAACCCGCGCTCATCGATTTTGGTCTTGTTGCGGCGCAGAAGATACTCATTGTCAGGCACCATACGTGTGACATCGCAACTTGCAAACAAAACTGCTGCAAGCACTATAGCGGCCAAACTTGTCAGAAACTTCTGCATAAAATTAAATTTACCCCGTTTGATTATCAATTTATTATGCATAGTCGAGTAACAAACGAGTAACAAAAAGAAAACCCGCTTTGTCTGAAAGTGGGTAACAATTCACAAACAATATGGCCGCCTATTGGTTGGCCTACTGTGGGTTTTCCTTTGGCAAATATAATCCATTTTGACATTGGCGACATAACCATTTCCGATTTTTCCGATTTGTAGGGGTGTCGCGTTTTGTTACTCCCCTGCGGTGGCTGTCCGATTTGTCCGATTTGCGGCGCACTATCGCAGTTCTATCGTTATTTCCTTGCCGCAATGTGGGCAGCATATTCTTCCCTTGCTGTCGCGGCTGTCGGAAAACAACTCGCCGACAGTTACGCCCAGTACGTCCGCAATCTTGAATATAGTTTTCATAGACAGGCCAACGTTACCGCTGTTCGCCATACTCAACATATTCGCTGATATGCCCACCTTCTCCGCTAATTCCTTAAGCGATATTCCTTTTTCGGTGCATAATTTCTTAATAATCAATTCTCTATCCATATTATATAAGTATTATTCACTACAAATATAAGTCATATTTATCTTTTTTTGCTATTACATAAATATTTTTTCGTTTTGCTATTGTTTATATATAAATTATACTTATATTTGGTATGTCAAAACATAAGTATAATTTAAATATAAAGACTATGAAACGGATATTTAAAAATTGGTTCGCAAACCTCAAATCAATGAAGTTGCAGAGAATGCTGAAAAAGAACGTTGTAAAATTCGTTTTCGAGAAAACGGACGGAACACAAAGAACCGCAGTCGGAACGCTTGTAAGCGCATATCTCCCGAAAGTTGACAAAAGCGCGAAGCAAAGCAACCGCAAACCAAATAACAGCGTGCAAGTGTTTTTCGATATGGAAAAAAACGCTTTCCGCTCATTCAAAAAGTCTAATCTATTATCGATTGTAGGGGTTGCGTAAACCTCTAAAATCTTTTGTCAAACACTTAATATCTAAAACTATGAAAGCACAGCAAGACAAAATGCAGGACGCAATCAACACACTGAAAAGCACACACGTTCAGGTTCGGAAACTTGTTAACGATGCCCTAATCAATGAATCGGACGAAATCAAAAACGATGTACTTGCAGAGTTGAAGGATTTGTTTGAAGGTGTCGAGAGTTTTCTCGCATATATCAAAAAAGCAGATTTGACAGCAGAATTTGCCGAATAGTCCACCAACAAAAACAATTTAAAAACAATCTATCAAGGATTTACTTGTAGTTACATTGCTAACGTTCTACGGTCGCGATGATAGGGGAACGTTTTAAACCTTAAAATCAATCGACTATGATACAACAATACATTAAAGCGCAAACCGCCATAGATTTTATTGAGTGCTTTATCCGCAACAGCGGTGCAACCACACACACGGATTTACTGAATAAAATAGACCGCCTCAACCAATGCAATCTGAATTTTAATATTGATGTAGAAACGCCAGTATCGTCAACTTCAAAGGGTCGGTTCGGTATTATTGAAACGTTTGACGTTACGGGTTGGATAACGATTGATAATGTCCGCCATATGGTTTCATTCAACGATGTTATGACTCGCGACCCACGATAACGAGCCGCCACAGCATAAGGGACTACCCGATAATCTGCATTAGGTTGCTGATTGTCGGGTTTTCTTTTATCTGCGCTGCGGCTGTCGGAACACTTGACAAATCGGCAAAAAATAGGCGGCCCGTCGAACCGGAAGCCGCCAGAGCGAAACATTACAATAGATTGAGTTTTAATACTTACAACCTTTGCAAATATAACAATTTACCGCATTTCCGCTGATTCTATTTAACAATAATCAAAAACAAAAACATTTCTTCTATTCTCCGCCTTATCCATTGTCAAATGTTGCCATATTTGGTAACAAATCGTGTATTCTAATTATTAGACTATATCATATAGGTATGTCAGTCAAACAACCTTAACACTTCCTCGCCTTTGATTATGCGCTGCGGTTTCTGTCCCAACAGTTCAAAGAACGCTATCTTGTTTTCGCGGTTGTCAAACGACAGCATTACAAAGGCGTTGCAAAAATCGTCCTTCTCCTCCAATCGCTCCTGAATTTGCCGTTTGGCCTCGTAAATGTGGCCGTCTGCGGCGCCCTTTGTTGGCTGCTCTATGGGGATTGTTGAGTTTGTTGAATTGTCGGTATCGGGTTCTGGTTCGTCCATCTGCGCGAATGGTGCTAAAAAGTCGCTGTAATCGTCTATTTTGGTGTCGGTGTCGGTTGCTGATAATATGTCGTTCAACTCCGCGTCAGAGAGTCCCAAATCGGCAAAGTTCGCCTCGTCAATGTCCTTAATGTAGTCAGCAATCAAATCAATGTCATATTTCGTGTTGCCTGTCGCCATATAGGTTAGTTGCACCTTCTCGGTGTCCGCGTCCAACTCTACGGCCTCAACCTTCAAATCGTAGTCCTCGCATTTGTCGGGGTAGCCATTTATCGCGTCCAGAGCGTAAACCCTGCGGTGTCCGTCCACAAGGTTGCCTGTGGTACGATTCCACACTATGCCGCCCAATAGTCCAACCTTGCGGATATTCTTTGCTTGAAGTTTGATACTCGCCTCGCTGTGCCGTTTCGGGTTAATGGGATTCAGGTTGATTTGTGAACGTTTGATTGTTATTGTGTCGCTTGTCTTGAATTTAGCCATAATCGTAGTTTTTAGACTGTTGCCGTATTTTGCAACATTTTTCGTTATTCGGTTATATGGTTGTTATTAAGCGGTTTGCGCTGTTGTCTTGTTGCCTATACTACATAATTTGTTGTTCTATTTGGTAACATTTTTATTTGTTGCCGTATTTGGTAACATTTCACGTTGATAGGCTTTTCTGCTTGTAATCGTACTCAAAAAGAAAACGCTCGGCATACGGATAGGTTTGAAATACCTTTTGCAAGTCGTCGGGGTAGTTCTGCCGCAACCACAGCAAGTAATTCACATCGTTTATGTCGGTGTCCGCGCTCTGGCCTTTGCCGTACTTCAATGGTGTTATAAGTCCCTGCCTACGGATATACTCCAACACATCAGCGTTTTTGTATGTCGATAGTGGGTAACACTTCATCGTTTTTCGGCAAATAGCCTGCTGTTCGTATTGTCGCAGCATAAGCCGCCTATTCAGTCCGTCCGATTGCTTGAATCCGAAAAAACACCATTCTATTCCCGTCCGCTCCCGTACCTTGTCGGTTATGTCGGCAAGGCTGTACTGTCGTTGATTCGGGTTCTGCCGCATTCCCAAATATCCGTTCTTTATGTCTGCGCCCAGTGTGTAGTGTGGTACTTGCACAAACCGCGCCTTTGTGTACTTGTTTTGCGCGTAGTTCAGGTATCGGTTTATGTGTCGCAAGTCTTTAACGATATACATATAGACGCACACAATTTCACGGAAATAGGGGTGCATCAAATCCACCAAGGCAATACTATCCTTACCGCTTGCGCTGTGGAATAGTATCGCCCTGTCGGATTCACACGCGACTAACCTAATTATGTCGGTCGCTGTTTTCATCTGCCAAACCACCCTCTAATGCGGTTAGCAGCGCGGCGCAATGCGCTGGGTTGCTCCTGCGCTTGTTCCTGCTCCTCGTCCTTTTTCTTTGCGCTTTTCTCGCGCAGAATCTCCATCTGAACCATAGTAGTACGATTTTGAAGGTTAAACATTCAGTTAATTATCACTCTGTTTGCTGACACCGCGCGTATTGTCAGCATTCATTTTCAAACCTTTTGCGCTCAATATCCGACCGATAGCAAAGAAATAATACCCCTCGCGTTCCTCAATAGGGGGACCGTTGCGCTCCCATTCGTCAAATTCCGCGTCCTGCTCATAACTTCCGAAGGTGTGCAACCATTCGCGGCCTTCATTGTCAGGGGTGCAGAAATTGTTGTAGGTGCATTCCACCGTCAGCCGCCAACCATTCGGGTTGTAGTTGTGGAAGTGGATTGTTTCAACACGATTCACCAATGGCAATATTTTGGCTATGGTGTTGTCGCTTGCTGTGTCCGCGTCAATGTCGGGGATATGCTTTTTGATTAGTCCAATTAGGCTGTCGGCATTCTTATCTAGAAAGGCATCGATTTCGGGATTCTCTAATTTGCTGTTCCAAAACGGAATAGGCCATCGATATTCAACTGTTTTCGTCCCTGCTGCTATCTGCTCCGCATACTCGCGCCTCAATGTCAAATCCAAACATTTGATTGTGCGCCTTTGTCGCATTGCGTTCAGTTCGGGGAACTGCTTGTATATGGCGGTCCGTAATTCTTCTATTATTTTGTCGCTAATCATAATCAATCTATTGTTATTCGTTTATATCCAAATTTACTGATTTTCTTTAAGTTTCAGCGTAAAAACGCAAGTGTTTACAAGGGAAGTTATGAACGTTTATGTTGTTTCAGTTGGCGGTGTATCTTCCCCTTTAAGTTGCGCGTTTATCCACGACTCAATAGCGACTCCGCTTTTTACGTTCTCGGGAACCTCGCTAACTTCTTCGCGTCCGAATCCCTCTTTGCGCCCAAGTGTTCCCATAAAGTAGCGTAGCATTCCGCCGTCTGGCCTGTCAATCCAACCTACAACATTTCCCTCTGCATCTTTTTCGGGGATTCCAAAGGCGAGAATCTGCGCGGTTGACAGTGCGCGGTCAAAGATTTTCATTCTGCTGTTGTCGATGGCTGCGGCGAATTCATCGTCAGACTTCGACCACGCCCATATCGTTGTGCGGTCGCAACCCAATGCCGCCGCCGTGTTGGTCAGGTTGCCTCCTGCTTTGGCAAGGGTTTCCTTGAATTTCGCAAGTGTAGGCTTTTTCATAATGTCAAAATGTTTAATTGGTTAATACTCTATTGTTTTTCTTTTGTTTGCGCTTTCCGTTTGTCTGCTTTGGCACGAATGCCGTAAACTCGCCATTGTTGCACACACAAACAAGTTGGTGCGCTGTTTTCCGTGTTCGTTTCTCGTTTCTCATTTGTCAAAAATCTTTAGTTCGTTTATTATGGTCGCTGTCGGTTTGTTCCAACCTTTGAAAACATTTGGCGCGAAAAAGTCGCGGAATAACTTATACCCCTCGCGCGTGTATTTCTCGCCCCAATTTCTTTCCGCTTGTTTCCGTTCCTCGCTTGTGTTCGAGTCTATAATGCTCCATATGTGCGAGAATCTCTCGTAGTCGCATTGTGGCAACTCATCGCGTACTATCCTGCTATCATATACCAACCTGCGGAAATCGCCCTTACTGATACTTTGCACTGCGGTCAATAGGCAGATTGTTTTACTCGCTCCCAAAAACGAACTGTTGGCCAGAAAAATATAGTTAGGTGTGTGTACTCCGCTTTTGACGTATCGCCACAATGTTGAATAATCAAAGGTGCATTTTGATAGGAACGCATTGTTGTGGGTTATGCTTTTGGGGTTATTCACTTGAATATAAAACGGGTCATCGGCATTGTACCTAATTGTGAAGTTGTCATTTTCCCGACAAAGGCTTTCGCTTATCTGGTTGTGAAAGTCTGAATCCTCATAACCATAATAAAGCCAATTGAAAAGAATATTGTTTTGCCTCAACCATTGCACATTGTAAGTATTTCCAAGCAACCAGGGGGAATTGTCAAAAAAAACACGGTCACCTATTATGTTCGTGCCCTCGATTTGCGTCAGCACCTTATGGGTAACTACTGGCGCCTCGTATATGTCGGCCTTCATCTTTGCGACTGCGTGGGGAAGATAATAATCATCGCAATCCAAAAAGGCTATTTGTTCGGTTCTCGCCCTTTGAATCCCTATATTACGGGTCGCCCCTGGCCGTCCATATTCTACTTCGTACACTCGTAGCGATTGCAAGCGGTTTTTGTACGATAGTGCGATTTGCTTGCTGTTGTCGGTGCAACTATCCAAAATGGCAATAACTTCAAAATCCGTGTCAGACTGCGCCACAAGGCTATCCATACAGCGGTTTAGCCACTTTTCTGCGTTGTGTATCGGAATTATAATACTAATGCTCGGTTTCATTTTTCAAGTCTTTAAGTATCACGTTGAATGCGTCCAACATTACATTCATATCGGTTTCGGGCATATCTGCCAACAATGGCGTCATATACTCCATAAACTGCCTTTTGGGTAGTAGTAGTTTTTCCGCAACAAATGGTGTGCGCACGTTGTAATTCCAATAATGGATAGTCAGCGCGGAAACGTAATGACGACCGTTGATTGGCCGCGACCAGGCGCTTCTTTTCAGTGTTTCGGTCGGCACGTCCATAAGTTCTGCCGCGACCTCAACCGGATAACTGATGTGTAAACGTTTTGTTTTCATATTATGCTGATACTCGGTCCGTAGTTATTCGTCAATAGCCGCCAATAATTGTTTTTTCAAATCCACACTTTCGCAATCTGCGAACAGCGATAGATATTTCTTCTTTGCCTTGCTCAACGTGAATCTATCCAACTCGCTTTTGTTGAATTTTCCCACCTGCTTAAAGGCCGCGTTTATTTCGCCATCGGTCGGTGTTCGACCTATCAACAGCCTTGTAACTGCGGCCATTGCCTGCCATTGGTTGATTGCTGTAATGTCCATTGTTTTTGCTATGTCTATTTTGTTAATCACTTTTTTCAGACTGCCTCTTACTGTCGTTCCTCTTGTATTTCTCATTATTGCACCCAAAACGTATGGTTGCGGCAGACCTTTGCTTTTTCCGTACCTTTCGCTTTGATACAGCGTTGAATATTCCAACCTTAACCAGTTGCCGCCATTGCATTGTAGCGGTACGGGTTGCCGTTTTTCGCGCAACTCTCTAACCTTGTCGTACAACAGCAGGGTATTGCGCTTGGTGCCGTCTTTGGCGTAATGGTTGAAGTATAGGCTGCCGCCGTTGAGTTCTCGCTCGAATCCGTCCAACGCGACAAACAGCGGAAAAATGGTTTCGGGGTTGTGCTTTAACTCTATCGTGGTCGCTATGTCTTGACGATAAACCCGCGCCAATTCCAAATTCAGGTGTGTTATGTCGCACAATTCCAATAGTTTTTGTCGCTGTGCCTCAATGTCAAAAAACACGTTCTGGCCATCGACAGCCTTTTGTATCGACTGACTGAAATACACCTTCCAATTCTTTGGGTTAACGAACGCTTGATAGTTCGCGAATTGGCATTTCAGCGAATTACCGCGATAGGTATGCTGTGGCAGTGTTTCTGAATAGTTCAGAATCTTCTCGTTGGCTTTAGCCACAAATTCCAATGTGTCGAATCCCACCATAAACACAAGATTTTACAATGGTTTGACGGTGGACTCAATCACCTTCGGCATAGAGTAGCGGATTACACGCTTTCCCGTAGGGGTAACAATCCAATCTTTTTGCACAAAATAACCTTTCGCCACAATCTCACTTATGCGTTTGCCGAACGATAAACAACCAAACTTTGTTAACGCGTCCAATGCTGTCAATGTGCCGCCGTTCTGCAGATATTCCAAAATGCGTTTTTGCTGCGACTGCGTTTCCTTATAATTCCTATTGTAATCCATTGTTTCACCCTCCATTTTTTATCTGCGTTTTCTGACACAATAGGTTGCCGCCTGCTGTTCCATTTCCTTATAGGTGGGTATACGTGTGGCACAAAGCCAGTCTTCAACTTCCTGCTTTCGGAAAAACACAAGTTTTCCGCCTTCGGTTTTGTAGTGCGGGATTTTCTTTGCGCTGACAAGGTTGTAAATATGCCCTGTGGATAGGCCTGTCAACTGCGCCAATTCCTTAACACTCAATACGTTTTTAGTGCTGATTAGAATTTGTTTTTGCAACTCGCCAAACTGCTCTTGCAAGTAGACCATAATCTCATTGTCCATAATCAAATATTTATTGGTTATGGCTCCGCCGCTGGTGCATAACTTCAACGCTTCGCCTCCTTGTGTCCGTCAAATGATTATGCGTTCATTTGCTTTTCACAATGGCAAACGTAAAGGGTATGAAATAGTGATTTTGGCCTATTAGGTTTTTTGCTATCTAAATGGCTGTGTATATGGCTCTTAAATTTAACCTAACTTAACCTATTTCGCCTATAAATAGGCTATTTTGTTAGGTTTTTATCGAACGCGTCTTGGATATGGCGTTCCCTCTGTCTTCTCACTTCTGGTTTTTCTCTTTTCGGTTCGTGTGCCGACGATAGATTGCTGTCATTAAACATTTTGCCAATGTCTTCAATTTTTACTCCATACATTTGAGCCTTTTGTGCAAATTGGTACAAATACCAACGATGCACACATTTCGGTTCGTTATTTTTCATAACAAACATTCCGTCTTTTATCATACTGATAAATGCCGTCTTCAGGTTCTTATTGTCGGTTTTCGCCGTGATAATTCTGATTAACTCATTGGTAGTGTGGTTTGTCGGTTCGTTGTCCTGCGGTTCGTCAGTGGTTGGCTGTGGGGTTTCGGTTGTGAACGATTGAAGTTTCTCAAAGTATTCGCTACGGTCGTTTTCTGCCTGCTCTAATTTCATTTGTCTGTTTATCGCGCCTAATTCCCATTTTGCTGCGTCCGTTATCAATAGTCCGCAAAACCTTTCAAAATCTTCATTTATTGTTACGCATTCTCCGAAGTCCGTTCCCTGCGTCAATACTATCGTATAGTTGCCGTATTTGTTTTTTAAATCGTCTTCTTTGTATTCATTCCCCAACTTTGCTAAATCCGTGAAAACCGCTATCGGCATCGGTGGAAATGATATGCCTTTCTCTTGTTGCTCTTGAAAATCAACAACGTTAAAATCTTGCTCTCGGTCTTTTATAACAAACTCCAAAAACTCCTTCTGCTTTTGCAATGGTGTTTTGTCTGTCAACACTTGCAAGGCTTTCTTTGCTGTTTCTATTAAAAGTTCGATATATGTCATAGTTCTCCGATTTATAGTTTGAAAACATTATTCATACGGTTCACCGCGTCCGCCTTCCGCTCATCGACAACCTTTGCATATATCTGCGTTGTGGTTACGCTCTTATGTCCCATCAACTTTGAAAGTACGTACAAATCAGTTCCCAATGTCAGTTGAATGGTGGCGAAGGTGTGGCGTGAAACGTGATAGGTTACGTGTTTGGTTATCCCTGCAGCAGCCGCCCACCGCTTGATATTGTTATCCACCCAAGCGTTCACGATTCGTTTAAACACAAACGCTCCGTCGGGTTGGCCGTTCCGCTCTGGCAACCATTCCTGCGCAACGGTAGACAATGGCAGATATATCGGCTCATCGGTTTTCTTTTGCCTTATATCTGCCTGCAACTGATTGTTAACCATTGACAGATTCTCCCATTTGAGCCGCGCCACATCGGAAAACCTCAACCCGCAGCAACAACTGAAAAGAAACATCTGCTTGACTGTCGGGTTTGGGCAGTCGGTGTCGATAAGCCTTTGCACCTCGTCTATAGTCAAAAATTCGCGTTTGCTCTCTGGCTTTCGCGGTTTCAAGTCCTGCTCAATAGCAGCCGTCGGGTTTTTGATTATCAATTCACGCCGCACTGCGTAATTCAATGCTCCGTTCAGTATTACGTAATAGTTGAACGCAGTATGAGGGTTCAGCCTCCGTTTTGTCAGGTCGCTGACATATTTATATTGGACGTAGTGTAAAAAGCCTTCGCAAAACTTCTTATCCACTTCGGCCAATGTTATTTTGTCGCCTTTGTATAGTTTGAGTAGTTTCTGCGTTATGCCGATTTGGTCAAGCAATGAGCGACTTCTATTTTCCTTCAATTCCTTGTAACATTCTAACCAATCGGAAAGCAACATTTTCGACTGCTGTGTGTTTTTCAGTCCTGCGTCATTTTTGATTATTTCGGCAATGCGCTGGTTCCTAATAAAGTTTGCCGACTCGAGTATCGCCTTGTTCTGCTCTTTTATTGCGCTGTCGGTTTCGGGATTCAGGTACATACCCAAAAACTCATATTCGCGGTGTCCTTGCTTGTAATAGTCCAGATACAGCGATACTCCGCCATTGCGAAGTTTCTTTTGTCGCAACTTGACGGGCTCTTTTACTTTCCGAAATGCTGTTTTTTTAGCCATCTTGTTTGTTATAGAATTGTTACCAATGCAAATATACAAATCTTGGTTGCATACGAGTAACAAACGAGTAACAAAATGTTATGAATTTGTTATGAACATAACATTATTTCGATGGCTCTTGCTGCGGCTTTTTACTTGATTTAGAATAATATTAGATTCAGTTTGTTTAATATGCTACTTTATCATAAAACTGAATTGTGCAAATATAGGCTACTGCGCAAAATAATAGGTAGGTTTAGCGGATTTTTGCCGAACCAAACTCGCAAAAAATTACATTTGCGGAAAAGTGATTATGCTTACCAACAACAAAATAAAACTGATAAAGTCGCTCGACAGGAAAAAATCGCGGACAGAATCGGGATGTTTCCTGGTCGAAGGCGAAAAAATGGTGCGCGAACTGCTGCAAAGCAGATTCGAAACCGTTGAAGTGTTTGCCGTTCAGCACTACATCGACGAACTGCCTGCCACGCTCAAGCGCAAGGCTGAAATCACCGCCGTGAGCGAGCGCGACCTTGAGCGCATCAGTTTTCTGAAAACACCAAATAAGGCCGTTGCGCTGGTTCGCCTGCCCAACAGCCACACCGCGCCCCTACCCGACTTGAACGGGCTGAACATCGCTCTCGACAATGTTCAGGACCCAGGCAATCTGGGCACTATTGTCCGCACGGCGGCGTGGTTCGGCATAAAAAATGTTTTTTGCTCGCCCGACACCGTTGACGTTTACAACCCGAAGGTTATCCAATCGACTATGGGTGCCATTTTCAAGGTGAATGTCACCTACTGCGACCTTGCCACGCTGGCCGCAACCGCCCACAAAGCCAACGTTTCGCTCTTCGGCACTCGGCTCGACGGCGAGAGCATCTACGCACCAAGTCTGCCGAAAAACGCAATTGTGGTAATGGGCAATGAATCGAAAGGGTTGTCCGCCGAGATTAGCGCACTGACTGACAGCAACTTAAAGATTCCTTCGTACGCTCCGCCAACGGCTGATATGGAATCGCTCAATGTGGCAGTGGCAACGGCTATTGTATGCGCCGAATTCCGCCGCCAAAACGGCTGAATCGTGCAGTTACAATTTATCAATCAATAAAATAGAATTTATTCGGCTTTGCCTGGATTGAGTCGGACTTTGACCACAACCTTTTTCACAACCGACGGCTTGCCGTTTTTCAGACAAGGCAAGTGTAAATCTTCGGGGTAGAAAATGACAAATTCACCAGCATTTAAGGTAATGGGCTCATAATCACCTTCATAGAAGGCTATATCGCGCTCGTTAGAATATGGAATTGTCTCTTTCTGGCCATTTTTCGGTGCAAAGCCAATAATTTCGGTCCCTTTCAGAATATACTGAATATCAATATATTCCACGTGACCTTCGAGTTGACCTTCGCCCTTTGTGACATATTCGCTGATTGAAGCATACATATCGTTGCCGTCAATCGGGTATTTGCCTTCGTCGTAATCGACCAAATCGGCTGACGACAAATACTCGAAAGCCTTTGCGAACAACGGATGCAGCGAATCGTACTGTGCGTGATTGGTGAGACTATCCTTAATCATACTCTCTGTTTTTAGCGGCACAAATATAGTGGTAAAACGAATGCTTGCACCGCTACTGGCAGTTTTTAATGAACAATGCCGCCTTTTCGGCGCAACGCTGTCCGTCGAGTGCCGAAGAGACAATGCCGCCCGCATAGCCCGCGCCTTCACCACACGGAAAAAGTCCCTGAATCTGAACGTGTTGCAGCGTTTCCGGGTCGCGCGGAATGCGCAAGGGCGAACTGGTGCGGCTCTCGACGCCAATCAGCACGGCATCGTTGGTGTAGAAGCCGCGCATTCGGCGGTCGAACTGGCGAAGACCGTCCTGCAGGCGCTGGCGGATAAAATCGGGCAGCCACTGGTGCATCGGCGACGAGATTATGCCTGGCGTGAACGACGTGCGCGGAAGCGAACCCGACACACGCCCTTCGACGAAATCGGCCAACCGCTGCGCTGGCGCAATCTGGCCCGCGCCGCCATTGTTGAAGGCAAGCCGCTCGTACTGCATTTGAAACTCGAGCCCTGCCATCACGGGGTCGGCGCAAGGCGGAATATCATCGGTGCGCAACTCAACCACAATGGCCGAATTGGCCCACTGGCTGCCACGCGCCGACGGCGACATTCCGTTGACAACCATCTCATTATCAGCAGTTGAAGCGGGGACAATAATCCCGCCAGGACACATACAAAACGAGTAAACCCCGCGCCCACCCGACTGCTGCACAAGGCTGTAGGCCGCGGCAGGAAGATACGGTCCGCGCTGGCGGCACGAGTACTGAATACTGTCAATCAAACTCTGCGGGTGCTCAACGCGAACGCCCATCGCAAAGGCCTTCGGTTCGAGCGCAATGCCTTGACGGTAAAGCGAATAATAGACTTCGCGCGCTGAATGGCCTGTGGCCAGAATAACGGCATCGGAACGTATTTCGTCGCCTGCAGTGGTGCGGATTCCGCGAACGCGGCCACCATCGATAATCAGACTGTCGAACGACACGCCAAAAAGCACCTGGCCGCCGTGCTCGATTATGGTTTTGCGGATATTTTCGATAATGCCTGGCAGTTTGTCGGTGCCAATGTGCGGGTGGGCGTCGACCATAATGTCGGGATTGCCGCCGTTGGCGTAGAGAATGCGCAGAACTTCGGAAATGTCGCCGCGTTTTTTCGAACGAGTGAAAAGTTTTCCGTCGGAATAGGTGCCAGCGCCACCTTCGCCAAAACCGTAGTTTGAGTCGGGATTGACGCCCTGGTTGCGGTGAATGGCGGCAATGTCGAGACGGCGCGAGTGCACGTCTTTTCCGCGCTCAACAATCACTGGCTTCAGCCCCGACTGCAAAAATTTGAGCGCGGCAAACAATCCCGCGGGCCCCGCCCCCACTATCACAACTGGCTGACAGTGCTCAACATTCGGATAATCAGGCATTTGCCACTCATCGGGCTTCGGTAGTTCATCGATATAGACATCGAGCCGCAGATTGATTAGCACACGGCCGTGACGCGCGTCGATTGACCGTCCGCGCAAGCGACAGAACGAGATTTGTTCGGTGGAAAGTCCCAATTTTGCGGCAGCGGCGGGCAGATAGAATTTCTCTGACGACGCCTTTTCTGGCGACAAGGCCAAAGTGATTTCCTTAATCATTCGAAGCAGAGCACTAAAGTGACCATTTTTGAGCCCAAACGGCGGTAAGCGCGGGTGTATTCGGTGCCGTCCTGCTTGACCATATCGAGCAGTCCGTAACTGAATTTCAGTTCGGTAGAGTATTTGAAATACTTCAGATAATTGTCGAGTCCGATACCGATTTCGGCATAGACATCGAACTTTTTGAGTCGGATTTTTGGCCGTTCTTCGGGCTTGACCTTCTTACGAGCAGCCAAATCGACAACGGGGTTCAAGCCCCAGTAAATGTAAGGCCGATAGTTGCTCTCGCGCGTTGAGCGGTATTTAATCAGCGTTGGGAACTGCAATAGCGTGGTCTCGATTTTCATATTGTGCGAGCGCAGTGCCCTATCAGGTTCAACAAGTTCGTCATCAAGCAGATACGTGAGAGTTCGCTGACTGAATGCAAGGCCTGGCAGTGTTCGCAAGTCCCAATTGTCGGCCAGTTTCAGGTTGAAAACCATGCTGGCACCGAAAAGCGCGCCACCGCTGTACTCAACCGAATAGACGGTATCGAGAAGGTTGAACTCGTCGGAATGGCTGATACTGAACGACATCTGTCCCAACGAGAATGCAAACCCGAAATGGTAAGGCTCGGCATCGTAGAACGGCTTGCACCACGGACGCTTTTTCTGCGCCGAAGCACCGCCCACCACCGCAAGCAGAAGAATTATGAATAGCAGTTTTTTCGCCATACCATTTTTGAAAACGCAAAAGTAGGAAAATAATTGTGGAATAGATATAGGTATAGATTTAGATAACTGAGTAAAATGTATCCACCCGAAAATACCTATGCCATTGCATTATCCCCCCATCTTAAAAATGAACGCCGATGTTCCTTGTATGCCCTTCCGATGTGGCGAGATGATCCATCAAACCGACGATATGCTACTGGTGGGAGTAAAATTCGGATGATAACTCTTGCCAACTATTTTTTTTGTTACATTTGAATTTCAATAAATTTACTTTAAAACTAATTCATTATGAAGAAAATTCTCTTTTATGGCACAGTGCTGGCAGGGATGCTGGCATCGTGCAACCAAAACTCAAAAACATTTATTCTCGAAGGAACCGTTTCCGAAGACAATGCCGATTCAATCTACCATGTATTCATTGGCAACAGCGATTACGAAAACAACACGAAAGGTGCACCACACGACACTATTGTTGTTAAAGACAAGATGATACACTATTCGATTGATATTGACAGTCCTACCGTAATGTGTTTGCGAGCCATTTTAGGTAATGGCAAACCTCGTTGGCAATACGATATGGTGATTGTGCCAGGCGAAACAGCGAAAGCAACTATCTGCCCCAACAAAATTGAACTCGACGGTTCAAAGTTTTATCAGCAAGCGGGAGCAATGAGAGCAATTATATATGATACGGAAAAACGTTTGGATGAACTATATGAACAACTATCAGAGACAACGAGAGACTCGATTCTAAATGAAAAAAAAGCAACTGATGCCAAGTTTTACGACTACTTGATTGCGCACAATCGAGAAGAAGGGGCTTTGATTTACGCCAATCGATATTCAGAGTCAGGACGACTGGCAAGCAAACTGTTTGATACCATAGCGGCGCCAGAAATGAAAAAAGGCCGATTCGCTCATTATATCGAGATTGCATTAGAAAATGAACGGGAACAAAAAGAATATGAGGCCAAAATGGCTGAAGCCATGGAAAAAACAGCAGTTGGCAAAATGTTTACCGATTTTGCTGTGGAGTACAAAGGCAAGACACAGAAATTGTCAGATTACGTTGGCAAAGGCCAATATGTGTTAGTCGATTTTTGGGCGAGCTGGTGCGGTCCATGCCGTGCTGAAATTCCAAACCTTATATCTGTTTACAACAAATACAAGGACAAGAATGTCAATGTATTAGGCGTTGCGGTTGGAGACAAACCCGAAGATTCAGAACGTGCCATTTCAGAAATGGGTGTCAATTACCCGCAAATAATTAACGCACAAAATACAGGTGCTGATGAATATGGTATTAACGGAATTCCTCACGTTATCCTTTTTGGCCCTGACGGCACAATTCTTGAACGTTGGTTGTATGGTCCAACAATTGAAGAAGCTGTCCGTAAGCACTTGGGGCTATAACCAATACGATAATTTAAAAGTGCCGCCCGTTGTGGCGGCATTTTTTTGCCTTACCGTAACCCTTTCTTAAAATTGAATGCCGAACTTCCCTGAATGCCTTCCGATGTGGCCAGCAGTTTCAGCAAGTGGGCAAGGTGGTTGTTGTCGGGCTTTTCAAATGAAAGGTCGAGTAGGAAACGGTTGAAATTCTTGCCGCGCAACTTGTTGGCGTATTGAGTGATGCAGACGGGTTGCTCGGGTGTTATAATTGTCAGGCCATTTACGCGGTGGCGTTGGTAGCGGTTTTTGCGTTCGTCGGCAAATAGGTTTTTGGGCAGTTTTACTGGCATTCGCGAGATGAACAGCCGTGGACGGAAATAGACTGGAACCACAATACTGCGGCATGCGCCTGTGAGCAGATTTTCATACTCGTTCTCAACAGGACTGATGAACCATTCGGCACCTTGTAGGGTGAGCCATGCGGCCGCGGCATCGTTGTAGGCGTAAACAAGTTCATTGGTGGCGAAACGGCTTTGCGGTGGCAGCATGTCGGCTTGCGACAAATGGCTTAAAACGAATCGGTTATAGCCTTTATTTGCAAAATTGGCGCAGAATTGGCGCACTTGCTCGATTTTTTTCTCGCTCACAAATGGTGGCAGTTCAATCCAGATTTTCTGCTGTAACCGCTTATCTGAAATATTTAAATTCTGCAGATTATGCCACTCGAGCGTTGGCAGTGAGACAATCACAATGTCAGTTTTTTGCAGCGACGGGCATTTCAGCCAATCAAGATTGTCGATGCGGACGATTGTTGCCGATTTTGCATTGACGCTCAGCTGCTTGCGTGTTTTTGTGACGATTTCTTTTTTCAGAGCTTGTGGCATTCGCGGCGCTCGTAATGGTGTTGCTGGCAGCTCGTTTCCAAACTTTTGACTGCGATAGGCTGTCAAGTAGATGTCTGTGCCAGCGGTGGCTGTTCCGCGAAAGCCTTTGGCGGTGCAGATGCTGTCAACAACACGGAAATTATCGAGCACAAAGGCGTTCTGGTCGGTGTCGGCATCGGTGCGGACGCGCAGGCGGTTGCCTTTTGCCAACTCAATGTTGGTGGTGAAGACGATTGTACCATCGTGACAATCAGTAACTTTGCCTATCAAAAGGCCTGTGTTTGGGTTGTCGGCAATCGACTCGGCAATGCAGCGGCCCATGAACCATTGCGTTTTTGGTCGGCTAAGGTCGTTAACTTGCTCGTTAACTTGTTCGCTGTCAAGTGCTTTGCGGTAGGCTTGCGCCACTGTATAGACATACTCGCCCGACTTCAGACGCCCTTCGACTTTCAGCGATGAAACACCCATTTGTGCAAGTTCTTTAATCTTGTCAATCAGTTGGTTATCCTTCATACTGAAGAATGTGCGCTTTTGTCCTTGGCAGTTGTAGAAGCGGCGGCAAGGTTGAGTGCAGAGTCCGCGGTTTGCGCCCGCGCCGCCTAGAAAACTGCTAAACTGGCAAAATCCTGATATTGAGTAACATAATGCCCCGTGCACAAAAACTTCGGTTTCAATTTTTGTGCGCTGCTGAATCAGTTCCAACTCGCTGTAAGTGACTTCGCGGGCAAGCACAACACGCTTGAACCCTATGCGTTGGCAATGGTTGGCACCAACAGAGTTGTGATTGGCCATCTGCGTGCTTGCGTGTGCCACAAGTTTCGGAAAATATCGCCGCATCAGGCTGAAAACGCCCCAATCCTGAATGATGATGCCAGCTATTTGCAGGGTTGAAAGAAATTGCAGAGTATCGAGCACATCGGCCAACTCATTGTTTTTCACCACAATATTCAGAGTGATATAAACTTTCACATGATGTTTGGCCGCTAATTTGCAGATAGCGGAAAGTTGTGCTTCACTGAAATTGGCGGCACGTCCGCGAGCATTAAACCCCTTCAGTCCCAAATAGATGGCATCAGCGCCACCGTCAATTGCGGCATAAAGGCTCTCGATGTTGCCAACAGGCAGAAGCAGTTCGGGTTTGGTGGCGGGCATCACTCGTTTCTTGAGTTTGTGTAGGTTCGCCAGCGGTCAATCAGGGTGGCGAAGTTTTCGGGCAGTTCCGAATTGAACATCATCCGCTCGCCGGTGACGGGGTGCACAAAGCCCAACTCTTTGGCATGCAGCGCCTGACCGGGCAGCAGAGTAAAGCAGTTCTCAACAAACTGACTGTATTTGGCAAACGATGTGCCTTTAAGAATTTCGCAGCCGCCATATTCAGGGTCGTTGAAAAGCGGGTGACCGATGAATTTCATATGGACGCGTATTTGGTGCGTACGTCCGGTTTCAAGGCGGCATTCAATCAGTGTAACGTAGCCGAATCGTTCAAGCACGCGGTAATGTGTCACGGCGGGTTTTCCCATAGGCACATCTCTCGGAAAAACATCCATAATCTGGCGGTTGCGCACGTTGCGGCCGATTTTTCCGACAATGGTGCCTTCATTGTCGCGCAGGTCACCCCACACCAGTGCCACATAGCGCCGGTGCGAAGTGTGATAGAAGAACTGTCTGGAAATGTGCTCTTTAGCCTGTTCGGTTTTGGCCACAACCAAAAGCCCTGATGTGTTTTTGTCGATTCGGTGGACAAGTCCGGGGCGCGCGTCGTTGCCGTTGAAAATTGGCAAATCGCTGTACCGGTAAGCCAGTGCGTTGATGAGTGTGCCAGTGTAGTGCCCATAGCTCGGGTGAACCACCATTCCGGCCGGCTTGTTCACAACAACCACGCTATCATCTTCATACACAACGTCTATCGGTATGTTTTCTGGAACAATCACAATCTCGCGTGGCGGATAGGTGAGCATCACGCGAATCACATCGCCTGGCTTGACGCGATAGTTGGCTCGCGCCGATGAGCCGTTCACAATGATGAATCCTGCATCGGCGGCAGCCTGAATTTTGGTGCGCGACGCATTTTCAATCTTCATTTGCAGAAACTTATCGATGCGCAACATGCCTTGTCCGCGGTCAACTTCGAAACGGAAATGCTCATAAAGTCCGTTTTCGCCGCTTTCAGACTGTTCGCCGAAATCGTCCGATGTCTCTTCGGTTTCGTCAAAATTCTCGTCAATCATTTCTGCTATTTTTTGATGAATTTCAAGGCTGATGTGCCGCCATTGTGATTGATTCTTACAATGTATATTCCTGATTGCAAGTTCGATACATTTGCGTGAGTGCCATTTGTGCTCAAAATGGTCTGTCCAATAGCGTTGCAGATGGTCAACTGGCAGTTGTCGTCATCCAAACCGCTGATTGTCAGCCAGTCGCTGACGGGGTTCGGGTAAATCGACAGGCTGATATCGGTTTCAGTTTCAGCAATATCGGTGGTGATTGAGCCGAAAACCGGTCGCATCATAAGCGAGCCTGTGAAACTTGTCGGCAGCCAATCGCCAGTTGTGTTGTAGAATATCTTGCTCTGGCTGAAGCGGTTAACATCCCAGCCGACGTTCAGGCGCAGTTTCGATGTCTGCTGCCAGCCAACAAAAATGCTCTTGTCTACTGCTAGCGGCTCGCTGAATTCAAAGGTCATAAACTCGTTCATCTGGCCGCTGAAAGCAGGGCGAACCACTTCGTCGCAGCGCAGTTGGCGACCAGGCTTGCCGTTGTTGTTTTCCCACGCGCAGATGAAAAAGTTGTCAGCGGCGCTCTCAACTGGGTTCGACGGTAGGAAACAGATGCTCAAGCCAACCAGTTCGTCAGCCTTGTAGGGTGTGTAGAGATAAGCCACCTGCGACGATGCGGCATCCACACCGTAGGCGTTTTCGGCCGAACCATCATCGTAGGCATAATAGTTGCCGAAATGCTGATATGTGTAACTGCGATTGTTGCCACGAATCAGTTCATCTTTATCGGTATAAAGCTCACATTCAAATAGATATGTTGCATTCGCACGGTCATCGTGCACTATCGGATTGTCGTCGTAGGCAAACATCCGCTTGTTGTTCTCAAGACCGTCGTAGTTGCCGGTTCCCATTGTAATTGAGTCTTTTAGATAGACATTGTTATCTACGTCTTTGATACGGATTCGCACTTCGGCCTTCATGGTGCGTTCCCAGTGGTTGCGGATGTGGACGTTGAGCCGCGTGTTTTCGGTGTTGATGGCCGACTCGTAGTGTGACCACGGCACCGATGTATAGTTTTTCAGCACAGTTGCGGCTGGTTCAACAATCGCAATGTCGTAAAAAACTGTGTCATAAGCCGAACGCCCATCGTTCAGATAGACAAAATCAATGTTCCAATGGTCGCAGTTGATGGTTGCCGACGGGTTGAAACTGCCCGCAAGGCTCGCATAGTTGAAGAAGCGGAACTGGAACTTATCAGTAAAATATTTCGATTGGCTGATGGGCAACATCACAAGCGCAAATTCCAGAGTGTCAGGCCGATTTGGTTGCAGATGCAACACGTTTTTGCGGAATGTTGCAAGGTCGGTTCCTGCCATTGCCCAAAGGTTGGTCCACACGCCGTCGCCCGAAGTGATTTGCAGCACAAGCGAGTCGCACTCTTCAGGCGCGTTGCCGTTGCCCTGCGGCTGGTAGAAGAAACTCAAGTATGTTGATGTGCTATCGGCCTTTGAAAGGTCGATGGGTTGCGATGTCAGAAAATCAGCCAGATACGGCTGGCTCGAAGCATGCTCATAGTGCAGTCCGTCAGAGTCGATGGCATCGAACGTGGCCACGCCGACAGAGTAAGGATTGATGCTGAATGTGTTGTTAATCCACACGCCGCGGTCGGTCCAGAGTTGCTGGTCGGGTGCGTCGCTGTCGCTGCTGAAATCGTCGATAAAAGGCAGTTGCAGCGTTGACGACACGCTTTGCAGCCTGACGGTTTGTTGGCGCACGGGCAGTGCGGGCGCAGTCAGAAACTCTTGCGCAGTCAGCGGCATTGCGCCCAGAATGAGCGCGGCTATTGCAATGATTCTATTCATCCAGATTGATTGATTCACCAATTTCGGTTTCGGTTCGCGATTCAGCCTTCAGCCAAATGTCGACGCGGCCGCCCAGAGTGGCGCGTGCGCCTGGTCCGAAGTAAGCGGGTTCCTGACGATAGACGCGGGCGTTCATTGAATCGGCGGTGGTGGCGGCATCTTCAATAACCACCTTGCCAACATTCAGATAGGCATTATTAAGTTCGTTGGTAGCTTCAAATTGTGTCATACCTTTCAGGTCGGGCAATGGTGTGGCGTTGTTGCCGTGGCCATCGCCTAGCACAAGGTCGATGCTCGAGCCCTTGTCAATGAGTGTTCCTTCCGCAATTTCCTGTCCTTCAAACATTTGTTTCAAAATGTTGTTTTTGGCGAAATCGGGCCGGTAAATCAACTGTCCAACGCGCAGACCGTGCATCTCAAGCGTAGCCTTGCCCTGGCGGTACGACAGTCCGACAATCTTCGGCACCGAAACCTTTGCTCTGTTAAACGCATTGGTGGTGATGAAAATTGTGCGGTTTTTCTTCACGTGTGTGCCCGGACGCGGGTTCTGGTCAACAATGCAGCCTTTCGGCATATAGTCAATAAACGTTGAGTCGATAATTTGCAGTTGCAGATTCTCATGTTTTGCAATCTGGTGTGCACGGCTCATTTTCAGACCTTTAAAGTCTGGCACCGAAATTGTGTGCCCGTGATGGGTATAGAACCGCAGAAAAATCACAAGTACAATAAATACAGCCAGATAGAATCCGACAAACTTGCCAATGCGGATAAGATTGCGTTTCCAAAACGCTCTATCTTTCAGTTTTTCCTTCAAATCCATAGTTTTCACTTTGATTTGCAAAAGTAAATAAATATTGCGCGTCTAAATACCGATTCTGCGAATTTGGTTCCCATCATATTCTTAATTTTCGCAAACAGATTGAGTAAAAGCGAAATATTTTAGTTTGCAAACTGCCGATTACTTATTAAATTTGCAGCGTTTTTGCGCATAATGATGATGATGACAAAACGCATTTTTTTAGGGATATTCTTGTCAGTAAGCCTGTTACTGCAAGCCAATATTTCTTTTGCAAGCGATGCGGACAAAGACGCCGATTGGGTGCTTGTAACCGAAGACCCTGATATTAAGGTGTTTGAGCGTTGGGTATCTGTTGAGAAGAGCCGAGCTCGCGAGCGTCAGGGAAAAATGGTGCTGAACTGCAAACCCGAAGACCTGCTTTCAATCATCACCGACCCCAAGAAAACCGATATATGGATGAGCAACGTTGAAGACTGCCACATTGTGAGCCGTCTGAACAACAACGAATGGTTTGTTTATACTTTGATGAATGCCCCATGGCCTGTCGGCAAACAAGACTTTGTGTCGAAATACACGGTGTCGCGGCGGGGTGAGCGCATCATTGTCAGCATCGACCAACAGACCGATCTGGTTCCGAAGAAGAAAAACATTGAGCGGCTCGATACATTCAGTGCACGCTGGGAAATAGTTCCGGTCAGCGAAAACACCATCAGCGTGAATTTCACCACGCAGTCAACTCAGCCGACCAAATATCCGCAGTGGGTGCAGGACCCTGTGGTTCGTAAAACATTCCTGAATAACATGCGCAAGTTGCGCCGTCATATCAACAGGGATAAAGCATAGATTTTCAACCTTTTCTGGCAGTCTCTTTTATCTGGGACAGATTACTTGTTTTTTTTGAAAATAAGAGCAAAACGGATGTAACATTTTTGTTTTGCCGGTGTCTATTGTTTGGATGAGTTTTATTTGGCGAAATTCAGCCCTTTTAGTTACATTTGAACGTTTAACACAAAACTAATTATTATGAAACAACTAAAAATCTATGCGGCTATTGCCGCCACATTGTTCTTTTGTGCTAATACCAACGCACAAATTGTGATTAACGAGTACAGCTCGTCAACTTCCACGTTTTTAGACGATGACAAAGAAGAGTCGGACTGGATTGAGCTTTTCAACACCACGGCTGCCGAAGTCGATTTGAACGGTTGGCACCTGTCAGACAACAAGGGAAATCCTACAAAATGGACATTCCCGTCAGTGAAAGTTCCGGCTGGCGGCTATCTGCTAGTTATGGCGTCAGGTAAGAACCGAACCACTGTGGCCAACGGAAAGTATCTGCACACCAACTTTAACATCTCGTCGGATGGTGAAGCCATTTTTCTGGTAAATGCAGCCGGTAATATTGTGCACCAAACTGATTCTGTGGTGATTCCATGTAATGCCAGTCGCGGTTTGAGCCCCAACGGCACCGGCAATTGGGCGTTCTTTGCCGAACCCACACCCGGCGCTGCCAATAGTACAAAGGCATTCGCCACATCGTCAACCGCAAGCGTGAAATTCTCGCCCGAAGGCGGCTTTCAAACATCGGCAGTGACTGTAATACTTTCAACTGACGGCAACACACCTATATATTATACGCTCGACTGCACCGAGCCCAAGGCTTGCGATAGTCTGCTCTATACTGGTCCCATTACAGTCGACAGCACAACTGTCATCCGCGCCATCACGGTTAATGGCGATTTGATGCCCGGTCAGCCATCAACGCAAACCTACATTTTTCCGAACAGGCTGCACTTTTTGGACCGTAGTTTTGTGACGGGAGAAGTATATCATGATACTGTGAGAATGCGATACCTTAAGCCAGGAGTGGATACAAATATGGTTTATGAGATTTATTCAAACGGCGGTGATATAAGCGAATATGTGTTTGATTCATTAGTGGTTTATAACCCGCACTATGTTCAAATACATCCATCATCGTTCAATTTGCCAGTTTTTTCACTTACAACCGAACCTGCCAATCTGTGGGATTATAATACAGGTATTTATGTGGCTGGTCCCAATTATGAAAACGAAGAACCATATTATGGTGCCAATTTCCATCAAGAATGGGAACGCCACGTGCACGTAGAATTTTACTGGACTGATGGCTCAAAACGGCTCGATCAGGATGCTGGATTTAAGATTGCGGGTGCGTGGAGTCGCAGCAATTACCAGAAATCATTTGCACTACACGCACGCAGCGAATATGGGAAGAAGTATTTTGATGCAAAACTGTTCGACGAGCTCGACATTACACGGTTTAAATCGTTCGTGCTGCGTGATTCGGGCAACGATTGCAATTCAACACACTTCCGCGATGCAATGATTACACATCTCGTTGCAAATAATAATATTGATATTCAAGCATATCAACCTGCCGTTGTGTATTTGAATGGTGAGTATTGGGGCATTTTGAATATTCGTGAAAAGCTGAACGAATATTACGTTGAGAGCCACTATCCACACGTAGACCACGACAAGGTTGACATTTTGGCTGGAAAAGGCGATGGTATGACAGCTTCGGAAGGAGATTTGACCGATTACAATTCGATGATGGATTTCATCCAGTCACACGATTTGACCGATGACGACAACTATCAGAAGGTGGCTGCGCAAATAGATGTGGATGAGTATATCGAGTATCTTGTATCGGAAATTTATGGTGGCAACGATGATTGGCCGCATAACAACGTGAAGATGTGGAAATCAAAGAAAAATGGTGGCCGCTGGCGTTGGATGCTCTACGACACCGACCAGTCGTATGACATTAATTGGGGCAGAGCAGAGGACAAGGCCAATTACGATAAATTGGGGAAATGCCTGTCAGAAAAGGGCAAGAACGGCGATACATGGTCAAATGTTATGTTGCGCAATATGGTGAAAAACACATCTTTTCGTAACGAACTTGCCAACCGTTTTGCTGACCGCATGAACCGCGAATTTCTTCCAACAAATATCGATAAACTGATTGACAGTCTGTATAATAACATAAAAGATGAGATGTATTATCATTCCAATCTTTGGGGTGGTGGCGATGATGGCAGCGTTATGAAGAATTTTGCAAAAGAACGACCCGCAAATATGCGAAACCATCTGCGCAAGCATTTCGAAGTGGGCGATGATGTTGTGCTTACACTCGACAATAGCGACAGCAAAGCCGGTTACATCGAACTCAACTCGCTGACACTGAAAAAGTTCCCATGGAACGGCAGCTATTTTACTAATGTTCCGGTGAAGTTGCGTGCTGTGGCACGGCCTGGCTACAAGTTTGTGCGCTGGGAAAACACCGACAGCAAAGAAACCATAAGCACTAGCGCTGGCATCTCGCTCTCACTGGCATCTAATGCGTCAATCAAAGCAGTCTTCGAGCCCGATGCAAACGCACTATTTAACAGCATGGTTATAAACGAAATAAACTATAAGTCGGCTGACGATTTCGATACCAAAGACTGGATTGAGCTTTACAACACAACTGCCGCTGCAATCAACGTTTCGGGTTGGAAACTACTTGACGGCGAGGCAGATGAACCTTTCATTATTCCTGCTGGCACAGTCATTGAGCCTTACGGCTATTTGGTTGTGGCCGAGAATCAAAACAAATTGCTCAAGTATAACCCCGAAGTAACAAACTATGTAGGCGATTTCAAATTCGGATTAGGCAAGGAAGACAAAGTGCAGCTATTTGATATAGAAGGACACCTCATCGATGAGATTGAGTACGCTAAATCGTGGGGCGACGCCAACGGAACAGGTAAGACCTTAGCTCTGACCGACCCATTCGCCGACAACGCAAACTATAAGTTATGGAATGTCAGCGACATGCATGGCACACCTGGTGCGCAAAATGGATTATTCAAACCATCGAACACTGATTTTAATTCGAATGAGAAAATCAAAGTCGATAATACACCTGATGAAAGCGTTGACATAGATAATGTTCAAGTGATTAACATGACGGCCGTATGCTACCCGAACCCTGTAAGCAGCAATGCTTCAATTGTCTGGACGCAGACAGCTGACGCCAATGTGCAGATTGAACTGTTTAACGCTTTTGGCACTATTGTGGCACAAATCTGCAACGATTGGTACGAACAGGGCCGTCACAATATCGATATCAGCCATGCTATCGGCGGTTGTACACCGGGTTTGTATGTTGCTCGAGTCAGCATTGATGGTCAGACACCACTCAACGTGCGGATTATCAAGCAATAGCAAAAGTGCTATGCACTTTTATACACATCGGCAGTTGGCAAAATGGCTGACTGCCGATTTTTTTGTGTGTTATTTAGCCGACCGTTATGCGCTTTTCGACGACAAAAAAGACTTGCACGTTCTATTTAAGTGCTACATTTGCGCGTTTTAGAAAACTACGTAATAATGAAAAAATTTCAATTGCTCGCTTTTTCGGTTTTAACCGCAATGGCAGCCAACGCACAAATTGTAATCAACGAATATTGCGCAAACTCAACGTCATTTCTTGACGAGTATGGTGACAGTAATGACTGGATTGAATTGCTGAATACGTCATCGGCTGATGTCAACCTTGAAGGATGGCATCTGTCGGACAAGGCTGACAACCTTACAAAATGGACATTTCCTGCAATTACAATCAAGGCGGGAGAATATTTGAAGATATTCGCTTCGAGCAAAGATTTGAAAGAAATTGCCGCCGGCAAGTTCCTGCACACAAATTTCAATATTTCGTCGGACGGAGAAGCGTTTTTCTTAAGTGACGCTTCGGGAAAGATTATCCATCAGACTGATTCAATCGCCGTTCCAAACGATGTAAGTCGCGGTTTGAGTCCCGATGGCAACGGAAGTTGGGTGTTCTTTGCGGAGCCCACACCCGGTGCCGCCAACACCACCAAAACCTTTGCAACTGCGCAAACGCCGCAAGTAAGAATATCACCCGAAGGCGGCGTGAAGACATCGGCGGTCACAATCACACTGGAAACCGATGGCAGCTCACCAATATATTACACACTCGATTGCACCGTCCCGACCAAGAACTCACAAAAGTACACAGGCCCGATAACCGTTGACACGACGACAGTTATCCGCGCCATCACCTTCAACGACGATATGTTGCCCGCACAACCGGCGACTCAATCATACATTTTCGGGAACAAACTGAAATGGACAAACAGAAATGAAGAGTGGATTTCTGACAACAATAATAACAATGGCGGAGGCTGGGGAGGCTGGGGAGGCTTCGGAGGCTGGGGCGATAGCGGACACTATGGCCCTGTAACAGAAACAGGCTGCACCGAAATTGGACATGACACAAAATTCACCTTACCTGTATTTTCTCTTACGGTGGAGCCAAATGATTTATGGGATTACAATACAGGCATTTATGTTAAAGGTGAAAATGCGGAAAGAAATGAGCCGTTCTACAATGCCAATTTCCATCAAGACTGGGAACGTCCAATTCACGTAGAGCTATATTGGACCGATGGGCAACAAATCATAAATCAGGATGCAGGTGTACAAATTGCCGGTGCGTATAGTCGTAAAAACGAACAAAAATCGTTTGCCATACACGCCCGAAGCGCTTATGGGAAAAAGTATTTCGAAGCGAAACTGTTTGATGAACTCGATATAACAAGATTTAAATCATTCACACTTAGAGATTCGGGAAATGACTTTGCCGAAACCCATTTCCGCGATGCGATGATAACTCATTTAGTAGCGAATAATAACATTGATATTCAAGCATATCAACCTGCCATCATATTCCTTAATGGCGAATTCTGGGGCATACTGAACATTCGTGAAAAACTGAATGAACACTACATTGAGAATCACTATCCCCATGTTGATCATGACAAAGTTGATATCATGGCGGTTAATACTTCGACAAATAGCATGATGGCGTCGGAGGGTGATGAAAATGACTATAACGCTCTAATAAACTACGTTAAATCAAACGATATGGCGGACAACGCCTACTATCAGCATATAGCATCACTTATCGATATCGATGAATACATTGAATATATGGTATCTGAAATTTATGCTGCAAATAGCGATTGGCCACATAATAATGTCAAAACATGGAAATCGAAAAAAAATGGCGGCCGGTGGCGTTGGTGTCTTTATGACATGGATCAGTCATATTCAATATGGAATCGTGACCAATCCGGTGATGACAGATTAGGTGCATGCTTGGATAATAACGATTTCGGTGGCCGCGCCTGGGCTAATGTCTTATTTATCAATCTGACTAAAAATGAAGATTTCCGCAATTCGCTTGCAAACCGCTTTGCCGACCGAATGAATAATGAATTCTTGCCCGAGAACGTTAACCATCTTATTGACAGTCTTTATAATAACATATCGGAAGAAATCAAATTCCATAACAGCCGTTGGAATATACAGGGATATGATGATAAACCTGGACAAATGAAAGACTTTGCCCAAAAACGTCCCAACAATATGCGCAACCACCTGCGCAATCATTTTAAAGTAGGCGCTGATGTCAAAGTCACACTCTGCACCAACGATGATAAAGCCGGATATGTGCAGCTTAACTCGCTTACACTAAAGAAATTTCCTTGGAGCGGCACGTATTTTAAAGATGTGCCCATTTCAATCCGTGCGATTGCCCGACCTGGCTACAAATTCTCACATTGGGAAGATGCCAACGGCAACAATGTTGACGATCATGCGGCTATAAACGTGAAACTTGATGCAGCATCGGAGTATACGGCTGTTTTTGAACCATCCGATTTGAATTATTGCAACGTGGTTATTAATGAGATTAATTTCAAATCGGCTGATGACTTTGATACCAAGGATTGGATTGAACTCTACAATACCACTTCGGCTGCCATCAATATTTCTGATTGGAAAATCAGCAACAATGACACCGATGGCACTTTCACCTTGCCTAAAGGAACAATGCTACCGCCATATGGCTACCTAGTGGTAAGTTCAAACCAAAACAAACTATACAAACTAGAACCGAATTTGAAAAATGTGGTAGGCGACTTCTCTTTTGGTCTCGGCAAATCAGAAAAACTGCAATTATTTGATTCCGAAGGAAATCTTATCGACGAAGTTGAATACAACAGTAAATCGTGGGGTGACGCTGATGGCAACGGTTATACCTTGGCTCTGTCTGATCCGTTTGCCGATAACGCTAGTTATAAGTTGTGGAATGCCAACGACATGCACGGAACCCCCGGTAGAGAGAATGGCAATTTCAATCCTTCGCATACAGATTTCAGCATTGCCGACAATACCTTCTCTGTTGGTGTTGACGATGCCCCCGTGGCCAATGTACAGGCAATGTGCTACCCGAACCCGTTCAGAACCAATGCGGCTATCGTGTGGGAACAAGCCACCGACGCCGACGTTGTTATTGAGCTGTATGCTGTTAGCGGATTGAAGCTGGCAACAACCGCCGACGGCGCATTCGAGCCGGGACTGCACAGAATCGATATCAGCCACATTGTTGGCAACTGGACATCAGGTTTGTATTTTGCAAAAATCACCGCCGATGGTCAAAAGCCGATTATCTTGAAGATTATGAAACAATAAGGAAAGTGAATATACGATTCAGCAAACGGCAACCCGCCAATCGGGTTGCCGTTTGTTGTTTTGTGCAAAGTGCGATTCAATGATACGACGTTTCAACTATCTTCGCGGCAAATTTTGGGTTATGGCACTCATTCTATCATTGGAGACATCGACGTCGGTGTGTTCGGCGGCGCTGGCCCGCGACGGCCGACTGCTGGCGGAGCGCGTGAGCTACGAAGGCAAATCGCACGCAACGCTGCTCACTGTTTTTGTTGAACAGATTCTGGCCGAGACAGGCATTGAAGCCACCGCGCTCGACGCTGTGGCCGTGAGTCAGGGACCTGGCTCGTACACTGGGCTGCGCATCGGCGTTTCAACCGCCAAGGGCATCTGCTACGCCACTGGCGCAAAGCTGATTGCTGTGGACACGCTGAAGGCAATGGCCATTATGGCCGAGAAAAACGCCACACCGCGCCCCAACCTTTTCTGCTCAATGATTGACGCCCGCCGAATGGAAGTTTACACGGCCATTTACAATGCTGATTTAGAGCAGATTTGCGACACTCGGGCTTTGGTTGTTGACGAAAACAGTTTTGCCAACGAGCTAAAAACCAACACAATAGCATTCTACGGCGACGGTGCCGACAAGTGCCGCAGTGTGATTACATCGGCCAACGCCCGCTTTATTGACGGCATCTGTCCGCTGGCGGCCAATATGGTGCCGCTTGCCGAAAAGGCCTACGCCGCCGCCGATTTCAAAGACGTGGCCTACTTCGACCCGTTCTACTTGAAGGATTTTGTGGCCACCGTGGCCAAACACAAGGTGCTTTAGCTCAATGCGCGCGCGTCTGGCTTTATCGGTTTTACTGCTGACGGCTACCTTCGGTCAGTTGGAAGCGCAGTGGCTGAAAGAGACGTACGTCAGCGTGTTTGCCGCCGAACGCGACACCAACTACATTCAGGATTTGAGCCGAATGTTCAGTGTCAACGCATCGGTGTTCCAAAAAAACTCGGCCTTCAGCATCGACGACCTGAAAAACCTGTCATCACTGCAATACGCTTGTTCGGACTCGTCGGCATCGGTGAGTGCGGGATTCGCCTATAAGTGGCTGTCGCTCAGCCTTGGTGTCAGCACGGGCCTGCTCGACCGCCACCGCACGGGCCGCAAAACCGTTCTCTCGACTCAGGTGCTGCTGCCCGCCGTGACGCTGAAGCTGGGCGCCAACTTCTACGAAGGCTACTATCTGGCGAACGCCGAAAACATTCTGCAAAACTGGCCTGCGGGCACCCGCTTCGACCGCCCCGACATCAGCACCGCATCACTGCGCGTTTCGGCCGACTACTATTTCAACTACACGCAATATTCGCGTAAAGCGCTGACGTCGCACGGCGAGCTGCAACGCAAAACAGCGGGCTCGGCCATTGCTGGGATTCTGTTCAACGTGAATATGGTGAGCGGCGATTCGTCGCTTGTGCCGCGGAATGTGAACGACTCGGTTTACAACTATCGCGAGCAAATCAAATATGTGAGCAACACGCTCATTGGCGCTGGCGGCGGCTATGCGCGGACGTTTGTCACCCCTGCGGGGATTTATTTCAATCTTGATATGCAGATGGGCCTGGCCTACAACAAATGCTTTCTGCAACTCGACGGCGCGCCCGACCGCAACCACAATGCGCTGAATCTCTATTTTCAGGGCGATTTGAGTGTGGGATTCAACAGCAAGCACTGGTTTGCCAACCTTGGCGGAAACATTCTGGCCATTGAGTCGCCGATGGGCAACGACGGCGCGAGCATCAACAATACGAGTGGTATGATTCGGGCCACGGTGGCCTATCGTTTCGAACTTGAAAAGAACTACGGCGTGGGCGAACTTTTTTCTGCCAAATGGCAACAATGGCGCGAGCGCAGGGCCGAGAAGAAGGCGGGGAATAGTTAGTCCCGATAGTTATCGGGATTAGAAGTTAGGATTTAAAAGTTAGAAGTTAGAAGATAATGACTTCTGCTTTTTTGCAAGCCGATTCAATAGCCGCACATCGCACTTTTCGCCTTACACTTTCAACATTCGTCTTTACTCTTTAAGTTAAAATGCTATTTTTGCAGTTCGCTTGCGTTATGCAGTATGAATGGCATTGAGATTTTCTTGAAGGGATTGATTGTTGGACTGATTGTTTCGGCACCGATGGGACCGATAGGCGTTCTGTGCGTGCAGAAAACCATCAACAAAGGTCGTTTTCAAGGATTTATGTCGGGATTGGGCGCCGCCACAGCCGACACATCGTATGCCGTTCTGGCCGCTTTCGGCGTCACTTTCATCACCGATTTCCTGACCGAGCACCAACTGTTTTTTCAGATAGCGGGTGTGGCGACGCTGCTCTATCTCGGTTTCAAAATGCTGCTCAAAAACCCAATCGGCGAGTACCGCTACTACCGCAGCCCCAAGCGCTCGGGCCTGATTGGCGACTACATCTCGGTTTTCTTCCTGACGGCATCCAACCCGTTGACAATCATCTTCTTCGGTGCGGCATTCTCGATGCTCAACCTAATGTCGGACGGCAACTCGTTCAACGATGGTATGCCGCTTGTGAGCGGGATTCTTTGCGGCGCCGTATTGTGGTGGTTCACACTCACTTACGTTGTCGATATTTTCCGCAAGCACTTCCGTCTGCGCAGCATTGTCTGGCTCAACCGCATCAGCGGAATCATCATTATTGTGCTCTCGATAGCCGCGGGAATTAAATTCTTTGTGGTTTAGTTTTGGGACTTCAGACTACAGACGACGGACTACAGATTTGGTGAACTGGTGTCCCGATAGCTATCGGGATGGTGAATCGAAAGGTTCAAAGTTTTAAGTTTAAAAGTTTAAAGTTTAACGGGTTTAAATGGTTATCACTATACCAACACCCAATACCTAACACCTAATGCCTAGTGCCTAATGCCTAGTGCCTAATGCCTAGTGCCTAATGCCTAGTGCCTAATGCCTAATGCCTAGTGCCTAATGCCTAATTAAACTTCACCGCCTTGGCTGGGCTGATATGCGACACGAGTAGCGACGGTAGCAGCATCACAATCAGCGTTGAGACAAGCGTTCCAATGTTGAGCGCAACCACGTGCAACAGTTTCAGATTGATGGGCACGGTGCTCATATAATATGACGACTCGTCGAGCGGGACAATGGCAAAGTGCTGCTGCAGAAGGCACAAGCCGATGCCGATAACGTTGCCCCACACCAAACCTTTGACAATCAGATAGAACGATTGGATTAGGAAAATCTTTTGAATGTGCCAATTGCCGTAGCCAAGGGCCTTCAGTAGGCCAATCATACTGGTTTTTTCGAGAATCAGAATCAGCAGTCCCGAAATCATATTGAAGCCCGCCACGGCAAGCATCAGCGCCAAAATCACCCAAACATTCATATCCTGAAGGTTGAGCCAATCGAAAATCTGCGGATAACGCTCTTTTATATTGGTGATTTTCAGACTCGAACCGCCCTTCATAAAGTTGTTGCCCGCCACAAAAAAAATGCTGTCGGCAACGGCTTCAAGACGGTCGAAATTGTTGACGTCAACTTCGTATCCGCTGATTTGATTCGGCTGCCAATCGTTCACCTTCTGCAAGTGCCGCATATCGACAAGGGCATAAACGCGGTCGAAATCTTCGATGCTCGTCTTGTAAAGACCGCACACCACAAACGGGCGCATACGCGGCGGGTCCTGCACAAAATAGACCGTAATCTTGTCGCCCACCGACAGATGCAGCAGGTTGGCCAGATATTCCGACATAAAAATGCGGTTCGATTTCACCGAGTCGGCAATGGTGAACGTCTCACCATCAACAAGATGGCTGCGCAGAAACGACCAGTCGAAACTCTGGTCGATGCCTTTCAAGACAACCGCCTGAATGTCGTTCTGCGTCTTCACAATGCCCGATTTGAGCACGTATGGTTGAACGTGAGCAACACCGTCGATGGCGCGTATCTGGCTCACTGGTACGTTGTTGGCGTCAATCGGCTGCGTCTCGAACGAGTTGTTGGCGTCGAAATTCGAAATCTGCACATCGGCACTGAACCCCGTCACCTTCGAACTCACTTCATCGCGGAAGCCTGTGACAATGGCCATACTCAAAATCATCACGGCAAGGCCCAAAGCAATGCCCGCAACCGAAATGTTGACAATCGGCCCTGTGAACGAGCGCCCGTCCTTACGGTTGAAGGTGATTCGGTTTGCTATGAAAAATTCGGTTTTCAAAATCATCCGTTTAACGGGCAAATGTAGTCAACGAAAAACGAACTGACAAAAGCAAAATTTTGAAGATTTACTGCTACAAATGTCCTTGATTCTTTTTTCAAACACGTAGGGCCGCCATATGATATGACAGCCCTACGATACGGATAATCAGATATTTAAACCGGTTTTCAATTTACAATTACACGTTTCGCCACATTACCAACATTCACAAGGTAAACGCCTGTGCCGTTCACGCAGATTTCTGCGCGATTTCCTGTAGAAATGCTATTCGTTGCGTCTCTACAAACAAGGCGTCCCATTGCATCATAAACGAGGATTTCTGCGAAAGCGTTTTCAATAATAATAGTGTTTCCTTGGACGTAAACCGTCAAATTATCGGCGGCGGACTCTGAAACAGCGGTGGTTGCCCCCCAAACGACTGGGCAATTGCCGAAATTCCAATCATTACTCCAACCATCAGGTTTTGAACTTGCCTCACAATAAATTGTCAACTTATCGCAACGGAAGAACGCAAAACCATCAATACTTTCGACAGATTTAGGAATGAACACAGACCTAATACTATCGCAACGATCGAACGCTGCTTCTCCGATTTTGGTAACCGAACTTGGGATGGCTACCGATTTCAGTTTTTTACAATTAGCAAACGCCTCTTTGCCAACGCTCGTAACCGAATTTGCAATGGTTACCGATTCCAAAGCGTCGCAATAATAAAAAGTATTATCAGCAATGCTCGTTACTGAATTTGGAATGGTTACCGATTTCAAAGCATCGCACGTTTCAAACGCACTTTTACCAATAGATGTTACTGAATTAGGAATATCAACCGATAACAAGCCACACCCGCGGAACGCTTCCTCTCCAATAGTTGTGACACTTTCGGGGATGGTTATCGATGCCAAACTACTACAACCAAAGAACAATGATTTCCCAATGCTTTTAATATCCTTGGGAAGGATTACCGATTTCAGGTTGTCACAGTCTTTGAACGCTGATTCACCAATGCTTTCAAGTCCATCAGGAAGACTGATTGAGGATAAATTGCACCCGCTGAAAGCCCCATCGCCAATGCTCTCAAGACCATTTGGAATATTGATTGATGTCAAACTCTCGCACCCGCTGAATGCTCCGTCGCCAATGCTCACAAGGCTTTCAGGCAGTTGGATTGAGGTTAAACTGCACCCGCTGAAAGCCCCGTCGCCAATGATCTCAAGGCTTTCGGGCAGTTTGATTGACGTTAGATAACACCCACAGAACGCTTCATTGCCGATGCTTGTTACGTATTGGGGTATGTTTACCGATTCAAGGCTGTAGCATTGATAGAAGGCCTCATTGCCGATTCTTGTAACATAACGGAATGTGCCGTCAATCACCACCATTAATGGCAAATCAAGTTCCGATGCTTCTCCCATATATTCTGTTATCGCTGCGGTACTATCTGTCAGCGTTTCAAGTTGATAAACAATTATTTCGTCACTGGTCTTGCCCAAGCATTCCCAAACAGCAACCCCTCCGTTTTTGTTCCAATCATTACTCCATCCGGCGGGCTTGTCAGATGCAGCGCAACAGATAATGGTGTTTTTGCAACCGTCAAAAGCATTTTCATCAATTGTCTTCACCGACTCTGGTATGAAAATCTTCAGATTCTCGCACCCTGCAAACGCCTTGCTTCCAATGCTCTCTATCGTGTTTGGCAGTAATATCTTTTTCAAACCCGATTTTTCAAAAGCGCTTTTGCCAATAAAACGCACTGATTCATCCAACGCAATTGTTTTCAAATTGCCACAACCGCTGAATGCGTTGTCGTCTATGTTGGTCACATAGTACAATTTATCTGAAAGTATCGCGTTCGGAATTGAAACCGAATCGGCATTTCCTTTGTATTTCATCAAATTAGCGGTATTGCCATATTGAGCCGTGCTATGGAATCGGTATTCGAAATCTTCGTTTTCCGCTAATTGCACATTCCATACAACATTTGCCCAAGTTCCTGATACTGAGCACCAATTAGAATCCCACTCTTCAGGTTTTGAACTTGTTTCGCAACAAATTGTTATTTCAGAAGTTCTCCATTCGAACACTCCATATCCCATAATGGAAACCGAACTCGGAATTGTCACCAACTTCAAATTGTCGCACCTCGCAAACGCTCGTTCCCTAATGTTTGTAACCGAACTTGGAATATTTAAAATCTGGGCATTGCCAACATACTCTAAAATATGTGTTTTTTTATCGTCAGAATAAATAAACCCGTCACTATCAATTGTGGCATTAAAATAATCCGCTCCCCACGGACTTCCCAGGGCAGTTCCACCATATATTACGTTTTTAACTCCTGCAAACGCAGTTGCACCTATACTAGTAACTGAATTGGGAATTGTTAGTGAGAGGATTTTTAGGCAACCACTGAAAGCGTTGTCACCAATGCTTTTTACTGAATTGGGGATTGTTACTGAAGTCAAATCAGAACAGCCATAGAAGGCGTAATCTCCAATGCTTTCTACATCATCAGGTATGATCACATCACCTTTGCCAAAAAATGCGATGATTTGAGTTTTTTCCTCATCCGAGTAAACAAATCCATTCTCATCCGGTTCAAGGTTAATGCCGCTCGCTCCCCAGGGGCTACCCGTAGCGCCGCCTGAATAATAAATAATATTTACTCCTTCAAAAGCCTCAGAACCGATGCTCGTAACCGAATTAGGAATAGTTACAGATGTTATTCCCACACAATTATAGAATGCGCGGCTGGCAACACTCGTAACTGTATAAGTTTTAGAATCATAATAGTATTCTACTTTTGAAGGCACTACTATCTTGCCAGAAATCGTGTTTCCCCCTAACCCTAAAAGCGCCACTTCGCGTTTTTCAAAGTCAGTCACCGAGTAATAAAGAGCGTCATAATAGAACTCTTGCGATTGCGCCCAAGCCTGCCCTGCAAGCATTGTGACAAAAAATAAAACGAATAGTTTTTTCATAATTGTGTACGTTTAAGTTTTAAGTTGTTAATTGTCATATAAATATCAAAATAAAAAATCATCCGAAATGAAACTTGCCCAAATCATTTGTTTTTGGCGAAAAAAAAGCGTGAAACCCGACTGCCTCCCACTCTTTGAAAGGTATTGGCGTAACCTGCGATGTACGAAATAAGTCAAGTGAACGCCAAAGCGTGGCAACTTAAGACCATTTCCTCCACATCTTTTTTTTTAAATCGCCAAATTCTATCAAATAGAAAGAAAAAGCTCTATGCTTTTATTAACTACAAATTACCATTTCTGTCTTTTGTCGTATAAACTCTTTTTAAAACTATTGTTAAAGGTTTTATCAAACAATTCAAAAATCGTTTGCCCGTCAAAGATAGATAGTTTTGGTTACAACTATCCGTGCCATCCGCGCAAGAAAAGCATTAGTTCAACAAATATTTTAATGTCCGAACCACTAAATCAGTAAGTTTGCAAAAAACATTTACACTGATGCTGAAACGTTTTTTTCCGCTTACCGCGATAATTTTGGTGCTGACTGCAACCACTTGTGCACAGCACTCTGATAATAAAGAAGATATACTTACAGGCGCCGACCAAACCGCGCAATATGTGCCACTTCTGACTGGCAAACGCGTGGCTGTAGTGGCCAATCAGACATCAGCAATAGGCGATATTCATTTGGTTGACAGTCTTTTGCGGCTCAATATTGACATCCGCAGAGTTTTTGGCCCCGAGCACGGATTTCGCGGCAAAGCCGATGCTGGCGAGCACCTGGCCGACAACATCGACGCTGCGACAGGCCTGCCTGTGGTTTCGCTCTACGGCAAACACCGCAAGCCCACCGTGGCGGATATGGATAGTTTAGACCTTGTCGTATTTGATATTCAAGATGTTGGCGTGCGCTTCTACACCTACATTTCGACACTGCACTACGTGATGGAAGCCTGCGCCGAAAACAATGTGCCGCTGCTGGTGCTCGACCGCCCCAACCCCAACGGATTCTACGTTGACGGGCCTGTGCTCGACACCGCCCGAGTGCGCTCGTTTGTGGGAATGCACCCCGTGCCGCTCGTCCACGGAATGACCATTGGCGAGTACGCGATGATGCTGAACGGTGAGCATTGGCTGAAAAATGGCGAAGTGTGCCAACTGATGGTGGTGCCTTGCAAGAATTACACTCACCGCACTCATTATCAACTGCCTATAAAACCATCGCCTAACCTGCCGACATATCGTTCGGTGCTGCTTTATCCGTCGTTGGGTCTGTTTGAAGGCACATTTATGAGCGTGGCGCGCGGCACCGATTTCCCATTTGAAGCCATCGGCCACCCCGACTACCTTGCAGCGCCGTTCCGCTTCACGCCCCACAGCGTTGAAGGCGCCAAATATCCGCCGTTCAAAGATGTGCCCTGCCGCGGCTACGACCTGCGCCAAATAAGCACCGAGTCGCTAGAAGCCGATGCCCGCATCAATCTTAAATGGCTGATTGACAGTTATAATTATTTCCTATCGAAGCCCGGTTTCTTCCAATCGTTCGTGGACAAACTTGCTGGCCCCGAACTTCGCAAGCAGATTGAAAAGGGAATGACCGAAGCCGAGATCCGCCAATCGTGGCAAGAAGGGCTGCAACATTTTCAAACCATCAGAAAGAAATATCTGCTGTACGAGGATTTTTGAAACGGTGTGTATAAAAAAATTCAGCCAAAACCGACACTTATAACCGATTTTGGCTGAGATATCCCAAAAATAATCCACCAACAATCATAGAATTGTTGGTGGATTTTAATTAGCGAATAATCTATTTTATTGGTATTTTTTCAACAATAGAAGCATTTCGCGTTTAATATGCTTAATTACCCGTTGTAACTTCAATGTTGCAATAAGCAATTTCCTTACCGCTTTTGGCTAATGCAACTATTGCACAATGACCTGCATTAACAGCCGTTAATGTTCCATCAACAATTGTTGCCACACTTTCGTCAGTCGATATCCATCTATCTACAGCAATTGTAGGCTCAATTTCGAATTTAAATGTTTGTCCTGGCCCTATTTTTAGGCTACCATTGTTCATTCTAATATGGGAAACTTTAAGATTACATTCTGCAGTGATTCCGTCATGGTTTGTAATTATTATCTTGCACTCACCAACAGCAACCCCCTCGATTCCATCTTCACCTACTATAGCCACAGTCTCATCTGTAGAGGTGTATCTTACGCTTTTGAAACTTGCAGAGTCAGGTAAAACCTTTGGATTAAGTTTCAGTACATCACCCACAACAATTTCATAATCTTTCTTATCAATTTTGATTTCTGTTGATGGAATAGCCCTAACAACAACTCGGCAACTTGCAGAAGTACCATCATTGATAGTTGCTGTAATAATTGCTTCTCCAGCATTAAGTGCAGTTACTGTACCACCTATTATTCCAACAGACGCAATTTCAGGACTTGACGATGTCCATTCACGTGTTGGTGACCAAGCATCTTCCGGAACGCAATTGAGATGTAAATCCACGGTTTCCCCAACAAGCATATTTATAGTTTCGCCTTCGGCAATGGAAATAGATTTGGGTAAATCGAATACTTCGACATCATCCTTTTTGCAACTTGCAAAAAGTGTCAATCCTACAATTGAAAATAATAATAATCTTTTCATACAATAAAGTTTAAAGTTGTTATTAAAAACGTGTATGCAATAATACCCTAAACGCTTATATCTTAACTCTTTACAATATCCACTTTTGGTTGGCGTTTTTGTAATAATTTAGTTGACACTTTTGTTGCAAACGCATTGCTGACTAAAGAATATAGAAAATCGCAAGACAATAACCTTTTGATTTATACTTCGATAGAATCTTTAAGCATCGAAATGTAATCTACTCCCAATGTTTTCTGTGCCGCATACAATGTGGCCACGTGCGGGATTGGCGTGTTGAAAATCTTGTAGCAGTTTTGGCGGCTGCAACACAGCTGACGGCTGAACCACGTAACACTGCGGCCTTGTGCCTTCAAGTCTGCTTGAATCTGGTGTCCTATGTGTATATCCATAAAAAAGGCGTAAACTATCCGTTAAAAAGTTTACCCTGCCCACTGGTACCGCCAAGTAACCCAAATCAGTAGATAAACGCGAATAGTCCACGCCCCAAAGCGTAGACATTTCGTCATTTAATTCTCACTGATTTTTCGAAATTGGCGGTTTCGTGAACAGAGAATTAATGGAAACTGTCCATTAATTATATGTATTCAAAATTCTTATATCTTCCTTTTAATCAATTTAAAATCAATTATTACTTTTTGTATTGTCTGTAGTCCGTTGTCCTAAGTCTTTTTTAAAACTCCGTTTCTAGCATCATCTTCAGCACCGTTTGCGCCGAGACCACGCGGTTGGCGGCTTCGGGAATCACAATTGAGTCGGGGCTTTCAATCACGTCATCGGTGACAATCATATTGCGGCGGACAGGCAGGCAGTGCATAAATTTGGCCTGGTTGGTCCAGCTCATGTGCTCGGTGTCAACGGTCCAACTCATATCCTTGCTCAAAATCTGGCCGTACTTGTCGGGGCAGGTAACGCCAGGGCATGACCAGTTTTTGGCGTAGATGAAGTCGGCGCCCTCGAAAGCCTTCTTTTGGTTGTACTCAACACGCGCGCCACGCACGAACTTCGGGTCCAACTCGTAGCCCTCGGGGTGAGTGATGACAAAATCGACATCGGCTTCGTTCATAAAATCGGCAAACGAGTTTGGCACGGCCTGCGGCAGCGAGCGCGGATGCGGCGCCCAGGTGAGCACCACCTTCGGGCGTTTCACCTTTTTATACTCCTCAATTGTGATTAGGTCGGCAAAAGCCTGCAGCGGGTGGCAGGTAGCGGCCTCCATCGAGAAAACAGGCTTGCCCGAATATTTAATAAACTGATTCAGAATCTTTTCGGTGTAGTCGTCTTCGCGGTTCTCGAAACGGGCAAACGAGCGCACGCCCAGAATGTCGCAATACTGCGCCATCACAGGAATGGCCTCGAGCAGGTGCTCGCTCTTGTCGCCGTCCATCACCACGCCACGCTCCGTCTCAAGTTTCCACGCGCCTTGGTTCACATCGAGCACAATAACGTCCATACCCAGGTTGCGGGCGGCTTTCTGCGTGCTCAAGCGTGTGCGCAGACTGTTGTTGAAGAAAATGAGCAAGCAGGTTTTGTGCTTGCCAAGATGTTCCCATCCAAAAGGATTTTTCTTTACTTCAGCGGCCATTTTCAAGGCCTCGTCAAGTTTCGGAAGGTCGAAAACTGATTGATATGTTCTCATTATTTTTTGATTTTTGAATTTCGATTTTATGTTTTGATCGCAGATGACGCAGCCTCAATAGCTATCGGGATAACTGATTTACACAGATTTTATTTGTATCTAACCGATTTTATCAGATTTAACCCGAAATCTGCACCCATTGTTAATTGTTAATTATTAATTGTTATTTTTTCAATCACTTATACCTTTATACAATAATTACTCCTTACCCTTATCGTTCCGCTTCAGCAGATTCCGCACGGCCATGCCCGAAATCACTGTTATGATTATGGCGCCAGCGATGAAGAAAATACCGATGAAAAACATTAGCCAGTAGGAACCCGAGAGCGTTGGATTGCCATCGCCGATGCTGTAGAACGAACCGCTTAACGCGACGTAGCAAAAGAGCGTGAAAACCGTGAAAATGGCAACAGGCAAATAGGTTATCGCCTTTTTGCCGCTTCGCCAATACATCCAAAGCGAAACGCCCAAAAGCACCACAAAAAACACAATATTGGTGGTGGCGATTGGTTTTTGAATGGCGCTCAGCACATTGAACGCGGGCTCACCCGACAGGCTGCCCACTGTTGCGTTGGCCTGCGAGCACATTATCAGCATAACTGCCACATACACAGCCGAAAGCCCGACAAATGCCCAGCCTACTATCTTTTTGATTTCTTTTGCTTCCATAATCACTTGTTTCTTAATCGTTTATATCTTTTGGCCACGATATGTAGTATTTGCTTACCGTGGTTGACAATGCGCGAATATTGAGCATATCGGCCTCATTGACAATCTCCGTGATACTGCCATCTTTCTCTTTTACAAATATTTGGTCGTGGCGCTGGCTGTAGGCTTTGTTGGCAATGACACCCGAACTTACAAAATAGCCTGCCTCGTCTTCGGTAAGATTGTACTTTTTCATCACACCTTGCGTCAGCAGGCTGACCATACCGTTGTCAGCGGGCTGGTCCTGCACAATAGTTTTGGGCAGACGGCGGTTAACCAAATTCAGGCACAGACGGCTCAGCACGCGGTCGGGATGGGTTGTCCAAGCCTTCACGGCCACCATCAGGTCGGTGTCGTCGAGCATAGCGAAATTCTCGAGTGTTGTGAGTCCATTATCGCGCTTAGCGTCTGATTTAAAGTCATCTAACACCGCATGATTGGACAGGAAATATTTCAGCGGCGACGATGCCTCAACTTTTTCGCCCTGCGCAACCAGCCACTTGGCTCGGCGCAGAATGTTAATGAGCAGTTGCTCAGCCGAATGCACGGTTTTGTGCAGATAAACCTGCCAATACATCAGGCGGCGGGCAACAAGGAATTTTTCAATCGAATAGATGCCTTTTTTCTCCACAACAAGTTGGTCGTCAACCACATCGAGCATTTTAATAATGCGGTCGGTGCTGACAATGCCCTCGCTAACGCCAGTGAAGAAACTGTCGCGGCGCAAGTAGTCGAGCCTGTCAACGTCGAGTTGGCCCGACACCAGTTTTGTCAGATACTGTTTGGGGTACTGATGTGTGAAAATCTCAATTGCCGTGCTAAGCGCGCCATCGAACTGGCGGTTGAGCTTGTCCATGAAAACCAGCGAGATATCCTCGTGAGTGGTGTCGGCAATATGATGTTCGAGCGCATGCGAAAACGGACAATGGCCAATGTCGTGCAGCAATATGGCAATCATTGCGCTCTCGCGCTCGTGGTCGGTAATGTCGGCGCCTTTGAGCCGCAGAGTGTCCAGAGCAAGTTGCATCAGCGACGTGGCTCCAATGGTGTGCAGAAAGCGCGTATGCTGCGCTCCTGGATAGACCATATCGCTCATTCCCAACTGTTTGATGCGGCGCAAGCGTTGCAGCCACGGGTGCTCGATGAGTTGCAGAATCAACGGTGACGAAAAATCGATGAGCCCCAAAACTGGGTCGTTGACGATTTTGGTCTTTGTATTTTTTTTGTCCATCAGCCTAAGGCTTACATTATTATCAATCAGTTATTTAAATTCAACACCCAGCATAGTGATGTCGTCAAAGAAGTCATTTTCCGCACCCTTGTGCTCGTAGAGCGACTCAATGATGCCGTCGATGTCTTCAGCAATGGATTTGCCCTGCTGCATAGCGAACTCAATTGGCTCTGTACCAAAGGCTTGATGCGAAATATTTTCGAGTTCGACAATGCCGTCGGTGAAGCAGATAAGTTTGCTGCCGTTAGGCACAACTTCCTCACCGATATTGATTTTCGGTATCGAATCGAGCATTCCGACTCCCATGCAGCCTTGTGTGAGTTGCGTCACCTCACCTCTCTTTGCGTTGAACAGCAGCGGCGGATTGTGGCCAGCGTTCACGTATGTGAGTTTGCGGGTTTCGGTATTGTAGAAAGCGATGAAGAGAGTGATGAATTTCTCACCGTTCACATTCTCTATCACTTTGGAGTTCAGTTTGTTGACGATATCAATGAGCGACACGCCCGTGCCCGCCAGCGCCCGCAAATTTGCCTGAAAGTTCGACATCAGCAGTGCTGCCGAAAAACCCTTTCCAGACACATCGGCAATGCAGAAACAGAACTCATCGTTACTCAGGCGAATCCAATCGTAATAATCGCCGCCCACATCAAAGTGCGGCAAGTAGTAGGCCGACACGTGCAACTTGTTGTCGTTGGGTAGCATTGTCGGGTTGGGAATCAGCATTGTCTGCATACGCGATGCCAGTTCCAACTCCTTCTTCATAGCCTCCTGCCGCACGTTCTCGTTGAAAAGGTTTCGGTTTTCGATGGCCACCACAATAATATTTGCCAGTGTCTGGATAAAATCAAGGTGCTTGATGGTCGGGCTCATGCCAGCGCGCTCCTCATCGGTGTCGCCAATGATAACGTAGGAAATGGGCTTATTGTGGTGATAGACAGGGATTATAGTGTCGAACAGCGCCAGATTCTGATTGAGCGTAGCTGTGAGATTGGTAATCTGCTTGTAGTACTGCAAGTCGTTCTCAACACGGATGCCATCGGCCACAGAGCGTTTCACACCTGCCATAAGAATGCGTTCCCACTTCTGGTTGTAACTGAACATCAGTACTTTACCAATATTCAAATCGTCACACAGAATGCTTTGGAATTTCTCGAGCAGTTTGTCGACTGGCATATTCTCGTTGATTGCCAGCGTGATACGCAAAAGCGCATCGAGTTTGAAGTTACTCAGTTGAAGCCTGTTAAGCGATGCTTTTTCTTGCATAAACCGAATATATTATGGATAAAACGATGCCGCTAAAGTAAAAAAAAACACCGGATTGCGCCGGTGTTTTTATAGTTACTTGTCAACCAATTTATTTAATACGCTCGCCGTAGCTGCGGTCGCGGGTATCAACTTTGATGCGCTCGCCAGCGTTGATGAAGAGCGGAACCATAACAGTTGCGCCAGTCTCAACGGTTGCAGGCTTCATTGCGTTGGTGGCGGTATCGCCCTTAACACCTGGTTCAGTGTAAGTTACCTCCAACTCAACGTATGGCGGCATTTCGGCTTGCAGCGGTTTCTCGGTTTCAGCGTGGAAAGTGATGTCAACCAACTGACCTTCCTTCATCAGGTCGTTGTTCTCAATCAAATCACCATCGATGTTAATCTGGTCATAAGTCTCGGTGTTCATAAACACGAAACTGTCGCCCTCACGGTAAAGGTACTGATACTGACGGCGCTCGATGCGGACCGTCTTAATCTTGACATCACCGTGGAAGATGTATTCGATAGTTTTACCGTTCTCAAGGTTCTTGAGTTTGGTGCGGACGAAAGCAGGGCCCTTGCCTGGTTTCACGTGAAGGAAATTCACAACTGTGTAGAGTTTGCCATCGAGTTCGATGCACAAGCCGTTCCTCAAATCTGAAGTATCTGCCATAAAATTAATGTATTGTTTATCTTAAAAATTAGGGTGCAAATGTAATTGATTTGGATAAAATTACAAGTCGGTTTTCTGTGCAAAAATCAAAAGGCAATTTATCAATCTTCATTTTTCCGCTTTGCGCGACGTATCGCTCCGAATACCAACAAGATAATAATCCACGCTGGCCAAATGCGGACAAGGAAGAACGCAAAATCGACAAGACCGCGCAGACCGCTAGAGAGCGACTGGCTGAACCGCTGCCAAAATCCTCGTCCGTGGTCGGGATGGTGCGGGTCGAAGTTGGCGTCATCGTGGCGGATTTGCAGGTGCAAGGTGCTGTATTCCACCTGGTTAGTCAGATATTTCAGACGGCCGACAGTGCTGTCAATCTCCTCCTCAAGCATTCGGATTTTATCTTCGATTGACACAATCTCTTGCACCGATTTGGCGCTCTTCAGCAGCTGCCTATAGCGTTCCAAATAGCTGCGCTTGGTGTTCAGGCGCGTCTCCAAATCAATGTATTCGGCCGTTACATCGTTGATATACACCGATTTGCTCTCAATCTTGCCTTTGCCCGCCTCAACTTCGGCCACAAAACCGTCGAAATTGTCGCACGGAATGCGCACCGTCAGGTTGTACGACGACGTGTGTTCCCAATTGGAATACTGTTCGTTAGACACGTATCCGCCGTGTTTCTCAATCAAACCGACAACATCGTTGCGTGTCTGCTCCAAATTGTCAACCACAAGCGTCATCGAGCCGTTTTTGATTAGCTTGCGCTGCGTAACGCCCTGTTCAACAGCATCTTCCAACTGCCCGCCCGCCATTGAATTGCGCATCATCGGCGCGGCTTTGGCAGAAGCCATTACGGGCATTTCTTCGTCATAACATACATCCTCGCAATCAGCCGTATATATTCCAAACGAACCGTTCTCGCCGCTCTGCGACTGGCACGCCGCAAAAATCATTGCAAAAGCAAAAACTGAAATTTTTCTCATTGTCTGTTTTTAAATTAACACAAATATAAACGAAAAACGCTGGTGTTTATTGAATAAACAAAAAAGGACGCGACGAATCGCGCCCCTTGTGACATCTGTTTTTTGCGGACGCACGCGGTGCGTCACTACAATCAATCATTTTCTTTCGTATTCCGATTCCGTTCCGAACAGGAACTGCTGCGTGTAGCCGCCGTAATCGACAACAATCTTCTCGAAGACGATTCCTGGGTCCATCGGTTTGATTGTTAGGGTGTTCCAACCTTCGGCGGCCGACAGTTCGACGGTGTTTTCGGCAACGCGGCGCGAAACTGTCGGATAATAAATCGAATAAATGTTTTTCGGGTCCTCGTTCAGGCGCTCGTTGAAGAAGACAGTTTCGGTGTTACCGCCTTCAAAACCAACCTGATAGTGGTGGCCCGTGCCGTTGAAGGCAAGCGTCGATTTCACCACAACGTGAACCTTCACCTTGCTCACGCCTGCGGGCAACTCAACCTTGTAGGTCAGGGCGGCGCCTTCGGTTGCAGCGGTGTACGGCATCAGGGCCACGCCACTCAACGTGCGGCCCATATAATCGATTGTGGTCCAATTGGTTTGCGAGTTCTTTTTGGCATCGAAATAGTGTTCGGCCTCAATTGCCGTGTAGCCGCGCTTGTCGGCCTTGAACGAGAATCCGCCAATTGTCGGTTTTTCAATGCGTTGCACGCGCGGCAGACGGTCGGCGGGGAAATTGTCGTTCCAATTGGTGTAGCCAATGTGCTTCTGAATCATCATTCCGTCCCATTTTCCACCTGCCATCACCTTGTTGAAATCGTGGTGCAGAGCGGCGTCGCGGGCAAAGCAGGCCTCAACCTTGTCGGCCCACTGGTTGGCGGCGGCATCGCCACGCTTATACAAATCAAGGTTCATCGCCTGGGCGTAATACATCTCGTAAATGTTGGCCATCGCCTGTACAGGGAAGAGTATCAACTGTTTATAAGCGTCGCGATATTCATCGGGCAGCGAAATATATTGGCGCAGAGCCTCGGCCTCAAGTTTCAGATACTCGTCGGTCACCTGCTTGAACTCGCCGCTGGCAAGGTCGTATGTGCGGTGGTCCATCATTTCGGCGGTGGTGCGGCCGTTGTATTTGCTGTAAAGATTAAGGATACGGGCGGCTTCAACGGCTTGATTATCACCAAATTGCTCGGCGCAGAACTTAAGCGTGTGGTTAAGCAGATTCTCGGCATTGAAATTTTCAGGATTCTGCGCCATATCAAGGAACAGCGTAATGGGGTATTCCATTGGTTTTAAGTCACCTACGTTGAGCACCCACAGTTTGTCGACGCCGTATGCATAGGTCAGTTGCAACTGTTCCCACATATTCTGTATCGGCGTAACATTCAGCCATTTAGAGTTTCGCGGCGCGCCCACATAATCAACGTGATAGTAGATTCCCCAACCGCCCTTGCGATTGCGTTCGGCGGCCGTTGGCAGTTTGCGGACATCGCCCCAATTGTCGTCGCTCAAAAGAATTATGACGTCGTCGGGCACGCGCAGGCCCAAATCGTAATAGGTCTGCACTTCTTTGTAGAGCGCCCAAACCTGCTGCCGCTCGCTGGCTGGGCGGCCCGTGACATCAGCAATGATTTGTCGCTGATTATCAATAATTTTCTCAAGCAAACGCTTGTTTTTTTCGTCGTCAGAGATATACTCGTCGTCGTGGCCTTCCTTGCCGCCCATCGCAGTGTCGCCGTCGCCGCGCATACCAATGGTAATCAGGTCTTCGTTGTCCTTCGAGCGCTCAATTCCTTCGCGGAAGAATTTATCGATAACCGTCTGATTGCTAGGATAATCCCAAACGCCATACTCATCGCGGTGACGCGCCCATTCCTGGTGGTTGCGCGCCATCGGCTCGTGGTGCGACGTGCCCATCACAATGCCGAACTCGTCGGCGGTGCGGCTGTTTTCGGGGTCATCTGCATAGAAAGCCCACCCCCACATTGCGGGCCACATAAAGTTTCCGCGCAGGCGAAGAATCAGTTCGAACACATCGGCATAGAACTTATTGCCGCCAAAATCGGTGCCGTAAGTATTTTTAACCCAAGTGGTTAGGCACGGTGCTTCGTCGTTCAGGAAGATTCCGCGATATTTGACTTTCGGCGATTCGAGCACGATTTTCTGTGTGGTCAGGAAGACGCTGTCGTGGTGCACGGTGGGCACATCGGCCCAAAAATACCACGGCGAAACGCCCATCAGCCTTGACAGGTGGAACATTCCGTAAATGGTTCCGCGCTTGTCGGCGCCCGCAATCACAAGCGCGCGGCCGATTTCCTTCGTCGGATTGTCAACCACCTGAATCAGAGTGGCTTCCCACTGATTGGCCACATCTTTGACGTCTATCTTTTTGCTTTTCACCAATTTGTCGATAATCGGGCTTTTGCCGATAGTGCCCACAATCACGGCCTGCGGCATTGCCGAAACGGCGGTTGCCACCGTCGGGCGCTGGCCTGTCACGCGGTTGACGTCGTCGGCAAAGATTCCCGCCACACGGCGCACGCCTGGATAGTCGCTCTCATCGGCGATTATGGTTGTGTTGTTCAGGCAGAAATCGGCCTTGCCACTCTGTTGGAAAGCGATTTGCGAGTTCGATTTCAATGGCACAGCCGCCACAAAAGCCGCCATCAGCAACAGCCGCCTTGCCACCAACGCACTTGATAAATGATTCATTCCTAACATTTTGTATAATTTTAATTGTTTGACTTTTATTCCGACAGAGTTGCCCCGTTTGTTTTCGGCGCTAATGTAACGCTAAAATCGGCTTTTCAATGGCGCGCCAACCCGCCGAACGGGCTGAAACGGCAATTATATCTGAAATTGAAAGAGAAAAAACTATTTTTTAAGTGCGGGGTAGAGAGAACACAATCCCCCAAAAACGCTACTTTAGCGCCGATTTATGCGCCGATTGGTTTTATCATCGATTTTCGTCATTGGTAGTCTGGCGGCTGCCGCGCAGTTTACGGTTGCGCCGTTCAGCCCCGACACCTTCGCCGTTGCCAACCGCAGCCGCAACCTGATTGAGCTGCACGACACCGCCGCGTGGCAACGGTTTGGCGGCAAACTGGCGGCCTGCGCCGAAAGCGACAGCGCACAAGTGAGCATTGTCCACATCGGCGACTCGCACCTTCAGGCCGATTTTTTCTCGGGCGAAATGCGGCGCTGTCTGCATAAAATGACGGGGCGCCTGCAACCGTCGCGCGGACTGATTTTCCCTTACGTCGTGGCCGGAACCAACAACCCCACCAACTATCGCGTAAGCTGGCGCGGCGAGTGGACTTGCCACAAGTCGACCGAAAAAGAGTGCGGCACTTTGGGCCTGACCGGAATGAGCGCCACCGTCAACAGCGATACGGCGTATCTAATTGTCAAAGTTGAAGATAGTGAGTTTGGCATCTATGGCGGAACGCATTTGCAAATGTTTGCCGAAATGGGCGCCACAAGTCTTGAACCGCAGATTCTTTACCCCGAAGGTGCTGAAATTGAGAGTGTTAACATTCTGTCGCAAAGCATTGTCTGGAATCTGCATTGCCACACCGACTCTGTGGCTATCGGCTTCCGTCAGAGAAATGCTGACCAACAATCGTTTACCCTTTACGGACTCAACTTGTTCGACGCCGAAGGCGTTGAATATCACGCTGCCGGTGTGAACGGTGCGCGGGTGTCATCGTACTTGAAATGCGAGCGATTTGCGTCTCAACTCACTGCCTTACACCCTGATTTAGTGATAGTTTCGTTGGGGACTAACGACTCGTATATGCCGCGTTTCGACAGCACTGCGCTTGCCGCGCAACTCGAAAAACTGGTGGCGGAAATCCGCGCCGCACAGCCCAATTGCGCCATTCTGCTTACCACGCCCGGTAACAATAAACTGTCGGGCAAGCCGAACCCAAACGCAGTGATTTGCGCCGAAACAATCTGCCGCGAAGCCAAACGGCTTAACTGCAGCGTCTGGAATTTCAATGCCGTAATGGGTGCGCCCGAAAAAATCGGTCTTTGGTACGACGCCGGGCTGATAACGTCTGATTACGTGCACCTTACGCGTACCGGCTACAAGTTTCAGGCGCATCTGCTGATAGACGCGCTCTTATCGGGCACGTTTTGGCCAACAAACTCATTAACTGACGATTAAACCACACCGCAATGATAAATTGGTTACAGTTCGACTCTAATCAGCCGCTGCTTTTCACAAGGCCGTCATTCTGGTTTTTCTTTGTGGTGGTTTTTGCAGTTTTCTGCTTGATACACAAAAAGTTGAAATGGCGCAGCGTGTGGCTTTTGCTTGCGAGTCTGTTCTTCTATTACAAATCGAGCGGTTTTTACTTTATCTTGCTGATAATGTCGGTGTTAGCCAACTATAGTTTCGGGCGCGCCATTGCCGCCAACCGTAGTCGGGGCAAGCGCTGGCTGGCCGCCGCCGTTGTTTTCAACCTTGCGTGGCTCGTTTATTATAAATATGTGTACCTGTTCGCGGGCTGGTTCACGCAACTTACGGGCGTCAGTGTCAGCGTTCACGACTGGCTGGGCGACAGCCTGCAAGCCATTGTCAGCGGCCGTCCACAGGTGTCGGACATTGTGCTGCCCGTTGGAATCTCGTTTTTCACTTTTCAGGCCATCAGTTACGTAACCGACATATATCGCCGTAAGATTGAGCCACTTACAAGCATTTTCGACTTCGGATTCTACCTAACGTTCTTTCCGCAACTTGTTGCTGGCCCCATTGTCCGCGCCGCCGATTTTGTACCGCAAATCAGCCGCCCGTTCTTCATCTACCGCGAAGAGTTCGGACAAGGTTTATTCTTCATTATCAATGGTTTAGTCAAGAAGATAATTGTTGCCGACTACATCTCGGTGAACTTTGTCGACCGCATTTTCGACTCGCCAACGCTCTACTCGGGATTCGAGAATCTGCTGGGCGTATATGGCTATGCCATACAGATTTACTGCGATTTTTCGGGCTACACCGACATTGCCATCGGCATTGCGCTGTGGCTGGGTTTTCGCTTGAGCGTGAACTTCAACTCGCCCTACAAAGCCGACTGCCCAACCGATTTCTGGCGGCGTTGGCACATCTCGCTGTCGTCGTGGTTGCGCGACTACCTTTACATTCCGCTCGGCGGCAACCGCAAAGGCCGCGTGCGCACCTACGTCAACCTGTTTCTGGTTATGCTGATTGGCGGACTCTGGCACGGCGCCAACCTGAAATTTGTGATTTGGGGCGCGCTACACGGATTGTATCTTATTGTTGATAAGTTATTTAAATCGATATTCGGGACAAACAGCCGTCTGCGCCCGCTTAAAATATTCCTGACATTCAATGTGGTTGCCTTCACGTGGATCGTGTTCCGCGCCGACTCGCTTGCAACCGCCCACGACATTCTTAATCAAATATTTACAGCCTTCAATGCTAACCATATAGGTGAATATTTGGCGGCCTATTGGCAGATTATTGCAGTTATGGTTGCCGCATACGTAATCCATTGGTTGCCAAATGGTTTAAAAAACTGGTATCGCGGTCAGTTTGCCATAATGCCAATGTGGCTACAGGTGGCCGTGACGGTTGTGGCAGTGTTTGTGCTTGTGCAGTTCAGCCAATCGGGATTGCAGCCGTTCATCTATTTTCAGTTCTAAAAGAGCTGCAAAGGGCACAAGGTTCAAACGCTTGAAACGCCCCTACCCGCCCCCACATAGCACAGACATTGAGCAATATGCACGTTTTTTTCAAAAAAAATCGAAAAATGGTAGGCAAATAAAATTTTATACTACTTTTGCCGCACCAAAATGGTGCGCGTAGTTCAGTTGGTTAGAGCGTCAGATTGTGGTTCTGAATGTCGTGGGTTCGAGCCCCACCCCGCACCCTAAAAGAAGAAAGCCGATTCAGCAAAGAGTCGGCTTTTTTGTTTCCCTTCGCGGCAAGCAAACATTTTTTCCGATTTCAACCATATTTATTAGATTTGCCCTATTGCTGAAAAAACTGAAACAGATGAAACAAATTGCTGTCATACTGCTAATTGCGTTATCGACAACGGCCAATGCGCAAGAGAGAATAGTGAATAAGTACAAAAACGGCCAGGTGGCCAGCGAAGGCGTTCTGGTTCAAGGGAAGGAAAACGGACTCTGGACCTACTACGACAGCACTGGCGTGAAAACGGAAGAAATTGAGTTCCGCAATGGTGCGGTGCACGGGCGGCTGACATACTTTTTCAGCAATGGCAAAATTCAGAACCAGGGCGAGTTCCGCAATGGCATTATGCACGGCCGCTATGTTGAGAACTACCTGAACGGCAGCCCGAAGATGGAAGGCTACTACAAATCGGGCCGCAAAGACAGCACCTGGACCTACTACAACGGCTCGGGGCTCAAATACCGCGAAGAGCGCCACTTCCGCGACTCGGTTCTGCTGGTCAACTATTGGGAAGACGGCAAGAATCAGACTGTGAAAGACGGCAAGGGTGTTTTCACAACTTACTATCAATCAGGGCAAATAAAAGAGACAGGCTACTACCTGAACGGTCGCGAAGACAGCCTTTGGAAGCGCTATTTCCCGAACGGAAAAATGATGAGCAGCGGACACTACAAGGCTGGCGTTGAAGTTGGCAAGTGGCTGACTTACTATCGCGAAGGCGCATTGAAAAGCGAAATGAACTACGAGAACGGCGTCAACATCCGCTACTACGCCAACGGGCAGAAGGAAATGGAAGGCCATCTGAAAGATAATCAGAAAGATGGCGAGTGGAATTTCTGGTATTTCGACGGCAAGCAGAAGATGCGCGTGAACTACAAAGACGGCAAGAAAAACGGCCTGCAGACCGACTGGTTTGTGTCGGGCGGAAAGTCGGACGAGATAAATTTCACCGACGACAAGAAGGACGGCAAGGCCACGTGGTGGCGCGAAGACGGCAAACTCGACATTGAAGGAAACTTCAAAAACGATGTTCAGGACGGCTTGTGGACCTATTGGCGCACCGACGGCCAAAAGGGCAACGAAGGCCACTATCGCGACGGCGAAATGGACGGCCACTGGACCTACTGGTACGCCAACGGCCAGGTGTGGAAGGAAGGCGATTTTGCACGCGGCAAGAAGGACGGCCACTGGGTTGTGTACTACGAAGACGGCAAGAAATTCCACGAAGGTGACTTTGCAAAGGGCCGCGAGACGGGCTACTGGATTCAATGGTTCGAAGACGGCCAGACCGAGCAGACAGGCTGGTTCCGCGACGGGATGATGGACAGCACCTGGAACGGCTACTACCCAAACGGCGACCGCCAATACGTTGTCAATTACCGACAGAACATCAAGCACGGCACGGCTACCTATTGGTACGAAGGCGGTCAGTTGCGGATGGTTGAGAACTACCAGAATGGCGTTTACCACGGCACTTACCAAACGTTCCGCATCAATGGCGCGAAAGAGTTTGAAGGCAGTTACCTGAACGGCGTGAAGAACGGCGTGTGGAAATATTTCAACGAGTACGGCCGTCAGTTGCGCCAGGAACAGTACAAGAACGGACGCGAAGACGGCCAGTGGCTGACTTGGTACGACGAAGGCCCGCTCAACACCGAAGTAAACTACCGCAACGGAATGCGCAACGGCACCTACAAAGTGCTGACAATGAAAGGCGAAGTGGTGTACGAAGCCACCTACAAGAACGACGATTTAGTGAAAGTGAAGGTTGATAATCGGGGAAAGGTGAAGTAACAATCCTACATTAAAAAAGCAGCAAAGGCGCACCTTGTGGTACGCCTTGCAAATGAATGGTTAGTTAGTTAGTAAAGTATGCGACTATTCTTTAATAACCCGTGGATGATACTCGAATAACGATTGGTTTGCGCGTAGTTCGTTGACATTAAGATTTCTAATTGTCATACCTTGCCAATCTGCTCCCCACATATTAAAAGGTTCCAAATCAGGTTCACTATAAGTTAATAATGAAACATTTTCAGGCAATGGCTCAAAAACCAATACCATAGCAAAATAGTCACCAGAATAACCTCCTACCCAAAAAAGATTGCCAATTGGAAATCCAATAATTGACTTCAATTTATATTGATTTCCATACTCATCAATTAGTTTGGTTCCATTGGCTACGTCAAAGTATTCCCTAACCCAATTCTGTTCTTTCGCAAATGCCAGATAGGTGGCATTTCTTGTTCGCCAAAGAGCCATTGTGTTATTTTTAACAGGTTTAATGTAGTGGACATCAGTATATTCCGCCCATGTTTCGTGGATATCCTTGTTGTAATCTTTTTCTTCTCTGATAAGGCGCGGCTCAACGAACCGCGGAACTGTATCGTAGGGGACACCCAAAATGCTGACACTATGCGGATTGTCGAGAGTAATTATCCATCCACGCATATTCCACATCGGCACCCCATAAATGGCTACTGTTTTGGTGGTTACCGACAGTTTCGGAAAGATGATTTGAAAATCGACAACATCGCCGCCATGCCCCAATGCTTTTTCGTTTGTTATTACAGGTTTATTTGCCTTCACCGAAATATGTTTTCTCATACAAATTTCAGGGTAAGTACGTTTGGCACGATATTGAATGCCTGTTTCCATATCCACAATAGCCGCGTCCTCTGATGCAAGCCAAATATTGGTCACCTCATCGGCTGGCAGGGGAAGATAGCAGTGCAGAACAGTTTCGTCACCTCTATTAGCCAACATGCATTCCAAATTAATCCATAAGTGTTTTCGTATTGTCATCACATTCCATTTCCCCGGGCAAATACTGTCCCAATCGACTATTGGCGGGTTTTCCAACCAACATGTGTCTTTTATCCAACTATTTTCTGTGTTTGGCAAAATTGCGGTTGTCTTTTTGTCTTTTTTATTATTGAATAGCAAACATTCCGTAATACCAGTATTCCATCTCTTCAGCACAATCTCTTCCTGTGCCACAACGTTGGCACAAAACAGTGCCATAAAGCTTAAAATTGTTATTTTCTTCATTTTGGTGTAGTTTTAGAATTAATAATATGTATTGAAGTTTGCAAACGTCAAATCGTTGTAGAACTGCTGATAGCAGTCGGATTCAAATTCAGTTTCAATTGGCGCGTGAACACTGTAAATCATTATTTTAGAATCGCCTATGCGTTCGGCAATCCAAAGATAGTTCAGCCCGTTTTGCTCATCATCAATGCTGAAGAATATCTGCTGTTCAGAGTTGTTGAAAATATAGCCCGGCGCGGTGTTTGAATAGTAACTAGCCATTAGCACAAAGCGCCCAAGTATATCGTAATCTTCTTTGACAGGGAACACGTAGAAAGACTCATCAAACAGGGTGTCGTTGGCGATTGAACACTCTGATTTAATTTTGGTTACACCTTGATATTCAGCCATTTTAAAGATAAATTCATCCATCAGTGCAGGGTCAAGATATGTTTCGCTGCCTTTGGACTGCTTTTCGGCATAATTGATGTTGGCTTCATCGTGTGAAGTCGCGTTGTCAATAGTTGCACTGTCGGCGGCAATGGTTTTCTGTTCGTTTTCAGCATATTGTGGCCTCTCAATTCTTAAATTCGGGTTTGGTGCCGGCTGAGTCGCGGGTTTCGGCTTTGTGGCAGGTGCTGCCTTTGTTTTGGGCGCCTCAATTTTCGGCTCGGGAACCACAACGGGTTCTGCCACCGAGTCGGTCTCGGCAATGTCAGTTGGTTGTTTTTCTGTATTTTCCATAATAACGGTTTCGGCAATCGGTGTCGATTTCACAATCGTCTTGTCGGCAAACAGAATCGCGCTTCCGATGCCGGCCACAAGCGCAATGCAAGCCGCTGCGGCCACCCAACGCCACAGTTTTATGGTCTTGGGTTCGGCTTCAATCCTGCCCATAACGCTGTCGAAGAAGTCGTCGGGCACCGTTGGCGCCGTCCGTTTTTCCTCGCTTCGGCGCAAGGCCTCTCGAATGTCGTTGTCGTTAAACTTGTTCATTTTCTTTATGTTTTATCATTATCAATAATTTCTTTCTAATCCGATGCAGCCTGACTGCCAGCGTGTTTGGCTCCACATCCATTACATAGGCAATCTCTTGCAGGGGCTTGTCTTCGTAATAATAGAGTTGCACCAGCATCCGCTCGTCGGGCGGCAGACAGTCGAGAGCATCTTCCATCAGACTGATGCGCTCTTCGCGGCCTGCCGATAACTCATCGTCATCGATACGGCTGTCGGCAATCTGCGCATCATCAACATCAATCCAGCGTAACTTACGGCGTTTCAAGTGGTTAATCGACTCGTTATAGGCGATGCGGCTCACCCACGTCAGAAACGATGCCCTACCTTCAAATGTCTCAAACCGATTGAAAGCCTTCACAAAAGTGTTTTGTGCCAACTCTTCGGCATCGGCCCGGTTGCTCACCATTCGCACCGTAAAATCAAGAACCTGTTGCGAATACCGCTTCACAAAATACGCGTACTCAACGGCCGCGGCCTTACGGTCGCCTCCGTTTAAAAGGTCGGCTATCGTGCTGACGCGCCTTTGCTCGTCGTTATTCGCTTTTTGAATCATTCTGTCCTTTAGACAATGGTGTTTGCAAAATATTACACACAAAAAACGATTTTTTTGCGGAATTTGAAAATATGGCTACGGATATAACCTTGGCGGGGAACCAAGGTCTATGAAAAAAAGAAACGCCAGGCTTCCGAACTGATTGAAATTCAGAAGGCTTGGCGCTGTATGGTCAAAATGAAGAATTTGCTACAACTCTGCGCTAAGATATTCAAAATCAACCTTATTACGCATAAGGTCGGCAATGGTGTAACTATCGAAAAACTCATTCACTGTTTCGTAGAGTTTCTTCCACATAGGCAGAGTGCGACAGATTTGCGTACGCTCACACGGTTTGGCATCGCAGCCCAGACAAGCCACCGGTGCCAGCGAACCTTCGGTTGCGTGCAGAATATCGGTTAGACGGTATTCTTGCGGCGGACGGTTGAGCCGGTAGCCGCCGCCCTTCCCGTGAACGCCGTCAATCAGCCCCGATTTCGACAATGCTGTGGTTATACTCTCAAGGTATTTCAGCGAAATATCCTGCCGTTCCGAAATGTCTTTCAGCCTTGTATAACCCGCCGAACCTTGCTCTGCAAGGTCGATCATCACTCTGATGGCGTATCTTCCACGTGTTGAAATCATCATAGTTGCATAGTATTTTGGTGCAAATTACATTTTTTTTGCCAATTTGTCGGTAAAAATCAAAATTTAATCACAAATAATTGATAATCAAATTGTTATAAGTGATTTAATAAGGAAAAGAAACCGCGTACCGCACCCAAAGTATAGGGCGATACACGGTAATAAACTGACATTCACTGTTATTCAGCAAATAAACTTGTACTCAGATAGCGGTCGCCAGTGTCGGGCAGCAAAACAACAATGTTCTTGCCCTTGTTCTCGGCGCGTTTTGCCAGTTCAATTGCTGCCCACAGAGCCGCACCCGACGAAATTCCAACCAAAACACCCTCAGTGCGGCCAACCTCGCGGCCAGTGGCAAAAGCATCCTCGTTCGAAACGGTGATAATCTCATCATAAATCTTGGTATCGAGCACATCGGGAACAAATCCGGCGCCAATGCCCTGAATCTTGTGCGGACCCGGCACGCCTGTCGACAAAACTGCCGACGAAGCGGGCTCAACTGCTACAATCTTCACACCCGGCTTTTTCGATTTCAGGTATTTGCCGACGCCCGTAACAGTTCCACCGGTTCCAACGCCAGCCACGAAAATGTCAACTTGGCCATCGGTGTCCTCAAAAATTTCAGGACCAGTGGTTTCAAGGTGTGCCTTCGGGTTGGCGGGATTCACAAACTGTCCGGGGATGAAGCTGTTTGGCGTTGCTTCGGCCAGTTCCTGCGCTTTCGCGATGGCGCCCTTCATACCTTTCGAGCCGTCCGAAAGAACAACCTCGGCACCGTAAGCCTTCATCAGTTGGCGACGCTCAACGCTCATCGTCTCGGGCATTACAATAATGGCTTTGTAACCGCGGGCGGCAGCCACGCTGGCCAGACCAATGCCTGTGTTTCCACTTGTCGGCTCAATAATCACCGCCCCCGGTTTCAGTTTGCCGGCACGCTCGGCTTCCTCAATCATTGCTTTTGCAATGCGGTCTTTGACGCTGCCTGCGGGATTGAAGTACTCAAGTTTGGCAATGATTTTTGCCTGCAATTTGTGCGCCGACTCAATTCGGCTCAGTTCCAGAAGTGGTGTGTGGCCAATCAGTTCGTCGGCCGATTTGTAAATTCTTGACATTTTATTTCTGTTTTAGTTATTAGTTACAAGTTAGAAGCCGCAAGTTATCAGTTTTTGGCGTCGGGTGTTCAAAAATTGCTCATTTAACTTTGCTCTTTACGCCCCACACCAAGCTTATTTCACTGCATCGAAGGCCGATTTCAAGTCGTCGATAATGTCGTCAACATGCTCAGTACCAATCGACAAGCGGATGGTGCTTTGGCTGATTCCCTGCTCGGCAAGCTCTTGGTCGCTGAGCTGCGAGTGTGTTGTTGTTGCAGGGTGGATAACCAGCGATTTCACGTCGGCCACATTTGCCAAAAGGCTGAAAATCTTTAAATTGTCGATAAATTTCCAAGCAGCATCCTTTCCGCCTTTAATCTCGAATGTGAAGATGCTTGCACCGCCGTTCGGGAAATATTTTTTGTAGAGTTCGTGATCTGGATGATCGGCCAACGATGGGTGATTAACCTTGGCCACCTTCGGGTGATTCTTCAGGAAATCAACCACTTTCAACGTGTTCTCAACGTGGCGCTCAAGACGAAGCGACAGAGTCTCAACACCTTGCAGCAGCAGGAATGCGTTGAACGGGCTGATGGCTGCACCTTGGTCGCGCAACAGAATGGCACGGATGTAAGTCACGAAAGCAGCAGGACCAACCACATCGGCAAACGAAACGCCGTGATAGCTCGGGTTTGGTGCAGCGATTGGTGCGTATTTGCCTGACTTTTTCCAGTCGAATTTGCCGCCATCGACAATGATTCCGCCAAGAGTTGTGCCGTGGCCGCCTAGGAATTTTGTAGCCGAGTGAACAACAATGTCGGCGCCATGCTCAAGCGGACGAATCAAGTAAGGTGTGCCGAAGGTGTTGTCGATAACCAACGGAAGACCGTGATTGTGAGCAATTTCGGCAATTGCGTCGATGTTTGGAATATCGCTGTTGGGGTTGCCCAAAGTTTCAAGATAAATGGCTTTTGTGTTCGGTCGGATGGCAGCCTCAACCTCTTTTAAGTTGTGCGCGTCAACAAAAGTCGTCTCAACGCCGAACTGCGAAAGCGTGTGCGACAGCAAGTTATAAGTTCCGCCGTAGATGGTTTTCTGAGCCACAATGTGGTCGCCGTTCTGCGCCAGCGCCTGAATTGTGTAGGTTATTGCGGCAGCGCCTGAAGCCAGAGCCAATGCGGCAACGCCACCTTCGAGAGCGGCAACGCGGCGCTCAAGAACGTCCTGAGTTGTGTTGGTCAGACGTCCGTAGATGTTGCCCGGGTCGGCAAGGCCGAAGCGGTCGGCGGCATGTTTCGAGTTATGGAACACATATGATGTTGTCTGATAAATTGGCACTGCGCGTGAATCGGTTACAGGATCGGCTGTCTCTTGGCCAACATGAAGTTGCAGTGTCTCGAAGCGGTAGTTTTTTTGTGTCATAATAACCTCCTTTTTTATGTATTGTTTTAAACTGTTTTGTCGTTTTTGACGATGCAAACATAATACATTTTTCCTATTACCCACTATGTTGGTAGGTTATTTTTTTGAAAAAATTTTGCCTAAACGCATATACGATTGATAATCAACAAATAAAATCCAGAAGATTTCCAAGAGTAAATGCACAATTTGTGCGTTTATATCTCAAAAGGCGCAATAAACTGTGGCTGCACAGCTTGAATGCCATCTACAAACATATATAATAGGTGTAGGAAAATCGCCAATGGCGGCTCTATCGACCAATCGAAATAAATTTCTACCTTTATCGCATCATTGTAGGCATAAATTTTGCATATGCCGACGGCAATAAATTCAAAAAACTATGAAATTACTTGAAGGAAAAACGGCGCTCATCACAGGTGCCGGACGCGGAATTGGCAAGGGCATCGCCTTGAAATTCGCTGAGCAGGGCGCCAATCTGGCACTCACCTGCACATCGCTTCGCGACGAAGTGATGAAGTTTGAAAACGAACTGAACCAAATGGGCATAAAGGCCAAATTCTACGCTTTCGACGCTTCCGATTTTGAAGCATCGCAGAAATATGTGGCTGAAATTGCAACCGAATTCGGTCGCATCGACATTCTGGTAAACAATGCCGGAATCACCCGCGACGCCGCACTCAAACGTCTCACCGAAGAACAGTGGGACGACATTATGCGTGTCAATCTTAAATCGGTGTTCTGCATGAGCAAGGCCGTTCAGCCTGTGATGTGGAAGCAGGCCGCCGGCTCAATCATCAATATGAGCTCGGTTGTGGGTGTTCGCGGCAACGCAAACCAATGCAACTACGCGGCTTCGAAAGCCGGAATCATTGGCTTTACCAAGTCTGCAGCTCAGGAACTTGGCGCACGCAACATCCGTTGCAATGCTATCGCACCAGGCTTCATTATGACAGAAATGACTGATGTTCTGCCAGATGCAGTAAAAGACGAGTGGATGAAAAAAATCCCGATGCGTCGCGGTGGAACGCCTGAAGATGTGGCCAATGCGGCAGCGTTCCTTGGTTCCGACCTTTCTGCCTACGTAACCGGACAGGTGATCAACGTTTGCGGCGGAATGCTAACATAATTGATAATCAGGCTATCGGCGAATTATGACATCGTTCTTTCTGCCGTGGCTGATTAGTCTGCCCGTGGCTGCGGCCGTGGCGTGGTGGCTCTATTCGGGCAAGCGCGCCACAACACAGGCCAACAGGCGTCAGCGCACCATTCTGGCGGCGCTGCGGTTTATGTCGATGCTGCTATTGTGCATTATGATTTTCGACATAACACTGAAAATCAGCAACAAACAGCAAAAAAGACCAATTATTGTTCTCGCGCAGGACAACTCGTCGTCAATTGTTGCAAATGCCGATTCAGCTTGGTACAAAACCGATTACATCGGTGAAATCGACAAACTTAAACAACAACTGAGTGGCAAATATGATGTCCGTTCAGTTGTTTTTTCTGATAAAACAACTGAAAACGAGCCAATTAATTTTTCAGGGCAAACCACCAACATATCGTCGGTATTCGACTATGTGGCGACAAATTTTTACGGCGAAAATATTGGCGCACTGATAATTGCTACTGATGGCATCGTGAATCAGGGTGCCGAACCACTCTATAAAGCGGGCACGTTCAGCAAGCCCGTCTACACCATCGCCCTTGGCGACACTCTGCCGCATCCCGACCTGTCTATCGACCGGACGGTGGCCAACCGCACAGCTTTCCACCAATCGCGCTTCCCGATAATGGTTTGCATCAAAGGCGAAAATGTGCCATTTGGCGATTACCAACTTACTGTTAGTGAGAATGATAAAATTCTGCAAAGCCGTACGGTCAGCATTAAAACAAATTTCGCATACCAAAAAGAGATTTTTTACATCGATGGTGCCGACGAAGGTTTGCACAGATACGATTTGCACATAGATATACCTGAAAATGATGCAAATAGACAAAACAACCACCGTAGCGTTGTTGTCGATGTCAGCGGTGAAGCACTGAACGTGCTTCTGCTACAAAACGCTTGGCATCCCGATGTTTCGGCACTTGAGCAAGTGCTGGCCAAAAATGAACGTTTCAAACTGACAATAAGCAACATAGACAATTTTAGCAGTCGGCTTGACGATTATTCGCTTCTGATTCTACACCAACTACCATCGGCACAGCACAACATACAAAAAATTATTGAGCAGGCTGTAAAAATCGATTTGCCAATGCTGTTTATAGTTGGCAATCAAACCGATATAAAGTCGCTTCAAGCGGCATTGCCAAGCGTTGGCATTGAGCGCAAGCGTGGCGACAATGACGATGCCTACCCTTTATTCAATATTGATTTTCAGCTTTTTAAGATAAATTTTGATGCTACACAGACTGTACTTTTTCCACCGCTGAATGTGCCATATGGCAACTATCGTACTGCACCGAAAGGGCAAGTGCTTTTCTATCAGAAGATTGGATCAGTCGGCACTCAGCGGCCACTGGTTTACTTTGTGACAACAGCCACGCAAAAAATCGGTGTGGTGAGTGGCGAAGGGCTCTGGCGCTGGCGTCTGACCGATTACGCATCGAACGGTTCGCATGCCGTAACCGACGAAATCATCAATAAAACAGTTCAATACCTGTGCAACAACGAGAAAAAGGACCGCTTTGAAGTAACCACCGACGAAGTGGTGCCAATACACCGTGAAGTGATTTTCGATGCCGTGCTCTACAACCGCTCAATGGAACCCGTCACTACTGCCGATGTGGCTCTTGAACTGACCGATCCGGCCGGGAACCGCATCAAATCATCGTTCCAACCATCGGGGCTGGGCTACTCGCTCAACTTGGGGCGCAAACCTGTCGGACTTTACCGCTACACAGCCACCGCAACGCTCGGCGACGAAGTTTTGACACGTCACGGGCAGTTTATGGTTGTTGACGAGTCGGCAGAGATGAGTCGCTTGCAAGCCGACCACAGTCTGCTTTTCCGTTTGGCCGACAGCCATGGCGGGCAAATGTTTTTACCTGACAACATTGACGCCCTACCCGAAACCATTTTCCGCAATCGTGAAGTTGCAGAAACCGTGATTGTTACCGATCGCCAGCTTAGGGCTATCGATTTACTTCCGATTTTATTGCTGATCCTTATTTTCTTGTCAGCGGAATGGTTCCTGCGCAAGTTCTGGGGAATGGAATAGAGAGTTGTCACTCAAAACCCAACGAGCAAAAAAAGGCGGGAACTATTGTCCCCGCCCGTAATGCCGTCTTCGGCTTAATTAATTACCAGTTCCACTGAACCGGCGGTTTTAGTTTTCTCAGTACGATGTGCTCTCGCAAACGCCATAATATTGCCGATGGTAGTTGCCGATGGACTGAATTTGTCGCAGAGTCCATCAGCCAGCAAGTCGGCCGGTGCGTTTTTGTGGTGCCATATGTTACTGAGTTTGAAAAAAATAGTAAAATGTTTCACCATAGGCAAAATGCTTTTTATAGTTGCTTTGAATTGAACGCAACTTTTTTGCAAATATTTTGCTGTCAGGTATTTTTTTTGAATATGAACTTCCTATAATGGATTCATGTTTTGAAAATGCACCTATATTTATTAATCGCTATCTTTGACACACAAAAACGAGCAACCCGAAGATGATAGATAACACAAACATCATCAAGCAGATAGCCTCAAAAATGCTGGCGACAGGCAAGTGGGTGGCCACGGCCGAGAGTTGCACCGGCGGCAACATAGCGCACCAGATAACGCTTGTGCCGGGCAGCTCGGCGTGGTTCAAGGGTGGTGTGGTGTCCTACACAAATGAAGTGAAAATGAAAGTGCTGGGCGTGCCGCTGGAACTGATTGAGCAATACACTGAGGTTTCGCTCCAGGCAGCCGAGGCAATGGCCGAGGGCGCAAGACGCGCAACGGGTGCCGATTTTGCCGTTTCCACCACAGGCATTGCCGGGCCAACCGGCGCCACCGCCAACGACCCCGTCGGAACAGTGTATATTGGTGTGGCCACACCCGACAAAGTGGTGTCGCAACGCGTTGTTTTCGGCACCGACCGCGAGCGGAATATTGAGCGGTTCACCATTGCCGCACTCGAAACGCTGCTGGCCAACGTGTGAATATCAATCTGAGAATCAATTAGAAAAACACGCAAATGTCTGATACCGAAATCGCTTTGCGAAACAACAGAAAGTGTCAAAAAAAACACCAAAAAACATTTGCTTTATTGAATTTTAAACACGTACTTTGCAATCCGATTTTTAGAAGAAAACTATATAAAAAAAGTTATATGTCACGAGTTTGTCAAGTAACAGGAAAACGTAGCATGGTTGGTAACAACGTTGGTCACTCTAACTTGAAGACCAAGAGAAAGTTCCATGCAAATTTGTTCAAGAAAAAATTCTACTATCCTGAAGAGGACCGTTGGATTACCTTGAAAGTATCAGCAAGCGGCTTGCGCGATATCAACAAAAAAGGTTTGCACAAGATGCTGCAAGAGGCCAAAGCCGCAGGTTATATCAATAACTACTAAAAAATAGTTCGAAATGGCAAAGAAAGCAAAAGGTAACAGAGTTCAGGTGATTCTGGAATGCACCGAGCAAAAAGAGAGCGGTGTGCCAGGAATGTCGCGGTATATTACCACCAAGAACCGCAAAAACACCCCCGAGAGACTGGAAATGCGTAAGTATAACCCATTCCTGAAGAAGGTTACAGTTCACAAGGAGATAAAATAATAGGCTATGGCAAAGAAAGTAGTTGCAACCCTGAAAACAGGCGACGCTAAAAGTTTCGTAAAATGCATTAAGATGGTAAAATCGCCGAATACAGGCGCTTACCAGTTCAAGGAAGAAGTTGTTAATGCTGAACACGCAAAGGATTTTTTCAAGAAATAATTTTTTGATTTACCATTAAAAAGGCTTTCTTCGTATTCGGGGAAAGCCTTTTTATTTGGCGGCTGTTCCATTACACTTAAGCGGATTTGAATTATGGGCTTATTTTCTCGTTTTCAGAAAGATACACTCGACAAGGGGTTGGCGAAAACCAAAGAGAGCGTGTTCAAAAAAATATCCCGCGCCATTGTGGGAAAGTCAACCGTTGACGATGAAGTGCTTGACAATCTGGAGGAAGTGCTGATTACTTCGGATGTGGGCGTTGAAACCACTCTGAAGATTATCGAGCGTATCCAGGAACGCGCTAAAGCCGACAAGTATCTCAACACCAACGAGTTGAATAAGTTGCTGCGCGACGAGATTATCGCTCTGCTTGCCGAAAACAAAGCCAATTCACACGACAACGCTATTGAAACCACTGCGGGAAAACCGTATGTGATTATGGTTGTAGGCGTTAACGGCGCTGGAAAAACAACCACCATTGGCAAATTAGCCAACAAATTCAAACAACAGGGCAAAAAGGTGATGATTGGCGCTGCCGACACCTTCCGCGCCGCCGCCATTGAGCAACTCGAGGTTTGGGCAAACCGCGTTGGCGTGCCCATTATCAAACAGCGTATGGGTTCCGACCCCGCTTCGGTGGCCTACGACACGCTTGAGTCGGCAACCAAAAACGGCGCCGATGTGGTCATTATCGACACGGCTGGCCGCTTGCACAACAAGGTGAACCTGATGAACGAGTTGACCAAAATCCGCAAGGTGATGCAGAAAATCGACCCGCAGGCGCCACACGATGTGATGCTTGTGCTCGACGGTTCGACGGGCCAGAACGCATTTGAGCAGGCCAAGCAGTTCACGCTGGCAACCGAAGTGTCGTCGCTGGCAATAACCAAACTCGACGGCACGGCCAAGGGCGGCGTGGTTATCGGCATATCGGACCAATTCAAAATCCCCGTGCGCTACATTGGCGTGGGCGAAGGAATCGACGATTTGCAGGATTTTGTGCCTGCCGAATTTGTTGATTCATTATTCTCATAATCAATCATTTGCCTAACATTGCAATGAAAAAGACAATCAACCTTCTGACAATGGGATGCTCGAAGAATCGCGTTGACAGCGAGATTCTTATGCGCCAACTCGTGGCCAATGGTTTCGATGTGAGTTACGAGGCCGAGTCGGGAAAATTCGACTTTGTGGTAATCAACACCTGCGGATTTATAAATGACGCTAAAGAAGAGTCAATCAACACGATACTCGAGTTTGCCGAGCAGAAAAAGCACCGCCGCGTGGGCAAGATTGTGGTTTGCGGCTGCTTGAGCCAGCGTTACCGCGAAGAGTTGAAGGCCGAAATACCCGAGGTTGACGCGTGGTTCGGCAAGTTTGAACTGAAGCCGATGCTGCAATACTTCAACGCTGAATATCACTGCAATCTGCAGCCTGGGCGCACGCTGACAACGCCGTCGCATTACGCCTACGTGAAAATTTCGGAAGGTTGCAACCGCACTTGCTCATTCTGCGCAATTCCTAATATTACAGGCAGTTACAAGTCGCGACCAAAAGAAGAGATTTTTGAAGAGTGCCGCCTGCTGGTTGGTTCGGGTGTGAAGGAGATAATTCTGATTGCGCAGGATTTGTCGTTTTACGGCGTTGATTTGTACAAGAAGCAGTGCCTTGCCGAACTGATGGAGCAGATTGCCGAAATCGACGGATTGGCCTGGCTGCGAATACATTACACCTATCCCGCGCACTTCCCGCTCGATGTGCTCGACGTGATGGCGCGCCACAGCAACATTTGTAACTATCTCGACATTGCCCTGCAGCATATCAGCGACAATATGCTAACCCGTATGCGCCGAAATATCAGTAAACAAGAAACTTACAATCTTGTGCGCGAGTTCCGCAAGCGCGTGCCTGGCCTTGTTTTGCGCACCACTCTGCTTGTGGGCCACCCCGACGAAACCGACCAAGATTTTGCCGAACTTGTTGAATTTGTTAAAGATGTGCGCTTCGACCGTTTGGGCGTCTTCACCTACTCGAACGAGGAGCACACCTATGCCTTTGAAAATTACACCGATAACGTGCCCGAAGATGTGAAACAACGGCGTATGGAGGAGATTATGGCCATTCAGCAGCAGATTTCGTTGGAAATCAATCAGAAGAAAATCGGGCAAACCATAAAAGTGCTGATAGACAGACAGGAAGGCGAATATTTTGTTGGCCGCAGCGAAGGCGACTCACCCGAAGTTGACGGCGAAGTGCTCGTTTCGGGCGCCAACCTGCCAATCGGCGACTTTGTTGATGTGCGCGTTACCGATGCCGACGAATTCGATTTGTATGCGGAGTTGGCGTAAAATATCTGCATCAGTCAGAAAAGCAATCAGTTAACCGACATACTCGACGTTTTTTTATACCCGACTCTTGCTTTAATGCAAATAGTTTGTATATTTAACTTCATTTTTCACGAAAAAAACTATGGTAAACAGAGTAACTTTGATTGGCAACGTGGGCAAGGACCCCGAGGTCCGCTATTTGAATGAAGGCGTTGCAAGCACAACTATCTCGCTGGCAACCAACGAGACTTACACCGACAAATCGGGCAACCGCACCACGCACACCGAGTGGCACCGAGTGGCACTTTGGCGCAATCTGGCTGAGGTGGCCGAAAAATATATCCGCAAGGGCACAATGCTTTATATCGACGGAAAACTATCAACCCGCACCTACACCGACCGTGAAGGCAAGGAACACACTGTGACAGAGGTGATTGCCAACGATATGAAGATTTTGAGCGGCAAATATCAGCCGCAGACTGGCACAACCGAAACAGCGTAAATCACTTATTTCTAACCACTAAACAAATTTTAACAATGATTAACAAGGCAATTTTAGTCGGGAATGTGGGCAATGAGCCCGAAATTCGTACTTTGGACAACGACACAAAGGTGGCAACCTTCTCGCTGGCAACAAGCGAGCGTTATCAGGACAAATCGGGCCAACGCCAAGAGCGCACTGAGTGGCACCGAATTGTTGCTTGGCGCGGACTTGCGGGAATTATTGAGCAATATGTGCACAAAGGCACAAAATTGTATATCGAAGGCCGAATCACCTACCGCCAATACAAAGACAAGGATGGCAACGACCGTTTCACAACTGAAATTGTTGCCAACGAGATGAAAATGCTCGATTCGCGCAACAGCGGAAGTTCAAATACGGGCGGCGGTTCGGTTGGCGAGCCTGCCACAAATTACGACTCGGCACCGCAGCCGACTCAGGCACCGTTGGAAGCCGACGATTTGCCGTTTTAAGTTTAACCAATAGCATAGATTTTGGAAAACGACCCTTATACGCAAGAGGCAGTTGCTGATTTACAAGCAATTGGCTCTTGCTTTTCAACAGATGCGGCGCTGATAGCCGCAATAGTTGCTGGCGTTCTGCTAATGATAGCCGCCGCACTTGTGTCGGGCAGCAAAGTTGCTTTTCTGTCGATTAACACACAGCAAATCAGAACTTTGCGCAAAAGCAAGAAAATCACCGCCCGCACAGCACTCAAATTTATCGACAAACCTGAGGAACTGCTTGCGCTCACGTCGGTGCTCAACTGCATTAACTACGTGGCCGTCGCCATACTGTTTATGTACGTCACGCGTCAGCCGCTTTCGTTTCTGCACCCCGCGTTATGCCTTGTTCTTCAAGTAGTTATCATTACACCGATACTGCTTGTTTTTTGCGAGGTGATGCCAAAAATGCTCGCCCGCCAAAATCCCGACGGGATAATCGGCTTTATGTCGATTCCGCTGCTGATAATGAGCAAGATAATGAAGCCGCTGACGTTCTTCGTGGCTCGCAACAATCGTCACGTTGAGTTGCAAATACATAAGAATCAGTCAATTTCGATGGACGAACTGTCCGACGTGATTGAGGAAAATCCGACAGGCCTGATGAGCGAGCGCGAGATGCTGAAGGGCATTATCGAGTTTGGCAACATTGAGGTTTCTGAGATTATGTGCCCGCGGGTGGATATGGTGGCCATTGAGTCGAAAGAGCCGTTTGAGCAGGTGCTGAAAAAAATCACCGAGTCGGGCTACTCGCGCATTCCCGTTTACACCGACACGTTCGACCAAATATCTGGTATTCTGTATATTAAAGACTTGTTGCCGTATGTGAACAACAAAAACGGCTTCAAGTGGATGACGCTTATCCGTCCGCCGCATTTTGTGCCCGAGAACAAGAAAATCAACGAGTTACTTGAGGAGTTGCAGATGCAGAAAAACCATATGGCCATTGTGGTCGACGAGTACGGCGGCACGTCGGGCCTGGTGACGATGGAGGACATTATTGAGATGATTGTGGGCGACATTTCCGATGAGTTCGACGAAGAAGAGTCCGACTTCACGCGCATTGACGAGAATACATATATTTTCAAAGGCAAGACGCTGCTTTCAGATTTCTGCGATGAGTTGGAGATTGATTCTGAGACATTTGCCGAAGCACAAGGCGAGTCGGAGTCGCTGGCTGGACTGATTCTGGAGATGAAGGGCGAACTGCCGCGCAAGAACGAGCGTTTTGAGTGCTGCGGCTTCGAATTCACTGTCCTTGAGGTAGATAGGCGGCGAATCACTTCGGTGAAGGTGCACCGCAAAATTGCCGCCGAACCCGCACCTGTCGACCAATGATTTGGCTACCTTTGCACCCAAATTGCTGATTATGACAAAAATCGTTTCACTGTTTGCGCTTGTCGCGATGCTGGTGTCTTGCGGCAACGACTATGTTCCGAAACCGCGCGGCTATTTTCGTGTCGATATGCCTAAAAAAACTTATCAATCAATCGATTGCAAGGTGCCGTATCGGTTTGAGTATCCAACTTACGCAACCTTCGATTTGCGCAACTCGAAAAACGCTGACGAGCGTTATTGGGCCGATGTCAACTTCAAGTCGCTCAACGCGAAAATCCATTTGAGTTACAAGGCAATCGACCATAATCTGGACAGTTATATTACTGATGCACACAACTTTGTCTATAAGCACACAATAAAAGCCGACGCCATTAGCGAGACGCCGTACGACAATCCCGACCGCAAGGTTTATGGTCTGCTTTACGAAATCAGCGGCGACGCGGCGTCGAACGTGCAATTTTATGTGACTGACAGCGTGCACCATTTTGTGCGCGGCGCGCTCTATTTCAACGTGGTGCCAAACAAAGATTCGCTTGCGCCGATGCTCGATTTCATTAACGCCGATATCAAGCACCTGATTGAGACTTTTAGTTGGAACTAACTATGCCACTGCTATTTACACAGACGATTGGCGATGCTGTATTAGGCGTTTGGAGCAAACAGGAGACGGCGGAGCAACTTTTGCCGATGATTTGTTTGTGCGACGCGGATAAGGCTGTGTATGAGCAAATTGGCAATGACCGCCGCCGCACCGAATGGCTCACAACGCGAATCGTGCTGCGCGAGTTGCTCAACCGCGATGTGACTATTGCCCACGACAGCAACGGCAAACCATATATCGCTGAAAGCAAGGGCTTTATATCAATTTCGCACTCAAAAAATATGGTTGCAGTGATGGTCGCCAAACAGAATTTGGGTATCGACATTGAGCAGATTACCGCGCGGACAACAAAAGTCCGCCATAAATTCCTGACTGGCAGCGAATTGGATTGGTGCAAAACCGATATCGAGCACACTCTTGTCTGGACGGTCAAGGAAGCCGCCTATAAGTTGATTGGCTGCGGACTGGAGCACACCGAAGTTGAGATTGAAGAAAATCCAAACTTCACGCAAGTGGCTGATTACAATGTTGTTATACGCAAAAACGCGTCTGTCAGTAAAAACTGCCACTCGCAACTAATCGGCGACAATATTTTGTCGTATATTATCGGGTAGAAAAACGAAATATGTTACTGACTGATATTCAAGAAAATATTGCCAAAGGCCGCAAAATGTTCGCCCTGCTTATCGACCCCGACAAGCAGAATGAAACCGATTTGCTGCGCCTGACCGAAAAAATCAACTCGGCCAATGGTCCCGACATTATTTTGGTTGGCGGAAGCCTGCTTTTCAGCAATATCGATGAGACGGTTGCCACCCTGAAGCGCCACACGCAAAAGCCTGTGGTTCTGTTTCCTGGCAGTGCAATGCAAGTTTCGGACAAGGCCGACGGCATTCTGTTGCTGTCACTCATTTCGGGCCGCAACCCCGAATTTCTTATCGGTCAGCACGTGCAGGCGGCACCCGCTTTGGCCAAATCTGGCATTGAGATTCTGCCCACGGGCTATATGCTGATTGGCGAAGAAAACTACACTTCGGTTCGCTACATAAGCAACACAATGCCAATACCTTACAACAAAACTGACATTGCTGTTGCTACGGCATTGGCTGGTCAGATGTTGGGCTTGAAGACCATTTATCTTGAAGGTGGAAGTGGCGCCACCAAACCCGTTAGTGCCGAAATGATTGCGGCCGTGCGCCGTGCGGTTGGTCTGCCGCTGATTGTCGGCGGTGGTCTGCGTTCGGCAGCCGATGTGACAACTGCCTTAAAATCAGGTGCCGACATTGTCGTGGTCGGAACTTCGATTGAGAGTAACTATGGGTTGATGGATGAGATTGCTGGCGCGGTGAAAAGGTTAAATGAGTAAACTTGGCTAAACCACTACCCTAACCTTTCTTCAAAAAAGGTTTTGAAAATTTGAGCTTTAATCCAATTCAAAATTCAGCCTTAACTTCTTTTCCTTCATATTCAACGCTTTGCGCGATGTCAGTTCCCGCAATTTTCACGTTGAAAGTGCGCTTTTCGGGCATTCCGGCAAATGAGCCTTTGCGCTCGCCAATGGTCAGTGTGCGCGCAGCATCGTTCCAAACAAATTGTATTTCAGATGATTGCCCTTTCAGGTAATCGTTATTCGAGCCTTCATCTTCGTAGAGTGTGAATGTGGCGTCAGCTTTCGGGAAAATGGTGATATCCAATTTCTTATAATCGATATTGCTGGTCGATTTGGCGGGTTTGCATTGCGGCAGAATGCTGCCTGCGCGTGCAAAAACCGGAATGGCTTCAAGGTTGACCGGGATGCTAACTGTCTGTCCGCCTGCAAGATGCTCGCCAGTGGCGAAATTGTACCAGCCGCTTTCGTTTTGCGGCAGATAAACATCAGTCTGCGAACATTTTGGCTCGATAATCGGGCATACAAGCAGCGCCGGACCGAACATAAATTCGGTTTGCTGGCAGAGCGCCATTGTGTCGGCGGCAAAATCCATCACCAGCGGACGCATCAGAGTGCCACCTTCGGTGACGGCCGCAGCCTGCGAGTAAATGTAAGGTAACAAACTGTAACGCAAACGGATAGCATTGGTGGCGATGCGCTCTGTCTCGCGGCCATAACGCCAAATTTCGGTGTCGCTCATATAGCCGTGCACGCGCATCATCGGCAAGAACGTGGCGGTTTGAATCCAACGCAACATACATTCCTGGTAATCAGCATTTTTATATTGGTCGAACGGACGGAAGAATCCACCGGCATCGTATGTCCACCACGGGTGTCCGGCAGCCATAAGCCCCAGTCCGCCAACAATTTGACGACGCAACGTTTCCCAGTCATTGCCCACATCGCCCGACCACAATGCCGAGCCGTAGCGGTGGATTCCGGCAAAGCCACTGCGAGTGAGAATGAGCGGACGACGGTCGGGGTCATCGTTCATAAGTCCTTCATACACAGTTTTATTCACCATATTCGGATAGATGTTGCGCACCATCTCGCCTGGCAGCGTGCCCTTCATCACACGGCGGCCCACAAGGTCGTCGTTCTCGGGCTCGGTTGCGTCCTGCCACCAAGCGTCGATGCCGTAAGGTTTCAGCAGGCGGCTGCTGAAGTTTTCCCAGTAGAATTTTGCCGCATCGTTGTCGAAAAAGTCAATCCACGATGTGTTTTTAATATAATGCCCTTGCTCGGTGGACATTTTGCCAACTTCCGAATTCTCATCAATCTTCGACCACACCGAAATCATCAGCCTTGCGCCGATTTTGTGCAAGTCGTCAACAAGTTTTTTCGGGTTCGGATAGAAGGCTTCGTCAAAGCGCATCGCGTTCCAGCCGTAGCGGCCCCAATATTGCCAGTCTTGCACAATCACGTCCATCGGAATCTGGCGGCGGCGAAACTCGCGGGCGGTGCTGACGATTTCAGACTGCGAGTGGAAACGCTCGCGGCAGTGGATGTAGCCAAGCGCCCAGCGCGGCATCAACGGTGCAGGGCCGGTTGCGGCACGGTAGGCGACAACCACGGCGTCGGCCGAGCCGGCAAAAACGGTATAATCAATGCCGTCGGCCACTGGCGAATTGTATGTGGTTGAATTAGTTACAAGTTGATACCAGACCACCGGACGGTCGTTTCCCGTGAGTTCGGCGGTAAGTGTGTGCGTGCCCTTCTCAAGTTCGACTATTGTGGACGATGTTGGCGGCAACCAAACGTTACGCATTTCCATAACAGTCTGTCCGTCAATCTGTAAATTGTGCCGACGCGCCATCGACTGCCCAACATCGAGCAGCAGCGCGTAGCGACCGCTTTCGGCAATCTCAACAGTTGTTTCAAAGCGGTTGTTCTCACGGCGCTCGCGGCGAGTGCCTTCGGTTGTCGTTACATCAACTTCAACTGCTTCACTTTCAACGTTTTTCCTTGTCAAAGAAACGCTGTCGGCAGGAATGTTGAAGTTGGTCAGGCCATAATTGTTCCAAAGCAGTCCGTAGCCTTTGCTCGAAAGCACAAACGGTATGGAAATCTGTGTGTTAACCTGTGTTAGGCGTCGTGGCAACTGGCGTACGTCAAGGTAGCCGTCCTGAAACTGGCCAAGTCCGTAAAGATGCTCATCGGCTGGCGAATCGAACGTTTCTGTGACATTGAATGTGGCGCGGTCTTGCACTGAATCGGCCACAACGCTTCGACTTAATTCATTGAGAATCAAATTGCCATCAGCGTCGTAAAAACTGATTCTGGCGGTTGTCTTGTCAATCTTTGCCGACATCTGCGGAAGCGACACAACAATCAGGTTGGCGTAGTCCTTCACCTTCATTTGGGGCTTTTTATCGTTTTCAACGTAAATCCATTCGGGCAGCGACTGGGTAGGCTTTGTCTGGAATTTTACGCGCAAAGCATTATCGTCCAATGCTTTCAATATCAGTTTGCCATCGCGCATTCCGATGGTGGCCACATCGCCGTCGAGCGAGATTGATGTTACCTGATGGCGAACGCACGCAGTGATACTCAAAATCGCCGAAGCGATTATAAATGAGACGAATAACTTTTTCATTTATTGTGCTGTTTTGCCAACCACAACTCTGGTTGGACTATTTATTTCAATGCCCAATAATACGAAAAATCTCACACTTCGCGATTATTTCGATTCACCACTTTTCGCCCACAAAAACTGCATTCCGTTTGTTCCGCATACTCCTGATATCCTGAATATTATTGAAAATGCTGATTAGTCCGAACGTCATCAGTAGGGCGAGAGCGGCGGCCACAATCGAGCGGGCGTTATCGGCCAGCCACGAGAGCAGGACCGTTTGCGCTTGGAAACTGAAAAGCGGAATGGCGGCGGGTGCCGAAAGCAAAAACGCAATGGTGACGCCGCCGCTGACGATGCCCACCACAAAAGCCGCCACCATTGCCATTTTGTAGCGGCGGATGGTTGCCTCCTGATGCCGCTTTATAAATTCAACGGCCTCCAAACGCTTTTCGAGCGATGTCATAAACTCCTCGCTATCATTGAATTGTGGTTTCTGCGCGAGAAAAAGTTCCTCAAGTGCCTTGTCTTTGTTCATATCTCCAGTTTTTCTTTCAGTTTGTCGCGTCCGCGCGATAATTGTTTCTTCACAGCGTCTTCCGACGTGTCGGTGATTGCCGCTATCTCCTTGATATTGTATCCGTTCAGGTAGAACAGAGTTATGGCCGAGCGCTCCTTTGGCGGTAGCGTCCGCAGGGCCAGATAAAGGCTCTGATGCTCGAACGATGAGTCGGCCGCCGTTGGGCTGATGAGCGTCCGCGCCTCGTCGATGCTCTCCATTGTGCGGCAACTCGCCCTGTGGTTCAGAAAAGTGTTGTGGGCAATCTTGAAGAGCCACGAGCGGAACCGCCCCTCGTCGCGATAGCCCGCCGATGCAATGTAGGCCTTCACCAGCGCGTCCTGTGCCAGGTCGTCGGCGTCGGCCTTGTTGCCGCAACAGAGCGCAAGCAGGAAACCTCGCACGGCCTCCTGCTCACGCCCGATGTGTCCGATGAATTCTTCGCGCGTCACGGTTTACGCTTGTGCTGACAACTTGTTCTGTTCGGCTTCAATCTCTTTGGCGAGCATTTTCTTACCAATAAAGTAATTGATTAAGAAGGCGATACCGACAGCAATCATAATGGTGCTCATAAATCCCGAAAACCAAAGGTTGCTCGGTGTCATTCCGCCGCCAAAACTTGTGCAAAGACAGAAAATCGCCAATCCAACACCCAGTAGTAATGTAATGCAGCCCCACAGCAGTTTGGCGAGCAGTTTCTCCTTCAGCAGTTTCTTTTTTTGTGTTGGCGCCATTTTCTTGAGCAGTTGCTCAATATCCACGTCTGAATTTTTTTCCATTGCGGCCAGCACAATCTGTGTGCGCGAGTTGTTTTCGATGATTCTGCGGCGGTTGTTCAGCCAGACTATCATAATCGGAAGCACGCAGCAGATGGCGATTGGCACTAAAAGTTGAAATAAATTTTGCATTTTCTTAAATTTTTAATTGTTAGACTTCTGTTTTTTGAACCGTTGACTTTCGTCTTCTTCCGTCGCGACTCGGCAGAGCTTAATCGAGATTATCTCTGCTCTCGCTGCTCCGTCAGTTCGCCTAAATAACAAGTCTGCCAGGCAAAAGGTGACGTCAATTATAAAGTTTTTTCTTGATATGCCGACTTTCGTCGATGGTAGCAAGTGTAGCTATGGCACAAACTATTGGCGCACAGTTATTTCACTGCGATAAAAAATATGATTTCGCTAATTCAAATAAAAGTTGCATTTTAGCAATTCAAAACCATATAGCATCGACACAATGACTACACAAGCGATGACAAAAATAATTGCCGATTACTTCAAAACGCAACCTGTGGTGAAGGCGTGGTTGTTCGGCTCTTTCGCGCGCGGTGAAGAAACGCCTGAAAGTGACATCGACATATTAGTGCAGTATGACAATGATGCTCGCATCTCGTTACTGACCATTTCGCATATGATGGGCGAGTTGGAACAAAGCATCGGCCGGCGTGTCGATTTGGTTGAGGATGGCTGCCTGCTGCCTTTTGCCGAAGAATCGGCTAATCGTGACAAACGCTTGATTTATGAGAGAGGAAGTTAGGGACATTGAACGGTTGCGGCATATTCTTGATGCGGCAAATGTGCTTGCCAACTATACGCTGCATCATACGCTTGAAGAAGCGCAGACCGACCCAGTGGTGTACTTCGGCTTGGTTAAGCACGTCGAAATAATTGGTGAGGCCGTGTATAAACTGACGCAGCAATATCGTGCCAGCCATAACGACCTGAATTGGGGCGACATTGAGCGTATGCGCCACGTTTTGGTTCACGGATACTATAAGATACGACCAAGTCAACTTTGGGAAACTATTACTTCCGACATTCCGCAATTAAAACCGATTATCGAGCGGCTGATTGCTGAATATGAATAATCAAATCAGTTTTTTTCTGATTTGCCGACTTTCGTCGATGGCGGCGAATGTGGCTACAATGCAAACTATTGGCGCACTATATTTTATGTCGATTACAGTCAAAGTCAGCGGCAGAGCGAACAGCAGTGCGCCCGCCACTTTGTTCATTGCCGAGTGAACGGCCGCGAACTGCCGCTTTTCGGCATAGACCGAGACAATATTGAAAACCTTAATGCAGGCGATTGCGCCCGTCCAGACAATGAGCCAGACGGGAATGTTGACAACGGGAACAAGTTTTATCAGGCAGACAACGACAAAAGCCATATCGGCGGCAGTGTCGAACTTCGAACCAAACTCGCTTGCGGTGTTTGTGCGCCTTGCCACCCAGCCGTCGGCAATGTCGGAAACGCCAGCGGCGATATACAGCGCGAAGAACGTCGGCGTGAGCGCATTGCAGAACAAAATGGCTGCGCTGCACAAAATTCTGACGGTTGTTATGGCGTTTGCAAGGTTCATTCGGTGGAAACGGCGGCCAGTTGCGCTCACTTTTTCAGTTCCAGCTCATACTCTTTTGCGTCGAAATAAACCACTTCGCGGTCGGGGAAGATTTTGGTCACTTTGCAGAAGGAAGGCACTTTGAACTCATTGCCACTGTGAAAGTTACCGCCTTCGCAGCGCCAGCCGATATATCTGACGGTGCCGTCTTCGAGTTCTTCGGTCTGCCGCTGTTGGCTCTCGAATTTCAGAACGCCGTTCTCTTTGTCGAAACGGAAAACGCCTTCGCCACTGACGCCGTTGAATGTGATTGCGGCTCGGCAACTAGCGCTGTCAACGTCTTCATATTCAATAAAATCAGATAGCAGAAACGACGGATTGAGCATTGCGTTTTCGGCCAGCAAGGTTAGGTACATCGTGCGTTCCATATTGGGCGCTTTTTGGTCGAAAAGTTGGAAATGTTTTGCAATGTAGCCCTTCATTCCGCCGCTGCGCATTGTGGTGTCGAAATAGTCAACGCCTTCGAACGGAATGCCCATAATGGCTGATTTACAGAACGCTTCGCGGTGCGGGCGGTCGGCAAAAATCCACAGGTCGTAGTCCATCCGAATGCTCACGCCCTTCTTCTCGTTGAACACGAAATCGGCTTGTCGGAAAAGGCAGTGCGTAATGTTGTGCTTTGGGGTGCCCGCAAGGCCGATAAATTCGCAGAAATCCTTCAGGCAGACGGGCAATCGGTTTATCTCGTCGGCCGTGCAAAGTCCCGCCGCTTGGGCTGTCCTGCCTTCACGCTCTTGCATTTCGGCTTTAAATTTCCGATAAATGTCTGATTCGCTGTAATTTAAAAATACGACCACGCCGCCAATGGCGACCAGAATGATTGCGGTTATGAGCATAAAACGTTTCATTATTCGTAATCGTAGAGCGATATATGCAGGATTTTCCACTCGCCGCAGGATATTCGCGCGTGTCGGCCTTGGTGGTCTTGGTCGCCGTTGTGGCGGCGCACAAAGTTTATCGCGCCTTGGTCGTCAATGGTCACTTCATCGACACAGAGAATGCCCTTGCGCGGCCCTTTGAACTGACTGCCGTTTTGCGTAGGCTTGTCGGTGCCGCCCGCGGCTATGAAACCGTCTTCGCCAAGCACAAGTTGCTGCTCGTGAGCCTTTTCGTAGGCCGAAGCAAACGTCACCACAACGCCTGTTCCCGCCAAAAGATAGTTGTTCGGGGCCAGTTTCAAGAGTACAGCGCCGCCTTCGGGCCAGACAGAGCCGTCGGTGGCGCGCGGGTCCCAAGGCAGGGTGAAATAGTGGCGGCAGGTTATCACCATATCGTTGTCGGTAATGACGCGCTCTTTGTCGTCGGCGTCGAACAGCAGGCCGTAAGATTGCAGCGGCTTGATTTTGGTTTGCCGATTTCGAATTTGCTTTAACAGTTTGTAGGCATTGGTAACGCTTTGTGTCTCAACGGGCTGCGCCTGGTCAATGGCGAAGGGTGAAAATCCAATGGCGCCGTGTTGGCCAAAAGCGTACATCGCCCTTGCGCCGCTGTTCTCGCAGCATCGGCTTTCGGGGATAAACAGCGGATTGCCAGGCAGCGCGTACTGGTCGGCCCAACCCTTGAATCCAGTGTCGTAAATGTCGGGGGCTATGCAGAGCAGTTGCGGCGCGCCCGCCCGCCAAATATCGATAAGGTGAGCCAGCGGTCCTGCCGACGGATATTGCCCAGGTTGGCGTCCGCGGCTGTTCATTGCGGCGTTCACGTAGAGCGGAATGTTGGTGTACTGCCTTGCTGTCTCGCAAAGGCGGCCCACATATCGGGCGTAGTTGTAAGCCATAAAAATCTCGTCGGTATATACGTCATTTCCAAACACTTCGGTCCAACTGTGGCCGTTGGCGTTGAACCGATTTTTGAGCCACGGGTGCAGTGTGCTGGCGTTGTTTTTCAGGTAGTCCATCAATTCCTTCGGAACGCCTTTGTTATAAACTTCGTCGGCCAACGGTGAGTGGTCGCGGGCATCTTCGAGCATACCAATCTCGTTCTCAACCTGCACCATCGTCACCACGTCGGCGGCCGTCTGGCTGATATGCTTCATCAGTTCGCCAAAGGCCTTGTTGTCGGCGTTGAACACGTTTTCCGAAAAGCAACTTGCAATCTCGAGTGGCTTGCCGCTGGCCGTCCGCGCCCGCGGAAACTGCCTGGTGTCGGTCTTGAACCACGACGGGGCGTAGCACGACATTGAGTTTTTCCAGGCCCCGAACCACAGAAACACAACTTTGAGTTGCAGTTGCCGCGCCTGCTCAACGGTGCGGTCGATAAGCGTGAAGTTGAACTGGCCAGGCGAAGGTTCCATCATTTCCCAATAGGCGGGCACCAGCACCGTGTTCAGCCCCAGGGCCTTCATCCGCGGCATCACATCGTCAATGTCGGCGACGCAGGTTGCGGCCGAATTGCTCAACTCGCCGCCCAAAATGAACAAGTCGTTCTGGGCCGCCACCGTCAGTGCGGTCAGCCCTGCAAAAATCGAGAGAAATATCCTTTTCATTATCCTTAACTGTTTTGTCAAAAATATGAAAAACTTCTGTTTCGGCGGTGGTTGCGCGCCTTGGATTTTTTTTGAATTACATTGCAACGAATGTGATTTGTGTTGTAAGAATGATTATTGCATCCGATAGGAAATAAAATTCAGCCTTTTTGTTTGTTGGCTCCACATTTATTTTGCTAAATGCGAAATCGGAACCCTGATAACCGTTTTCAGTTTTTCGGGCGCTGTTTTTGTATCGCTTTTTTCTATTCATTGTAACAATCTGATTCCCAAACCAACGGATTGTGTTCAATGTATTCGGCAATGCGGTTCATTTCGTTTTGGTTACGCACAATGCGGTCGTGGTAGCGCGGTTGCCACGCAAAGGGAATTCCGTTTTCGCGGGCGAAACGGGTGACAGCGGATTTGAAACGACCGATTATATGCGATAAACGTCCGCAACAATTCGCCCTGCGCTGCATTTCCAAATTGATTCCATTTTCCGTTGTTTGCGGCGTTGTATGGTTGTCGCATTGTGGCGTTGTAGGGCTGTCACACTGTGGCAGCCGCACATCATCCGCACCACGGCTGCCGTAATACGACAGCCCTACATTGGTTTGGTCTCGCCCATCATCTGCACCACGGCTGCCGTGATACGACAGCCCTACATTGGTGCGTGGTAACGCGTTGTTTTCGTTGTGTTTATCATCGCTGATTATCACAATCAAATGAATATGGTTAGGCATAATTACGTACAAAGGCACATCAACATCCTGATTTATTTCACCGATTTTTTCAATGCATTGTTTGGTGTATTCCCCCACCGCCGTCAATTGCGTTTGGCCATCGCGCACCTCACCGAAATAATGTTCACGGCCGCTGGTGCAAATGGTGACAAAATATTCTGCACCATTGTAATTGTGCCAATTGGCGCGGGGCGTATGTCGGACGGGGAATGGCATTGGTGTGGATGGTTATTGTTGATTATCAATCTCTCCCATAATCCGTTCGGTTTCTTGAAGAACGTAGATTATTTGCTGATAATGGCGGACATCTTCAAACGAGAGTGTGCGGCCACGGCGGTCTTTGAGCCATTTTTGAGCGGGTTGGTAGCCGCCAATGTAGAAATTCCACGCCGACTCGGGCACGCCATCGAAATATTGGGTGGCGTTGATATAGACGCGGCCCTGACGGTACTCGGCCTTATCCGCTTCCATTGAGCCCGACTCGGGGAAGGTGACTTGCGGCGCGGGCAGATTGTGCATTAGGTGCAACTGGCGCAGACGGTTGCCTGCGTTGCGGTAACGCTCAAACTCTTGGGCGCTGGCAGGGTACGGAATGCGCGGAAAATCCACTTTCAAGAACTCTTTGTATTTGGTGCGATACGACGGCGAGTGCAGCACTCCATAAATGTAATCGAAAACCAGCTCGGGCGCGGCCTCGCGGCCAATGGCGGCGTTTATCTGCTGCCATATTTTCTCATCTAAATTAGCGCGGCGCGCGGTCTCTAACGAGTCGTCTTCGGGATAGAGATATAAGGGGAAAAATCGACAATTATCAAAAGAAGATATTCCGTCTTTGTCAACCAATGTTGACGCAACAAAATAATTGTTACACATATCTCTACGTGTATTTCTCACCGCCAAAAGAACAATATTTTCTTTGAGTAAATGCAAAGATTCGGGCATTCTTGGACGAGCCATAAAACCACTTGATTTACCTGTGTAATATGTCCATCTGTGGTCAAATGGTCTATATAAAACTTGGGCGAATTGCCCCTTGTTTTGTTTAATATCTCGTTGTGCCCAATCTACTTTCCACGCTATTCCATCATCACCAATATTCAATATATTTCTACATTCTTCAGCAGATTTGTTTTTCAATGTATTGATTATTGTTTCTATATCATTTTGTATGTATTGATACACAAAATTATCCCTTTTTGTTTGTATACCTGAATTGCAAACTTTCATCAATTCATCAATCTTGAATCCTTTTTCATATTCGTCTTGCAAAGAGAAATCTTTAGGAACAAAGAAGAATTGCGGTGCCTGCGGATTAAGTTGCTGCCACTGAATGGTTTGCAGAGTATTTTCCTGCAAGAATTGGTATTTGTTTTCACGCTCGCCGTAAAGGTCGAAGTGGAAAACTTGGCAAGTGTGTTTAGATTGTTCGCTCATATTATTCTTCATTATCGGTGTTATGGTTGGGCAGTTTTTTCGCATCGTTTTCTTCAATGGGGCGTATGTAGTCAGTTGCCCGCTCTGAAGAAATGACAGTATGTCCGAGTCGGTGTTCAATGTCGGTTCGTGCATTGCGCGCCACCTCGCCACCTTCTTGTGCTGTTTGCTGTGTTTGGCTCATACCTTTGGGGTTGTTTTGTCGGGAAAGTTCGGTGGCTGTTACTTCGGCAAGGGTGTTTAGAGCAAGTTCTATGTTTGTCATATTGTCGCGCAGGTTTTCTTTAGTTAGTCCTTTGTGGCGTTTATACTCGCCTGTGGTCATTCCGCTCCACGCCTTGGTGAGAATGTTTGTGAGTATGGCAAAATCTTTCTGTTCGTGAACACCCGCGCGCTTCCATTCATCGGTCAACTCCTTGCGCATCTCAATTGAGCGCATACGCTGGTTAATCCACTTGTCGGAATATCCTTGTCGGCGATAGTCCTCTACTGCCATTTGAAAAGTGAGTTCGGGGTCTATCATCTGGTCAATGCGCTGCGCTCCGATATTGGCAAGCCACTGCTTGACAGGCTCGGCTTTTTTTGACGGAACCGATTGAATAAGTCGGAAAACTCCCTCTAAATTAGCGGCTTGGGTTTGATAATACTTACCATCGGCAGCACGCATTCGAGTTGGGGGACAAATTGTCCCCCAACTGCTTTTCAGTTCGGGGTCCCGCTTTAGCATTTTTTTAATGTAGTCGCGTGGATTGACAGTATCTGTTAATATCTCCACAATATCTGCAACTGCAAAATAGTATTTCTCTTCCTTTTCGTTCCATACGATACGAACTTGTTTGCCTTCAAATAGTTTGATAATTGATTCGTTTGCCATAATTCTACTGTTTTTTAGGCAGTTTCACAAAAATATTAATGCTCACGCCCTGCATAATGTCGAACACGTTCTCGTCTTTTGAGCCGTCGGGCGCGGATTCCAACTTGCGCGAGTTGCCGTGAAGGTCGAGAATGTAAATCTTGTCGAAAGCGCGCATCAACTCGCTACGCATCTGGCGGTGTGTTATCCCATCAATGAACGAGTTGTTGCTAATGTAGGCCACAATGCCCTCGCCGTTGCGCTCTACATAATATTGCGCAAGGCGTATGAATTTGATATAATCGTCTTCGATATTGAGTTTCTTTTCGTTTAGGTTCTTCTTGTAATCATCCAACAGTCCGCTAATCCATTCGCCTTTGTTGTTGCTGCTCACGCTGTAAGGCGGATTGCCAATCATTACCATAACAGGGTAGTCGCGCTTGATAACGTTGGCCTCGCTTGCCTCGCGGCTCAACCACTGGGCAAAGAGCGTGTGCGGGTTTCGGGTGCTCTCTTCGAGCGAGTTGGTCAGGTAAACGTGCAGTCGCTTGTCCGATTTGTGCTGATAGCCTGTTTCGGTGAGCAGCATATCGAGTTTCAAGTGGGCCACGGCGTAGGAAGCCATCAGAATCTCGAATCCGTTGAGCCTCGGAATCAGGTGCTGCTCAACATATTGCTGCCAAATGCCCTGCTGTCCACGGAAGTGGTCGTAAATCTGGTTCACCACCTCGGCAAGGAAAGTGCCTGTGCCTGTTGCGGGGTCGAGAATCTGCACGCGGTGAAACCGCTGTTTCATATGCTTCATTCCGTCGGCGGTGCGGCGGTCGCGGCTCTGCTCGGCAACCACTTCGCGCTCCACCATCGAGTAGTCGGCCAAACCTTCGGGCAGGCCGAAATCGGTTTTCAAAATCTCATCGACAGCCCTCACAATGAACTCCACCACGGGCTGCGGCGTGTACCAAACGCCTTTGGCCTTGCGCAGCCGCGCGTCGTATTCCGAAAGGAAATCCTCGTAGAAGTGAATCATCGGGTCGTGGTGGCGCTTGTCGGTGCTGTAGGTGTCCATAATCTTCTGAAGATTGGTGGCACGGAACACCGTCACCAAATCGTCAACGACCCACGCAATACGCTCGTCAAGGTCGTTGCCCGCCAAATTGTTGAAAATCTGGCGCAGGAACGGGTTGGTTTTGGGAATGAGTTTTGCGGCCTCCTCGCGGCTGAAATCTTCGGGCGTCTCGTCGTGCAAGCGCGCGGCAAACATTCCGTAAACAATGGTCTGCGCGTAAATGTCGGCAAATTCCGATTTTGTAAGTTCTTGAATCAGAATATCTTTGAAAGCCGTGTATTGTCCCTGCAGGTTGTCGTTTTCGTAGGTTTCGGCCTCATCGTTCATTGCCGTGTCGATAATGTTGGCCAACAATCGGGCTTTGGCGGCCATCAGTTTTGCCAACTTCGACGCCGAAGTAATGCTTTGAATGGCCGAAGTGGCCAAATGCTCAATCATTCCCGCAAACTTTTCCTCGGCGCCGTCAATGCCCACAATGTTGTTGCCTTTTATCTCGGCAACTCGCACACTGTCAATAAATTCACCGTACTCATACAAATGAAAGTCGAGATAATCGGTAAAGATAATATGGTCGAGCGCCTGCTTGTAGCGGTCGAACTGCTCCTTGTGACCGTTTTTGTTGCGGCCGTCAAGGTCGGCGTCGTTCACATCTTTGGCCTCGACAAAGAAAACGGGCAGGTGGTCCTTTTCTCGCGAGATTATGTAGTCGGGCGCACCGCACTCGAAATGGGCGGGTTCGTTGGTAACCACCATTTTGGGTAACAGGCTCTGCAACAAGTCTTTGAGCGCTGGTCGGTAAGAGTGCTCGCGCGCCAAACCCGTGCGGTACTGCTGATTCAGGTCGGCAATGTATTGTTTCAAGTTCATTTTGCTGATTATAAGATTTGTATGTTTTAGATTCGAGATTTGCTATTGTTTTCTCAAAACTAAAAAGAAAATGGTAAAAACACGGAAAACGCACGAAAAAGACAGAGCGGATTGTTTATAAAAAACAAAAATGGCCGCCGTCGCTTTACACCATCGCAACATTTTGTTTATTGAAAATGCAAGTCCAGCCAAACTTGTGGCTTAAGTCGCGAAGCAGTTCACGGTCGCGCACAGGAATGGTGATTGAAACCGTTTCGCGTTGGCTGTTGCGTTCTGCAATGGCCGCAGTGTCAAGGTCGTATTGTGTTTGAAGGTTCATCCAGATGTCGGCAGGAATGTTGAGAGCCTTTTCCAAAGCCATTGCCACACTTAACGACACACCGCGCTTGCCGTTTATGGTTTCGCTCAAAACCGATGGCTTGATGCCAGTTTCAGCGGCCAGTTGTTTCTGCGTCATACCGCGTTCTTTCAACTCATCCTTAATCATTTCGCCAGGATGTGTTGCCAAAAATGGTGTCAATTCTTTATTTTTCATAGTGTTTCGAAATTTCAATTAATAATGCGTTTACAATTATGCCGTCCGCGTCAGGCGAACTTGTGAATAGCAGGCGGTATTGTTCGTTAATCCACACAGCGTCAACGCCATTAAGGTCGCCTTTCTTTTTCGCGTAGTGCAGCGATTTGATTAGAAACAAGTCCTCAATCCGCCTCGCGGCCTTTATGAAGTTAACCACTTTGATGTAACGCTTGACAATGTCTTTCGACAGACGCTTGTATTGTTGGTCTTGCGTTGAGCCTGTAGTGTATAACTCTTCTAATGCCGTATTTCCAAATTCGATATTCATTTGGCAAAAATAGAGTATTTCTTACAAATTATCAAATTTGCGAATTTTTCTTATGGATTATGCGAATTGTTCGATGTTTGGTTTTGGGTATTTTGTAAGAAAACAATAAGTTGCCAACGCATTGCATTCTCATTTCCACAATTCTCAAAAAAAAGGGGCACCAATCGCGCCCCTCTTTCCAATTTAATAACTCTGTGTTCTCCGTCTCTCTCTCTGCGCCCTCTGCGCTATTTCCTCATTTCCCAATCCTCAATCACCATTAAATCCTTCCCCGCGTCGCCTTTGAAGATGAAATACAGGTCGTGGCGGCCCGAAACGGGTTTCAGCGCGGCCTTGAACTGTTTGAATGTCTGCGAGTCCTTTGTCTTTGCAATGTTCACAGTGCCAAGCAGTTCGCCGTCGGCCGAATCAATGCGGACCTCAATCTGCGCCGCGCCAGCCGCCGCTGCGCTCACGGTTATCGACTTCGCGCCAGCGCCAAAATCCACGTTGCGCAGTTTCAGGCTCTCGCCGTTGTCGATGTTGTTGAGACAGATTTTGCCCTTGCCGTTGATGGTTGTTTTCAGGCCGTAGCCCCACGCCATTGTGGCGGCAGGCACCTTGCGGAACGGATTGAAAGCGTCAATCGGCTCAAGCGTAGCGTCGTGAAAATAAGGCACTTCCGCAATTGTGCCGTCGGCGTTGTAGTGCATTTCGGCCGCCGACACCGAGCGGCGCTCGTGGTGCTTGTACGTCTCAAGGTGCATAAGGTCGTAATTCAGACCGAAAACAAACGATTTCCCCTTATAATCAATGATTCCAGGGTGGTTGCCGCGCGTGCGCTGCGTGTGGTTCATAATGTGCCCCTTGTACTGCCACGGGCCTGTCGGGCTGTCGCTCATAGCGTAGCCGATGCCCTCGGGGCAGCACGTCGACGCAAACGCCAGATAGTAGTGCCCATTGCGCTTGTAGAACCACGGACCTTCCTGATAATCAGGAATTTTATAGTCCAACTGCACAATCTCGCCCGAGTACGAAATCATATCCTCGTTCAACTTCACGTAATAAACATTCGGGTTGCCCCAATACATATAGGCCTGCCCGTCGTCGTCGATAAATACCGATGGGTCAATGTCATACCAGTGTTCCTTCTGCCAGACGAGCGGCTGCCCCAGTGGGTCGCGGAAGGGCCCGAAAGGCGAATCGGCCACCAGCACCCCAATGCCGTGACCGTGGATTGGGCAGTACATAAACCACTTGCCATTGCGCTCAACCACGCACTCGGCCCACGCGCCGTTCTTGCCGTCGTAGTACTTGAAATCGTCCAACGAAGCCACCGCGCCGTGGTCGGTCCAATTCACCATATCGGTCGATGTATATAGCAGCCAATCAAACATTTGGAATCCGTTGGCCGTGTCCTCGTCGTGCGTTGTGTACAGATAGATGGTGTCGCCGTGCACGTACGGTGCGGGATCGGCGGTGTATTTGGTCTGTATAATTGGTTGGTTTACACCGATGTTGAACTTCCACCAGTCAAGGTCGAACAGTTCCTTGTCGCCGCCGCGGAAGAGCAGATAAAGGTCGTGCACGCCGCTCACCTTGCCAGTGATATTTCCGTGAAACACAGCATTTTCGGGCCCCACTTTCACCTGTGCAATCGGGCGGTTGCCAATATTGTCGATATAAAACTCGATTGTGCCAGAATTCTGACAGTTAAGTACCTCAACCGTAGCTAGTTGCGGCTGACGGTCGCCAAAATCAACATTGCTCAACTTAATCCAGTCGCCGTTGTGCACCGATGTCACAAAATGCCGCCGTCCAGCCCGTCGGTCAACCTTCACGCCCCACGAGTCCGACATTGTCTCGGCCTGCGTCACCGCATACGGATTGAGCGTCGCCACCGCCTTCACGCCCGTCTTGGTGAACGGAATGAACGGAATCGACCCGTCGGCCCCGAACTCAAACTCTTCAACGCAAGTTGAGCGCTTGAAACCGCCGCCGTTGGGCGTTGCGCCGTTGTGGTAGAACATATAGTTGTGCCCCTTGAACTCGATGTTGCCGCCGTGAATGGTGAAACTGTTCTCGGCCTCGTCCATAATGCGCCCGCGGTAGGTCCACGGCCCGTCAATCGATGTGGCCGTTGAGTAGGCCATATGCTCGGGCACGCCGCCAGCGGGGTACGACAGGTAGTAGGTTCCGCCGCGCTTCATAAGCCACGGGCCTTCCTCGTAGCCCGTCATAAGTTCTTCCTTGCCCTTGCACCAGTTCATTTTTTTCGATTCAGGACCGAAGCAGGCAGGGTCCGTAAACCCAGGAATCTCTTTGTAACCGTCTGCAAATGAGACCATATCGTCGTTCAGTCGGCCATACCAGCAGCCCTTGTTGCCCCAAATCAGGTAGGGCGTGCCGTCGTCGTCAATAAAAACCGATGGGTCGATGAACGAGCAGCCCACAGCCAGCGGTTTTCCCAGTGCGTCGGTGTAGGGCCCTTGCGGATTGTCGGCCACAGCCACCGCCAGAGCGTCTTCGCCCTTGTTGGTGTTGCAGCAGACGTACCAGTACCATTTGCCGCCGCGCTCAACCGCCTGCGAAGCCCACGCGCGGTCGCCCTGTGCCGCCCAACTGAACGTCTCGGTCGATACAGGCGCGCCCAGATAGGTCCAGTTCACCATATCGGTGGTGCTAAACAGCAGCCAGTCCTTCATTTTGAAGTATGTGGCGTCGTCTTCGTCGTGGTCCACAAACAGATAGACCGTGTCGCCGTGCACGTAAGGCGCGGGGTCGGGCGTGAAGACTGTTTTGATAATCGGATTCTGCTGCGCCGATGCGCAAATGGCTGTAGCCAAAAGAGTTGCGGTGGTAAACAAACGGTTCATAAAGTTGTGTTTTAAGTTTTTGTCTGCCAAATATAGGGAAATAAAAGTAAAAAATACTTTTTAAGATAGGGAAAGTGATTATTACATACCTATAATTTAAAATGATTAGAACCATTGTTAAACTGACAAACCAGCAAGGATTTTTTCATCGAAACCGCGCAAATTTTCAAATTGCATATAACCCGAAAAAAGGTAACTTTGCGGTTCGATAAAAATCTCAAAAAATGAATATTTCATACAATTGGCTAAAGCAATACATTGACACCGACCTGACGGCGCAGGAAGTGGCCGAAAAACTCACAAGCATCGGTCTTGAAGTTGACAGCACTAGTGAATATCAATCAGTTAAAGGCGGACTGAAAGGCCTTGTGGTTGGCGAAGTGAAAACCTGCATCGACCACCCCGACTCTGACCACCTGCACATTACAACCGTTGACGTGGGCGGCCCCGAACTGCTGACAATTGTATGCGGCGCGCCTAACGTGGCCGCTGGGCAGAAAGTGATTGTAGCAACCATTGGCACAGTGCTTTACGACGGTGACAAAGAGTTCGTAATCAAGAAATCGAAGATTCGCGGACAGGAATCGTTCGGAATGATTTGCGCCGAAGACGAGATTGGCGTGGGCACATCGCACGACGGCGTTATTGTTCTGCCCGACAGCGTGAAAGTGGGCACACCCGCCGCTGAATATTATAATGTTGAAAATGACACAATTATCGAAGTTGATATAACCCCGAACCGAATCGACGCCGCTTCGCACATTGGCGTGGCCCGCGATTTGGCTTTGGCGTTAAGCATCAATAAACCAACAAAATACACCATTCCCGACGTTAGCGCGTTCAAGGTTGACAACAACAGCCGCAAAATCGACATTGAAATTGCCGAAACCGCGGGCTGCTGCCGCTATGCGGGCGTCACCATCACGGGCATTAAGATTGCGCCGTCGCCCGAATGGCTGCAAAAACGACTTAAATCGGTGGGACTGAACCCGATAAACAATGTTGTCGACGTGTCGAACTTCATTCTGCACGAGTTTGGTCAGCCGCTTCATACTTTCGACGCCGACAAAATTGACGGTAACAAAGTGATTGTCAAAACAATGCCTGCGGGCACCAAGTTTGTGACACTTGACGGCACCGAGCGCTCGCTCGACGCCAAAGACCTAATGATTTGCAACGCCAAAGAGCCAATGTGTATGGCTGGCGTGTTCGGCGGACTGAAATCGGGCATCAGCGACAGCACCACATCGGTGTTCATCGAGAGCGCCTGCTTCAACCCCACTTACATCCGCAAAACGGCTCGGCGCCACGATTTGCACACCGAAGCGTCGTTCCTGTTCGAGCGCGGCGTTGACCCGAACATCACCATCACGGCGCTGAAACGCGCGGCTCTGCTCATCAAAGAGACCGCTGGCGGACTAATCAGTTCCGAAATCACCGACATCTACCCCACGCCCGTCAAACCGTTTGACATTACGGTGCGTTACTCGCAGATTGACAGACTGATAGGCGAGCATATCTCGAAAGATTTTGTTAAGAAAGTGATTCGCGGGCTCGAAGCCGAAATTGTTTCGGAAACCGACGAGCAACTGCAGATTCTAATGCCGCCCTACCGCGTCGACGTTCAGCGCGAAGCCGACGTGATTGAAGACATTCTGCGAATCTACGGATATAACACAGTGAAAATCAGCGACAACGTGAACTCAACGCTGTCGAATGAGCCAAAACCCGACGTGAACAAAATGCGCAACCTGATTGCCACCGCCCTGACTGGTGCTGGATACAACGAGATTATGTGTAACTCGCTGACAAAGAGCGCATATTACGTTGGCAACGATGCTTTCAGCGATTCAAACTCGGTGCGGATTCTGAACCCGTTGAGCCAAGAACTGAACGTTATGCGCCAAACGCTGCTCTACGGCGCAATGGAAACTGTATCGTTCAACAGCAATCGTCAAAACAGTGATTTACAACTGTTTGAGTTTGGCAACTGCTACTATTTCAATCCCGAATCGACGAGCGAGAATCCGCACGACGCCTACAGCGAGACCGAAAAACTCGGCCTTCTGGCAACAGGATTCGCAACTGGCGAGTCGTGGACGGCAAAGCAGAAACCCGCAAGTTTCTACGGCGTGAAGAGCGCTACCGAACAGATTATCAACCGTTTGGGCATTGACCTTGCGAAGGTTGGTCAGGAAACGTTCTCAAACTCAATCTACAGCGAAGGACTGCGGCTCATCTACGCGCAAAAAACGATTGCCACAATCGGAATTGTATCGAAGAAAATCCGCAAAGAGTTTGACATTAAGGCCGACGTGTACTTTGCCGAACTTGAGTGGACTGTGCTTATAAAAGCCATTAAGAACCACAAAGTTACGTTCAGTGACATATCGAAATACCCTGAAGTGCGCCGCGACCTTTCGCTGCTCATCGACAAGGGCGTGACGTTCGACGCCATTAAGAAAGTGGTGCAGAAAGCCGATAAACGCCTGATTAAGAGCGTGTCGCTGTTCGACGTGTACGAAGGCGACAAGATTGCCGACGGCAAAAAATCGTACGCCATCAGCATTATCATTCAGGACGAAGAGAAAACACTCAACGACAAGCAGATAGACCGCTTAATGGAACAGATTATGAAATCGCTCGACACTGAAATCGGTGCGAAAATCAGATAATCGGAACGCGGTTTTTTACAACAAAATCTAACAAGGAAATGTCTGTAAAAGAACGGATTAGCATTGTTGAAGGCGACATTACGAAACTCGCCGTGGACGCCATTGTGAACGCGGCCAACAACTCGCTTTTGGGCGGTGGCGGCGTTGACGGGGCCATTCATCGGGCGGCGGGACCGAAACTGCTCGACGAGTGCATCACGCTAAATGGCTGTGAGACAGGCGACGCGAAGATTACAGGCGGCTACAATCTGCCCGCACGGCACGTCATCCACACCGTGGGGCCAATCTGGCGCGGCGGCAACAACGGCGAGCCCGAAAAACTTGCAAGTTGCTACCGAAAATCAATGGAAGTGGCTGTGGCAAACGGCGTTCAGACCATCGCCTTCCCCGCCATCAGCACGGGCGTGTACGGCTATCCGCTCGAAGAAGCCGCACAAATCGCTGTCAGTCAGGTGGTTGAATGTCTAAACGAAATGCCATCGATAAAAAATGTGACATTTGTGCTTTTTGGTGCGAAAAATTACGATATTTACAAGGCGATTTTGTCGAATTTAAAATAGAAACGCTTGAACTACTTAAAATTTGATAGTACCGACGACACGCCTGAAGTAATGATTGACTCTGATTTGTCGATTTTTATTATCAGCGGAAACTCAACGCCCGAAAACGCGCTGGCGACCTATACGCCTGTGATTGAGTGGATTAAGGCGCCCGACTGCGCGCTGAACAACTGTCAGTGCAAGTTCTTTTTCAAGTATTTGAGTTCGGCGTCGCACCATCTGGTTTTCGAGATTATGACGCAACTCGACAAACTCTACAAATCGGGCCGCAACCTGTCGATTGAGTGGTCGTACGAGAAGATTGACGAAGATATGCTGCGTTTGGGGCTCGATTTCGCATCGATTTTGAGCATTCCGTTCGAGTTTTGTCCAAAAAACTGACAATCAATGACTTTACTGATAGTTGCGGTAACATTCCTTGTGTCGTACACCGCATTCAGGCGGCCTGAACTATTGTTCAAGTACGACTTCAACCCTTATCAGATTATCCACCGCAATCAGTGGTATCGGCTTGTGACTCACGCATTTCTGCACGCCGACTGGACGCACCTGATTGTCAATATGCTGGTTTTCTATTCGTTTGCCGACGTTGCAATCTACTATTTTCAAATGCTTTTCGCGCAAAACGGCACGCTGCTCTTTCTGGGGCTTTACTTTGGCGGAATAGTTGCCGCGTGCATATATTCGCTTATCAAACAGAAAGATAACTACAACTACAGTGCCATCGGCGCATCGGGTGGTGTGGCGGCCGTGACATTCGCCTGCATTCTGTTCGACCCGCTGGGCAAGATTCTGTTTTTCGGCGTGATACCCATTCCTGGCGTGCTTTTCGGCATACTCTACCTGGCCTATTCCTATTTTATGGGCAAGCGCGGAATGGACAACGTGGCGCACGACGCGCACTTCTACGGCGCCGTGTTCGGATTCGTTTATCCGCTGATTTTCAGGCCCGATATGATTGGACGGTTCATTGAGAAAATTTTTCAGTAATGGCAGAAAAAAACAAAGCCGCATTTTTCGACCGCGACGGCGTAATCAACGACGACACAGGGCATTACTACGTTTTCCGCCCCGACGATTTTGTGCTTTGCCCTGGCGTGATTGAAGGACTGAAGAAAGTGCATCGGCTTGGTTATCTGATAATTATAATATCGAATCAAGGCGGAATCGCCCGCGGGCAGTTCACCACCGACGACACCGACGCCGTTCATCAGAAATTCATCGACACAATGGCGGCCAACGGCGTGAAAATCACCGAGATATACTACTGTCCGCATCACCCCGAAGCAGGCAACTGCCTTTGCCGCAAGCCGCAGCCGCTAATGATTGAAAAGGCATTGGCGCGGTTCGACATCGACCCTGCCAAATCGTTTATGCTGGGCGACCGCGACAACGACGTGCTGACCGCCGAAAACGCTGGCGTGCGCGGATTTAAAATGGACAAAAACAGCAATTTGCTCACCGCCATCGACAATTGTCTGAAAGCAATGGGCGACGAATGAACCGCAAAACCGAACGGAAATGTATATTTCACTGAATCAGGAATTTATCAAAGAAGAAGACGCACGTTTCGCGGTAATGCCGTGGCAGTTGCAAACGCAAGGCGGCATTCTGAACGAAGACATCCGTGCAAACGCCGCCAAACCCTTGCTGGCAGAGCCGCACTTCAAAATTCTGGCTCAAAACGCGCGGCTGCTGAACTTTGACCTGCCCACCTACCTTGACGAGCATTTCCTATCGACGCAGATTGCTGGTCTGCTCACTAGGAACAAACTGTTTCAGGCTGCAAATGTGCGAGTTACGCTTATGCGGAATGCCGCCACAAACCAAACCGACGTTGTCATCAGCAGCCAAATGGCTGGCGACGGGCCCTACGAACTGAACCGCAAGGGGCTGTTCATCGACGTTTTCGACGAAGCCTACGTCACCGTTCACAGCCCGTACCAACTCAACCAATTCTGCCAACTTGTAAACGGTATGGCCAAGGCCGCAGCCGTCCGCCGCAAACTCGACGATATGCTGCTCTTGACCGATATGGGATTCATTGTGAGCGCAACCGACACAATGGTGGCCGCGGTGCAAAACAGCAAAATCCTAACCCCGCCGCTCGAAATTGGCGCGCGCCTTGACGTTATGCGCGACCTGCTCGCCAAAGCCGCCGAAATAGCAGGTTACCACCTTGACAATGAAGCGCTTATAATGCAGGAAGACCTGAACGAAGCCGACGAGATTTTTCTGTTCAGCACCGCCAAAGGGCTGCAATGGGTGTCGGGCTACCGAAACCACCGCTACATTCACAAAGTGGCAAGCGCACTGAATGAAGCGATAAACAAAATTCTGTTCACCAACGATTTACAGTTCATCGACAAAAAAGTTTGAAAACTTGCAAATAAGCCACCTTCGCGCACTTTACCGAACAAAAGAAATTGTATCTTTGTAAGTTAACTATAGAATTTAAAAACGTGCGACGAATATTACTTTTTGCAACATTTGCCTTGATAACCACCATATTGTCAGGCTGTTGCGTGAAATATAAAAATCTCGTTTACATTCAGGACAAGTACGAGAACGCTTCGGACACCATTACCACATCGAAAAATCAGGAAATTGTTCTGCGGACGGGCGATAATCTGTATATCAATCTGATAGGCGCCAACATCAGCGATTTGGGCATCTACTACCGCGACGACCGTATGGGCTCGACCCGCGAATTTCTTGCATTGCAAGGCTATATGATTGACCCTGAAGGAAATATCAAGTTTCCAATGATTGGCGACGTGAAGTTGGCTGGACTGACACTGAACGAAGCAAGAGACCTGATTCAAAGCAAGATAGACGAATATATCGCGAATGTGGTGGTGGCAGTCAGGCTGCTGAACTACGACATTACCGTGCTGGGCGAAGTGGCGCGGCCTGGAACCTACACCTTCACGCAGCGCGAAGTGAACCTGTTCGACGCTCTGGGTATGGCTGGCGACTGCACGCCGAACGCCGACCGTCAGCGCGTCATTATTTTGCGGAAAGAAGCGGATAATACTAAAGCAGAGACACTTAACCTGCTACGGTCCGACTTTGTATCCAACCCGTACTTCTGGCTCAAGCCGAACGACGTCATTTATGTGAAACCGACACGCTCGAAGACCGTTGCAGCCAACTCGCCGCTGTTGAGCGTGATTCTGTCGTCGCTGTCGGTTACCGCCACACTCATTCTGTACATCAGTTATCTGAAAAAATAATCGGCTATGGATAACAAGCAAAACTCTATAAATCAACAAGAAGACAACGGCGCCGACATCAAGCGGTACTTAATGATTGGACTGGCCAACTGGCAGTGGTTTGTCATTTCGTGCTTTTTGAGCCTTTGCGTCGCATATTTGGTAAACCGCTATACCACACCTGTTTTCAGAGTCAGTTCGACGATTTTGGTGAACGAAGAAGACAAAAAATCGAACCGCGTGGACGCCAAAGACATCATTCAGACTATGAACACGCTCAACACTGGCGTGAACATTCAAAATCAGATTGGTATTCTGAAATCGTATCTGATTAACGACGAAGTGATTTCGGAACTCGACTTTGGCGTGAGTTACCACCGCCACGGGCGCATCCACACCATTCAGCGCTATCTGCCCGACCAACTGAACCTGATTGCCGACACATCGCACGCGCAAGGCTACAATATTCCGCTGAACATCAAGATTTTATCGGACCAAAAATATCGGCTGCGGTGCGAGTACACATCGAACTACGAACCGCGCAAGATTGACACGGTGGTGCATTTCGGCGACACGTTTGAGAACGAAGATTTTAAGTTTAAAGTGCTGATTCGCAACCCCGAACGCTTCTACGACGAGAATCCTGGCGAGTACGACGTGACCATCAACAGCCACAGCGCCCTGGTGAACAAATACCGCAACGGCGTGTCGATTGAGCAGTCGGACCAAAAAAGCACCATTCTGATTCTGACCGCGACAGGCTTTATGCCCGACGAAGTGTGCGACTACCTGAACAAACTGACCGAAGTTTACATCCGCTACGGCCTGAACAAGAAAAACGACGTGGTGGCAAGCACCATCGCCTTCATCGACGAGCAGATTGAGACGGTAATGGACTCGCTCGACGTTACTGGCGGTCATTTGCAGGACTTCCGCACCAAAAATATGATTATCAACATCACGCAGGAAGGACAGTTGCTCTACAAGCAATATGAGGAACTGAACACGCAAAAGGCCGAACTGCTTGTTGAACAAAAATACTACGATTATATCACTGATTATCTGAAAGATAAACAGAACACTCAAAGCGTGATTGTGCCGACGGCGGTGGGCATCCGCGACCAACTGCTGATAAACTTCATTATGCGGCTCAACACGCTGAACGAAGAAGCAATGGGATTGAGAGCACAGTCGGTGAAGTCGAATCCGAAACTCGACCTGATTGAATCGCAGATTGACGGCTTGAAACTGCTGATTTCGGAAAATGTGATTAACTTGTCGAAAACCAACAACATAGCAATCAAAGACATTGACAACCGCATTGACGACGTCAGCCGACAGATTGAAAAACTGCCGTCGAACGAGCGTAAGTTAATGAATATCAATCGAATGTTCAATGTCAACGACAAGATTTACACCTATCTGCTCGAGAAACGCGCCGAGGCTGGACTGAAACGCGCAGCCAACACCGCCGACGCTCAAGTGCTCGACTACGCCCGCCCCGATATGGCCGTCCGCGTGAAGCCGAAAACAAGTTTTAACTATATGGTTGCCTTGCTGTTAGGCTTGGCTATCCCTATCGGCATTCTGGTGCTGGTGAATTTCTTCAACAACCGAATCCGCAGCCGCGAGGACGTTGAGAAACGGACCAAAACGCCAATCATCGGTATCGTCGGGCATAACCCTGAAGACAACGACCTTGTGATTTTCGACAATCCGCGGTCGGTGATTTCAGAATCGTTCCGCACCATAAAAACCAACGTGCAGTATCTGGTTCCCGACAAGGAATCGAAAACAATTCTTGTTACATCAACATTCAGCGGCGAGGGTAAATCGTTCTGCACGAGCAACTTGGCATCGGTTTTGGCTATGACCAACAAGAAAACGCTGCTAATGGGCCTTGACCTGCGCAAACCGCAGATTCAGAAGATTTTCAAAATGGACAACAGCGTCGGCATATCGACTTACCTGATTGGGAAAAGCACAATCGACGACATTATTGTGAAAACGCGGTTCGACAACCTGTGGATAATCCTTCCTGGCCCCGTTCCGCCCAACCCCGCGCAACTGATTGAGTCGGAAGCGCTGTCGAGACTGTTTGAGGAAGCGAAAAAAAGGTTCGACTACATTATTATTGATACGCCGCCGATTGGACTGGTGGCCGACGCTATGTTGCTGGCGAAATACGCCGACACCAATATTTTCGTGCTGCGTCAAGGCTACAGTTTCCTGAACTCGATTGAGATTGTGAACGACCTGAACAAAAACAAGAATGTGCCCGACTACAACATTCTGCTCAACGACGCCAAAATCAACGGCAAATACGGCTACAGCGGTTACGGCTACGGCCGCCGATACGGTTATGGCTACGGATACGGCTATGGTTACGGGTACGGCTATGGCTACGGTTATGGCTACGGAAACAGTTACTACGGCGACGGCTACTACACCGACTCGCGCCGTCACAAAAAGCCGTCGCTGCTGAAGCGCTTTATCGAATTCATCACACCTAACAACATTTTTAAAGCATAAACTATGTTCGCAACATTAATGCTCACTTTGGCCATTGTCGGAATTGCCTTAATTGGATTGGCTTTCAATCTGATTTTCAGAAAGAAACCATTTCCCGAAACGCACGTCGGGCACAACAAGGAAATGAAGAAACGCGGCATTATGTGCGTGAAGGCAATGGACGCGCTCGAACAGAAAAAGGCGTGGGAAAAAGAGAACAGCAAATTCGCTAATTTGAAAATAGACAACGCATCAATTAACCAATAAATATCACTAAATGAAACCATTACAACTTTACACCACGGCCGCTCTGACATTGGTTGCTGGAATCGGGGCAACAGAGGCAGCGGCGCAAGAGAAGGCAAAAATCGACTCGATTTACAACTTTGAAATAAAGGTTGACCTGCCGACAACTTCGGTCAAAAATCAGTATAAATCAGGTACTTGCTGGTCGTTTTCGGGACTTTCGTTCATTGAGTCGGAACTGCTGCGCGAGAAAAAAGGCGAGTACGACCTGGCCGAAATGTTCATTGTGAACCGCGACTACCACAACCGCGCCATCGACTATGTGCGCTGGAACGGCTCGAAGAAATTCGGCGCGGGCGCTGAAGGCTGCAACGTTTTCAACCGCATCAGCGAGTACGGAATTGTTCCGCAATCGGCCTACAACGGGCTCAACTACGGGGCGGACAAGCATATGAACAACGAAATGGACGCTGCGCTGAAGGCTTACATCGAGGCCATCATCGAGAATCCGAACGGGAAACTCTCGACCGCGTGGCTTTCGGGTTTCGACGGCATTCTGACCGCCTACCTTGGCGAGATTCCCGAATCGTTTGAATATGAGGGCAAAAAATACACCCCGATTGAATTCCGCGACAAGTTGGGAATCAAATCGGAAGATTACATCGAGTTTACATCGCTCACGCACCACCCGCTTTACTCGCGGTTCATAATGGAAGTTGAGGACAACTGGGAACTGGGCGAGGTTTACAATGTGTCGCTCGACGAACTGACCGACATCGCGTTCAGCGCTCTTGACAACGGCTACACCGTGCTCTGGGGCGGCGACGTTTCGGAAAAAGGATTCTCTTGGAACGACGGAATCGCCATTGTGCCCGACTTGAGCGAGGAAGATATGCAGGGCACCGACCGCAAGAGATTCAATCAGGACGGCAAGAAGAAAAAATCGAAACTGTTCAACGAAGTGGTGCCCGAAAAGGCCATCACCGCAGAAATGCGTCAGGCGGCTTTCGATAATTTTGAGACCACCGACGACCACGGAATGCACATAACTGGCTATTTGACAGACAAAAACGGTACTCGCTACTTCAAGGTGAAAAACTCGTGGGACACCACAAACCCGTTCGACGGATACGTTTATATGTCGGAAAATTTCTACCGCTACAAGACGCTGACCGTGATTGTGCACAAGAACGCCGTTCCGTCGAGCATTAAGAAAAAACTGAAACTCTGATAGATAACACACAAACAACACCGAATGACTCTTTTGTCAATCATCTGGAATCCCGACCCGATTTGGTTTTCAATCGGCAACATTGATTTCCGCTACTACTCAATTCTGTATGTGGCTGGATTGGTGGCTGCCTACTTCATTATCAACAAGTTGGTAATGCGCGAGGGCAAGCCGCGCGAGTTCATCGACAAGTTCACGTGGTTCATCATTATCGGCCTGATAATTGGCGCGCGTGTGGGCCACTGCCTGTTCTACGAGCCTGGCTACTATCTGCACCACATTACCGAAATGCTGCTGCCGATAAAACAAATGGCCGACGGCAGTTGGAAATTTATTGGCTATCAAGGACTTGCAAGCCACGGCGGTGCCATCGGCATTCTGGCGGCGCTATACTTTTTCTGCCGCCGTTACAAGGTTGAATACCTTTGGATTGCCGACCGTCTGGTAATGCCCGTTCCGCTGGTCGGCGTGTTTATCCGCTTCGGCAATTTTATGAATTCAGAAATTGTTGGGCAGCCCACACAAAGCGACTGGGGCATTGTGTTTCAACGAGTTGATATGCTGCCGCGACACCCGTCGCAACTCTACGAGGCCATCTGCTACCTGATAATTTTCGGCGTTCTGCTGTGGTACTACCACAAGAATTTCGGCAGCCTTGTCAACGGCAAGATTTTCGGACTGTTCCTGATTCTCGTCTTCTCGGCGCGATTCTTCATTGAGTTCGGCAAGGAAGTGCAGGAAGAGTTTGAAGAGGCAATGGCGCTCGATATGGGGCAACTGTTGAGTTTGCCGTTCATCGCGCTGGGCGTTTGGCTGTTCTTTTTCAGGAAACCGAAAACCGACGCAAAACCCGCTTCGGACACCAATAAACCATCGGCGAAGAAATGAGATTGACTGGCAAAATATTGGCAATCATCGGCTTGACCGCAATACTGACAGGGTGCGTCAAGCAACCGCAAACGCCTATGTGCCAACCACTTGCCGTGAATGGAAAATTTCTGACCAACGTCAATGGCGACACCGTTGTGCTGCGTGGCGTGAGTTACGGCTGGTCGAACTGGTGGTCGCAATATTACAACGCCGAAAGCGTCGGTTGGCTCAAAAACGACTGGCACTGCTCGGTGGTGCGGGCGGCAATGGGCGTTGAGCCGTGGGGCTCATATCTTCACAACCCCGACAAATCGGTAAAACTGATTGAATCGGTGATTAAAGGCGCCATAAAATCAGGCATTTACGTAATAGTTGACTGGCACGCGCACGGAATCCATACCGCCGAAGCGAAACAGTTTTTCGGCACAATAGCCACCAAATACGCCAACTGCCCAAACATTATTTGGGAAATTTACAACGAGCCTGTTTTCCAACCGTGGGACGCTGTGCGCGACTATGCCGAGCAGATTATCGACACCATCCGCACACATAGCCAAAACGTGATTCTGGTGGGCAGCCCGCATTGGGACCAAGACCTTAACCTTGTGGCAGACAACCCGATACGCGACCGCGAGAACATTATGTACACAATGCACTTTTACGCCGCCACCCACAAAGATAGCCTGCGAAACCGCTGCGACAGTGCGCTGGCAACAGGTCTGCCAATATTTGTTTCGGAATCGGCCTGCTGCGAGGCCAACGGCAACGGTGTAATCGACCTTGACGAGTGGAACACTTGGCTTAACTGGTGCGAAACCAATAAGATAAGTTGGGTAACGTGGTCAATTTCGTCGAAAGAGGAAACGTGCTCAATGCTGCTGCCGACGGCAAGCAACACAGGCAACTGGACCGACGCCGACCTTCGCGAAAGCGGCAAACTGACGAGAGATAAAATCAGAGAACTAAATAATTGAAAAATAAGAACTTTAAAATTATAAACTATGGCAAAAGAACTTCTTTACGTAAACTTGAATTACATTCATCACGTGCTATCGCCGAAAACACGTGTGGTGACAATGTGTTTGGGAATCAGCATCTGCGGTGTGGGTGCCTGGTGTCTGACCCAAAGTGCGGGCAACTATGCGGCGCTGGCTAGCGGCGTGGTGAACGCACTTGTTGGTGCAACGGCTTTCATCTTCTCTTTCAGGCATATGCCGAATTTCGCAAAGAAATTCATCCGCCTGTCAGAAAGTTCGGTGAAAATAAAAAACCACTGGTTCATTCCGCGTCACAAATTCTGTTGGGAAGACATCGAGAAAATCGAAATCACCCGCGAGCACATCAAAATCACGACCGACTACTCGAGCAAAACCAAAGTTTATGACATTATGGGCGTGTCGTACGACGATTACAACGTGCTGCACAAACAGATTGTGGACAACTGCCTTGAGCGTAACATTGATATGATTTAAGCGCGCAAACCACTCATTTTCAGCATAGAATGATTTGCTATTTTTCGGGAACGGGCAACTCAATGTGGGTTGCGCAAACAGTTTCGGCACGCTTTCGCGACAGTCGCCTGACCGATATGGCCGACGCAGTGGTAAGCGGTAACAGTCTGAATTTCAGCCTTACGGAAGACGAACGATTGGGATTTGTGTTTCCCGTTCACTCGTGGGGTATTCCATGGATTGTGCGCAAATTCATCAGCCGAATGAAAATCGAAAACTACAGCAGCAACCTGATATACTGCATTCTGACTTGTGGCGACGACTGCGGACTGACAAACCGAATGTTGCTGAAACTTTTCCGCCGCAAGGGCTGGCCGTGCCGCCACATCTACTCGGTGCAAATGCCCAATACCTACGTGGTATTCCCCGGCTTCGACACTGACCCCGCCGAACTTGAACAGAAAAAGATAAGCGAAGCCGTCGGCACTCTCGATAGAATTATGGCGGCCATTGAGTCGGACTCACCCATCAACTGCTATCTGCAAAAAGGTCAGCAGTTTCTGAAATCGCGCATCATCTATCCGCTTTTCTGCAAGTTTAAGATGAGCAGCAAGCCGTTCTACTATACCGACAAATGCATCGGCTGCGGCATCTGCGTCAAAAACTGCCCAACCCACAACATCAGGCTTGAAAACGGCCGCCCCGTATGGGCCAACAACTGCACGCAATGCTTGAGTTGCCTGCACCGCTGCCCGCAAACGGCCATCGAGTATGGAAAACAGTCGGTTGGAAAGGGGCGGTATTATTACGGAAAAAGAAAAGAGTGATCAGAATCTGAAAATAATGCCAAGTTTGAGCAACTCTTTGAACTGCAATCCTTTGGTCGTGCCAATCTGCTTTCCTTCATCATCCTTAACCGGAATTTCCTGATCATCATCGTAAATCATTTCGGTGGTGATGGTTGCACGAACATTGTAGTTGATGGGGAAAACCATCTCAAGGTTCCAGTCCACATCGACATTTTGCGGCTTATGAAAGTAGTTCGAGAAAAATTCCGCCACAGAATTTACTTCGATATTTTTCCAAAACCTGTTCTTATACACCCATTTAAGATAAAGGCCTGTCTCACTACGCACGTATCGGTCATCATCAACATTGTAACGTGAGTGACTCACTGAATCGCTCACGACAAAGGTGTTTTTTGATGTAAGCGGCGACACCGTTATGCTGTTGTGCTCATTGGGTTTATACTCAAGACCTGCGCCAACTGTGAGTGTGGCCGGTGCCATAAACCGCGATGCGAGCCGTGTTTTGACATTGCCGTTGTACTCGTAAATGGGGCCGAACTGCGATTTAAATTCAAGCTGCGCGCTATAGTAGAATTTCTTGAAGGCTCGGTAGCCATAGTTCGATGTGATATTGATTTTGTCTTCGTTTGTACGCATCGTTTTTTTGCCTTGACGGATTGCGCCATATTTAAACACGCCCTTGTTTTCCCACAAGTGCGGTCCACGTTTGTAGTTGGCATATAGTTCGACAGTCGACAACAATGTTATGGTATTCTCACCGCCCTTGATCCAATTGTGCAGAGCCATTTGTGTGGCATCGATGGCTATTTTTCCGCCCAACCGCCAGTACTTCGGGTCTTCCGGCTGCTGAAGCGCAACGCGAACCAACTGACGATTCCGTACTTCAGAGAGAATATCAAGCAGCAGCTGGCGGGTTTTCTCAATATCATCGGTCTCTACTATTTCGGGTGAATCGTTGATAAGCAGGCGAAACGAGTTGCGGTGGATGTCGCGGATGAGTACCGGCTCATCATTTCCGGCAAGATCTTTAATTGTTGTGCGGATAACACGCGGACTGCCATTGAAAAGACGGAACCGCAGTGAGTCGCCGTTCAAATTGACTAGATAAAAGGTTGTTGTGTCATTACGCAATCGCCGTATCTGACTGAGTACCGGCATTTTTCTGATATCGGAAAGATTCTTGCGAATGGCTTTTACCAACGTATCGGTGTATGGCGTGGTGATGGACACCAAACTGTCGTAGTTAACGCTATTGTCCGATACAAGGTCGAGAATCTCGCTGAAAACAGAGTCGGCAGTTGACACATCCATCGTATCCAGCGTACGCCGCAAGTGCCATTTCACACGATTATCGGTCATCTCGCGCTCAAATCTCTCATTGCGCACCCGCACCGTGTCATAGAAAGCACGCATCCAAGCCAGCTCAATTTCAGGTCGATTGTTGTCGACAAGCTTTACAAAATCAGAAAAGTTATGTCTGGCAGTATCGGCGGGCAACTGATAGTTCAAGTATCGGTAGGCTTCATAAAAAGCAGAGTCAATGATATTGGCTGGACGATTTTGCCGAAAATAGTTGTTTATCAACTCTCGGTCCCAACTCTCACGGACCGGACGTCGCGCACCACGTCGTTGAGCCGACAGAAGCATCGGGCAAAGACAAAGTAGCAGCAATATCAATTTCCGCAAAGACATTGTTCGTGTTGTTTTTGCAAAAGTAAGTATTAAATCGCGGAAAAACCGAGCCTGTGAATCGGTGAATAGACCAAAATAGTCGAGAAAGTTACGCTGCCGACCATCAACGACCAACTATCACTCAAATCATAGTTTTCACAATGTCTCGTATGCATAAAAAAAGCCCGTCGGAATACGACAGGCCTTTATGTTGCGTCATTGGTGTTTAGAAGTTAAACTCAAGACCGCCATTCAGAGTCATGCGCATATATGGTTTCCCATAGTTGGTTTTGACCATCCCGCGAAAATAGATGTAGTATTCCGGTGTGAGTGTCAATGCCACATGCTTGGCAATTTTATATTTGCAAAGCAACTGCACATTACCGCCCAAAATATGGTTAGGATTCTCGTATGCAATTTCATTGTAGTTATAGTAGCTCCTTGGGCGAATGTAGTGCTCAAGCGGATTCTCATATTTCACCTTAAGGTTTTTCGACTCACGGGCAATATTGAATTCCCACAACAAACCGGGCGATACAAAAATCTTCCATTTTTCGCTCTCGCTCAACAGATAGTCGAACCTAAAGTTCACACCCATATTCCATATTTTGGCGCGGGTTTCGTAGATTTTGCTTTTGATTTTGTAAGTCATTTTTGCAGTGTCCCACAATGCCTTATAATGAAACTCTTCGTGCTCGATTTCTATGCGGAAACGAGTTTTAGCCGATGTACGAATGCCAAGGTCGACAGCAACATTGTAGCCAGGTATTCCGTTCTTGAATATGTTACCATAGTAGTTGGTATCAGTTTTGTAACCATTGATGTTGTGCAGAACACCACCATTGATACCCAATGTTATGTATTCTTCAGTCTGCGCGCTTGCAGCCGAAATTGCTGAAACAAATAGCAATACAAATAATGATAGTCTTTTCATCCGTTTATTTTTTGTATGGCCCGGATTCCCCCGAAAGCCGCTGCAAAACTATAATAATTAATTAAACCGCCATCAATTTTCCGTCATTGTTGGGAATTTTTGGCACACAATAATATACGCAGCCGCAATGCTTTTTATTGTTTGCCTATTTCCTCTGAAAAAAAACGACATCGCAAGACTGTCATTAACATTTCAGACAAAATGACACACAAATATAAAACTATAAAATTCTATAAATCAATAATATTATAACAGCAAACATACCATACAAGCCAATTTGTCAGTAAAAAATATGGCAAAAAGTGGACAATAATTCCACTTTCGGGTATTGGCACAAAAGTTGAAAATGTATGGGCGTTTTCGATTTAGAAACAATGTAAAACTAAAATATGGAGGATTTGATTATGAAACTCGCAAGATTTAACAATTACCAACCGTCGGTATTCGACCCATTCTTCGACACCGATTTGTTTGATTGGGCAAACCGCAACTACTCTGAAACCAACACCACAGTGCCTTCAGTGAACATTAAAGAGAACGCCGACGCGTTCAACGTTGAAATGGCTGTTCCGGGGTTCGACAAAAAGGACTTCAAGATTGCTCTCGACCACAACGTTCTGACCATCTCGTCGGAGAAAAAGATTGAGAATGAGCACAAAAACGGCGAGCATTTCACCCGCCGCGAGTTCAGCTATCAGTCGTTCAGCCGCTCGTTCACGCTGCCTGAGGCTGCCAACGGCGACAAGATTTCGGCCAAATATGAGAACGGCATCCTGAACGTTGAGATTCCGAAACGCGAAGAAGCCAAACCGAAACCAATGCGCCAAATCGCTATCGCTTAAAATATTGAAAATTAATGTCTAACAAATAAATGGAGGATTTGAACTATGACACTCGCAAGATTTAACAATTATCCGTCGTTGTTCGACCAACTGTTTGACACTGACCTGTTTGACTGGTCGAACCGCAATTACTCTGAAACCAACACCACGGTGCCTTCAGTGAACATTAAAGAGAACGCCGACGCGTTCAATGTTGAAATGGCCGTTCCTGGGTTCGACAAAAAGGACTTCAAGATTGCTCTCGACCACAATGTTCTGACCATCTCGTCAGAGAAAAAGGTTGAGAATGAGACCAAAGAAGGTGAGCGCTTCACACGCCACGAGTATAGTTATCAATCGTTCAGCCGCTCGTTCACGCTGCCTGAAGCCGCCAATGGCGACAAGATTTCGGCTAAGTACGACAACGGCATCCTGAACGTTGAAATTCCGAAACGCGAAGAAGCTAAACCAAAACCAATGCGCCAAATCGCTATCGCTTAACGTTTTAGCAGCATAAACGAAAGAAGCCAGCCCTTGCGGGTTGGCTTTTTTTATTCCACATTCATCCTGATTTTCCAATTCTGCGGATAAAGATTGTTCCAGCGGTTGCCAATGTTTTTTATCCAGCCGAGTGGTAAACCATTGAAAGTTACAAGGTTGAAACCTGCTGGTGCGTCGGCAACAAAGACATTGTCGCGGTGCAGATAGCGCAAGGCATCTTGCTGCGAAAGTTCCACAGCATTAAATGCCTGCCGGTTGAGCGCCCACGACAAAGCCAAATCGTGCTCGGGCGCCAATTTGTCGCCAAACAAATGAGCTACGGCTATCCCCATCTTTCTGACATTCAGGTTGTCGGCCACAGTCAGCACGTCGGTGGCAATGGCTTGCGGCACGGCAATGGCGGTGTCGTTCCGCAGGTAGTAGTCGAAAGCGGTGCCGTCGGTCATCTCGTTCAGGCGCTGAACCAACTTTTTGGGGACGGGTGAGAGTTTGGTTTTCAGTTTTTTAGACGTTGCTGTGCTGCCGTCGGTTTTGCGGAAGACGCAGCAGAAAAATCCTTCGCCGCGCGTCAGGTGCTGAATGAAGCGGTAGCCGGTGCAGCCGTCTTTCTCAATCGGTGTAATGCCCCATTCGGGTGCAATGCTGATTTCGACAGGCTCGGCCGCAAACGTCGATTTTATCCACGCCATATTGTTCTCGTCTTCATCGGGGCAGAAGGTGCAGGTGCTGTAAATCAGGTAGCCGCCGGGTTTGAGCGCGTCCCACACATCGGCCACAATGCGTTGCTGGCGCTGGGCGCAAATGCGGGTATTGGCGGTGTTCCACTCGCTAATGGCAACCTGGTCGCGGCGGAACATTCCTTCGCCCGAGCACGGTGCGTCAACAGCCACAACATCGAAAAATCCGGTCAGTCGGCCGAAGTCAGACGGGTCGTTGCTGGTGACAATGGCGTTGGGGCAGCCCCATTTGGTCAGGTTTTCGGCCAACACGGAAACACGGCTCGAAATCACTTCGTTGCTCACAAGCAGTCCGCCACTACCAATGAGCGATGTATAATGCGTGCTTTTGCCACCGGGTGCGGCGCAAAGGTCGAGAATGCGGATGTTGGGCTCATTGCCTGCAATTTGCCGCAGTGCGTGCCCGACAAACATCGAACTTGCTTCCTGCACGTAGTAAGCGCCGGCATGCAGCAGCGGATCGAGCGTAAAAACCGGACGCTCGGCAAGATATCGTCCCTGCGGTTCCCACCCAACAACATCTTCGGCATCTGCCAACGTACTGTTTTTGTGCGGGTTGAGCCGTATGCTTGTCGGCACAGGTTGTTCGAGCGCCGCCGCAAAACGGTCGTAATCGGCACCTAACTGCCCGCGCATCCGCGCTTCAAAATCGTTTGGCAATGCAATTCCCATCAGTGTGAATTTTCTACAAAAATAGTCCTATTAGAACGCAGATGACGCAGATTGAACAGATTTATTTTGACATCTGACTTCAGACCACAGACTACAGTCGCATTACTGCTAATGGGGGTTCCCAACTTTTCATTTCTTCGATTATCTAATTATCCGTTTCACCAATGTATATTTGCGGTCAATTATGAGCAGGTTTCGCAAAAACATACTATTGCCGATAGTGGCGTTTGCAACGGCTTTTACCACAGGCTGTTACGAGCCGTCGGACTTTAATGCCTTTGGCAACGGCGAGCGCGTGGTGGTCATCGAAGGGCGAGTGACTGATGCCGATTCGGTTTCGACCGTTGTTGTAACACGGACAGTTGACGCTCTAAACGACAGCGATTGTGAGTTCGTCAACGATGCCATCGTCTACCTGCGCGACGACCAAGGCAATTCCGCGCAACTTCAGAGTGCAGGCAACGGCGTTTATCGGACTGCCGAGATAGACGGCACCGTCGGCACACGGTATCTGCTTACCGTTGAAGTGGACGGCGACCATTACAGTTCAATCGACAAAATGCCACCGCAGGTACTGATTGACTCGATGGTGGTTGAATATCGCGACAACTACACCATATTCGACACCATCGGCTACTACGTGTCGATTTACACAAGGCGGAACAACGACTCGGCTCAGTTCTATCGTGTTGAAATTGAGAAAAACGGCACCATGCTGAACGACGGACTATCGCTTTGGCTTTACCAAGATTCTCACCTGAGCGACATCTACAAAATGACTATTCCGCACACTTTCTTCATTGGCGATTCGGTGGTGGTTGGCGTCTATTCGCTGTCGGCAAACACCTATGAGTATTTTTCGGGGCTATCGAAGCAATTCTCAACCATTTACAGCAATATACAGCCCCCGCTGACAAACCCGAAAACGAACATCCTGCCATCGGCTTTGGGATGTTTTCAGGCATCATCGGTCATCAGAACCCGTTTTGTGATTGGGAACGCCCGCCGCAAGGTGGTGATGGTTGCTGCGGATTAGGCTATTTTTTCAGCAGAAACTCCTCAATAATCCGCTTGAAGAATGCCTTTGTCTCGTCGGCCGACCGCGCAATGCCCGATGTCATCTGCGGCTTGCCGTTGAGCGGACAGTACAGAAACGCCGGAATGCCCTTGATGCCGAAAGCTGCTGACAGAGCCGGCTCTTGGTCGGTATTCACCTTATAAACATCAATCCGGCCCTTGTACTCATTGGCCAAATCTTCAAGAATAGGCGACGCTATGCGGCAAGGCCCGCACCAATCGGCATAAAAATCGACAATGCACGGCTTGTCGCCAAGATAAACCCACTGCGTCGGGTTCTCTTCGTAGTTCATCACTTTTGTCAGGAAATCGGCTTTCGACATCTGCTTGACAATGGGCTCTTGCGCAAATAAACTGCCGCAAAGCGCCACGCAGAGCGAAATTAAGGCTATCTGTCTCATTGTATTTTTGATATTAGTTGCGTTGTAAAGATAGTATTTTTTGTTTTCGAAATGCAGGGTTCAGAAATTCTTGCGACAAAAACCGGCCTGTTTCAGGCGGTGAAAACTCTTTTTTATTTGAAAAAAAAGTAGGGGCGAAAATCTTTTCACCCCTACCCTTTTAAATTATATGGACTCGCCGCGTACGACGCGTCTTACTTATTCATTTATCATAACACGTTTGGCCACATTGCCAACTTTTACAATGTAGATGCCTTCGGTGTTCATCAGGAACTCTGCGTAAACAGGTGTGTCAACATTGCGGTCGACAAGACGACCCATGGCATTGTAGATGAGAATTTCGGCATCGGCATTCTCAATCACAATAACGTTGTGGTGAGCGTAGATGCTGACTGCGTTGGCAGCCGATTCGGCAACAGCTGTGACTTCGCCACCGTTTTCAACAGCAGCCTTGTAGCCCCAAACAACCTTGCAGTTTTCAGGATTCCAATGCTCTGCCCACCCGGCAGGCTGCGATTCGGCTTCACAGTAGATTGTCAGGCCTTTGCAGCCGGCAAACGCAGAATCGCCAATGAAAGTAACGCTGCGCGGAATAAATACCGATTTCAGACCTTCGCAACCATAGAAAGCACGCGCGCCGACGGTAACGTCGTCGCTACCCAAAACTTCGATGGTTTTCGATTTTTGAGTATTTTTCACACTGTCCATTTCGCCAATCTGAACCGTTTCTAGGCTACTGCAGAAGGCAAATGCGCCATCGCCAATCTGCGTTACCGAACTTGGGATATCGATAGTCGACAGGCTTGCGCAGCCGCTGAACGCATTGCCGCCAATCTCGGTCACCGATGCCGGAATAGCAACCGAATCGAGTTTGACACAACCGCTGAATGTGTTTGCACCAATCGCCGTTATCGATGTCGGAATTCCTATGCTCGTAAGGCTTGTGCAGCCACTGAACGCGCTATCGCCGATGGCTGTCACCGATACCGGAATGGCTACCGAATCAAGTTTTGTGCAACCGGCAAACGCTGCCGCGCCGATGTTCGCCACTGTTTGGGGTATCTCAATGGTACTCAAGCTTGTACAACTTGTAAAGGCACTGTTTCCGATTTCCGTAAGGTTTTCGGGCAGAACCACAGCGTCAAGACTTGTGCAGTTGGCAAATGCGCCGTCGTTGATGCTCGCAATCGAACTTGGAATGTTGACCGACGACAGGTTGGCGCAACCCGAGAAGGCATTGCTTCCAATCTCAGTAACCGACTCGGGAATAACAACAGTGTCGAGCTTTGAGCAGCCTTCGAAAGCACCTGAGCCAATTGAAGTTACCGACCTGGGAATATTGATGGTGTTAAGGCTTGTACAGCTGCTGAACGCATTGCTGCCAATCTCGGTAACCGATGCCGGAATGGCAACAGAATCAAGACTCGAGCAATTGGCAAACGCACCTTCGTTGATGGTTGTAACCGATGTCGGAATATTGACCGATGTAAGATTCTCGCAACCCGAGAAAGCGTTGTCTCCAATCTCTGTAACTGTTTCAGGAATAACCACTTCGGTAACAGTTGTACAACCTTCAAATGCACTGTTGCCGATACTTGTGATGGAATCCGGGATGGCGACCACCGAATCGGTACCGGTGTAAACAGTCAGATTATCAGACGAATAGATGAAATCACCATCGAATGTGCCGTTCACTGTCAGCGCACCCCAAGGCTCGCCAATGGCCGAACCATGATAAACAATGTTCTTGACTTTCAGGAATGCGTTGCCACCGATGCTGTCGACAGTATTCGGAACGGTCAGCGACACAATGCCTGTGCAGTTGGCAAAAGCATCGTTGCAGATAAGTTTCACCAATGCCGGTATCTTAACCGAATCGAGACTTGTGCAGCCTTCGAATGCGTTGTAACCAATGCTTGTAACATTGTACTGCACGTTGTCGGTCGTGATTTTTTCAGGAATGTTCGCATAGTGGATTGTACCAACGTAGCCCGCCAATACAGCCGTATGAGAAACGGTATCAATAGTGTATTTCATGTTCCCGACAATACGGTTCGGGTCGAAAAGTTTGCGGAAATAAGCAGTCAGTGTCATATCCTTCCAGATTCCGACTCTGTAGGTGGCCTGTATACTGCCATTGTCCCAGCATTCAAAAGCATAGCCTTCTTTAGGCGTGGCTGTAACCACAATGGTGTCGCCAGAATCATATGTGCCGCTGCCGGTAACCGTGCCGAATTCAGCATTGTTGGTTAAAACTGTCAGTGTGTATTTTATCGGTGCGGGTGTGTTCCACACAACTTGGCACGGATTCCACGATGCAACCCAATTGTCAGGCCAACTTGCAGGTTTAGAAGCTGCGTCGCAGCGAATTGTCAGATTGCTGCACCCGGTGAACACATTACTGCCCATACTAAAGACCGAAGTCGGAATGGTGACTCTCTTAAGGCTGCTGCACCACCCGAACGCATAATCGCCAATCTTGTCTACAGAGTTAGATATAATTACATATTTAAGGTTCGAGCAACTTGAAAATGCGCTATTCTCAATGCTGTCAACAGCCGTCATTAACACCGTGGATACATTTTGACTGTTAGCAAAGGCTTGGCGGCCAATAATACGCACATTATCAGGAATTCTAGCAAGAGTGTCGGTGCCCACGTAGGCAGCAAGATAATATTTATAACTGTCTGTATAAATATAATCGCCGTCAACCACGCCATTGGCAACCAAAGCGCCCCACGGGCTACCTGTTGCCGAACCTGAATAGACAACATTTTTCACGCCATAGAAAGCATCTTGGTAAATACTTGTAACAGTGTTTGGTACAGTCACCGAATTCAAATTATATCTGATGGCTGTGTCAATTGATGTAACTGTGTAGTCAGTACCATTGATGCTGATAACGCTCGGAATCACTACATCTTTTTCATTACCATTATATTTTCGAATACCGACTGTTTGGGCGCTCTCGTTGATTGTGCAGTCGAATAAACTTGCCGGCGACTTGAGCCACACAACCGGACACGGATTCCACGACGGATTCCAATTATCGTTCCACCCGTCAGGTTTCGAAGCGAAATCACAATAGATTGTTAGACTACCGCACCCATTGAATGCCGACATATCTATGGTTGAAACCGAATTAGGAATTGTGATGGTTCCAAGACTGCTGCAACCCGAAAATGCCGCAAAACCAATGCTTTCAACCGTATTGGGGATATTAATCGATGACAGATTGGTATAAGCGAAAGCCGACTCACCGATACTGACTACCGGACCTGTCATTGTTACCGTCTGAATGGTTTCATTACGTTCGAAAGCCGATTTTCTAATATTTTTGACGCTTTCAGGAATTTCAACATTGGCACTGTTGCCTGCGTAGGCAACAAGGTTTTCTTTTTCGGCATCAGCATAAACAAAATCACCGTCAACCACACCATTCACTACCATTGCCCCCCACGGGCTACCGGTAGCGCTACCTGTGTAAACTACATTCTTTACACCTTTAAATGCATTATTGCCAATAATGAAAACCGAATTTGGAACACTAATCGTTTTCAGACTATTGCACATGTAAAAAGCATAATCGCCAATCTTGTCTACAGAGTTAGGCATAATTATATATTTAAGGTTCGGGCAACTTGAAAATGCGCTATTCTCAATGCTGTCAACAGCCGTTATTAACACCGTAGATACATTTTGACAGTCAGCAAAGGCTTTGCGGCCAATAATACTCACATTATCAGGAATTCTAGCAAGAGTATCGGTGCCAATGTAGGCAGCAAGATAATATTTATAATTGTCTGTATAGATATAATCGCCGTCAACCACGCCGTTCACAACATTGGCGCCCCATGGTTTGCCTGTTGCCGTACCCGAATAGATAACATTTTTCACACCCAAGAAAGCATCATAAGCAATTTCGGTGATAGTGCTTGGCACAGTAACCGTCATCAGCGGGCTGAAACTCAGGTAGGCTGTATCAATCGCGGTAACCGTGTAATCGGTTCCATTGATATTGATGTTTGATGGAACTTCGATGCTTGTTTCATCGCCTTTGTACCTGTGAATGCTGACTGTGTGGGCCACGTTGTCAGTAATAGTGTACTCGTAAGGTACATTTTGCGCCATACTGAAGCTCACAAACAAGCTCATTAGCATTGATAAAAATACTTTTTTCATATAACTGATACACTGAATCCGTGTCGTGCGCAACTTTTAAATTGTATGTTTTATTTATTACTTTCCGCTATAATTCCGCTATAATATTATGCAAAACAACCATTTAGTCTTGCATAAACAAAACTGTCAACCAACCTGAAATAATCACATGGATGAGCCACATTATTATTTAGTATAAATTTCATAGTAGCTGCAAAAATAAGTTTTTTTATGATATGTGTTACGGACTTCGAACAATAATGATAATGGGCAAAGAGAAGGCGGAAAATATCTCAAAAACATTTTATGAAACCGATTGCATTAAAAGTTGCACAAACCGAAATTTGTCTTACTTTCGCAATCTGTAAATGAACACGTATGCAATGCTAAACACAGACGCAAACATTAAACTTGTTAAACACTGAACATCTAAACTTCTAAACTTTTAACACTAAACACTAAACTTTAAACAATTATGACCACCAATCAGAAAATGAGCAGTTTCCGTTGGGCGATATGCGGCCTGCTCTTTTTGGCTACCACGGTCAACTACCTTGACCGTCAGGTGCTTTCACTCACGTGGAAGGACTTTATCGCTCTCGACTTCCACTGGAATGACAACGATTATGGCAACATAACCGCCACATTCTCAATCTTCTACGCATTTATTTCGCTGTTCGCGGGCAAGTTCATCGACTGGATGGGCACCAAAAAGGGCTACATCTGGGCGATTGTGATTTGGTCGTTTGGAGCCTGCCTGCACGCGGCTTGCGGCTGGGCCACAATGCGGCTCACGGGCATTGCCGACATTGAAGCGCTGCGTGCCGTGACCAAAGGCTCGGAACTTGCTCTAACAATTTCAACCATAAGCGTTTGGCTATTCCTTGCCTGCCGCATAATTCTTGCCACTGGCGAGTCGGGCAACTTCCCTGCGGCCATCAAGGTCACGGCCGAGTACTTCCCGAAAAAGGACCGCGCCTATGCCACATCAATCTTCAACGCGGGCGCATCGGTTGGCGCGCTTGCCGCACCGCTCACCATCCCCATTCTGGCCAAGAATATGGGCTGGGAAATGGCGTTCATCATCATTGGTGCCATCGGCTTTATTTGGGCTGGCGCGTGGCTGTTCCTTTATTCGGCACCCGCTCAAAGCCGATTTGTGAACAGCGCCGAACTTGCTTATATTGAATCAGATAAAGAAGAAACAACAGAAAAATCCGAAACAAAAGCCGCGACCGAAGAAGCCAAATTCTCGATTCTCGACTGCTTCAAATACCGTCAGACGTGGGCATTTATCGTCGGCAAACTAATGACCGACGGTGTTTGGTGGTTCTTCTTGTTCTGGGCACCCGCCTACTTCTCTGAACTGGGCCATCCGTCGTCATCAGGAATGGGGCAACTGCTCATCTTTATACTCTATCTGATTGTAACTGTGGTATCTATCTTTGGCGGATACCTGCCAAAACTGTTTGTTGAGAGAATGGGTATGCACCCCTACACGGGCCGTATGCGCGCAATGCTGATTTTTGCCTTCCTGCCTGTGTTTGCAATGTTTGCGCAGCCGCTGGCTGGAACATCGGTTTGGTGGCCGTGCATTATCATCGGCCTGGCTGGCGCGGGGCATCAGGCCTGGTCGGCAAATCTTTACTCAACCATCGGCGATATGTTCCCGAAATCGGCCATTGCCACCATCACTGGCATTGGCACAATGTTCGGCGGATTGTGCTCATTTGCAATCAATAAGGGCTCGGGAATGTTGTTCACCCACGCCGAAGAACTTGGCGACGCGTTCACCTTCTTCGGCGCCACTGGCAAGCCCGCGGGCTATATGATTGTGTTCTGCTACTGCGCCGTGGCCTATCTGCTGGCGTGGACAATTATGAAGGTGCTTGTGCCGAAGTATAAACCGATAGTTAAGGATTAGGCACTAGGCATTTGGCACTAGGCATTAGATTAGGCAACAGGCACTAGGCATTAGTTAAAAGACAAAATAATTGATTATGGGTACTACAATAAAATCATATAAAGATTTGCAAGTCTGGAATAAGGCTATGGATTTAACCACTATGGTTTACGATGCATTGAAAACGTTCCCGCCAAAAGAAGAATATGGACTGTCTTCGCAGATGCGCCGCAGTTCCGTGTCGATACCATCGAATATTGCCGAAGGTTATGGTCGCAATTCGACTTTAGACTATTGCCGATTTTTACAGATTGCCTTGGGCTCTGCCTATGAACTTGAAACTCAAGTGGAATTGGCACATCGACTAAACTATATTGATAACGAAACAACTCAAATGTTGGCTGCTCAATTGTCTGAAGTTGGTCGAATGCTTAACTCTATGATTAACAAGATAAAACCCGACAAAGACAAGTCGCAAAATACTAATAATCAAACGGATAATATAGAATAACGGCTCACTCTAGTGCCTAATGCCTAGTGGCTAATGCCTAAAAACTAAACACAATGAAATCATTTATAAACGAAAACTTCCTGCTGAAAACGAAAACCGCGCAGGAACTCTACCACGAATTCGCAGAAAATCAGCCGATTATCGACTACCACTCGCACCTGATTCCGCAGCAGATTGCCGAGAACCGCAAGTTCGACAATATTGCGCAAATTTGGCTCTCGGGCGACCATTACAAGTGGCGTGCAATGCGGGCCAACGGTATCAATGAGCGGTTTGTGACGGGCAACGCCACCGACCGCGAGAAGTTCGACGCGTGGGCGCAGACGGTGCCCTACACCCTGCGCAACCCGCTCTACCACTGGACTCACCTTGAGTTGAAACTCTATTTCGGAATCGACACGCTGCTGAATCCCGAATCGGCCGACGAGATTTGGAACCGCACGTCGGAAATGCTCAAGTCGGACGAGTTCAGCGTGTGGGGAATGTTGCGGAAAATGAAAGTTGAAACGGCCTGCACCACCGACGACCCTGTGGATAATCTACAATATCACAAGCAGATAGCCGCGTCGGGCTGTCCTGCCAAGATTCTGCCCACCTGGCGTCCTGACAAGGCTTCGGACGTGACCAACGCCAAAGCCTGGAACGCCTACATCGACCGTCTGGCCGAAGTTGCGGGCGTTGAGATAAACAGTTTCAAGACGATGTTCGACGCGCTCGACCGTCGAATCGACTATTTCCACGCCGCTGGCTGCCGTCTGGCCGACTTCGGGCTCGATTTCCTCTATTCGGAAGATTACACCGATGCCGAAATCGAAACCATTTTTGCCAAAGTGCGCAGTGGCAACAGTCTGACCGCCAACGAGATACTAAAATTCCGCTCGGCGGCGCTCTATCGCTTTGCGCTGCAGGTGCACGCCAAAGGCTGGGCGCAACAGTTCCACGCAGGGCCTGTGCGCAACAACAACACGCGCCTGCTCACCGCCCTCGGCCCCGACACTGGTTTCGACTCAATCGGCGATTTCCCGCAAGCCTTGAGTATGAGCCGTTTCCTCAACCGTCTCGACTCGACCAACCAACTGGCACGCACCATTCTTTACAATATCAATCCTGCTGATAATGAAGTATTTGCCACAATGATTGGCAATTTTCAGGACGGTACGGTGCCTGGCAAGATGCAGTGGGGCTCGGCCTGGTGGTTCCTCGACCAAAAAGACGGCATTGAGAAACAACTTAACTGCTTGAGTTGCCACGGTTTGCTGAGTCGCTTTGTGGGGATGCTCACCGACTCGCGCAGTTTCCTTTCGTACCCGCGTCACGACTATTTCCGCCGCATTCTGTGCAACCTGCTCGGCAACGACGTTGAGAACGGCGAACTGCCAAACGATATTGATTTACTGGGAAATATGGTGGCTGATATCAGTTATCGAAATGCAAAAAACTATTTTAAATTTTAGGAAAGGCATTAGGCACTAGACATCAGGCATTAGTATTTATAAAAAAATTAAAATTGTAATTAGGTTATAAATAAATTAAATCTGTGTTAATCAGTTGAATCAGTGTTCCCGATAGTTATCGGGACTGCGTTCAACTTTAATCAGAAATCATAAATCAAAAATCGAAAATGAAAAAAACAGTAACATTTGGTGAGATTATGCTTCGTCTGGCGGCGCCTGGCTACGAGCGTTTTTTGCAGACAAGTAGTTTTAACGCCACATTCGGCGGCGGCGAAGCCAACGTGGCCGTATCGCTCGCAAACTACGGCATTCCCGTGAGTTTCGTGACGCGGCTGCCCCAAAACGACATTGCCGCAGCCTGCCTGCGCGAACTTCGCGGTCTGGGTGTCGATGTCAGCGATGTAATCTTCGGTGGCGACCGCATTGGTATCTATTACCTTGAAACTGGCGCAGTTAGCCGTGCTTCGAAGGTGATTTACGACCGCGCTCATTCGGCTGTGTCCGAAATCAAGACAGGAATGGTTGATTGGAAACGTGTGTTCGACGGTGCGGGCTGGTTCCACTGGACTGGCATTACGCCTGCCATTTCGCAAGGCGCTGCCGACGTTTGTCTGGAAGCCCTGAAGGCGGCCAAAGAGTTGGGACTGACCATTTCGTGCGACCTCAACTACCGCAAGAATCTCTGGAAGTACGGCAAGCGTGCCGATGAAGTAATGCCCTCACTTGTAGCGTATTGCGATGTGATTCTGGGCAACGAAGAAGATGCCGAAAAGGCTCTTCTGATTAAGCCCGAAGGCGTGAACATTGAAGGCGGTAAGGTGGTTGCCGAAGCCTATCTGTCGGTATCTCAGCAGATTATGAAGCGTTTCCCGAACGCTAAGAAGGTCATCACAACCTTGCGCAGCAGCATCAACGCCAACCACAACAACTGGGCGGGCGTTCTGTATGACGGCAAAACGCTGTTCAAATCGCCTGAGTATCAGATAACTGACATTGTTGACCGCGTTGGCGGCGGCGACTCGTTTATGGGCGGCCTCATCTACGGCCTGCAAACATACACGGGCGACGACCAAAAGGCACTGAACTTTGCCGTGGCCGCAAGTTGCTTAAAACATACCATTTACGGCGATTACAACCGCGTGAGCGTTGCCGAAGTTGAGAAACTTATGTCGGGCGACGCGAGCGGGCGCGTATCACGATAACAATTTAAAAACATAGATATGAGTAGATTCAAACGTTTAGACGTTCTAAACACAATGCTTTCGACTGGCATTGTGCCATTGTACTACAATGCTGACGTTGAGAAAGTTAAACAGGTTGTGCTGGCTTGCTACAAAGGCGGCGCGCGTGTTTTTGAGTTTACAAACCGCGGCGATTTTGCCCACGAAGTGTTTGCCGAAGTGAACAAATGGTGCGCCACTGAGTGCCCCGAAATGGCTATGGGCGTGGGCTCGGTGGTTGACCCCGCAACGGCTGCGCTCTACATTCAGTTGGGCGCGAACTTCATTGTGTCGCCGTCGCTCAACCCCGATATGGCCAAGGTTTGCAACCGTCGCAAGATTGCGTGGCTGCCTGGCTGCGGAACGCTGTCGGAAATCAATCTGGCCGAAGAGTTGGGCTGTGAGATTGTGAAGATTTTCCCTGGCAAGGAAGTCGGCGGACCATCGTTTGTGAAGGCCGTAAAAGCCCCCTGCCCGTGGACCAACATTATGCCGTCGGGCGGCGTGGCACCCGAGCGCGAGAGTCTCGAAGCCTGGTTCAAAGCGGGCGTTGCCTGCGTCGGACTCGGCTCGCAACTGACACCTAAAGACGTGATTGAGAAAGGCGACTGGGCCTTCATCGAGAACAAGGTGAAAGAGTCGTTGGCGATTGTGAAAGAATTGCGGAAATAGTTGGATAGAATTTCTAAAAAAAGAGCCCGCAACAAAGTACGGGCTCTTTTTTTTGTTGTCCATAATCAGATTTCATTCATCGTATCCGTCACGGAACTTTCCGCCTTTTTCCTGCCCGTGGTCATCGTCTTCCTCATCATTGTAGCTGATGTGGATGGCAATCCACTTGTCATTGAGCGGGACTTTGGCCACGCCCGATAAATCGTACTCACTCAATAGGTTGAATACGGTTTTCTCGTTCAGGTCGGTGCCCGATTTCGGATAGCAGAACCAAAGTTTGCCATCGGTTTCAACGGCGTTCATAGCCTCGCTGAGAAGTTCGTCAGCCTCGTCGCGGCTCTCGGCAAAAATCTGCACGTAACTGTAATAGTCTTCCACTTCAGTATGCACATCAATGCCTTCATTTTTAACCAATTGCAGAAACTCTTTGGGGGAATTGAGAATCAAAACGGTCTTACCGCCGGTAAGACTGAGTTTTTTCAAGATAGGGTTCATTTATTGCATCAATAAATATGAATTAGTAGCGCCAAAGTAAATGAAAGTTTTATTCGATACGCACTGGACTCGAAAAAAAATTATGTGGTTCGATTTTTAGAACGCAAACAACACTGATTTAGCGGATTAGGCAGATTATTATTCGTCATATCGCCTTCCACAACGGCTAATGTCTATAATCCTTCACGCATTCTGTTCTTCAGTCATTAACGAGTTCCATCTCGTCAATCAAGTGGCGGGCGCCAGCGTACTTGTCGATGAAAAATAGCACGAAGCGGATGTCGAGACAGATGTTGCGGCAGATGTCGGCATCGAACTGCAGGTCGCTCATTGTGCCTTCCCAAACGCGGTCGAAATTCAGGCCGATGAGATTGCCGTCGGCATCGAACGCGGGGCTGCCCGAATTGCCGCCAGTGGTGTGACAAGTGCTAAGGAAACAAACAGTTAGTGATGTATCGGCATTGCAGTACGGACCAAAATCGCGCGCCGCCGAAAGTTGCTTCAGGCGGTCGGGCACGGTGTAGTCGTAAACGTCAAGGTCGCTCTTCTCAATTACGCCGCCGAGCGTTGTGAACGGCGCATAACTGACAGCATCGGTGGGTCGATAGCCGCTGATTTGGCCGTAAGCCACACGGAATGTAGAATTTGCGTCGGGAAAGAAACGTGCATCGGCAAAGCACTCGCGCTGCAACTGCATAAACAGCCGCTGAAAATCGTCAGTTTTCTTGAGCGATTTCTGCATAGGCGTTTTAATGTTTGAGTAGACAGCGTCAATCTCGGCCGTGAATTTGAAAAGTGGGTCATTTTCAATCTTTTTGCGCGATTTCTGGGTGTAGTTTCTGAAGATTGCGAAGGCTTTTGTGGAATCGGCGAGCAGCGATTTTTGCAGAAACTTGCCAGTCAATCCACCAATAAAACCCACTGCCCCGCGCAGCGATTTAGGCACATATAGCGTATCTGCATTCTCAAGATATTCCAATTCAAGCATTTGCGTGACCAACTGGTCTGTCTTCAAATCGTAATCGGCATAAAAATCGCGTAACCAGCCAATGATTTTAGCACGTTTTTCTTCGTCGGTGCTATTGCCTTGCAAAACGGTGCGGATATTGCTGCACAAATCAATCATTTCCGATTTGTAGAACGTTTCGTCGATTTGCAGTTTTGCGCACCTATATTTCTGATATACAGAATATTCTTTGGCATAATCATCGAGCAGGGTTTCATATTTCGCTTTACGCTGCGGATCGGCGGCAACCCACTCACGCATCAGCCGCTCGCGTTCGCGTTTCTTTTCAACCACGCGCTTGGCGGCAAGTCCGCGGCGCTCGCCGTCGAGTTTCTTCCACGTATTGGCAAGACTGGCCACCTTGCTGGTGTATTTTATCATCACCGCCTTGTCGGCGCGCATCCGTTCCTTAATAATATCGATGGATTTGCCGCGGGCGCTCACCACAACCGGGTCGTAAACATCTTGCGTGGCTGCAATGGCAAACGATGGCAGATACTCGTTGGTGGTTCCAGGATAGCCCATCAGCATCACAAAATCGCCTTCGCGTTTTTCTTTTGCATTAATTTTCAGATAGTTGCTTGCGCGATACGGCACATTTTCGGCAGAATATTTTGCAGGGCGGTTCAGGCTGTCGGCGTAGATGCGGAAAACGGTGAAATCGCCAGTGTGGCGCGGCCAAACCCAGTTGTCGGTGTCGCCACCGAACTTGCCCACCGAAATGGGCGGCGTTCCAACCAGTCGGATATCTTCAAAAATCTCATACACAGACAGATAATACTCATTATTGCAATAGAATGCATCAACGTGAGCCTTCAGCCTTGTGCTGTCCGACACCTTGCTTTCAATCTGCGATATATTACTGGTTATCACTTCTTTGCGGCGTTTAATCGTCATAGTGTCGCTCACGCCTTCGAGAACCTGCGCCGTCACATCTTCCATCCGTCGCAGAAAGCAGACGCCAATGTCGTTTCCTCCCAACTCTTCTGCCTGATTCATAGCCCAAAAGCCGTTGGTAATGTAGTCGTTTTCGAGCGAACTGTGCTGTTGCACAACGCTGAGCCCGCAGTGGTGGTTGGTGATGACCAAACCCTGAGCCGATATGACCGAGCCGCTGCAGAAATGCGAGTACGGGTGGTCCAAATCGACGAAGCCCACAACCGCGCTGCTCAGACACTGCTGGTTGATGTTGTAAATGTCGTCGGCAGTCAGGTGCAAGCCCATCCCGCTCATCTCGCCAATGTTGTTCTCAAGCAGAAAAGGCAGCCACATTCCTTCGTTGGCACGAACCGACAAGACAATCAAAATGCCTAAAAATGATGTGATTAAGCGTTTCATAAAAATGAAGTTTTTCGCGTGAAAAATAGCAAAAAACGCGCCAAATCGGCAAAATGCAGTTTAGGAACCCAATCGGACTATAGAATGTCGGAAAAATCACTGAATGAAATTGGCAAAAATCACTGAATGAAATACACAAATATCACTGAATGGAAATTACAAAAACCACTGAATGATAGCGATTTGAACCGTCGAATTTGAATGATAAAATCACTGAATGAAATTGGTAAAAATCACTGAATAGAATCGTGTAATATCACTGAATGAAATCTGCAAATATCACTGAATGAAAATAACAAAAATAACTGAATAAAAGTTTGTAAATATCAGATAATGATGTATTTTTGCATTTATAAAATTACACTCAAAACTATGGAAAATGATAATTATAAACCACGGCTAATCGACAAGCATATAAGCGAAATGCTTGAGATATTCGGCGCACTGTGCGTTGAAGGTCCGAAGTGGTGCGGAAAGTCGTGGACATCCGCACACCATAGCGCGAGTGTAATATCGCTTGCCAATCCGGCCGATAATTTCCAAAACCGACGGATGGCGGAAATGAGTCCCGACTTGGTGCTCGACGGTGCCGAACCGCGCCTTGTCGACGAATGGCAGGAAGTGCCACCCATTTGGGACGCCGTGCGTTACAAGGTCGATGAATCAACGCGCAAAGGACGATACATTCTGACCGGCTCGGCCACCCCGAACCACAAAGGAATAATGCACAGCGGTGCCGGACGCATTGCGCGCATCAGAATGCGTCCGATGTCACTGTTTGAGTCGGGAAATTCAAGCGGAAAGGTGTCGCTTGAAGCCATTTGCAACGGAACCCTTCCGGCCGTTATGACGGGAAATGTGCAACTGAGCAAACTTGTTGACCTGATTGTGCGCGGCGGTTGGCCGGCAAGTCTGAATTTGAGCATCGAGCGTGCTATGCAACTGCCACGCCAATACCTGAAGGCAGTGATTGAAGATGACGTTTACCGCATTGACGGCGTAAAACGCGACACTGCCAAAATCAATCTGCTGCTGCGTTCGCTGGCGCGGAACGAAAGCACAACCGTGTCGAACAAAACAATAAAAAATGACATCAAAGCAATTGATGATGAAGACATTGACCTGAACACAATTGCCAGTTACCTTGATGTGCTGAACCGGCTTTTTCTGCTCGACAATTTGCAACCGTTCAGCGGAAATTTGCGTTCATCGCTAAGGCTTAAGCAGATGGAAAAACGCCGTTTTGTCGACCCGTCGCTTGCTTGCGCCCTGCTCAAAATAACCCCCAAAATGCTGTTCAACGACCTGAACACTCTGGGCTTTATGTTTGAGTCGCTCTGCGTGCGCGATTTGATTATATATTCGCAAATATTTGACGGACAAGTATTTCACTATCAAGATTACAATGGCAATGAAATTGATGCTGTGATTGAGATGCCCGATGGCGGCTGGTGCGCATTCGAAATAAAATTGGGGGCGAACCAAATTGATGCCGCCGCCGCGAATCTGCTGAAAATCAGGGACAAAATAGCCGAAGACCCCAACGGTCGCCCACCAAAGGCACTGTGCGTCATCAGCGGACTGGGAAGTGCCGCCTATACCCGCCCCGACGGTGTGATGGTGGTCCCGATTTCGGCATTGAGAGAGTGATTTAAAATGAGACAATAATGCAACAGACCGTAAATCTATACGCCAACCACAAAATCACCGACTGGCTGCCAACGTCGGTGAAAGAGATGGCTGCGCGCGGCTGGGACCAGCCCGATGTGGTGCTGTTCAGCGGCGACGCATACGTTGACCACCCTTCGTTTGGGGCGGCCGTGATTGGGCGTGTGCTTGAGTCGCAGGGGCTGAAGGTGGTGATTGTGCCGCAACCCAACTGGCGCGACGACCTGCGCGATTTCCGCAAATTCGGCCGTCCGCGAATGTTTTTCGGTGTTTCGGCTGGCGCGATGGACTCGATGGTGAACCACTACACCGCCAACAAGCGCCGCCGCTCGGACGATGCCTACACCGCTGGCGGAATTGCTGGCCAAAGGCCTGATTATGCGTCGGTTGTCTATTGCAATATCCTGAAAGAACTCTACCCCGACGTTCCGATTGTTCTGGGCGGAATTGAAGCGTCGCTGCGGCGGTTTGTGCATTACGATTATTGGTCCGACTCGCTGAAACCCAGCATTTTAGTCGATACAAAAGCCGATATTTTGAGTTACGGAATGGGCGAGAAAACACTCATTGAACTCGCCACCCGATTCAAGCGCGGCGACACCATTGAGCAGATGTCCGACCTTCCGCAAATCGGCTACCTGCGGCCCGCCGCTGATTTTCAGACGATTAAAACCGATACGGACATTGTTCTGTCGTCGTACGAGAAAAGCCTGAAAGACAAAATTGCCTATGCCGTTGATTTCAAGACGATTGAAGAAGAGTCGAACAAATGGCACGCGCGGCGCATTCTGCAACTGATGGGTGACAAACTACTGATTGTCAATCCGCAATACGAGCCGTGGACGCAAGCCGAAGTCGATTTCTCGTTCGACCTGCCCTACACGCGCCTGCCGCACCCGCGCTACAAAGACAAGACCATTCCCGCCTACGAGATGATTCGCCACTCGGTGAACCTGCACCGCGGCTGCTTTGGCGGCTGCTCGTTCTGCACCATTTCGGCGCACCAGGGCAAGTTTGTGGTGAGCAGGTCCGAAGAGTCAATTCTGAAAGAGATTGAGAAAGTAACGCAAATGCCTGATTTCAAGGGCTATCTGTCCGATTTGGGCGGCCCGTCGGCCAATATGTACAATCTGCACGGAAAGGACACCACAATCTGCGAGCGCTGCAAACGGCCGTCGTGTATCTTCCCGAACATTTGTAAAAACCTGAATACCAACCACGAACCGCTAACGAAACTCTATCAAAAGGTGGCCGCCAACCCGAAAATCAAAAAGGCGTTTATTGGCAGCGGCGTCCGCTACGACCTTCTGCTCAACTACGACCACCCCACGCCTGACAAGTTGGAATATATCCGCCAACTCATTGTGAATCACGTAAGTGGCCGACTAAAAGTGGCGCCCGAGCACACGTCGGATGCGGTTCTGCAAATGATGCGCAAGCCGCCGTTCGCGCTCTTTAAGCAGTTCAATAAGATTTTTCAGACTGAAAATCAGTGCGCAGGGCTCAACCAGCAACTCATTCCGTACTTCATATCGAGCCACCCCGCAAGCACCAAGCGCGATATGGCCCAACTGATGCTCGAAACCAAAAAACTCGACTTCAAACTCGAACAGGTTCAGGACTTTACGCCCACGCCAATGACGCTCTCGACCACCATTTACTACTCGGGAATCGACCCCTACACAATGAAACCCGTGTACACCGCCCGCACCAAAGACGAGAAACTCGAGCAGCGCAAATTCTTCTTCTGGTACAAGCCCGAATTCCGCCGCCAGATTGACGCCGAGCTGCGGCAGATGGGGCTTTCAGCCGATTTGGGCGGCAGCGCCAAAGGCGGCTCGTTCAACCCGAATTTCAAGCAAAATGTTGGTTGGAAAAATCCGCGCCACCCATCGGCAAATGGTGAAAACAAAAGCAAAAACACCAAAGAGAAAAAATCTAATTTTAAAAGCAGAAGAAAATAAAAGACTGATTATCAACGAGCGATTTATAAAATTTGAGCACCGCCGAGCGCCCGGCTTCCAAGAATAACAGACTTGGAAAAATCACTTAAATTGCACTTTAAATACTCAAAATTAAAAACGAAAGAGCCGGATTGGTTGTTCATTTGTCCGTTCAAAAAAATGGAAAGATGAAAAAGATTTTGGCTTTGGCAACGATGGCTTCGTTGGCGGCTTTTTTCGTGCGCTGCGACAATTCCGACGACAAAATTATTCCCGAAGATGAGTTCCCGAACAACAGCAAATTGGTTACCGGCATTGAAAAGCATACGGCTGAAAATCAGCTTCTTGGCCTTCGTTTCACAAAAGATGACAACCCGAATTCGTTGATTCAGAATTACTCTGCAACCGTTTCGTCGGGCGATTCGATAATGGTTTTTATACCATATTTGGCTGATTTCAAGCTAATTGCCGACTTCAGCATCGGCTCTGGCGCAAAAGCCTATGCCCAGGGCGCCGAGCAGATTTCCGGCAAAACCGTCATTAATTTTACTAAACCCGTTGAATTTCAGGTTGTTGACACCGATTCCAACTACGTGCACACATACATAATAAAAGTGTATAACAGTGGCCTGCCGGTTGTTTTCATCGAGACGCCAGGCGGCAAAGAAATTACATCGAAAGAAGAATGGATGGACAACGCATCGATGCGTATATATTTGAAAGACGGCAAGTTGGATTACGATTCCGATGCGTCAGGAATGCAGATTCGCGGACGCGGAAATTCAACTTGGGACGCAACCACCGAAAAACGTCCATACGCTATCAAACTGAACAGCAAGGCCGAGATTCTGGGTATGGCAAAGCACAAACGCTGGGTGCTGCTTGCCAATTATTACGACGCCACATTTTTCCGCAACGATTTTGCCAACTACCTGGGACACAACTACACAAACCTTGACTGGACGCCCAGCGGCGAGCCGGTTGAGCTAGTGCTGAACGGTGTGCACAAAGGCAATTACTACTTGTGCGAGCAAGCGCGGATGAGCAAAACCCGCGTTCCGGGCGAGTATTTGGTTGAAGCCGACCGCAAGGAAGGCTCTGGCCAGATAACCGGAATCAAAACCGGTAACTTCTTCAACGTCAAAGATGTGGCTGCCGACAGCGTGGAAGATACCGACCCTGCGGTTGTTGCCCACGTGAAAGGCATTCTCGACCGTTTCGAGACAACTCTTTACAGTGATGACTATCTGGATGCCGACAAGGGCTACAAAAAACTCATCGACCTTGAAAGCTTTGTTGACTGGTTCTTAATCAAAGAGTTAAGCAAGGATTACGATGGCAATATGTTCACAAGCTGCTACTGCCACATAATGGCCGACAGCACAATCCGTATGGGCCCGATTTGGGATTTCGACCTTGCCTTTGGCGGCAATCCGTTTGAGCAGCTGATGGGCGGCGGATTTGGCGGGTTTGGCGGATTTGGTGGTTTCGGTGGAACCGACTATGCGTGGTACAATGAGCCCGAAGGCTACCATATTGCTGACGCCGACTGGTTTGTACAAATGTTTAAGGACCCTGAGTTCATCGGTCTTTTGAGCCAAAAGGTTGACAATATGGTTGCCGGTCTCGACGACATTATGCTTTACATCGATAATAACACTGATTATCTGGCACTTTCGGCTTCAGCCAACAAGGTTGGATATTCAGGGTCGAACCCGATGTCGGGCTTTGGCGGATTTGGTTGGGGATGGGGTAACACATCGAACACCAATGCGGCCGCTCAGAAAAAGCCCTACGCCGAAGAAATGCAGGTGATAAAAACCTTTGTGAGCGAACGCCTGAAATGGATGCAGAACGACTTGAAGACGAGAAAGTAAAAGCTTGCAACACAACGAATAACAAGCATTTAACACAACATTCTCTGTGTCAGGAATACAGTTTCATCCACAAAAAACGCCCATTTTTCGGATTTTCCACCGAAAACAACCGATTGGCGGCAAAGTTGAGTTGAATATCGAACATTATTTTGTTTGGAAACGAAAAATCCGACATTTGCAGCGTCAATTTAAACTTTAATTGTCAAATTAACAATTAATTATGCAAAATAAACGGACATTGCAAAAACTGCTTGTGGCGGTGCTCATTGTGAGCCGCTGCCTTCCAACATCGGCCGCGACCGCCGAAAAACACACTAACAACAATCAGCTACTGACTTTCAATTTGTTGAAAGCCGACAATAAAAATCTGCTGGGCGACTATGAAGCCACCATATCGGGCGACACAATAAAAATTTTGGTTCCGTATCTTGTTGATTTCAAACTAAAACCAACATTCACAACATCGGCGAAAGCCAAAGTTTTTGTTGACGACGCGCTGCAGACAAGCGGCAAAAGTCTGATTGATTTCAGCGAGCCGATGCAATACAAAGTGGTGGCCAAAAACGCCGTCCACACCTACACGGTGATGGTGTTCAACAGCGGCCTGCCGGTGGTTTGCATCAACACAAACGGCTCAAAACCAATAACTAGCAAGCGCGAATGGATGGACAGCACGCAGGTTACAATCTATCGTGCCAACGGCCAAATCGACTTTCACACAACGCAGCCCGACGCGCAGGTGAAAGGGCGCGGCAACTCAACGTGGTCGGTCAAGGTGAAACGGCCTTATGCGCTGAAACTGAAGAAGAAAAGCGCCCTTTTGGGGATGCCGAAAGGCAAACGCTGGTGCCTGCTGGCCAATTTCTACGACCCGTCGCTGATGCGAAACGAGCTGGCCAACTATCTGGGCCAAAACTACACCAATCTCGACTGGACGCCACACGGACAGCACGTTGAGCTGGTGCTGAACGGCGTTCATTGCGGCAACTACTACCTTTGCGAGCAGGCCAAAACCACCAAAGAGCGCGTTCCGGGCGACTATCTGATTGAAGCCGACCGCAAAGCCGGATGCGGCGACATTATCGGTGCAAAAACCGGTAACTTCTTCAACATTAAGGACATATCGCTGAAAGGCAAGAAAGAAAGCGACCCTGACGTGATTGCCGACGTAAAAAAGATTCTCGACCGCTTCGAGACAACTCTTTACAGTGATGACTATTTGAATCCCGAAACGGGCTACAAAACGCTAATCGACGTTGAGAGTTTTGTTGATTGGCTGCTAATCAAAGAGTTAAGCAAGGATTACGATGGCAATATGTTCACAAGCTGCTTCTGCCACATTATGGCGGACGGCATCATCAGGATGGGCCCGATTTGGGATTTCGACCTTGCCTTTGGCGGCAATCCGTTTGGCAACGAAGGCGGTCTGGGCGGCCTGGCTATGGGCTTCGGCGGCGAGAACGATATGGCTTTCTACAACCAACCCGAAGGCTACCACATTGCCAAAGCCGACTGGTTCGACCGGATGATGCTCGACCCCGAATTCACCGGCCTTCTGCTGAAAAAGATTGATGCGATGATTGCCGATTCGGCCACCATTATGGCGCACATCGACTCTGTGGCCGCGCAACTAGCGCTCTCGGTTTCGGCCGACACGGTGAACTACTACACCAATCCGGGTTTCGATTTGAGCGACTCCACGGCGATGAGTTTCACTATGGAAGACCTTGAAGATATGGGTGTTGGCGGTTTCCCGATGCCGGAATTTGACTCGGCTGGCGGTTTCGGCGCATTCCCGTTCCCGATGCCCGGAATGGACTCGGCCGGCGGCTTCGGTGCGTTCCCATTCCCGATGCCTGGGATGGATTCGGCTGGCGGTTTCGGCGCGTTCCCCTTCCCAATGCCTGGGATGGATTCGACTGGCGGTTTTGGCGCGTTCCCCTTCCCGATGCCGGGAATGGACTCGGCTGGCGGTTTTGGCGCGTTCCCCTTCCCAATGCCTGGTATGGACTCTGCAGGTGGTTTCGGTGCGTTCCCCTTTCCGATGCCCGGGATGGATTCCACAATGTTCGGCGGATTTGACGCTAACTTCGGCTTTGGCAGCGCACAAACACCGCACCGCACCTACTGCGAAGAAGTGGCGTGGATTAAAGAGTTCGTTAGCAAACGGCTCGAATGGCTGAAATCGGATTTGGAAAAACGTAGAAAACGGTGAGTTTTTCGCACAGTCCCGATAGTTATCGGGGGCACGGAAAACACTGATTTCCAAAATCATATATCCGTCCTGATAAGCGACCTTCAGGTCGCCCCGAAACACCTCCAACGCACCCGCGATAGGGACGCAAAGCTTGCGTCCTTTTTTTGCGCAGACGGCACGGATTTAATCCGAAAAGACTGAAAACGTGCAGTTATAATGTACAAAAAAGCGGCTTGCTACGGCCGCTTAAACAAGTTTTCGGAAAAATTTAATTTTCTTCTTCGTACATCCGCATTGCATCAAGGTGCATATCGTGGATTTCGTCGGCAAGCCATTGGGGCTCAATGATTTTTGCTTGGCACGCGCGCGACAGCATATAACCCGAAAAATCCAGCGTGGGACGCATATACAACTCAAAATCAGCATATTCCTCGGTTTCGGCGATCAGACGTTGCGAGTGGTGGACGGGCAGATTCTGCCAATAGTACCGCTCGGTGTTATAGGTGCGGACAACTATGCGCTGCGCTGGCGCGGGGTCGGCTATGACAATGCCGAAACACTCGCCGAAATATTCGGCGGCATCGAAATGGCTGTCAATCACGAAAGTATCGTCAGTAAGCGACAAATCGACAATCCTGTCCAACGAGAAAATTCGGAAATCGCCGCTGCCCTTTCTGCCCAGCATATACCAGCGCTGACGGTAGAGTTTCACGCAATATGGCGCCAACTGGTAACTGTTGGCTGTTTCGGCGCCATATTTCCGATACTCGCATCTGACAAGCCTATTCTCGCGCATTGCCTTGATTATCAACCGCAAATACTCACCGCCTGATGGTATGTTTTCTAGCAGTATGCGTTTTTGCAAACTCATACTCTCGCTCAGGACGTTGCTCACAGTAAGTGTCGAGAGCATCCAATTCTGCACTGAGTTCTCATCTAAATCTTCTTCATTTTCAATATAATAACAATAACCATCAGTACGGTCGCAATTGATAATAAGACCGAAAATATCCTCAATGGCTATTCGGTGGCGGTTGAAGGTGCTGCGCGCCATCTCAATGCCGCAGCTCATCTCGGTGCGCACCCATTTTTGGTTTATCTCGCTGAACGATATGCGGCCCTCATTGTGAATGGTGTTTAAGAGCCATATATACTCTTTGAAAAGTGAAGGGGTGGTCATTTCTTATTGATTTTAAACTGTTTGAACAAATATAAATCTTTTCTTCAAGAAAAGCGCCACCTGTACCACGATTTGGGACAACGCAGGCTTTTCTTTGGGTATGTTGAATTTTAAACGTTAAAATTATGAACGATACCAGAAACAAACTTCAAAAGGTGGAACTCACCGAAGAGCAGCAAGACGCAGTGAACGCCATCTGCTCGTACAACAACTTTGCGCTTTTCAGCGAAGGCGCGAACAACGAAATGACAATCATTCTGAAGGCGCGGGCGGATATTCTTGAACGCGGTTTCCGCGATATTGCCCAATACCCGCCGATTCTTGAGATTATGACCAATGTCGTAATTGATATGCAGAATCAGCGGAAATGATTGAGAATAACAAAAAAAGGTGGCTGCAGCCACCTTTTTTATTCATTGCCAAAGCATCAGTGCAAATCCTTAACAACATCTCTGCCGATAAGTTGTTTTAGTTTGGCACCTTCAACGGCATCGGAATATATTGTTTCCCAATGGTTTTCATATATAGGTTTGTTGCGGTCGCTGGCTCCATTTTTGTCAACTTTGTATAAAACCAAACGTTCCTTGTCACAAATACCCATAATTGACGATCGCAACATTCTGGCATAGGAAAGAGCCTGAGAGAATGCTTTTTGCTGTTCGGTAATCAGTGACATATCGTATTTGGCTTCAATCAGTATTGGTGCACTCTCGAAATGCCTATCGCCTTGCGGGAAAAACGCAAAATCAGGAATTGCCTTTTCGTTTCGGCCTGCCTTTAGTGACAACTGCCGTGTCCAATCAGCATCGGAATAACCGATTTTTTGAAGGAATGGTATAAGAATCTTTTCCTCAACATCTTTCTCTAATTTCAACTCGCCAAAATTGACTTTACCGCTTTCGAAAAGTTTGGGCAGTGTTGACGTGTCGCCGCCTTTTTGCTCAATAAACCGAAGCAACTCGGAATAATCTTGTGCCGTAAGTTCCCATCCATTAATACCTTGCAGATTTTTGCGGACAATTGGAATTTGTGAAAAATACGAGTCATCCTTCAAATCCTTTGAAGTTATGTTGGGCACTCTAATTCCATCGCACAAATGAGCGCGACAATGGTAATAATCGAATGGATTGAAGAAACCACTTGTTCTTGCCCTCCAAATTGAATGAATGTAACTTCTTGGCGAACGGCAATACATTACGACAATATCGCCGCGACGGGTACGCTCGTTGCAAGCCCATATCAAATTTGGATTACCAGAATTATCCCCCTTACCTAATCCATCCAATGTTTCAAAATCGTCTGGCGCCCCGCCTGTAAGCCATACATTAATTGGTTTCGGCAATTCTGCCTCCACAACAGTGTCATCAACTTGCATTGGTGCGAAATCGTACAGGCACGCGCAAAATTCAGCATCGCTCAACCCGTATTGCTCTTGAAATTTGTTGAACGCTTCGCAAATATCATAGTAATACATCATATAGGCGCGGTAATCATTAGTGCGCGGAATTGGCGGCAATTCAAGACCTATTGCATCACAGTTTTGTTGAATGACATTGAAATTGGTTGAAAAAAATACAGGTTTATAGAACTTGTAGTTATAATACAAAAACACAGATAGCGTTTCCACCAAACACGCCTTTGCTCTGAAATTGTCTTTAGGGAAAAAGACTCGTCCCGTGAATTTTGTTTCTGTCTCGGTAAACTCTGCTTCTTCAAGGTCAAATATTTCGATAAATTCAGCAAAGGACTCACGATTGTCGCGTAAATCCGCAAATTCTTCAACCGCCTCAAAATTGGCCCGAATTTGACAGTAAGAATAAATCATATCATCCACAGAGAACATACCGCCCAATTTTTGCATATGCTCAGCAAGATTTGTCATCACATTATCAAAACTATCCTCACTTTCTGGCTCAAATATCTTAATGGCGTTTTTTCCTTTTTCGGAATCCTTGTAGAAATTCCACATTTTTATATTCATAATTCTATGATTTTAAATAAATTAGTTTTCTGTCATACCACAACAAACGATAACTGCTCATCAAGACCAACCCGTTCCAAATTGCAAGCTGACCCGTCTATCCTTGTGCACTTTAAATGATAGTAAATCAGACACTCACGCAGAAATCTGTTGAATTGTACGGAACGGTGTTGCAAACCATACATATTAAGCAAAGGTCTCAACGTGCGCCACACTATATCTCGCTTACTAAAGAACAAGTACTGCAACCGTATCTCTTTGAAATAAACATTTACTCCTTGAAAATCAGTTATATAATCTTCCTTCTTAATATCAAACCCCATCTGGTTGGCGTATTCAATATCAGCCGCCTTGTCTTTTTTATCGTAATTTCCAGAAACCAAACGATTTACCTCTTGTACAAAACTTTTCTCATTGTCATAGTCATCAACCGACAAAAAAGCGCGTTCATATTTCCATATCTTTTTAACCAAATCAGCTGATTGCCTGCTCGACATATCGCGCTGGCAAATTATTTTGGCTATGTCCTTAGGCGAATACAGCATTTCGCCCAAATTTATTTCCATTTCCAAACTCATAATTTGTCACTTTTACGAGCGTTGCAACTACGACATAATATTTGCAGATTTTCTGGCACGCTTTTACCGCCTTTATTGATAGGCACAATATGGTCAACTTGGAAGAAACGCCGTGTTCTCTCAGTTCTGCCACACTCTGCACATACATATTCACCCTTTGCGTTTTTGGCCTTGGCAAAAGCGCCCTCGCGCAAATCATTCTCTAAACGTGAGTTTATTTTGCCCAATTCGTGCAATGGCAAACTTTCAAGTTCGACTTTAGCGTAATCGATATTCGGTAAGGCTCTTGCATACAAATCTGGACGGCTAATTTTATTTATTTCAATATCAACTTGGTTTCTGAAAAACATTTCGCGGCTAAAGAAAAGTCGGATAACATTCTGGTCGCCTTCGTCCCAAATCGAGTTCAAATAGGTGTCCTTACTGCGTTGCCCCATATCGCTGTCTATAATGTGTTTTGCAATGGCAGAAACATCAAGCCGCTGGCGCAAAACATCATCGAAAGTGTAGAACGTGGGTACGCTGCCGCAATAGGCGTAATATTTCAGGATATTGATTATGTCGCGTGGGTCGTAGGGCGGAATCATATTGTCGGTGAAATACGATTCGGCACATTGCTGCTCCATCTCGTCCACAACATCGGTCATACCACTCAAATCCTCAACATTATATGATTTGAAAAGTTCGGGAAGTTCCGAAAGCATTGTTTTATAAGAATCTATGGTGCTGTCATAAACCATAACCTGGCAGAAATGGTCAATTCCCTCGTTTTCGCCTGCGCGGTCGTCAACATATTTGAATGAGTACATTCCAACTGGGATTCGCTCCTCAAACGGCAGAGCCTCTAATGCTGACGTGTCAATACTGCTATTCAAAATATTTGCAAACTCTTCAATTTTAGCGATTTGAATCCAACGTACATATTTCTTGTAGCGGTTTTCAGTATCGTCTTTGAAGTCATTGTCGCCATCGAAAATTGTTTCGGGGCTGACCCACGAAATGCAGTTGTTGCTCCAGTTGTCAATCACTGGCACAATGTAGGCATCTTCGGTTCCGCCAGCGGCAGGTCCACGCAACGCGCGCCCGACCATTTGCGTCATCAGCGTCATCGAAACAGTCGGACGGGCAAGAATTACGGTTTTGGTTTTTGGCAAATCAACACCTTCGGTAAGAATGTTAACGTTGATAAGCACCTGTATTTCACCGTTTTTGTATTTCTCAATGTTCTCTTCGTTCTGTCTTTTCGATATGACAACACCTGTGCTTTTGTCGGTTATCTGTGAGCAAACGTATGCCGATTTCACTCCAGCATCAGCAAACACTTTGTTCAGTTGAATGGCGTGGGTAATGTTAAGCACAAAAACAATTGTTTGACCAAATTCGTCCTTGTGTTTCAAGTACATATTCACAATTTTCCAGTTACGGGTTGCGCTTTTTGCCATTTTTTCGGCAATGTCGTCAGGCAGTTGGTCGAAGTTTTGGATTTTGTTCAAAGCCTCAAGCCCTAATGTCTCGCATACTTCATCATCATTCTCGACTTTTAAGTCAAATATTGGTTTTGCCAATATTCGTTTGGCTATCAAATCTTTGAGTCCTATTCTATAAGCAATTCCCGATTCATTTTTAACGGCTTTGCCATCAATAACACCGTCGTGGAAAATTTTTGCCAAAAGGCCTTTTTCTGCTTCATCAGTGCGAAATGGTGTGGCTGTCAGACCGATAACTTTCACGTGCGAGACTTTTTCGCACACATAGTTAATCACCTTTCTATAGGTCTTGGCAATGGCGTGGTGTGCCTCGTCCACAACCAGATACAAGGTTTGCTGCCCGTCGAGCCAATTGTCGAGCATATTCATATTACGGCCAACAGAATCCTTGCTTAGGATAAGCAAATCATCGGTTTTGGCAATATTGATAAGGTTGTCGTGGTAACTTGCGCCTGAAACAATTCTAAAATCGAAACTTGTCTTGTTCGGCATTGTTTCGGCTGTGGCGTATTGTTGAAACGATTCGGCGGCTTGGTCGAGCAGCATCTGACGGTGGGCAAGCCAAAGTACTTTTTTCCCTTTGTCGATAGCATTTGTTAGTAGCCACGACGAAGCCGTGTAGGTTTTTCCGCCGCCTGTCGGCAATACTACCAGCGTGCTGAAATCATCGTATTGGTCGATAATGCTCAAACACTTCATTGCGTCAGTCTGGTGCTCATACGATTGACGCGGGTTGCTTCCTTCCTGTCGCTTGACAGTTCCCGCACATTTTGTTTCAATAAGTTCTACACTCATAATTGCTAATAATTAATAATTGGACATTCTGTTTTTCAGCAATCCAATAAAAAAAGCGTCAGCCGTTCGTTTGGATTGCTTATCGGGAAGAAAGGCTCTGGTAAACCGTGACACCAATAAGCACGAAACGGCTCACGCCATATAAGCGTGAACCTCTCCGCATCGCTTATCCCTTGTGTCAAAAAATTTTACCAGAATTTATCTTCCAAAGAATAAGAGCGTTAGCTCGAATTAATGTTATTTTTTTACAATATTAAATCAATATATTTTTAATCAATTATTTATTTTAAAGTCAACGCTTTGCTTTCGCAGCTATAACACATTGCTAAGCAATTGCAATATAGGCAAAAATCAATTGGCACATTAAAAAGAGACAAAAAAAGCAATTTTCCCGCCTATTTCTTACGTCCGCAAAAATCGTAAGCCAACCTAATCATCAGAAGTTCGGAAAACTCACTGCCCGAATCGCCGACAACTAGCCCGTACACTGCCTCGTGGCTCTGCAATTCGACACCGACACCCAAATTGAAGTGGCGGAACCGCACGCCTATCTCTGGCGCAACGTAGGCTCCCGTTATGTCGCCATCGGTAATGCCCATTTTGAAATTCAGGTATGGCGAGATTGGTTTTTCAATCATATCAAGTCGGGCATCGGCATACAGGGTGGCCGAGACGAACGAGTAATCATCGTTTTTATAAAGAAGTGAGCCGAAGTTCAACTGCGCACCACCGCCCACAAACCATTTCGGGTTGATTTGATAGCCGTGAGTGCTGCCGACACTGTACGACTCCCAATCGTCGGCGTTTCCTACGTAATAAACAAAACCTGAACCTCGGTAGCCCGTGGTCGGGAAGGCTGATTTTTCTTGTGCGAATGTGCTTGCGGCGGCAAACATCAGAATTGAAACTAATAACTTTTTCATTGCTTTACTTTTTTAATGTTAATACTCCGAAAAGTTTGTTGCGCAACTGTCTTTTCGTCAGCAAATAAAAGTGCCACTTGTCCCAAAACGTGAGACAAGTGGCGTTTTTTAGCAAAATGAGTTATTTTTTATACATAATTTATCCGTTTAGTGCCCCCGAAACGCGCCGTAGGTGCGTAAGATTGGTAGAAAAAACGCATTAAAATAGAACAAGCGTGCCGTAGGTACGCAACGCCATTTAATGTGGCGTACCTATGGCACGCTTTTTGCGGGGTAACGTGCTTTCTACCAATCTGTTGTCCCTAACGGGACATTTTTCCGATAACCCCCGACAGCGTCAGTAGAGAAACCCGAAGGCGTAGAGCGGGATTCGGTTGCCTGCGGCGTATTCAACGTTGTCGGCAACCACAAAGGCGTTGGGCTGGCCCGCAATCTGGCTGCCGTCCTTCGATTTTCCGCCAACTTCGAGCGTGTATTTGCCATCTACAAGGAAATCGGCCTGCGAAGTGGCGTACTCAACTCGGTGCTGCTGCCGCAACTGATTGATAATGAACGCTTCGCGCATTGTTCCGCTGTTCATCTCGCCCACCGAGAGCGCCGCCATCAGGTTGGTGTTCTCAAGATAAATCTTGTCGGGCTTCTGCATTTTCTTCACATTCTGAACGTCGGAATAGAGAAGATTGAGCAGGTGGGCGCGGCTAAGATACTGCAAATAAGCGAGTAAGGTGCCGCGCGTTGTCTCGGCCATAGTGGCAAGTTTGGCAATGTCGACCTGCATCGGGCACTCCGAAGCCAACACAAACATCAGCGCCTTGATTTTGCGGATACTCGCCACATCGACGCCGCAGAGCAGCGGCAGTTCAATGTCGATTATCATATTCACAATGTTCTCGACCCGCTGGTGGTAATCGTCTTCGCCGCTGGCCGCAAACGGATAGTATCCGCTGCGCAGATAATCAGCAAAATAGGCCATCGGGCGCGCCTGGGCCACAACCGCGTTGCACAGGTCGTTGGGGGCGGCAAGCAGGGCGTCGAGCGCAATGCGGTCGAACTTCAGATTGTGCCGCAGTTGCAGATACTCGCGAAACGACAGGCCGTGCATATCGTAGGCAATGCAGCGGCGCGAAAGGTCGGCGTCGGCGTTCAGAATCTGCAGCAGCGACGACCCGCTGAACACGAATCGCATTTCGGGATACTCGTCGTAGGCGTTTTTCAGTTCAATGCTCCAATTGGCGTATTTGTGCACTTCGTCGATAAACAGGCACTCGCCGCCGTTCATATAGAAATCGGCCACAAGGTCGTTCAGCGTGTGGCGGCTGAAATACAGGCTGTCAAGGCTGACATAGAGCGCCCGCTTGACGTTGCCGCCGTATGCCAACTTTATGCGTTGAAGCATAAGCGTGGTTTTTCCAACGCCGCGCGCTCCGCGGATTGCAATTAGTCGGTTGTTCCAATGAACGTCGTCCATTGTGCTGCGCACGAATTTCACCGACGTATTCTTGAGCAATCTTTGGCACCGTTGCAGTATCGTGTTCATAATCTTTATGTTTTATCCGCCACAAAGGTAATAATTCGTTTTGAATAAAAAACGTTTTTGACAATATTTTGTTCTCCACACAAAACATATTGAATCAAAAAGTGTTTTCTACACAAAACACATTTGACAGAAAAGTGTTTTCCACAGAAAACACTTTTTAGCAAATTTTGTTCGACACGGAAAACACTTTTGCGGTTGGCGAAACGGAATTTTGCCGCGAAAAAAATCGGTCTGCGGGAATCGCTACCCGTTCACCACGTTCACAGGACGGCCTTCGGCAAAAGCCTTCAGGTTGGCGAGAGCAATGCTCATCAGGCGTTGGCGGGCTTCGAAGGTGGCCCACGCAATGTGCGGCGTGATTTGGCAGTTGCGGGCGGTGAGCAGCGGATTGTCGGCGGCGGGCGGCTCGGTCGATAGCACATCGACGGCTGCGGCGGCAATGCGGCGGCTGTTGAGAGCGTCGGCAAGGGCCTGCTCATCGACAAGCGGGCCACGGCCTGTATTTATCACAATAGCCGATGGTTTCATCTGCGCAATTGTACTGGCATTCACCAGATTACGAGTGTCGGCTGAAAGCGGACAATGAAGGCTGATGATATCGCTCTGCTGCCACAACTCGTTGTATGACACACTTTTAATTCCATTGGGTAGATTCTTTTTGGTTGTTACGGCAATCACATTCATTCCGAAAGCCAGAGCAATGCGCGCCGTGGCCATTCCCGTGTTGCCGAGCCCCACAAGGCCAATGGTTTTGCCTGCGAGTTCAACCTGCGGGCGGTCCCAAAAGCAGAAATCGATGCTGTCCGACCAGGCGCCGCCACGCACAAGTTGCGAGTGGTGCTCGACCGAGTTGGTAATGTTAAGTATGTGAGCGAAAACCATTTGCGCCACCGACGCGGTACTGTAGGCGGGAATGTTGGTAACCACAATTCCGCGGCTTGCGGCATACTGCAAATCCACAACGTTGTAGCCTGTGGCCAGTACGCCAACATATTTAAGATTAGGTATTTGCGACATATTCTCGGCCGTCAGGACCGTTTTGTTGGTGAGCAGCGCGTCGGCGTCTCTCGAGCGCTCAACGGTGAGCGCGGCGGGTGTGCGGTCGTAAACCGTAATCGGGCCAATCGGCTCAAAAACAGACCAGTCAAGGTCGCCAGGGTTCAGGCAATAGCCATCGAGAACAACTGTTTTCATTTTTCAGCAATTTGAACTCAAATATGGCGATTTTCGGCTCACCGCACACAACGAATGGCGATAATTGTTTGAAATCGCTTATTTTTGGGCAAACAATCTACACAATGAAACAGTTATCGATAATTGCATTTGCTTTAATATCAATATTTTTTGCATCGTGTTCAAGTGAATTCAGCACTTCGCCGACAGGCCTTGAATACAAAATTGTTGCCGCCAACCCCGACGCGCCACAACCCGCTGTGGGCGACATTGTGGCCATCCGCCTGACGTGCCGCAACCAGCAAGGGCTGACTATTGACGAGACACCGCTTTTCAAAATGCAACTGAAGGCGGCACCGGCCGGGCAGCCGTCGGTTGAAGAAGGCCTGCTAATGCTGCACAAGGGCGACAGCGCCGACTTCCGCCTGCAAGCGCGTTTCTACGGCAACAACCAGGCGCTGACTAACGACAGTCTGCTGACGGTTTCGGTTAAAATGGTTGACGTGATTAGCCGCGAAGAGTTTGAGCGCGACCGCGAAGCCGCACGCATAGCCGGCGAGCGCGAAGAAGACCAGTTGCTCATCGAGTATCTTCAGAAAAACAATATCGACACCGAACCGACAATGAGCGGCCTTTATTACATTGAAACTGAAAAAGGTACAGGCCCTGCACCAATTCCAGGCAAAATGGTGGCCATTCATTACGAAGCCAGTTTTCTCGACGGCCGCGTGTTCGACTCATCGTACAGCCGTCGCGAGCCGCTGAAGTTCAAACTTGGCGCCCGAGATGTAATTCAAGGACTAGAAGAAGGCGTGGCCCGTATGCACCGTGGCGGCCGCGCAACGCTGATAATTCCATCACCACTTGCCTACGGCGACCGGCAGGTTGGTCCTGTTCCGCCGTTTGCTACACTTATTTTTGAAGTGTGGTTGGTGGGGACGGAAGAGTAAAATTGTTTCTAACCGGAATAAAAAAAAGGCGGAAGTTTTCCGCCTTTTTTATTCTTAATACTAAATCTCACAACTGTATCGTCCACATTACGAACGAGTAAGGCAAGATTTTCTCGGCAAATTTGCCTTTGATGCTGACATTTTCCTTCATTGGCACAACCGGTTGACGATTGTAGTTGTTTTCGTCGTCGGGATTGCCTGAAAGAGTTGTTTTCACTGCGTTAGGCTTAACCTTGAAGCGGCTAAGATCGATATTGGCTTGAGCAGCCGAAGAACTTGCATTGCAGACCTTCACAAACAGTTTCTTTGTTTTGCTGTCGTAGATAACCGACTGACCAAGCAGGTTATCATCGGCACGGTCAAATTTCACGCAATCACCATAATAGTAATCGCCGCTCGACTGACCAAACAACTGCTGAACGTAGTAACTGCAAGTGAGATAAGGCTTTTCGTTGTCGAAATAAATCAAATCGGGGTTCCAGTTAGTGGCGCCTTTGCGAGCGAAAAGCGGTGCGTACGAAGTCATTACAACCACATCGCCATTGCGCTCAACGTGAAGCAGATAAAGCCCTTCTGCCAAAGCGTCAATCAGTTTCTTGTCCTTTGCGGCATACTCGCCCAGATAAACCTTAGTCTTGCGGTCGCGCGGATAATTGTCGTATTGGCGTTTGTTCAAGAAATAGTCGCGCGGCTCATAGTAGTGCTCATCGATGATTGGCAGACCTACTTCTTCGGCAATGCGCCAGCCATTCTGATAGTCGGGATTGTCGGGATGCGAACCAGGTCCGGCAGTTCCAACAATCACAATATCAGGATATTTTGCCTTAATCTTGTTATACATATATTTAAAGCGCTCTTCGAACTCGGGCGAAATCTTCTCTTCGTTGCCCAAGCCTAAATACTTAAGACCGAACGGTTTCGGGTGGCCTGCATCGGCACGGACTTTGCCCCACTTGGTGCTAGCGTCGCCGTTGGCCCACTCAATCAGGTCGAGAGCGTCTTGAGTCCACTGTTCCATATCTTCCATCGGGCAAGCGTCCTGAGCCTGAGTGGGATACATGTTCCAACCGCCGTTTGAGCCTTGGCAGTTTACACCGCATGGCAGAATCGGAACCGGCTGCATTCCAAGGTCTTCGCAGAATTGGAAATACTCATAGTAGCCGATGGTGAGCGACTGATGGTAGCCCCAGGTGTTCTTCTGCGCCTTGCGCTGCTCGCGCGGACCAACAGTGTTTTTCCACATATAGGTGTTCCAGAATCCGTCGCCACCGCCGTGCACTACACATCCGCCGGGGAAGCGCATGAACTTCGGATTCAAATCGGCCAAAGCCTGTGCCAAATCCTTGCGCATTCCGTGACCTTTGTAAGTGTCCTGCGGCATCAGCGAAATCATGTCAACATCGATATCACCCATTGTGAGTGCCAAAATCTGCAGGCAGGCGCTGTCGCAGGCTTGTTTCGATGTGAGCGTGTACTCATATTTTTTCCAGTCCTTGCCCGATACCTTGAATGTGGTGTCGAGAATGATGGTTGGTTGACTGCGCCAGCCGCGCCCGGGCTGTACAACTGCCACGCGCACGTCTTTGTCAACACCATCGGGGTTGCGCATGAAGGCTGAAAAATCGTACTTGGCATCTGCCGCAATACGCATTCCGTCAAAGCCGTCGTTCTGCAAGCCTGTACCAGTCCAGCCATTGAAATCGCGATAGTGTCCCACACGCTCAACATGAATACGCATGTAGTTGGGGTTGTTCTCGTTGAGCGGTTCAATTTGGCGTGCTTCGGGATATCCGAGCGAGTGTCCGGGGCGGATGGCCTTCCACATTGTGCCAGGCCCCCAGCCGTCGCGTTCCGACGGATTGTACTCAAACGAGCCGTTCTGAACCAGCTCGGCGCTCAATCCGCCATCGGCCGACGAACTGATGTCTTCAAAGAAAATACCAATCAGCTCGTTGCTGATTTTTTTGCCACCCGCAGGCTGAGCCATAAGCCCCACCGCCGAGCAGGCAAGAATTGTCAAAGAAAAAAGTTTCTTAACCATTGCAAAGTTGTTTAGTGATCATAAAAATTAAAGGTGCAATTTACATTTATTTTGATGATTTGGGCAAACACGCAAGTTTTTTTCAGGAAAAATGTTGGATACATGCCTATCAGCAACGATATGAAAATAGCCTGTTTTTTATCAACGTTTGTATCAACCTATTGATTATATTTGCAGCCTTAAGTGGAATCCAGTCAATAAACTGGGGATTTTCACGTTATAATGGCGTTTAAGTGTGATTATGAGCAAAAAGGCTTTATCGTTTTTAATGGTTCTGATGGTGGCAATGCTGTTCACGAATTGTAGTGAATACTACAAAATTCAGAAGAGCGGCGACTATATGATGAAATATCAGAAGGCGAAGGACTATTACGATTATGAAGACTACTACCACGCAAAAGCACTGCTCGACGATGTGGTGAACGTACTTCGCGGAACCGACAAGGCCGAAGAAGCACAAATGCTCTACGCCTACTGCCACTACAAAATGCACGACTACACGATGGCCGCGTACTATTTTGAAGCGTTCTACAAGACATACCCGTATTCAACAAAAGCGGAAGATGCCTATTTCATGAACGCTCAATGCTATTATAAGGACTCGCCACGCGTTGATTTGGACCAGACTTGCTCACAGAAGGCCATTGACGCAATGCAAGTCTATCTGAACAAATATCCGCAGGGCGAACACATTAACGAAGCTGAAAATGTGATTGCCGAAATGCGCGAGAAACTTGAGCAAAAATCGTTCATGACCGCAAAACTATACTTCAAACTTGGCGAATATCAGTCGGCTACCATCACTTTAAAGAATTGTCTTAAAGAGTATCCCGACTCTCGGCACCGCGAAGAATTGATGTATATGATTGTGAAATCGAACTTTCTGCTTGCCGAAAACAGCATTGAGAGCAAGCGTGCCGAACGCTATCAGAATACGGTAACAGAATATTACTCGTTTATTGATGAATATCCTGAATCACAATATGTTCTGGAAATAGAAAATATGTATAAACAGTCAGTTGACAAGATTAAAAAATTATAAAAATGGATTTCAAAAAAAGCAATGCGCCTGTAACAACCATTACGCGCGACGTTAGACCAATCGAGAACGAAACCGGCAACCTGTACGAGAGCATCGTTGTGCTTTCGCGCCGCGCCAACCAAATCTCTGTCGAGATTAAAGAAGAACTGCAGAAGAAACTCGAAGAGTTTGCATCGTACACCGACAACCTTGAAGAAGTTTTCGAGAACCGCGAGCAGATTGAGATTTCGAAGTTCTACGAAGCTCTTCCGAAACCGACTTCGATGGCCATCGATGAGTTTGTAAACGACAAGGTTTACTGGCGCAAACCTGAGAAGGAACTTGAATAGTGTCTTTATCGGGTAAGAACATATTACTTGGCGTGACGGGTGGAATTGCGGCATACAAGGCTGCAAATCTTACCCGTTTGCTTGTAAAAGAAGGCGCCAGCGTGAAGGTGGTGATGACGCCCGCGGCAAAGCAGTTTGTGGCGCCGCTCACGTTTGCCACGCTCTCGCAGAACCCCGTTCTCACAGAGTTCTTCAACCCCGAAAACGGCGACTGGCACAGCCACGTGAAGCTGGGGCTCTGGACCGATGCGATGATTGTGGCGCCCGCTACAGCCAACACCATCGCGAAAATGGCCAACGGCATTGCCGATAACCTGCTCACAACAACCTATCTGTCGATGCGCGGCAAGGTGTTTGTGGCACCTGCGATGGACCTTGATATGTACGCCCATCCCGCCACGCAGCGAAACATCGCGACACTGAAAGCCACAGGCAACATCATTATTGAAGCCGAAACGGGCGAACTGGCAAGTGGTTTAAGCGGCAAAGGCCGAATGGCTGAACCCGAAACCATTGTCGGTGTGCTGGCAAACTATTTCGAAACCAATCAACCGCTCAAAGGCCGCACGGTGCTTGTCACAGCGGGTCCGACCTACGAAAAGATTGACCCTGTGCGGTTTATCGGCAACTACTCGTCGGGGAAGATGGGCTTTGCACTGGCCGAAGCGGCCGCCGACGCAGGCGCAAGCGTGATTCTGGTGAGCGGGCCTGTCAATCTGGCAACCGCCAACCCAAAAATCAAACGCATCGATGTAGAATCGGCGCAGCAGATGTTTGAAGCCTGCACCGCCAACTTTGCCAACTGCGATGCGGCAATTATGGCCGCCGCCGTGGCCGACTACCGCCCCGCCAACATTGCTGGGCAGAAAATAAAAAAGAGCGATGCGGCAATGACCGTCACTCTTGAATCGACACCCGACATTGCCGCCACTCTGGGCAAGACAAAACGTTCGGGGCAGGTGCTTGTGGGGTTCGCGCTCGAAACTGAAAACGGCCTGGCCAACGCCGCCGAAAAGTTGCAGAAGAAGAATCTGGACTTCATCGTGTTCAACAACGCGAACGAAGCGGGCGCTGGATTCTGCTGCGACACCAATCGCGTGACTATCATCAAAAACGATGGCCAACAGATTGATTATCAAAAGAAAGACAAACACGCGGTGGCACGCGACATTATTGCGCAACTGGTGCCGCTGCTCAACAACAAACAGCAATGAACCGACTGATGAAACGTGCATATCTGATTGCGGCACTGTTTGTTGCAATATTCGCGCAAAGCGCTGCTGCTCAAGAACTTGAAATCAGAATCCAAGTGAGCCACTCGCAACTTCAGGGCGTTGACAACACAAAGTACGAGAATATGCAAAAGGCTCTGAATGAGTTTGTTACCAATCAGATTTGGACCAACAACGTGTTCAAGACCGAAGAGCGCATCAAGTGCAATATGCTGCTGAACATCACCAAAGAAGTTTACAGCGATGAGTTTCAGGCCACGCTGCAGGTGGTTTCGAGCCGCCCCGTGTATGGCACTGGCTACGACAGCCCGATGCTGAACATTCTCGACAAGAACATTCAATTCAAATATGCCGACGGTGAGACGCTGATTTTCAACGAGAACAGTCACGACGAACTGACATCGCTCATTGCCTACTACGTTTACATCATCATCGGTTTCGACTACGACTCGTTCGGCAAGATGGGCGGCACGCCTTATTTTGAGAAGGCGCAGAAGATTGTGAACAACGCGCAAGGCTCGAACTACGCTGGCTGGAAGTCGTTTGAGACCAACAAACGCAACCGCTACTGGCTGGCCGAAAACCTGATGAACTCGATTTACGCGCCCATCCGCGAGTATATTTATAAGTATCACCGCCTTGGGCTCGACCTGATGGGCACGCGCCTTGCCGACGGCTGCGCATCGATTGCCGAAGGAATGAACGACCTGCTGAAGGTTCACCGTCAGAAGTCCGACTCATACCTGATGTCGATTTTCTTCGACGCCAAAGCCGATGAGATTGTCAACATCTTCTCGAACTCGTCGGACCAGGCGCAGCAGAACAAAGTGTACAATTTTCTGAAAGAGATTGACGCTTCGAACCTGTCGAAATACGACAAAATCAAAAAGAAATAATCTGATAACCACCCGATTATGTGGATTGCCGACCGTTGGAAAGATTATCAAGTGATTGACAGTTCTTGTGGCGAAAAACTTGAACGCTGGGACAAATACACGCTTGTCCGCCCCGACCCGCAGGTGATTTGGGACACCCCGAAAACCGAAAAAGGCTGGACGCGGATGAACGGCCACTACCACCGCAGCAAGAGCGGCGGCGGCGAGTGGGAATTCTTCAATCTGCCCAACGAGTGGACCATCCGCTACCCGCTGGTTATTGGCAAAACGCTGACTTTCAGGCTCAAACCATTCAGTTTCAAGCACACGGGAGTTTTCCCCGAGCAGGCTGTAAACTGGGACTGGTTCTCGCAGATAATTGCCGCGGCAAAGCAGCAAAATCCCGACCGCAAAATCAGTGTGCTGAATATGTTCGCCTACACGGGCGGCGCTACCATTGCGGCTGCGGCGGCTGGTGCGCACGTCACGCACGTTGACGCGGCAAAGGGAATGGTGGCCTGGGCTCGCGAGAATGCGGCGGTGTCGGGCTTGGCCGAAGCGCCCATCCGCTGGATTGTGGACGACTGCGTGAAATTTGTTGAGCGCGAAATCCGCCGTGGCAGCCGCTACGACGCCATTATTATGGACCCGCCGTCGTATGGCCGCGGCCCGAAAGGCGAAATCTGGAAGATTGAAGACAATGTTTTCCCGCTCATCCAACTCTGCTCGCAATTGTTGAGCGACGCGCCGATTTTCTTCTTAATCAATTCATACACAACAGGTTTACAACCTGCGGTGCTGTCGTATATGTTGAGCACTGCGCTGAAACGCTTCGGCGGCAATGTTGCGGCAAGCGAAGTCGGTCTGCCTGTGACTTCAAACGGCTTGGTGCTGCCCTGCGGCGCAAGCGGAAGGTGGTGGAAGGATTGAAGGACAGAAGGATTGAAGTCCCGATAACTATCGGGATGAAGGATTATAACTGAAATAATTCACGCATTCAACAAGTTGCACAAGTTCAAAGTGAGCGATTACTCTCTGCAAGAAATGACCATATCAAGGTGCAGTCTTTCAGACTGAAAATCGGGGGCGACTACTGCCGTAGGTTACGTTTCGCTCACCTACGGTTATGTAAATATTGTCTTTCAGACAAATACAAAACAAGCATAATTCAGTTGTTTGTCAGACTATCGCCATATTCTAACTCTCAATATTTAAACCCGTTAAACAGCGAAGCGATTCAACTTTAAACTAAACTTTCTAAACTTCTAAACAGCGAAGCGACTAAACTTCTACCCTTTCAATTTAAATTACTCCCGCTTCGATAAGTTGCACAATCTCTTCAATATACATATCTTCTTCGTCGGGATCGTACTCGCTTTTCAGGTTTTCGCCGAAGAGACGCGCAACGCCTTGCCAAAAAAACGCCGAGAATGAGCCGCGGTACTCTTTCACAAGTTCGTAGGCTGTGTTGTCAATCTCGCGGTCGACAAGTTTGAGCAGAATGCGTCCTTGCGAGATGGTGAGCGCACGCAGGTCCTTCTCGTACTTCTTGAACATTTGCTTCTCATATTCCTTGATGTAACGCTCCCGGTCACGACCTTCAACACCGACAAGTTGTGCATTCATATTAGCCAACTCATCGCGGGCGGCAACGGCAAACGGATAGGCCTTTTTCACGTTCCGCACCAATTTGTCGTACTTTATTTGCTGGCGGCGTTTGCTGAATCGGCGCACCGTCACGGTTTTTATGTTGACATTGGGTATGGTATCGCCGTTGTCGTCAATAAAAAACGGCAGCGCCACCGGTTCGTCGTTGCGGTTCTGGGCTCTGGCGGAAAGCGTCGCCGCCAGAATAATTGCACACAATATGGTACGCTTCAAAAACATAGACGTAAAGGTAAGAGAGGAAACTAAAACTCAAAACAATTACGAAAATCATTGGTGACAGCGTAACGAGTGTTAGGTTTTAGATTTAATACTAATATCTTTATCGCCAGAAATAATACATTCGTTGTTTTTTATTTTGCGAATGGGATACTTTTTTACATTTGCAATAATTCTTTTAATATAAAAATATATGAAACCTATTAAGATTCATATAGATAGACTTGGCCTTGTAAGGGACGCAGATATTACGATTACTCCTATGATGGTATTTTCAGGGGAATCGGGTATTGGTAAAAGTTATGTGGCGATTCTTTGCCATTATTTCTTTTATGTTTGGCTCAGCCCCAAAAGATTGGATACTTTTTTTAAAGAATTGCAAAAAGAACAAGGCTTGAATTTTTATAACCAGAACCAAAACTTTCCCGACAAAGGTATTGCTCTAACAATTACTAAGAAAGATTTGCAAAACTGGCTTTCTAAAGATGCTGTCACATACATTTCTTATATGCTTGGACACAATGGGTTTTCTGCTGATATAAAAGTACAATTGCCAGATGTCTTTCCTGATAAAATAGCATTTCAATTTGAACAAGAATTAATGGGCATTGATAATGCTGAGGATATTTATTATAAGTTAACAGTTTTGCATATTTCATACCGTTTTAAGCAAGAACTTGGATTTAAAGATGAATCACCATATGCTTATGTGTTCAGATATGCAGCAATTAGTGAAATATTTGGTGACTTTCACAAATTAGATTATGACTTCGTTCTTCCTCCTTCCAGAGGTTCTTACTTGTCAGAAGATGTCCGCGCTAAAACTGGACTCTATACAAGTTTTGTAGAAGGAATGGAAGAATTAGAACAGGCGAAGGAAATAACAGACAATGTAAATACTCATCTGTCAGATTTATTAAAAACAATCATTGATGGTGAAGTAAAAAAGTCAGGTGACAATTATGTATATATTACACATAATGATACAATGCCAGCATCTGCAGCAGCTTCTTCTGTTAGAGAGATTGCCCCTTTGCAATTAATGATAATGAAACGTGATATTAGCAAGGCTTCCGTTTTGATAGAAGAACCAGAAGCACATCTGCACCCTCTAAAACAACGCTTGATGGCTGATATAATTGCAACAATGGCATTAGGCGGAGCAAATATGCAGATAACAACTCATAGTGATTATTTTCTCCGTAGAATAAACGATTTACTTCGTCTTAATCTATTAAAATCAAAAAAATCAGAAGAGGAGTATAATAAAATTTGTAAAAAATACAGGTTTAATCCTGACTTAACGATTAATCCATCTATTCTTTCCGCATACTATTTAGAGAAAAAAACTGATGAATTTGTTACAATTAAACTTCAAGATATAAAAGAAGGCATTCCTTTTGATACTTTTACGAAAATCAATGGTAAGCCTATGGCTGACAGTGCCTTGATTTACGAGCTAACAACTGGACAATTATTATGAATCAGTTAGCAGAAAAATATAATATAGCATATCCAGAATTAAAATCCGAAAAATTTCATGAATCCTGTACCATTGTTGAGCCACAAAACAATGGTACAGAGAAATTTCAAGAAATTGTACTTACAGGATGGGATGGAATTTTATTTCCTCACGAACTGGCAAGAAAGACATCTTCCTTTCCAAGTATCGCTAAACATACTAGTGTTTTAAATCTTGATTGTGATGGAATTGTTATTTTTGAGAAAAACGGTGAGAAGTATATACTTTTCTGTGAATTGAAAAGCAGCTTTATTTGGGAGGATATAACTCATGCCAAAGATCAGCTGATAGGATCTTCTGTTAAGCTGAAAGGGCTTTTAAACACATTACAAGGATTTAATACCAATGATTATAAATACATTGGTCTGATTGTTTCATTTGAGCCAACGCAGGAACAATTAACAAACATTTCTAAAAATGATAACGCTGGTGCAGCATTCGCCATATCATTAAATTCCCAAAAGCATTATTTTATGCCGGCAGATAAGTGTGACAAGTATTATTATCCTTTGGCTGCTGGCCAATTTGATATATATTATATATCAGTACCAAATCGTCAAACGACAATCTCCGTAAATGTTAATTCTTTTTTAAAGTAAGTCTGTCTTATTTTACAAGCTGTACGCAATAGCACTAGTCTGGCGCTAATGGAAACGAAACACAGAAAAGAAGAATTCATCCATCACCGAATTTCTTTTTCTTCCTGAGTTTACAGCAACTTTGATTTCAGTTTTGTGCGGCGGGTGCGGACGGTTATAGGAGAAATATCAAGAATAACAGCTATATCAGTATCTTTTTTGGTGAAAGACTCGTCAACCATAACAAAGATTTTCTCATCGGTTGAAAGGTTTCTGTAGTGGCTGAGTGCTTCTTTCACATTTATTGAATCAGTATACATACAATAGAAAATGCAGTGAACCCAGAAATCCTTATCGCCAATAATACATTCGTTGTTTTCGATTTTGTGATAAATATTCTGCCCTATTTTCAGCACATCTGAAATATGCTTTTTAGTGTTAACATACTCTTGATTATCGGATATGCCCATAAGCTTTGAATTTTCAGATTCAAGGCTCTTAATATGTTGCTCGTGGTCGGTGATTGTACGTTTTGCTTCGCACAAATCGTTAAGCAACTGCAAGTTCCGATTCTCCCATTCCAGTTCTTTCTGAATGGTTATCTGCTTCTCGTGCTTGCGCCGCAAATGCAGAATCACGCAGATGGCGCACAAAACCACAATGGCTGAAATACAAACGCTTACATTTTTGGCATATACAATTTGCTGTTTCTCGAAATCGAACTTTCGCTGCATTTCTAGAAAGAATTTGTTTTGGTCTTCAACCAAAATCTCCTCGTGCGTACTAACGATTTTGTCTGTAATGTTTTTCAAATTCTCAATGTCGTTGTTGTAATAGTATTTCTGTGAAAGCTCCGCGTAAATCTCTATTTTCTGTTTAGTCCAAGCCAGCATTAGAGCCGAGTCGCAGTAACGTTTGGCTGCCGTGCTGTCGTTTTTTGCGAAATATATCTCCATCAGATTTTTGTATACCGTTGAACCCTTTTTGTGTGTTAGCGCACTAACAAAATATTTCTGTGCGGAATCGATATCAGTGCTCATAAAACTTTCGCCTAACAGGTTATAAACAAAAGCTTTATCATCGTTGTTTATATATTGGACAAGTTTGTTGCACTCATTAATGCAAAATTCAGAACTGTCCTTCATCCCTATCTTTTTATAACAAGTTGAAAGCCTTAACAGGCCGTAAGCGATATCACTATTGTTATTAAGTTTTTTTGCATAGAAATATTCTTTTTTAGCATATTTAAGTGATTCGTCATAGTTTCCTAAAGTGCCGTTTGAATAAGCAAGAGCCGAGCAAATTTTGTATTTCAGTGCATTATCAACGGTTTCTTCCGACAGTTTTTCGGCTTCTTTCAGCAACAAAACTGTTTCTTTTGTAAGCGAGTCGTGGTCAATATAAATCATCGCCTTATAATAATAGGCGTTAGCCAGTTTTTGTTCGTCATAATGCTTTTTGTAGTAATTGATGCTGAAATCTATATCCGCGAAATCGCACTCAGTTGCACATAGCAGATAACCGGTCTGAGTTTTCAATATATTGTAATAAGCACTGTCCGCGGCTGTTTCGGGAGCTATTTCTCTTAACAAAGATTTTGCGGAATCAGGGAAATTAGCGAATAAAACAGAATCAATATGTTCGAGTTGCCTGTATGACTCGCTTTTTTTCGAGCAGGCAGTGGCAACAAACATTGAAATAACAATGATTATAGAGCCTATTCTTTTCATATCAGTGCCACTTTTTTCGCAAAAGTAGATTTTTCAGTGGTATAAAGGCCATTTCATATTCGAAAAAACACCTAAAACATCGATTTTGATGTGAAAAGCACAAAAAAAACACATTAAGCCAATAATATTGGTATAAATATTTGAATATTAATAATTTACCCCCCCCCCATCAGACATAATTGTAATAGGTGTTCTGATGATGCTGTTTATGCTCCGAAAAGTTGTTCCCAACGGGAACAACATTGAAAATAAAACAAATAAGATGTTCCCAACGGGAACAACCTCTTGCGCGGCCGGTAATGCTGACCATAATTTTGATTTAGCTAAACATAAAAATTTTTGATATGAAAAAAGTATTTCTGATGGCTGCACTATTTGCAGTTTCGGGTGTGATTGCTGAGGCATCTGCACAAGTAACCAAAATTGTTGGGATAACTAACAATAATAGTAATAGTCGTGATTCTGATTTTCATAAACCGAACAGATGTCCCAAATCAACTAAGACACCAAATGTATCCTACAATTCAGCCTCAACCATACTAAATATATCGTTCCCTAGCAACGGGCCAGGCGGCAAAGTTGAAATCTACCGCAACGGGGCAAAGGTGGTTGGCACTGCCGCTCCGGCAGGCGCAAGCCTCAGCTTTGTGCTGCGCAATTATGGCAAGGGTGACTATACAGTTATTGTAAGCCAGGGAAACACGGTGGTTTACAGCAATAGTGTTGTGGTGAAATAAAAGTATAAACTATTATCCAACAAGTGATTATATAACTAATTCGTATAACTAAAAAATGAGTAAATTATGAATTTAAAAAGTTTAATTTTGAAGCCAATAGGAGCGTTGTGCTTCTTAACAGTAATCTCTTGCAACGATAATGTTACAAGTGACATTGAGGACATCGAAGAATCATTAACAGAAGACGTGGAAACATTAGCAGACGGAACGGTTTTCCCGAAAGAATCAGTTGCTGAAATAGCTGCACGCATAGATAGAGAAATGTCGGGAATTCGAACCATTAGAAAAACCGCTGCGCAGTCATCTTCAATACCTCATTATGTGGGTGTTATTTCAGCAACAGGAAAATGTCCGTACGGTGTTGGGGAAATCAGATATTATATGGATTGTCAGGATAATGAGAAACTTAAATTTGATAAGAATGACACAGAGTATCAACATAATGATCCTGGCTGCTACAAGTCTAAGGGATTAGACATTAATAGTAAGGGAAATGTGACTTGGGTTGTATGCATAGTCGATGCTAACGAATTCAAATTTCGAAGGATGAAATATGGTTATGCCATATTTGATTTGTCACATACACAATATTTGAATGGTGCAGCAGAAGTTCTTGTTCATTCTGATGATGAAGATAACAATAATGCCAATGAATATTTATGTAGTTCTTATGGATTTGTCAGAAATGAAAGTTCCCCATATTGGCCATCACAACCAAAAGACAAAAAAGATTTAAGGAATACTGAGTTCTGGCTTTACTATTTTGCTCCTGACCCAAATTCAGGATACAAACTTCCTAATTTGGGCTTTGAATACGACGTATTTGGAAATTTCGATTGTTGTAGTTACAAAAAACAAAACATTTTGATTACTGATTCGGAAGACCATAAATGTAATAATTATTGGGCCCTTTGCCAACAGGGAAGCAATAAAAAAACGGAGAATCAATTGGGTGAGAATTACTTATTTGGCTCTAATGGTAAAATACTAAAAAACCATAACAGCCACTTCTATTTTGCAATACAATCATCTCGTTATTACAGGGAGGATATAAAATGAATTACAAATCACTTGTTTGGATAATAGTTTTTTCGTGTTCGCTAATTAGTGCTTGCACAGAAGAATTTGATTTGGAATTAAAGGGTGAGCCCAAACTAGTAATTGAAATGCAAATAACCAACACTCCGCCACCTTATCACATACAACTGACAAAAAGCAAATTGAATTTCAGGAGTTTTTCTCCCGAACATTTTTGGGGTGGTAAAGAAACTTGGGAAAAAAGGGATTATGAAATGGTATGCGATGCCCGGGTAATAGTATCGGATGGTGATGTGATAGACACTCTTACATTGTGTCCCGATTCAGTTTGGCGATATAATGAATATGTTGAGCACTATGAATGGTATTATTATGGTTTTCAAGGCCGCAATGGATTTTATCAGACAACGAAAATTGAGGGAATACCAGGACACACCTATCATTTGAGAGTTGAGTGGCAAGATAAGGTTTATACCGCCGAGTGCACAATGCCCAAAGCTGTCGAAATAGATTCTATTACTTGCTTCCGTGCAGCTGACAAATTTAAAGATGGAATAGACGGGGGCTATATTCCATACTTATGGTTTCACGACGACCCGGCAACAGCAAACTACTATTTGTTTGAGTGTTATGGAATAGGCAGAGCGTGGAAAATGAGCGCAATGAGCGATGAACGGCTAAACTCTGAAGACATATGTGGAATTGACGCGTTTGCAGGCGAAGCCCCTGATGGTTTCAATCGAAATACAATTGTTACCGGTGGCACAAATACGAGTAAGGAATGGGGGTATGACAAAGTTTCCCTATATTCTGTAACTAAAGAAATTTATGATTATTACAACTCACTGATTAATCAAATCCGCTACGATGGCGGTGTTCACACACCATCGCCCGCATCGGCCCCGACCAACATCAAAGGCGGAGCGTTGGGGGTGTTCAATGCAGCCTCGGTTGATTGGAGATATTTTTACTAAAAAAACCAAATGAAAAGGATAATATACTTTTTCTGTATGGCCGTGGCATTTGCTTCGTGCAAAATGAGAATCAAATCACTTGTTTGGATAATAGTTTTTTCGTGTATGCTCTTAATCGCCTGCACCGAGGAATACAACTTAAATCTTCACCCAGAAACAAAATTGGTTATCAATGCAGAAATAACAAACGGCAAACCACCTTACTATACTCAATTAGGAATTAGCGGTGCACTGAAAACGCAAATGAATCATAATGTTGACGACGCCCTCATCATCATATCTGACGATGAGGGTGTTGTTGACACCTTGGTTCAGGCCAAAGATTCAACTATATGGTATATAACCAGATACAAAGACCGCTTTGGTGAAGATTCGACAAGGGGGTATGCTATCTATGACAATATAGGTGTAATTGATTCAATGTATGTTTTTGATCCACAATTATATGACAAAGGATATTTTCAAACAACGAAACTGAAAGGCAAAGCCGGACACACTTATTTTTTGAAAGTTGAATGGCAAGGACATACCTACACATCAGAATGTAAAATGCCTGAAGCTATTAAAATAGACACAATAACCCATAGGAAGGGCGATAAATTCATTGACGGTACAGATGGAGATATACCATACGTGTGGTTTCGTGATAATCCGAATGAAGACAACTATTATATTTTTAAAAAAGGAATAGACCAACGCCCTCTTCCATATTCAAATGGGCAAGGCACTTGGAGTGTCAGCATTTTCAGCGATGAATATCTTACATCGGATGCCAAAGGAATGGATATTTGCGGAGGTGAAGCAACCGAAAGTTGGAGAAGAGACGATTTCTTTTTTTACATATATCCATCACAAAAGCTGATGATGTATTCAGTAACAAAAGAGGTTTATAATTACTACAGTTCTTTGATAAACCAAATCCGCTACGACGGCGGTGTTTACACACCATCACCGGCATCAGCGCCGACCAACATCAATGGTGGAGCATTAGGTGTGTTTAATGCGGCATCGTTCGATGAAAAATATTGTTTAATAAGCAAGGATGAATACAACGAAAAATACGGCTACTAAACCATTTTAAATGAGAAGAATTATCAAACTTATATTTATTGTGGCAATGTTTGTTTCATGCACACATAAAAACCCACAAGTTGTGGCCACGGTGGATGGCAAATCTGTCACAGTGCAGCAGATTGATGCTTTGGCGCATGACCAGATTTTCAGCCTGCTCGAAAACATTTACTCCATAAGACGTAATGTGCTTGATGAGTATATCAATCAAATGATTATCAATGCCGAAGCCGAGAAAGCAGGGCTTTCGTATGCCGAATATGTTGAGACCAACGTGCTGTCAAAAATAACTGACAGCCTGATTGATAGTAAAATAGCCTCACTGAACGGTTATGTGCCCGACCGCAACTATTTTGGCCGTAGCTACGATTGCTCAACCCCCGCCGGCCGCGCCTACTTGGTTGAGGGCATCCGCATTGATATGATGAGCCAGCTGGCCGACTCGCTGCGCCAGCGGCACAATATTGAAATCACATTGCGCTCGCCCGAGCCAATGCGCCCTAAATTTGATGTTTCAGGTTTGAAAATCAACTACAAAGGCAACCCCAAAGCCGACAAGAGTGTTGTGCTTGTTGGCAGTTACGCCTGCGATGGCTGCAAGGCGGCAATGCCATTGTTTAACGAGCTTTTCGAGCTCTACGGTGAAAAACTTAAGTTTGGTTTTTGCTTCTACGAGGGTGTGCCGTCGGTGGCATCGCTTGCCGCCAAAGCCGCCGAAAGGCAGGGCGAGTTTTGGACAATGCACAATATGCTTATGAAAGCAGATGTGGAAATCGACACCGCTTTTGCGTTACAGTGCGCACAAACTTTGAATCTTGATACCGAGACATTTGCAGCTGATATTGCTTTGCCTGAATTGGAGAGCGAGGTGGCCGAAAACATAAAAAACATCAACGATGGCGGCATTGCCGAGGAACCGTCACTGGTTGTCGGCGGCAGGGTGTTCTATGCGCCGTTCGATTTAGAAACAATTAAAGCTTACATTGAAAAGCACCTTGTAAAATGAAAAAACTGATTCTCACACTGATAGTTGCGGCGTTTGCGGCAACCTCTTTCGCTCAAAAAGCCACCATCCACGGCACCGTGACCGATGCCGAGAGCGGCGAGACAATGATTTCGGCCACCGTATATTGCCCCGAGTTAGGTATTGGCACGGCCACAAACAGCTATGGTTTCTACTCGCTCACCCTGCCCAAAGGCCGCCATACGGTTGTGGTTTCCTATCTGGGTTACGACAACATCAGCAAAGAGATTGATGTTGAAAAAGATACACGCCTCGACATTAAACTGCGCGAGGCGCGGAACGAGATTGGCGAGGTGGTGGTTACGGGCGAGAAGAACGTGCGCGAGATGAGCACCACCAGCATTGCCCAGCTGCAGCCGCGGCGCATAGCAATGGTGACATCGGCCCTGGGCGAGCCCGACCTGCTGAAAACCCTCCAGCTGATGCCCGGCATCCAGGCTGTGAACGAGGGCGCGTCGAACCTCTACGTGCGCGGCGGCTCCTACGACCAGAACCTTTTCCTGCTCGACGAGGCGCCCGTCTATAACCCAACACACGCGCTGGGGTTCTTCTCAACTTTCAACACCGATATTCTGAAAAACACAACCGTCTATAAGGGCGTCTATCCGGCGCAGTTCGGCGGACGGCTCTCGTCGGTTGTCGATATTGCAATGCGCGAGGGCGATATGAACCAGTTCCACATGGCGGCCAATTTGGGCCTCACGGCCAGCGGGCTCACTCTTGAGGGCCCCATTGCCAAGGGCAAGGCATCGTTCATTGTGTCGGGGCGCGGAAGCTACGTGGGCCTCTACCTGAAAGCCATCGACAACACCGACGACAAAATCAACTTCTACGACCTCAACGCCAAACTCAACTGGAACATCGACAGCAGCAACCACGTCTATCTGAGCGCCTACACCGGCTCCGACGAGTTTCTATGCTTCGCCCTCAACAACAAGAACCACCTGGAGTGGGGCAACACCACCGGCACGCTGCGCTGGAACCACATTTTCAATGCCAAACTCTTCTCGAACCTCACGCTCTACGGCAGTCAGTACAACTACAAATACTCCATTTGGGAGGATGTGCGCCGCTTCGACTGGACGGCACGCATTCGCGAGATGGGGCTGAAATACGATTTCACCTATCACTACGGCCGTGGCAGCAATCTGAAATACGGCGTGGCGGCCATCTACCACCACTTTGAGCCGGGCCGCGTGGCGCCGCAGGATTCGCTTTCAATCACCCGCGAGTATGAGCTTAACCACAAGCGCGCCGTTGAGCTTGTCGGCTACCTTGGCAACGACCACCGCCTTGCCGACGCCCTCACCGTCAATTACGGCGTTCGGCTGTCGTCGTTCTCAAACATTGGTCCCGACACAACCTACAACTACTATTCCGACGGCACCGTGCGCGACAGCGCGGCTTACGGCCGGGGCAAGATTGTGAAGACCTACGGCGGAGTGGAGCCTCGCTTCTCGCTCAAATACGATATTGGCCAGTATCAGTCGGTCAAACTGTCGTACGCCTTCACAAAGCAGTATATGCATCTGTTGAGCAACTCAACGGTTGGTCTGCCCACCGACGTGTGGATTTCGCCCGACGAGCACCTGAAGCCGCAGGAGTCACACCAGATTGTGGCTGGATACTACCACCGCCTTGAGGCGCAGGGCGTTGAACTGTCGGCCGAGGTTTACTACAAAACAATGAACAATCTGGTTGATTATAAAGATAATGCCGATTTGTTCATGAACAAGCATTTGGCCACGCAGCTACTTCACGGCAAGGGATACAGCTACGGCCTTGAACTTTTGGCCGAATGCCGAAGCGGCCGCCTATCAGGTTGGATTGGCTACACACTGGCCAAAACACAGTACAAGATTGATGGTGTGAACCAGAACCGCTATTACTCGCCACGTTACGACATCCGCCACAATCTTTCACTCACAGGCAGTTACGAGCTCTCCCGCTCTTGGACGGTATCAACCACCTTCAAACTCACATCGGGCGGCTACGTCACCATCCCCGACCAGATTTACGAGTTCAACGGCTGCGCCTTCTTCGACTACTCGTGCCGCAACAACTACAAGCTGCCAATGTACCATCGTCTCGACTTGTCGGCCATCTACCGCAACCCCAAGAACGACACGCGCAAATACGACAGCCAGTGGATGTTCTCGCTCTACAACGTTTATGGCCGCAAAAACATCTACTCGCTTTATGTAAAACAGGATATGGATATTTCCCAGTCACGCGCCTATAAAATGTATTTGTACCGCATTGTGCCGTCAATATCGTATAAGGTGAAGTTTTAGTGTTTTTTAAATTCATATTTCTTTGATTATCCGCAGATATGGGAATAATGGTAGCTTCTCATATTAATTCCACTGGTATGGTATGTTTATCAGGTGGTCAAACTGATTATACATTAAGTTTTGGCGCCGGGTCATACAATTTCTCTAAAGGAGAATGGGGGGATTTAGGTAAATCGGGAAATAGTAAGCTTCAAGATTTTGGTTATGTTATGGGGGCTATGGCCAATATAAATGACATCAACAATTTAATAAACCAAACTGATGCAACGCTATATACACAAGTGAGATATAGAGATGGTTCTAAAGATATAATATCACACACTGGTATTGTAGATAATGCAACAGGCAAAAACTTAATGTCTTTTGGTCCTAACGATGACAAAATCGGGAATGGTGGTTTTAAAGACCAAATTGGAATGGCCAAACCATTAGGTGGATATAAAAAGTTTGGATTGGCTGTACGTAAGGGAACCCCCGATTATGTAGTAGAACCCGATTTGTCAAAATCTACAAATTTGGTAGTAAATAAATACTTATTTGGTGGATTGCGGGGAATTATAAATATATACCTTATCAAGGGTTAACTACTAATCGCGTTAATATGACATCTATTGGCCTTGGGTTAAATGGAATACCAAATATTGGAATTCATCCATTCCTATTACATTGTAGTATAGCGGCTTATAACAGCGGGTTTAATCCATATATTTTTAACGCATTATCAACGGAGTACTAAAATGAAAAAAACTTTTTTATTTACAATTGTGTTTTTGTTCGGAACAGTCACATTACTAAAAGCAAATATACAGGACTCAGTTTTAATAAAGCATCAATGTAAAATCATAGAACATGGTTATTTTATATTCTGCACTTTTGATGATGATAAAACTATTATTAAGAATACTTTTAGTTATAGTCTTGACTTAAAAAAGCAAACATATGTTGTAAAACATAATGGAGGCGATACTATTAAAACAGATTCAATAACTAAAGATTACATAGAAGGTTTTCTTAACAGCGAGGAATATAAAGGCAATAAATCTTTTCTTATTTTTCATCCAGAGTTCCTAAAATGGAATAATGCGCAAAAACTAGATTTCTTTATCCAAGAAAGTATGAATAAATGAGTATTAACCGAGGCTACTAAGTTTAGCAGCCTCGGCTAAAAAAACACGTATGACAAAAACCTACACATACGACAGCTACGGCAACCTTACCGCCATAAAGATTGGCGGACAGCCTACTCAACCGAGCAGACTTTGCCGAAGGAGGCGGCAGCTGATTCGGTTGTGTTTGTCAAAGGAGATAGAGAAGGGTTCATTTTGGCAAAGTTCTATTTCACAAACGACAGTTCGCAAGCAGGCTACTATTGTCATCCTTATACAACTGACAGGTTTGATGATGAAGACAATTCAGTGAACAACCTTTTTCGAACGTATTTTAATGGACACCAAGAAGTTGAGTACCAGAAAAAACGATGGGATAAAGACTGCCACATAGACGATGATTTTATTCCGAATACAGTCACAATGCCTGATACGATGGAGTATCACGCCGATTTCATTACCCTTTCTCCTGATTTGGTCAGGTATCTGAAAAGTTCTGAAGAATATAGCATTAGTGCAGAAGATGAGTTTTTTGACAATCCATATCTCCCCTACAGCAACATAAAAGGAGGTTATGGGATTTTCGGAGCTTATACCGTTAACCGAACACAGGGTATTTTGCTAAAGAAGGATTTATAAATGTTGATATATACAAATAACTTTGATTCCTTTTTTACAAATCCTTACAATTATATTAAGTATAAATGCACGAGATATATGACCATTATGTTCAATTTTCTTCACCTTAACTCTAAGGGAATCGCTATTTGGCAAATGAAAAACATTACAATGGATTCTCTTCACATACCCCAACTTTTGTCCATTTTTATATAACGCAACAGCTTTTGAGTCGTATGTGTTTTCTGGTTCTAATTGCCACTCAAGTTCATCTCCTTCTTTGATACTTTCGGTACCTGTTGCATATTATAAGAAGATCACAAAGCGGACATTTTTTCCCTTATCGCATTAACAAACCCAATATACGAGGATTTAAAATCCTCTTTTTTCAAAACTCTATCTATTATAAGCCTCTTTATCTTTTGCTTTTCTTCTCTGTCTTTTATGCAAGTTTCTATATTTTCAATTGCATTTTTATTGTTGTTATATTTAAAGTCGGGATAGCCGTTTTCATTTATAACCTTTTCAATTACTGAACTATTCACAAAATCTTCCAATGTGGAAATACATTTCTCTATATCTCCATAGGCAAGCCAGCAATCTTTATATTCCGAATAATTCTTTTCAAAATCCTTTCTTTTATCCGAGGAGGGTTTGTCTGAATCAGCAACGATTATAAATTTTTTATTTGCTAGAATTAAGATAGAAGCAAGTGTTTCTACGCCTGATATGCCATGTAAAAACGTTTTCCCTATATTTCTAAAATCATCTTGTGCTGTAATGGATAAAAACTTTTTGAACAGTTCTTTATCTAACCATCCCTCAAAAATGATATTCTTTTCTTGCAAACATTCAAAAATACTACAGCCAATGGCACGGCGCAAGAGTTCATCATCTGAATATGGAGCGAATCCGGTTTCTTTATGAATGGTTGTAATATCATTATTCTTTTCTACAATTAAATGTCTATCCAAGCATTCAGAATCAATCATATATTGAGAATGAGTTGCATATATTACTCTTGACACCTCGCTTATTCTTAGCAACTCATCTCTCAAATATTTTGCACTTGTAGGATATAGACTTTGGTCGGGCTCATCTATTATGATAATGTCACGTTCTCCTATTTTACCAGAACGGGATTGTGTAGATAGATTTAGTAGTATACTAATAAACTTCTTAAATCCATCACTTCTGTCCGCAAATGAATATTTTGCATTATCTGACACCTTGATTAAGATATTACCTCCATCTGGAGTTAATTCAATAGAAGTGCTCTTAAAGTCTTTCCATATTTTACGAAAAACTTTTGTTACCTCCTTTGAAACCTGATCCAAAAGATTGACGTAATCGCCATCTTGTTCATGCACTTCTTTAAACTCGTGTGCAATATTTGCTCTATTACACATTATAAATATATTCTCTAACGATTTATATTGCGAAGGATTTGCCGTAAACTGATTTACTGGCACTTGATCTGGCAATAATAAATTATTATCATATCGCCAGAAAATACATTTGTACGGATTTTCAGAATATAATTTCCCTATTTCTGCAATCACTAAAGTAAATAAATCTATTTTGTTTCCTTGTGGTTGAAAAGAAATAATAGCTCCATTTTGATATATCTCTTTTTCAGGAACTATATTCATTTGCCTTTCTTCTGAATGCAAGAATTCTGCCTTAGTATTATTTGATATGCGTATTTCATATAAAACATATGGTAATTCTGATATAATATAATCTTTGAGAGATTTGCCATTTTTGAAAGTCAAATCTTTTAGTGTCGCATATTTTTTTAATAGGGATTCTTCTATTTTTTCAACATCTTCATCTACATATTCAAAAGTTGCGTAAATACATCGATTATTTATTTTTTCATTATTTATTTTCTTCCGTTGATCTTTTACCGTCAAAGAATATTGACCGAAAATGGCTGCTATTGCTTTAAGAACATTGCTTTTTCCTGCCTCGTTTTTACCAAGTAAAATAAGACAGTTTTTATCCATAACGATTGTTTCGCTTTTTATAGAGCGGAAGTTCTCAATATGTATTTCTTTGATTTTCATAACACATCTTTTAATAATATTTATACCCCATAATGCTTTTCAAGTCTTTTTACCAAATAACAACTAACTGATTAGTTGTCTTTAAATCTCAATTGAGATAAATTGCGCTGATTAAAACCAATAAACTTATCAACATCTTTATTGTCTTTGTTATGTTCTGTATTTTCTTTATAGTATGATGTTGGATATTATATTGTGAGACTCTGCACTCACCATCGCATACCGATTTCATGATATACATTGGTATTTGCGCTACTTAAATCTACAATAATTATCCACAAGTTTTTATTGTTTCCTATATTTTTTGAACTTATTACCAAGTCTTACAAAAATAAAACATTTCTCAATCCTTTAAACACCCAATTGGCACTACAAGTACTCCATCGTCTCTTTGATAAGGAAAATCGCCAACACCTGTTAGAATCATCATAAATGACGGTGATTTCATACGAGAGGTGTCAATGTCGGCCGCCAATTTGACGAGTGATTTTGCACCGTCGTCAATCAGATTGTCACCGCCGAGTTTTATTTCAATAAGTCCGTAAGAGCCGTTTCGCAAATGAACCACGGCATCGCATTCCAGGCCTTTTTTGTCGCGATAGTGAAACACTTGTCCGTCAAGAGCATCGGTGTACACGCGAAGGTCGCGGACAGCAAGCGTTTCAAACATCAGTCCCATTGTTTCAAGGTCATTTAAAAGGTCGTCGGGGCTTGCGCCTAATGCCGCAGTCGATATACTGGGGTCGATGAAATAATGGTTATCGCTTGTGCGGATAGCCGTTTTGCTACGGATGTTAGGATTCCACGCTGGCATATCTTCAATTACAAAAATTTTTTTGAGTGCCTTGATGTAGTCGTAAACAGTGTTGTCCGACAAACTGCTTGATTCGTTGGCTTTTAGGTCTTCAAGAATGGTGCCGATGGTGGCCATTGTCCCTTGGTGGCGGGCATACGAGCGCAAAAGTAGACGCACTCGTTGCGGGTCGCGCTGCACATCATCAACGCGCGATATGTCGCTGTCACATACAACATCGTAATAATCAAAGGCTTGAGCAAGCGCATCCGTTTCATTCAAATCCAGTGCGCCTGGCCATCCTCCTCGGCATATCAGATAGGCAAGGCGGTTAATGTCTATTTGACTGCTGCCCGAAATAGTTTTTTTTTCTGCATCAAACAAGTCCGATAGGCTGACAGTACCTGTTGAATCGCCCGACTCAAACAACGACATTGTCCGCATTTTAAGTTTTGCAAAACGACCGGTTCCAGAGTGAAATATCTCATCGGCTGATGGCGGCACGCTGCTTACTGTGAGGATAAAATGCCCCCAGCCGCCGCGGTGGTCAACTTCAAACCTGACACTGTCCCAAAGCGACGGCGCGATTTGCCATTCGTCAATAAGGCGCGGTATTTCGCCTGTAAGCAGTTGCCGTACATTCATTTTTGCGGCCTGAAGGTACTGCTGCTTGCGCATAGGGTCGGCCATATACAATATACTTGCTGCTTGCTGTTCGGCAGTCGTAGTCTTCCCACACCATTTTGGACCTTCTATCAAAACAGCCCCTTTTCTTCTTAATCTTGCAGCCAACATTTGGTCGGCAATGCGTGGTCTGTAAGCGCTCATAATGTATTTTTTAATTCAATGCAAAGTTGATACAAATCAATTGATTATACAAATATTTTAGCATCCATTTGGGAACTTGGCCGATTTTTGTTTGGGAACTTGACCGATTTTTGTTTGGGAACTTGGCTTGTTTTTACTTGGGAACCTGACCAGGCATTTTGACCGGCGTTTTCGGCGTGGACATCAAAACTTCCGAGCTAGCCACTATGCGGGGGCTCTCAAATCAATAAAAAAATCAATCATTTGCACAAAAAAAACAATAACACCTTATTATATTCGCACGTATTTTTGCATTTATTAAACGTTGAATAAATAGAAAACTATGCATTTCAAAAATCTTTTTTTGAAATGAAAATGAATACTAACAACTTAAATCCAATCTAACACATTATCAAATAACAAAACTTACGTTTATGAAAAAGACTATTGAATTTTTAATGATTGCAGCCGCTTTATTAAGCGCAAACGTCTCATTTGCAAAGGGAAACGATGATTCCAACCAATCCGAAAAACGCCCCCGCGAAGTCACTGCTCTCGGTGTCGGCTTTGGTTTCGATTACAGTGGTATTGGTGTGGGATTAACCATCTACCCGCAGAAAAACATCGGAGTTTTTGCCAATGGTGGCATCTTTTTAGCCGGACCATCTTACACCGTTGGTTTAAAAGCCCGCTGCGTGACAAAATCGATTATTGACCCTTACGTTTCGTTCCAATATGGCCACAGTGGAAACGTTTCTGTTATTGATGACGACGGCCACCTTGTCTCCGATAAAGCCAAAATATTCATCAAACCGAATATTGGAGCAGGCGTCGACATTCATTTCACAAAGAATCTATGCTTGACTACCGGGCTCACATCAAACTTTGCCGTATCCGACATGAGAGATTATATGGACGAACTTGAAGAAAACGGTGAGGCCGATTTTAGCGACTCCATTGTTCTTCCTTTTGGCATCTCGTGTGGTCTGCGGTGGAGAATACGATAAAACGCAGAACAAATAACTGCTGATTATCCGCAGATTGTCCAACACGGACGGTCTGCGTTTTTTATGCAATGCAAATCCACAAAAAAATCAATCATTTGCACAAAAAACGGCAACACCTTATTATATTCGCATGCTTTTTTAAAGAACATTTATTAAACGTTTAATAAACATAAAATTATGAATTTCAAAAACTTTTTCCTGGTAGGCGCACTTGTGGCATCATTGGCAGCGTGCGGCTCATCGTACAAATCGCAAACTAAAATCGAAACTAGAGCTGACTCGGTAGCATACCTGATGGGCGCCATCGACGGCGGCAGACAGAAAGCCACCTATGAGCATTTCGGACTCGACACTTTGCTTGATTTCGATACCTATTTCGATGCTTTCTACAGAGCTAGCAATCAGAAATCACTGAAATACGAACTCGATTCGGCTGGTGATGCAATGCTTTCAAAATTCACAAATATCATTCAGCTGCAAACTCAAAAGGTGAAGAATGACACAACTGGGAACGTAGAGCCAATCTATTTCCCAAAATCGCAGATTGACTCTGCCAGCTACCTGCTTGGTGTTGCCGACGGCAAAAATCTTGGCGAAGGCTATCGTCAGTCGGGACTCGACTCGGTAGGCATCAAATTCTGCTTCTACTATGAAGGTTTCCGTGAAGCCAACCAAGAGTCAAAAACCCGCATCAACGCTGACCAATACGGCACCATGATTAATGACTTCTTTGCCGAAATCCGCGAGAAGGAACTTATGGAACAGTTTGGCGCCAACAAACGCGAAGGCGAAGAATTTCTTGCCAAGAACAAGGCTAGCGAAGATGTCATCACCACCGAATCTGGTCTGCAATACACCATTCTTAAGGAAGGTAACGGCCCGAAACCGACAATAAACAATATGGTCAAAGTTCACTACACAGGAATGCTTCTCGACAGCACGGTGTTCGACAGCAGTGTTGAGCGTGGCGAACCGGCCGTGTTTGGTGTTGGTCAGGTAATTCCGGGCTGGACTGAAGCTTTGCTGTCGATGCCTGTCGGCTCTAAATGGAAACTGTTTATCCCGCAAGAACTTGCATATGGTGCAAATGGCGCAGGACGAATGATCAAACCTTTCAGCTTGCTGATTTTCGAAGTTGAGCTGCTTGAAATCGAGAAATAAACCATTCATTATCACTATTTTGCAAAGATGAATTTCGACGAAAAAACATTCTGGATAACAGGCGCGTCGTCGGGCATTGGTGAAGGTGTGGCCTACGAGCTGGCCAAACACCGCACCCGGCTGATTCTGTCGGGGCGGAATGAGGAAGCCCTTGCCCGCGTTGCCGACCGCTGCCAGACACTTGGCGCCGCCACACGCATCGAAGCCTTCGACCTGACCGATTACGAGCGTATGCAGGCCGCTGTTGACAGCGTGCTTGCCGATGGTGTCAAAATCGATGGTCTGATGAACTTTGGCGGCATCAGCCAACGGTCGTTAGCCGTGGAAACGCCCGTCGAAATTGACCGCAAAGTGATGGAAATAAACTTTTTCGGCACCATTGCCATAACCAAGGCACTTCTGCCGCATATGATTGCGAACGGCGGTGGTCTGATTGTAGTAACTTCTAGTGTTGTAGGCAAATACGGAATCACATTCCGTTCAGCCTACTCGGCGTCAAAGCACGCGCTGCACGGATTCTTCGAAAGTTTGCGCGCCGAAACTGCCGGAAAGAACATCCAAATCACCATTCTTGAACCGGGCCGTATCGCAACCAACGTGTCGCTGAACGCCATCACAAAAACAGGCGAGAAATACGGCATTATGGACAAAGGCCAGGCGGCAGGAATGTCGGCCGAAGAGTCGGCGCGGATTATTCTGCGGGCTGTGCGCCGCGGCAAAAAGGAAGTGCTCTACGGCGGCAAGGCCACTCTGCTGGTCCACATCCGCAAGTGGCTGCCGGGGCTGTTCTATTTCCTGGCATCAAGAGTTGATTCAACAAAATAGTGATAAATGACAAGACCGTAGAGACGCGGCGCGTCACGTTTCTACATAATCAATTCAACGATTAACCGATTAAACAAAAAAGATATGGCACATCAAATTAACGGTATTCAGCAGATGGGCGTCGGTGTTCCGAACGTTCTGGAAGGCTGGGAATGGTACAACAAGAATTTCGGAATGGACGTGAAGGTGTTCGACGAAGCCGCTGTGGCAAAACTGATGTTGCCGCACACTGGCGGGAAAGAGCGCAAGCGCCGCGCAATCTTCGCCCTGAATATGCAGGGCGGCGGCGGTTTCGAGATTTGGCAGCATACCGGCAAAACGCCCGAGATGCCAAAATTCGAAATCCAGATTGGCGACCTTGGCGTCTGCATTGCGAAAATGAAGACTGCCGACATTCACAAAGCATACAACACCTTCAGCAGCAAAGGCTTGGACCTTCTGACATCGGTCGAGAAAGACCCCGCAGGAACCGAGCACTTCTATATGAAGGACCTGTACGGCAATCTTTGGGAATTTGTGCAGGAATCGTCGATTTTCACAAGCACAAAGGCTGTGAATGGCGGCGTTTTCGGCGGTGTTGTGGGTGTTAAGAACATCGACGAAAGTCTGCCCGTTTACCGCGACATTCTGGGCTACGATAAAGTTGTTTACGATCAGGAAGACGTGTTTGCCGACTGGGGCGGCGTTCCTGGCAGCGGCAACCGCTACCGCCGTATGCTGCTCGCGCAGACGAGCGAAGGCCACGGTGCTTTCTCGCCGGTGTTTGGCAAATCGCAGATTGAGCTTGTTCAAGTGCTCGACCGCGAACCGAAGGGCATCTTCGACGGCCGCATCTGGGGCGATCCGGGCTACATTCAAATCTGCTACGACATTGCCAATATGGACGACCTGCGCGAGTTCGTGAAGTCGAAAGGATTCCCATTCACCGTTGACAGCACGCGCGCCGGCAACACCTTCGATATGGGTGAGGCCGCCGGTAGCTTCGCCTACATTCAGGCACCCGAAGGCACGCTCATTGAGTTCGTTGAGACTCACAAAGTGCCGATTGTCAAGAAGTTGGGCTTGGTTATCGACCTGCACAAGCGCGGTATGGACAAGCCGCTTCCGCGATGGCTGCTGAAAATGTTCGCGTTGAAGAGAGTGAAATTCTAAACTCTATCAATAAAAAAAGGACGCGCCTGCGTCCTTTTTTATTTTATCGTCCTTTTTTATTTCGACATCTGAATCTTGACCACCGACATTGCCGGCATATCAACCTTCAAAACGCCTTTAACCGGTTTCTTAACATCGAACGGCTTGAGCGTAATCTTTTCGGCTTGACCGAAATCGTTGTAATCGTTCATTTTGCTTGCCGTAACAATCTCTCCTTTAAGCGTTTTTGCAGCCAACTGGCCAATCTCAACATCAACAGTTTCGCCCTTGTTCGGGTTCAGATTGACGAGCGTGAGCGTCACCACACCGTCTTTCTCTGAAGCCGAAGCGCAAATTGTTTTGGTCGATTTGCCTTCGAATGTGTACTTATTGCTCTGAACGTCAGTCGGTATCAACTTCGCGCCCTGGTGGTCGGCGTACATTTTGAAAACGTAGTATGTCGGCGTGAGCACCATCTGCTCGTCCTTTGTCAGGATAACCGCCTGCAACACATTGACCATCTGTGCGATATTGGCCATCTGCACGCGCTCGGCGTGGTTGTTGAAAATGTTCAAGCCCATACCTGCCACAATGGCGTCGCGCATTGTGTTCTGCTGATAAAGGAAGCCAGGATTGGTACCAGGCTCAACATCGTACCAGCAGCCCCACTCGTCGAAAATCACGCCCACCTCGTTGTTCGGGTCGTACTTCTGCATAATGCCAATGTGAAGGTCGAGCAGGCTGTCCATCGCCCACGCCTCACTCACGGTCGAGTACCACAAATCTTCTTTGAAATCGGTGGCCGACCCCTTCGAGCCCGTCCAGGTGTTGATTGGCAGAGTGTATTTGTGCAGTGACAGACCTTGTGTGATACTGTGCTGTTTTTCAGTCTTTTTCATCAGCACTTCGGTCCAGTTGGGGTCGTCGGCAGTGGCACCGCAAGCAATGCGGTAAGGCGCGCCGCCGCAGAAGGTTGCAAAACGACGGTAAAGGTCGGCGTAGTATTCAGGTTCCATATTGCCGCCGCAGCCCCAGTTCTCGTTGCCAATGCCGAAATATTTCACGTTCCACGGGTCCTCGCGGCCGTTCTGCTTGCGCAGTTGCGTCATCGGGCTCTCGTTGGCCGAAGTTATGTACTCAACCCATTCGGCAGCCTCGCGAATATCGCCCGAGCCCACGTTTAGGTTCACGTAAGCATCGCAACCAAGCAGTTCGCAGAAGTCGAGAAACTCGTGCGTACCGAAACTGTTGTCCTCAGTCACGCCGCCCCAGTTGGTGTTGATAATCGACGGGCGTTTCTCTTTCGGGCCAATGCCGTCTTTCCAGTGATAGGTGTCGGCAAAGCAACCGCCTGGCCAGCGCAGCACAGGAATTTTCAACGCTTTGAGCGCTTCAACCACGTCGTTGCGGTAACCATTGGTGTTTGGAATCTTCGAGTCGGCACCCACATAAATGCCGCCATAAATACAATGTCCAAGGTGCTCGGCAAAGTGTCCGTAAATGTCTTTGCTAATGGTTTGTTTAGCATTTTCGGGGTGAAGAACGATTTTGTTCTGGGCCGAAATGAATGTTGCCCCGCATACCAGCGAAGCTGCCGCGATAGTTTTAATGATAAGTTTCATAATCAGTAATTTAACAATAAATTGATTTTCTGTTTCAAAAATTTTGTGCAAGATAATCGAACTTTTGAAAGTTCTCAAGGTTTTATCGTTTGCGTAATGATTCGTATCGATTTCGTTAAAACTGCGTGTAAAATGCAAAAATTCTCGCGAAATCTGACGGCAACTTTCCGGCGCTAATTGGTTTTACCGACCTTTAGGTTGATTACTATTCACGTTGCCATTTTATAAACCACCCAAAATCAGCACGTTATCTTTAGCTTGATTTTATTCAAAAAAAAGCGCTGCGGATTATTGCCATTTTAAGTTTTTTCTACCTTTGCACCGCTGACTCGCTAGCTCAGCTGGTAGAGCAACAGACTCTTAATCTGTGGGTCCAGGGTTCGATCCCCTGGCGGGTCACCAAGGGAAAAAGGAAACCAAATGCGGTTTCCTTTTGTTGTTTATAGCGAATCATTTCTTCCTCTTTAAAACAAAAAAAAAGCGCAACTGACTAAATGCCTTTTGCGCTTTAAATTGTGGAGCTGCCGGGATTTGAACCCGGGTCCAGACAAGGAAACCATGAGCTTTCTACACGCTTAGCTCCGACTTGGTTTTCGTGCGTCGGCCGGATCAAAGCCACCTACCAACGCCTTATCCTCAAAATCTCACCCGCATTACGAGGCTAATGCGAGCCAGTCCCGAATTGCTGCACATCAGAATCGGCGAGCCTCAAGACAAGGGCTTCCGCGATGCGTCTTGTCCCAGCTCCTTGAGCCGGGATTAGGCCAATCTACTATACTTCGATTAGGCGGCAAGAGCGTAAGAATTTTCGCCAGTTATAGTTTTGTGTCCGGGATTTACGGGCCGGTTTCACTGCTCCCGACGTGCTTACCCACCATTTCATCTTGCTGTCAAATCCAATCAACCCCAAAATGACACCGCAAAATTAAGCAAAAACGACACACATTATTGAACCCGCGTGTCATTTAAAAGATTATATTGCAAAATAATTTGATTGCAAGAATGTTAGACAAAATCAAAGAAGAGAATATTCTTTTCATCGACATCGAAACAGTTGGCCAGCAACCATCATACGACCAACTTGATGAGCACACAAAAGAGTTGTGGGCCAAGAAAATGGCCTGGCAATCAGAAAAAGAATGCAAATCACCCGAAGAGCTATATGAAAGAGCCGGCATCTGGGCAGAATTCGGAAAAATAGTCTGCATTTCGGCAGGGTTTATCGTGACGGAAGACGGTGAGCGCCATTTCCGTGTAAAATCATTCTGCGGAAGTAACGAGAGAATGATTCTAACGGCATTCTCAGCGCTGCTCAACAAGCATTTCAACAAAGACAAACACATGCTCTGCGCCCACAACGGCAAAGAGTTCGATTTTCCCTACATATGCCGCCGGTTGCTGGTAAATGGTCTGCCTATACCTAAAATTCTCGATTGTGCCGGCAAAAAGCCGTGGGAAATAACAAATCTCGACACTCTGGAGCTTTGGCGTTTCGGTGATTATAAACACTACACTTCACTCGACCTTTTAGCCAACATTTTTAACTTGCCGTCTCCCAAGGAAAACATGGACGGTAGCATGGTTGGCCGTACATTTTGGAATGAACATAACATCGACAGCATCAGCGAATACTGCATAAACGATGTTGTCACCATCTGCCAGTTGTTTTTGCGGTACAAAGGACAACCAATAATTCCCGACACCAATGTTGATGTCATTCCCCCGTACATAACCGACGACCACGAAGATGAAATACAATAATCAATAAAAACAAAAAAGGCCGCAAATGCGGCCTTTTTTTGTATCTGAAACAATTATTATTCTGCTTTTGTTTCTTGAGTCTCGTCAGCTGCAGGAGCTTCTTCCTTAACTTCAACAGCATCAGCAACAACTGCGTTGTCGGCTTTTTTAGCTGAAGAGCGACGACGACGTGTAGTGGTCTTCTTTGCTGCTTCGTTAGCACCCTGCGAATAATTTGTATTGAAGTCAACCAGCTCAATGATGCACATCTCGGCGCTATCGCCAACACGTGTGCCAGTCTTCAGAATTCTGGTGTATCCGCCCGGACGGTTTGCAACTTTAGCTGCAATCTCACGGAAAAGTTCAGAAACACTTTCTTTGTTCTGAAGATAACTGAAAACAACACGACGCGAATGTGTCGAATCAACTTTTGACTTTGTAATCAGGGGCTCAACGTACATTTTCAATGCCTTAGCTTTGGCAACTGTAGTAGAAATGCGTTTGTGCAGAATCAAAGATGTAGCCATATTGGACAACATGGCATCTCTGTGCCCTTCTTGTCTGCCTAAATGATTAAAACCTTTATTGTGTCTCATCGTTATTAATCTTTCTCAAGTTTATACTTACTGATGTCCATTCCGAAAGTAAGGTTCATTGAATCAAGCAAATCCTCTAACTCGGTCAACGATTTCTTACCAAAGTTTCTAAACTTCAGCAAATCGTTCTTATTATAAGTGCAAAGGTCACCCAAAGTCTCAACATCGGCTGCCTTCAAGCAATTAAGTGCTCTAACAGACAAATCCATGTCGATAAGTTTGGTCTTCAGCAATTGACGCATATGCAAAACTTCCTCATCGAACTCTTCTGTCTGATATTTTTCTCCGGCATCGAGAGTAATCTTCTCGTCAGAGAACAGCATAAAGTGATAAATAAGAATTTTTGCAGCTTCATTCAAAGCGTCTTTCGGAAGGATTGAACCATCTGTTTTAATTTCCATCACCAACTTTTCGTAGTCGGTTTTTTGTTCAACTCGGTAATTTTCAACAATATACTTCACATTTACGATAGGAGTATGGATTGAATCAATGGCAATAACGCCAAATTCCGCATCGACAGGCATATTCTCATCTGACGGAACATAACCGCGTCCCTTGTTGATCGTAATCTCCATTTGGAGTTTGACAGAAGGATCAAGACGGCAAATTACTAAATCAGGATTCAACACTTCAAATCCGCTAAGGAAGCGTGAAATGTCACCTGCGGTGAACGTTTCTTGGTCAGAAACCATTATCGACACTTTTTCGTGATCGATATCTTCTATCTGCTGTTTGAATCTTACCTGCTTCAAATTCAGAACTATTTCGGTAACATCTTCCATGACTCCTGGAATAGTCGAGAATTCGTGGTCTACACCCGCGATTTTAACCGTAGTTATAGCAAAACCTTCGAGTGACGACAACAAAATACGACGCAAGGCATTGCCTATTGTCTGCCCATAACCAGGCTCCAACGGGCGGAACTCGAACTTGCCAAAACGGTTGTCTTGTTCGAGCATTATAACTCTGTCGGGCTTTTGAAAAGCTAAAATTGCCATGATTAATTATCACTTAGAGTAAAGTTCAACAATCAATTGTTCCTCGATGTGCTCTGGGATGTCTGCTCTTTCAGGAACATTCAGGAATTTTCCGGCAACATTGGCGTTATCCCACTCCAACCATGAGTATTTACTGTGATTGGCTCCGGCCAACGAATTCGAAATAACCTCAAGTGATTTCGATTTCTCACGAACACCAACCACTTCACCAGCTTTTACCTGATAAGAAGGAATGTTTACCACCTCACCGTCAACCACAATGTGCTTGTGAAGCACAAGCTGACGAGCAGCTGCTCTTGTAGGAGCAATGCCTAAACGATAAACTACGTTGTCTAATCTCGACTCCAATAACTGCAACAAAACTTCACCGGTGATACCCTTGCTGCGTTGAGCTTTTACAAACAAATTAGCGAACTGACGTTCCAAAACACCATATGTGTATTTTGCCTTTTGTTTTTCCTGCAACTGAATACCATACTCCGAAGATTTTTTTCTCTTTTTGTTCAAACCATGCTGGCCTGGAGGGAAATTCTTGCGGTCCAAGTACTTGTCTGACCCATAAATAGGCTCGCCAAATTTTCTAGCGATTTTTGATTTTGGTCCAATGTATCTAGCCATTTTCTTCTGTTTATTCAATTAAACTATTAAACACGACGTCTTTTTGGCGGACGGCAACCATTGTGCGGAAGCGGAGTTACGTCAATGATTTCAGTAACTTCAATTCCCAAATTGTTTATAGACCGGATGGCTGACTCACGGCCGGTACCCGGACCTTTGACATATACTTTGGCTTTGCGCATTCCTGCGTCAAATGCCACTTTTCCACAATCTTCGGCGGCAACTTGTGCTGCATACGGTGTGTTCTTTTTCGAACCACGGAAACCGTTTTTGCCGGCTGATGACCACGAAATTACTTGTCCTTCGCTGTTTGTTATCGAAATAATGATATTGTTAAACGAAGAATGAATGTGAACTTCGCCCGAAGTTTCAACCTTTACGATTCTTTTTTTAGTTGTTTTTGACTTCTGTGCCATAATTAATTACCTATTATTTTGTGGCTTTCTTTTTGTTAGCGACAGTCTTCTTTCTTCCCTTGCGGGTACGAGCGTTGTTACGAGTGTTCTGGCCACGAACGGGCAATCCCAAACGGTGGCGCACACCTCTGTAGCAACCAACGTCCATCAGTCGCTTAATGTTTAATTGTGTTTCAGAACGCAATTCACCTTCGAGTTTATACTCGCCAAGTATCTTGCGCAACGATGCTACTTCTGCATCTGTCCATTCATCCACTTTGGTATCATAACTGATGCCAGCTTTGTCAAGAATAGTTCTTGCGCTGCTACGTCCGATACCGAAAATGTATGTTAGGCCTATTTCTCCTCTTTTGTTTTTTGGTAAATCTACACCTGCAAGACGTGCCATAATTACATTTAAAATTTTTGAGTTGCAAATTTATTAATTTATCCTTGACGTTGTTTGAATTTAGGATTTTTTTTGTTAATCACATACAAACGTCCTTTTCTGCGCACGATTTTGCAATCAGCGCTACGCTTTTTGATTGATGCTCTTACTTTCATCTTTTTAGTCTTTTATTTGTACCTAAATGCGATGCGCCCTTTAGTCAAATCGTAAGGCGACATTTCAACTTTAACTTTATCACCCGGCAGTATCTTGATGTAATGCATCCTCATCTTGCCAGAGATGTGGGCGGTGATTACCAGTCCATTCTCCAACTCAACTCGGAACATTGCGTTCGACAATGCCTCGATGATTGTACCATCCTGTTCGATAGAAGCCTGTTTGGCCATAAGTACTTAATTTTCGTTTGTTCTTAACTTTTTTCGTCTCTGTTAATTGACCGACAATTCCTTTCGGACGTCTCGTTTGGAGTCAAATGGAATTAAATGCGCGCGTTATCCTTTTGTCCAAAAAATTAACATTCAAAGTTAGTTCAGCAAGATGATGGAAATTACACGCCGTAACGGCCTTTAATTTTTCCGCTCTTCATCAATCCGTCGTAATGACGCATCAACAAATGACTCTCAATCTGCTGAAGTGTGTCAAGAACAACACCAACCATAATCAACAGAGATGTACCACCATAGAAATAGGCGAAACTGCTCTGTACTCCCGCCATCATGGCAAATGCCGGCATGATAGCCACAAGTGCGAGAAATATTGATCCTGGCAAGGTGATCCTCGACATGATAGTGTCGAGATACTCCACAGTCTTCTTTCCCGGTTTCACACCCGGTATAAAGCCTCCGTTCTTCTTCATATCATCGGCCATCTGTGTCGGATTGATGATGATGGCTGTGTAGAAATATGTGAAAAGAATGATCAGGAGACCAACCGTCAGATTATACCAGAAACCTGTCGGGTTAGACAGCGCGGCGGCAATTCCGGTAGCCGATTCGGCGCTTGAGAACCCAATCAGTACGATTGGCAGGAACATAATTGCCTGGGCGAATATGATTGGCATAACACCTGCTGCATTCACCTTCAAAGGAATGTACTGGCGAACGCCGCCATACTGCTTGTTGCCTACTATTCTTTTTGCGTATTGAACAGGGATTCTCCTAGTTCCTTGCACAAGAAGAATTGTGAATAGGATAACAACACCCAACGCAATCATCTCAATCAAGAACATCACTAATCCGCCGCCTTGTTCATTCAAACGTGAAATGAACTCAACCCAAAGAGCCGACGGGAGACGGGCTATAATACCTATCATGATGATCAAAGAGATTCCGTTTCCTAAGCCTCTGTCGGTAATCCTCTCGCCCAACCACATTACAAACATGGTTCCGGCAGTAAGGATGAACATTGACGAAACTGTGAAATAAGCACCCTTAAGTATGAATGCTGATTCGGGAAGTTGCGAGTGCAGGTTTGCCAAATAACCCGGGCCCTGAAGGAACAAAATTGCCACTGTCAGGATTCTGGTTATCTGGTTAATCTTGCGACGTCCGCTTTCCCCTTCACGCTGGAGTCTCTGGAAATAAGGTACTGCCATTCCAAGCAACTGGATTACGATGGAAGCCGAGATGTACGGCATGATGCCCAATGCAAAAATTGACGCATTAGAGAATGCACCACCCGAGAACATATCCAACAATCCCAAGATGCCACTTGCTGTCTGGTTTTTCAGTGCTGCAAGTTGTGTGGGGTCGATACCCGGAAGCACAACCATTGTACCCAACCGGTAAACAAGAATCAACAGTAAGGTGTTGGTGATTCTTGTCTTCAGGTCATCAATTTTCCAGATATTCTTTAAGGTTTCAATAAATCTCTTCATCAATGTAAGTATTACAATGTTACAACTTTACCCTTCTGGCTCTCGATTGCTTCGATTGCCGACTTTGAGAAAGCGTGTGCCTCAACCTCAATCGGAAGGCTCAACTTGCCGTTGCCCAAAATCTTCACCTTGTCGTTGGCCGAAACCAAACCGTTGGCGAGTAAAATATCTACATCTATTTTGGTCAAACCTTTGGCTTCTGCCAGTTTCTGCAAATCCCCAACGTTGACGGCTTTGAACTCTTTGCGATTGATGTTCTTAAAACCAAATTTAGGCATACGTCTCTGCAATGGCATCTGACCACCTTCGAAACCTACCTTCTTCGAATAACCTGAACGCGATTTTGCACCCTTGTGACCACGGGTTGATGTCCCGCCTTTGCCTGAACCTGCTCCGCGGCCTATTCTTTTCGAAGATTTTACTGAGCCGGCTGCCGGCTTCAAATTACTTAAATCCATAATAATGTCGTGTTACTTTATTTCCTCAAAAGAAACCAAATGTTTAACTGCATTTATCATACCAAGTATCTCTGGTTTTGCGTCATGCTCAACAACTTGGTTCATTTTATGCAAACCTAAAGCCTCGAGTGTGGCAACTTGGCGCTTGTTGCTGCCAATTTTGCTTTTAATTTGTTTAATACGATACTTTGCCATGACGATTAACCTTTAAATACTTTTTCCATTGATATTCCACGTTCAAAAGCCACTTCTTTGGCATCGCGCATTTGCGCCAATGCCTCGATGGTTGCTTTCACAACATTGTGTGGGTTCGATGAGCCTTTTGATTTTGCAAGGCAGTCTTTAACGCCCACGCTCTCCAACACTGCACGCATGGCACCACCAGCTTTAACACCTGTACCGTGCGATGCCGGTGAGATGTAAACTTTGGCTCCGCCAAAAACAGCCAGTTGGTCGTGTGGAATGGTACCATTGATGACCGGAACCTTGATCAGGTTCTTCTTGGCATCCTCAACACCCTTGCTGATGGCCGTAGTCACCTCATTGGCTTTACCAAGTCCATAACCAACAACACCATCCTCGTTGCCTACGACAACAATTGCAGAGAAAGTGAATGTACGGCCGCCCTTGGTTACCTTGGTAACACGGTTGATGGCAACCAAACGATCTTTCAATTCAAGATCTGTTGTTTTTATTCTTCTAACGTTTGACATAACTTCTAAAATTTAAGTCCACCTTTACGGGCAGCGTCAGCCAAGGCCTTCACTCTACCATGATACAAAAAGCCATTTCTGTCAAATACGACTTGGCTGATTCCTTTATCTAAAGCGATTTTGGCAATCTCCTCGCCTACTTTCTCCGCTTTCTGAGTCTTTGTTCCCTTAACATCAGCAATGCTCTTCACCTTCGATGATGCTGCAGCAAGTGTCTTGCCTGCTACGTCATCAATAATCTGAACGTAAATCTGGGTGTTGCTGCGGTAAACACTCATGCGGGGTTTTTCTGCTGTGCCACTCACATTCTTCCGAATGCTCGCTTTAATCTTATTGCGTCTTTCTAATTTAAACGATGACATAATTTTTGATTTTTAGATTATTTACCAGCAGATTTACCAACTTTTCTGCGAATTTCTTCGCCAATGAACTTAATACCTTTGCCCTTGTACGGCTCTGGCATACGGAAGGAGCGGATCTTAGCGGCAACCTGGCCGATAAGTTGTTTGTCGCAACTTTCAAGTTTCAGAATCGGGTTGCTGCGTTTGTCGGTCTTAGCGTCAACCTTGATTTCGGCTGGCAACTCAAACATGATGCTGTGTGAATAGCCAAGGCTCATTTCGAGCATCTGGCCGTTCGACTCGGCACGGTAACCTACACCAACAAACTCCATCTCCAATTTGAACCCTTCAGAAACACCTACCACCATGTTGTGGATCAGTGCGCGGTACAGACCGTGCATTGATTTGTGTGCGATCTCGTCGTCCGGACGCTCCAGCTTCACAGCTGTCGGCTCCACAATGACTTTGATGTCAGGATTGACCTTTTGAGTCAATGTTCCTTTGGGCCCTTTTACTACTACCACATTGTCGTTGTCAACTGTGACTGTAACGCCAGCGGGTATAGCTACAGGTAATTTTCCAATACGTGACATGTTATAAACTTAAATTAATAAATGTAACACAATACTTCGCCACCCAGATTCTTGGCGCGTGCGTCTTTGTCTGACATCACGCCTTGAGAAGTTGAGATAACTGCTATTCCCAGACCGTTCAATACGCGGGGCATATTCTCAACGTTGGTGTATTTTCTCAAACCCGGACGGCTGATTCTCTCTAATTTTTTGATAACCGGCTGTTTTGTCTGCAAGTTATACTTCAAGGCAATCTTGATGATGCCTTTGTCCTTCTCGTCATCGAACTTGTAATTGAGAATATAACCATTATCGTAAAGAATTTTGGTTATGCTCTTCTTCATATTCGACGAAGGTATCTCGACAACTTTGCTTTTTGCCATTTGAGCGTTCCTGATTCTGGTCAGGAAATCTGCTATTGGATCTGTCATTTTCTTATAACTTTAAGGTTACCAACTTGCTTTTTTAACACCCGGAATCAATCCTTTGAGTGCCATCTCGCGGAACTGGATACGGCTGATGCCGAACTGGCGGATGTAGCCTTTCGGACGTCCGGTGAGAGAGCACCTGTTGTGCATACGTACTGGCGAAGCGTTCTTCGGCAACTTCTGAAGTGCGATGTAATCACCTTCGGCAAGCAGTTTTGCGCGTTTCCCAGCATATTTCTGAACTAATTTAGCCCTTTTGACTTCGCGGGCTTTCATTGACTCTTTTGCCATGGATTAATTCTTTTTAAGATTTTTAAATGGAATGCCGAACTCTCTCAACAAAGCGTAACCTTCCTCATCTGTTTTGGCAGATGTGACAAAGGTTATGTCCATACCGAGCAATGTTGTGATTTTGTCGATATCGATTTCCGGGAAAATAATCTGCTCGGTGATGCCGAGAGTGTAGTTCCCTTTTCCGTCGAGTTTGCTGTTCACACCTTTGAAGTCGCGGATACGCGGAAGTGCGACAACAATGAGTCTCTCAAGGAATTCATACATCCGGTCTTTTCTCAAGGTGACTTTAACACCAATCGGCATTTTCTTTCTCAGTTTGAAGTTTGAGATGTCCATACGCGAAAGTGTCTTCATCGCCTTTTGTCCGGTTATGGCTGTCAACTCTTCTGCAGCGGTGTCAATAATCTTCTTGTCGGCGATAGCCTTACCCACACCTTGATTGATTACGATCTTCTCAAGTTTTGGAACCTGCATAGGTGTTTTGTAGTTGAATTCCTTCGTCAAAGCAGGAACTATCACCTCTTTATACTTCTTGCGTAATTCTGGTACGTATTCCATTATTTGATCTCCTCTCCAGATTTTTTAGAGTATCTAACTAATTTACCGTTCTCACCAATTCGGCGGCCGATGCGTGTCGGATTGCCGTTTGCCGGCTCAACAAGCATAAGGTTCGAGATGTGAACGGGTGCTTCTTGCTTAACAATACCGCCCTGGGTATTCTTGGCATTTGGCTTGGTGTGCTTCGACACCATATTGATGCCTTCAACGACAGCACGCTGTTTTTCTACTTGCACGCTAAGGACTTTTCCTCTTTGTCCTTTAGACTCACCAGCGATAACAACAACGGTGTCTCCTTTTTTGATATGCAATTTCGTTGCCATTTTTGTTACCTTTTAATTATAAGACTTCTGGTGCAAGAGAAACAATCTTCATGTAACTGTCGCGCAATTCGCGTGCTACAGGACCGAAAATACGGGTTCCTCTGATTTCACCTGCATTGTTGAGTAATACACAGGCGTTGTCGTCGAAACGGATGTAAGAACCGTCGCTGCGGCGGATTTCCTTTGTGGTGCGTACAACCACAGCCTTGCTGACTGCGCCTTTTTTCACATCGCCGCCAGGCAGAGCCGTCTTAACTGCGACAACTATTGTGTCACCAATAGTAGCGTAACGTTTTTTCGACCCGCCCAGAACATTGATGCACAAAACTGTTTTGGCACCACTGTTGTCGGCTACACTTAATCTAGTCTCAGACTGTATCATGACTACTTAGCTTTTTCAATGATTTCAACTAAACGCCAGTTCTTTGTCTTGCTCAAAGGTCTGGTTTCCATAATCCTAACGGTATCACCAATGTTGCACTCGTTCTTTTCGTCCTGAGCGTGCAATTTGGTAGTCTTATTGACAAATTTTCCGTAAAGCGGATGCTTTACCTTCCGTTTGATAGCAACTGTTATGGTCTTCTCCATCTTGTTGCTGACCACAACTCCTATACGTTCCTTTCTCAAATTTCTAGTTTCCATCTGCCAATATTATTTTTTTGTGTTAATTTCTCTGGCTCTCAACTCTGTCTTCAAACGTGCAATGTCGCGTTTGGTCTCACCAATCTTGTTCGGATTGTCGAGCGGCGACACTGCGTGGTTCAGACGCATCTTTGTCAAGGCCTTTGTATTGCTCTCTATCTGCTCCTGGATTTCCAAGGTCGATAATTCTCTAACTTCTGAAGCTTTCATTGCATTAAATTGAAGATTCAACAAAATCGTTACGAACAATAAATTTGGTCTTGATTGGCAATTTCTGTGCACCCAGACGCAAAGCTTCCTTTGCAACTTCGAATGGCACACCTTCGGCTTCAATAAGTATACGACCTGGTGTAACTACTGCTGCGAAGCACTCTGGGTCACCTTTACCTTTACCCATACGCACATCGGCAGGTTTCTTAGTCACTACTTTGTCAGGGAATATCCTTATCCAAATTTGTCCTTCACGTTTCATGTAACGGGTGACAGCCTGACGAGCTGCCTCAATCTGTCTTGCAGTAACCCAGCATTCTCCTAGAGACTTGATACCGAAAGAACCGAATGCCAGTTCGTGTCCACGATGAGCATTACCTGTCGAACGGCCTTTTTGTACTCTTCTGTACTTAGTTTTCTTTGGCTGTAACATCTTAAACTGAATTTAGATTACTTTTGACGTTTTTTAAGTCCCTTCTTTTGCGGTTGTGCGGCGCCGACGTTTGGTGAAAGGTCGCGTTTGCCATAAACCTCGCCTTTGCAAATCCAAACCTTGATGCCGATCAAGCCAACTTTAGTCAAAGCCTCAACCTGAGCATAGTCGATGTCGGCTCTCAGAGTGTGCAATGGAATGCGACCCTCCTTGAAAATCTCCGAACGTGCCATTTCAGCTCCGCCCAAGCGTCCCGATACTTGAACCTTGATGCCTTCAGCACCCATGCGCATTGTTGATGCTATACCCATCTTGACGGCGCGGCGATACGAAACGCGACCCTCCAACTGACGGGCGATATTGCTACCTACAAGGAATGCATCAAGTTCCGGTCTCTTCACTTCGAAGATGTTAATCTGCACTTCCTTTTTGGTTATTTTCTTCAACTCTTCTTTCAGCTTGTCAACTTCCTGACCGCCTTTGCCGATGATAATACCCGGACGGGCGGTGTTAACGGTTATTGTGATAAGTTTCAGTGTGCGCTCAATAATAATCTTCGACACACTGGCTTTAGCTAAACGAGCCTGAAGATACTCGCGGATCTTGCTGTCCTCGAGAATTTTCTCTGAATACTTCTTGCCACCAAACCAGTTAGAATCCCAACCTTTGATGACACCTAACCTATTTCCGATAGGATTACATTTCTGTCCCATTTATTCACTTTTTTCGTTTGTTTGACTCATATTGCGGCTATCTACAACAACGGTAACGTGGTTCGAACGTTTTCTGATACGGTAACCACGACCTTGCGGAGCTGGACGAAGTCTCTTCAGTTGGCGTCCGGAGTCAACTGAAATCTCTTTAACGTAAAGATTAGACTCTTCGATTCTTGCTCCCTCATTTTTCTGCTGCCAGTTTGCGATAGCTGACAATAACAGTTTCTCAACTCTTACAGAAGCTTCTTTAGGACAATAGCGCAGCATGCTCAACGCCTTGTTGACCTCTACGCCACGAACCATATCTGCAATCAAACGCATTTTGCGGGGAGATGTCGGGCAGTCGTTCAGCTTAGCGAAGCTGATGCTCTTCCTCTCCTCTTTCATTTGATTTGCCATATTTCTTTTTCTTGCACCCATGTTAGTTCCGATTTACATTATTATTTTTTCTTTCCTCCGTGACCTCTGAACTGACGGGTTGGGGCAAATTCACCAAGTTTATGGCCTACCATATTCTCAGTTACATAAACTGGTATAAAACGGTTTCCATTATGAACAGCAAAGGTATGCCCAACAAAGTCTGGAGAAATCATTGAAGCCCTCGACCAGGTTTTGATAACATCTTTCTTACCTGACTCATTCATTGCAGCCACTTTAGCGTCGAGCTTGTAATAAATGTAGGGTCCTTTTTTTAACGAACGACTCATAATTATGCTTTACTTTTTCTACGTTCAACAATCAATTTATTAGACTGCTTCTTCGGACGACGAGTCTTATATCCCTTAGCTGGCATACCATTCCTTGAACGCGGGTGTCCACCAGAAGCACGACCTTCGCCACCACCCATCGGGTGATCGACTGGGTTCATCACAACACCACGGTTGCGTGGTCTGCGGCCCAACCAGCGCGAACGTCCGGCCTTGCCTGACACTTCCAAAGCATGATCTGAATTGCCGACAACTCCAATAGTTGCTTTGCATGTTACCAATACCATACGGATTTCTCCCGAAGGCAATTTCACAATTGCGTACTTTCCTTCGCGTGATGTAAGCTGCGCAAACGTTCCGGCGCTGCGTGCCATGCTACCTCCCGCGTTGGGGCGTAACTCAATGTTGTGAATGATAGTACCGAGTGGAATCTCTGAAAGGTACAGTGCGTTGCCGACCTCGGGTGCAACACCCTTGCCCGACATTACAACCTGACCAACGGTCAAACCGTTTGGTGCCAGAATGTACCGTTTCTCACCATCGGCGTAAACAACTAAAGCGATGCGAGCACTACGGTTTGGATCGTACTCGATCGATTTAACTGTTCCAGGAATGCCATCCTTGTCGCGTTTGAAGTCGACAATACGATAGCGTTGTTTGTGTCCACCACCTATATATCTCATTGTTAGACGTCCGTCGTTGTTTCTACCGCCGGACTTCCTTAATGGACTCAACAATGATTTTTCAGGTGTCGTGGTGGTTACTGTTTCAAAGTTGCTAACCACCTTGCCTCGCATACCCGCTGTAACGGGTTTTAATTTTTTCGCGGCCATTATCTAAAATTAATACTAAATATTGCTATAAAAATCAATTGACTGTCCTTCTTTCAGTGTCACAATCGCCTTCTTATAAGCGTTTGTGCGACCTTCAACAAAACCTGCCTTGGTATAGCGCGATTTGCGCTTGCCTGCATAGCGGATTGTGTTTACTGAATCGACACTGACTCCGTACAAGTCTTCCACCTCTTTGCGAATCTGCAGTTTGTCTGCTCGCTTATCGACAATAAAACCATAACGGTTCAGTTTCTCTGCCTGCGCAGTCATCTTCTCTGTTATGATTGGTCTAATTATAATGCTCATAACTTGTCCCTCCTATTATCCTAATAAGTTTTCAATAATCTCTAATGAGTTCTCTGTAATCACAAGCGATGAAGCATTCATTATCTGATAAGTATTTAGAAGATCGGCAGTTACGACTTCCACACCTTCCAAATTTCGCGACGACAAATATACGTTTTTATTAGAATCGCCTAACACCAATAATGATTTTTTGCCATTGATTTTCAGGTTGTCAAGCAAAGCAACGCAAGCCTTGGTTTTCGGTGCATCGATGGCGATGTTGTCGACAACGATGATCGCATTCTCTTTTGCCTTGTATGACAAGGCTGATTTGCGTGCCAATTGTTTAACCTTCTTGTTCAGTTTGAACGAATAATCGCGTGGCTCCGGACCGAATACGCGGCCACCGCCAACAAAAACTGGTGCTTTGATGCTACCGCAACGTGCGCCGCCAGTACCTTTCTGTTTTTTCAACTTGCGGGTGCTGCCAGAAACCTCATTGCGCTGCTTCGATTTATGTGTGCCCTGACGCTGGTTGGCCAGGTATTGCTTAACGTCAAGATAAATAGCATGATCATTAGGTTCAACACCATAGATGGAATCATTCAACTCGACGCTCTTGCCAGTTTCCTTACCTTCTTGATTTAAAACTTTCAATTCCATTATTTCTCAATTATTAAGTATGAACCTTTATGACCTGGTACTGATCCCTTTACTAAAATCAAGTTGTTCTCCGGCATAACCTTCACGATACGAAGGCTGAGAACCTTAACTTGATCACCACCCATACGGCCTGCCATACGCATACCTGGCATGACGCGTGAAGGGTAAGATGACGCTCCCAAAGAACCCGGGTGGCGTCCGCGGTTGTGCTGACCGTGAGTTGCGTCGTTGACACCGTTGAAGTTGTGTCTTCTGACTACGCCCTGGAAACCTTTACCTTTCGAGATTCCAGTAACGTCAACCCATGCCTCATCGTTGAAGATGTCAACAGTGATGACATCACCCAACTTGTATTCACCATCAACATCCAAAAATTCGGCAACCTTTGCCTTTGGTGCGGTGCCTGCTTTTTTGAAATGTCCCAATTCGGCTTTAGTGAAATTCTTTTCACTCTTGTCCTCGTAGCCTAATTGAAGTGCGCTGTAACCGTCTTTCTCAACGGTTTTCACTTGCGTAACAACGCAAGGTCCTGCTTCGATAACAGTGCATGGAATATTTTTTCCCTCGGCACTGAAAATCGATGTCATTCCGATTTTTTTACCTATTAATCCAGCCATTTTTATAATTTATAAAATGTCATACTTTAATCTCAACTTCAACGCCGCTAGGCAGTTCAAGTTTCATCAAGGCGTCGATAGTCTTAGCTGTAGAGCTGTAGATGTCGAGAAGCCTTTTGTAAGAAGACAGCTCAAACTGTTCGCGTGATTTTTTGTTCACGAATGTTGAGCGCAGCACTGTAAACACGCGGCGGTGTGTCGGAAGTGGAATAGGTCCGCTAACAACTGCGCCAGTGGTCTTTACAGTCTTCACGATCTTCTCGGCCGACTTGTCAACCAAGTTGTGATCGTAAGATTTCAATTTAATTCTGATTTTTTGGCTCATATGTTTAATGTATAACAAGAATTATTTGCCTTTGATTTTCTCCAACACTTCAGTTGCCACGTTCTTCGGGGTCTCAGCGTAGTGCGAGAACTCCATGCTTGATGTGGCGCGGCCTGATGTGATTGTACGCAGAACGGTAACGTAGCCGAACATCTCCGACAACGGAACATTTGCCTTCACAACGCGGTCGCCTGTTGCGCGTGACTCCATGCCTTCAACCTGACCACGACGTTTGTTAAGGTCACCGATAACGTCACCCATGTAATCCTCAGGTGTTACAACCTCAACGTGCATGATAGGCTCGAGAAGGATTGGTTTTGCTTTGGCGCAAGCCTCGCGGAATGCCTGACGGCCAGCGATTTCGAACGACAACTGGTCAGAGTCAACCGGGTGGAACGAACCATCGACCAACTCAACCTGAAGGCTGTCAACAGGGAATCCTGCTAACGGACCGTTCTTCATTGCCTCTTTGAAGCCCTTCTCTACTGAAGGAATATATTCTGCCGGGATGTGACCACCCTTGATAGAATCGATGAATGTAAGACCTTCTTTGCCTTCCTCGGCCGGTGAAACCTTAACCACAATGTCGGCGAACTTACCACGACCACCAGTCTGTTTCTTGAATACCTCGCGGTGATCAACAGTTGCGGTGATTGCCTCTTTGTAAGCAACCTGCGGTGCGCCTTGGTTAACCTCAACCTTGAACTCACGTTTCAGACGGTCGATAAGGATATCCAAGTGCAACTCACCCATACCGCTAATGACAATCTGACCTGAATCCTGGTCTGTCTTCAAAGTGAAGGTCGGGTCCTCCTCAGCCAGCTTGATAAGAGCGGCGTCGAGTTTCTCCATGTCGCCTTGTGTCTTAGGCTCAATGGCTATGCTGATAACCGGTTTCGGGAATGTCATGCTCTCGAGTACGATTGGTGCACTTTCAGCGCACAAAGTGTCGCCTGTGCGGATGTCTTTGAAACCGATACCTGCGCAAATATCACCAGCCTCAATCTTCTCCATCGGGTTCTGGTGGTTCGAGTGCATCTGGAACAAACGTGAGATACGCTCTTTCTTGCCGGTACGCATGTTCAGAACAGTGTCGCCTGCGTTGAGCACGCCACTATATACACGGATAAAGCACAAACGGCCAACATACGGGTCTGTGGCAATCTTGAATGCCAGACCGCAGAATGGCTCGTTAGCGTCAACTTTTCTATCTTCTTCCTCTTCGGTTGCGGGATTTGTACCGACAACAGCAGGAACGTCAACCGGGCTTGGCAAGAATGCAGCCACAGCGTCCAACAAACGTTGGATACCTTTGTTTTTGAAAGCAGAACCGCACAATACCGGAACAATCAATTGTTGGATTGTGGCACGGCGGATTACGCTCTTAATCTCGTCAACTGTGATTGAATCAGGATCTTCGAAGAAGCGCTCCAACAGAGTGTCATCAAGCTCGGCAACTGACTCGATCAGTTTTGCGCGATACTCGTTGGCTGTCTCAACCAAATCTTCAGGAATGTCGATGTATTTGTAGTTGGTGCCCAGTTGAGCGTCGTCATACCAAACAATCGCCTTCATTTCGATAAGGTCGACCAAACCACGGAAATCGGCTTCAGCACCGATTGGGATGTGGATTGTAACGGCATTTGCATTCAGACGGTCGCGGATTTGGTTGACAACCGAGAAATAATCGGCGCCGATGCGGTCCATCTTGTTAACGAATGCGATACGCGGAACTTGATATTTATTGGCTTGACGCCATACAGTTTCTGACTGCGGCTCAACACCACCTACTGCGCAATAAACGGCTACAGCGCCGTCCAAAACGCGAAGACAACGTTCAACCTCAACAGTGAAGTCAACGTGCCCCGGAGTGTCGATAAGGTTGTACTTGTACTCGTTGCCATTGTATTTCCAGAAGCAAGTGGTTGCAGCTGAAGTAATGGTGATGCCGCGCTCCTGCTCTTGAGCCATCCAGTCCATGGTGGCGGCGCCATCGTGCACCTCACCAATGCGGTGGGTTTTACCGGTGTAAAACAGGATACGCTCTGAAGTTGTTGTTTTGCCGGCATCAATGTGAGCCATGATACCGAAGTTGCGAGTGTATTTAAGATCTCTTGCCATTGTATTTCTTCTCTAATTAAAAGCGGAAGTGTGAGAATGCCTTGTTGGCCTCTGCCATACGGTGAATCTCTTCTTTTCTCTTGAACGCGCCACCCTCTTCATTGAATGCGGCTATGATTTCAGCCGAGAGTTTTTCTGCCATTGAGTGACCTGCGCGTTTGCGTGCGAACAGAATCATGTTCTTCATACTCATGGCCACTTTGCGGGTCTCACGGATTTCCTGCGGAATTTGGAATGTTGCACCACCCACACGGCGGCTACGAACCTCAACTTGTGGTGTTACATTCTGAAGTGCTTTTTTCCAGATGTCAAGCGGGGTCAATTCCTTATCTTTCATTTTTGCACCAACCATCTCAAGCGAGTCATAGAAAATCTCGTATGCGATGCTCTTTTTCCCGTCCAACATCAGGTTGTTGACAAAACGGGTAACCAATACGTCATTGAACTTTGGATCTGGTAACAGAATCCTACTCTTTGGTTTTGATTTTCTCATTTTACTTTATTGATAAAATTATTTTTTAGGTCTTTTAGCACCATACTTTGAGCGACGTTGTTTACGTCCCTCTACTCCCGATGTATCCAAAGCACCACGAATGATGTGGTAACGAACACCTGGTAGATCCTTAACACGACCTCCGCGGATCATCACAATTGAGTGCTCCTGCAGATTGTGACCCTCTCCCGGAATGTAAGAGTTGACTTCCTTACCATTTGTTAAACGAACCCTGGCCACTTTGCGCATGGCAGAGTTTGGCTTTTTGGGCGTTGTGGTGTATACACGAACACAAACACCACGGCGCTGCGGGCATGAATCCAAGGCTGGTGCCTTGCTCTTCTTGTCCATTTCTACTCGCCCTTTTCTTACTAATTGTTGTATAGTTGGCATATTTTTATTAATAAAATGTACATAATTCTCCGCAAAAATCGGTTCGCAAAGGTAAAAACAATTTCTTCTTAATCAATACTCTCAAAATAAATATTTTGAAAAATAACTTCCACAGGCGCAAAGCCCAATAATTAAGGGCAAAAACATAACTTTCAGCCAGCAATGTTGACTTTTTATGAACACCCACATAGGATGTTTTCAATGACTATCAATGCGCCAACAACAAAAAAAGCGACTCGAAAGTCGCTTTTTTGATACCCATATATATTAGGTGTATTAGAATTTCAAATCAAAACCTACCAGATAGCATCCTTTGGTTTCGTCGGTCCAGGCAAACTCCTGCTTCTTGTCGCCGAAAGCGTTACGGGCGTTGACAAACACTGCGTTATCTTTCCAAACCTTGTACGAGACCTTGCAGTTCATAGTGAACTTCGGATCGGCAGTGAATGTGCCGTTCGATGTGGTGTAGGTTTGTTTTGAGTAGAAGTTGCCGCTGGCGTAGATGTTCAGCTTCTCGATTGGTGTGTAGTTGACACTGAAACCTCCGAAGAATGCCGGTGTAGCTTTGTGCTCAACTTCTTTCTTCTCGTAGCGACCGTCGTATTGAAGCACGCTTGCTGCTTGCATATGCTTAAGAGTTTGGTCATACTGCTCGTAATTGAAATGCTGTTCGGCAATTGCTGAAGGAATGCCTTGAACATCTATTTCAGCTTGCTCGGCCAACGCATGAGCTGCTGCCGCCGCTTGCTGAACCTCGGCCGAATTTGTCTTCATCATTTCTACAGAATGTATCTTTGCCTGCTCTTGTGACATACCTGCTTGCACCAATTGCTGAACCAATATTTGTTGGGTAACTCCAGCTTCAATCTGCTGCATTCCACCAGCATCAAGTTGTTGCTGAACCCCAATCTTAAATGGTGTAACAAAATAATCATCAACTCCCTGACCGGTTATGCCATTACCTTTAGAAGCATTGATTGCAGCCAAAGTTGTCATATCGGTTATGATTTTAGAATTGTTATAGCAGACATGGTCTTTCAACTTTGTCACCTGATATGTGCCAAATACTTTGAAAACCAGTTTTTCTGTAGCAACCCACTCTGCATTCAATGTAATGCCATACTGGTTTGCTTTGACATCAATGTTCTGGTACTTCAAGTTCGCTTCGTTCGGTATGGCCTTGGAAGGAACTGGCTGTTTTGCTGTGAATACCGTTCCCACTTGCGGTAGATTGACATTTGCCGCCATTGAATCAGCCATGTGCACATAAGCGGTTACACTCTCCGGCAGCAGACATCCGAAATTTTTGGTCGATGACATAAACACCTCTGCTTCAACAAACAGGTTGCGAACCGGACGGACACGGTAACCAAACTCCACATTTTTGGTTGTTGCCAGTTTCTGGTCTTTGCTGCCTTCGAACTTCATGTGCGACGGGAACGGACGCCCCTGACGGTTCCAGTCGAAGTTTGAATACGAATCGACAATGAACGGGCTGCGGTTAGCCATCGAACCAACAATGCGGAACATGTGCTTGTCGTTAACATTGTAGCTTGCCACAGCCTGGAATGGGAAGTACAAATCATCAGATGTGTTGAATTTCTCAAAGCGCCCGCCCATGATGAAACGTAGTTTCTCATCAAGCATCTTGTAATCGAGACGAAGCGAACCTGCTATCGAGTGGAAGCTGCACACACCATTCATATAACCCGACGAGTATTTGCCTGTGGTATCAGCTATCAGATACGGGGTGTCGTCATAGCGGGCGTTCTGGAACGAAATTCCCGGACGGATATTCAGCCCACCAATATAAATATCGTATTCGGCATTAAGATTGAACGTGCGAGCATCGGCTTTAAATCCGATATTCTTGTGCACGATATCCTGCTCGGCAAACAGCATGTTCGACTGCAGGGTCAGCCCCTTCACCTTGCCTATTACATTAAAATATGAACTTTTTATGTCGCGGCCAGTAATTGAGATTGACGGGTCGCCAAACGATGACGATGTGATGTATGAATCCTGATAACCACCGCTCAAAACAAAGTTGATATCGTCGGCTGGGTTGAAATACAAGCTGGCGTTCACACCAAAACGGTCGACTGCTGTTTCAGGATACGGATGCCAATCTTCTATCTTCTCCATCGGGTTAAATACTGTCAGCCAATAGCTAGTTTTGTCGGGCAGTTCCTGAATATCATCGCGGTTGAAAAGCGAATCGTACTGGAACACATAGAACTTATCAGTTGTGCGTTTCATTTTCTGATAGTTGCCCGAAACACAATAGCCGAATTTTCCAATGTTCTGCCCAACGTTCAGACTTCCCATGTACGAGCCAAGGTTTCCGCCTTGAATCTGACCGTTGACATGCAACTCCTCAGACTCCGGGTTCTTGGTGATAATATTGATAACGCCCGTTACAGCATTTGCTCCGTAGAGCGCACTTGCCGCACCGCGGACAACTTCAATACGGTCGATGTCGGCAAGGTCAACCGGCAGCGACTCCCAGAACGTACCACCATTAATATAGTTGTATATCGGGCGGTTGTCAATCATGACAAGAGTCATCGAGTTTTCGGTGTAAACCGTAAGGTTCTCGTCAGGAATGTTATTGTTACCACGGATGTGGATATCGTAGTTGCCATTAGTCTTTTCACGGACAATAACACCCGGTACCAAACGCATAGCCTCCTGAATGTTGCGTGCACCCGAAGCTACAATCTCATCATAAGAAAGTACGGTAGTCGAAAGTGGCGAGTCAAAACTGCTCTCGGCCTTCTTCGAAGCCGATGTGACATCTTTATTCAAAAGCATTTCGTAAAGCTCGTTGAGCGATACGCCCAAAATCTTGGTCAGCTGCATGACATCTTCAATCGGCATATCAGCCAATTCTTCGTATGACATAGATAGAATGTCGCTACGAGTCAATTGTGAAACATCTTTTTTCTGTCCGAACGACTGTGCCGAAACCATGGCGGCAACAGTAAAACAGAGTAATATTTTCTTTAACATGATTAGTATTTTAAATGTTCAACTATTCTACAGGTATTCCCAGCGACAACAGACTCTTGCCTGCGTTCACGCCTTGCTCGTGTATGTGCTTAACGCTGATTTCGAAAGTCTGCTGACCATCATCCTTGACAAAATTTATGCCCGACGATGCAGCTGCCATACCCGGCTTATCAGTAACAACGAGTACGCCTTTGTTCGCAACGCTTTGTACTATTTCATCCACGTTCGAAGACGCCTTTGTCGGCACAAAAACGATGTGGTACTTATAACAATCACCGATTGCCATAATCTCTTCTATCACAATTTTCTGCTGACCAACGGTCTTCTTTGCAGTAAAGGCCTTCAACTCATTGGTAATTGGTGAATTACCCAAAATACCAATTTTAAAGTCTCCAGAACGTTTCGCCTCAGGCCATTCCATATACTTCGTAAAGTTGTATATGAAGAGAGCCTTGAACTTGTCGTCTTGAGCATTTGCCACATTGTGAATGACAAACAACAACCCAATTACGAGAAAATAAACTTTCTTCATAAGATTTAAGATTAAATAAAGAAATTGATACAATAATACATATAATACTTCAATTTTTCGTGCTTTAATTGATAAAACAAAGGTGAGACGAATTATTTAAGAAAAAAAGAGCCAGACTGGGTGACTTAACAAACGGTAGGTTTGACTTAATAAACGGTAGGGTTTAGCAAATAAACGGCAAGTTTGACTTAACGAACGGCGGCCAAAAGCAGCCAAAAATGCACTAAAAAAGCGGCATTTTTGCATGTATATACGGCCCAAAATGCATTTTTCGGCGGGATTGAGTCTTACACATGCACAAAAAAAGACATCCTGTTACCAGAATGTCTTTTGTAAGTTTCTGCGATAACTGCACTATTTATAATTGCCGTAAGCGTCAGCAACAACAACTATTGTGTTGTTCTGTTTCTCTGACGAACTGCCAGCCTGTGGCATTGTAACTTTTCCGACCATGACTACGCTGCCCGACTCCAATTCAAGAGCGGCTTGCAAATCGGAACTGCTTGTTGTGTTGTAGTTGAAATCGGAATCGGGTTTGTCGTTAACGCCCAACGATTTGTTGTTCAACTCATTCAAATCGGCATCAAGAATGACGTAGGCGCCTTTGGTCACAACCTGCTTGCTATCAGTATAGAACCGCGAGCCATAAAGCAGAATCTTCCCCGACGACAAACTCAACACGCCGTTGCCTGTGAACTCGTTGATGTTGATGTTGCGCTTGGTGTTCCCATTAGCGTCGAGTTTAATCAACTTGGTCTGCAACATACCCGAACGCTGAGTCAGGCCGCAGGCATAGTAAATGTCGCCATTGGCTGAAACTGCCAAACTCTGCGAATAGAAATTAGACGGCATGTCAACACCGCTTTTTTTCCATACAATACCGCCCTTGGTATCGAGCTTGTAAAGTATTGGTATATACTCTGTTGCGTTATCGTTGTATTTCCGGCCGAGAACAACCACATTGCCCGTGTTATCAGCAACAATGGCATCGGCTGACTCGTTGGTCTCGCTCGAGACTATCTTGCTCCATTGCTTGTCGCCCGTTGCCGCATCGAAACTGCTCAGCACAATGGCATATTTGTCTTTGCTGGCCGACAATGTTGATACAACCAAAATCTGTTTGTCAACAATAACCTTTCCCACAATGGTTTGGTCTTTCTGGTCGGCAAGTGGCGCCTGGTCAAGCTCTTTATAACTGCCCGATACATTCAGTTTTACGGGCGACTCGCTTGTGTTTGCAAAAATGCCGTAATTGCCATTCGAATATTTGGCGATTGTGCTGACACTATGCAAATCATTCACCGCAACAATGTTCTCGGATGTCTTTATGAAACTTTTGTTCAATTCGATAAGCTGCACAGCCGGTTTCTCGTATTTTGCATTGGAACACTCATTCAAAATCACCATTCCGTTGTCGTTCAGTACGACATCAGTTGTTTTAGAATTGATGAGTTCGGCATTTGTGTTAACGTAGTAGAATACGCCTTGTTGCGCTAATGCACTAATTGTCAACAAAGTTGCCGACAATAGCATTATTGGTTTTGCTCCTTTCATAGACTATTTTTCTAAAAATCGGGTGCAAATATATAAAATTATTGGTGCTGATATACAAAAAACTGAACGCCTGCGGCTCATGAAAGCATCCGCCACCTTAAAACTCATACACCATAATATATTCTTCGTCGTTCTCGCCAATGGTGCGGAAGCCGAGTTTTGTGTACATCCGCGCGGCATAGTTGGCTTTTTGCACTGATAATGACGCTTTTGCATAGCCATGTTGTCGCAGATAGTCGAGCATTGAGCGCATTAGGGTTGTGCCAATGCCGCTTCCGCGATATTCGGGTCTGACCGATATGGCAAACGACGGCACTCCGTCGGCAATGTGGCCAAAATCGGGCATATCACGAACCCAAACAGCGCCCACAACCGCACCATCGCATTCGGCAACAAGGCAATGGTCGTCGGGCCGAGACCCAAAGCCATCGACATAAACGCGCAACTCGGGCTGGTTGATAATCTCGCGCGGCGGTGCCTGAACACCTTCGGGAATAAAAATGGCCAAGTAGAGAAAATCGTCGAGCAACGGTAACTCGCTATCTTTCAAGGGGCGAATGGTGGTCATGGTTGTTTTAAGTTTTAAGTTGGGAAGTTATAAGTTTTAAGTTGGGAAGTTGTAAGTTTTTGAGTTTTAAGTTATAAGTGCTTTGCGGGGCAAAAATAGAGATTAAAAAACATCAATTGCCCAAAAATCAATTACCTTCGGTGCATCAAAATATTTTGTACTAAAACTATTTATATGAGAAAGATTTTCACACTTGCTTGCTGTGTTGCAATGCTGGCATCGTGCTCAACGCAGAACAGCACCAACACAAACCCTGTGCTGACTATTGAAGGCGGTCAGGTTCAGGGCGTTAACACCGATATTAAGGGCGTTGTGGTTTACAAGGGAATCCCCTACGCCGCACCGCCGACTGGCGAGAACCGCTGGCGTGCGCCGCAGCCTGTTGTGCCGTGGCAGGGCGTCAAGATTTGCGACCAATTCGGCCATCCTGCATTCCAAGCCGCTCACTACGACGGCGGCTACACCACCGAATGGGGCTATGGCGAAGAGAAGGCCTACAGCGAAGACTGCCTTTATCTAAACGTCTACACCAAAGCATCGGCGCAACCTGAAAAGAAACTGCCCGTGGCCATCTGGATTTTCGGCGGTGGACTGCGCGAAGGCTGGGGCTCGGAACCTGAATTCGACGGTCAGGAATGGGCCGCTAAAGACGTGGTTCTGGTAACGTTCAACTACCGCGTGGGACCGTTCGGATTCTTCGCCCACCCCGAAATATCGGCCGAAGACCCCGAGCACGCCACTGGCAACTGGGGTACTCTGGACCAAATTGAAGTTATGAAATGGGTTAAGAAAAACATCGCGCAGTTTGGCGGCGACCCCGACAACGTAATGATTTTCGGACAGAGCGCAGGCGGCCGCAGCACCAAATTCCTGAGCGCATCGCCACTCACCAAAGGACTGTTCAACAAGGCTGTGATAATGAGCGCAAGCGGACTGCAGAAGCCGCTCACCGAAGAAGAACTGGCCCGAATTCCCGCCTTCTTCCGTCAAAGCCAACTCACACTTGCACAGGCCGAAGAGCAGATTAAAGAAGTCTGCGACTGGGCCAACCTGAAGACTCTGAAACAGTTGCGCTCGGCATCGACCGAAGAAATCTACGCCCTGGGCGCCCTGTACGCTCGGGTTACCGGCAAGCGCAGTTGCCTGACCGCAGGCCCAATCACACCGTACATCGACGGATATGTGCTGCCAAAATCGTTCGACGACGCCTGCCTTGACGGCTCGCTGGCCGACGTGCCTTATATGATTGGCTTCACGCTCAACGACGCGGGCAATATGGCTGGGCAGATTACCGACTTCTGCCTTAACCGCGAAGAAGTCGGCAACAAAGCGTGGGCCTATCAGTTTGCCCGTCCCCTGCCCGACGACGGCAGCCATCCGCAGGATTATCTGAAGGGCGCGTTCCACTCGTCGGATTTGTGGTTTGTATTCAAGTCGCTCAAGCACTGCTGGCGCCCGTGGACGCAAGGCGACTGGGACCTGTCGGAAAAAATGCTCACCGCGTGGTCGAACTTTGCAAAATACTCTGACCCCAACGGTACCAACGGCGGCGACTGGAAGCCTTACACAAAAGAGAATCAGCAGTTTATGCGCTTCAAACTGAACGAACAGGACGCCGAAGACTCATCGCTTGGCGAACCGTTGAAAGCAGAGCAGAGAACACGCTGAAACACAACAAAATACAAAGAGACAGGAATGGGTAAACCGTTCCTGTTTTTTTATGCTACAATTTGAACAAATCTAAAAGGCCACATTCAGCCTGACAATGGCCGCGAATTCAGTTAGCATCAGTGTTTTCGTCCATCGCGGTAACTATCGGTGCTTCAATTCTTATGTCCTTCAATCAATGACTCAATAAGTGAAATTCGTAAAATCCGCCGGCACACCTTATATAATGGCAAAAGCCGTATCTTTGCAACCACTGAAAATCGTTGGCGCACAATGCGCTGAACGCGATTTATCAGACTGAAAGAGTGAAAGTTGGGGACCACAGTCGCCCGGCTTTTTTATTTGATAACCTTAAAAACGAAAGTATCGTGCAAGTAATGAAATTTGGCGGAACTTCAGTAGGTTCGCCTGAACGCATCAGAGAAGTGGCCCGCCTGATTGACGACGGGAAACCGAAAATTGTTGTGCTGTCGGCAATGTCGGGAACGACAAACGCATTGGTTGAGATTGCCAACTATCTGTATAAGAAGAACTTCGACGGCGCAAACGAGAAAATCAGCCAACTGGAACAGAAATATTTCGGTGTGGTTGACGAACTGTTTACAACGCAGAAATACAAAGAGTTAGGCATCGAACTGATAAACAGCCACTTCAGCCATATTCGTTCGTTCGCCCGCGATATGTTCACAATGTTCGAAGAGAAGGAAATTCTTGCACAAGGCGAGTTAATTTCCACAGCCTTAATGAATTACCACTTGCAAGAGACTGGCCGTCAGTCGCATCTGATTTCGGCGTTGAACTTTATGCGAATCGACAAGAGCGGCGAGCCTGACGACTACTACATCCGAGAGAATCTGCAGCGCGAACTGAAACAGTGTGGCGACTATTATCTGATTATCACACAAGGATTTATCTGCCGCAATGCAATGGGCAACATCGACAACCTGCAGCGCGGCGGCAGCGACTATTCGGCTTCAATTATCGGCGCGGCCGTGAATGCCGAAGAAATCATCATCTGGACCGACATCGACGGTATGCACACCAACGACCCGCGCATTGTTGAGCACACGCACTCGATTCCCGAGTTGTCGTTCGACGAAGCGGCCGAACTGGCCTATTTCGGTGCGAAAATCCTGCACCCGACCTGCGTAATGCCCGCCAAACTGGCCAACATTCCTGTGCGCATCAAAAACACAATGGAACCGTCGGCACAAGGCACAATCATCAAGAAAGACGTGCCAAAAGTGCCAATCCGCGCCATCGCTGCCAAAGACGGCATCACCGCCATCAAAATCAAGAGCGACCGTATGCTTATGGCGCACGGGTTCCTGCGCAAGGTGTTCGAGATTTTTGAGACTTACGAGACATCTATCGATATGATTACCACGTCGGAAGTGGGCGTTTCGGTAACCATCGACAACACCAAAAACCTTGAGCCGATTGTGAACGAACTTCACAAATACGGCACGGTTGAAGCCGAAGGCGATTATGTAATCATCTGTGTTGTAGGCGATTTACACTCGAATTCGAAGGGATTTGGCGGCACCATTCTGTCGGCTTTGAACGACATTCCAATCCGTATGATTTCGTACGGCGGCAGCAACTTCAACGTGTCGGTTCTGGTGAAGTCGGAATACAAGAGTCAGGCACTCAACTGCTTGAGCCACAGTATTTTCACCGACGAAAAATAGTGTCTATGAATTTCGATTTGAAACAATTCGAAGGGCTGAAAACGCCGTTCTACTGGTACGACTCGCAACTGCTCGACCAAACGCTGCAGACCGTGAAATCGCTGGCCGACCGCCACGGCTACCACGTGCACTACGCCGTGAAAGCCAACGGCAACCTTGAGATTCTGCGCCGTGTGAACGCCGCTGGGCTGGGCACCGACTGCGTGAGCGGAAACGAGATTCTGCAAAGCATTGCCGCTGGCATAGCACCCGAAAAAATTGCGTTTGCAGGTGTCGGCAAGAGCGACGAAGAGATTCGCATCGGCCTGGAAAACAATATTTTCTGCTTCAACTGCGAGTCGATTCCCGAAATTGAAGTGATTGACGAGATTGCAGGCCAAATGGGCAAGCGGGCGCACATTGCGCTGCGCATCAACCCCAACGTGCACGCTTCGACGCACCACTACATCACTACTGGTCTGGAAGAGAACAAGTTCGGCATCAACACTTGGGCTCTGGACGACGTGCTGAAGGTGCTGGAACGTACAAAGAACGTTGAACTCATCGGTCTGCACTTCCATATTGGCTCGCAAATTCTTGATATGCAGGATTTTCGCAATCTCTGCACTCGTGTGAACGAGATTCAGGAATGGTTCTACGCCCGCAAAATCATTGTTGACCACATCAACGTGGGCGGCGGTCTTGGTGTGAATTACGAACAGCCTGACAAACAGCCGATTCCGACGTTTGAAGAGTATTTCAAGGTGTTTGCCGAGTCGCTGAAACTGCGTCCGAAACAGCAACTGCACTTTGAGTTGGGCCGCGCCATTGTTGCACAATGCGGCAGCCTGATAACCAAAGTGTTATACGTCAAAAACGGCACAAACAAGAAGTTCGCCATTGTTGACGCGGGCTTTACTGAACTCATCCGCCCGGCGCTGTATCAGGCTGTGCACAAGATTGAGAACATCAGCAGCACCGAGCCCGAAGAGAAGTACGACGTTGTGGGACCAATCTGCGAGTCGTCGGACTGCTTTGCCAAGTCAATCGACCTGGCCGGCTGCCACCGCGGCGACCTGCTTGCCATCCGCACCGCCGGCGCTTACGGCGAAGCAATGGCTTCAACCTACAATCTGCGCACGCTGGTGAAGGGGTATTTCTCGAAGTAATTCAGTATTTAGATAGCAACAAACAAAAACGGCAGCCAAATGGCTGTCGTTTTTTGGTTTGCAATAATATATCAATCACATATTCTCGTCGTTCATATAGACCAAAAACCATTTGCCGCCAATGAGTTCAAAGCGGCACTCGTTGCTGAATCCGCCCCCGTCGACCCACACTTTCTGCGTGAACGACGTTTCGGTTTTTGAGTATTTCACCTTGTACTGATTCTTGTCGACATCGTAGATGCGGGTGCGAAGCATCTGCCAATTTTGCGGCGTCCACGGTGTTGATTTGTCAAGGTTTGTGCTGGCCCCTTTCAATGGAAATTTGATGCGTGACATTTGGAAAGCGCTGTCGGCGTGGAAGCGGTTGTAGAACTTGTCGAAATCTTCGATTTTGGCCACCTTGCGCGGTTTTTTGGTCGTATTGTCCTTGTTGGTTTCAGCAACAGGTCGAGCCGGTGTCGTCTTTTGCGAAGAGTGGCAACCCGAAAGCGAAATGCAAACTGCAAACATCATCACTGCGATGATTTTTGCTGGTTGGAAGATATTCGTTTTCATTTTTTTACGTTTGATGTCGCAAAAATACAAAAAGCCCACCGCTTTTCAACGATGGGCTTGTTATGTGGTTTAATAAGTAATTATGCCAATGCGTTCACGTGCAAAGCCAAGCTTGATTTCAAGTTAGATGCTTTGTTTTTGTGAATGATGTTGTTCTTTGCAAGTTTGTCGAGCATAGCATTTACTTTCGGAAGCATTGCTTCTGCATCGGCCTTTACAGTTGTAGCGCGCAAATCGCGGACAGCGTTGCGGGCTGTTTTGGCATAGTACCTATTGTGCTCGTTACGAGTTTCGGTCTGACGAATTCTTTTCTCTGATGACTTATGATTTGCCATAATGCTTTAAATATTTTTAAAAATCCTGTAGTCGGTAGGGGATTCGAACCCCTATGGCAAGAATGAAAATCTTGAATCCTAACCCTTAGATGAACCGACCATTAATAAAAAGAACTTGCTAAATCCCTTTGAATTTTAGCGGTGCAAACATACTACATTTTTTCTAATAAAAAACCGTGACGGCAAATTTTTCTTCAAATATTGGAATTCGATGATTATCAATTTTTTCCGATGCCATCATCTGCATAAAAACTGTTAATTGTGGCTGCAACGCCATCTACATCTTTTTACAATTTTCAACTTCCAACTAATAACTTATCTTTGCCAATTACAAAAAATATGTGAATATGGCATTCTTCAGTTTACCCGGCACACGCCGGTTCAATTATAAGCCGCTGTTCTACAACGAGCAGGACGAGAAACGGCGCGAACGGCACGAGCGCATCGAGCGCGAAGTGAGAAGCGAACGTGGCGAGAGCAACGATGAAGCGCCAAACTTCATTCATTTTGCCCGCAAGCAGCGTCAGAAGTCGAGCAAACGCGTGCTGATAATCTTTCTGGCGCTTGCGGCTGTGTATTTCTTTCTGCAACAACGTTTTCTGCGATAATCTATGGCCGACATCATCAATCTTCTGCCCGACCATGTGGCCAACCAAATTGCCGCCGGTGAAGTTGTGCAACGCCCGGCTTCGGTGATTAAGGAACTGGTTGAGAACTCGGTCGACGCCGGCGCAACCAAAATACAGGTGATTGTGAAGGACGCGGGAAAAACGCTCGTACAGGTCATCGACAATGGCTGCGGAATGTCGGCCACCGATGCTCGGATGTGCTTCGAGCGGCACGCCACATCGAAGATTCAAAAGGCATCGGATTTGTTTGATATTCAGACGATGGGCTTCCGCGGTGAAGCCATGGCGTCGATTGTGGCCATTGCCACCGTTGAAATGCGCACGCGCAAATACGGCGACGAGATGGGCACGCTGATTCGGATGTCGGGGTCGGAAGTGGAAACGCAAGAACCCACCGCCTGCCCCAACGGCACCAACATAATGGTCAAGAATCTGTTCTACAACGTGCCGGCGCGCCGCAAGTTCCTGAAATCGGACAGTTACGAGATGGGACTTGTGACCGAAGAGTTCTACCGTGTGGCGCTGGCTCACCCCGATATTGAGATGTCGCTAACGCACAACGGCGTGGTGATGCTGAACCTGTCGGCATCGAACACCATGAACCGCATTTTGGGCGTGGCAGGAAAATCGATGAGCAAATATTTGTTGCCGATTGAGTCGGAAACATCGATGGCGAAAATAAAAGGCTACGTGGGCACCCCCGAATGCGCCAAAACCAAGGCCGATCAATATTTCTTTGTCAATCATCGGTTTATGAAGCACGGAATATTTGCCCGCGCGGTGCAGAAAGCCTACGACAATCTGCTACCGGCCGGCAAAAATCCAACGTTTTTCATCTATATCGAAGTTGAACCGTCGACCATCGACATCAACATCCACCCCACAAAAACCGAAATAAAATTCGAGAACGAGCAGGCCATGTGGCCGATACTGATGAGCACCGTGAAGGAAGCGCTGGGCAAGTTCAGCGTGGGCCCGACCATGGATTTTGAGAATCTGCCGACGATTGAGATTCCGACTTTCAGCAAAAACGATGAAGTGGTGCCGCCGCAGATTCATTACAATGCAGGCTACAATCCGTTCGAGAGCACCAAAAGCAGCGGCCCGACGCATCAGGCCACGTTCCGCAGCCGCATGTCGGACAACACCGACTGGCAGAAACTCTACGGCGAGTTTGAAAGCAATCGGGCCACCGACAGCAATCAGTCTGAAAATCAAAATAATAACGAAGGCGTTCAGCAGCAACTCAATCTGGGAACCGACGGCGGGCAGGCGGCTGCATCGGCGGGCAGGTTCTTCCAACTGAAGGGGAAATACATTCTGACAAGCGTCAAATCGGGGCTGATGGTGATTGACCAACATCGCGCCCACGAGCGCATTCTGTTCGAGAAAATGCTGCGGCGCACAACCGACGAAGGCGCGTCGCAGCGTCTGCTCTACCCCGAGCGGCTCGACCTGAACCTAAAGGACACCGACCTGTTCCGTCAGATGATTCCCGAACTCGAGAAACTTGGCTTCGAAATCAACGAGTTGGGCGGCAACAGTTTCTCTGTGTCGGCGGTTCCCGCCACATTCCCCGAGAAAGACCTGAAAGACTGGGTGAACTCAATACTGATGCTGACTGGCGAAGAATACATTGCCATGAAGGACTCGATGACCGAGAGCATTGCGGCATCGCTGGCGTCGCAGATGGCCATCGGCTACGGACGGACGCTCTCGCAGGACGAGATGGCCGACCTGAACGCGCGGCTCTTTGCCTGCCAAATGCCCAACTACGCACCATCGGGGCGGCCCGTTCTGGCCATCATCAGCAACGACGATATTGATAAATTATTTAAGTAAACAATTAATATGCAAGGATATAGAACACCATTGTTCGGCAATTTGCCACCTGTCATCAAAAATCTGCTGATTGCAAACATTGTGGTTTTTCTGGCCGACCAACTGATTTCAAGAAAAATGGGCTTCGAACTCGGCAACTGGCTGGCCCTGCACAATTTTCAGTCCGACTATTTTTCACCAATTCAGATAGTTACCTACATGTTCATGCACGGCAACGTGGCGCACATCTTCTTCAATATGTTTGCGCTGGTGATGTTCGGGCGTGTGCTTGAGCAGGTGTGGGGCGGCAAACGGTTCCTGATTTTCTATCTGGTGACGGGCATTGGCGCAGCGTTGTGCCAAAACGTTGTGGGCTACATCACTCTGGCTGGTTTTCACGATGAGATTGCAGCGTTCATCAGCGCCCCCGACCCCGAACTTTTCACACGGCTCATCCGCAGCAATCTCGACCACCCCGCCAAATGGGTGAACGACTTGATTAACGAATACACGGCATCGCCCGACAACGCCCAACTGCGCGGGCTTGCGGTGCAAACGGCGACCAAACTCTTCAGCGAGTTTGCCAACGTGCCGACTGTGGGCGCTTCGGGCGCGGTGTTCGGCGTGCTGCTGGCCTTCGGGATGATGTTCCCCAATGTGCAGTTGATGCTCATCTTCCCGCCCATCCCAATCAAGGCGAAATGGTTTGTGCTGGGTTACGGCCTGATTGAACTGATGGCTGTGATTGTGCCGAATGCCAACGACAATGTGGCGCATTTTGCCCACCTTGGCGGAATGCTGTTCGGTTTTCTGCTGATTCGATACTGGAACAAACGCATTGATACGAACGGGGATATATTTATTTAAGGTGTTGGGTATTGGGTGTTAGGTGTTGGGTGTAAAGTGTAAAGTATAAGTAGGGACGTCACAGTGTGGCGTCCGCAAACGTAGGGACACACCGCGTGCGTCCGTAACAATGTAGGGCTGTCACAATGTGGCAGCCGATAAAGACAGATGATATAAGTGGCAAAGATGAAGTCGAAAATCAAAAATCTGAAATCTAAAATCTCAACGCTATCAGTGTTCAAGATGATGGCTGCGGCGGTTATTTGTCTGCTGACAACTGGCGCTGCGGCACAGGACGGCTTCACCACTGCAAAATCGGGGTTGCAATACCGAATCGATAACCCGGGCAACAGCCGTCACCCGCAGAAGGGATGGCGCGTGTGGCTCGAGTATACCGGTCGGCTCGATGACGGCACAGTCTTCGGCTCGACCGACGAAACGGGCAACATCGACATCTGGCTGGGACAGGGACAGGTGATTAAAGGCTGGGAAGAAGCGCTGCCGATGATTGGCGAAGGCGGCCGCATCAGTCTGGTTGTGCCGCCGCATCTGGGCTACGGCGACATCGACACCTACGATGTGCCGCGCAACTCAACTCTGCATTTCGACATAAAAATGATTCAAGCCGACAGTTTTCCGGCCATTGCGCCCTTCCCCACCAAAGGTTTGAAAGCGCAAAAACTGGCTGGTGGCATCCGTCGCTACACCATCGACCCAGGGAACGGCAGTCCGGCACGGGCTGGCGACAACGTGTATGTGCACTATACCGGCTGGCTGCCCGACGGCACCATCTACACATCGACACGCAATAATGGCGACCCGCGGCGGTTCACGGCTGGCGCAGGCGAGACGTTTGAAGGTATGGACACTGCCCTGCTCACAATGGCCGAAGGCGCACGATGCAGGTTTGTGATTCCCTATAAGATGGCGTTTGGCGAAGAAGGCTACGGCAACCGCATTCCGCCCAAAACCAATATCACACTCGACATTGAGATGGTGCGCATATCGCGAGAGATAAAAGTGGAAAAATGGAACGCCGCCGGCCGCGACACGCTCACAACCGCAAGCGGTCTGCGCTACATAGTTTTTGAACCTGGCAACGGCCCGCTGATTCAGAACCGCAGCATTGTGACGGCCCACTATTCGGTCTACCTGCCCGACGGAAAGTTGATTGACTCGTCGGTAAAACGCGAGCAGCCCATCCGCTACCCTGTGGGTGCTGGTCTGATTATCGACGGCTGGGAAGAAGCGTCGCCGCTGATGCGCAACGGCTCACGCTTCCAACTGATTGTGCCCGCCCGTCTTGCCTACGGCGACGAAGGCCAACCGCCATTGATTCCCGCCAACACCGATTTGATTTTCGATGTTGAAGTTTTGGATGTGATTGAATAACTGCGGTTGAAGGCTGGCGACCTTACGGCCGCCTAGCGCAACATCCGTTTATTTTCCTAACTCTTCTTCAAGTTTCGCCTTGTAATAATCGACGCCGTGGAATCCAGTGTGGAAATCCTTCACCATGCCGTCGCGGCCAACAATGACGTACGATGGGATTCCCGAGAATTTCCATTTGTTTTTCAGCGATGTCGATTGTTTTGCCGTCAGGCGGTAGTGGTGGCCTTTCATTGAGACAATTAGGTTGTTGTACTCTTCCAACGGCGACGATTCGTCGGCAAGATACAGGAACACAACATCCTTGCCTTCGAACTCCTTCTCCATTGGCTCCATCTCTTTGAAGGCCGAACGGCACGGACCGCACCATGTGTTCCAAAAATCGATGAACACAACCTTGCCCTTGAAATCTTTTATCAAATCGACAAACAGCGCATCGCCTTCGCTCTCGCCTGCCTGGTGAGTGAAATAGCCGCCGCGGGCCTTTTCGGCTTCAATTTTGGCAGTGATGGCGGCATTTTGAGCCTTGACGTACTCGGCATAGAACGGGAAACGCATCTTTTCTATCTCAGCCACAATTGAGTCGGGCACAACTGTCATCTGGTTAAGTTGTCGGCAATACTCTTGCAGTTTTATGAAATCCTTGAAAAAGCTGCCGCCTGAGCCGAAAACTTCATTCATACATGCATTCGCCTCTTTAGTTCCCCTTTGAATTTCCATCATGTGTTTGTCGACAACCGGGTAGTACTTTTTGAAAAAGGCCTTTTCTTCGTCGGTACGGGTGTCGGATTTCTCCAACTTTTCCACCATCGATGCATGAACCTGTTTCTCGTTTTCAGGTATATCGGTGTAAGATTCCAATTCTTTCCACGTCTGATTCACCAGGTTATTATATTCTTCCCATGAAAGATTCTTGCCGAAAACGTCGTTGGTACAGAACCCCCAGCCTGCGATATTGTAACTGAACATGCTTGCGTAGAACATATTAATATCGTCAAGGCCAAGTATTTTGGGGTAATCCAAATAGTCCTTGCCCGTTTTTGGCCGCTCGAAATTCGGATTTGGTTCTTTACCTTTGCTAGGGCTGACGTTTGCCCTTTCAATAAAATGTCTTCCCATTGAAAGTTGGTACGCTACTTGCGATTTCAATTCAATGTCGAGCAACTCTTTTCCGCGTTTTGTAAAATTCAGTGTGTCAATGTTCTTTCTGAAAATATGGTAGTTTTTTATTACTAAATCTTTGTATTCAGCCATAGAAAGGTTCGCTATTTCGTCATCGTTTATAGACCTAGAATAATCGCGAATGATATTCGTGGTCTGCGCATTGGTCAGCGCATAGTTGAGGTCGGCATTTTCGCCCGAAAAATAAGGATTCAGACAGCGGTCGGGCAATTCCCATGGTTTGTAAACTTCGTAGAAATCGTAATCCACCACCACGGTTTTTCCAGCGGTGAGCAGAACATTGTTGCTGACAACAGGCGAAACTGACAAATAAGCAATCTGATATTTAGTGGTCATCGGCACTTTGAGCCCGAAAGTATTGTCGGGGTTGATTGGCGCCGAATACGACAATTGGTCGCCATAAATCGGATTGTATATGTATATTGTTACTTCCCCGCTCATCTTGTCACCAAATGTTCTCTTGTCGAACGCGTAGATTGTGCCTTTCACGGTGGCCGAGTCCATCGTAAACTCGTTCGGCTCAAGGCTTTGGCCGTTGTCCTTGATATTTTTGGCATAGTCTTTCGCTCCGTCTGGTACGCTGATTCTGCGCTTGATTTCCTCGGCCGCTTTATCGGTAAGGGCAATGTCATAAAAAATGAAGCTGTTCAGGTCATTGGCTTCAACAAAGTCGATTGTTTCCACCGAATTGTCGATGGGTTGGAAGTTGAGGACGAAACGGGTAATGAACTCATTGTCACCTTTTTGGGGAAAAATCCAATCATCGAGTTTGATTCCTTCGGCAGAAATCAAATTCCAACGCTTGTCGCCCGAGCGAAGTGTAGTGCCCGATGCAATTCTAAACCCGCCTTCTTTTGAGCCGTGGTAATAGATTAGATAGAATTGGGTGGCTTTTTTGTTCAACTCAATTTTTTCGATGAAAAAGCCGGTGCAATTGCCCATGCTGCGGGCGCCGATTAGTGGGTTCTCAATTGTTCGCTGAGCCAACATTGTCAGAGGCAGCACGAACAAAACTGTTAGTGCGAAAAGAAGTTTTTTCATTTTGTAGTGGTTTAGTTAGTATTAGTTTTTTTTGATTTCTCTTATTTGACAATCATTTTTCAAGAATATTACAAAACAAATCGAAAAAAAAAGTTAAAACATTGAATAACACAAACATCCTATCAGGAAGTAGATGGCCATTCCCATAATATCGTTGATGGTGGTAATGAACGGACCGGTGGCCACGGCGGGGTCAATCTTCAGGCGGTTGAAGCCAAGCGGCAGCGCGGTGCCCACAATGGCGGCAAACAAAACCACCGTTATCAGCGACAGACTGACTGCAATGCTCAGCGCAAAATCGCTGGCAAAGAAGATGTTATAAAGGAAAGCCAATGTTGCCACGATGGTGCCGTTGAGCAGGGCGCCCAACACTTCTTTCAAGATTTTTTTTCCGGCCGAATCCAAGCCTAAACTGTTGTTAGCCAAGCCTTGAACAATGATTGACGATGACTGTATGGCCACGTTTCCGCCCATAGCGCCAATCATCGGGATGAAACTGGCCATCACGGGGTGCAGGGCAATGTGGCTGTCGAAACCTTTCACCACAATCGAGCTCAAAATGCCGCCGCCCATACCAATCAGCAGCCACGGAATGCGCGCTTTGGTGAGCTTGAACACCGAGTCGCTCGAATCCACATCGCCCGTGATACCTGACATTATCTGGTAGTCCTCATCGGCCTCATCCTTAATCACATCCACCACGTCATCGATGGTGATTCGACCCTTGAGCCGCCCGATGCTGTCCACAACCGGCATCGACACCATATCGTACTTCCGCATAATATTTGCGACGTCTTCGCAATCATCGTCGGTTTTCACCGATATTATGTCTTCGACAATGTTCTTGACTTTCTGGTTGTCGTTGGCCAAAAGCAGATTCTTCAATGGCAGAACACCTTTCAGAACCCCTTGGTCGTCAATTACATACACATAGAAGAACTCGCCCACATCGGGTGCCTGCTTGCGGATTTCCTCAACGCAGTTGCGCACGGTCATATTCTCGTTCACACTGATGAGCTCGGTTGCCATGAGACCGCCGGCGGTGTCGGGGTCATATTTCAGAAGGTCGACAATGTCGCCGGCCTGCACAATGTCGGTGATGTTCGACAGGACCTCATCTTGCTTTTCTTCAGGAAGTTCCGAGATGATATCGGCGGCATCGTCGGAATCCATATGGTCGATGACGGCGTGGGCGATTTCCTGTCCCGACAGGTCCTCGAGCAGTTCCTCGCGGTCGTCTTCCTCAAGTTCGATAATGGCGTCGGCGGTGAGTTCCGACGGCAGCAAATTGAAAAGGTAGTGGGCGTCGTCGGGTTCAAGTTCGCCTAAAATCTCGGCAACGTCGGCGGGGTGAAGTTCCGCCACCATCGATTTTATCGACTCGTCACTGCGCTCTTGAATGGCGAGCTGCAGTTCCTCAACAAATTCTTTATTTAACTCAAAACGCATAATTTCAATCTTTTAAAAGTCCGTCAATAATGTTCGTCAGTTCCACGAACTCGCTAACACTCAATTGCTCGGGCCGTTGTCGGAAGACCGGCTGGTCGCAACGGCGGTCCTGCAGGATTGGCTTCAGGCTGTTCGAGAGAGTTTTGCGCCGCTGGTTGAAACTGGTTTTCACCACTTTCGTGAACAGTTCCTCGTTACACGGCAGGTGCTCTACCGAGTTGCGTGTCAGCCTGATAACGCCCGACTTGACCTTCGGGGGCGGGTCGAACTCGCACTCGTTGACGGTGAACAGATAATCGATATTGTAATAGGCCTGCAGCAGCACGCTCAGAATGCCGTAAACCTTCGAGCCCGGCTTCGACGCCACGCGCTCGGCCACCTCTTTCTGGAACATTCCCACCATTTGGGGAATCATCTGGCGGTTTTCCAAAATCTTAAACAGAATCTGGCTCGAAATGTTGTAGGGGAAATTTCCGGCCACCGAAATGGGCTTTCCGAAAAGCGCCGGAAGGTCGAGTTTCAGGAAATCGCCCTCGATAATGCGGCCGTTGAGTTCGGGCATTTCGGCCATCAGGTAGCACACCGATTCGTGGTCGATTTCAACCACCCGCACGTCGGCCCCGGGACGGCTGAGCAGGTGCCGTGTGAGTATGCCCATTCCCGGCCCGATTTCGAGAATCACGTTCGGTGCCGACGGGGTGAACCCATTGGCTATCCGTGCCGCAATTGTCTGATTGGTAAGAAAATGCTGACCTAAATTCTTTTTTGCCCTGACCTTCTGCATCGCTGATTTTTTTGCGGTTGCAAGATAATTTTTATTTAGGATTTAGAAATTAGGAATTAGGAATTAACAATAAAAGGACATCAGACATCAGACGTAAGACAACAGAAAATGATAAGTGGACAGTGCGTCCGTTGACTGTAGTCTGTAGTCCGTTGTCCAAAAAAATCATCGCGCCTTCTTTGCGCACTTCGGGCAAAGGCCTTTTACAAGGAAATTGGCCGAGCGGGCAACGTAGCCGTCGGGCAATTCGATTTGCGGTATATGGTTATCGCTCAAGCAGATAGTTTGGTGGCACGACTCGCAGAAAAAATGCAGGTGAGCGTCTTCGTCCTCATCGTCATCGTGGTGGTGGCTCTGGCAGATTTCGTAGCGCGTGCAGCCGTCGCCACTCTCAATGACGTGCACCAAATGCGACTCGCGGAAAAGATTGAGCGTGCGCAGAATGGTTGATTTGTCGATAGTTCCAAGAATAGCCTCAAGTTCAAGCAGCGAGAGCGGTTGCCCCGAATCGTGCAGAGCCCGCGCTATCAGCAGACGGTTGCCGGTATCTTTGATTCCGTGCTCCGCAAACAACGACTGTATCTCAATGGTGCTCATTTGTTTTTTTCGGCAAGATAGAAAATTTGGTGAATTGGTTAACTGGTGAATCGGTGAATTGAATTTTTAAAAGTTGAGTAACTCAACAGCATAGAAATCAACCTACTATTCCTTTCACTATCGCCTCAATCCTTCAGTCCTTCAATCTTTCAATCCTTCGATCACCCTAACTCCACCACCGTAATTCCCGCGCCACCGAAATCGACGTGCTCGTCGCGGACGCTGGTCACCACATCAACGGTTTGCAGGTACTCGCGCACCACGTTGCGCAGAATGCCGTTGCCCTTGCCGTGCAGAATTTTCACCTCGAAAACGCCTACCATCACGGCCTCGTCAATGAAGGCGGCCACGCGGCTCACGGCCTCTTCGGCACGCATTCCGCGCACATCGAGTCCGGGCTTGAACGACAGCCGGCGCTGGTTCAACTCGTACGACTGCTGCAGACTGCCCTGCCGCACGCTCTTGCGAAGTTTCTTTTTCTCGTCGTCGGTCAGGTGCTGCAAACGGCTGATTTCCACATTCATATATAGGTTGTCGAAAGCCACCACGGCGTTCTTCCCGTTCAGTTCCATAATCTCGCCCACGGTTGTCTGCCCCTCAATGCGCACTGGCATTCCAATGGTGAAATCGCGCTGGCGCTCCTCAACCACATCGGCGGCCTTCAGTTGCGCGTCCTGTTTCGTCTTCGACGTGCGGACGCGGTTCTCGCGCTCCTTCAGTTTTTTGATTTTCTGCAAGATACGCTCCTCGTCATCGCTGGTCTGCTCCACTGCCTGACGCGCCTCGTCGAACTGCTGGCGGGCCTGCTTGGTTTTCTCCTTTTCGGCCTGCGACTCGCGAATCTGACGTATCGTATTTTCAATCAGTCTGTTGGAATCGGCCAATAGGCGTTTGGCGTCGTCTTTCGATTTTGTCATCAACTCCTTGCGGAAACGTTTTGTCTCGTCGAGTTCGCGTTTTTCGGTCTCCATCATCTCCTCCAAGCGGCGCTCTATCTTGCGTATATTCTCGCGTTTACGCTCCCAATAGTACTTGTCGCGGGCAATTTCGCGAAGGTGCTTGTCGAAATTCAGGTGCTCCTCGCCAACCTTGCTGCGAGCGTCGTCAATCACATCTTGCGGCAGACCAATCTTATAGGCAATCTCGAAGGCGAAACTGCTGCCCGGCTTGCCCATCTCCATCACAAACATCGGCTCCATCCGGTTGGTGTCGTAAAGCATTGCGCCATTGACAATTCCGTCGTGTCCGGCGGCGAAATGCTTCAGGTTGGTGTAGTGGGTGGTTATCACGCCGAAAACCTTCGCCTGGTTGAGCCGGTCGAGAATGGCTTCGGCAATGGCGCCGCCAAGCATCGGCTCTGTTCCCGTACCGAACTCGTCAATCAGAATCAGCGTCCGGCCGTCGGCGTTGCGCACAAAATGCTTCATATTCAGCAAGTGCGAACTATATGTACTCAAGTCATTATCAATACTTTGCTCATCGCCAATATCGATAAACAGATTGGTGAAGATTCCGGCGTGGCTGGTCGGCTCCATTGACACTGGCAGGCCACACTGCAGCATATATTGCAGCAGTCCGACGGTTTTCAGGCAGACCGATTTTCCGCCCGCGTTCGGTCCGCTAATGACCAAAATCCGGCTTGCCTCGTCGAGCGCGATATTGAGCGGCACGAGAGTGCGCCCGGCTTCGCGGAAAGCCTCCTGAAGTATTGGGTGGCGGGCATCGCGCCAATCGATTAGCGGTTTGTCGGCCAAGTGCGGCACTGCGGCCCCGATTTGCAGTGCATAGCGGGCTTTGGCGCGAATGAAATCGGTGATTCCCAAGAACATAAGCGCATCGTCAAGGTCATCGGTGTAGGGGCGCAGGTTGTCGGTCAGGGTTCGCAGAATGCGGATAATCTCGCGGCGTTCGGCCGACTCAAGTTCGAGCAGCGCATTGTTGATTTCCACCACCGGCGCGGGCTCCACATAGCAAGTCTTGCCGGTTGCCGACTCGTCGTGGATAATACCCATAATGCGGCGCTTTTGCGAAGCGGCAATGGGAATGACCAACCGCCCGTCGCGGACAGCGAGCGTGGCATCGGGTTCAACCCATCCTTCCTGCTGCGCATCGGCAATAATGCGACGAATAAGTTTCGACGCAGCGCCCTGTTTTTCAGCTAATTCGCGGCGAATGGCGGCCAATTCGGGCGACGCGCTGTCGCGAATCTGTCCCTGACGGCTCATTATGTGCTCAATGCTGTCCGTCACGAAAGTGTGCACCACCACGTTGGCGGCAATGGCGCTCAACGACGGATAACGCTCCGTGTTCTCCTCTTTCGCAAAAAAACGAGTGATAGCCTTTACTGTTGATAATGAGCGATATAGATTGAAGATTTCCTCTGCTTCGGCAAACGAGCCTTCAACGCGCATCTTGTCGAAAAGCGGCCGAAGGTCGAAGAAGTAGTCGGTCGGGAAATCGACTTGACTCTGAAGCAGTTGCATAAATTCCGACACTTCGGCAAGACGATTGCGCACATCTGCGGCCTTTGGCATAAATCGCATCTTGTCGGTCAGCCATCGGCCCACTTCGCCCAAACAGCAACCCTTCACCGCCTCGCGAACCCGCACGAAATCAATCTTTTGCTCAAAATTATCAGGATAAATCATCACAAATCATTTTCGGCAAAACTATTAAAAAAAAGGTGAAGCAACATTTAAAGGGTGGTGAAGAATAAACGGCCAAAGTCATACTGAATATTTATTGGTTATAGCCGTCCAAAATCTTCATCGCCATCGCAACTTTCTCTTCAATCGGCAATCGTCCGTCAATCCAATTGACTTTAAATCCGTTGCGCTCCATTCGACGGAACCATGTCATTTGGCGTTTTGCAAACTGGCGTATGGCAATATTCAGATGCTCAACCATATAGTTGTAACTGAACTCGCCTTGCAGATATTGCGTAACAAACTTATATTCAAGACCATAATATTCCAAATCGATTGGTGCTATACCGCTATCGAGCAAGGCTTGCACCTCGTCAATCATTCCATCGCGCAAACGCTGCTTCAGGCGGCTGTAGATTGACTGGCAAACAGTTTCGCGCTCCATCGCCACACCTATTATTATATAGGGAATCGTCGGAAAATCGGGAATTGAATTGGCGTTTTGCTTCTGATATTCAGCAATTTCAATGGCACGAACAGTGCGCTGACGAGTATCGAAATCGGCATTGTTGTGCAGTTTTTTCACTGATTTCAGACGCTGCTCCAACTGCGCTTCTGTGTAGTCCTTCAGCTCCGCCCGAAGTTCATCATTCACCGGTACCGATGTCATTTTGTAGCCATCGAGCACCGACTCAATATACAATCCGCTCCCACCGCAAAGAATCGCTCGTTTCTGGCGTTTCAATAAATCGTCATAAACTTTCAGGAAATCTTGCTGATACTGAAAAAGATTGTATTTAGTACCCGGCTCTACAATATCAATCAAGTGATATGGAATTCGCTTGTCATCGATTTGATAGTCAGACAGATCCTTGCCGGTTCCGATATCCATCCGGCGATAGACCTGACGCGAGTCGGCGCTGATTATTTCGGCATCAATCTCGGCCGCCAAATGTGTGGCAATCGCGGTTTTGCCCGATGCTGTCGGGCCTAAGATGGTGATTAGCGGCAAGTTCGCGTTCATTCAGTGATGCAGTTTGATGGTTATGCATTGCGAAAATAGTTTAAATTTGCAGCGTTTTTGGTGCAAGATGAATATAAAATCACTTTTAAATCTGACAATCGACCTAATTGGCAAACCAAATGCCACTGCATCAATGCTTTCCGGCAATTCGAAAGGTTTTACTGCTCTTTTGAAAGAGATTGCGCTCCCTTACTTTGTGGCAATAATCGTTGCTGAATACATCGGACATGTAATGTTCGGCACCTATATGTTTAAGGATTCGCTATCGTTCATTATCAATGCGTTAGCACCGCATTTAGCTTTATTGCTAACATCGGGGCTACTATTTACGCTTCTGCTTCACGAAATCTTGCATTACTACTCATTACAGACGAAACTGCCGCGTTCGTTCTACATCATAACTTACTCATTTATACCAATTTTCGCCGCATCAATTTTTAGCGGGTTGCTGCCAAAACTTGCACCGCTTTTCAATCTTTGCGGCCTCTATTCATACTACCTGCTTTGGTGTATGTTGAAGGCCGAATATTCCGACATCGATAACAAAAAACTGCGCAACGCCACCATAACTTCAATAGCTACTATGGTTCTATTACATTGGGCCTTAGTGGGTTGCAGCAATCTAATCTTCAACTGATATGGATAACAATGTTCGGTTTAGCAATAAAAAAGCACATTTCCTTTACGAGATAATCGAGACGTTCAACGCAGGCATCCAACTGCTTGGTACTGAGATAAAATCGATTCGCAACGGCAAGGCTAACCTCACTGACACCTACTGCATTTTCGAGAAAGGCGAGTTGTATGTTAAGAATATGTATATTGCTGAATACGAATATGGTACGCACTATAATCATACACCCCGCGGCGACCGCAAACTTCTTCTGAAACGGCGCGAACTGAACCGCTTGGAAAAGAAAATCAAGGAAAAAGGATTTACCATTGTACCTATTACAATGTATATCAACGAGAAAGGACTGGCAAAAATGACCATCGGGCTGGCACGCGGCAAAAAGCTCTTCGACAAACGCGAAGACATCAAGCTGAAAGATACCAAGCGAGAGTTGGACAGAATGGGGAAAATCAAATAAACTACCCCGTCCCAAACTCACTTTGCCCTATATCTGAAAACACTATATATAATAGGTATGGCAACCTGGTAAATCAATACCAAATTTATTGTTCGAAGAAGAAGTCTTGCAAACCGTTGATGTCTGCAGGCGAGAGCGGTGATGTGCCTTCGAAAATATCATCGATGGCCTTCTGCAACTCTTCATGCGAGATGTAGTTGTCTTTATCGGTATCAGCAAACTTGTATTTTGCCGGGATTCCTTTAGTTGCATCAACACTGTTTCCGCTCTGCGATTCCGATGTATTCGAATAAACCCGTGTGTCGGTGTGCTTCACTGCATCAGGATTGTAAAGCAACATAATAATCTGTTTATCCGTCAGCTGAATACCGCTTGCACTAACAATCTTGCCCAATGGCGTATTCGGTTCCTTGTCAACATAATCTGGGACACCATCCTTATCGGTATCAAGCGGGCAGCCGTACTGGTTGACTTTCACGTCTTTCGGTGTGCCAGGGCATTCGTCATTAAAGTCATCAACACCATCGCCGTCCTCATCAAGATTGTCGGTAATAGTGAACTTCAGGTTCCGGAAATTCTCGACAGCAGCAAGCTCCTCATCGGTTGAGAACAAGTCAATCGACAATGATACATAAGTATTTAGAACAATATCGTTCTTCCAACCCTTGCCACCTTTCACGTTATCAATGTAATCGGTCAGCGGGAAGTGGGCCGCGCAACCAAACCGACATGTGACGCGGTCAGTTATTGTAACATTGAAACCGGCGTCAACAGGGAAAGCCACACTTGTTTTGGCATAATCGCCGTAGCCATAAAGGTCAAGTTTGCGCAAGTCGGTTTCGTACTTATAATCACGGACAATTATCTCGCCGCGGTCATCGCGAATTGTGCCGTCGGGCCAATAGACGTATGCTTTGTTATCGGCATTCAGGAAATCACCTTTCGACGAGAACTGGAAAAACTCAACACCTAACGAAACGTACGGATGAATTGGCCGTTTACGTTCGAGAATATGGTTGAAATTGTAGGCAACCGAAACACCGCCGGCGAAGATTTGTGAACGGAAATTGGCAACATTCAGCATGTCAGCACGTTGCGCATCGTTCATAAATACAACCCTGTCCGGGCTCACCTTGCCATCTACAACCAATTGCGAGAAATCGATTTTTGTCTCGTTTCCGGCACTATACAAACTTCCTCCCACGCGGCCCAAGGTTCCGTGGAACTCGATGTCAAAGTATTTGCTGACATTACGACTGATAAGAAAACGATACGATGTCAAGCCATTGATGGGCGTACGGAAATAATCAACTACATCGCCATAAAAAGAAAAGTTACCGACACCGAAGCCGATAACTGGTTTGAAAGCTGCACTGGTTGCTTCTTCTTCCTCCGCAAGCAACACCGACAAGTAATCCTCATCGATGTCATCCTGCGCAACTACTGGCAAGCAGGAAAACAATCCTAATATGGCAATCAGTAATTCCCTCATCAACAATTCTTTAATTCAACTCGCTTGCTACTTGTACCATTTTTGACTTGCTATCATCAATGCTTCTTGAACCGTGATACGCATTCCGTTGTTGTATGCCGACACAAAAGCGTCGTGAATTGGGGTGTTGTTCCAAACATAAACACGATAGTCGCGCGCATCCTTGTATTCACTGAAATTGCCAACGGTGTATTTGTTCCAACCATTGTGTATTTCAACCTGAACTTGGTCCGTGATATTCAGACGTTTGAAGTAGTTCTTGCCAACAAGTCGGTGCCCAGCGGCAATCTGCACTCTGAAAGCTACGCCTTGCTCTGGCGAAGGAATATCTGTCAAATCTTCAGCTGAAACCTGATATGTCGGGCGGGTTGACCTTGGGTTTACTGCAGGCTGTGAAGAAGCAGTGCTTGCTGCGTCCGACTCAGCATACGAAGCTGAAGACTCCGGTTGCGATGCTGTGTATGATGGCTCGGGAGTGTACTGTGTTGCCGGTTCAGGTGTTGAGACAGGCTCATACGAGTAAGTCGGCTCTGGTGCCGGGGTATACGAAGCAATTGGTGCGGCAGGCTCTGGTTCTGGCGTTGGCTCTGCAGCTTGAACAAGCAGTTCTTCGTCGTCTTTTTCCAAATCAACGCTACGCTCGGCAATGTTTATCGTTTTTGTGCGGTCCGACTCGGCATATGAGAACGTTCCTACAATTTGGAATTCCTCATCAGGAATCTCACCTTCGGGAATCAGCTTGTATGAAACCACGAAATTTTCATCTCCACTATTGCTCGGCATATTCATCCACAAGAATTTGACAATGTGGTTTTTATAAGTAAAAATCGAGTTTTTCGATTTGATACTCTCAGCTCGGTAACCTACAGGAATCTGTTCTTGAATCTTACCGAACTCTTTCAAGTTGCCTTTGTTGACCAACAAGTTGACAATCACTTCGTTATTATCATTAAGATAAGGTTTTTGTCTGATGCAGTCAACTGAATTAAGGTTCACTTGCACATCACCTTTCTGAATCACCATATTTTGCTGATTTGCAAGGTTAAGCGATGACTCATCGGCAATCACTTGCAATGTTTGGGTTCCGGCAGTTGCCACCTGAACTGAATTGTCCATAATGTACGAGAAACTGCCATCGAAAGTGTAGCTGCCTGACGTTGTGGCGGGATCAACCTGAATAGCGTACGAAACCACCAGTTCCTTATCGTAAGGCACCTTCATCCATTGGATTTTTACCTTTTGATCAGTAAACGAGAACTCTCCGTTGGCTGTTTGACGAGCCACGGCTTTAAATCCGTTCGGCAATTTCTGTTGGAAGCGGGCAAATCCCTCAACATCACCCTTACGGATGGTAACCTCAACCAAAAACTCACTGTTGCTTTGGGCTGAATCGGGCATATTCAGCGATACTGAAACAGGCTCTCCTACAAGCCCGAACAACATTAAAACGCTGATAATCCCTAAGATTAAATTCGATTTAAGCATAAAGTTATTTCTGCGTAAAGCAAACTAAACAATTGAATGCTAAAATAACTAAAAACCGCATACAATCAAGCATTCGCGACTTTTTGCACCCCGTTTTTTTTGACACATAGCGGTTGATATCTTCATGATGCACCGCAATTAATTATAAATCAATTAGATTTACCAACAAAAGCATCCGGTTATTTGGTTAGAAAAATAGATAAAATAAGCCCATACAATGGGCTTATTTTTAATCTATTAAATGTTAATCACGCTCTATTTCGGCATAATTACGCGCATTTTTGAAAAAAAGCGATTGATGCCTTCTGAACCTTGTCATCAATACTTGAAGCTGCTGCCTCCCAAAAATTCCCGCAAGATTGATGTCGGCGGAATCTCGTTGTCGGGAATCGGCTTGACGTAGCTCAGGAATTTCAGCAGCCGCAGAGCCTCGCGGTAGGCTGTGCAGTTTGGCGGCACCTGTTGCAAAATCGGCTCAACGTAACGCTTGAGCACGCCCGTCTCGTAAACCATAGCCGTATTGAACATAATATCGGCCCGTTCCTGATTCGGGAAGATGTGTTTGTCCTCACCACGACGCACGCTCGGCCAGCGATCGATGGTGTCTTTTGCGCTGTAGCCGCGGTAGCGATAGTCGCGCACAATGCGGCGGATTAGGCGCGTGTCGGTGGTCGGGATGCGGTTGTGGTTGTCGAGCGACAGGGTTGTGAGCGCCGACACATAAACGCGGAATTTCAGACTGTCGTCGATGTGGGCGGTGAGCTTCGGATTGAGCGCGTGAATGCCCTCGGCAATGATGATGCTGTTGGCGTCGAGCTTCATTTTCTCGCCGTCAAAGAAGCGTTTGCCGTCTTTGAATGAGAATTTCGGCACATCGATGGTTTTGCCAGCGAAAAGTTGGTTCAAATCGTTGTTAAGATACGGAATATCAAGTGCTTCCAATGCTTCGAAATCATAGTCGCCGTTCTCGTCGAGCGGGGTTTTCTCACGGTCAACGAAATAATTGTCGAGCGACAGCGTAACAGGGTTAAAACCAGCAACTTTCAGCTGAATGGCCAGTTTGTTGGCAGTGGTGGTCTTGCCCGACGACGACGGTCCCGAAAGCAGCACCAGTCGCGGCTGCGGCTGACGCGTGGCAATCATATCGGCAATCTGCGCAAGTTTCTTCTCTTGCAAAGCCTCTGAAATCTTTATCAATTCACCCACAGTGCCATCTTCAATGTGTTGGTTGATATTGCTCATATAGCTGATATTCAATATTCTACCCCATCTCTTAAACTCGTGCAGAACATCAAACATCTTGTCTTGCAGCTCAAGCTCGGCAACCGCATTCGGATTGTCGCGGAACGGCGCGCGAAGCAGCATTCCATCGTAATACTTATCGATGCTGAACACCTTCAGATAGCCCGTCGAAGGCAGAAGACATCCGTAGAAATAGTCCATCACATCGTCGAGATAATAGACTGAAGAATAGAGATGTGCGCGTGTTTTGAGCAGCTGCGCCTTCTCGTGGTAGCCCATCTCATCGAAAAGTTTGATGGCATCTTCGGCGAGCATCCGCTTGCGGATAAAAGGCAGGTCAAGGCTGATGATTTCGCGCATACGGCTGTCGATTTCAACAACTTGGTCCACGCTAACAGAGTCAACGCCTTCAATTTCACAATAATAGCCGTTAGAGATTGAATGTTCGATTTTCAGTTTCTTTCCAGGGAAAATGTCGTGGACGGCCTTGTAGAGAACGAAACTCAGCGAACGGTCGTACATTCGTTTGCCTTCGGGATGCTTAAATCCTATAAATTCAACTATATACGGATTGAACAAAGCGAAATCGAGTTCCTGCAGTTTGTTGTTGACGTAAGCCGCATAAACAGGCTCGCCTGTGAGCCCCATATCGGCGGCAACTTGCTGTAATGTAGTGCCTTGCGGATAATTGCGTCTCTCGCCGTTGTTTGTGCAAATAATTTCAATCATAACTTTATCTTTTTCAAAATTTCACTTCGCCTTAAAGGCAAGACGAAGCCGCAAAAAGTGCAGGAATAAAGTTATGGGATTTGCGCAAACGTGCAAAAAAAATGCGCTAAAAAAATTTAAAATGGTTCGATGCGGCTTGCCAACTACTCTGCCAACTCGTCGGCCAGGAACTGCGCCGTGTAGCCCACACCGCGCGCCACTACTTGCTCGGGCGTTCCTTCGCTCACTATCTGTCCGCCTGCCGAGCCGCCTTCGGGGCCCATATCAATAATGTGGTCGGCAACTTTTATGACGTCAAGGTTGTGTTCAATCACAACCACCGTATTCCCTTTGTCCACAAGCTTTTGCAGTACATCGAGCAGCACGCGGATGTCTTCAAAATGCAAGCCTGTTGTCGGCTCGTCGAGAATGTAAAGCGTCTTGCCTGTGTCTTTTTTCGATAGTTCTGCTGCCAGTTTGGCACGCTGCGCCTCGCCGCCACTCAAGGTTGTCGATGGCTGCCCAAGTTTAACGTAGCCCAACCCGACCATCTGCAAAGCCTTGATTTTTTGCAGAATTTTCGGTTGGTTCTCGAAGAACTCAACAGCCTGATTGATAGTCATATCCAGCACATCGGAAATCGACTTGCCACGGTAGCGCACCTCAAGCGTCTCGCGGCTGTAGCGGTGGCCGTTGCAATCGGGGCAGGGCACAAGAACATCGGGCAGAAAATTCATCTCAATTGTCTGAACGCCAGCACCTTTGCAAGTCTCGCAGCGCCCGCCTTTCACGTTGAACGAGAAGCGACCAGCCTTGTAGCCGCGGATTTGCGCCTCGGGCAACTTCTCGAACAGCGCGCGGATGTCGGAAAAGACGCCCGAATAGGTGGCAGGATTCGACCGCGGCGTGCGCCCAAGCGGTTCCTGATTCACTTCTATCACCTTGTCAATGTTGCCGATACCCTCAATCGAGTCGAACGGCAGCGGCTCTTGAATTGAGCGATAGAAATGGTGGTTCAAAATTGGATGTAGCGTCTCGTTGATGAGCGACGATTTGCCGCTTCCCGACACGCCAGTGATGCAGACAAACTTGCCTAAAGGCAATGTAAGTGTCACATTCTTAAGATTATGCCCCGTTGCATTGTGCAGAACAATCGACAATCCGTTGCCTTTGCGCCGTTTCTTTGGTATCTCAATTTTGCGCGTTCCGTTAAGGTATTGCGCTGTGAGTGAGTTAGATTTCAGTATTTCGAATGGCGCGCCCTCGCTCACCACATTTCCGCCCCGACGGCCAGCAAACGGACCAATATCAATCACGTGGTCGGCGGCGAGCATCATATCCTTGTCGTGCTCAACAACAATCACGGTGTTGCCGATGTCGCGCAGTTCTTTCAGTGACTCAATGAGTTTGCGGTTGTCGCGTTGGTGCAGACCAATTGACGGCTCGTCGAGAATGTAGAGCACGTTGACGAGTTGCGAGCCAATCTGCGTGGCCAGCCTAATTCGCTGACTCTCACCGCCCGACAGGCTGCGCGAACTGCGATTGAGCGACAGATATTCAAGCCCGACCTTAACCAGAAAGCCCAAGCGGCTGCGGATTTCCTTCAGAATCTCAGCGGAAATGGCGCGCTGCTTGTCGTTCAAACGGTCTTCAAGGCCGTCGAGCCAGGCGTACAGGCTCTTTATGTCCATATTCGAGAGTTCGGCGATATTTTTCTCATCGATTTTGAAATGCAGCGCTTCGCGGTTCAGCCTAGCCCCATTACATTCGGGGCAAACGCACTGTTTCACAAAGTTTTGCATCGGATTCTGCTTATCCTCGGTCACCTCGTCGGTGGTGACGTCTTGCAACAGCGAAATGACACCAGGGAAACTCAAAAAATAGTTCGATGAGTTGCCCAGCGGCGTGTTGAGCAGTTTGAAAGGCTCGTCGCTTCCGTTCAGGACCACGTCGAGCGCTTCGTCGGGAATGTCGCAAATGGGCGTGTCGAGTTTGAACTTGAATTTATCGGCAATGGCTTCCAACTGCCAGAATATCATTGTGTTGCGATATTTACCCAAAGGAACAATGCCGCCGCTTTTAATGCTCAATTGTTTGTTGGGGATAACTTTGTCGATATCTATCTTATTTACAACGCCTAAGCCCTTACAATGTGGGCAGGCGCCCATAGGCGAGTTGAACGAGAATGTGTGCGGCGCGGGCTCGTTGTACGACAGCCCTGTTTCGGGGCACATCAGGTGGCGGCTGTAGAAGTTTTCTTCTTCAGTGTCAGCGTTTTGCACCAGCACAACACCTTGTCCTTCCTTCATTGCGGTGTTGAGCGATTCGGCAAGGCGCTTGCGGTCCTTCTCATCGACTTTCAGTTTGTCGATAACTACCTCAATATTATGGGTTTTATAGCGGTCGAGCCGCATTCCCGCGGTCAGGTCGGTGATTTTGCCGTTGACGCGCGCGTAGAGATAGCCCTTGCGCAGAAGTTGGTCGAAAAGTTCCTTGTAGTGGCCCTTGCGCCCCTTAATGAGCGGTGCCATAAGGTAGATTTTCTGCCCAGCCATCTTGCTGATAATGATATCGATAATTTGGTCATCGGTGTACTTGACCATCTTTTTGCCAGTGTTGTATGAGTAGGCCTCGCCAGCGCGGGCGAAAAGCAGTCGCAAAAAGTCGTAAATCTCTGTGGTTGTGCCAACTGTGGACCGTGGGTTTTTGTTGGTAGTTTTCTGCTCAATTGAAATGACGGGGCTCAAGCCTGTGATTTTATCCACATCGGGACGGTCCAGACCGCCCAGAAACTGACGCGCATAGGCCGAAAAAGTCTCAATGTAGCGGCGCTGCCCCTCGGCATAAATGGTGTCGAACGCAAGCGACGACTTTCCGCTGCCGCTCAACCCCGTGATTACGGTAAGTTTGTTGCGCGGAATGGTCACATCAATGTTCTTCAGATTATGCTCACGCGCACCATACACGCGGATAAAATCTTCATTTTCAATTACATCACTTTTAACCATACAACTGTTGTAAAAAGCGGACAAAGGTAGTCAATAATTGGCAGTTGGCCATTGGTCGCGCAAAAAGATTTCTGAAATAAAACACTGCAAAAATTTTTGCCACAGGTAGTGGAAAGCGAGTAACAGACATCTTTAAACAAAAAAAAGATGGTAAAACTCAAAAAAATTGGCAAAATAGACCTTGCTTAACTTTTTTTAGTTAATTTGGGACAATTTTCGACACGATTATGCTTATAGACAAAGAATACAATTGGCAGGGCAAGACAATAATGATTGCCGAAGACGAAGAGATAAACTACCTGTTTATCGAACGTGTACTGATGGCGACTAACGCCACACTAGTGCGTGCCACTAATGGAAAATCGGCAATCGACATTGCCAGCAACAATCCGAACATAAACCTGATTTTAATGGACATCAGAATGCCCGATGTCAATGGTATTGAAGCAACTGAAACCATCAAAAAATCAAGACCGAGCCTTCCGATAATCGCACAAACATGCTACGAAAGCGAGATGAACCTTGCAGATTATCCGACCGTACATTTCGACGGATTCATAAGCAAACCCGTCAATATCAGCAAATTGCTTGAACTAATTGACAAACTGATTTAGTTCGAACCCGACCACATCAGAATGCCGCCAGCAACAGATTGATGTCCTGTGACGACATTCCTAACTTATTGCCAATCATTTCGTTAGTCAGGATTCCATTATATACATAAGCGCCCGCTCTGACGCCGGCATTCTCTTTTATCAGTTGGTTGATGCCACCGGCCTCGCCAAGCTCGATGAGCACTTGTCCGAGAATGTTGCTCAATACGTATGTAGCTGTACGCGAAACTCTTGACGGAATATTTGGCACGCAATAGTGAACCACGCCGTGTTTTTCGTAAACCGGTGCGGCAAACGATGTTGTTTCCGACGTCTCGAAACATCCGCCCTGAGTCATACACAAATCCACAATCACCGAGTGATTTTTCATCTGACTCACAGCATCTTCGCTGACAATGAAATCACGGACACAATTGTTCTCGTAGAGCGCGCCAATCACCACATCGGCCTGACGCATAGCCTTCAGAAGCACCAGCGGCTGAAGCACCGAAGTGAAAACGCGCACACCAAGCCTCTGCTGCAATTCACGCAAGCGGTTGATTGACCTGTCGAAAACCTTCACCGAAGCGCCAAGCCCCAAAGCTGTGCGGGCAGCGCATTCAGCGGCCGTTCCGGCACCCAGCACCACCACATCGGTTGGGCTGATTCCGCTGATTCCGCCCAGCATCTCACCCTTGCCACCATGCTCGTCGCTCAAATACTCGGCTGCGATTAAAATGGATGTTGTTCCCGATATTTCACTGAAACTTTGCACAATAGGATAAGCCTCGCCGCATGCGTCCTTGAAAAACTCAAACCCGATGGCCGTAACTTTCAGTTCCTGAAGCTTTTCTATGTATTGTTTCGGCTGCGTGTAGATGTCATAACTGCTGAAAAGAACCTGACGGCCCTTCATCAGTCCTAGCTCTTCCTCGTTTGGCGGCAAAACCTTGACAATCACATCGCAAGCATAAATATTAGCCTTGCAAGGCTCGATGATAGCCCCTTGCTCAATATATTTTTGGTCGGCAAAATGCGCCTTCTCGCCTGCCCCAGTCTCAACATACACATCGTGACCGAGCCCCACCAAAAAACCGACTGCGTGCGGTGCCATAGCCACGCGATTCTCGTTTTGCGCTGTCTCTTTTGCAACAGCAATACGCATTTTCTTGCGTTTCCGCGACACTTCGAGTGTCTCTTCGCACGGCAGCAGATTAGTCTTACCGAGCCCGTAATTAGGAATGGTCATATCCTATAAATATTTATAGTGCAGCACCTTATGGCGATACACATCGTTTTTAAAAAGACAAAGCAAGGTAGAGTAATTTGGGCAAAATGTCAAAATCTGTCGTCAATTGTTTTCAACAACGAAAACAACAATTGTGGCATACAAATTGTGGATAAGCGAAATGATTAAAGCCAAATAAATTTTGACAAAATGTGACATTTGCCGCTCAACGGCTGTAACATTATTGTAAATTTGCGTATAGGATTTGAAAGTGTTTTTTTTTATGGAAGACTACGAAATCAAATACTTGATAGAAAGAATCAAAAATGCCAATTGCAAGCATCTCGACCTTTCGAATAAAGACATCACCGAACTTCCTGAAGAAATTGGGGAACTGACTGATATTGAGACTCTCGACTTGAGTTTCAACCACATAACCAAGTTGCCCGAATCCATTGCAAAAATGACCAACCTCAAAGAGTTGTTCTTGATGCGTAACTGCGTGACAGAGTTGCCTGAAAACATCGGGAAACTGCAAAATCTTAAATCGCTCGATGTCAGCTACAATCCAATCAAGACTTTGCCTGCGCAAATGGGCGATTTAGTCAATCTGCAAACTTTCGATGCAAGTTTCTGTCTACTGCAGTCCATACCGCCAGAGATGGTCAACTTACAGAAAATCACCCGCATACACTTTGATGAGAACCCGATTGACTGTCCGCCGCTGAAGGTTATCCGCCGCGGTTGGAATGCCATTAAATATTTCCTCACCGAGCGTGGCAAGGGAAACGCCGAACCTACAACAACTGTTGTTACGATTCACTAATCTATTTATAATCTACTTTTTGTGAGCGAACGAATACGCAACGCATGATTGTTATGCGTTTGCGCTAACTTTTTAGTCGATTTCCAGACAACGGCTGTCATCATCGCCAACCGTCACCTTGACAGTTGTGAAATGCTCGGGCATAAGCTCTTCAATCTTCTCGGGCCACTCAACAAAACAGTAGTCATTGCCAAAGAAATAGTCCTCGTAGCCAAGGTTGAAAGCTTCCTCAAGATTTTTGATTCGGTAGAAATCGAAGTGAAAAATGCGTCCGGCCGCCGAGTTATACTCGTTGATGATTGCAAACGAAGGACTTGACACCGTGTCGGTTGTGCCAAGCTGCTCGCATACGGCTTTGATGAAGGTTGTCTTACCGGCACCCATCGGGCCATAGAATGCAAAATGGCGCTTATCACCCACGGCCGCAAGAAATTCTTTCGCCGCAGAGTCGATGTCGTTCAGGTTGTTTATCTTGATTAACATTGGTTTAGGTGTTAGGTGTTAGTCACATTCAATCCTTCACGCATTCAATTAATCAATCCTTGCCTATCGGTTCAACTGTCACAACTCGTTCAAAATCGCGGCCAAGAATCATGTCTTCAATCACTTTCGGGTAAAATTTGTACTCGAGCGCGTGAACTTTCTGCGCCACTTTTTCGGCATTGTCGAGCGGCTCAACACGGATTTTGGCCTGAAAAACGGTTGTGCCTTGGTCGTAGTTGGTGTCGATGGTGTGGATGGTGATGCCTGACTCTTTCTCGTGCGCCGCAACCACAGCTTCGTGTACCTTGTCGCCATACATTCCTTTGCCGCCAAACTTCGGCAGCAACGAAGGATGAATGTTCAGAATCTTGCCATCGTACTCGTTTACAATGCTTTCGGGCAGCAGAACCAGAAATCCGGCCAGAATCACCCAATCGGTTTTCAACTCGCGAAGCAGATTGAGCAGTTTGTCGGTGCCAACCATATCGGCCCGGCTCATCACATACGACGGAACACGCAGATACTTGGCGCGCTCCAGCACGTAGGCATCGGCTTTGTTCGAGATAATCGCGGCAACCTCAACCGCATCGGAATGTGAGAAGTATTTCACTATGTTTTCAGCGTTCGAGCCTGAACCCGAAGCCAGTATTGCAAGACGTATCATATTGTTAAAGTATTGTCGTTCTGTTGATTTTCATAACCATCGTCGATGAGCGTGGGCGCAGCCGATGCGGCAACAGCCAGTTGGTCGCAGCGCTCGTTGAGCGGAATGCCATCGTGGCCCTTAACCCATTGAAAAGTTACGCTATGCTTGTTATAAACACGCCAGAAGCGCATCCAAAGGTCGGGGTTTTTCTTGCCTTTGAAGCCTTTTTTAATCCAGCCTTCGAGCCAGTGCTTCTCAACGGCGTCAACCACATAGCGCGAGTCGGAATAAATCACCACATCGCAGCCATCGGTTTTCAGTGCTTCCAGACCTTTGATGACAGCCAGCAGTTCCATCCGGTTGTTGGTTGTCAGGCGGAAACCTTCCGAAAGCTCTTTGCTGTGCGGCCCATAAGTCAGCACAACGCCGTAGCCACCCGGCCCGGGATTGCCTGAAGCCGCACCATCGGTATAGATTACAATCTGCTGCATCGGTCTGTTTTTTAGCGGCGCAAAGATATATGTTTTGGTGAACTGACGAACTGAATAATCAGACCAAGACGCAGTACGCCACGTCTCTACAAAACAAAAAAAAACGGGAACTTGCGCGTCCCCGTTTTTTTTGTGATTGCCACAATGGCTATTCGGTTGCAACGGAATCAGCGCAAACTGCCGGTGCTTCTGCAGCCGGTGCGGGCGCTTCGGTGCATGTGTCAACCTTTTCAGCGCACTCTTTCTTGCCAAACGGCAAGCCGAAACGTTCCAGCTTGTTGGTGAAATAGAGTCCGGCAAAAATTGCGGCAAGCAGGATAACAATCCAAAGAATCCGCTTCCAAACAACGCCTTTCTCGGCAAACGGGTCTTTCACTCTCACTTTCGGGAATTTGGCGATTTTGGTCAGCGTAGCGCCGAAGATGATGTTCACCAGAATATCGGCGTTCACTGCCCAACCGTTGGCGTTGAGCACCTGCGCCAAGTTGCGCTTGCGCAGTTTGAGCCACGCCATAATCATCGACGGACCGGAAATAACAGCCAGAATACCTATCAGAATACCTAAATACTGATACCAGGTGAATCCTTCGAGTCCTTTGGCCACGCTTACACATGCCGAACCCAACATGCCTAAAGCCATACCAAAGGCGGCAAAAATACCAGCGAATTTGGCAATGTCGAACGGTGGTTTGGCAGCCGGTTTCTCGCCTTCGGCCGGTACTTTGGCGTCGGCCAGCTTAGCGGTGGTGTCTTCCATCATTTTAGCGTCCTTTTCGGCGGCGCGCTTGTTAATCATGTTCTCAATCCAAACCGAAATGCGGCGGTATGGTGACCAGAACGCCTGCCGGATGCTTATCGGGTTGTCGATGATTTTCACCACGGTGGCATCCCAATCCAAACCGCTGCGGTCGTAGAACACGGCGTTTTTGCCCACTGTCAGGTTGTTCACTTCGCCATTGGTCATCACGGCCACAATCTTCATTGTTGTGCCCTTGGTTTTTGAAACGCAGTCGCAGTAAATCAGGAACATACCGCTGAAACTTGCCATCGCGTTGTGCTTGTCCATATCGCTGACTTTGATGCAAAGGTCGCAGCTGCGTTGGTCGATATAGAGCGTTCCGGCTTGGAAAATCGCCTTTGTATCAGGGCTTTTTGTGTAGAAATCGGTTAGCGTAACGAAGTTTTTGAGCAGTGTAAAGAAATCGCGGCACAAGTGCAGCAGCTTGTCAACTTCGCTGATGCTGTTGGCTTCGCTCTCGAGTGCCTTGTCTTGCTCAACCAGCGCCAAAAGGTCAGCCTTGCGGTTGTCAGCCAGTATTTTGCCAATCAGTTCGGCGCCCAACGACTCAACATCAGCGCCTTTTTTGGCAGCCAGCCATGTGGTGTACGGTGCGAGTTTCTCACCAATACTCTTCCAGTCGGCTTCGCTGATGGCTTTCTTTTTGGCGAAATCGGCCTTAAAGCAAGTGTTTTTCAGCGCTTCGAACTGTGCCTGCCAAGCGGGATTGATGATTGCAGTATCAAGCGGCAACAAGCCATCGGTGGAAATACGGGCCAGCGGATAGGCTGATATTTCATCGGTACCGGCAGTCAGATTCTTACTGCTAATGGTCGCAAACTGCTCCGCCGACACATTGAGTGCGGCAGTGGCGTTACTGTCAAAAGCCGACAATTTGCAACGCATAAAATAGTCTGTAACTTTCTCGTTCAAAGCCTGATAGTTAGCCACTACGACAGCCGTGTCGTCGCCGTAAGGCAGAGCCGATTGAGCCACCCATGCTGTCCAGTCGGTACAGTTGGCATAGAAGGCTTCAATTTTGTCGGCATCAACACCGTCGGCACCGCTGCGGTCGGGCAGCGCGCCCATAGTCTTGATGCAGGCTTCGATGGTGGCCCGCAGGTCGGCATCGTCGGTTGAATCAGGCGTGATGATGCCATCGCCGTTGAAGCGCGTCTTCGAGAAAATGGCCATGCTGTCGGCCGTGTTATCGATGGTTATAGTATTGTCTTTCAGCCCCAAATTCTCAACAATCCGCTTTGCGGAAGCGTAGAGCCGCTTGCCGTTTTCAGTTTCCTGATTGATGTCGTCGAGAGTTATTGAGCCGGTTTGTTTAAGCAGCAGATTATTGTCTTTCAGTATTGAAGTCAGCCATTCAGCCGTTTCCACAACTTCCGGAACTCGGATTTTGCCGTCGTTGTCATAGTCCATCAGTGCCAGGGTTTTCTCATCAAGCTCAAGCCCCTTGACTGGGCAACTCAACACTGTCCACATCTTTTGGTCGAGCTCGGCCAGGTGAGCGATGTCTTCGCCTTTATCAATGCACACGCGCGGCACGCCGCCAACGTTGGCAAACCGCCATTTGTAGTTCTTTTGCTTTTCCATTTTTTTAGTTTTTAATGCGCCAATGTATATAAATTATAGGTACGCGGTTCAAAAACCTTTCTTTTCCAATGTCAGATACGTGTAACTGAAATCGGTCTTCTCGTCATTCTCAATGTCGATACGCTCAAGCTCGCGCCACTGTGAGAAATCAATTTCGGGGAAGAAGGTGTCGGCTTCAAACTTTTTGTGAATCAGTGTCAAATAAAGTTTTGTGGTCAGCGGAAACATCTGGCGGTAGATGCTCGCGCCGCCAATCACAAACGACTCTTCGCCATCGGGCAGCAAAGCCACCGCTTCGTCGATTGAGCGGGCCAGCACAGCGCCTTCAAATTCTGCACCGGTGCGACTTGTAATCACAATGTTGCGGCGCTCGGGCAGCGGACGGCGCGGCAACGAGAGCCATGTGTTGCTACCCATTATAATGTTGTGCCCAGTGGTTATGGCCTTAAAGCGTTTCAAATCGGCCGGAATGTAAGCCAAAAGATTGTTTTTCAGTCCGATGCCGCCGTTCTCGTCAATGGCGACAATCATCGAAATCTGTTTGTCAGTCATACATATTATATTATGGGTGCAAGGTAGGAATTTTGGGGAACATGAAATTGAAAAAATGCATTCAACCACTTATGTCATATGCCTAAAAATGCCACTCACACCCGATAGCTATTGGGACTGATACCCAACCAATCACCACTTATTAAAATTGTTTTGAAGATTTAAACAACATGGTGTTTGTATTTTCAAAAAAATACCGATATTTGCGGTTCGAAATTCGAAAGGAAATATTAACAGATTTATAAAAAAATAGATATGTATCTAACAGCAGAAAAAAAACAAGAGTTTTTCTCAACTTACGGAAAATCAGCAAAAGACACCGGTTCGACTGAAGGCCAGATTGCAATGTTCAGCTACAAAATCAACCACTTGACTGAACATATGAAGAACAACAAGAAAGACGTTGGCACACAACGCTCACTGCTTCAGATGGTTGGTAAACGTCGCAATTTGCTGGCATACCTTAAGAAACAGGATATTGAAAAATATCGTGAACTAATTAAGGCTCTGAACTTGAGGAAGTAACAAAAAGAGGCACTTCGGTTGCCTTTTTTTGTTTATTATGAGTGCAAAGGTTTGCAATAAATTGTATAGTGCGTTTTTAATGCACAAAGTCTTGTAAATCATTGCATTTGTAAAACAAGTGGCGTATTTTACGTCCAATAACCCATCGAAAACTTCGGTTTAAAACAATAATATGAATTTGTCTGCCGGACGAAAGATGAAACCGACAGACGCAAAAAGAAGCTTTTATGAACATAGTAAAGAAAGAAATCAAATTGCCCGACGGTAGGGTGATTGAAATTGAAACCGGCAAGCTGGCCAAACAGGCCGACGGAGCCGTTATGGTAAAATGCGGCAGCACAATGCTGCTTGCAACAGTTTGCTCGGCGCAAGATGCAGTACCCGGCACCGACTTTATGCCGCTGACCGTTGAGTACAAAGAGAAATTCGCATCGAACGGCCGCTTCCCCGGCGGATTCACACGCCGCGAGGGCAAGGCTTCGGATTACGAAATCCTGATTGCCCGACTGATTGACCGCGCCCTGCGCCCACTCTTCCCGTCGAACTATCACGCTGAAACATTTGTAAACGTAACACTTTACTCATCAGACGGCATTGATATGCCAGACAACTTCGCCGGTCTTGCCGCTTCGGCCGCTCTGGCTGTGTCTGACATTCCGTTCGAAGGTCCGATTTCAGAGGTCCGCGTGGCTCGCGTGAATGGCGAGTTCATCATCGACCCGACATTCGAGCAAGCAGAAAACGCTGATATCGAGTTGGTTGTAGCTGCAACACTCGACAACATAATGATGGTTGAAGGCGAAATGAACGAGGTTAGCGAGCACGATATGCTCGAGGCCATCAAAGCCGCTCACGAGGCCATCAAACCACAGTGCCAAGCTCAGCTTGAACTGATGGAAGCCGCTGGCAAGACCGTTAAACGCGAGTACTGCCACGAGGAAAACGACGAGGAGCTTCGTCAGCAGGTTCACGATGCCTGCTACGCAAAAGCATACGCTCAGGCAACCGCCGCCGACACCGACAAACATCACCGCGAGGCGATGTTCACCGCTATCCGCGACGAGTTCAAGGCACAATTCACCGAAGAGGAGCTTGAAACCAAAGGCGCTCTCATCGACCGCTACTATCACGATGTTGAGAAAGAGGCAATGCGCCGCGCCGTACTCGACGAAGGCAAACGTCTCGACGGCCGCAAGACCAACGAAATCCGCCCAATCTGGTCGGAGGTTGGTTACCTGCCAGGCCCCCACGGCTCATCAATCTTCACCCGCGGTGAGACTCAATCGCTCTGCACCGTTACTCTGGGAACAAAACTCGACGAGAAGATTATCGACGAGGCTCTTATCCAAGGCCGCGACAGATTCCTTCTCCACTATAACTTCCCGCCGTTCTCGACCGGCGAAGCCAAGGCACAACGTGGTGTAGGCCGCCGCGAGATTGGTCACGGAAACCTTGCCTGCCGTGCACTGAAGAAAATGATTCCGGCAGACTACCCGTATGTGGTTCGTGTTGTTTCTGACATTCTTGAGTCGAACGGCTCATCATCGATGGCGACAGTTTGCGCTGGTACTCTGGCACTTATGGACGCTGGTGTGAAGATTAAGAAACCTGTTTCGGGTATTGCAATGGGCTTGATTTCGGAGAACAAAGGTACCAACTACGCTGTTCTTTCTGATATTCTTGGCGATGAGGACCACCTTGGCGATATGGACTTCAAGACCACCGGTACACGCGACGGTCTGACCGCTTGCCAGATGGATATCAAGGTTGACGGTCTGTCGTACGAGATTCTTGAAAACGCACTTGCACAGGCTCACGAGGGCCGTATGTATATCCTGGACAAGATTCAGGAGACAATCGCCGAACCGCGCGCCGACCTGAAACCGCACGCACCGCGCATCGTCACTATGTCGATTCCGAAAGATTGCATTGGCGCTGTCATCGGCCCCGGCGGAAAAATTATTCAGGAAATTCAATCATCAACCGGTACTATCATCACAATCGATGAGGTTGACAACGAGGGTAAGGTTGAGGTTGTTGCAGCCAACAAGGATTCTATCGATGCAGCTATCGCACGCATCAAGGGAATCGTTGCTGTGCCTGAGGTTGGCGAGATTTACAAAGGCAAAATCAAGTCGGTTGTAACCTTCGGCGTGTTTGTCGAGATTCTTCCTGGCAAAGAAGGCCTGCTGCACATCTCGGAGATTGAATGGCGCCGCTTTGAGAAGATTGAAGACGCCGGTCTGAAGGAAGGCGACGAGATTGAAGTCAAGTTGCTCGAAATTGACAAGGCTGGCAAACTTCGTCTGTCGCACAAAGCACTGCTTCCGAAACCTGAAGGCTATGCCGAGCGCCCGGAGCGTGGTGAGCGTCCCGACCGCGGTGAGCGCCGCAACAATGGCGACCGTCGCGACAACCGCCACGGCGGACACCACGAGCACCGTGGCAACCGCAACGAAGGCGGCAACGACGCAACTGCACAAGAGTAATAATTTGCTTGAAATAGAGAAAAAGGCTGCTTACAAAAGCAGCCTTTTTTTCACTAATACACAAACAATCCTTACAATACGCAGAAGAACAAATCACATGATTTTCTGCCACAGATTTGCTAATAAGTAACGAGAAAAATAAGTGGCTAATAACTATTTTCACTTATAATATCCTTCAAACGCCCCAAACACAGGCGTTAGCGACGCCTGATTCTGCACCATTTTAACGCTGTCGGTGAGTTTGCGGACAAAGGCCTCGAGCTTGGCCAAATATTCCTGCTCGCCAATTTCACCGTTTGCAACCATTGTCAGGCCTTTTTCCCAACTTGCTGTCAGTTCGGCATTTAGCAGCGGCCTGATTGACGCATCAACAACCTCATACACAATCTCGCCCAACTTGGCGGGGGTTACAATCTGCGTCTTTTTGTTCAAGTTCAGATAATTGATATTCACCAACTTTTTCAAAATCTCGGCACGAGTGGCGCTTGTGCCAATGCCGCTTCCCTTGATTTGCGCCCGAAGTTCCTCGTCTTCAATCAGTTGGCCAGCGTTTTCCATTGCCAGAATGAGCGAACCCGAATTGTAGCGCTTCGGCGGCGACGTCTCACCCTCTTTCAGCTCGTACCCAGCCACGGGCAGCACAGAGCCTTTTTTAAGTTTGCTCACCAACTCGAATTGGTTGGTGTCGAGCACCTCGTCTTGCTGCTTGTCGTCATCGGTTTTTGGTGTGTCACCCATAACAGTCAAATAACCAGGCGAAGTCAGAATTTTGAAGTTGGCGAAGAAATGCTCGGTGCCAACCGTCAGCTCAATGCTAACCTTGCTGTATTCGGCAGGTGGGAAAAATATCGCCAGAAAGCGGCGGACAATGCGGTCGTAAACGCCTCGCGCCGTTTCGGAACAGCCGTCGAGAGCCTGAAAGCCTTGCCCCGTAGGGATTATGGCATAGTGGTCGGTTATCTGCTTGTCGTCGGTGTAGCGGCTTTTGCCAATGGTGGCGTAGAGCCCGTACTCTTTCACCTGCTTTGTAAGTTCCAGATATTCAGGGCGAGTGGCCAATCCGTGCAGATTTTTCGTGATTTCCTTCGCCACTGCCGACGACAGCACGCGCGCATCGGTACGCGGATAGGTAACCAACTTCTTCTCGTAAAGGTCCTGCACAATCTGCAAAGTCTCGTCGGGACTCACTTTGAAGAGTTTCGAGCACTCGTTCTGCAACTCGGCAAGGTTGAACAGTAGCGGCGGATTTTTCTTCTCTTTTTTCTTATCGATATTGACAATAACCACCTCGCTGCCAGATTGTTGCATCATTGCAATGCACTGCTCGGCATCTTCGCGGCGGCGGAATCCGTTTTCCTTGTAAAGCAACGGCGACTCGAAGTATTTTGAGCCCTCAACGGCGCGCCATTCGCCTGAAAACGAGTCGGTTTCGCTTAAAGCGAAGTTGCCCATAATGCGGTAAAACGGTGTCTTGACGAAGGCTCGGATTTCGCGCTCGCGGCGCACCACCATTCCCAAAACGCAGGTCATCACGCGGCCCACGGCAATGGCGCCAATCTTGTCGAGATTCAGGAAACGGCGCACGGTGTAGCCGTATTTCAGCGTCAGTATGCGGCTGAAGTTGATACCCATCAGATAGTCCTCTTTGGCGCGCAGATAGGCCGCGTCGGAAAGGCTGTTGTACTCGGTGAGCGGCTTGGCCTCGCGTATTCCGCGCAAGATTTCCTCTTCGGTCTGCGAGTCAATCCACACGCGGCGGCGCTGCTTGTCGGCGGGCACCTTGGCCATTTGGTCCACAAGGCGGTAAATATACTCACCCTCGCGGCCCGAGTCGGTGCAGACGTAAATGCAATCGACATCGGCGCGGTTGAGCAGCCCACTCACAATCCCAAACTGCTTGCTGACATTGGGTATCACCTCGTAAAGAAAACTCTGCGGCAGAAACGGCAGAGTGCTCTCGTCCCAGCGCTTGAGCGTGGGGTCGTAGGCGTCGGGGTAACTCATCGTCACCAGGTGGCCAACACACCAAGTCACAATGCTGCGGTCGCCTTCAAGATAGCCGTCGCCGCGCGACATACTTTCCTTGAGCGCCTTCGCAAACTCTTGTGCCACACTCGGTTTCTCTGCAATATATAGGTTTTTGCCCATTCTTCCGGCCTTGTTTGATTGCGTCGGCAATTGTAGGAAAATGATTCGACGAATGAAACGATTGTTGAAAAGTTGGAATAAATGTGGCGGAACCGGCTGTTTTTAAACCGTATCCATAAAACTCTTCTCTATCTTGTTGAAAATCATTATTCCAACAAGAATCAAAACCGCCATCAGTGCGAAACTGTAGCCGAGCCATCCCCACGAGAAAACGCCCGTGCCGAGCGCACCGTATTTGAATGTCTCAATCACTGATGTCATCGGGTTCAACTGAATGAGCCACTGCTTGCCGGCCGGAATGCTGTTGAGCGGATAGATGATTGGCGTGGCATACATCCAAAGCTGAACACCGAACTGAAGAAGAAATGTCAAATCGCGGTATTTGGTTGTCAACGAAGAAAATATAATACCAAATCCGAGACTGATACCCGCCGTCATCAGAATCAGCAACGGCAGAAGAAGCAGATAAATATTAGGTGTGATGTTGGCACCCGTCACAATAAAATAAATGTAGATGCCGACAAACAACACAAACTGAATGCCCAGCCGCACAAGATTCGAAACGGTAACCGAGATGGGCACCACCAGCCGCGGGAAATACACCTTGCCGAACACATTCTGATTATCGGTAAAGGTGCGTGAGTTACGGTTAAGACAGTCGGCAAAATAGTTCCAAATGATGATGCCGCTGAAATAGAACAGCACACCCGGCACGCCATCGGTTGAGATGCCGGCCAAGTTGCCGAACACAAACATGAACATAATGGTGGTCAGAATGGGTTGAATCACAAACCACAGTGGTCCTAAAATTGTTTGTTTATAGAAAGTTACGATGTCACGCTTGACGTACATCACAATCAAATCGCGGTATCGCCAAAGCTCACGCAAGTTAAGGTCGAGCAGGCTCGATTGCGGCTTTATGACTGTAAATCCGCTATCGTCAGACTGTTGATATGTGATTTTATCTTCCATCAGTTACGCGAAAGTGCAAAATTACAAAAAAGTGCGCAGTTTGGCTCGTCGAAACAGATAATCGTGCAATTGGCTGATTATCCGTTTTTCGGTTCACCGATTAACATTATTTTTGCCGCACATTGAAAAACGATGAAACGTTACTTGATAATCCGGCTCAGTTCTATTGGCGACATTGTGCTCACCACGCCTGTTGTGCGGTGCCTGAAGGCGCATTGCGATGCGGGCGACGAAGTGCATTTTCTCACCAAACCGCAGTTTGCGGGTATTCTTGAAAGCAATCCTAATGTGGATAAAGTGCTGACACTCAAGCCGCGGCTGATGGACACCATCAGAGAAATCCGCGCCGGCGGCTACAACTGCATTATCGACTTGCACCACAACCTGCGGTCGTTCGTAATCAAGCGGCTGACGGGTGTGAAATCGTACTCGTTCAACAAAATCAACGTGCGCAAGTGGCTGTTGGTACATCTGAAAATCAATGTTATGCCCGATGTGCACATTGTCGACCGCTATTTTGGCGCTGCGGCGCGATTGGGCGTTGTGAACGACCATCAAGGACTCGATTTCTTTGTGCCGAAAGAGCTCGACGATTATCCGGAAACCATTCTGCCTGAACAGTTTAAGCAAGGCTACGTTTGTGCCGTCATCGGGGCTACGCACCCCACAAAACAGATTCCGCCCGACAAAATGGTGCAGATTTTGAACGCTGCGCAGATGCCGGTGTGCCTGATTGGCGGCAAAGATGTTCTCGAAAGCGCGGCCACCATTGAGCGCGACCTGACGGTTCCGTGCTACAACGGTGTGGGGCAGTTCAGCCTGAACCAATCGGCGGCCATTGTGCGCGATGCCGAAGTGGTGCTCACGCCCGACACCGGAATGATGCACATTGCGGCGGCTTTCGGCAAGCGGATTGTATCGCTTTGGGGCAACACCGTGCCCGAATTGGGAATGTACCCATATTTGGCCGATGCCGATTCCAAAATATTTGAAACCAAAGGTTTGCGATGCCGTCCGTGCTCAAAAATCGGCTACAGAAAATGTCCGAAATGGCACTTCAAATGTATGAATATGCTCAATGCCGACGAAGTGGCCGCCGCCATCAGCAAGACGACCGCCAACAATCAGTAAATCAATCCTTCAGTTAATCAATTATGCAGACGGTTTTTGGAAAGGAATTCAGTCGCGACGACATTGAGATTATGGCGCCGGTGGGCTCGTACGAGTCGCTTGCGGCGGCCATTCAGGCGGGGGCCAACTCAATCTATTTCGGCGTCGAGAACCTGAATATGCGGTCGCATTCGGCCAACAATTTCACCATCGGCGACTTGCACCGCATTGTGGGCATCTGCAAGGAACACGGCCTGAAATCGTACCTGACGGTGAACACCATCATCTACGACACTGAACTCGACCTGATGCGCAGCATTGTTGACGCGGCGGCCGAAGCCGGACTGACAGCCATCATTGCCTGCGACCTGTCGGTGCTGCAGTACGCACGCTCGAAAGGCGTTGAAGTTCACGCATCTACACAACTGAATATCACCAATATAGAAGCTGTGCGGTTTTTCGCGCAGTATTGCGATGTGGTGGTCACCGCCCGCGAGCTAAATCTTGACCAAGTTGCCGCCATTGCCCGCGCCATCAGCGAGCAGAATATTCGCGGACCGAAGGGCGAACTTGTTCAGATTGAAGTGTTTGCGCACGGTGCGCTTTGTATGGCCATTTCCGGGAAGTGCTATTTGAGCCTGCATCAATATGGGCGTTCGGCCAATCGCGGACAATGCTTCCAACCGTGCCGCCGCGGCTACGAAGTCACCGATTGCGAGACCGGTCAGCAGCTGCTCATCGACGACAAATACATTATGTCGCCCAAAGACCTTTGCACCCTGCCATTCCTGGACCGCGTGCTGCGTGCCGGCGTGCGAGTGCTCAAAATCGAAGGCCGTGCCCGCGGGGCGGAATATGTGAAAACGGTGGTCGAGAGCTACCGCCGCGCCATTGATGCAATTTGCGATGGAACGTTCAGTCAACAAGTTATCGATGAGCAAGTTAATCGGCTCAAGACCGTATTCAACCGCGGATTTTGGGACGGCTACTATTTAGGTCGGCGCTTGGGCGAGTGGTCGGGCGTGTACGGCTCAAAGGCCACCAAACGCAAGGAATACGTGGGCCGATGCACCAATTTCTTCACAAAGCTGAACGTTGCCGAGATAACGCTCGAAAGCGGCGCTCTGCACACCGGCGACCAACTGCTCATAATGGGCGAAACAACAGGCGTTTACGAGCACACAATCAGCGAGATGCGCGTGGATTTGAAACCCGTTGGCGAAGCCGTCAAAGGGCAGGCGCTGTCGATTGCCGTAACCGACATTGTCCGCCGCGGCGACCGTGTCTATAAACTAGTTGACACACAAGCAAGTTTGATGGAATAAAACACAAACTGAAAACTTTTCATCCTTTCCGTTTGCCAACAAACACCATTTGCTATTTTTGCAGTTCTTTTTAAACGAGTTGACTTTTATCGGAAAACGTAACAATTTGAAATCGAAATAGAAATGAAAAAGGAACTTGAGACAAGGTACAATCCGGCTGCGGCCGAAGAAAAATGGTACAAGTTCTGGATGGACAACAAATTCTTCCATTCCGAACCCGACCACCGCACACCATATACTATTGTGATTCCGCCGCCGAACGTTACCGGCGTGCTGCATATGGGCCATATGCTCAACAACACCATTCAGGACATTCTGGTGCGCCGCGCCCGTATGATGGACCGCAACGCCTGCTGGGTGCCCGGCACCGACCACGCTTCAATCGCCACCGAGGCAAAGGTTGTGAAGAAACTGGCCGATATGGGCATTAAAAAGCGCGACCTGACCCGCGAGGAGTTCCTGAAATACGCCTGGGAGTGGAAGGAAGAGCACGGCGGCGTGATTCTTGAACAACTCAAGAAGTTGGGCGCTTCGTGCGACTGGGACCGCACCGCTTTCACAATGGACGACGTGCGCAGCGAATCGGTTTTGCGCGTATTTGTCGATTTGTACCGCAAGGGCTTGATTTATCGCGGTTTGCGAATGGTCAACTGGGACCCGAAGGCACAGACCGTGCTGAGCACCGAGGAGGTTATCTATCGCGAAGAGAAAAGCAAACTCTACTATCTACGCTATTATGTTGCTGACGCCGACGCAAATCCCGTGAAACCCACTGGAACCGAAGGCGAAATCATTCATAAAGACGCGAAAGGCTACTACGCAGTGGTGGCCACAACCCGTCCCGAGACAATTATGGGCGATACCGCAATGTGTATCAACCCGAAAGACCCGAAAAACCAATGGTTGCGCGGTCACAAGGTGATTGTGCCGCTCGTCAACAGAGTGATTCCTGTAATCGAAGACCGCTATGTTGATATTGAGTTTGGTACTGGCTGTCTGAAAGTTACGCCTGCTCACGATGCAAACGACTATGCTCTCGGGCAGACTCACAATCTGGAGACAATCGACATTTTCAACCCCGACGGAACGCTGTCGGAGGCTGCCGGGCTCTACGTTGGTCAAGACCGAATGGATGTGCGCAAGCAGATTGCCGTCGACCTGCAGAATGCCGGTCTGATGGAGAAAATTGAGGATTACGACAACAAGGTGGGCTATTCGGAGCGCAATCAGGATACGGCTGTGGAGCCGCGCCTGTGCAAGCAGTGGTTCCTGTCGATGAAGCATTTTGCCGACATTGCACTGCCGCCCGTGCTCGAAGGGAAAATCAAGTTCCACCCCAACAAATACGTTTCGACTTACCGCAACTGGCTCGAGAATATTCAGGACTGGTGCATCAGCCGCCAACTCTGGTGGGGACACCGCATTCCGGCTTATTTCCTGCCGACAGCCGAAGGCGAGGAAGAGAAATTTGTGGTTGCTCTCACAGCCGATGAGGCTCTGGCCGAAGCACGCAAAATCAAGGGTTACGAGAACATCACCGCCGACCAACTGCGTCACGATGAGGACGCGCTCGACACCTGGTTCTCGTCGTGGTTGTGGCCTGTTTCGCTTTTCAACGGCATTAACAACCCTGGAAATAAGGAGATTAACTACTATTACCCCACTTGCGAACTTGTCACGGGCCCCGACATTATCTTCTTCTGGGTTGCCCGAATGATTATGGCTGGCGAGGAGTATCAGCACAACGTGCCGTTCCGCAACGTCTATTTCACTGGTATTGTGCGCGATAAGTTGGGCCGCAAAATGTCGAAATCACTCGGCAACTCACCTGATCCGCTCAAACTCATTGCCGACTACGGCGCCGATGGCGTGCGTGTTGGAATGTTGCTATGCTCGCCTGCTGGCGGCGATTTGCTTTACGATGACTCCCTGCCGGAGCAGGGCCGCAACTTCGCCAACAAGATTTGGAACGCTTTCCGCCTGGTTTACAGTTGGAATGTCGATGACAAACTGCCGCAGCCCGAAGCCGCACGCGTGGCCATCGAGTGGTTCAACCAAAAATTGAGCAGCACCATTGTGCAACTCAACGACCACTTCGACAAGTTCCGTCTGTCGGAGGCGCTGATGACCGTTTACCGCCTGTTCTGGGATGAGTTCTCGGCCTGGTTCCTTGAGATGGTGAAGCCCGCTTACCAAACGGCTTGCGATGGCAAGACTTATAATGCTGTGATTGAGTTGTTTGAGAAGATGCTGAAACTGTTGCATCCATTTATGCCGTTCATCACCGAGGAGATTTGGCAGTCAATTAAGGAGCGCAAAACCGCTGACAGCCTGATAGTTGCCCAATGGCCCGAGGCTGGCGCGTTCAACGAAGATTATCTGGCGGAATTCGAGAATGTTAAGCAGACAATTGCCGAAATCCGCACCGTCCGCACCGACAAGAAAATCCCGAACCGCGATGCAATCAAACTCTTTGTGAACAAAGGCAGCAAAGGCTACAACGCGCAGTTCGACAGCGTGATAGCAAAGATGGGCAACGCCGAATCGATTGAGATTGTCAGCCAAAAAGTCGACGGCACGGTCGCCTTTATGGTTCAGACAACTGAATTCTACGTTCCGTTCGGCAGCAATATCGATGTTGAGGCCGAACTGGCCAAACTGCAAGCCGACCGCACTTATCTGGAAGGCTTCCTACAGTCGGTAATGAAGAAACTCTCGAACGAGAAGTTTGTGAACGGTGCCCCGGCCGCCGTTGTCGAGAACGAGCGCAAGAAGCAAGCCGATGCCGAAGCCAAAATCAAAGCCATCGACGAGCAGATAAAAGCGCTGAGTTAAGAAACTTACTGATATATAGCGCAAAACAAAGTCCGCAGCCTTTCTGGTTACGGACTTTGTTGGTTGTAACCCACAATCGTACAACCGCCTTATTTTATTGTAAAATAGATAACTACATATATTATTCGCGAATAACTCGCAAAAACATACAACATTGATTTATTTTCTTAAATTTGGCGCAAAAGTTGTGTATTGGGCTAATTGTGCGAACACTCTAATTGTTAGTCTGATAGGACTTTGAAAAATTTTAAAAATTTAAAATATGTACACGTTAGGAGTAGATGTAGGAAGTTCGTCGGTTAAGGCAAGCCTTGTCAATGTTGAGACAGGAAAATGCGTTGCCACCACCTTCTTCCCCAAAACCGAAGCAAAAATTATAGCCGTCAACCCGGGTTGGGCCGAACAGGACCCCGAAAGTTGGTGGGAAAACCTGAAACTGTCGGTTCAGACAATTATGAAAGAGAGCGGCGCCAATCCCGCAGAGGTTAAGGCGATTGGTATTTCTTACCAAATGCACGGTCTGGTTTGCGTCGACAAGCACAAAAACGTTCTGCGCCCGTCAATCATTTGGTGCGACTCGCGCGCTGTGCCTTACGGCGACAAGGCTTTTAAAACTCTGGGAGCCGAAAAATGCTTGAGCCACCTGCTCAACTCGCCGGGCAACTTCACCGCATCGAAACTGGCTTGGGTGAAGGAGAACGAGCCCGCCACATACGAGAAAATCTACAAGATTATGCTTCCGGGCGACTATATCGCTATGAAGATGACCGATGAGATTTGCACCACAGTATCAGGCCTTTCTGAAGGTATGATGTGGGACTTCAAAGAGAACAAACTGGCAACCTTCCTGCTCGATTACTACGGAATCGACCAATCGTTCATTCCTGAAATCAAGCCAACATTCAGCGACCAGGGCCACTTGTCGGCAAAAGCCGCAGCCGAACTCGGACTGAAGGAAGGCACACCTGTAACATACCGCGGTGGCGACCAGCCGAACAACGCATTGTCGCTCAATGTTTTGAATCCGGGCGAGATTGCCGCAACTGCCGGCACTTCGGGTGTTGTTTACGGTGTGAACGGCGAGGCCAACTACGACCCGCAGTCGCGCGTCAACTCGTTTGCGCACGTCAACCACACCACCGACCAGACACGCATTGGCGTTCTGCTCTGCGTGAACGGCACCGGAATCCTGAACTCGTGGGTTAAGCGCAACATTGCCCCCGACGGAATCTCATACAACGAGATGAACGACCTGGCCGCCAAAGCCCCAATCGGTAGCGCCGGCTTGAGCGTTCTGCCTTTCGGCAACGGCGCCGAGCGTATGCTGGGCAACCGCGAAATCAACTGCTCAATCCGCGGTCTGAACTTCAATGTTCACTCAAAGCACCACATTGTGCGCGCCGCACAAGAGGGCATTGTCTTCTCATTTAAATATGGTATCGACATTATGGAGTCGATGGGTATGAAGGTGAACAAGATTCACGCCGGACACGCCAATATGTTCCTGAGTCCGATTTTCCGCGACACTCTGGCTGGCGTAACTGGCGCAACCATTGAACTTTACGACACCGACGGCTCGGTTGGCGCAGCAAAAGGCGCTGGTATGGGCGCAGGTATCTACAAGAACAATACCGAGGCATTCGCTTCGCTTGAGAAACTGGCAGTTATCGAGCCGAACAAATCGGCCCGCCAAGAGTATGCCGACGCTTACGCGAAATGGAAATACCGTCTCGAGAAATCGATGAGCAAATAAAAAAGAAATTCGTGTTAAATAATTGATTTTTAATAACTACTAAAATTTAAAAAAAATGGCACAAGAGTATTTTCCACAAATTGGAAAAATCAAATTCGAAGGTAAAGATTCGAAAAACCCTATGGCATTCCACTATTATGATGCCGAGAAAGTGATTATGGGCAAGCCGATGAAGGATTGGCTGCGTTTTGCAATGGCTTGGTGGCACACTTTGTGCGCCGACGGTAGCGACCAATTCGGTGGCGGTACCAAATCGTTCCCCTGGAACAAGGGCGCCGATGCAGTTACCATTGCTAAACAAAAGGCTGACGCAGGTTTCGAGATTATGGAGAAACTTGGCATTCCTTACTTCTGCTTCCACGATGTTGACCTTGTTTCGGAAGGCGCTTCGGTTGAGGAGTATGAGGCTAACCTGAAAGCCATTGTTGCTTACCTGAAGGAGAAAATGGCAAAGACCGGCAAGAAACTTCTGTGGTCAACAGCCAACGTATTCGGCAACAAACGCTATATGAACGGTGCTTCTACAAACCCGGATTTCGACGTTGTTGCACGCGCTATCGTTCAAATTAAGAACGCTATCGACGCAGGTATCGAACTTGGCGCTGAGAACTACGTGTTCTGGGGCGGCCGCGAGGGTTATATGAGCCTTCTGAACACTGACCAGAAACGTGAGAAAGAGCATATGGCAACTATGTTGACTATGGCTCGCGACTATGCTCGCAAAAAAGGCTTCAAGGGTACATTCCTTATCGAGCCGAAACCAATGGAGCCTTCGAAACACCAGTATGATGTTGACACCGAGACTGTTATTGGCTTCCTGAAAGCACACAATCTTGACAAAGACTTCAAAGTAAACATTGAGGTTAACCACGCTACTTTGGCTGGCCACACCTTCGAGCACGAATTGGCTTGCGCTGTTGACGCTGGTATGCTCGGCTCAATCGACGCTAACCGCGGTGATATGCAGAACGGCTGGGATACTGACCAGTTCCCAATCGACCAATACGAATTGGTTCAGGCTTGGATGCAGATTATCCGCAACGGTGGCCTTGGCACTGGCGGTACCAACTTCGACGCAAAAACTCGCCGCAACTCAACTGACCTTGAGGATATCTTCTTGGCACACATCAGCGGTATGGACGCAATGGCCCGCGCTCTTGAGAACGCAGCCAAACTGCTCGAGGAGAGCCCGTACAAGAAAATGCTGGCTGCCCGCTACGCATCGTTCGACAAGGGCGAAGGCAAGAAGTTTGAGGAAGGCAAGATGACTCTTGAAGAGGCTTACGAGTACGGCAAGAAAGTTAACGAGCCGAAGCAGACTTCAGGTCAGCAGGAGCTTTACGAAGCAATTGTTGCAATGTACGCTTAATCAGTGGTTTGCATATAACGAAAAAGGCGGAACTTGGTTCCGCCTTTTTTTATAGTAGATCCTGACACATCAATTATAAACAAAAAAGCCACCCCGCAGGATGGCTTTTCTATTTTTGATTAGCAACTTTATTCTTTCTCATCGGCTTTTGCGTCGTCGTCTTTCTCATCAAGAACATCGAGCATATTGCAGCGTTGCAACTGGTTGTACCAAGTGAGCACTTTTTTGATGTGCGAAACATAAACTCGGTCGCGGTCGTAGTTAGGCAGAATCTCCGCAAAATAAGCCTTAAGTTTTTCGTTGTCAGCCGTTTTGGGGTCAACCGCAGCCTTATTCTTCTCTTTCTTGCCAATATTTTTCAAAACCTCAATCAGCGACACTTCCTCGCCGTCATCTTTAAAAATCGCAATGTCGCGCAGCGAACTGACTTTCGACGTTGAGTAGGCCGGCATGCGTTTCTTTGTCTCAATATCTTCAACAATAATGCCGTTTTTGGTGCTCGAAACCAGTTTGAAAAGTCCCGAGTATCCTGAAATTGATAAGATTTCTTTCATCGTTTTTTCTTTTGAATTATGTTGCAAATATACGTGAGTTCTACGAAAACAATGTCGCTCAAGAAGGAAAAAGTTAAATAATGTCGGTTAATCCGCAACTTCTCTACACTCATTACTAACCCATATAAACAAAAAAAAGGATTTCGCATGTCGAATCCTCACCATCTGTAGAGTGCGAACCCCTATGGTTCGCCTCTGTTGCCAGTATTTTTTTCAGTTTTTCTGCAGCTTATTTCTTGTTGTAGTCGAACTTGTAGTCGTCGCCATCAACATCAACATACACTGTGTAAAGGCCAGCCGCAACTTTCTCGAACTCAAAATTCTTGAGAACCGGTTTGTTTTCAATTGTCGAATAGAGCTCCTCACCTTTCGAGTCAAGCACCTTGACAATAACATCTTTGCGTTGCTCGTTCGGCAGTTCGATGATTGCACGTGTTCCGTTAACCTTGAAAATTGGGTCAACCACAGCGCGTCCACCGCTAACCAGCTCGCCGCCTTTAATTGTGAAAGCACGCTCAAGGCTCTTGCCGTTCTTTCTTGCAATCACTTTGTAAGTGCCGTCCTCAAGGTTCAGGAAATCGAACACGCGTGTGCTTTTACCCATTGTGCGGATAGACTCGTTGTAGAGCACATCACCATCGAGAGTTTCAATGCAAAGGTTGCACTTATTGTTGTCGTTTGCGGTGTAGATGATGGCTGCGCGGGTGCAAGTCACATAACGGAATGCAAGGCTGTCTTCGATTTTCACCTTTGCCGGAAATTCGTTCTCACCGATTTTTGTTCTTGCTGACAGAAGCAACGGCAGCATTACAAGGGCTGCAGCAATCAAACTTACCAAGGCTGCGAAGTAGTCTGATCTCATCAGACGCTCTTCATTTGTGTTTAAAAGTTTCATCTTTTAGTCTTTTAAATGTTCTTTATCTCTTTTTCTCGATGCAAAAGTATGTTGGACTTTTCTTCGATTGTACCGACAATTTTTAATGCAACGTTTGCATAAAATTAGTTTTTGCAGAATACTTAAAATTATTACACTGATTTACAGTATATTATATCAATGCAAACGATATGCATAGATTTTTGCATTTTTATCTAAAAAAGGCCCAAATTTAGTGGTAGCAAAGGATTGAAGGTGATTTTTAAAACGTTTGCATTACTATGCAAATTTGTGCAAAAAGTAATTTTTTCTCTAAAAAGGGTGCAAAAAAGCGGGCAATGTTGCATAAAAAGCATCATTGCCCGCGCAAATTTCTGCAATAAAGGCTCTATTGATTGATGTCGCGGTCGCGGAATCCCAAGAAATAAAGGATTGAATCGAGACCACCGGCCGAAATTGAGTGCTGAGCAGATTCCTTAACCTTTGGTTTGGCGTGGAAGGCAATGCCCAAACCGGCAAGCTGAAGCATCGGTAGGTCGTTGGCACCATCGCCTACAGCAATCACTTGTTCAAGATGGATGTCTTCTTTGAAAGCCAGCAACTTAAGAATCTCCGCTTTGCGTGAACCGTCAACAATATCGCCAACATTGTTGCCCGTAAGTTTTCCATCTACAATCTCAAGCTCGTTGGCAAACACATAGTCAATATCCAGTTTGTTTTTCAAATAGTTACCGAAATATGTGAACCCACCCGACAAGATGGCTGTGCGGTAACCGTAACGCTTAAGTGTCTTGAAAAGTCGTTCCGCGCCATCAGTAATAGGCAGATTTTCAGCAATTTCCTTCATCACACTCTCGTCAAGCCCTTTGAGCAGTGATATACGACGCAGGAAACTCTGGCGGAAATCTATCTCACCGCGCATTGCCGAAGCTGTGATGGCGCTTACCTGGTCGCCCACACCGGCGCGGCGTGCCAGCTCATCAATCACCTCGGTCTGGATGAGTGTCGAATCCATATCGAAACAAATCAGGCGGCGGTTGCGGCGGAACACATTATCTTCCTGAAAAGCAATGTCGAGACTGCTTTCTGCCGAAATACGTATGAAGTCAGATTTCATCTTCTTCAGGTCGACAGGCACTCCTCGCACCGAAATCTCAACCACAGCCTTCGACTGCGGCTCTGAATCCTCAATCGGCGGACGGCCCGACAGACGGCTTATGGCATCGATATTGAGACCCTGCTCAGCAATGACCGATGTCACCTTGGCCAGATGCGCAGCCTTGAGTTTGTGCGATATGATAGTGACAATGTAGCGAGCCTTGCCCTGATGCGCAACCCATTCTGTGTACTGATCGGCCGGAATGACCGTGAATTTGATGTTAACACCTAACTCATAGGCTTTGAACAAGATGTCCTTCAAAACCGGCGACGAGCCAGCCTCTTCCGGAACCTCAAACATTATCCCAAGATTCAAATCGTCGTGGATGACCGACTGGCCGATGTCGAGAATGTTGACATCGTATTGCATCAAAATATTTGTCAATGAAGCTGTTTGGCCTGGCTTATCTGGGCCATTAACGTTCATCAGAATGATTTCCTTCTTCTTTTTCATATTGATAATCAAAATATTAGCGAACAGTTACATGGATACATTTTGTCTGCGTCTCGAGTATCACGTAGCAGCGTCCTTCATCCTGCATCTCAATCAGATTGCGAAGCAGAAGGTTGCGCAGACGGTACGAGTAGACTGGTTCCGACTGTCCTTTGGGGTAGAAACAGGTTTGTGCTATGTCGAACGAGAGCCCGAAATAGTGCGATGTCTTGTTTTGTGTGGCGTTTATGTTCTCTTTGCGCAGACCGTGCTGGTCGGCTTCGGTACGCAACACCGACGAAAGTTGGAACCTATATTCCTGCACATCAATATCTTTCAGCGACTTAAAAAATCTTCGGCCCAGCTCATCAAGAAAATCGACAGCTTCTTTTTTCAGATAAGGCATTGAATATGTGAGCGCCGGCACCTCATAATATTTGCAGTCGTGCACCTCGCGCAAGCCGTACTTCACAATGTAGCCATATTTGTCATTGAGCAGATGCTGATGGTTCTTGAACGGCCGGTCGATGCCACGGGCACGCGCCACTTCAAGGTGGTATTCGTTGTTATACCGGCGCAGCGCTCTCACCTCTTTTGCAGAAAGCTCGGCCACTGCCACCTCGTCAATCGACTTGCGGTGATGAAAGGCGTCGGGTAGTTTTCTGATGGCCAGTACAATAAGCGTGGGTATAAGCAACAGCGGCAACACACGATTCCACGCGATGCGTCTTTTGCCTGTTTTTTTTGCTTGTCCTGCCATTTTGTTCTAATTGTAGCGGGGCAAAGATAATAAGGCACCGCCGATAATTGTTGCGCATTTTTTGTTTTGCGCCGCATTTTTGTTCAATTCGCACATATTATAATATGGCGTTGCGATATTTGATTTTACGATAGCGCAGCATTGTGCGGCCAGTGTAATAGGTTATCAGAAACTGTAACACCACCGCCAACGTACCGAAACCGAAAATCATAATCAAAAGAAGTCCTGACGACATCTGCCACCCCGTTGTCTGATACAGATAATCAATAATGTTCGATGAATCCTGCCAAATGAGCCAGCCGAACATCAACTCGAAAAGCAAAAGCACCAAAGTTGTGAAAATGCTCATATTGAACAGATTGCGGCGCAAACGTTCCTTACTCACCACTGCGCCTTCATAGCGCAGCGAGTAGTAGTTGCCAGCCAATATTCCGAGCAGAAAACTTGAGACCGGCACGCCCATCATCAAGCCCAACATAATGAATGACAACAACATATAGACTATAACCAGCACTCTTTTCCTTGCCAGATAGAATGGCTTGTCGATGAGCAGTACATTGTCGAACACTATGCCAAAAAATGCCCCGATGATGGCTGCGCAGAGTGCCATTTTCCACGATGTCACAAACGATGCCGCGGCATACGAAGCCACCGACAGTACAAGTGGAATGGGCAACTTATAGAACACAAAACTGAATGCGCCGCCGTAGTAACACACCACATCGAGTAGCAAACCAACACAAAAACATGCTAATGCGACCAGAAACGGATAATCCGACTCTTCAATCAGGAAAGCGTAGTACCAGCCCGACACAGCGCCCACCACCGGCATAACCAATGCCAGAAAGACAATCGCCATTTTCAGGCGCAAGCCGATGACGGTTTTGTTTGTTTCCACAGCACAAATGTAGAAAAAGTTGCCGATGATTGCCGCAATAGAACCACTGCACTAACTCGAAATTTAGCGCACTCACTTATGGCGCAAAAAGGTATATTTGCAAAAAAGTAAAATCATGTCAACAGGAATGTTCATAGCACTGATTTTGGTCGGAATTATAACCGGCATAGTGTCAGGTATTTTAGGAATCGGCGGCGGAATCATTATGGTTCCGGCCATGGTTTATCTTTTGGGGTTCACTCAGCAGCAGTCAGTTGCCACCAGCCTTGCAATCATGCTACCGCCAGTCAGTATTTTCGCCGTAATCAATTACTACAAAGCCGGATTTGTCGACGTGAAGGCCGCACTAATAATAATGTGCGCATTCATGATTGGAAGTTACTTCTCTTCAAAAATCGCCATCGGCCTGCCCGAGCACGTGGTTAAGAAATGCTTTGCCGTGCTTCTTTTTGCCGTTGGAATCAAAATGATGTTTTTTGATAAATGATTGACTGACAAATTAAAAAAAAAGCGAGCTGCTTCTCAGCAAACTCGCCCACAACTAATACCACGTAATAACCACTAAACTCTTTGTTCGGAATCGGGGAACTTTTTCTTCCCGATTGCGATGCAAAGATAAACCCGTTTACCGCAACTGCCTAAAAATCAGTTTTTAGGCTAACGTTTGCGTAGTTCTATTTAACAATAATATTAAAACTCATTTCTTTAAAAAACAGACTTTTACGCGATTGCAAACGATAGCCCAAAAAAATTAAATTTGCGCTGATTTTTTATACAGAAACTCGTTTAAAACAATGGAAAACAATAAGACACACGAACTGCAGATGAAGGTTCGCGACTACGAATGCGATATGGAAGGCATTGTGAACAACGCCAACTACCAGCACTATTTTGAACACGCGCGACACGAGATGTGCATCGAGCGCGGCATCAGTTTTGCCGAACTTGTCGAGAAGAACATTTACGTGGTTGTAGCCCGTGTCGACATTCGCTACAAACGTCCGCTGCGCAGCCGCGACGAGTTTGTGGTGGCCACAACAGCCGAGCGCGACGGCTTTAAAATGCTGTTCCACCAGAAGATAATGCTGCTTCCCGAACGCCAGGTCTGCGCCGATGCCACCATCACAACGGTGGTAACCGTCGATGGAAAACTGTCGCGCGCACCCGAACTCGACAAGTATTTCGACTGATGACGACGCCGTTTGTCAACATCCACACTCACGCCGAAACGGGCGCGGGCATTGAACTTGTCAACATTGATGACATCGGTGCAACACCTTGTGCAACGTTTGCATCGGCAGGTTTGCACCCGTGGAATGTGGGCAAATGCGACCATCAGAAAACGCTTGACGCAATTGAAAACCTGTGCCAGAGCGGCAGGCTGACCGCCGTGGGCGAAACAGGCATCGACCGCGCCATCAGCACCGATATTAGTCTGCAAACCAGCGTTTTAGAGCAGCAACTCGACATTGCCAAACGGCACCATCTGCCCGTGATAATTCATTGTGTGCGAGCCTATTCCGACTTTCTGCAGATTCTTCGCCAAAAGCCAGGTGTGCCGATGATTTTTCATGGTTTCAGCGGAAATGAGACAACTGCCGCACAACTTCTGACTCACGGCGCAAAACTCTCGTTTGGCCACAAACTGCTTTCCGACAGTAAGTTGCAGAACGTTTATGCAAACGTTCCAAACGATTGCATATTCTTGGAAACCGACACAAAACAGATGGATATCAGCGATATTTATACCTTTGCGGCAGGTTTGAAACGCATCAGCGTTGACGAACTTAAAACGATTATTTTCAATAATTTGACACAACTATTCGGCAACAGATGGACTACAGTTGGTTAGAGCGGACCGAACTTTTGCTTGGCAGCGAGAAAATTGAACGTCTGCGCCAGAAGCACGTTCTAGTGGTTGGATTGGGCGGTGTGGGCGCCTACGCGGCCGAAATGATTGCCCGCGCCGGTGTTGGCCGAATGACGATTGTTGATGGAGATACGGTAAGCAACTCTAACATCAACAGACAGTTACCTGCGTTGCACAGCCAGGTTGGCAAGCCTAAAACCGAAGTTATGGCCGCCCGTCTGCGCGACATCAATCCCGACATCAACCTGACAGTTGTTAACGAGTTCATTCGCGATGAACGAATGGTGCAACTGCTTGAAAACAAATACGATTATGTGGTTGACGCCATCGACACGCTATCGCCGAAAGTATTTCTGATTTACCACTGCATTCAAAGGGGGCTGCCAATCATAAGCAGTATGGGCTCTGGCGGCAAGACCGACCCAACCAAACTGCAAATTGCCGACATCAGCAAAACCTTCAACTGCAAACTTGCACGTTCAATACGCAAACGCTTGCACCGCAAGGGAATCGACAAAGGTCTGACAGTGGTTTTCTCAACCGAACTGACCGACAAAGCCGCCGTTGTTGAAGTTGACGACGAAGAGAACAAAAAATCGACCGTCGGCACCATATCGTATATGCCAGCACTGTTCGGTATATATTGTGCGTCAAAGGTGATAAACGACTTAACCATATTATAACATTATGAAGAACAAATGTTTACCAATCCTCATTCCTTTTTTTGTTACGACTGCATTCTGTCAAAATCAAACACCGCTAAAATCAAACGAAATTGTTATCGGGAAAAATCTTGTCGATAATTCGGACATAACCGGGAAAGAGTACATCTTCCCTAACCACATCTACAAAACGAATTTCGATACGATTACAAATTTGCTCACTGTACAGTTGAGAGACATCAAAGGAAACCGCTACCAAAACAAAGGAAAAATTGTGCAAGTAAACACAAACTGCGACTCGATTCTCTGGAGCAGAGAAATAAAATACAGAAACACTAAAATACAACACTTTAACGGCATTTAGTACAAACCAAGGGCGATGTCCGCCAAGCTATTGACCCCTATACCGGCAATCCGAAATATGACCTTAGAAATGACATTTATTTTGTTAATCCAAACCTCAACATAGGTGTTGGATACAAATCATACTCGGCTGCCAGCCACTCAAACACATTAGAAGGAATAAACTTGCTGAATGGCGCCACACTGTGGACAAGAGACATAAATCGGGAATATGGTTGGAACGATTTATTTTACATCATCTTCGTTTTTTCCGAAATGCGACTGTTTTACAAATAGACACAATAGGGGAAATTTTTACTTCCGCTCACTGAAGGCAATTTCAGAATCTGTCACCTTGTAATCCCAGTTCATTGCTGTTGCAATGATTTCGGCAACTGATTCGCGTGTAGGATGGTCGAAATAGCCTGTGTAATTCACATTGCGAGCATTGGAGGGCAGTGTGATTTTTGTGTCAAGATAAGTGCCCAACTCAGCAGAAATCTTCGACAGCGGCTTGTTGTTGTAGTTGAATACGCCTGTATGCCATGCAATTGCGTTGTTGTCAAGAGTATCGGACGGGGTGACAGTGTTGTTGCGGCAGTCGAACGATGCTGACTGGCCTTTGGTCACCACGGTGTTAGCTTTACGGCTGCCAAACGCAACTTTGCCCTCAACAACTGCCAATTCGATTTTCTTCGAATCGGCGCAAGCCTTAAGGTTGAACGATGTACCAAGCACTTTGGTAAAGACGTGTTGCGGGGTTTTCACAACAAAATCGTCACCGGTGTGGCGCACATTGAACATCGCCTCACCAATGAGCGCAACGGTACGTGTGTTGGTCAAATCGTTGTACTTGTAAGCTATCTGGCTGTTTTTGTTAAGCCAGACAACCGAGCTATCAGGCAACACAACCATTTCAGGCGCATTGGCCGACGTGTATTTGAAAATATCGGATTGAGTTGAGTTGCGGAACGTGAAAACGCCTATCAGCAGAGCTACTGACGCTGCCATTGCGGCCACCCATGTGAAACGACGGCGGCCAATGCGGTGTTTTGTGAGTTGTTTGAACTGTTCCCACTCTGCATCTACATCAACATTCATTTCATATTTGACGTTGCCGGCAGCTTCCCACAGGCGCATGATTTCGGCATACTCGCCAGCGTTGGCGGGCACTTGCAGCCACATGTCAAGCTCTTGCTGTTCCTGTGCGGTCAGCTGGCCTTCTGTAAGCTTTTTTGCCAATATTTCCGAAATCACGTCCTGCATAGTTTTATTGCATTACTCTATAAGAACAATTTTGCGAGCCGATACCCTACCTCGGTTAGCGAAAAAATTACAAAAATTTTTAAATATGGTGCCAATAATACCCGTAACTCTTTGAGCGACTTGCCAATATGTTTTTCAACTGCTTTTATCGAAATATTCAGACTATCGGCAATCTCTTTGTTACTCATTCCTTGGAACCGACTCAACGAGAATACCAGCTGGCTTTTTTCGGGTAGTTGTTCAACGGCGCGCATGACGGCTTCTTCAACTTCACCTTGCAGATAATCGCCGCCGGTAGTTGCGGCGCTGTCGAGCTGCGACTGCGTGTATTCGTCTTCGAGTTGCAGACGCCGGTTTTTCTGAAAATGGTTGATTGCCACGTTGACTATGCTTCGCCGCAGATAGGCCGGCAGGTTGTCGATGGTGTCAATCTCATCGCGGCGCTCCCAAAGGTTGACAAACGCCTGCTGCACAATGTCATGCGCCTGGTCGGTGTCTTTCACAACCGAGTATGCGAAATTGCACAATGCCGCAAACTGTCCGCGGAATAAAAACTCGAATTGCTGTTCGGTAACCATCAGTAGCTTTGTTTCGGTTGCAAATGTAATTGTTGATTAAACACGGAAACAAAAAAATATTTTCGCGCATTGCGCCGTTGAAAAAAACAGGTAAAAAAATGGCAAGTGGTGATAAAAACCATGATACCTTCTGCCGGCATTCTGTTTTCAACGCCTATCTTTGTCGAACTATGGCAAGCCAGTTTACCGAAATATTGAAAAAATATTGGGGATATGACTCGTTCCGCCCGCTGCAGGAAGAGATAATCACTTCTGTGGCAAACGGTTATGACACACTTGCTCTAATGCCGACCGGCGGCGGAAAATCCATCACATTCCAAGTGCCGGCCATGGCCAAACCAGGCATCTGTCTTGTTATCACCCCGCTCATCGCCCTGATGAAGGACCAGGTTGAGAACCTGCGCGCACGCGGCATCAAGGCCTACGCCATCTACACAGGGATGACGCAGCACGAAGTGGGGCTGGCGCTCGACAACAGCATCAACGACCCTGATACTAAATTTCTCTACTGCTCGCCCGAACGGCTAGGTTCTGAGATGTTTCTGGCTAAAGTCAAACAGATGAATGTCAATCTGCTGGCAGTTGATGAGTCGCACTGCATATCGCAATGGGGCTACGATTTCCGTCCGTCGTATCTTGAGATTGCCAAAATACGCGCCCTGCTGCCCGGCGTACCGGTACTGGCCGTCACGGCCACCGCTACACCGCAGGTGGTTGATGACATTCAGGAACGGCTGGAATTCAGAAAGAAAAATGTTTTCCGTAAAAGTTTCGAGCGCAAAAACTTAATCTACCTTGTACGCGAAGTCGATGACAAACTGCGCTATATGCTTCGCATCATCGGTCACATTCAGGGCACAGGCATTGTATATGTCCGTAGCAGACTGAAAACTAAAGAAATATCAGAATTTCTGCAGCAGAACGGCATTAGCGCCGATTTCTACCATGCCGGACTGACAACCGAAGTGCGCGACGAGAAGCAGACTGCTTGGAAAAACGGTACCACTCGCGTGATTGTCGCCACAAACGCCTTTGGCATGGGCATCGACAAGCCCGATGTCAGATTTGTAATCCACATTGACCTTCCCGACACTCTCGAAGCCTATTTCCAGGAAGCCGGACGTGCCGGACGTGACGAGAAGCAGGCCTTTGCAATCTTGCTCTACAACAAATCGGACAAGACGAAACTACAGCAGCGCACCGCGCAGACGTATCCGCCCATAGAGACCATCAAGAACGTCTACGAGTGCGTGGCCAACTACTGCCAAGTGCCGATTGGCGGCGGCAAGGGGCTTGGATTCGACTTCGACCTGTCGCAGTTTGTAACTACCTACAAATTCAATTTGGCCGTTGTGCACAACAGCCTGAAAATCCTTCAGCAGTGCGGCTACATCGACTACAGCGAAGACGTGAACAATCCGGCAAGAGTGATGTTCATTGTCGGTCGCGACGACCTTTATAAATATAAAACCGCCAACAGCCGCGAAGACGACATTCTGAAATTCATTCTTCGAACCACAAGCGGGGTGTTTTCCGAATACCGCCCGATTGATGAAGCGCTCATTGCCAGAAGTCTGAACCTTCCGCGGCAAACGATATATGATTTAATACTGAAACTTGCCCGAGACAAGATTATCAGCTACATACCACAGAAATCGCTGCCGCAGATTTACTACCCTGAAGAGCGGCTGCCATTGAAATCGCTTTATTTCGGCCCCGACCGCTATCTGAACCGTAAGGAACTATATGTTGAAAAGATAAACGCCGTTATACGCTATGCGACTGAACACGAATGCCGTGTTCAGCAGCTGTTGCATTATTTCGGCATGACCGACGTGCCAATGTGCGGCACTTGCGATGTGTGCACCAGCCGCCACGAGACTGAAATGACCGAATTTGAATTTCAGACAATAAAAAGCCTGATTGACCGTCAGATAGCAACAGGCCCGACACGAATTGAAGAGCTGCCCGACAAAATCGGCAAAGAGCAGAAGAAAGTGGGCCGCGTAGCGCGATGGCTGCTCGACAACAACTACATGGCCGAATCGGACGGCGGAAAATTAAAAACCATCGAACCATGAAAAGCAAACTATCGGCACGCGACATTCAGTCGCTCGTAAAACTGGCCATATGGGTGGCCGTAATAGCATATTTGTGCTTCTCTTCAGGTGACCGCATCAACAATTTGAAAATCAACTCAATTGTTCCGGAATGGATAATTCCATATCTTGATAAGATTGTGCATTTTGTGATGTTTTTTGTGCTGGCATTTCTGATAAAATCGCTCTATTGGCAGAAAACAGTTGAGTTTCAGGGCTACTACATTCTTCTTGTCGCCGGGGTAGGCTACGCAGCTCTCACCGAAGTGGTGCAGTACTATTTTATATATATGCGCAGCGGCGATGTGTTAGATTTCTTCTGCGACCTTGCCGGAATGACACTTTCAGTGTTTGTTTTCCCGCTCTGGCCACGGTTTGTATGGCGCATTTTCGGCTAATTCAAGCCTTGCCGCCAAGTCCGGCTACATAGTCTTTTATCATCGGCAAAGTCTGCTGCCACAGGGCGGCAATCTGCTTTATCAGTTCGGCCGCTTCGGCACCATCACTCGTCTGTCGCGCCATATCAAGCTTTTCATTAGCAGCAGGCATACCCAGATAACCGAAAGCCGTCTGCAAGGCATGATGTTTCATTCTTATCTTTTCGTTGTCACATGAAGCATAGGCGGCAGCGAGCTCGTTGATGTCGGGGGTAATGGTTGCCGAGTAAACATCAACCACCTTCTTCAATTCGTCTGTATCGCCGGCACAAGCGTCGGTCAGCAGGCTAATGTTGAATCCATTCTGCCCGCCATCACCATTGGCGGCAGTTTGACGCAGTTGTCTTGCTGGTGCGTCAAGCCCGGCATATTTGCATATTTTTGCGCACAAGTCGTCGGGGTCGAAAGGTTTCATCACATAATCGTTCATGCCACTGGCCAGGCAGCGGTCGCGCTCTTCGGCAAAGGCGTGCGCGGTCATGGCTATTATTGGCACATCGCAACAAGGTTTTTCCAGATTTCTGATGGCGCGAGCAGCGGCGTTTCCGTCCATCACAGGCATCTGCACGTCCATCAGCACCACATCATATTGTTTTTTCCGCACCTTTTCAACGGCAATCTGGCCGTTGCCGGCAACTTCAATCTCAATATTCGGATTCCAAGCCATGAGCGTGTCGATGGCCAGTTGCTGGTTAATCTCATTGTCTTCGACAAGCAGCAGACTCAGTTTCTGCAATGGTGCCTGAGCCTTGTTACTCGACGATTTGGCAACCGCACTGTTGTCCGACTTTTTCATAATCAGATTGAACTTGAAAGTGGAACCGCAGTTCGGCTCGCTCTCAACCGATATGCTGCCCCCATGCATCTCAACCAGCTGCCGGGTAATTGACAATCCCAGTCCCGTTCCGCCGTATTTGCGGGTAGTGTCGACATTGGCTTGCGTGAAACTCTTGAAAATTTCCGACTGTCGTTCCTTTGGAATGCCAATACCATTGTCGCTTACTTCAAACCCGATGTTTATTTTGTCACCATCGGCGCTTATCAGGTTTATTTTCAAGCCAATAATGCAATCATCGCCTGTAAATTTCACTGAGTTGTTAATCAGATTTGTAAGAATCTGATTGGTGCGGTACGGGTCGCCGACAACCACTGCCGGCACCGCATCGGCAACATCGATGTTGATAGTTACTTTCTTGCCTTCGCGGCCAACGCTCAGAGCATCCGAACATTTGTGCACCAAATCGCGCAAGTCGAAATCAATGCTTTCAAGTTCCATCTTGCCCGACTCAATCTTCGACAAATCGAGTATGTCGTTTATAATGAAAAGCAGGTTGCGCCCCGATGTTTTGATGTTTTCCAAATATCTGAGTTGCCGCTCGTCAGGGCTCATTTTGAGCAGCAGATTCGTAAAACCGATTATAGCATTGAGCGGTGTACGGATTTCGTGACTTGTGTTGGCCAGAAACACTTCCTTCATCTTGTTGCTTCGGCTGATTTCCGCATTCACGCGCTCAAGCTCGTCCTTCTGCTTGTTGATGATGTCAAGAGCATGCTCGAGTTCCTGCTTCTGTAACTCAATGCGGTACATGGCCTTCTGCAGCTGAATGTGGTGCTTACTCGATTTTTTAAATGCCGATTCCAGACTGACGCGTTCAATGTCGAGCCGTTCAATCTGCCGCTGAGCTTCAGCGTTTTTGGTGGCCAAGTCGCGCGCCTTGTCAAGCAGTTCGGCTTCGCGGTTCTTAGAGTACATTGTCTGCGATGTCACACTCACGCACCGCAACACCCCATGGCTGATGAAAGGTGAGAAAATCAAATCAACACGCTTCACCACGTTCTCGTCAACTGTTTCTTCGAGCTTGTAGGTGAAATTTCCACGATGCCGGGCGCACATTCGCAAATATGTGGCCATATCAGGATTTTGCGTATAACTGCTGATATTATCGCCCGTGCGAAGACTTGCCAGAACATGCCCGTTGTTCGATGAGTCCATGTCAGACAAAAGAAAACCGTCGACATCGAAATAGAGCGTGCTTGTCCGTTTCTGAATAACGTTGTTGAAGTCGAACATGGACGCGGCATGCGACCGATTCTTTCTAACAATGAGCACAATGGCCACGGTTGCCAGCAGTGCATAAACCGAAATAATGATTAAGGCCAAATTCATTTCCCTGAAAATAAACGCTGCAATATAATCGTAAAAAAGCGATTAGCGCACAAAAAAAGCAGCCGGTTTGTCCGACTGCTTTTTTCTGTAGCGAGAGCGGGGCATGATCCCGCGACCTCATGATTATGAATCATGCGCTCTAACCAGCTGAGCTACCTCGCCATTCCGATTAAGCGGGTGCAAACATACTGCCTTTTTTTGAAAATTAAAACAGATACTGAAAATTTAGATTGCACCATTAAAAAATCATAAATCCACCTTCAGTGTGGCCACAATTCCGCGCGGAATTGTGAGTGTCATATTGGCACCGCGCGCCCCTTTCCCACGCTCGCCTTCGGGAAAGCACATCTCGGTATAGACATTTCCAAAATCGTAAATGTTGTAACACAGAATGTTAAGGCTCATTGTATGATTCCAAACAGTCGCTACAAACCGCGCGTGAAGGTCGATATTGAACAAGGCACTTTCGCGACAGCCGAAATTACCGTCGGTGGGGTTGATGCCGCGTGAGCTATATGGGCGAATGGCTACTTGTGCATCACCATTGCCGTCAGTTACAGCGGCAGTGTTGAAATACATAAACGGCTGCCCGTCGGTCCAGCGGCCGGTGATGCCATATTGAACATGTTGATTGACATTGTGAGCCAGATAAATGCGACAGACATAAGCCTTGTCTTGGTCGAATCGACCGACGCCGGGGTACTTACCTTCAGAATTATCTATTGTACTGAAAGTGTTCGGGTTGGCAGTTGATTCCGACAATGCGTCAACGTTGTTAGCCACCGGGCCGTTGCCCAGCGCTGCCAGCCCCGCCCCCATCATCGACTGCCACGAGAAACTGAACAGAACATTATCACCACAATAGGTGTAGCGCGTATTCTGCGACACGTAGAATGGCGTGTTCAGCAAAAAATTGCCGTCCATCAGGCTTTTCGGCATATAATCAATGACATAATCGCGCGGACCGGAATTCAGAAAATAGTAGCCATCGGCATCAGTGAAACCGTTGGCATCGGCGCCATCCGCAAACTGAGCCATCCACGAATGATGGAACTTTTTGTAAGTCTGCAAAAAAACAAACTCATGACGGCCAAAATCCAACCGCACGGGAATGTTCACTGTGAAATATCCAGGCTGCCAAAGGTGTGCGGCATAATGGTGATATCGACCGCCGGTGGTAGTGAAAAGTCGCTCGGAACCGCTGAAATAGACATCGGCATTCATGTAATCGTCGCTCATGAAACGGATGTCGTCGATGTTGTAGCTAACACGGTCGTGAGCAAGCGTCAATCCCAGTTCGAGCCACTTCAGCGGCCGGCTGCTGAGCGTGAGCGTGGCCTGCATATTGGGCGATATTTTTGTTTTTCCGCCACCAAGCAGCATGCCGTCCAGCGTGAACGCCAATTCGCCCGAAACCGTCACATTATCTGACATTTGTCTGTGAGCTTCAATGCCGACACGGTTCTCAACCAGTCCTGCCGCAAAAGCACGGCTTGTCCAATCGTAATGGTAGAGCGGTGTTGGCTGTGGCTGAAATATATGCTGACAATAGACATTGTTGCGGAAATTTTCATCGTCGGGGTTGAAAGTGAGCAGCGAATTGTAGCCTTCGGCTCTGAGCCCAAGCCACGGCAAAAGTTGGCGGTTATAGTTTAGCACCCAGCTCAACTCGCGTGTTTTGCCGTCGGGCATCCACGGCTCGAGCGACTCGCCATCTTGGTCGATAATGTTGCGCTCAAATTGCAAATCGCTATGTTTCAGTTTGTTCGACGACACTGTAAGGCCGGTTGTCAATCCGCGCCGACGGCCGTAAACCGAAGCACTGAACATGTTGAGTTTGGCAACTTCGGCACGATTGAAATAAAATTCGGCGCCGTAATTTTCTTTTCCAAAAGCACTTACAAAATAGCCCGCGTCATCGAACCAGCGGCCCGCAGGCAACTGCCCATCTATCAGCACTTTATAGTGCCCGGCCTGATAGAGCGGCTCATCGGGCAACAAGCCATTTTGGTCGTAATTGGGTAGCATCTGTTGCCCCGAAACAGCGTAAATGTGTTGTCGCAAAGCCCGCCCGCCGTTAGTTTTTATGCTGTAGGCGGCATCAATATTCGCCTGATACTTAATGTATTGTCGGCAATCGATGGTTGATGGGTCGAAGGCGTCTTCGGTGCCCGTTCCATGAAAAAGATGAATGATATCGGCCGACCCCGGTGAGATTCCGCCCAGATTACCGCGGTTGAACGATGCGGCGGCATAATCGCGCGCAAGCGTATCGAGCTCAAAACTCAAAATTGAGCCGCGATTGTTGATTCGCAGATTGTAGTTTTCCATATTCGGCACGTAAACCGATGAGCCGGGCGTGAAACGGTTATCGATGCGGAAGCCATTGATATATAATCGATTCCACTTGAATGAATTGCCGTCGACCGTAAACATCAACTGCCCCGACTCGTCCCACTGTCCCACGTGAAGCCCTTGATAAACAGTGTGATCCGACAACGCATCGAGCCAATGGGCAAGGTGGCCCTGATGGTAGAAGTCGCGGAAGAAAGCGGCTTTCACCGAATCTTCCGCAATCTGTGCCGAAGATATGTTGACGACGCCAACCGCTATCAAACAGCAAAATATTTTTCTGATTATCATCAAATTATTGTTTTATGACTGATAAAATATCGAGCCGGTAGGCCAAACCAACGCGCACCCAATGGTAAGGATAATCGCGAAGACCATATTGGTAAACGGCAACCGCATCGATTTTTCCAATGTGGCCGATTAAGTCGAAGCGCAGCACTGCAGGACGGTCGTGAGCGAGCTCGCCACCTTCGTTATTATGTTCCCAACCGCCATATCCGGCCAAATTGCCTGACAATGAAAAAAATGAGTTTTCCCATTTGGCCATCACGCCCCATTGTGTGGCATCGTTTTGCCGGCCAAGGTCGGTTTGCCAGCAAAGAAATCCGCCCGAGAGCGCCACACGCAAACGGTGCGCCCATCGCTCGCTATGCCCCAGGGCCACCGATTTGCCAACCGAAAGATCGAAGAAATAACCCGGGCTGTCGTAGTAGCGCGCATGGAACGATTCAAAGCCCGAAGCGGTTTTAAGCGCAGCTCGCAGAACGGCATCAGGACGAAGACCGTTTTCGCGAAGAATCTGCATATCGGTGCTGACATACACATCGCCGGCAAGATGCCCTTCACGAGCATCTTCAATGTTTTCGGGTTGAACGCGGCTTGCGGCAAGGCTTTCGTCGGTGTTGCGATACCATTCCATCGCGGGCATCCAAACCGACAGATTGACGCGGTCGGTCCAAAGCGGAATGTTCAGTTTGAATGAAGCATCGATGGTCTGGTCACCACGAAAACCATAGAAATAATCGGTTGCCACTTCGGCTCTGAATTCGGTCTGCACACGACCGTCGAGCATCTCGGGCACAGCAAATGCATTCGGCCCGAAATAGTACGGCGAAATCTGTGTTATGGTGCGCTGCGACGTGCGGTTGAGCGGTGTCTGCGCCACCACCGTCCCACACGCAACAATCAACAATATAACAAGCAGAAACCTACGATTCATTGATTCCGATATTTTGCGTGCGAAGATAAAGAAAGTTGGTAAGGTTTACAGGCTACTACCACCACCTTCGCCCTACTCTATATAAAAAATGTCGTTTTCAGTGCTATTGATACGATTTTAAACAAAAATGATTTGGAATTGAAAAAACAATTGTAACTTTAAGCAAACACTAAAAACGTACCACTATGGCAAAATCAAACATCAAAATCTTTGTGTTAGACACGAATGTTTTGCTCCACGACTACAAATGCATCTATAATTTTCAGGACAATGACATTGTGATTCCGATTGTGGCGCTCGAAGAGCTGGACAAGTTCAAGAAGGGCAACGACACGCTGAATTTCAACGCCCGCGAGTGCACACGCGAACTCGACGAGCTGATTGGCAAAGCCGACCCAGTTAAGGGCATCGCCATTGGCAAAGGCCACGGAAAACTCTATCTGGCTTTGGGTCAGAAATATCCCGACTCAATGAAGGTGTCGTTCCCCGAGCCGACTGCCGACCACCGCATTCTGGCCATCGCCGAAAAGGTGAGCAAAGACAATCCGGGACGCAAGGTGGTTGTGGTGTCGAAGGACATCAATCTGCGCGTGAAGGCAAAATCGCTGGGCATTGCCGCCGAAGATTACACCACCGACAAGGTGCAGAACATTGAAGTGATTTACAAGGGGATAGACACCATCGACAATGTGGACCCCGAGTTGATTAACAAGATTTATCAGGACCGCGCCGGCGTGAGTGTTGACGAGTTCAAGTTCAGCCGCGAAATTTTCGCCCACGAGTATCTGATTCTGAAAGGCGACAACAAGAGCGCACTCACCCACTACGACCCGTTTGAGCGCCGCATCAATCTTGTCGAGAAACGCAAAATCTACGGCATCGAGCCGCGCAACGCCGAGCAGGCTCTGGCTCTCGACGCTCTGATGCGCCCCGAAATCAACCTTATCTCGCTAACAGGAAAGGCCGGAACTGGCAAAACCTTGTTGGCTGTGGCGGCCGCTCTGCAGCAGGCTGGAACCTACGAGCAGATTTTTGTGGCGCGCCCAATCATTCCGCTCACCAATCAAGATTTGGGATTCCTTCCGGGCGACGTGAAAGAGAAAATCGGGCCGTATATGATGCCGCTGTTCGACAACCTTGGCGTTATCAAGCATCAGTTTGGCGCCAACAGCAAGGAAGTGCACAAGATTGACGAGATGCTGAAAGACGAGCGTCTGGTAATCACACCGCTGGCCTACATCCGCGGCCGCAGCCTTTCGAACGCGTTCTTCATCATCGACGAAGCGCAAAACCTGACGCCGCACGAAGTGAAGACCATTGTAACACGCGCCGGCGAGAATGTGAAGATTGTGTTTACAGGTGATATTCAGCAGATTGACTCGCCATATCTCGACAGCACATCGAACGGTTTGAGTTATCTGACCGACAAAATGAAGGGGCAGAACCTGTTTGCACATATGAACCTTGTGAAGGGCGAGCGCAGCGCACTGGCCGAACTGGCGAGCGATTTGCTGTAGAACTCACACATATTAATAATAAGCCGGGGCGTTTGCTTCGGCTTTTTTGCTTTATATTTTTGCCAAGTATAGTCCGTAATTGTCTTAAAACCCGTATGTTTGCGAGTGAAAAGGGGCATTAGCTCATCTGGCAGAGCGATTCGTTCGCAACGAATAGGTAGGCGGTTCGAGTCCGCTATGCTCCACAAAAAAAGCCTGTCAAATCATTGACAGGCTTCTGTTTTGTCGGGGTAGCAGGATTCGAACCTGCGACCTCCTGCTCCCAAAGCAGGCACACTAACCGGACTGTGCTATACCCCGTGCTGAAAAGCGGTGCAAAGATAGACCTTCTATTTGCATTTGCAAAACAAAATTTATATGGATTTTGCGAAAACCATTAAAAGGTCCGCTCTTAAAGCAATTCACGTAGTTGATTGCCTTTAAGGCATTTCCATAAAAATCTGCGTTATCAGTGCCATCGGTGCGAAATGCCACACATTCAATCATTCAGTCATTCAATGCTTAAAAACTGCTATATTTGCGGCCTAAAAAACGGAAATATGCTACCGAAATTCTTACTTGCAACAAACAGCCAGCAGCGCTTGGGCTATCTTTACGTGGTTCACACCGAAAAACCGCGCTTTATTCTGGAAGGCAGCGAAGACGATTTTGAGAACGACCGCCAGATTTATTGGATTGACAAGCCTGAACTGCCACAAATAGAGATTGATACGCTCATTGCTGAAGCCGAGTATTTTATCGACGATGAACTCGACTGCGAAGACAGTATGAGCGATGACGAAGAAGAAGAAGAATAGCAAGCAAGAATCTTAATAACCAAACAGATATGGATTTTAACGAAGAGATAAAACGCCGACGCACATTTGCAATCATCAGCCACCCTGACGCAGGTAAAACCACATTGACCGAAAAGTTGCTGCTCTTTGGTGGCGCAATCCACGTGGCAGGCGCCGTCAAGTCGAACAAGATTAAGAAAACCGCCACTTCCGACTTTATGGAAATTGAGCGGCAGCGTGGTATTTCGGTTGCCACTTCGGTTATGGGCTTTGAGTATAACGGTGTGAAAATCAACATTCTTGACACCCCAGGCCACCAGGATTTTGCCGAAGACACTTTCCGCACCCTGACGGCTGTCGACAGTGTGATTGTGGTGATTGACGCGGCCAAAGGCGTCGAAGCGCAGACCGAGAAACTGATGAAAGTGTGCCGTATGCGCAACACGCCCGTGATTGTCTTCATCAACAAAATCGACCGCGAAGGCAAGGACCCGTTCGACCTGCTCGATGAGATTGAGCGGCAACTTCAAATCCACGTCCACCCGTTGAGTTGGCCTGTGGGTATGGGCCAGCGGCTGCAGGGCGTTTACAACATCTTCGACCACAAGATGTACTATTTCTCGGGCAACGACAAGACCAAAGCCGAAGAACCACAGGAATTTAAGGATTTGAACGACCCCGAGTTCGAGCGCAAGATGGGCCGAAACGCGCAGATTCTGCGCGACAATCTCGAACTCATCGAAGGCGTTTATCCCGATTTCGACCAGAATCTTTATCGCGAAGCAAAAATCGCCCCCGTTTTCTTCGGAAGTGCACTCTATAACTTTGGTGTTCAGGAACTTTTGGAATCATTTATTCGTATTGCGCCATCGCCGCAACCGTCGCAGACACTTGAGCGCGAAGTGAAACCTGAAGAAGAAAAGTTCACGGGTTTCGTCTTCAAGATTCACGCCAATATGGACCCGAACCACCGCGACCGCATTGCTTTTGTGAAGGTCTGCTCGGGCAAATTCCTGCGCAACACCAATTATTATCACGTCCAACTCGACCGCCAGTTGAAATTTTCGAGCCCCACAGCCTTTATGGCGCAAAAAACGTCGGTGGTTGAAGAAGCCTATCCAGGCGACATTGTCGGTCTGCACGACACAGGCAATTTCAAAATCGGCGACACGCTGACCGAAGGCGAAAAGATTCATTTCAAGGGACTTCCGAGTTTCTCGCCCGAACTTTTCCGATACATCGAAAACGACGACCCGATGAAAGCCAAGCAACTTGCCAAAGGCATCGACCAACTGATGGATGAAGGTGTGGCTCAATTATTTACAATGACAATGAACGGTCGCAAGGTCATCGGCACAGTGGGCGCGCTGCAGTTTGAAGTGATTGAGTATCGCCTGTTGCACGAGTACAACGCCAAATGTCGCTATGAGAACATCAGCATGTACAAGGCTTGCTGGGTGAAACCGAACGACCAAATAGAATGGGAAGACTTCAAGCGCCGCAAGTTCAAGGCAATGGCCAAAGACAAGTGGGGCCGCGATGTCTATCTTGCCGAATCGGCCTACGAACTGCAAATGTCGCAAGAGAAATTCAAAGGGTTGGAATTCTACTTCACGTCGGAATTTGAATAGATTTGGAAAGTTAAGTTTAAAACAAAGGGGCGGGAATTTGTTTCCGCCCCATTCTCTTTTATATCAAGCAACCAATCTCTCGCAATCAGCGTCTTGCATTTGGTTTTGTTTTTAACTTTGGCCTATGACAACTTTGCGGACACATATAGCCCACAGCGGCATAACCATTGATTACGAAGGCGGTATTGCTATGTATTATAAAAGAGATGGTAATTATGATAGATATATAGTTTATGCGATTGATGATATGAATGAATATGTAGAATTTGTGATGGATGTTGTTACTAATGTCGTAAGTAAAGTAGCCGTGAATAAATTACAAGAAGAAATCATTAATAAGTGTAAAAAAATTGAATAACACGATATGAAGGAACTGTTTGACGCAATACAGAATTCACGGTATAAAAAGCTGATTATTTTATTGCTGATAGTTTTTATTTTGGCAGTCAATCTTATTGAACCTTTGCATATACTTTCTGGAGGTGCCAATGTAATTTCGGGTCTAGAGTTTTTTAGGGGAATTGCTATAATAGGGACATTGTTTGCATCTATATGTATATTTGGTCTACAATTATCAAACCAGCCTAATCATAATAATAAATATGGTTGTATTGTTTTGTTGTTTCAATTGTCGCTTACAATATATTCCCCATTCCTACTTCAGGATATTTTTGGACATTTTACAGATAAAATACTATGGTCTGAAACGTTTGATGAAATCTCTGAAGTTAGGGGAAAAAAAGAAAGAGTCTGGTATCATAGAGCTACAAAAAATTATCAATATTATTTGTATGTGAATTCAAGGATTACAAACAATCAGCTGTCTATAACAAATAAAGGAATATATGACTCTATCAGCAAACATGATACGATAATAATCAACATATCGAAACGCAACCATAACATGTGGAGGGTCAAGAAAATACATCCAACTGCTGTTGAAGTAAAAGAACTTTACATACGTCAAAAATTAATGAATAGAAGAACGCCACCAATCATAGCATACGATGAATATTTAGTAAAAAATATGGACTCGTTGCTGTTTGATTCGCATTGTCAGGTTGGCACTGTATATGCAAAGGCAGATGATGAACATTATCGTCATATTGTCAAAGTCGGCGTTGATTCGCTCCATACTACAACTCACGAATTTATCGGTCGCGCAACGGTATATCAGCGTCTCAATATAGGCGACAAGGTCATTCTTCAAGTCTCCGACTCGTTGCCAGAGATAAACAGAGTGATAAATTGGCAGCCGACAGAGGCTGAAATAATGCAATATCAGCAGCCACAGCCTTTTGATGAAAAAATGATAGTGAAAGACTATAGCCATTGCACGAAAGAGTTTGAGATAGAGAATCTACACAAGTCGCACAAGCGCATTGGCATAATATATGACAAGTACGAGGATGACTATGTAGGTGCATATCTTGAGGTAGGCATTGACGAGAAGCATACTCGCACCCACCTTTTCCATACCTACAATGAATCGGAGATGAAGATTTATAACGAAGCCTCCGTAGGCGACACAGTTCTTGTGCGAGTGTCAGATGCCTTGCCACAGCTCAATAGGGTTTTGAATTGGCAACCCACTCCCGATGAGAAGAAGAAATACAAGACACCTGTGCGGTTGATGGAGTTGGCAGATTGAAAAATAAAATCGATTGACATATACCCCCTAAAAGCCGTCCGTAAAAGAGATGAAATGCCAAAACGTGCAACAAGGGCGCTTTTTTAACACTGCTGCCTGCAGAATTATGGAATGGGCGTAATGTGGAATGTCCTATAGCGTGGAGATGTGGAATATACGTAGAGACGCGGCGCGCCACGTCATTACAGGCCAGTGGTGGCAAAAATCTGCGTTCAAAAAAATCGCCCCAGCGTACAAAAACAAAAGGGCGGAAACCAAATTCCCGCCCCTTTTTATTCAAATCCCGAAAACTATCGGGATAAATATCTAACTCCTAACTCCTAAATCCTACCTGAATCAATACTCCTGCCAGCTCTTAATCTGAATGTCGCCCATTTCCTTAACGCAACTTGCGTGGATGAACGCGCTTGCCAGACGAGCGTTTGTCAGTAATGGAATATTGTGGTCGATGGCCGAGCGGCGGATTTTGTAGCCGTTGGTCAACTCGCGGTGAGTGTGGTTCTTCGGGATGTTGACAACCAGGTCAATCTTGTGGTCCTGCATAAGTTCGGTGATGTTGGCGTCGCCAGTGTGCTCGTCGGGCCAACTAACGCGCTCGGCGGTAACACCGTTGTCGGCAAGGAATTTCTGCGTGCCAGCGGTGGCGTAAATCTTAAGGCCTTTCTCCTGAAGCATTTTGCACGAGTCGAGCAAGTCAACCTTGCCGCGAACGTCGCCCGACGATACCAGAACGCCCTTTTCAGGCTTATGGAAGCCCACCGAGTAGAGAGCGGCCAGCAGTGCGTCGTTGAAGTCGGTGCCAAGGCAGCCAACCTCACCCGTCGACGACATATCGACGCTCAGAATCGGGTCGGCGCGGTGCAGACGGGCAAACGAGAACTGCGATGCCTTCACGCCGATGTGGTCGATGTCGAAATCCGACGAATCGGCCTTCTGAACAGGCTCGCCAAGCATAATCTTTGTTGCGGTCTCAATAAAGTTGCGTTTCACAACCTTCGACACAAACGGGAACGAACGCGATGCGCGCAGGTTGCACTCAATCACCTTAACCTCGTTATTTTTAGCAAGATACTGAATATTGAACGGTCCGCTGATGTTCAACTCTTTGGCTATCTTCTTGCTTATCTGTTTGATGCGGCGTGCTGTTGCCAGATAGATGTTCTGTGCGGGGAACACCAGCGTTGCGTCGCCCGAGTGGACGCCCGCAAACTCAATGTGCTCCGAGATGGCGTACTCGTAAATCTCGCCGTTCTTGGCCACGGCGTCGAACTCTATCTCCTTGGTATTCTGCATAAATTGCGAAACCACAACAGGATACTCCTTCGACACTTTGGCGGCGGCGTTCAGGAAGGTGCGCATTTGGTCCTTGTCGTAGCAGACGTTCATTGCCGCGCCCGAGAGCACGTACGACGGACGAATCAGCACGGGGAAGCCCACCTCGTCAACAAACTTGTCAATCTCCTCGAAACTTGTCAGAGCCTCCCAGCGTGGTTGGTCGATGCCCAGTTGGTCGAGCATTGCCGAGAATTTGTTGCGGTTTTCGGCGCGGTCAATCGACACAGGCGATGTGCCCAGAATCGGCACGTTCTGACGGTAGAGTTTCATTGCCAGGTTGTTCGGAATCTGTCCGCCCACCGACACAATCACGCCCTTCGGAATCTCAAGGTCGATGACGTCGAGCACGCGCTCAAACGACAACTCGTCGAAGTACAGGCGGTCGCACATATCGTAGTCGGTGCTGACCGTTTCAGGGTTGTAGTTAATCATTATCGACTTGTAGCCCAGTTTGCGAGCCGTTTGGATGGCGTTCACCGAGCACCAGTCGAACTCAACGCTTGAGCCGATGCGGTAGGCACCCGAGCCCAGCACGATTATCGACTTGTCGTTTTTGTAGGCGTAACTGATGCTGTGCTCCTGTACGCCATAAGTCATATAAAGATAATTAGTTAACTCGGGATGCTCCGATGCCACCGTGTTGATGCGGCGAACGGCGGGCAGAATGTTGTTCTTCTTGCGGTGGTCGCGCACGCGCAGAATCTCCTTCTCCATTGTGCCCGACGGGTTTTCAACAAAGCGTGCGATTTGGAAGTCGCTGAATCCCAGACGTTTCGCCTCGCGCAGAACGTCAGCGGGCAGGTCCTCAATCTTCTTGTACTGACCCAGAACCTTGGTGTAATCCACAATGTTTTTCAGTTTCTTGATGAACCAGACGTCAATCTTCGTCAACTCCTCAATGCGTTCGGGCGTGTAGCCTTTCTCGAGCGCTTTCGCGATGGCAAAGATGCGCATATCGGTCGGGTGGCTCAACTCCTTGTCAAGGTCGTCGAACTCAAGGTCGTTGTTGCCCACAAAACCGTGCATTCCCTGACCAATCATACGAAGGCCCTTCTGCATAATCTCCTCAAACGATTTGCCGATAGACATAATCTCGCCCACCGACTTCATACTTGAGCCGATTTCGCGGTCAACGCCCACAAACTTGCTCAAGTCCCAGCGCGGAATCTTGGCGATGATGTAGTCGACCGAAGGCGCAACGTAGGCCGAGTTTGGCGTGCCCATTTCGCCGATTTGGTCCAGAGTGTAGCCCAGCGCCAGTTTGGCTGCCACAAAGGCGAGCGGGTAGCCCGATGCCTTCGATGCCAAAGCCGACGAACGGCTCAAGCGGGCGTTTATCTCGATGATTCGATAGTCGTTGGTCTGCGCGTTGAAGGCGAACTGAATGTTGCACTCGCCCACAATGCCGATGTGGCGCACAACCTTCTTCGCAATCTCCGAGAGCATATTGATTTGCTCCTCCGAAAGGGTGATGATTGGCGCGATGACGATGCTCTCGCCCGTGTGGATGCCCAGCGGGTCAACATTCTCCATTGGAACCACCGTGAAGCAGTGGTCGTTGGCGTCGCGGATAACCTCAAACTCAATCTCTTTCCAGCCCTTCAGCGACTCCTCAACCAGAATCTGTTTCGAGTAGGCCAAAGCGTTGTTGCACAGGTCGATGAACTCTTTCTCGTTGGTGCTGATGCCCGAGCCCAGACCGCCCAGAGCGTAAGCCGAGCGAACCATTACGGGGTAGCCCAGCACGTGAGCCTCGTCAAGAGCGTCCTCAAGGCTCTCAACCGCCCGCGACGACGGTGTTTTGGCGTCAATCTCCTTCAGTTTCTTCACAAACAGGTCGCGGTCCTCGGTAATCATAATGGCCTCAACCGATGTGCCGAGCACCCTAACGCCGTATTTCTCCAGCACTCCCGAAGTGTAAAGTGCTGTGCCGCAGTTCAGAGCGGTCTGTCCGCCGAAAGCGAGCAGAATGCCGTCGGGGCGCTCCTTCTTGATGACTTCCTCAACAAAATACGGGGTGATAGGAAGGAAGTAAACCTTGTCCGCAACGCCGTCCGACGTTTGTATTGTTGCAATATTGGGGTTTATCAGCACTGTCGATATACCCTCTTCGCGCATAGCCTTCAACGCCTGCGAACCTGAATAGTCAAACTCACCCGCCTGACCAATCTTCAACGCTCCTGAACCTAACAAGAGCACTTTTTTTACTTCTTTCATATTCTTTTATTTTGTAGTTATATTCTTTATATTCTGAATGTTATCTTTGTTTTCTCATTTTATTTTATTGGCGATTTCCGGAAAATAGTGTGCAAAATCCTGCGCCACATTCGTGCCCGTGAAACCATTGCGGATTACCACCAGAATGGTGTCGTTGCCGGCAATTGTGCTTATTATCGATGGCATGTCCATATCGTCGATAGCCTGTGAGATGGGTTGGGCAAATGCCGGGACTGTTTTTATAACAGCCAGATTTCCTGACATTTCCATCGACAAAAAGCCATCCATAGATGACGATGATTTGGCAATATTTGGTTTTTGTTCCGGTGCTGCGTTCGATAGGGAATAAAGGTAGCGTCCGTCGCGTGTTGGGCGCTTAAACACTTTCAGCAGTTTCAAATCACGCGAAAGCGTGGCCTGCGTAACCGAACAATTTTTTGAATTGAGTATTTGAAGAAGTTTGTCTTGCGAGTCAACTTCTTCATTCTGAATGATTTTTGTTATCAAGGCCAGTCTTTGGCTTCTGCTTTCCATTGAAGGATATTGTTTTTTTAATTCATTCAGGGTGCAAAGGTAAATTTTTTATCAGTGTGCATATTTATGCAGCCAATGTTTATTTACTAAAATAAGAAATTCACTTAATCGATATTAGAAAATAATTAATCCACAATAAGTTACAATTAAAAAGCTTTGAATGACGAGTTTTTTGGGAATTGAAAAAGTTGATAATTAGACAGTTCGCGTTTTGGGTTATCGACAACGATTTTCGCCATCGCACTTCACCAATAAATCACTACCTTCAATGCCGGAAATTTAATAATGTCAGAAATTTAAACTAAACTATATGAGAGTTGTTATTCAGCGTGTTAAACGGTCGAGCGTGACCATTGATGGCGAAATGGTGGCATCAATTGGCGCGGGGCTGATGATTTTGGTTGGCATTGAGCCGGCCGACACTAGCGCCGATGCCGATTATTTGTGTGGTAAAATTGCCCGGTTGCGCATTTTTGATGATGAGAACGGCGTGATGAACCGTTCGGTGGCCGATGTGGGCGGCGAGCTGCTTGTGGTGTCGCAGTTCACGCTTTTCGCGCAGACCAGCCACGGCAACCGCCCGTCGTACATTCGCGCCGCCCGTCCCGAGCAGGCAATACCGCTCTACGAAGAATTTGTGGCAAAACTCGAAACCGCGTCGGGTATAAAACCGCAAACAGGCCGCTTTGGCGCGATGATGGATGTGGAACTGATCAATGACGGCCCCGTGACCATCATCATCGACAGCCGGCAGAAAGATTTTTAGCCTACCTTATCATTTCCATCTTGGCAACCAGCGTGTCAACAAACTCGGTCAGCGGTTTCTTCAGCATCACTGACATCAGAGCGTTGACATCAGCATCAAAGGTGACTCTGAAGGCTGTTTCAGTCTCGTGAAACTCTTTGAGTTGAATCCACATTGTAAACCGTAGCGGCGAATCCATGCTCTCTATTTTCAGCAGGTTGTTCGGTTCGCGCTCGACAATGCGCATCCCGAAACGGCCGGCCTTGTCGATGGTGAAAGTACATGAATCGGCGGTGGCTTCAACATCCTTTATCTTGTCGTTTTGCGGCAGCATGGCCGAGTTGATTCGGCTGAAGTCTGATATCAAAGAAAATACGCGGTCGGGCGTTGCATAAATGTGCCCCCTTTTCTCAATTCTCATAGTCCGTGTTTTTTTTGCCAAAAGTACTCTTTTTTGTCGTACACGAAAAAAAACGGGCAGCCCCGAAAAGCCGCCCATTGCAACTAATTGAAAAAACACTTTGCGATGTTTTCCATCATTTGAAAGACGAGTTTGACGCCCTTGCGGTTGCGTGGTATGCTTTTTTTCTGCTGCCATCGTCGGGGATTTCTTTATTCAATAATTTTTATACAAATACAATATATTAAAATTCAACAAATTGCAAATGCAGAATTACGTTTGCTTATCATTTTAAAAAAAATGCCAAAAACACAGGTCCGACAATATTTTTTATCACAAAAAAATGTATTTTTGTCTACCAAATAACAAGTTGTATCTATTAATTGAGCAGATTATGAAATCAATTAAACTATTAGCGTTTTTAATCTTGAGTACCGCTGTGATTGCGGCTTGCAGCAATAGCGGAAACAAAACAAATAAAAGTGCGGCTTCAGAAATCGACGATGTGTCTGTTGCTCAGATAATTGAAGATTTGGAAAGTATTCCAACACCTACTACCGTCGAGCTGATGTCGATGATTAACAAACTTGGTCTTGCGTACTTGTATGATGTGACCAACAGTCTGGCCAATCAGGAAAACTACTTGAGCACCAAGCAGAAGGCCCTGAACCTGGGCGTTTATGCCGCCGACCTGAGTTATGACGTGGCCTATCAGAGAAAAGCTGAAACCGAAGAGTATCTGCGCTGCATTCTGACAATGGCAAGCGACCTAAACATCAGCATCGACGCCGATAAAATCTCGAGCAAATTCGAAGGCAACATCGACAATGTTGACGGACTGATTGCTGTTGTAAAAGATGTGTTCAAAGAGTCGCAGTACATTCTGAACCAGACAAGCCAGACCGAAACCGCATTGTTGTTCCTTATCGGCAGCTGGGTTGAAAGTGCTTACATCTGCGTGTCAGCATCAGACTTGGCAGCCAATAACATGGAATTTCTCGATGTGGCCTTGAGCCATTTCGAGTATGCGGCAACCATCATCAAATACATCGAAAGCCGGAAGGACAATGCCGATTTTGCTGAATTCTACAACGATTTCACCGAAATTATGAAACAGGTTGAAATTTACAGAACAGACAAGAACAATTCAGAAAAATTCGATGGCGTTGCAAGCATTATCAAGAGAATGCGCAACGGTATCATCTAACAACTCTTACATATATATAATTAAAGCGGCTCAACAGCCGCTTTTTTTTGTTACAGACTGCAGCAAAAACTGACACAATTTGCATAAATAATGTAATTTTGTCAGTCTTTAAAGGAAACGATATGGACTTACAGCAAGTCAAACAACGATTCGGGATAATCGGTAACGCCGAAGGGCTGAACCGCGCCATTGAGCGCGCCATTCAGGTGGCGCCAACCGACCTGGCCGTGCTGGTGACAGGCGAGAGCGGCACAGGCAAAGAGACATTCCCCAAGATTATCCACCAATATAGTTCGCGCAAGCACGGCGAGTATATAGCCGTCAACTGTGGCGCCATTCCCGAAGGCACCATCGACTCGGAACTTTTCGGTCATGAGAAAGGCGCGTTCACGGGTGCGCACGAAGCGCGGAAAGGCTATTTTGAAGTGGCCGACAACGGAACCATCTTCCTTGACGAAGTGGCCGAGATGCCGCTGTCGACACAGGCACGACTGCTACGCGTGCTCGAGAGTGGCGAGTTTATCCGCGTGGGCTCGTCGAAAGTGCAGAAAACCAACGTGCGGGTGGTGGCGGCAACCAACGTGAATGTGCTTCAGGCAGTTGAGACAGGCAAGTTCCGCGAAGACCTGTACTATCGTCTCAACACCGTGCCAATCAAAATCCCGCCCCTGCGCGAGCGCGTTGACGACATCCATCTGCTTTTCCGCAAATTCACAGCCGACTTTGCCGACAAATTCCAAATGCCGCCCCTGACGCTCACCCCCGACGCCCGCGCAATGCTCGAACGGTTCCGCTGGCCAGGCAATGTGCGCCAGCTGAAAAACATCACCGAGCAGCTTTCGATTCTTGAAGAGAACCGCACCATAACGGCCGAAACACTGCAGCGCTATCTGCCTGAAAGTGAAGGCGCTCACCTGCCAGCCATTGTCGGACACTCCGATGAGCAGTCATTCGCTTCAGAGCGCGAGATTCTCTACAAGGTGCTCTTCGACATGAAAAACGATGTGAACGACCTGAAGCGGCTGGTTCACGACCTGATGGAACAAAAAGGCGACCACACCCAGTTCTCGAAAGACCACGCACGCATCATCCAGAGCATCTACTCGGAACATAAGCCTAACTATGACGACACCGATGAAGCACCAATGATTATCACACATCACGCCGACACTCAAAACTCTCATATTCAGGACACTGAAGAGTTTGTGGAAGAGTCGCTCTCACTCGAAGACAAAGAAGTGGAAATGATTCGCAAGGCGCTGATGCGGCACAATGGCAAGCGCAAGTACGCAGCCGAAGATTTAGGCATCTCTGAACGCACGCTCTATCGGAAAATAAAAGAGTATAACATTGAGTAGGGATTTTTGATTTTTGATTTAGGAATTACGATTTACGAATACTGAAACATTAAACCTTAAACATTACACTTTACTCATTACTCATTGAACATTACTCATTAAAATTACACTTTACTCAAGCAAGAAAATGCGCAAACTGATAATACTCATATCAATCATCGCCTTGGCGACTGGGTGCACAATAAGTTACTCGTTCACGGGCGCGTCAATTCCGCCAGACGCAAAAACCGTCTTTGTTGCCGACTTCCGTAACGTGGCGCCACTGGTGAACCCATCGCTCGCCAACGACCTGACCGAAGCGATGAAAGACAAGTTTGTTGGGCAGACATCGCTGAAGCTGGGCGACGAGAACGCTGACCTTTATTTCGAAGGCTCGATAACAGCCTACGGTACTCAGCCTGTGGCAATCAAAACGGGCGATGTGGCAGCGCAGAACCGCTTGACAATCACCGTAAAAGTGAAGTTTGTGAACAACAAGGACAAAAGCGCCAATTTCGACACATCGTTCTCGCGCTACGAAGACTACGACAGCCAGTACAGCCTGACCGATGTTGAGGACCAACTTGTCAAGACAATTGTCGAAAGCCTTGTGGATGACATATTTACAAAAGCAGTAGTCAACTGGTAATTTTGACGGAAATGGACAAGAGCAAACTGATGATGTATATGCAGAATCCCGAACTTCTGGGCGACCGCAATCTGCCCGAAGTCAAGGAACTGGTCGATGAATATCCGTGTTTTCAGTCGGCCAGAATGCTGTACGTCAAGAATTTGCGCAATCAGGGCTACTCAAACTACGGCAAAGCGCTGCGCGAGACAGCCGTTTACGTCACCAACCGCACCAAGCTGTTCTTTCTGCTCGACGAGCGCGTTATCATAAAACACGATGCCGCGCCCGACCAGATTGAAGCCGAATCCGAAGTGTTCGACTTTACAAAGATGACCGAGCTGGCAGGATTCACAACAAAACCGTCGGAATCTGAAAAGGCAAAAACAGCGCTCGACAACCTGATTGAAAACGCGACAACCATGCAGCCGTATTTCAAAAATCTGAGCGACACCTTCGACCTGAACGATTTCCGCCAGACTTTCGGGAAAAAAGACAAACCGACGCCCAAAACCAAAGCAGAGCATCACGCCGAACTGCTCGACAATTTCAAAGGATTCAACATTCAACCCGAAAAAGTTGATGAAAATCAAAAAGCTGAGCCCGACCTTTCAATTAAAAGCTCTACTGAAAGCACCGACCTGATGTCGGATACTCTGGCGCAGATATATTTCAAAACAGGGGCATACGAAAAGGCTCTGCTCATGTATGAAAAATTGTGTTTGAAATATCCAGAAAAAAACGCTTACTTTGCGGCTCGAATTAAAGAAATAAAGGAAATTATTAACAATAAATAACTTAAAGAAATGTTTACAATTATCACAGTCCTTGTATTTTTTGTCTGCATCTTAATGATACTCATCGTGTTAGTCCAAAACTCAAAAGGTGGCGGTCTGGCATCGAATTTCAGCAGTGCCAATCAGGTTATGGGTGTCCGCAAGACTACCGATTTCCTTGAGAAAGGCACATGGACACTGGCAGGCGCTCTGCTTGTTTTGTGCATTCTGGCATCGGCATTCATTCCGCGCGGCGGGGCTGAAGTTGAAGGCAGCATGCTTCAAGAGAAGATTGAAGAGACACCCGAGTCATTTATGGGTAACTTCCCGACAGCAGCACCAGCAGCCGAAGAGACGACTGCCGAGTAAGATTCGGATACAAAAAATCACACAAAAGCCAACCTGCAGGTTGGCTTTTTTTGTGGAATGACACGGGAATAATGCCACTTAAAACTTATATGTGAACCCCATATTCAACAGATGGCCGTTGTTTGCCATAAGCTCGAAGTTGGATGTGGTGTGGTCCGTGTCCTTGTTTTTGGTGTGTGAATAATTAACCCCAAGCACATTTGCAAAAATGTCGAAATCCCAACGGTCGTTTATCTCGACTGTAAGCACGGGCAGCAACTCAAGCTTGACGCTTCGCTCGCTGTCGGCAAATCCGAACACCGAAATGGCTTCGGCGCCAAAGATTAATCTGCCAGCCTGAAGAATATCGTAATGCAGATAAGGCTCTATGGCATAGGCCGATTCCGACTCTGTGTTTTTGTGGCCGTCAAGCCAAGTCGAAGTTTTGCTGCGGTTGTAGCCGAATCCCACACCGACTTCCCAGCTTCCCATCACGTATCCAACCGACGGCACAACTTCAAAACTGAATGATGACGATTCCTTGTCGCCATTGTTAGCGCTATTTCCCGATACAATGCCAGCGGTTCCGCTAACCACAAACTGCGCGTTGGCCTGCATAGCCAGCAACATAATGGCTACGGCAAAAATTGTTGATGCAAAAAACAAGTTTTTCATATAAATTCAGCTTTATTGTTTAATCGGTGAATCGATTGTTTGACAACGGACGCACGCGGTGCGTCCCTACCAACACCCAACACCTAATACCTATAACCAACCTTCAATACCATTTGCAAATATCTAACTTTCAACTCCTAATTCCTACATCCTAACTTCCGATTCCTTCTTTGGGAAAAGCAGCGAGAGCACAATGCTCAGCGTGATGATCCCCAGAATGACATAGAGCGAGTGCACCGAGCTGAAGCCAATCTCGTCGAGCCAATGATGGAAAAGCAGCTTGGCGCCCACAAAGAGCAGCAGTACGGCAACGCCCTGCTTCAGATAGCAGAACTTGTCAACCGCGCCCGAGAGCATAAAGAACAGCGACCGCAGTCCGATGATGGCGAAGATGTTCGAGAAGAACACCACGTAAGGGTCGCAAGTGACTGAGAATATGGCGGGTATGCTGTCGAATGCAAAAATCAGGTCGGTGAACTCAATGGTAATCACCACAATGAGCAGCGGGGTGATGAAGAGTTTGTGCCGATGGTCGCGGATGAAGAAACGGCCGTTCACATAGCGCGGATAGACGCTGAAATGCTTCGACAGGAACTTCACCAACTTATGGTCGCGCGGGTCGGTATTGGCGTTGTCGTCTTCCTTCTTGAAGAACATTTTCACGCCCATATAAGCCAGATAAGCGCCGAAAACAAGCAGAATCCAGTTGAACTTCTGAATGAGCGTCGAGCCCAGGAAGATGAACGAGAACCGCAGGATGATGGCGCCCAGAATGCCCCAGAAAAGCACCGATTTGTAATCTTTCTTGCGCACGCCAAAGCCCGTGAGCAGCATCAGCATCACAAAAAGGTTGTCGATTGAGAGCGTCTCTTCAATCAGGTATCCCGAAAGGAAATCAATCGACATACTGTGCTGATATTGGCTGACGGCCGACTCGATGGTGAGTCCGTTGGCCATTGCCTGCTCAAGCGGCAGCCCGTCGTACTTGAAACTCAAGCCGTATTTCTGCGTCACATGAAGCAGCTCGTCGAACGTGTCGATGCCGTGAACCAGATGGCCGTCGAACCTGAGAAACAGGAAGAAACCGAGCGCCAGCGTCACCCACACCACCGTCCACACCGATGCTTCCTTGATGCTGACCACGTGGTGGCCGCGCCCGACAAACAGCAGGTCGAACATCAGCACGCCAATTATAAACGCTATGAAAATCAGTAGAAAAATGTTGTCCATCGGTTAGTAGTATTTGTTGGGAATCAGATAGTTCTTAACGTAGTCGGCCACCCCGTCTTCGAGCGAGTAGAACGGCCGGTCGTAGCCGATAGAGCGCAGTTTGCTCATATTGGCTTCGGTAAAATATTGATACTTGTCGCGGATGTCCATCGGCATATCGATGTACTCGATGTTCGGCTCAAGTCCCATACCGCGGAAAGTGTTGATTGTCAGGTCGGCGAAGGTGCGGCCCTTGCCCGTGCCCACATTGTAGAGCCCCGAGTCGCGGCGGTGGTGCATCAGAAACATCATCACTTCGCAAAGGTCTTTCACATAGACGAAATCGCGCGTCTGTCCGCCGTCAGCATACTGCGGATTATGCGATTTGAAGAGTTTCATCTTGCCCGTTTCCTGAATCTGATGGAAAGCGTGCAGAATGACCGACGCCATCCGGCCCTTGTGATACTCGTTGGGGCCGTAAACGTTGAAGAATTTCAGACCGGCCCAGAAGAACGGCTTGCGTTCCTGCTGCAGCGCCCACTTGTCGAAATCGTTCTTCGACTCGCCGTAAAGGTTCATCGGTTTCAGTTTGTAGATGACATCGTGGTTATCGTCGAACCCAAACTCTCCCATTCCGTAAGTGGCTGCTGACGAGGCATATACAAGCGGCAAACCGTACTCAACGCATTTTGTCCAAAGGGTTTTGGTGTAGTTCAGATTGAGCGTGTCGTAAACTTCTTTCGGGAATCCCGTTGTGGCCGAGCGCGCGCCCAGGTGGAAGATGAATTCCACAAAGCGGTGGTTGGCGTCGAGCCAGTCGAAAAACTGCATACGGTCGACTTTCGCAGTGAACCGTTTGCCTTCGAAATTCTTGTTTTTCTGTGCGTTGCCAAAGTCGTCAACCAGCACAATGTCATTAAAATTGTCGGCGTTCAGGCGGCTCACCACACAACTGCCGATGAAGCCCGCGGCTCCCGTAACTAATATCATTTCTGCGTCGTTTTAGAATCGGACTGCAAGTTTACGAATTTTTTGGGGAAACGATTAGCTGATTATCCTATTCGCCCATTCAACCAGTAAATTCTGGCAATTATCGATAATCTGTAGATTCAATGAAAAAGCCGTATCTTGGTGCAAAATTTTAGAATATGAAAAATCCGATTCTAATCGCAGTGATGCTTTTTTATTGCGTTGCAGCAAATGAAGGAATCAAAAAAGTTGTTAAATCTGTAAAGTATGAATATGAAAAAAATAATGTTAATATCTTTTTGTATTAGTTGGTTTTCATTGTTGTTTGCCCAAAATAATATATCAGGTATTTATTTGAATGAAGCTTCTATGGAAATAAAAATAGAAGATAATATGTTCTATTTTATAGTTTCACAAAGCCATTCCCCAATTTACGCCAATGACACATTAGCAAAATGTACTTTTGAATGGGTGGATGCCAATTTCATTGAATTAAACTCAATTCTGCCAGATATATCAACATATGTTGTTCAATCTTCAGATACTACTATAAATGACAGTATAAAAGTGTCTTTTTTAATTCCTTATCAAAGGAGCAAACTAAAAATAGAAGTACATACCAACATTTATAGTACATATTATTTGGTTTATTCCAATAATAATAAGGAATTAATGTTACCTAACAATGTTGAATCAATTTCATTTTTCATTGTGCCGGAACAAATAATACCGCATACATATGATGGGCTATTTTATGGTATAGTTGGATATGATTCATTTCAGGATTATAAAATTGAAAAATATAATAATCATATTTCGATAGAAATTCCCGCAATAGATGATTCTTTTTTTGAGAAGTACTATGTTAGAGGTGATTACGCCAAAATATCAGGGGACTCAATCACTTGGAAAAGGGAAGTTTTTAGGAAGAAACAATAACATTAGCAATGTTGTATTTTATCTGGTCGATGAGTTCAAATCTCTCTTTCAATTATAATAATCCAAACCAGCCATTATATCACCTCGGCTCCGTGCGCGTGGTACTCAACCAGAGTATGGCCATTCTTGAGCAAAACGACTATTTAACTTTTTGAATCACCTCCCATTCAGCCGTCAAATTCAGGCAAACATCGATAAACGATACGCTATCAGCAAAAAAATCGTACCTTGGTGCAAAAATTTTTGAATATGAAAAAGTTAATTGTCGCATTAGCATTGCTGCCGCTTGCCGCGATGGCTCAAAACAGTAACCAAGGTGTGCCGTTCAACGGCGAGATTGTAGATATAAATGGTGAGCCGGTCAAACGGGCGCGCATTTATGTTACCGACGCAAATCGCTACGCACTGACTGACCGCAAGGGACGCTTCGGCCTGACTGATGTCAAGCCTACTGATACGCTACACATCAAATACAGCGGAGAGCTGTATACTGTTCCAGTGAATGGACTTAAGAGTATCCGCCTTCGCCTTGCCGACCAAACGCAGTACACAGCCGTAGGCGACGACTATTTGGTGAGTATGGGGTTCGACTATGTAAAGACGCGCGAGCGCACCACTGCCGGATCATTTATTACAGGTGAAGAACTTGTCCGCACTGGTCGCGACGACCTTCTTGATGCGTTGCAAGGATTGGTACCGAGCCTTAGAATCTCAAAAGGCGGTTTCGGTGAAGGTGCAAAAGCAAACATCCGTAATTCATCATCAATCAATGGATCGACCGAAGCCTTATACGTTGTTGATGGCGTGATTGTTGAATCACTATTTGGAATCAGTACCTACACTGTTGACCACGTCGAGATACTTAAAGATGCTAATATCTATGGCGTTTTTGGCGGTAACGGTGCAATTGTGGTTTATACAAAACGTGGAAGTAATAAATAAAAAAGGGAAATATATTCTACAAAAATCCCAAATCCATCTTGGCCTCTTCGCTCATCATATCCTGGTTCCATTCGGGCTCGAACACAAGGTTTATGTTCACCTGATGAATGCCCGGCACTGATTCGAGCTTCATCCGCACCTCGTCAAGAATCTGGTCGGCAATGGGGCAGCCAGGGGCGGTCAAGGTCATTTCAACGTCGAGCACACCCTTGTCTTCCTTCAGGTTGTAGATAAGCCCCAAATCGTACACATTGACGGGTATCTCGGGGTCGTAAACGGTTTTCAGCTCGTTGATTATTTTGGTTTCAAGCAGTTGGTCCATAAATATTTAGGAGTTAGTAAGTTATAAGTTTTAGGAGTTATAAGTTACAAGTTAGGATTTTTGATTTACGAATAGTGCGCCTTACACATTACTCTTTACACTTAACACTTTACTCATTATTCCGAAGCAAACGCCAATGCGTACATTTTTATCTGCCGCACCATACTTGCAAGGCCGTTTGAGCGGGTGGGCGACAGATTCTCGCGCAAGCCGATTGCGTCGATAAAATGCAGGTCGGCTTCGGCAATTTCTTTCGGCGAAAGCCCCGACAACACTTTGATTAGCAGTGCTATAATGCCTTTGGTGATTATGGCGTCGCTGTCGGCGCGGAAGGTGACAATGCCACCGTTGCAACTGGCCGTGAGCCACACCTGACTTTGGCAGCCTTTGATAAGGTTTTGCTCGGTTTTCTCGCTGTCAGGCATCGGCTCGAGCTCCTTGCCTAGCTCAATCAGGTACTCGTACTTGTCCATCCAATCGGTGAAGACACCAAACTCGTCAATTATTTGTTGCTGGCGCGATTCTAATTCGTTCATTTTCAATTCAAAATATCTCGATGCGGATTTTTTCCGTATCTGGGTGCAAATATAGTTTTTCGTTGATTTCTTCCGCAAATGGAAAATGTTGGGGTATCGCTTCGCGATGATTTTCAGAAAATCACTCAAAAATCTACTTCAGCATACTCACCGCCCGCAGCAGGCTGTCGTGCAGAATGTCAATCTCTTCGGTGGTATTGTAGAAGGCTATCGAAGCACGGACGGTGCCTGGAATGCCGAAGTGCTGCATAATTGGCTCGGTGCAGTGGGTGCCTGTGCGCACGGCAATGCCCATTTTGTCGAGAAGGGTGCCAATGTCGAACGGGTGGGCGAAATCAGTCACAAACGAAACCAGCGAAGCCCGCTTTTCGGCGGTGCCAATCAGCCGCAAATCGCTGATTGACTGGATTTTGTCATTAAGATAAGTAAACAGTTCGCTCTCGTAGGCGGCAATGTTGTCCATTCCAATGGCCTCAACGTAGCGCAGAGCCTCGGCAAGGGCGATAATGCCCACGTAGTCGGGCGTGCCAGCCTCGAATTTATACGGCAGTTGGTTGAAGGTGGTGCCGCTGAACGACACGGTCTCAATCATCTCGCCACCACCTTGATACGGCGGCATCTGGCTGAGCCACTGCTCTTTGCCATACAAAACGCCGACGCCTGTCGGGCCGTAAATTTTGTGTCCGCTGAAGACGAGAAAATCGCAGTCGAGTTGCTGAACGTCAATCGCGAAATGCTGAATGGCCTGCGAAGCGTCCACCAGCACGGGAATGTTGTGGCTGTGGGCAATCTCAATTATCTGCTCAACAGGGTTGATAGTGCCCAAAGTGTTTGAAACATAGACAATTGACAGCAATTTGGTGCGGTCGGTTATCAACTCTTCGAGTTCGGCCAGATTCAGTTCGCCACGGTCGTCGAAAGCCCATTTAACTACTTTTGCTTTATGTTGGTTTTCAAGCAGTTGCCACGGAACAAGGTTGCTGTGGTGCTCCATCTCGGTAACGATTACCTCATCGCCTTCGCTCATAAACTGCTGGCTGAACGAATTTGCCACAAGGTTGATACTCTCGGTGGCTCCGCGGGTGAAAATTATCTCGCGCTCCGACGCTGCGTTCAGAAACCTCCTGACCGTCTGCCGCGACTCCTCCATTGCCGTGGTGGCAAGGTTGCTCAAGTGGTGGACGCCGCGGTGCACGTTGGCGTTGTATTGCGTGTAAACCTCGACAATCTTGTCAATCACGCGGCGCGGCTTCTGTGTGGTGGCCGCATTGTCGAAATAGACGAGCCGACGGTTGTTGACGGTTTGCTCCAGAATGGGGAAATCTTTTCGTATCTCTCTGACGTCGAAGTTCATAGCACTATTTTTTCACAATTCGCATTTTCATCATCATATCGTTGAGCGGGCGGTCGTTGCGGTCGGTCTCAACGGCGGCAATGCTGTCGATAATGTTCAGTCCTTCAACCACTTCGCCAAAAACGGTATAATCGCCGTCAAGGAAAGGCGCACCGCCGACGGTGGTGTAGGTTTTGCGCTGTTCGGGGCTGAATTTGAACAGTTTGGCATCGGGATTCGTCGCAACCAAATGCTCCACAAGGCTGTCGCAATAATGGTTGAAGGCGGCGAAGTTGCGTGCGCGCTGCAGTTTGGTCAGTGCATCTTGGTCGGCCTTGCTGTCGTCCGATTTGAGCCAGTCGTTGAGCATTTTCTGCTTGACTGACGCGTTATGCTGCTCTTCGATATGGTCTAAATCTTTGTTAGAGTACACTTTACCTTGCACAATGTAGAACTGGCACCCCGACGATTTCTTTTCGGGATTATTGTCGCGTGCGGCAGCCAGAGCGCCGCGCTTGTGGTAAAGGCCATCGGCAAACTCGGCAGGGATTCGCTCGCCGTGACTTCCCGCGCCCAGCATCTTGCCCTTCGGCGCGTTCTTCGAATCGGGGTCGCCGCCCTGAATCATAAAATCCTCAATCACACGGTGAAAGAGCAGACTGTCGTAGAAATGCTCCTTGACCAGCGTCACGAAATTCTGCTTGTGCAGCGGCGTCTGGCCGTAGAGTTTGACCTTCATATTGCCGTACGGCGTCTCGATAACCGCGAACGCAGGTTTCGGCTTTTTGCGGCTGCCCTTGGCCGACATCAGTCCGACTGAAAGCAGCACTATCGAAATGTAAAACAATGCCTTTCTCATAATGGGGGCAAATATAGATATTTAGGATTTAGGAATTAGTAGTTAGGATTTGAGTGCTGAAGGTTTTTTCCTACCGCAAAGTAGAGACGTGGCGCGCCGCGTCTCTACAAACGATTGACCGATTCACCCCTTAACATACCTCGCACGTTCGCCGCCAATGAGTTTCGGACGGCAGTAGGCGGCCACCACGTGGGCACAGCCAATCTGGTTCGGTGTGGGGTGAACGGGCACGGCCACGTCTTTCAGGTGCATACCAATAAGTGTGTCGCCAATGTCGATACCTGCCGAAGCCTTAATATGCTCAACCACAACAGGGTGGGCGAAACTGCCGTATGCCGCTGTGGCAAACGAGCCGCCACCATGCAGCCAGGGCACAACGCTCACGGGCTCGTAGCCGTAATGTTCGGCACATTCAGCCTCAACCACAAGAGCGCGGTTCAGGTGCTCGCAGCACTGGCAGGCCAGAAAAATACCGCGCTCTGAAAGGATTCGGTACGCCGTGGCAAAAATGGTCTGCCCAATCTCGACGCTCGAGTTCTTGCCAATCAGTCCGCCAGCCACCTCGCTCGACGAGCAGCCAATCACAAAAACTGACCCTTTGGCCATCGGGTGTGCATCGAGCAGAGCGGTAAGAATCTGCTCGGTTTGCTTGGCTATTTCTTGTAAATCAATTATTTCCATATTCAAAATCGATATTAGCGACCCAATTAAAATCGCTTCCAAATATATCGGATTTTGATTTAGAATAATCAAAAACGACTACGGATGCCTATTGATGCAATACCTTGGGCACCAAAGCCAACTTCTGAAAACAGACGCAAAAAACCTGACCCTAATTCCGCACCAAACTTGCCGTCTAAACAGGGCAGTACCCAATAGTCCCAGCCAAATCCATCTATCGAACCATCTCTCGGAATATAGTCCGGGCAACGGAAATAGGATACTCCTAATCCCCATTTGGCATATAGACGAATTTTTTCTTTATTAAAACAATTGAATTGCATAACACTCAAAAGTCGCCAAATCTCGTCATTGGGCCAATAAGTATTGTTTTCTCCCCACCGCTCGTGGTTTATCAACACACCTAACTCAACCTTTTTGTTTATTGTGCGCATATATTGCACACTGAAAATGCCTGAATAGTAACTGAAAAAACCTCCTTCGAGATTATTAAGCCAAGTAAGTATTATGTATGGGGAAGGCGCACCATACGCTATGGCAATCTGATTTTTCGGATAGTTGGGTTCGTCTTGCGAATATCCGCAGAGCGAGCCGACAAGAGCAAGCACAAGCAGTGTTAATCTTTTCATAATAGTTTAAGTTTTTTAATTAGAATTGCTTTGTGCGATTGGCTCGCACGTCTATAAGACAATTTAGCGAGGCTTTTCCCTACCTGCATTCTGAATTTTTTGCACAAAAAAATGTGCGGCTGCACACCACACATTCTTTAAAACTTGTATGTCTTTCAACTGTCAATAAATCAGCATCGAAATCAGATAAGCCACAAGCGTTGAAACCGACACGCAAATCAGGCCAGGCATCATAAACGAGTGGTTGAGCAGGTACTTGCCTATGACGGTTGTGCCCGAGCGGTCGAAGTTGACGGTGGCAATGTCGGACGGGTAGTTCGGAATGAAGAAATAGCCGTAAACCGACGGCAGCACGCCCAGCAGCACCCAGCCTGGAATGCCGAGCGAATAGGCCAGCGGCAGCATTGCAACCACCACCGCGCCTTGCGAGTTTATCAGCACGCTCACGCAGAAGAACACCAGCGCAATGGACCACGGATATTGCGCCACAATGCCCGAGAGCATCGTCTTCATTTCGGTCAGATAGTTTGAGAAGAAGGTGTCGGCCAGCCACGCAATGCCGTAAATGGCAACCACGGCCACCATTCCCGACTGCCACACTGGACCAGCCACGGCCTTCTTTGGCGACGCCTTGCAGAAGATTATCATCAGCGCGGCGGCGGCAATCATAACTATCTGAATAACAAGGTTCATTGCCAGTGGTTTTTGGTACAGTTCGGTCATTCCGAACGATTGAATGCCCGACTTAATCAACTGGTCGGGGGTAATGACGGTGCCGTCGGCAAGGGTTGTGGGTGCCGCGCCTTTCACGGCCCGCAGCGTGCTGTACGACGGCAGCACATTCTGGAAAATGGCGAAGAAGACAATCACCGCCAGTGCGCCAAGGAAAATGAAAACGGCGTTTTTGGCCGATTGCGGAATCTCTTTGTCGAGCGTTGTGGCCGAACTGCCGTAAATGAACTTATACTGCTCAGGGTCTTTCAGTTTGGCCTGGAACTGCGGGTCTTTGTCAAGGTCGAGACCGCAGTGGTACGAAGCGGCGGCGGCTGCCATCAGTCCGCACAGGCACGACGGAATGCTCACCATCAGCACGCCAGGAATCGAGACATCGAAACCGTTGGCGTTCGAAATCGACACAAAAGCCACCACAGCCGCGGCAATGGGCGAGCAGGTTATGCCCACCTGCGACGCTATGCTGGCCACGCCGCACGGGCGCTCGGGGCGGATTCCTTTTTTCAGGGCAATGTCGCAGATAATGGGCATCAGCGTGTAAACCACGTGGCCTGTGCCCACCAGCACTGTCAGGAAGAAGGTGCAGAGCGGCGCCAGAAAGGTTATGCGGTCGGGGTGCTTGCGCAGAAGCCGCTCGGCCAACTGAATGAGCCAGTCCATTCCGCCCGACGCCTGCATAATGCCAGCGCAAGTGACGGCGGCAATGATTATTAGATAACGTCGGTTGGCGGTGTGCCAGGTTTCAAGCCGAAGCCGAAAACAAGAATTGCCAGGCCAATGCCCGAAATCGCGCCCAGCGCCAGCGAACCGTAGCGCGAGCCAACCCACAATGCGCCCAGCACAATGCAGAGTTGCAGAATGATAGATAGTGTCGCCATAGTTTTACATTTAATTATCGAAGCCTAAATATACGGCGTTTTTCGATTCGGTTGGCGGAATTTTGTTTGGTGAATTGGTGAATCGCATCCCTACCAAATTTAATGGTAACACCCTGACGGGCGGAAATTTTTAAAAAATCTATAAGAAAATTATTCAAAATCAGTTTCTAACCAAACTTATTCAAAATATTGTGTTTGGATAAATTCGGGTTCGTTTGGTTAGAGATAAAAAACTGGAAATCGATTATCTATTTATCGCTAACCGATTTTATCAGATTCAATCAGAAAAAGTTATCGGTTAAAATCGGGTTGAATCGGTTAGAGCAAAAACAAAATTGTTCAAAATCAATGGATAACCAAACTTATCCAAAATATTGTGTTTGGATAAATTCGGGTTCGTTTGGTTAGAGACAAAAAAATCTGAAAATCAAATTTTCATAAAATTTCTCGCACAAGCGGAAACCGTTTTAAAATTTATCCAATTCTTCAACTACAACATTTTCCGTCGGCACCATATCGTATATGCCAGCACTGTTCGGAATTTATTGTGCGTCAAAGGTTATCCGCGATTTGGCGGAAATGTTGGGGGAAAGAGAATTTTTGCAAAAACCGCTTATTGCTTGGCTGCAGCAGTTTTCTGTTTTTTCTTGGCCTGTTGTTTTTTTCCTTTGTGCTTCTTGCTGTTGTTGGCTGCGGCACCTGTCGAAGCTATAGCCTGCTGACGCAGCAAATCGCGCGAGTCTTTCAGCTTCAGCCCTTCGGGAATAGAAATGCGGTTGCAGGCAATAGCCAGCAAGTCGGCAAAAATCACGTCATCCGAAACAGTTTCGCGGTTCCAGGTCAGGAACGATTTTTTCATTTGGTTGGCAATGACGGCGATGAGCGCATTTCTCTCTTCACCTTCAGGGTATTGAGTGGCTTTGCGCACCATGTCTTCCAAAATCTTGCCATAATGTTTGAAGCGGATTTCATCAGGATTGCTGTATTTCATTTTCGAAGGTTTCTGATGAATCTCGGCTTGCGTTGGCAATGGATACGGCGAATCAATGTCCAAATCGAAATCGGCAATCACAGCCAGATGATCCCACAGCTTGTGCTTGTAGTCAACCACGTCACGCAACTGCGGATTCATATTTTCCATCAGCTGTATAGTGCTCTTTGCCAATCGGTTACGCTCGGCGCGGTCAGGGGTGTTTTTGATGATGTCCACCATATTCTGCACATTACGGCCGTATTCCGGCAATTCCAATTTCTTTCGGTTTGTGTTGTAATCCATTGCTTATAGTTTTTGTGCAAATGTAGAAATAAAAGTCAAGTTTCACGATTTAGTGCGAAAACAATCGTTACTTCTTGAAAATGAAGTAGACAGCCAAAATCAAGAAGCCGAATCCAATGATGTGGTTCAAGCGGAAAGTCTCGGTTTTGAAAAGCACAATGGTAAAGATTGTGAAAACCGTCAGCGACACAACTTCCTGAATCACTTTTAATTGGATAAGGCTGAACGGACCGCCGTTGATGTTTGACCCAATGCGGTTGGCCGGCACCTGAAAGCAATACTCAAAGAGCGCAATGCCCCAGCTGATGAGTATCACAGCCCAAAGCCCAAGGTCTTTGAATCCGCGCATTTCGCCGAATTTCAAGTGGCCATACCATGCAAATGTCATAAACGTGTTTGAAATGACAAGCAACAAAATTGTGATTATAGGTTTCATTATCAGTTTGTTTTTGAAAACGGCGGCAATTGTATTAAGGTTTGCGTAACGATTATCACTTGCCGCTTTTTATTTTCCGCCTTAATCCTTCTGAATCAGCACCACAGCGTAAGCCGACATTCCTTCCTCGCGGCCTTCGAATCCGAGTTTTTCGGTGGTGGTGGCCTTGATTGAGATGTCGTCGGTGCTGATGCCGCACACTTCGGCCAAAGTACTCTGCATTTGCGGTATAAAATCCTTTATTTTGGGCCGTTGCAGACAGATTGTTGAGTCGATGTTGCCGATTCGGTAACCCTTTTCAGCTATCAAGCCGACCGTTTTTTTCAGTAAGATTTTGCTGTCGATGTTCTCAAATGTTGCCGACGTGTCGGGAAAATGATAGCCGATGTCGCGCATATTGGCCGCGCCCAGCAGAGCGTCGCAGATGGCGTGAATGAGCGTGTCGCCGTCGGAATGGCCGAGCGGCCCTTTTGTGTGCGGAACCTCGATGCCGCCAACAACCATCTTGCGGCCCTCGGTAAGCTGATGGACATCCAGTCCGAATCCTACTCTAATCTTCATTGCGGTAATTTTTAGGGGCAAATATAAAGAGTAATGTGTAAAGAGTAGAGTGTAAAGAATAAGAAAGAATAATATGTCGAGCCTGAAAATGCCCATCATTACTCATTACTCATTACACTTTCCTCATTACTCAAACAGCATAAAAAAAGCGCCCGACAAACGCCGGACGCTCCTCACTGTATTGTAATATTATAGGTTATACAAGACCTTGGTCGAGCATTGAGTCGGCAACCTTGATGAAGCCGCCTATGTTGGCGCCCTTCACGTAGTTGATGTGGCCGTCGGCCTCTTTGCCGTACTTAACGCAAGTCTGGTGGATGCTAATCATAATCTGGTGCAGACGTGCGTCAACTTCCTCGCGTGTCCAGGGCAGACGCTCAGAGTTCTGAGTCATCTCAAGACCTGAAGTTGCAACACCACCGGCGTTCGAAGCCTTGCCCGGTGAGTAAAGGATTTTGGCATTCTGGAATACCTCAACTGCCTCAGCTGTCGACGGCATATTTGCGCCTTCGCAGACAATCTTAACACCGTTGGCAACCAATTGTTTAGCTTCAGCCTCGTTGATTTCGTTCTGAGTAGCGCAAGGCATTGCAACATCGCACTTGATGCCCCAAGGACGTTGTCCCTCGAAGTATTTAACACCGAATTTGGTAGCATATTCCGAGATACGGCCGCGGCGAACGTTCTTCAAGTTGAAGACGAAGTCGAGTTTCTCTTTGGTGATGCCGTCCGGGTCGTAGATGAAGCCCGACGAGTCAGACATTGTAACAGGTTTTGCACCGAGTTGGATGAGTTTCTCAACAGCATATTGAGCAACGTTGCCCGAACCCGAAACGCAGACTGTCTTGCCTTTGATGTCGTCGTTCTTGGTCTTCAGCATCTCTTGTGCGAAGTAAACCACGCCGTAACCAGTAGCCTCAGGACGGATGAGTGAGCCACCCCAGTTCAGGCCTTTGCCGGTCAAAACGCCGGTGAACTCGTTGCGCAAGCGTTTGTATTGGCCAAACAGGTAGCCAATCTCGCGGCCGCCAACGCCTATATCACCTGCAGGAACGTCGGTGTCAGCGCCAATGTGCTTGCTGAGCTCGGTCATAAAGCTCTGGCAGAAGCGCATAACCTCGTTGTCCGATTTGCCTTTCGGGTCGAAATCAGAACCACCTTTGCCACCGCCCATCGGCAGAGTGGTAAGGCTGTTTTTGAACACCTGCTCGAAAGCCAGGAACTTCAGGATACCCAGGTTAACGGTTGGGTGGAAACGCAAGCCTCCTTTGTAGGGGCCGATGGCGCTGTTCATCTGAACGCGGAAACCGCGGTTGATTTGAATCTCGCCTTTGTCGTCCAACCAGGGAACGCGGAACATAATCACGCGCTCTGGCTCAACCATACGCTCAAGAATCTTTCCTTGTTTGTACTTCGGGTTCTCGTTGATGAATGGCATAAGCGACTCAACAACTTCCCGTACAGCTTGGTGGAACTCGGTTTCACCTGGGTTTTTGGCGATAAGTTTCGCCATAAACTCGTCAACTTCTACATTTAAGATGTCTGACATTGTTTTATGTTTTTAAAGTTTGCAATTCATTTTCGCGGGTCAAAAATATATAAACCGAAAAACCCGCAACCTTGCGCCCTTGGGCTTTACGTGGATTACGTAGCACGTTGCCAATCAATGTGTTCAACGAGTGTGAGTTGGCTGTTGAGAGTGGAATCAGGAAGGATGAAATGTTGGAAAACCGAGAATTACAGATGGCAGAAAAAACGCAGACGGCAACAAACTGTGCTGTGCCGTCTGCGGTGATTTATTCCGATGTTGCACTCAGCTATCACTCGAGAACCGCAATCCGGAATGTCATCTTGCCCGGATTTTCAGCTTTTTCGCCGTCAGGCAAAAAGTCAGTAACGTAAATGGTAACACCTTTTTTATAGAAGTCGTAGTCGATGGTGCGTGTCCAATAGTTGGTGCCATCGGTCAGATAACGTGTGCAAGGCAACTGAGTCTGCATATCGTCGCCATCGTACATGTAGCAGCATATCAGGCCGCCCTTATACACTCGGTTGTTTATTTCGTTGACTTTCACGTCGGCATAGTAGTAGCTTGAACCGTCGCGGCTTGTCTTGTAGTTCCAATCGTCTTCGTAAATGGTAACTTTGGCGATGCTCCAATCCACATCTTCACGTGTCTCGTTTCGTAAGTGGTCGTCGTCCACTTCGCAGGCCGAGAAACTTGTGGCCACGGCCGCTAACACAAACATTGATAGAATTTTCCGTTTCATATTCGAAATAGTTAAGTTTAACATACGGGCACAATTCCGCCCTGTTTTCTGACTATATGATGCAAAATAACCGAAAAGGTTGCAGTTGGCACGAAATTTTTTTTCAAGATTTTTTGTCCTACCGGCACCGAAGCCGAGATTTTGTTTGACGTACATAAAATTTCGCTATCTTTCAAATTGAAAAAACGCACTGATATGAAACAAAAATATTTTCTGCTCGCAGCCGCCGTACTGATGGTTGCAGGAATGGCACAGACCGCACAGGCGCAAAGTTTCGAAGAGTTTGTCAAACAGCAGAACGAAGAGTTTGAGCAATTCGCCAAAGAGCGCCAGCAAGGAATTGAAGCCTTGCGGAACGAGTACGAGCAGACGGTTGAAGACTACAAACGCGCGATGAACCGGATGTACGATTCCGAGATTTCATCAATCAGCCTGATGCAGTCTGACGACAACATTGAGAACACCAGCAAGGCAAAGGCGCCGAAATCGACTGTCAAATCGGACATACTTATTAAAAATGCAAAAGACGACAAGCAGGCCGTGGCCAACACAACGGCTGATGACCTGATGAAACAGATTGCCGGCACAACCACCAGCGAAGCCAACTCGCACCAGGTGATTGACGCAACCAACAAACTTGCCGCTGTGGTGGCTGACGTCATCAACCAGACCGAGCCCGCCAAGACGGAACCGGAGGTTCAGGCTGAACAACCGAAAAACGATCCGGCGCCAAAGGCCGAACCAAAGAAATCCGAAGCCAAGGCAGGCAACATTCCGAGCGGCAAGCCATGCGACTATAGCCGCATATCGTCGCCGTTTGGTGAGCGAATCCATCCGGTTTACAGCCGAAAGAGTTTCCACAAGGGGGTTGACCTTGCCGCACCCAACGGAACGCCCATCTACGCCACCGCCGACGGCATTGTGGCCTTTGCGGGCGTGTGCAACGGATACGGCAATTTCATCAAACTGAACCACCAGAACGGTTACAAGACCGGCTACGCGCATATGTCGAGAATGGTTGTCAGCGCCAATGCGAAGGTGAAGAAGGGTGACCTGATTGGCTACGTGGGCTCGACCGGTACATCCACCGGCAACCATCTGCACTACGAAGTCTATTATGGCGACCAGCTGACCGACCCGGCAAAAACACTGTAACAGACACATCAGCGAAAGAAAAAAAGCAACCACGCAACCTTTTGGCTGATGATAGCATCTTGTAACTGTTGAATCGAACCTTAGAAAAAGATTGAAAATGAAAACTGAAAAACACATTGGAATGATGATGGCGGCCGCCATGGTTATGGGCATCGCGGCAAACGCAAACGCCCAGGGTTTTGAAGAATGGGCGGCGCAACAGCGCAAAGAACAACAGGAATTCATTGAAAATGAAAAGAAAAGTTTCGAACAATTTGTGAAAGAACGCGACGAAGAAATCCGCAAGATGGATGCCGAGTTCAGCGACTTCCTGAAACAAGAGTGGAAAAACTACAAGTCGACCGAAGACTTGCTGAAGCCCGACGCACCGAAGCCTGTCACAAAACCCGTCTATCAGTCGGAACCTGTGAAAACGCAGCAACTGAAAATTGATAAGGCTGAAACAATTGAGTCGTGCGCCGAAACACCGCGTCTGCCGCTGCTGTCGAAATCGGACGCAAAAGGGTTCAAACCAGCCACAGCCAATGTTAGTTTTTACGGTAACAATCTGAACATCAGATACGACCGGACTGAAGCCGCACAGGTGGGCACCATCAACGAGCAGAACATCGGCGACCTTTGGGACCAGTTGAGCAAGACCAACTACAGCTGCACCATCAGCGACCTACTGAAATGGCAGAACCAACTGAACCTGAACGATTGGGGATTCTATATGCTGACTAAAAAATCGGCCGAGAAAATTACCGGCAACGCCAACAGCTCGGTGCTGCTAACGTGGTTTCTGATGACCAAGGCCAACTACAAGGCGCGCCTAGCCTACAAGGGAAACAAACTCTACCTGCTGATGGCCGCGTCGAACAGCATCTATGGAATGCCTTATTTCAGTTTCAACAACCAGCGCTATTACATGGTTGACGGTTCAGCCACAGATGTTTACACTTATAACCGCGATTTTCAGGAAGCACGCACCGTGGCCGACCTGAACATCTACAGGCCGATGAGCGGCGCCGAACAGCTAAAGACACGCAAGGTGGGCTTTGAGTTCGACGATGAGCGCCACGAATTCGAGATTAAATATGACAAGAATCTGATTGATTTCTACAACGATTACCCGCAGGCCGACATCAAAATATACTTCGACGCCACCATGGGACGCGCCACCAAAGAGTCGCTCTCAACAGCGCTGATGCCGCTTGTGAGCGGAATGGACGCTACCGATGCCGCCGGGCTGTTACTCAAGTTTGTGCAAGCCTTCGACTATCAGACTGACGAACAGCAGTTTGGTCACGAGAAATTCTTCTTCCCCGACGAGATGTTCCACTATCAATATTCCGACTGTGAAGACCGCTCGGTACTCTATGCTTGGCTGGTTAAGCAACTCACTGGGCTCGACGTCATCGGACTAAACTACCCCGGCCACATGGCCACTGCAGTGCGTTTCAACGGTGATGTTGAAGGCAATTATGTTGAGTACAACGGCGTCCGCTACACCATCTGCGACCCCACTTACATTGGTGCGCCAGTGGGCATGGCAATGCCGCAGTTTGCCGATGCAGGTGCGGTGATTATTGAAAACGCCACTCAGCCGAATCTGGCCAGCCGCGCCGGAAAACTCTGGAAGATTGCCAACAAATACGGGCTATATCAGGGCGACAACAAGCGTAACATAGCCTTCGACGGCCGCGGCGACGCCTATCTGTGCGGATATTTCAATGGTCAGGTTGATTTTATGGGCCGCCAGCTCAACTCGCAAGGAACCGATATTTTCATCGCCAAAATAACGGCCGACAACACTGTTGATTTTCTGTACCGCATTGGCAGCAATGCCGATGATGTGGCCTACAACATTGTGCTCAGCGATGACGACTGCTTCTACTTTTCTGGCTCGTTCAACGGCGAGATGACAGTAGCCGGGCAGAAACTGAAAGCCGCCGACGGCGATTTCTTCATTGCCAAATGCTCGCGCAGCGGACAATTGGCTTGGATCAACCAGGCCAGCATTGGGCAGATGGACAGCATCAACAATACCTTCGCCGCACAATTCGACAAGAACGGCAAGCGACTCTGGACCCGCTCCTACGCCGAATCGGAAGATATGACCGACTACGGAATCCATGTCGACAACGAAGGAAATCCGTTCCTTACCGGCTCGTTGCTGGCATCAGTTGGCATAAACAAAAAATCGTATGAGAGCGTGGCCCGCCGAAGCGGATTTGTGGTTACAGGCCGCGACGCTACTGATATGGAAGAACCAACAGCACCATCGATAGCCGGATTGCTCAATTTAGTCGGACAGGCATCGGGCAAAGCAAACTCGCTGTCTGGCAAACTGATGCAAGAGAGTCTGAACAAGGACAATCCGTCGTTCAGCACCAAATCGCCCGACATCTACAACCAGTTTGGCAACATCGAACTGATTCGGAACGGTCAGGGCATTGTAACCGTACGTACCAAGGATGGTCAACCTGCGGTTTTCAGCAACATCAAAATTGAGAACAACTCAAAAATGAAGATTTCGGTTTACAACACCGGCAACGCGCTGATTGAGTTCCTTTCGGGCTCGCAGTACGGTAATGACCAGGTCTGGTTGCCACTCAACTCGATAAAAATGTACCGCGTTTCAGGCAATATGACCTTCGACTACGACATCGACCACACTCACAAAACCGTGAATGCGAAACAGGTGTTCTAAATAATTGAATGCGTAATTGTTTGTAGCGACACGATTAATCGTGTCGCTACATTTTTATCGATTACAACCCTGGAATCTCTGCCACAGTGAACGTGCTGCCGCCAATGAAGATGAAATCATCGGGGGCGGCATTTTTTTTGGCTGCGGCAATTGCTTCAGGCACTGACGGATAGCACTGTCCGTGCAGGCCAAAAGCGGCAGCTTTCTCGGCAAGCTGTTCTGCCTTGAGCGCACGCGGCACTTGGGCGTTTGTAAAATAATAGGTGGCGTTGGTTGGAAGCTGACGAAGCACTTTTGCGTGATCCTTGTCGCTAACCATGCCGATAACAATATGTAAATGGTTGTATTTCTGCAATTTCAACTGTTCAACAACTTGTCGGATGCCATCGTCGTTGTGGCCGGTGTCGCAGTATGTTGGCGGACAGTCGGCAAGTTTCTGCCAGCGGCCTTTCAGGCCTGTGGTGGCAATGGTCGAAACCGCACCTGCCAGAATATCATAGTTGCTGACGGTGAGTTTGCGGCGCAGAACATCGAACGCCGCCAGAACCGTCAGAATATTTTTGCGTTGGTAGCAGCCCACCAAGTCGAGCGAAAGGCAGTCGTATTCGGGCTTTCCGTTGTGGCTGATGGCAAGGTTAAGACGGTCGGCTGTGAGTGTGGCGCTCTCGACACTGCGGATTTGGTCGGCAAAGACGAGCGGCGAACCTTCGGCAGCGGCTTTCGCTTCAAAAATTGGCGCCGTTTCGGCATCGGTCTGCCCCACCACCACCGGCACACCCGGCTTGATGATTCCGGCCTTCTCTCCTGCAATGGCCGCCAGCGTGTCGCCAAGCATCGCTGTATGGTCGAAACTGATGTTGGTAATGACTGATACCAATGGCGTTATGATGTTTGTTGAGTCGAGACGACCGCCCAAACCCACTTCAACAACCGCCACATCAATGGCGTTGCGGGCAAACCAGTCGAAAGCCATCAGTGTGGCCATCTCAAAAAACGACGGTGCTATCTCACTGATTTTCTGTTGATGGCGCTCAACAAAACCAACCACTTCGCTTTCGGGAATCATTTCGCCATCAATGCGGATGCGCTCGCGAAAATCCTTCAGGTGCGGCGACGTGTAGAGCCCAACCTTGTAGCCGGCCTTCTGCAGAATTGCCGCCGTGATGTGTGACACCGAACCCTTGCCGTTGGTTCCGGCCACATGCACTGTGCGGAACTTCAGATGCGGATGACCGAAATATTCGTCCAAAGCCTGCGTATTGTCAAGTCCGGGCTTGTAGGCATCAGTGCCAATATTCTGATAAAGTGGCAGTTGCGTAAACAAAAAATCGATTGCTTGCTGATAGGTCATTGCCGTTTTTTTTGACGCAAACGTAAACGAAAAACGCTAACGGGAAACGAAAAACAAAAACAAAAACTTACGCTATTTTGGGAATCCGGCGTCCCCTATCCCTTCCTCACTTGCAATATTTCCTCAACACCGCGTATGCGTCCTCGATGCCCATTTCGCCAGCCTTGCTAATGTCATAGCAACCTTTTTCCTTATCTTTCAAATAGATAAGTGTTAAACCGCGATTATAGTAGGCTTGCGGCAGTTCGGGACCGACCTCAATCGAGCGCGTGTAATCGTCGATGGCGCCGGCAAAATCCTTCGACATACATTTCACGTTGCCGCGGTCGTAGTAGGCGATGCCCAGCTGCGGGTTGAGCTGAATGGCAACGTCAAGGTCCTCAATCACTTCCGAATAATCGGTCTGCACCTCGTATTTCACCTCGGCGCGGGGCGCGTTGTTGTTGCCGCCGATGGTGACGATGGGCGAAATATCGTCGAGCGAGTTGATGTACTCAATCATAAGGTAGCGCGTGGCGGCACGGTTCAGGTAGGCCAGCTCAAACTTCGGGTCGATGCTGATGGCCGACGAGTACGATTTTATCGACTGATTGTAGTTGTGCACCACGCTGTTCAGCATTCCCTGATGGAAATACAGCCCGCAGTCGAAATTCGATTGCAGCTTGGTCTGCTCGGTTTGGTTGAGCAGATAGCGGACGGTGTCCACCGAAAGGTCGGCCTGATGGTCGGCAAAGGCGAGCCCGAAACCGGTGGGACTTTTCTGATTAAGTTGCTCAAGACTTGGCAGATAGACAGCAATCACGCGGTCGTCGCCGGGCATTTTGGCGGTTAGCAGAATGAGCGGCTTCAGGTCGATGACCACGCGGCGGTTCTGCACCTCGCCGTCGTCCATATCGGCGCGGTAGAAGTCGCTGTCGAACTCAATCACCTTGCGGAAATTGTACGATGTGTCGGCAAAATCGGCCAGCAGCGAGTCGCCCGCCGTGCGCTGCATATACTCGTCAATCTTCAGTTTGGCCGTCCGCTCGTCGGCTTTGGCGCCGGCATAGTCGCCAATCTGGTAGCGCGCCGAACTGCGCGCCTGATACGCTTTCGCGAAATCGGGGAAAATGCCGATGGCCAGAGTCCAGTCGTCGATGGCGCCACGGTAGTCGCCCGACTCAAACTTCACCGCACCACGGTTGAAATACGGCAGAATGTTGCGCGGACTCAACTCGATGACCTTCGAATAGTCGGCCACCGCCTCGGCCGTCTTGCCAATCTCGGTGTTCAGAATGGCGCGGTTGTAATATGTGAGCGCATTGTCGGGATTCAGTTCCAGAACCTTGTTGTAATCGTCCATTGTTCCCGTTAAATTATTTGATTTATAACGGATTATGGCGCGGTTAAAATACAATTCCGGATTCTGCGGGTCGAGTTCCACGGCGTGGTCCATATCGGCAATAGCCAGCCCGTAATCTTCCTTCTCGCAGTAAGCCAGCGCCCGCTGCGCGTACCCGCCGGGCTTGTACGGATTCAGCTTGATGCCTTTGGTAAAATCGTCGATTGCGCCGTCAAAGTCGTCGATGCACATTTTGGCGTAGCCCCGCGAAAAATAAGCGGGCGCAAAATCCCTGTTGACCTTCAGAGCCTCGTCGAAATCGGCAACAGCCAGCTCATAGTTCTTCATTACCGTGTAGGCATAGCCGCGGCTTGTGTAGATGTCGATGTTGGCCGGGTCGAGTTCGAGCGCTTTCGCGAAATCTTCCATTGCGTCCTGATAGTCCTGCTGCAGCGACTTGATGACACCGCGCAGCCGGTAGCCGTCGGCAAAATAGGGATTCAGCTCAACCACCCGCTGAAAATCGGCGTAAGCACCCTGATAATCGTCGAGCCGAAGCTTGCAGAAGCCGCGGAAATAGTAGGGTTCGAGCATTTCGGGCTTCACCTGAATTATGGTGTTGAAGCGGTTGATGGCGCTTGTGTAGTTCGATTTGTTAAGGTCAGCGTAACCTTCACGCAGATAGTGATTTATGTCAATCTGCGCTTGCGCCGGCAGCAACAGCAGAAGAAATAATATTGTCAGAAGGGTGCGTTTCATTATCAAATCAATTATGCCACTTCGCTCACTACTTATAACTTAAAACTTTAAAACTTATTACTTAACAATCCCAATCGCCCCCAGCAAAATGAGCAATATTGCCGCAGGCGCTATGTATTTGACAATGAACATAAAAATGCGGAACATTCCCATCGGGTAGCGGCCGCCGCTCGACAGTTCGGAATAGACGCTCATCGTCTTCATCTTCCAGCCCACAAACAGGCAGATGAAAATGCCGCCCACGGGCAGAACAATGTTCGAACTCAAGGCGTCGAAGGCATCGAAGAAGGTGCGGCCGAAAATGGTGAAGTCGCGCATCGGACCGAACGAGAGCGTGCAGAGAACGCCCAGCGCGGCTATCACACCTGTGGACAATGCCGTTGCCGAAAGGCGTTTAAATTTCAGTTCTTCAGTCAGATAAGCCACACAAACCTCGAGCAGCGAAATGGCTGATGTGAGTGCGGCGAAGGTGAGCAGCACAAAGAAGACAATGCCCCAAACGTAGCCCAGCGGCATTGCGTCGAACACCTGCGGAAGCGTGATGTAGACAAGGTTCGGACCCGCCGACGGGTCAACACCGAAGGCGAACACGGCAGGCAGAATGGCCATTCCCGCAAGAATTGAGACAAACGTGTCGGCCACGACCACGCGCACCGAAATGCCAGTAAGATTCTCATTCCGTGATATATACGAAGCGTACGTCATCAGTGCGCCCATTCCGAGCGAGAGCGAGAAGAACGACTGTCCGAGCGCGTTCAGGACGCTGTTGAAGGTGAGTTTGCTGAAATCGGGCACAAACAGGAATTTCAATCCTTCGGCGGCGCCGTCGAGCGTGCAGGCGCGGATGTCGAGAAGCAGAATCAGCACAAAAAGGGCGGGCATCATCGTTTTCACACACCGCTCAATGCCGTTTTTCACACCCGACATTATGATTATTCCGCACAGCACCATAAAGCCCACCTGCCAGAGCAGCGGCTTGTATGAGTTGCTCACAAAATCGCTGAAAAGTTGCCCAATGTCTTCCGACGAGCGGCCGTGGAACGTGTCGCCGATGGCGTAGGCCACATACTCGAGCGTCCAGCCTGCCACTGTGCCGTAGTACGACAGAATGATGGCTGCGGCAAAAATCGACAGTCCGCCAAACCAGAACCAGCGCGTGCCAGGCGCCAGCGTCTTGAACGAGCCGAAGGGGTTGCGCTGTCCGCGGCGGCCAATCACAAATTCCGACAGCATCACCGGAATGCCGATGACAAAGACGAAAAACAAATAGACCAGCATAAAGGCGCCGCCGCCGTTGCTGCCGGCCTCGTAAGGAAATTTCCAAATGTTGCCCAGCCCCACCGCCGAACCTGCCAGCGCCATTATCGCGCCAAACCGCGAACCGAAATTTTCTCGAGACATTTGCGTTGATTTTCAATTATTGTGGGCAAATGTAGAAAAATTTAGGCTACAGGCTTCCTACTTGCAACTTTTCCACTATCTTGCCGCCTATGGACGAAAGTTTTGACATACGGCAGAATGCCACTATAATATCTGACAAAGAGTACGAAAACAAGTTGCGGCCGCTCACGTTCGACGACTTCAACGGACAGGCGCGTATTCTTGAGAACCTGAAAGTTTTTGTGCAGGCCGCCAAAATGCGCGGCGAGCCGCTCGACCACCTGCTGCTCAACGGCCCCCCAGGATTGGGCAAAACCACTCTTGCCAACATTGTGGCAAACGAGCTTGGCGTGGGCTTCAAAATCACCTCGGGCCCCGTGCTCGACAAGCCAGGCGACCTTGCGGGAATCCTCACAGGCCTTGAGCCAAACGATGTGCTTTTTATCGATGAGATTCACCGCCTCAACCCCGTTGTCGAAGAGTATCTCTATTCGGCGATGGAAGATTTTCGGATTGATATTCTGATAGATAAGGGTCCAGCCGCCCGTTCGGTGCAGTTGTCGCTCAACCCATTCACATTGGTTGGCGCCACCACCCGTGCAGGATTGCTCACAAGTCCGTTGCGCGCCCGTTTCGGCATCAATCTGCATTTTGAGTATTACGACGCCGAAACACTGAAGAAAATCGTAAAACGCTCGGCATCAATCCTTCAGGTGCCGATTGACGACGATGCGGCATTTGAGATTTCGTCGCGTAGCCGCGGAACGCCGCGTATCGCCAACGCCCTTTTGCGCCGCGTGCGCGATTTTGCGCAGGTGAAAGGCTCGGGCCATATCGACCTCAAGATTGCGCAGTTCTCTCTTCGCGCCCTGAATATCGACCAGTACGGCCTCGACGAGATGGACAACCGCATACTCACCACCATTATCGACAAGTTCAAAGGCGGACCTGTGGGCATAACCACCATTGCCACAGCCGTGGGCGAAGATGGCGGCACCGTGGAAGAAGTCTATGAGCCGTTCCTCATTCAGGAAGGGTTTATCAAGCGAACGCCCCGCGGCCGCGAAGCCACCGACAAAGCCTACAAGCACCTCGGCCGCACCCGTTTCAGCCCCGACCCGCAGCAGGGGACGCTGTTTTGATTGATTCTGAAAATTCGATATAGGATTTGGAAATTAGGCATTGTCCGAAGGACAAAACTTGCATAACCGCGGATAAGCGAAGCGCAATCCGTGGTAAGATAACGGGAAAAAGAAACAATCTGAAAGATTGAACATAAAACAATTACACAATGAGTTACACTCGCTTTTTATACCACATTGTTTTCCGCACAAAATGCAGTTTGAATACCATTCCCGAATCTCACGAGAAAGATTTATATGCCTACATATTGGGATTCGTGAATAATAAAAATGCCGTTTTATACAGAATTGGCGGAATGCCGAATCATATTCATATGCTCGTTGATTTGCCACCGATGCTGTCTGTGGCGTCTTTTATGCAAGAGTTGAAAATCGCGACAAGCAAATGGCTCAAAACAAACAGCGAGTTTCCTAATTTTCAGGGTTGGGCCGAAGGTTATGCTGCGTTTACATACAGTTTGAAAGAAAAGGAAACCGTCATCAATTATATCAAAAATCAAAAGGAACACCATAAGGTGGAAACATTCGAAAGTGAGTACAGACGTTTTATTGAAGAAAGTGGAATCCAGATAGATGAGAAATATTTTCTGAAAGATTAGGTTCACTCTTTCAGAGTGTTTTTCTTTGTGGGTTGTAGGCCGGCAGTTGCGCTTCGCTTACTGCCGGTTATGCAAATCGCGTCTTTCAGACGCATAAAACGAAAAGATTATGAGATATTTACGGGACGCTGTTATAGCGATTTATATTTTTCTAATTCCAGGCGCCACCACCGCTCAATACTTTTCCGCCGAGAGCGATGTTGAACGATTGCTGAAGGCCGATTCGGCGGCGCTGCATTTGACCATTGACAACTATAACTTCCTTTGGAACAACGAGTTCTTTGGTCCGATAGTTGAAGGCTACACCCTCATTGGCTACAATCTGCAGCCAGCGCTCGAGTATCATTTCTCGCCCAACATAAAGGCGAAGGCGGGCGTGCGGCTCACCAAATATTCGGGCCTCGACAAGTTTACCGACTGTTTGCCAGTCTATTCCGTCACTTGGCACACCGACAAATCGGCCGTCACAATGGGCACAATCGACGGTGCCAGTTTCCACCGCCTGCCCGATCCCATTATGTTCCGCGAGCGCCAACTCACCAACAACTACGAGAACGGAATGCAGATTGTGTACAACACCAGCCGTCTTTTTACTGATGTGTGGGTCGATTGGCAGGACTTTATCTTCCACAGCGACAACAAGAAAGAACAGATTTACGGCGGATTGTCGGTTGGTTGGAAGGCTTTGGCCACCGATGCGCTCGAAGTTGAGTTGCCCGCTTCGTTCACCATCTTCCACCGTGGCGGACAGATAGATACCGACACCACCCCGATGCGGCTGTTCTACTACGTCTCGGGCGGCGCGCGGCTCACTCGCCACACCAGCGGTTTTGTAAGTGGCATTGGCGTGTCGTCGCAAGTGATTGGTTACAAAGACAATTCGCCCACGCCCGAAAGCCTCTACCACAGCGGTTGGGGTTGGCTGTCCGATGTGAGTCTGATGCACGGCCAAAGCAGCCTGACAGTTGGCTATTGGCTTGCCGACGGTTTCATAACCCAGCAGGGCAACCCAATGTATATGAGCCTCTCGTACGACGGCGCCACCGACCAGAAGCGACGCAGTATGCTCACCGCCGAACTGAATCTCGCCAAAGAGATAACCAATTATTTCACAGCCGCTTTGACAGCCGTCGGCTACTACGACCTTAAAAATTCAGCGTTCGACTACACCTACGCCTTCACCTTTATCCTCAAGCCCGATTTTGTGCTTTGGCGGCGGTGAGCGTTTTTTCTTACCTTTATGCGCTCTTAAAAAGTAGAAAATGGCATTCATAGTTATCGAAGGACTTGACGGCGCAGGCAAGTCGACACAACTTAACAAACTGCGCAAGTTACTCGACGATAGAAACATACCATTCGAGTATCTGCATTTTCCGCGTGTCGATGAAGGTGTTTTCGGCAATCTCGTCTCGATGTTTCTGCGTGGCGATTTGGGTGCGAACAATCAGGTTAACCCCTACTTGGTGGCGCTCATTTACGCCGGCGACCGCAACGATGCACAGCAAACCATTCGCCAATGGCTGACCGATGGAAAACTTGTCATTATCGACCGCTATGTCTACTCGAACCTTGCTTTCCAAGGTGCTAAAATTGCCGATGCCGCCAAGAAAACCGAACTGCGCCAATGGATTAAAGATTTGGAATTCTACTACTACCACATTCCGCAACCCGATTTGACACTGTTCCTTGACGTGCCGTTCAGTTTCACCACCAAGAGCCTGACCGCCCACCGCGAAGGCGACGACCGCCGCTATCTGCAAGGCAAGCAGGACATTCACGAAGCCGACCTCAACTTTCAGGAACAGGTGCGCCGCGAGTATCTCGACCTTGCCGCAACCGAAAAAAACTTTGAGCTGATAAAATGCTACGGCGCCGACAATCAAATGCTACCGCCCGACGATGTTTTCAACCTGATAGTCAACCAACTCGAGAAATACCGAGTCATTTAAACGCCAACCATTATGTTCACCTACCAATATCCGCGCCCGGCAGTAACGGTTGATATGGTCATTTTGCACCGCACCGCCAAAGACACCGAGATTCTGCTCATTGAACGCCGTAACAACCCGTTTGCCGGTTGTTGGGCCCTGCCCGGCGGCTTTGTCGATGAGAACGAAGACCTGCCCGATGCCGCCGCCCGCGAGCTGCGCGAAGAGACAAGCCTCACCGGCATTGCCCTGCAGCAGATTGGCGCCTTTGGCCGCCCCGGCCGCGACCCGCGCGGGCACACCATAACCGTTGCCTATTGGGGCCTCTGCGACACACCCGAAAAAGCCGCCGCTGCCGACGATGCCAAAACCTTGCGTTGGTTTCCAATCAACAATCTGCCGCCCCTCGCCTTCGACCACGCCGAAATTATCGCCGAAGCGCTGAAAGTGGTTCCGAACTTGATTAATCAGCAATAATATGAATAAATATTTGACAATCTGTTTATTGACAATCTGTATTTCAGCATGTGCTACTGATAGTAATCGGTATGATAATATTAAAGTAGTTGTATTGAAAGATTCTTTTGGTAAAAACAGTACAATAAAGACAGATTACAAAAAAATGGACATTGACGTAAGAAATGGTATTGTAAGTATCCGTGCTTTCGAAAATGCATTTTTAATAGAAGGTTTTTGGGGAAATATTATAGGAGATACAATAGAAAATCACACAGATATCTGGTTATATAAAGATAATCAATCGTATCTTTTGACAAAAACTAAATGTTTTATTGACGACCCTATAAATCTTAATTTTTCAAAAGACGGAACAAAGGTTGTATATCAAATGTTGTATTATCCACCATATGGATATGATGACAGTTATAAACCCATTGACATTTTCGACATACAAGATTTAAATCACATCAAAAAACAAACAATAGAAATTGAGAAGTGTGTTGATTATAGAATAATTAGGGACAGTTCACTATTCTGCACTGAGTATATTACTGATTTGAAGGATGGTACGGAAGATTATTCCTTTGCCATATACAAGTCAAAGTTGTATGATGAGAATAATCGTATTCCCGTGGCAATAGGTGCTGAAATGCGAGTTATTTCAGATGATGGAAGATATATTTTGGCGATACGGGAATTGTATGGAAAAAATAAATTTATAATCATTGATGCATCGTCTTCAAAGTATGCTTATTTATGGGAAGACCAAACGGAATATAAATCAATTTATTATGATAGTGAGCGGAACCAATTCGCATTTGATTATGGTACGTATATTAAATACTTGATAATGCCTGATTCATTCCCACATGATGCATTGGAATATCGATATACAGATAAGTTTGAGAATGAATCATTTTGGAATAAAATAAAATAGTGATTTAACCACAATAGTTCATAAAGGTTAATGGGCAAACAAAAAAGCCGCACCCTAAACGAGCGCGGCTTTTGAAAAATATTAGCAATCAGCCTAGTCCATTAAATCAGCTTTAGCTTGGATACCCACGTTGTCGTAGTATCCCTTGTCGAGTTTCTCTTTGATTTCCTTGAATGCGTTCAGCGTGTAATCAACGTCCTCAATTGAGTGAGCGGCGGTTGATATGATGCGGAAGATAACCATTCCCGGCGGAATTACAGGGTAAACCACAATCGAGCAGAAAATCTTGTAGTTCTCGCGCAGGTCGTAGGCCATTGCGGTTGCCTGCTCGGGGCCGCCCTGAATGTGAACCGGCGAAACGCACGCCTCGGCCGGGCCAATGTCGAAGCCAAGATTGCGGAAACCGTCCTGCAAGCGGCGGGTGATGGTCCACAGCTTCTGGCGCAGCTCGTCGCCCTCGGGGCTGTCGATAATCTCGAGACGCTTGATGCAGCCTTCAACAATCGGCATAGGCAGAGCCTTTGCATAAATCTGCGAGCGCATATTGTAGCGCAGGTAGTCGATAACCGATTTTTTTGTTGCGATGAATCCGCCGATGATTGCCATCGATTTCGCGTAAGCGCCAATGTAGATGTCGATGTCGTCCATCACGCCAAAGTGCTCTGACGTGCCGCGTCCGTGGGGGCCCATCACGCCGAAGCCGTGGGCGTCGTCAATCATGATGCGGAATTTGTATTTCTTTTTGAGAGCGGCAATCTGGTCCAAAATGCCAAGAGCGCCGGTCATTCCGTAAACGCCCTCGGTGATGAGCAGAACGCCACCGCCTTGTTCCTCAGCCACTTTGCAGGCAACTTTCAGTTTCTGCTCGCAGCTCACAATGTCGTTGTGTTTGTAAGAGAAGGCCTTGCCCTGGTGCAGGCGCTTGCCGTCCATCAGGCAGGCGTGGCACTCGGCGTCGAACACAATTACGTCGTGGCGGCTCAACAGAGAGTCGATGGCCGACACAATTCCCTGATAACCAAAGTTGAACAGGAATGCGGCCTCTTTCTTCTCGAATTTGGCAAGCATGTGCTCGAGTTTCTCGTGCAGCTCAGAGTTGCCGGTGAGCATACGGCTGCCCATCGGGTAAGCCAGACCCCAGCGAACGGCAGCCTCGCCGTCAACCTTGCGGATTTCGGGGTGGTTGGCAAGTCCCAGATAGTTGTTCAAGCTCCAGCACAAAACGTCTTTGCCCTGGAATTTCATATGCGGGCCAATCTCGCCCTCGAGTTTCGGGAACGAGTAGTAACCCTCAACTTTCTCGCGGTACTGGCCAATCGGGCCGCCCGTCGATTCCTCGATTCTTTCAAAAATATCCATTTATGTATAGTTTTAGATGATTCTAAATTGCCGCAAATGTACTTTTTTATGTGTTTCGAATGGTAGTATAATTACCCATAATTGAAACTGCTTGTGATTTTTTTTCGCAGACATATAGGTTATTGGTGTTGGGTGTTAAGATTGTCAGTATCTGCGTTTTCGTTTGTGTTTGCGTTTTCGTTTTTATACTTTTGCACCGTTTTTTAAGGAAAGTACAAGCAAAATATTGATTTACAATGGATAAGAATTCTTGGATTGGTCTACTGTTGATTATGGCCATCTTGCTGGGATGGAGTTACTTTACCCGCCCGTCGGAAGCGGAGATGCAACGTATGCGCGAACGCCGCGATTCGATTATGCGTGTTGAGCAGCAGCGCCAGCTCGAAATTGAGTTACAGAAGTCAGAAGCCGCCGAGCAGGCTCAGATTGTGTCGCCCGAAGCATCTGATTCAGCTGCAAGCGAAATGCTTCGCAACCAATATGGTGATTTTGCCGCTTGCGCCGCAGGTGAGCGCGAGTTCTACACCGTCGAGAACAACCTGATGAGCGTCAAGTTCACCAACCTTGGCGGACGCATCATGTCAGTAACGCTGAAAGAGTACGACTCGTACGACTCGCTGCCGGTGGTGCTCTTCGATGGCGACTCAACAATCTTCAGCTTCAGTTTCTTTGCGCAGAACCGCCTTATCGAGACGGGAAAACTCTTCTTCACACCGTCGGAAAATATCACGACAGCGAAAGTTGAGAACGACTCGCTTGCCATCACCTTCAAACTCGACCTCGGCAACGACCGCTCACTCGATTACATCTACACCATTCACCCAGACAGTTATGTTGTGGGCTTCAACGTGCAGATGCACAATCTCGACAAACTGGTACCAACCAATCTGGGTTACCTCACTCTCAAATGGGAATCGTACATCAAGCAGCAGGAAAAGGGCGAGAAGTGGGAAATGATGAACTCGACCATCGCCTACCGCTACTTCAACGACGATGTTGAGCAGTTGAGCGAGACAAGCGACTCTGACAGCGAAAACGTCAACAGCCGCCTGCAGTGGGTGTCGTTCAAACAGCAGTTCTTCAACTCGACAATCATTTCAAAAGACGGCTTTGCCAACGCCGCCCTCAAGTTGGAAAAAACTGCGAGCCCGAAATATCTGAAGCACTTCACCGCCGACCTGTCAGTTCCGTATGAAGGCCGCGCCGAAGAGAACTATCAGATGGAAATGTTCTTCGGCCCGAACCATTTCAAAACGCTTAAAGCGCTCGACATCGACCTTCAGAACATCATTCCGCTGGGCCGCAGCATCTTCCGCTGGGTGAATGTGGGCATTGTGATTCCGGTGTTCAACTTCCTTGGCCGATTCATCGACAATTTTGGCGTTATCATTCTGATTCTGACAATTTTAATCAAGTTGGTATTGTTCCCTCTCACCTACAAGCAGTACAAATCGACGGGTATGATGAGCGCCCTGAAACCTGAAATCGACAAGCTGAACGAGAAATATCCGAAGCAGGAAGATGCCATGAAAAAACAGCAGGCAATGATGGACCTCTACAAGCGTGCCGGCGTGAGCCCGATGGGCGGCTGCCTGCCTGTGCTTTTGCAGATGCCGTTGCTGATTGCAATGTTCCGTTTCTTCCCGGCCTCAATTGAGTTGCGCCACGAGAGCTTCCTCTGGGTTGACGACCTCTCGACCTACGACGCCATCCTCAACCTGCCGTTCAGCATTCCCTGGTACGGCGACCACGTGAGCCTTTTCTGCCTGCTGATGACCATTGTCAACATCATCTATATCAAGATGAGCGGTCAGGCCAACGCTGGCGGACAGCAGATGCCGGGTATGAAGATGATGATGTATATGATGCCGGTGATGATGCTCTTCTGGTTCAACGATTATGCCGCTGCCTTGAGTTACTACTACTTCCTGACGCTGCTCATCACCATTGTGCAGACCTACATTATCAAGCGCACAATCAATCCCGAAGAAGTGCTCAACCGCCTGAAAACCGCCAAAGTTCAGAAGGCGCCCACCAAGTCGCGATTCCAACAGCGCCTTGAAGAAGCCGCAAAGAAACGTGGGGTTAAACTGCCGAAGTAATTAGATTACAGCAAGATATCAACAAAAACAGACCGTCAGCAATATGAGTTGGCGGTCTTTTTTTTGTGGCTGAGAAAACATTTGCTTGCAAAACAACAACACACTATATTTGTATCTGTTTAATAATTAAAACTTTTAGATTTTATGAAAAAACTTTTCTTATCAGTTTTAGCCATAGCAGCTATGGCGACAACAGCAAACGCACAACTTTGGTTTGGCGGCAGCCTTGGCTTCTCACACGATGGCGGCGTTATAAAAACTAAAGAGGCCGATACTGACAAACCATCAGTTAACACATTCTCATTCGCACCGATGGTTGGGTTTGAGTTGAGCGAGAAATTTTCAGTTGGCGGCAAACTTGATTTTACCAACGAGTCGACAAAGCAGACTGTTGGAGATACTGATACAAAAAGAACAAAAACCACATTGGGCATCACCCCGTTTGCCCGCTACACTTTTGTTGAATTCAACAAGTTCGGACTTCTTGCCGAAGCCGGTGTTCCTGTAGAATTCAGTTCGTCGAAGCACGACAATGGCAGCCAAACAGTTAAAGATGACCCGGAAACATCTATTGGCTTGTATGTTGTGCCAATGCTGACCTACAGTCTGAACGACAATTTCCAACTCGAGTGCGGTCTCAACTTCCTGTCGTTTAACGCAAAACATTCTGTTATCAAAGACAAAGATGACAGCAATAACAAAAACATCACAAATTCCTTTGATTTCGGCGTGAACACTCGCAACGTGGCAACTGTTGGATTTGTTACAATCGGATTCATCTACAAACTGTAATATTTACAGACCAACAAGACCGAAGGGAACTCGCAAGGTTCCCTTTTTTTTGCCAACCGGCAATAAAAAAGGCCGTCCAGCGGAACTGAACGGCCTGTCTCAAATATACGGAATTGTTATTTCTTTTTGCTCTTCTCGTAATTGGCGTAGCGGTTGCGGAATTTATCAACGCGACCTGCGGTGTCAACCAATTTCATCTTACCGGTGTAAAATGGATGTGATGCACTTGAGATTTCGAGTTTCACCAATGGATACTCAACCCCGTCTACTTCTATCGTATCTTTTGTGTTGACTGTCGATTTGTTGATGAACAATTGTCCGTTCGACATGTCTTTGAACACGACCAGGCGATAATCACTGGGATGTATGTCCTTTTTCATTGTAGTAGTTTTTAATAATTACATTAAATTTTTGAGTTGGCAAAAGTAGAACATTGAATCGAATTTGCAAATGTTTTTTTGCGGCAAAAAACCGTTTTCTTTCATAACTCAAACAATGTCATTTCTTTAAAAATACAGTATGGAATTTGGCAGATTACCCGATAAAAAACACATTTTTCCGCTCACCAACCAAATCATTCTATTTGTCAAATAAAACTAACCAATCGCCCATGCTTGCGTACATTTGCGGTGTATAAAATTTGAAAGAGATGATAGTTCGATTGGCATTGATTTTCCTGGCGATTTTTGATTTTTCTTGCGCTGTTTACAGCAAATCCAGATTTTTGATTCGAAGATTCCACCGCGGACTTGTTCATCTGCTGGCCGAAAAATCGGCTTCCACCACCACCGCCTGATTCAGCATCATTCACAATACATTATTTATTGGTGCGCCCAATACGCACTAAATTGCTACATTTGTCAGCCGTACAACTCGGTGGCGCGATGCGTTGCGCCTATCTATTTATCAGACAATAAAACAGATACAAATGAAACTTTGGGATAAGGGCATTGCCACAAACGAACTTGTCGAGCAGTTCACCGTCGGGCTCGACCGCGAAATGGACCTGTACCTGGCACCGTTCGACGTGATGGGCACAATGGCGCACATCACAATGCTGCAGACCATCGGCCTGCTTGAGAAAAACGAACTGGACACGCTGCTGGCCGAACTCAAAAAGATTTACGCCACGGCCGCCGCAGGAAAACTCAAGATTGAAGACGATGTTGAAGACATCCACTCGCAGGTTGAACTGATGCTCACGCGCTCGCTGGGCGATATGGGCAAGAAGGTTCACAGCGGCCGCTCGCGCAACGACCAGGTGCTTGTGGATATGAAACTCTATCTGCGCCACGAAGTCCGTCAGATTTTCGACCTTGCGGCATCGCTCTTCAAGACGCTTATCGCCTTGAGCAACAAACACAAAGACGACCTGATGCCTGGCTACACCCACCTGCAGGTGGCTATGCCGTCGTCGTTCGGACTGTGGTTTGGGGCTTACGCCGAATGTCTGACCGATGACCTTCGGATGCTGAGCGCGGCCTACAAGGTTATCAATCAGAACCCGCTGGGCTCGGCGGCTGGATACGGCTCATCGTTCCCGCTCAACCGCACACTCACAACCAAACTGCTGGGTTTCAGCGATTTGAACTACAATGTTGTGTGCGCTCAAATGGGCCGCGGCAAAACCGAACAGGATTTGAGTTTTGCAATGGCTGCAATGGCGCAGACGTTGAGCCGTATGGCAATGGATATGTGTATGTACAACTCGCAAGACCTTGGTTTTGTGCATCTTCCCGACGAATTTACGACTGGCTCGTCGATTATGCCGCACAAGAAAAATCCCGATGTTTGGGAACTTGTGCGCGGCAAGTGCAACCGCATCAAGGCGCTGCCAACCGACATCACGCTCACTATCTCGAACCTGCCATCAGGCTACCATCGCGACCTGCAACTGCTTAAGGAACAGATAATTCCCGCTATCAACGATTTGAAAGACTGCCTGCGCCTGGCCGAACTGATGCTGAAAAACACCGAAGTGCGCAAGGACATTATGAAAGAGCCTAAATATCAGTTGGCTTTCAGCGTTGAAGTGGTGAACAAACTGGTGCTGTCGGGCGTGCCTTTCCGCGATGCCTACAAGCAGGTGGCTTTCGACATTAAAGACGGCCGTTTTGTGCCCGAAACACACATCAACCACACCCACGAAGGCAGCATTGGCAACCTGTGTAACGACCAAATTGACCGCAAGTTTGCCGAAGTGAGCGCATCATTCGACTTTGCGTCGGTTGAAGCGGCCGTCAACTCGCTTGTGAAATAACACCGATGCGACGTCTGCTCGCCATATTGCTGTTGCTGGCTGCAAATCAGGCGTTTGCACAAAGCGGGCGCTATGCCGAAATCAGCAGTGTGAGCATTGACACGATGAGCGAGCGGCGCGTCACCATCAAATGGGATGTTGCCGAAGTGGTTAACGGACAGTCGTTTGCCGTTTATCATTGGGAAAATGACAAATGGGTGCTGGTTGTCGATTCGTTACCTGCAAATATGCGTGAGTATCAGGATGTTAAAGCACACCCGTTTGAGCACGCCGAGCGATACGCAGTCTCAACATCGATTGCGGGCGACCACAATGCCCCTTTAAGCGACGCCCATCAGACAGTTTTTCTGCGCAGCGGCGATTATGACAAATGCTATAACTCACTGACACTCAATTGGTCGGCATACGTTGGCACCGATGTTGCCAGTTACACGGTTTTGGGCCGCAAAATCGGACAGCCTTACAGCTATTTTGGTTCAACTGCCGATACAACCTTAACTACGACCGAACTAGAAGAAGGCACCGACTACAATTTTATGGTTGTCGCCACTCTGCAAAACGGACTCAAATCGCTCTCAAACATAATCAGTTACACGACTTTCAAATATATACAGGTACGCAGAGAACTAGTAAGTATTGACACGGTTTTTAATCATCAAGGGAAGATTGAACTACGCGGGCAGATTGATACCGCAACCAACATAAATGGCTATGTTATAGGCGGTTGGGATAATTATGAAGGTGGTATTATTTTGGTTCCTAACTATACGTCTAATCGTTTCTTTTTAGAATTTGATAATGCAGATGATATATATGGAATATTCATTATTAATTGTAGTGGTATTATTCGCGTAGGGAATTTTTCAAATGTAAAACCGCTTGCAATTGAAGCCGATGCAGATGCTGAAACTGTGCAATTGGATTGGAATTATTCTCTTATAGACATATATGAAAACCCCAAAGATGATGAGCGTTTTACAGTGTTTTGTGCAGTTGACGATGGCGCGGAATCAATAATTGCAACCAATTTGACCGATACCATAATTAAATTGAATTTTAACGAGATAGCCAGCGAAATAGCGCAAATTTTCTATTTTAGAGTTGAATCAACCGACGATGATAATCGGTTTAGCCAATCGAATACGGTTTGTATTCAGCGTCGCCCTGATTTGTGGCTGCCAACCGCCTTCACGCCAAACGGCGACGGTCTGAACGACGACTTTGGCCCTGTTGTAAAATCGGCGCAAATAGTTGATTTCGAGTTCATTATTTATGACCGTTACGGCGGCCGCGTCTTTGTTTCGTCAAGTCCCGACAACCGTTGGGACGGCACCCACAGCGGCAAGCAGGTGGCTGAAGGCGGCTATCTCTACTATCTGAAGGCCAAACTGCAAAACGGCCAAACCATTGAGCGCAAAGGCTCTGTGAATGTCGTATATCCATAAAACACTATGGCAGAAAAAGTTATACAACTTGCGCCAATGTTGGGCTTGATTGATGCGCCGTTTATGAACGCCATTGCCGAAGTTGGCGGTTTTGATGAGATTTTTGCACCGTATATGCTTGCTGATGAGCGTTCTATCCCCAAACCGCAAGTGCTTGCGCGCCGTTTTTCGGGCATCAGCAAAAGCGTTAACCTTGTGCCGCAACTTTTGAGCAACAACGCCGATGCTTTTGTGGCAATGGCCAACATTCTCAACGATTTAGGCTATACAAAAGTGAATTGGAATATGGGTTGCCCTATAAAGTTTGTGGTGAGCAGAAACCGCGGTGCTGCGTTGCTGTGCGATTTGGAAAACCTTGAGCGTCTGCTCGATAGCACCATCGGCCGCCTAAAACCCGAACTGTCGGTAAAAATCAGAATCGGATTCAACTCACCAGATGAGTTCCCGAAAATCATTAGTGTATTCAACAAATTCAAATTCAACGAGTTGATTGTTCACGCGCGGACAACCGAACAACAATATTGCGGCGAACCTTACCGCCAGGCGTTCATCGAATCTGCAGGCAATTCGCTCAACCCCATTGTCTATAACGGCGACATCGCCTGCGCGGCCGAAGCCAACATCAGTTTGCCGAACCTAAAGGGGTATATGATTGGCCGCGGTGCAATAGCGAATCCATACATCGGTTTGCAAATCAAAGGTTTGCCAGCCGACAACGTACCAACATTCAGGCAATTTGCAACAGAAATCACGCATTGGTATTGCGCCCGCAACAGCTTGAACCGCCTGAAGGAACTTTGGAAATATTTCGCGAAAGCGCTTGACAAGCCCGACGAGATACAAGCAAAGCTCTGCCCCATCACCAATGCTGAACAATTCTCGGTTGCCGTTGATGAGATTTTTGAAACTTGAGTAAGATTTAGGCATAAAAAAAGCGAAAACCGGCAGCCCAGCCACCGATTTTCGTTCCTACTGCAAAAAACAGGCGATTATTTCATCTTCCTGTTTTCTGATGTTTCGGCAGCCTCTTTCGCCGCATAAGCAGGCACATGTTTGTGGTGCTTAGCTTGGTTCATTTTAGGCTTCTTGACTCCATCAGCTTTCATAATTTGAACCTCCTATCATTTTAGTTTAACATAAAACAATCGAGTTGTGTTCGGTTATGAATTACATAGCTGGACGAACTCCGCACAGCAACCGACAAAAGCCGTACAAATGTGCCAAATCTGCCAAAAAACGACATTTGTGGCAATTATGGCAGATGACAAGATGGCAAAGTTCCGAAAAAAGAAGTCCGTCAATCAAACAACTGCATCAACTCTTCGATGGTGATGTCCTTAAAAGGGTTGCTATTGGCAAAAATCCCCGCCAAATTGCTCTTGCGGTTTTGCAGGGCGATGATTTTCTCTTCAAGCGTGCCGGCCGTAACAAACTTATACACAAACACGCTTTTTGTCTGACCAATACGGTGCGCCCTGTCGATAGCCTGATTTTCAACCGACGGGTTCCACCAAGGATCGAGAATGAACACATAGTCGGCTGACGTTAGATTGATGCCCACGCCCCCGGCCTTGAGTGATATTAGAAACACTCGGACGCGCTCATCGGTTTGGAAACGGCGGATAACTTCGTCGCGATTGGTTGTTTCGCCTGTCAGAACCGCGTAGGGAATGTTTTGAGCCCGCAGATACTCTTCATATAAATTCAAATAGCTGACAAACGAGCTGAACATAAGCACTTTATGATTCTCTGACAGAATGGTTTCGAGCACACGCGTCACTTCGTCGAACTTGGCCGAAGGCTCGCCATTGCCCACAAGCCGCGGATGGCAGGCAATCTGTCGCAACCGCATAAGCGACTGCAGAACAAGCGCCGAGCTCTTCGCTGCGCCGTCGGAACTCATCTTCTCGAGCAGCATGGTGCGCATTGCCGATTTCTCGGACTCGTAAAGCGACTGCTGTTCCTTGTCCATTGTGCAGGCTCGTATCTGCTCGGTTTTGGGCGGAAGGTCGCTAGCAACTTCGCCCTTGGTGCGCCGCAGTATGAATGGCTCAACCAATGCCCGCAACTGTTGCGCCCGCGGGCTTTCGGGGTCGCGCTCAATAACCGACACATATTCGGTTCTGAATCTGTTGAAACTGCCAAGCAGCCCGGGATTGACAAAATTCATCTGCGACCACAAATCGGTCAGGCTGTTTTCAACAGGCGTGCCGGTGAGCACTAGCTTATGCCTTGCCTTAAGCTCGGTTACCGCCGCATAACTCTTTGATGAACTGTTTTTTATAGCCTGACTTTCGTCGAGTATTACATATTCGAACGGATGCTTCGACAGCAGCTCACAATCGTTGCGCACAAGACCATAGGTTGTCACCACAATGTCGTAGAAACCGAATGTCGCGACGGTGCGGGTGCGGGTGTTGCCAACATGAGCCAGCACCTTCAGAGAAGGTGCGAAACGCGCTGCTTCGGCCATCCAGTTGTGGATAAGCGACAACGGCATGACTATAAGGCTTGTGCGATGATTGCCCGTCACTGCACACGAACCATCGAACAATGATAGCTGTGTGGTTGGCGGTAATTCGGTGGCTTCGCGCGGACGACCTGCCACATCGAGCAGAAGAGTGAGCGCCTGCAAAGTCTTGCCCAGACCCATATCGTCGGCCAGACAACCACCAAAACCATTGGTTTCGAGAAGCTTGAGCCAATAATACCCCGTCAGCTGATAGGGGCGCAAAGTGGCGTTCAACCCTTGCGGCAGCGTCACCTTCGGCAGATTGGCCACGTTAAACATATTTCGCAGACTGTCGATTTCGGGCGAGTCAATACCGGCTTCGTGCAGCAATCCGAACATTTGTCGATTGACAATCAGTCGGTTATCATCGATTTGTCCTGCATGAAACAATTCAAAATAGCGAGTGAACCACTCTTCGGGCAGCACGGCGATTGTGCCATCGGGCAGCTCGTATTCGCGAATATTGTGTAAAATATTGTGCCGCAAAGCGATGAACGGGATTTTAAAGTCACCGATGGTCACCATTCCGTGCAAATCAAACCAGTCATTATCCTGTTTGACAGCCAGTTGCAAATCGATGTTGCCCAGGTGGTATTTGCGGTCGCCCAAGTCCTGCCGCAACGAAAAGCCGGCTTCGCGCAAGCCGTCAGACAGCCTGCCCAATTCTGTGATTGTGGCATAAAGAGCTTCTTCAGGCGTGCTGTCAGCCATACCAGCCGTGTAGAAATGAATCCCGTCGGAAGTTTGCAACTGCATGGTTTTCAGGCTTTCAGCAAAACGCACTTCCGAATCGGGCCGCCTGCAAGTTTTTACAAATCTGACATCATCGGCATAACGCTGCATCTCAACAAACGCACGATCGGCGATGTTTGGCAGAATCACCCGCGAGCCATACCTGAACTTCAGCAGCAGCGCCGGCCGGCCCTGCAAATCGGTTTCCAGAGAGAGTATCGGCTCGGGGTCGTTTTTGACAATGTCGATGCCAAATCCGGTTGCCCTGACCTTGAAATTTTTAACCACATTGAGCACAAACTTCTCAAAATAAACCATTTCGGTTTCCTTGCGGATATGGATGAAATCGTTGGTCAGGAAGGGCGCAAGTTTTTTGCTGTCGATGTCCCAAAACTGATATAAAACATTGTTGATGACCACGCTACACGGATTCTCATCAGTAATGACAATGGCCGTTTTGCCCTTGAGTTTGTCGTAATGGTCGCCGTGGTCGATGGCAATTCGGTAGCGGATGCCGTTCTCGTTGCGGTCGAACAGAAAGAGCATCCGTGTGTTTTTCGGCGCCAGATGAATCTCGTCCGACGGATATATCTGACTGTATTTCGGGCTTTTATAGAAAATACGCAGGCCGTTGGCCATAATCAGCTTCAGCATTTTTTTCAGGCGCGAGTCGATGTGCGGCCTGATTCGGCTGACAACAAACTCTTTGTCGACATGGCGCAGAAAATCGGCCGGCGGTTCCTTCGAGAAAAGCCGCGCAATGTAAGTGTCGTCAATGGCCCCCGACAGCTTTATAATTTCTTCATAATCTGAACAATAGCCATCGGCATCCTGAATATTTATAGGCGATGCCTTGTCGATGACCGAGTAGAGCGAAGTGCCGTTGGTTGGCGTTATGATGTGCGGAACCAGCACCACACCGAACTTGCGGTGGATGGTTAAAACTATTATCAGTTCCTTCCCCATCAATTTCCCCCCGCCATTTTCACCTTGTAGCCGGCCTGCAGCAGAAGGTCGTAAACTTTCTGCTTGAACTCACCCTGAACAATTATCTCACCGTCTTTGGCCGAGCCGCCGACGCCGCATTTGTTTTTCAGCATCCGGGCAAGTTCCTTAAGGTCGTCGTCAGTGCCGACAAACCCCTGCACCAGCGTCACCGATTTGCCGGCACGCTGCTTGCGGTCTATGCTCACCTTCAGGTTTTGCTTCGAAGGATCAAGCGTTTCGATTTCTTCTTCATTATCAGTCTCGTACGCAAAATCCGGATTGGTTGAGTATACCACGTTCAGGCGGTCTTTCCAATCGTTGTTGCGGTTGTTGTTATTCTTTCCCATTTCAAAATTATGTTGTGATTTTTTACGTTCGCAAAGCGACGAAGATAGGAAAAACTCTGTTGTTGTCAGCCGTCGTGGTTGAATTATCGAAAAAAAGCCGCCGAATTTTTCCAATCGGCGCGTAATAAAATTAGTTTTGCAACATAAAATCAATACGAATGGAAGCAAAAGTTGCACCGTCGCTGCTATCGGCCGATTTTGGGAATTTGGCCCGCGACATTGAAGAGATAAACGCCAGCGCGGCTGATTATCTGCACGTTGACATTATGGATGGGGTTTTCGTGCCCAACATTTCAATGGGTTTTCCTGTGCTGAAGGCCATCAAGAAAAGTTCAAAAAAACCGCTCGATGTGCATCTTATGATTGTCAACCCCGACCAGTATGTTGAGCGTTTCCGCGATGCCGGTGCCGCCATTCTCACCGTTCATTACGAAGCCTGCACCCATCTGCACCGCACAATAGCACACATTAAAGATTGCGGCATGCTTGCCGGTGTGGCTCTCAATCCGCACACACCAGTGGAAGTGCTGACCGACATTATTCAAGACCTTGATTTGGTGCTGATTATGACCGTCAACCCAGGCTACGGCGGACAGAAATTCATTGAGCACTCATACGCCAAACTTCTGCGTTTGAAGCAGATGCTGAAAGAAGCCGGCTCAAATGCCATTGTTGAAGTTGACGGCGGCGTGAATTTCGACAACGCCGAGAAACTTGTCAATCACGGTGTCAGCCTGCTTGTGGCCGGCAACACTGTTTTTAGTGCGCCAAACAAGGCCGAAGCCGTCAGCAAACTTAAGGGACAGGCTTAAAAGTTGTAAAATCGATTCTTATAAGTGATATTCTCGTGCACGTGACAACATTATTGTTGTCAAATTGAGAATGTTATTCTTTTATAAACTTATTTGAATACACAATTTCCCCATTGTCGTTTTTCACGACTATAAGTTTTGCTCCTTGTGGCAGACTGCTGATGTCGATTGATGGCTGTAGTTCGCCTCTTTGTAAAATTCTGCCTGAAGTTGATATTATATCGTAGGTATGACATTCATATATTTCTGTATCTATCAGCAGATAGTCTTTAGCAGGGTTTGGATATATGCTGATGTCGGAATTTTTAATGACGGCTGCGACAGAAGTATAACTAAAAGATTCGCAATCAGCAGTAGTGTACTGTTCATATACAATACTATCACCAACAACAATTTTTTTCAATGGTGGGGCACTTATATCAGCAATACAGTATTTAGGCGGGAATAACATATATCGTGTACTGCCAACTCCTTCAATCCAACAATCAAAATCACCGCATTCGCTTCTTAAGAAAACTACCTTTCTGCCATTTTTATTAAAATGAACGGAATCAACCCGTACATTTTGGGTTATATATTTGTCTGAAACCATTATATTCTCAACTACTTTCGAAGAGAAATCCATAAAAAGTTTTTCCACGGTTTCATCTTTATAAACTGCATAATATTTTGCATTCAGGGTATCCTCATGTATAGCGGCATAATAATTGTCAGGTTCAATAGCAGATTCATACACTTTCTTCATTTTCTTGCCATCGATTAAGGTGTCACCCGCAATATTGTAAACCCAACCTAAACATGTTATAAACTTGGCGGAATCAGGCAGAAAAAAGTGAAGATGGTATGCAGTATCTGTCTGTGCCTTCAATCCGCTTGCACAAATTGTCATTAAAAACACTGTTAAAAGTCTGTTTTTCATCTTTTTGCTATTTATTCGTTAATATCATTCTCTTACTATTAGCTTCAATGCTATTCCCAACTTTGGTTCGCTGTCATTGGCCGTCACTGAACCGCTTCGCCACGCAGCGCACGATAGCGCTTACGGGCATCAGTAACAAAAATGCTGCTTGCGTAGTCAGTGATAATCTTCAGATAATGCTGCATTGCCAACTGTTTGTCGTTCAGTTGATTTTCGTAGATAGTAGCAAGCATATAGTTGGCGTTGTCGGCAAGTACATCGTCGGGAAAACGCTCTGCCACAATGCGATAAGCGTCAATGGCCTTGTCAGTTTCATTTCGGACACGATAGATTTCGGCTTTCAGATACAAGGCTTCGTCAACAATCGGGGCATCGGCATAGTGATTGACTATTGAATCGATGTGGTGCAGAGCCATCGAATCATTGTGCTGATAATGAAGCAAATCGGCCTTCGCATAAATGAGCATTGCCGTGTCGGAAGCGGCCCCCCAGCCCGTGTTGTCTTCGATGAGCATCGACAGATAGGCGGCATCGTTGGCCGTAAGTTTTTCAACGCTTGCCTTAAGGGCATCGAGTTGGGCCTGCGCCCACATAAAATTGCCTGTATAGTAGGCCAGGCGAGCCTTGCGCAACTTGGCTTCAGAGCCCACGGGATTGTTTTTATTGTTGTCTTCAACACGAGCGTAGGTCAGTGTGGCGTCGACATCGTTGCCCTGCATCAGATAAACATCGGCAAGTTCAATGTCGATGGCAGCAAGCGTCGCCTTCTGAAGGCGCAGCGTTCGGGCGTCTTCGAGCAGAAACTGCGCGTCGGCCGTTTTGCCAAGATAGATGGCCTTTAGTTTGGCCAGACTGCGTACCAAATCAACCGTTTCAGCATCGATGCCCATATCTTGCAGAGCATCGGTCAGTGCCGATTCAAGCCGCTGATAGTCAGACGGCTGATTGTCGATTCCCAATTCAATCCGCCGGAACATCACTTGAAGCATTTCGGTGCGGGCGGCGTTGGTATATTCCTGATTACCACCTTTGTCGATAACATATTGGTAGGCTTCGACGGCAGTATCAAAATCGTTGTTGTCCGATGCCATTCGTGCCAGCGCCACCACCCGGTGACCGTCTTCGCCCAGCCGGCGGTCGAGCGACTTGGCCTGAATAAGTGCCATTGGGAAGTTGCGGTCCTGCACATAAATCCAAATCAGCAATTCGGTGTAAACAGTATTATCGGGGTAATTGCGCGAATACTCGAGCAACTTGTCGATTAACAATTGGTTGAGCGACTCGTCGGAATCGTTGTAGATGGCCTGCTGCAGATAGTTTTGAACCTGCTGCAAATAGACATCGCTAACGTTGAGCAGTTCCAGAAACTCGTCAATCATCTGCGCGTAATTGCGCTGATAGTAATGCAGTTGCGCCATCTCAATCCGGAAATCGTAGGCGCCTTTCATCAGTTTGCGGCCGTTGGTGTAAACTTCTTCGGCAAGTTCGTAATGGCGCTTCTCGATGAATGCCGATGCCAAATCGTTTATCTGACTGATATTTGCGGTTAACTTTTTGATTGTCTGATGGTAAATCTGCTTTGCGCGGTCAGGATTACCTTTGAGCTCTTGCAGATTGCCCAAATCGATGTTGTACTTCAGATTGCCGCGACTGATTTTCATCTGTGCCTGAACGAGCGTTTCAGCGGCTTCATAGTCAGGCACTTTCAAAAGTGAATTCAAATAATAGCCGTAGTAGAAATCGGAACGTCCGCGCTCGTAGAGACGCGCAAAAATATCGGCGGCCTTGCGGTACTCACCCTGACGGTAGTACTGCATGGCTAATTGACTGTCGGTTTGTTGGTTTGGATTTTGCGCAACAGCAGCGATGGACAGCAGCCAGCCGGCCATAACATAAAGAGCCGTTCGCAACATCCTGCCCATCACATTGTCAATAAGTTAGCGCAATCGGTCGGCCGATTTTACAAGGTCGTCATCGGCTTTGATGCCCCGGTTGGCCAAAATCAGCAGAATGATGTTGACTGCCGGAATCACAAATGCAAACCGGGGACTTACCGTTGCCATCGAGCCTGCGCTGCGTTGCATATAGAAACAGCATATTACCATACCAATCATTACAATCGCCTGAACCGCAATATTATACCGTACAATTTTCATCTGCCGCGCGCGATTGGCATAAAGAAAAATGGTTATTAAGCAAAATATTGCCGCACAAAGTGTTACAGTGGCAAGTGGCCACATCTTTGACGATTGCATTAACGGCGTCGACGGCGATATATTACAAGCCGTCACACTTAACGACATAAAACCATTGCCGACATTGGCAAACGGCAGGCAGAACAGACAAAATGTAAGCACCGCGGCCACGAACAAATAGATGGTTTGGATTCGCTGTATCATTTTCAAATAGTTAAATGTTGAACTTTCCTTACTTAAAACGAGAATTTATAGCCTAACCCCAAGCTGATGTTTTGGCTTTTGTGTTTTTCAACAACGTGCAGTTTCGTGCCTTTCTTGTTCGAGTCGATGTCTTTCTCAGTGCAGAAGTCGTACAGGCTGAAGAAATCGAACGAGTGCTGTTTGCTCAGTTCCCATTCAGCACCCAAGCTCAAGCGCACACGGTTGATATACACATCTTTATAACCTTCCCAGCTGCAATCGGAATAGATTCCCCGAACATCATCGAAGGTGTACTTCCATTTCGGTGCGTTCAGCGTGTTGCGCACATCAACATAGGCATATGGCGTCAGGGCGTCGAGCGCTTTGTACTGCACCATCAGGCGGCTGCGCAGCGTCAGTCCCTTGGCCACATCCTGATATTTGTTGTTCACATCCTTGCAAGTGAGTTGCAGGCGCTCGCGCAGCGACAGTTTGAAATCGCCGAAGCGGTACGAGCCGGTAATATCGAACGTGAAGCGGTTGCGAATTTTCCACTCGTCTTTCGAGTTCTTATTCTCGATGAAAGTGTAACTCAACGCCGTTTTCAGGTAATCGTTCACCTTGTAGCTTGCGCCGACGGTTCCCTGATAGCGGTAGAAATTACCAAAGTTATCGTTAAGGCGGGCTTCACCATTTACAAAAGTGTGCAGGCCTTTCATCAGTTTCTTGTCAACTTCGGCCGAAACGCGTCCGCCGAAATCTGTGCCGTCGTCAACAACTTCGTCTTCGGCACGAACCGACATCGGCACAGCCATCATCGCGGCAAGCGAAATAATAATTAACTTTTTCATACTCAATAGGTTTATTGTTTATTCTGCATACTTGTTTGCCTTTGTCAGCGTGTTAATGGTGTTAGTCTCGCCTTCCTGAAGGTCGTAGGTGACTTTGATGAAGGCGGCGTCTTTCAGAAAATCGACGTGGCCAATCTCTATGCTATTGATTTTGATACCGATACGTTTCTCAAGGTCGGCAATCAGCTCGTCGCGTTTCTCGGGCACAATCATATCAATGCGGTCGTAGAGCACCAGTTTGGTGGTGGTGCGGTTGGCCGATACGGCTGTTTCGAGAATGGCTATCAGTATCACAATCAGCAAGTTGACAATCGCCAGAACGGCAACATTTCCCAGTTCAAGCGCGTAGTGCGGTTTGGTGGCCACATCGACAACCTGATAGAGCGACGCAAGGCCATTGACAGCCGCAAGTGCAATAATGATAAACAGATAGGTCATTTCGCGGATTGGCACCGTCTCGGTCCGGTAGCGGATGACGCCGAAGATGGCGAACAAGCCCAGAGTCATTCCCACGCCCACCGACACGCTTCCCATCACGTAGAGCAGCGCCAGCATCGCCGATGAGAAAATCATAAAAGTGAAATAGTAGTCGCGGCGGCGGCTCTTACGGTAGTAGAAGAACTGCACCAGAATCCAGCACACAACAAGATTGAGCAGGAAGCGGATTCCCAGCTCGCCAAGTTTCTGCTGCGTGGTCATCATTGCGTCGGTAATTGTCTGCACATCAAACAGTTCGTCGTCGGGCTCGGGGTTGCCGAAGTCGGCGAGAGCGGCAACATCGGTTGCTTCTTGTGCAAAGGTGCTCACGGTTGGGAACGCCAGCGCGAGCGACATCAGGATAACAAAAATTCTAATCATAACATTCTATTTTTGAGTTTATTACTTTTTCAATTCGTCGTATTTTCTTTTTGAATCTGTTCGATTTCACGTTCGGATTGGTGATGGTGGTGCCGATGCAGTATTTGCTCATCCGCATCGGTTTCACTCTGTGGTTCAGCAAGATGCGTTTCATCTGCGAATCGGCGCGACCGTCCTGCTTCAACTCAATGATGACGGCGTTTTTCAGCGACGACTTCAGCCCCGTGGTGTGGTTCACAAACCGCAGATTGGTGTCGATGGTCAGGCGCTCGGTTTTGGCGGCGTTCACCAGCGTGATGCGGTTGAAGATGGTTTCCATCTGCGGCACAATGTCGTTGACGGTGAAGGACGAGTTGTTTGCTAGAAAATCGGCTGCGGCCGCGTTGCTGCGAAAATCGAAGAACAGGCTGTTGTCGATTTCGGTGCGCTTCTTCTTGGTTCGCTTCTTGTTATTCTTGTGCTTGATTTCCAGAAATGTCTGACCAGAAGCCACATACACTCGCGTGCGCACCTTCTGCCGCACCATCCGGCGGTTGTGGTGGTCGAGAAACATCCGCAGTTCAGGCGTGTCGTAATACATACTGTTATAGGGACTTACCTTCTTGCCTTCAACCACAAGCGCGCGGTAGCCTTCGGCGTGTGCGTCGCGCAGAATGGCCAGCAACACATCTTCGTTGGTCAGATATTTCGAGTCGATGCGGTTCATCAGCTTAATCGAGTCCATCTCAGGCAGAGTGATGGGCTCGATGGCGCGCACTTCGTCGGTCGATTCCAAGTCGATATGTTGGTTAGTTGGCATCTTCGGCGATGTATTCAAAGATTTTTGTCACCAGCAGCTTGCCTTTGGCGTCGTAGGTGCATTGTGTCTTCTTGCGCCCGAACTCGTTGTATTCGTATGTTTTATAGGTCTGCAAGCGGTTGTGGTTGTCATAAACAAGTTCCTTTGTGACCTTTCCTGCGGCGTTGTACTCGAAGCGTTTGCGCCATTTCACCCCCGACGGGCTGTACTCAATTTCTTCAATTTTTCGGCCGTCGGAATTGTAGGTGGTTGTGTGGTCCAGAATCTGCGCGTTGGTCTTCACATCGGTGTTCCACTCTTTGATTACAAGGTTTTTCTTGTTGATTTTCTGCGCCGTTTGGTCCTGTGCGCTCGCCATTCCGGCCGCACCAGCCAACACCGCCAACACTAGAATTATTTTTTTCATAATATGTTTGTTATCGTTTTACTCAATTAAGATGCCGATTCTGTTTTTTCGACACTGCAAATAACGTTTTTTTAACCGAAAAAATATTTGCAGAATGATTTTTCATCCGTGAAACACGACAATTTTGGAAATAATCCGTTCGAAACATCATTCTCATTCGACAATCTTACCTATCAGCGTCGCCGACGTGCTGCTTTCAACCTTCACGTTCACATAATCGCCAGGTTTCTGCCCTTTGTGCGGAAACACAATCATCTTGTTCTGCGAACTGCGGCCGCACCATTCGGCGTCAGAGCGCTTGCTCGGGCCTTCAACCAAAACTTCGAATGTCTTGCCAATGTCGCGTTGGTTCGATTCGGCTGAAAGCGTGTTCTGCAAATCGATAATCTGCTGCAACCGAGCCACTTTCACATCTTCAGGCACATTGTCGGGCATTGTGCGGGCGGCCTTGGTTCCGGGGCGTTCCGAGTATTTGAACATAAACGCCGAGTCGAACTTCGCCCACCGCATAAGGTCGAGTGTAAGCTGTTGGTCTTCATCGGTTTCGGAATGGAAGCCGCAGAAAACATCGGTGCTGATGGCGCACTCGGGAATATACTTGCGGATGGCCTCAATGCGGCCCATATACCACTCGCGGGTGTATTTGCGGTTCATCGCCTCAAGAATCTTGTTGCTGCCGCTCTGCACAGGCAGATGAATATGTCGGCAGATATTCGGGTGATTAGCAATCACTTGCAGTGTTTCATCGGCCATATCCTTGGGGTGGCTTGTCGAGAAGCGGATGCGCATTGTGGGAAACTTTTCTGCAACAGTTTCAAGCAGTTGCGGGAATTTTATCTCACCATTGGCACTTTTAAAATTGTATGAGTTCACGTTCTGCCCGAGCAGCGTAACCTCTTTGTAGCCATTACTGTCAAGGTCGGCCACTTCGGCCAGAATGTCGGCAATGTCGCGGCTGCGCTCGCGTCCGCGGGTGTAGGGCACAATGCAGTATGAGCAGAAATTGTTGCAGCCCCGCATAATGCTCACAAACGCCGACACACCGTTGGTCTCGATGCGTGTGGGACAGATGCCCGCATAGGTTTCGGTTACCGAGAGTTCGGTGTCGATGGCAGGATGACCGCCAAGCGCCTTTGACACAAGTATTGGCAGATGTATGTACGAGTCGGGGCCCGCCACAATGTCAACCGATTTTTTCTCAATCAGTTCCTTGCCGAGCCGCTCAGCCATACAGCCGATAACACCAACCAGCAGGCCTGACTTTTGACGTTTAAGTTGCTGAAGCCCATCGAGTTTTGCCCAGATGCGCTGCTCGGCGTTGTCGCGGATTGAACAGGTGTTGAGCAGAATGATGTCGGCCTCGTCACGCTCACGCGTATAGTCGTAGCCTTCGGCCTGCATAATAGCCGCAACCACCTCACTGTCAGCCACATTCATCTGACACCCGTAGGTTTCGATGTATAATTTCTTTCCCATCGTTTACATTTCGATTTTCGTTTCAGCCTTGTCATCGAGCATATCGCGCGTCACGTGCGACATTCCCTTAATCTTCGACAAATCCTTGATTATCTGCGTAAGAAATTCATTATTATGCACATACACATCTATGGTGCCCTCAAAAATACCGTCGTGGCAATCGATGTTTATCGCCCTCAAGTTCACGTCCAACTGATTGGTGATGGTTTTCGTCACCTTGTTGATGGCGTCGGAATTGTAAACGCCCTTGATTTTGATGCGGCCCAGGTAGGCCATCATCTTGTGCGATGTCCACTCAACCTTCACCACGTTCGAACTGTCGCTCGAACTGAGTTTTATGGCGTATGGACACGATGTGCTGTGGATTATCAGCTCGTCGTCGGCAATGCGGTAGCCAATCACGTCGTCGCCAGGAATCGGGTTGCAGCACGATGCAATCTGATAGCCCTGCGTGTTGTCGTCAACCACCAGCGGTTTCGACTTGTCGAACTTCTTCGTGGCGTCAATCTTCGAACTGGACCGCGATATTCCCCAGAATTTCATCCACTTGCTGAGCGAGCGCTTTTCCATAATGTTCTTGAACTCGTCAACGGTGATTTTCTTTGTGCCGAGTTTGAAGTAAAGTTCGTCTTTGTTGCGCGTCTGGAAGTGGTTGTATAATTTCCTGAAAATGTTCGAGTTAATTTGCATCTTAGTCTGCTCGAGCAGCCACTCAAGGTGCAGTTTGCCTTCGGTCGACACGTTGCGGCGCTGGTCCTTGAAGAAACTCTTGATGGTGTTGCGTGCCTTTGCCGTTGTCACATAGTCAATCCATTCAGGTTCAGGCTGTTGCTTTTCCGATGTCAGAATTTCGATTTGGTCGCCAGCATTCAGTTCCTGATTCAGCGACACCAGTTTGTGGTTCACCTTGGCACCGTAAGCGTGATAGCCCACCTGCGAGTGGATTTCGAATGCGAAGTCGAGCACCGTTGATTTTGCAGGCAGCGTAACTGACTCACCTTTAGGCGTGAACACCGTGATTTCCGATGCGAAAAGGTTCAGTTTGAACTCATCTAGAAAATCGAAAGCGTCGTTTTTGGGGTCCTCAAGCATCTTGCGAATCTCAAAAATCCACTTATCCAGTTCATTTTCAGTGGTTGTATTCTCTTTGTACTTCCAGTGAGCGGCATATCCGTGTTCGGCAATGTCGTTCATACGGCGTGAGCGAATCTGCACTTCAACCCATTGTCCGCCAGGGCCCATCACCGTGGTGTGCAGCGCCTCGTAGCCGTTCGATTTCGGCTGGCTTATCCAGTCGCGGATGCGGTCTGGACGCGGCGTGTAAAGGTCGGTGATAATTGAGTAGATGGCCCAGCACTGCGTTTTTTCAGGGATGTTAGGATCGGGATCGAAGATGATGCGGATGGCAAACAGGTCGTAGATTTCCTCGAGCGGCACTTTTTTCGTTTCCATCTTGTGCCAGATTGAGTAAATCGACTTCGGCCGACCAGTAATCTCGTAGGTGTATTTTTCGGCGTTCAACCTTGCGGTGATGGGCAGCGAAAACCGATTGATGTAGGTGAACCGTTTCTGCTCGCTAGCCTTAATAAAACTTGCGATACGCTGATATTCAAACGGATGATGGTATTTCAGACACAAATCTTCGAGTTCGGTTTTGATTGAGTACAAACCCAGGCGGTGAGCCAGCGGCGCATAGATGAACAGCGTCTCGCTCGCGATTTTGAGCTGCTTGTTGGGCGGCATACTGTCGAGCGTGCGCATATTGTGCAGACGGTCGGCCAACTTGATGAAAATCACCCGCAGGTCGTCGGCCATCGTCATAATTATCTTCTTGAAATTTTCAGCCTGAAGGTCGGTCTGTCCGTCGAAAACGCCCGCAATTTTGGTCAGGCCATCAACAATGTTGGCAATCTTGTCGCCAAACTGCAGGCGGATATCCTCAACAGTGAAATCGGTATCTTCAACCACATCGTGCAGCAGCGCCGAAACAATTGATTTAGTGCCCAATCCTATCTCAGTTGTGGCAATTTTTGCCACAGCAATCGGATGCAGGATGTAGGGCTCGCCCGACTTGCGGCGCATATTGGCGTGAGCGCCGTTCGCCAGATTGAACGCCTTGGTTATCAAAGCCTTGTCCTCTTCACTCTGCGACATCCGCGCCGACTGAAGCAAGTCTTGGAAATGGTCTTGTATAAGTTGTTTTTCCTCGTCAGTAAATTCTGAATTCTTTACATCCATTGTGTACAATTTTGATATCGGGCAAATGTAATTTTAAGTTTGGTTAAACCGATTTTTTCAACACCCTTTTTACATTTCAAAACTTTACAATCTGGCAATAATCCTTCGGCTCGTAGTTATGCGGGAAAACGTAAAAATAGGCACCTTTTTTCGACGAAACTGTATCCTTATCGGCCGTTTGCAACAAAACATTGAGCGAAGCCACCTTCTTACGGAAGTTACCTGGGTCAAAAGTGTGCTGAAAAATAGCGTTATACAAGTTGTTAAGTTGCGTGAGAGTGAACTTACGCGGCAGCAATTCGCGCCCAAGAAGTTCGTGCGACGCCTTATATTGAAGACGTTGCAAAGCAATGTCAATCATATTTTTATGATCGAACACCAATGAAGGAAGTTCAGTAATCGGGAACCACTCGCCATTGTGCTCCTCAACCAGTTCTCTGTTGTGGTTGTCGTTACAGATTAGGGCGTAGAAAGCCATACTTATCACACGTTCGGCAGGTTCGCGGTCAGGTTGTGAAAAGGCAGCCACCTGCTCAAGGAAAATGTCGTGCAGCCCAACCGTTTGCAACAACACGCGACGCGCTGCATCTTCGAGCGATTCTTGGTTGGCCACAAAGCCTCCCATAAGCGACCAATCACCTTTGCATGGCTCGATGTTGCGCGGATAGAGCAGCACCTTAAGTTGACCGTTGTCATAGGTGAAAACCACACAGTCGACAGCTACGTGGATTTTAGGATAACCTTTATATATTGTTTTTGCCATCAGATTTATAAAAAGTGCACAAATATAATGTGAGTTCGGAAAAATGAAGATGTCAAAACACATCTCTCGTATTTATTGGGCACAAAGTTTTATGACAACAATCATCTACTACCAAAAAAAACTGTAAGCAACACTATTTTGTTAATAAAACCATTGTTACTAACACCATTTTAAGCGTATAAATTGAACGTTTATTTTATCTTTGCGATTTGGAAGAACAAAAAGATAATATGAGAAAAATTACACTACTATTAGCTACAGCTTTATCTTGTTTGATTTGCAACGCACAGCAAATCAACAAGTATGGCGTCCCATTCATAACCAACTACAAACCAACCACTGTACAGACACTTGGCATTGCTCAAGACCAACGCGGCATAATCTATTTTGCCAACGATGACGGCATCATCGAGTATGACGGTTCAGTCTGGAACAAAATTGACCTTATAGGCACAAAATCATTATCAATTGACGAAGACAACATTGTGCATGTGGGAACGGAAGGCGATTTTGGTTACCTATACCCTAACCTCTCAGGCCAACTCAAGTTCGTATCTTTAGCTTCAAAAGTGCCCGATTCAATTCAAGTGAGTGGAATCTACAAAACTTATAGCCATGGCAAGCAAACTTATTATTGCTCACTGCTCAACATATTTGTGGCAGAAAAAGACAGCATAGTCAAAATCATAGATCTTCCGGAAAAAAGTTGGTTTACATTTATGCAAGGTGACACGCTGATTATAAGCAACTCCGGCAATGAAATGACACTATATTTTGACAACCGCCTTCATTATACCAATTTGGAAACAGGAGGACTGTACGGCATTGTACCCTATAAAAATGGTGAATACTTAATGGCCTCTGGCTCACAAGTCTATAAAGGTATTATTTCCGAAAAAAACACATTGCTTAAAATCAGAGACACCAACCCATTTATAGACAACTTGTACAAGAAGCATATACCATATGATTTGTCGAGGTATGGTGACAATTTTATTATGTCAACTATTATGGGTGACAAATACAGCATTTTGGTTATGAATAGCGATTTAGAACCAATTTACGCTGCAAACAAACAATGTGGACTGGGCTCAATCAATGCAGTTTGTTGTCTGCAACTTGGTCACATTCTATGGGCAGGACTCGACAATCGTATTTCAAAAATTGAAATAGGGAATGCTATTCACCATTTCGGTTCTGAATCCGGACTTGAAGGCGCAATAAACGATATTTTTCAATTTGAAGGGGTAATGTATATTGGAACCAATGGTGGTGTATTCCGCTATGATTTCGATGAATTTGGGTTGCCGAAATTCACCCAAATCGATACATATATGGGACAGAAATTTATTAAATTTGCTATACCTGGTACCAACCGGAAAATGATGATTGTTGGAGGTGCCGTCAATATTACAATGTTTGAAAACGGACAAAAATGCAATGATCAAATCCGCAGAATCAACGGACAAAGCCTAATGCAATCAAAAAAACATCCCGAACTTCTCTATATCGGCTCTAACACAACAGGATTATATTGCTATAAATACCAAAACAGAGGGAAAACACATTGGGAAAAAGTATATAATATTCTTGAAGATTCTGACATATTTTCAATCGCCGAAGATAAAGATGGAAATATTTGGTGCTCAACCGACCGTGGCATTTTCAAAATTACTGAGGACGGGAAATCCTTCTTGCTGTATGACGAGGAAAACGGTCTACCATCTATCGAAATGGCAACTGTGAAAAACATTAACGGGAGAATATTGTTCCTCACAATTGCCGGAATATACGAATTAAATGAATCCGAATCTACGTTTGAACCAAGCGATTTCCTAGGACAATTTAGCGCAGATACAACTATTGGCACATTAAATTTAAGCAACTACAAAGACGGATACATCTTATCGCGCGTCAACATGAACACACAAACATGCTGGCTTGACTATGTGCGGAAAAATGATCAAGGCGAATTTTATCTTGAAAAAATCAGTGAATTTAAGAAACTGCCAAATGACGCGAATTTTTTCACCTACACTGACAACGAAAGCAATCTTTGGATTGGCATAGATGATATTCTTTATTGTTATAATCCAGAGTTAATTGACAAAAATCATCCCTATTATAAGAATCCATTTAACGCTCATGTAAGACAAATTATAGCCAATGACACAATTGTACTATTCGGTGGAGCTTTTAAATCAGCGAATGGTGGCATTGCTTTGTCCCAACCAAAAAACGAAATTGTTGAGATTCCATATAGTGAAAACTCGCTCACATTCCGCTATAGTTCTACTTTCTATGACTCAGAAGATAAAACTGAATACTCAACAATGATTGAGGGCGATGACAAAACATGGTCGAAATGGAAAAATAGCACTGAATACACCCGTATGCACTTGAGCGAAGGCAACTATACCTTCAAAGTTAAGGCACGCAACATCTACGGTGTTGAGAGCGAGGTGGCAACATTCGCATTCACCATCAAACCTCCATTCTACCGCACCATAGTTGCTTATCTGCTTTATGTGATCCTATTGGTGGTTCTGGTTTACGGAATTGTGAAATGGAACACACACCGACTCATTGAAGAGAAGAAAAAACTGGAACAGAAAATCGCCGAAGCCACAGAAGAGATTCGCGGACAGAACATCCAACTCGAGCAACAGAAAGACGAGATTGAGAAACAGAAAGATGAAATTCAGTCGAGTATCAACTACGCACGCCGAATCCAACGCGCCCTGCTCACCCCCGACGAAGTCATCGACAAGATTTTCCCAGACCACTTCCTGCTCTACAAACCGCGAAACGTGGTGAGTGGCGACTACTACTGGTTCGGCCAGTTCGGCGACTACAAGGTGAGCATTGTGGCCGACTGTACGGGACACGGCGTTCCGGGCGGTTTCATGAGCATGCTCGGTATGACAAACTTGAACTACATTGTGGGCCAGGAACTTCGCCCCGATGAGATTCTGAACAAGCTGCGTAACGCCATCATCACCAGCTTGCGGCAGAAAGACGACTCAATCCAACCGACCGGCGACGAAAAAGCCGACCGCCGCGCCGCTTTTGCCGCAGCAACCGAAAAGAAAGACCGTAGCCAAGACGGTATGGACGTGGCCATGTATGTGTTGAACGAGAAAGAAATGACTCTATCGTTTGCCGGTGCCAACAACCCACTCGTACTCATCCGCGATGGTGAAGTTGAAGTGGTGAAAGCAAGTAAGATGCCTGTCGGAATCTACGCAAAACTCGACCCGTTTGAGCGCGTTGATATGGAAATCAAGAAAGGCGACTGCCTGTACACATTCTCCGACGGTTTCCAAGACCAGTTTGGCTACGAAAGTGGCAAGAAGTTCATGAGCAAGCACCTGCGCGAAGTTCTGCTCGAAATCCACCAGAAGCCAATGGCCGAGCAGAAAGAGATTCTGAACAAGATTTACGAAGACTGGCGCGGCCCGGCCGACCATCAGACCGACGACGTAGTGCTGATGGGTGTGCGCATTTAACGCCAGCACTAGTAACTATTTACAAGCGATTCCGTTTTGGGGTCGCTTTTTTTTCTTTTTATAAGGACTATATCACTTAAGGACACGATAACACCTACCACACCAAACGTCGCTCAGCAACACCAAAAATGTAAATCACCGTCTTTGAAGATTACAGAGAAAACCATTCTCAATTATTACGGCACCCGCGTCGCGCTGCACACTTTCGGCATTCATTAGCCACAGATTGTCAGACAATTGTACGGTCACATCAATATCGTGGGTTAAGAGAAAGATCGTCTTTTATGACTCGGCGGCCAGGTTTTCCATTCCGATATTTATTGCATTGGTTCCAATGCGCGTTATCCATTCAATGTCAGTTATATCAGTGTTTGCTCCGCTCCAGCTCAAAACTGAACGGCTTATCGAAATTCCGCCGCGAGTAGTATGTGACCGCAGGTTTCGACAGGTTCATCACCACTGTCCACTGCGTACCGCCAATGGTGTTGTCTATCCAAGGCTGTTGCGCAACGGAAAAAATGGCATCGCTCAATTGCTCAGTGGTCATAATGCCTTGAGAATCATCGTAAAGTGTGCAAAGTTGGTCGTAGCGGGTATCGCCAAAAATAAGGCCATCATTAAGTTTTTGCTGGCACAAATAGTGGTTTGCGACAGCGTGTGTTTCAGTCACTACCATCTGATTATCAACATATTCAACCACAACGCTGCGACCTGTGGCGTCCGACATTGAATAGTGGTGGGCCGCACCAATATCAGAATTCATATCGATTTGACCAAGCAAATCTATCGCCTCATCGACCGTGGCGGCCTTTTTCAGCAGGTAGGTGATAGCGCTGGTGGTGGTGAGTGCCGGTTTGCCTGTATTTTGGTGAGTTTCAACGCTATCGCCAGCCATAAGGTCGGCAATAGCAAAGCCCTTCTCGTTGACACCATCGAGAGCGAAGAAAAGGTCGCTCAACGCCACATATTGATTAATAAAACCTTCGGGCAGCCAGCCTTCACCAAATCCGTAAAAATCTGTGCTAAAAGTAGATATGTATTCGTAACTATTTTTGGTGGTGGCGTGCAGAATCAGTGCGGTTGCCGACATAAAGTCGAAGTTTCGGCCCATCAGCACATCGCCGTCAGGTGTGCGAGCGGTCAGCGTTGAGCAGCCGTAATCCATTGTGTCGGGCTCTGCCGGCGGCGTATAGTACCCCTTCGACAGGAATTGATTGATATACTGCACCACTTCCTGTGAGTTTTTGGCCCCGCCTTTTTTCAAAAAATCATCGAAACCATCGTCGCCCTTATACTCCATATAGTACAAGCCCTCGTCGAGTTTCTGGACTGACATCGCGCCTTTGACAAGCGAGCCGAATGTCGCCCAAACGCAGACTATGACGAGAACAATCAATCCTAAAATTGTTAAAGCCGTGATTTTTAATAGTTTCTTCATATTAAATAGTTTTGTAGTCAATTGCCGAAATTATGCAATATTTCGATAGGTGGCGACAAAATCGAAAACCACAACTACCACACAAACCGCCGCTCGGCAGCGTCAAAATGCAAATTGCTGTTTTTGAAAAGATTATCGAGAGAGCCTTTCTCGATTATTTCGGCAACCGAGCCGCTCTGCACGCCATCGGTATTCATTAGCCACAGATTGTCAGACAGTTGCACGGCCACATCAATATCGTGGGTTGAAAGCAGGATTGCCTTTTGCGACTCGGCGGCCAGACGGTGAAGCAGAAGCAGCACTTCAACGCGCGCGGCGGCATCGAGAAAGGCGGTTGGCTCATCGAGAATGATTATTGGTGTTTGTTGTGCCAACGCTTTGGCAATCATCACTTTCTGGCGCTCGCCGTCCGACAGTTCCGACACGTGGCAATCGGCTTTTGCGGCAATGCCCACATCGGTCATCGCCCTGATTACAAGTTCTTTATCAGCGGCAGACAGTCGGCCGAAGAAACCCGTGTAAGGCTGGCGGCCAAGCGACACAAGTTCAAAAACCGTCAGTCCGCCGGCTGATACTCTGTCGGTTAGCACAAGGGCAATGGTGCGCGAAAGTTCCTGCGCTGTCAGGCTTGCAATGCTGGCGCCGCCAATGCTGATAGTGCCCGCCAGCGGCCGCTGCAGGTTGGCCAGCGTGCGCAAAAGCGTGGATTTGCCTACACCGTTCGGGCCTAACAGGCTGGTCAACTGGCCTTTGGCAAGAGTCAACGACAGGTTGGCCGCCACAAGGTGCTGTGCGGAATAGCCAATGGTCAGATTTTCAGCGGATAATAGCATTTTTGATTTTTGAATTATGATTTTTGATTTGAACGCAGATTTACAGATTTACGCTGATTATTTTGTCTCTAACCGATTTTATCAGATTCAACCCGAAGTTATCCTTCGGTGTCGCTTCGCGAGAAATTGACACAAAATTTTGTTCTAAAATTTTATCAAAAATTCCGTCCGTCTGGGCGCAACTAAAATCAAATTCTTTCGCGTTCATAAATCGTTTTTTATCAATTCTTTTTGCATTTTTCCGGCTGCCACGGTGTGACAGCCCTACAAAATTTCATTCAAAACTTCTCATTCTTCGCTGACTGACAATAACATAAATCACTACCGGCGCACCGAAGAACGGCGTGACGGCGTTCAGCGGCAAGACACCTGCGTTGCCGGGCAACAGGCAGACCAGATTGCACGCCAGCGCCACAACCGCGCCAACGAGCATCGTAACGGGCATCAGCACATTGTGGTTCGACGAGCCGATAACCATCCGCGCTACGTGCGGAACGGCCAGACCAATGAATGAGATTGGCCCGCAAAAGGCTGTGACTATGGCCGATAGCAGTCCTGTCGCGACAAGCAGCAAACTGCGAACGCGACGGATATTGACACCCAAATTTTCGGCATAGTTGGCGCCTAACAACAAGGCATTCAATGGTTTGATAAGCAAAACAGCCATCAGCAGGCCGGCCGACACGGTGCCTACAAAAACGGGCATCTGCGAAAGCGAAACGCCGCTGAAACTGCCCAACCCCCAAATGGTGTAGGAATGGACGCCTTCGGCTGTGGCGAAAAAGTTGAGAATCGATATGAGCGACGACGCCACGTAGCCAACCATCATTCCGGCAATGAGCAGCATTGCGTTGCTTTTTATAACGCTGGAAAGCAGCAAAATAAGCACCAAAACCACAAAAGCGCCCACCAGCGCACCCGCAATGGTGGCCGTGAGCCCCATCAGGCTGCCAGCCGCCGAGAACGAGCAGCCCGAAGCCAGCGCAACCACCGCCACGCCAAGGCTTGCGCCCGAAGTGATACCCAAAATCGACGGACCGGCCAGCGGATTGGCAAGCGTGGTTTGAAGCATCAGTCCGGCAGCCGAGAGTGCCGCACCGCAAAACAGCGCCGTAATGCACTGTGGCACACGCGATTGCAAAACAATCACCCGCCACGCCTGATTGCCGCCATCGCCACCCGAAAGAATATCGGCAACTGCGCCAAGCGGTACCCGCACCGAACCCAACGCAATGTTGAGCGCGGCAAGAATGACGAGCAGAAGTGATAATATTATGTAGGTGCGGGTGGAGTTCAAACTGTTATGAGTTATTCGTTATTTTTATCTTTCCTAAAAAATAAACCCATCAATAGATGGGTGAACCTCAATATTTTCCACTTGAGGGGGATTCGCCACAAATATACTTTTTTCCACATTGCACATAACAAAAATCCGGCTGAAGATCACAATGATTTTTTCTGAAAAGTCACAAAAAAAGAGTTTCGCCTTGGTACGCCTTTCTGCAGGAAACGCTGCGGATTCTAGTGTTGCAACATATACAAAATATGTAGCACGTCGTGCATGCTTATGCTATTTATTAAAAAGTAAGGAACGAATTGGATCAATAAATTGTGAAATAAGGCGTCTATCTTCAACAATGATTTCGGCCATTCCATCCATTTGTTGTATAAAAGGAAGACGCTTATTGTATGTCGTAAGCAAACCATTGTCTAACAATATAGTGACTGTGTATAAAAGACCTTTTTCATTCTTTTCAGGAACAGACGAAATAGAAGAAATCGTGGCTTTTAAAACACCGTAATCCATGTAAGGAAAACCATTTAATTGAATATTGACCTTTTGCCCAATTCCTATTTTCCCAAAGTTTACTGACGAAACCTTTAGCCTACCAATAATTGTGGAATTATCTAATGGCACCACGCTAGCTATAATGTCACCAGACAAAACAAATTGACCTTTACCTTTTATGTTTTGCATAGACATTCTCCCATCAGAAGGCGATATTATTGCATACTGTTCTTTCCATTTAGCAACAGAACTTTTATAAGAATCAACTTGCTGGAATATGGCGCTTATCAATTCTCTGATCTCTGTTTTTTGTTGAGCTTGCAATTCGATTATTTGTTGTTCATTTTGCAATATGCTTAATTGAACATTTATTAATTCCGCATCAAATTTGGCAAGATTAGATTTTTCTGAGATATATTTTTTCATCGAAACTTCATACTCGACCTGTGGTATTACCTGTTTTATAAATAACAAGGAATCCCTATACAACGAAGCTTTCTCAAGTTCTAATTCATCAACAATCGTGACACGTTGTTCAAGCAATTTCGTATAGTAATTTGACAGAGTTGAAGACTGATTTGATATTAATTGTATCTTCTGCTTAAGATAACCTATATCCATATAGTTTATATAGTCTTGACAGATTTTTTGTAAGTTAATCCAAGAATCCTGCAAATCCCCAAGATGCAAGCTCTTTATTCGTAAAATGCTATCAATAAGTGTGGTATCAAGAGCGATATTATCAACTAAAGATGAAGCTAATAATATGTCATTAAAAACGGAAGGAGTAGCTATTATAGCTATCATATCTCCCTTTTTTACAATATCTCCATTAGTAACAAATACAGAATCTAGAATGCCAGTATATTTGACCGCCAAGTCATATGGTGGATTTTCTGAAGATAGTGTTACATCTCCTTTAACAACTTGTGGATATTTGATATAATAGCATCCGATAATGATGACAACGATTATTCCAATAATAATAGAAATTCCCCAACGCAAGGTCCAACTTGGATTGCGGCTTAATACCACATCAAATTCTTCGCTGTGAAATGTATTAGGCATGTTTAGTTTCCTAATTCAAGTTGATTTTTTACCAATTCATAATATTTGCCATGCTTCAAGGTCAATTGCTCATGAGTGCCTTGCTCAACAATTTTACCATTTTCCATAACAATGATATTATCCGCATTCTTAACTGTACTAAGCCTATGAGCTACCACAACAACTGTTTTGTTTTTGAAAAAAAAATTCAAGTTTTCCATAATTGCCTTTTCATTGTTGGCATCAAGAGAATTTGTCGCTTCATCAAAAAATAAATATGGAGCATCTTTGTAAACAGCTCTGGCAATTAATATACGCTGACGTTGCCCTACACTCAATCCGTGGCCTTCACATCCAACATTCGTTTTATATCCCAACGGTAATTGTTCAATCCAGTCATTGATGTTTGCTATTGATGCTGCGGTTTTTACCCGTTCAATATCGTAATACTCATCTGATATACCTATATTGCCCGCAATAGTGTCTGAAAAAATAAATCCATCTTGCATAACACATCCGCATTTAGAGCGCCATTCACGTTCACTAAATTGAGATAAAGGTGTGTTTCCTAACATAATTTTACCACTAACAGGTTGATAAAAACCCAGCATAAGTTTTAGCATAGTTGTTTTTCCACTGCCAGAAGCACCAACTATTGCGGTTGTCTTATTAGATGGAATGGTTAATGTTATGCCATCTATCACTTTTGTAGAATGAGGGCCATCATATTGGAATGTCACATCGCAAAATTCAATATTTGACTCTGTATCTATCATATTGGTTTTTTGCTGCTCAAAATTTTCTTCGTCTTCTTTTTGGTGTATTTCACCTAAACGTTCCATCGAAATGGATGCATCTTGCGACTCTTTTACAAATGATATAAATTGTGAAACAGGGGCATTTAACTGACCTAAGATGTACTGAAGCGCCACCATCATACCTAATGTCATATTGCCATTGATCACGGAACTAGCTGCCAAAAATGATATGATAATATTTTTTGTTTGGTCAATAAATGTTCCCCCAATTTGTTGAGCCTGTTGCAATGTCAAACTTTTCAAACTGACATTAAACAAACGCACTTGTATGCGTTCCCAATCCCATCGCTTCTGTTTTTCACAATTGTTGAGTTTTATCTCTTGCATTCCTCCAATAAGTTGAATTATGCTATTTTGGTTAGCTGCTGATTCTTGAAATCTCATATAGTCTAATTTCCTGCGCCAACGTAAAAAAACAAGAATCCATCCGATGTATAATGCGCTTCCAAATAAAAACACCAGTAAAATGGTCGGGTTGTAGCCTCCTAAAATGAAACCATATACAGTGAAAAGGACTACCGCCATAACTATACTTAAAAGTGCGTTGGTCAAGAAATCTTGTATGCGATCATGGTCTTGTATTCGTTGCATTATGTCACCTGTCATTTTGGTGTCAAAAAATGATATTGGAAGCCGCATCATTTTTGCCAAAAAATCTGATATGAGAGAAATGCTTATCCGTGCCGTAACATGTAGCATTAGCCAGTTTTTTATCAGGTCATTTGCCAATTGACCAATGATTATAACCATTTGTGCTACAAGCATTGTTACGACAAAAGATATTTGGCCGGTTGACACACCCACATCCACAATCGATTGTGTTGTAAAAGTCAGGACTATATTCAAGCAACTTGCAACTATCATTGCAAGCATTATTTGTGATATACTTTGTTTATGAGGCTTTAAGTACTTTACTATATGAATTAAATTGTATTTAATGCTTTTTTGAGGAACCATTTCAAAAAAGTTAGGTGAAGGCTCAATCATTAACACAATACCACAGCCTTGCTCTATATCTGAATCTGTTTGTGCCCACGAATTCAAAAATTGTTGTTTTGAATATTTCAACAAACCTTCCGCCGGGTCTGACACATACACAAAGCATTTTTTGGATCGTTGTCTCACATTATAAACAACAACAAAATGCTTTTGGTTCCAATGCACAATACAAGGTAATGGAACATTTTCATATAATTGTTGCCATGATACTTTAGCCGCTATCGTACGAAATCCTATAGATTCAGCAGCATCACTTATTCCCAAAAGAGAAACACCCGCCTTTGTAATATGACACCGCTCTCGTAAATCTTGTATCGAAAATGTTTTTCCATAGTATTGCGCAATGATTTTTAAGCACGTAGGACCGCAATCCATCGTATCAAGTTGATGGTAATGGGGGAAAATCATTGTTTTATAATCATTTTTTCAACGTCCCATATAGGCTTAATACACCACCAAATAGCGACACAAGAATAAGCGAAAGAATTTCTATGTAATTTATTCTGCTGATAGTCCTACGGATGTTATTGGTAATCTGTGGTTGGTCACTATAGTACATATTAATGTATGCTTCATCAGATGCGTTAAGCGAATCGTTTTTCTGAAGCATTTCTTGTTTTGCTGCATATTGGCGGAATGGGTATCCAATCTCCTCAATATCTGAGTATTTATTTACAAAAACCAGACCTGTATAGTACTCCTGAAATTTATGGTTGGTCGATGCGCCACGCAAAGGATATAAATCCATTTCGTCATCGCCAAATGGTGTATTTAGCAAATTGAAGCCTGCGGTTTTATTTACGGCATTTTCAAACGCCTTATCCCATTTGCCGTGTTGGATTGGCTCAACAAAAGGCATAAAAAAGATTTTTCGATTCGCATTTGGCATATGTTGCAAGACATTCGCCACCTTACCTGACAAACTTTCAAACAAGAATTGCCCTTGGTTGCCTGATGTAAAATTTAAATAATGCGGTTCGTTTTTCAGACTCATTCCTTGTGGGTAGCCGAAAGCGTGTCTGAAGTTCGTTATTACCAAGCATTTATGTTTTCCCCCATACTTGATGGATTTATTGTACCAGTCAATCGTAACTTGAGCCATAAGACTATCCCGATTGTCAAGATTGGGTGTTCGGCTTTTGTATGTGGCAGGGAAATAATCATAATCAATTATGTCTGTAAAATAATTTCTTATTTTAAGACTATCAGGCAGTTTACTGTTTAACTGATTCAGTTCAACCAAAAAATTGTAGAACCCGCCAGACATAAAATCCATAATTGTTGCACATTGCTGCAACCGCATTGTGTCGGATGAAAAAGAAGTTTTTAAAAAATCATCCACTTTGTTCTGATGAATGGCGCTTCCATATTCGGTAAACACAACACCAACATTATCAATAAAATACTTATCTGACACGATATCAAAGAAGAAATCCCATTGCGTTTTTTCGCCGTGATAAGTCTCGCCGATTATTACCACATCATATTTTTTAAACAGGGACAATACATAATCTTTGGCTGAAAGAATGCTTGAATCCTGCAAGAATTGAGAATACTCGCAGACATCGAGTCTGCTCGGTATTTGATAATCAAGCGGGTATTCAAAGCCCAACGTCACCATATCATTATCTTGATGATTGTTGTTTACGTGCCTTGATACTTCGAAACACATACAAATGACAAAAAAACACGTTACGGCAGCAATTAGCCGCTGTTTGCGGGAATTATGTTGTGTTTCAAATCTGGCATCAGTCAATTTTGTCCACCATAAGCAGCCGTTTTTTGCATAATACAGCACCATAGCAAAACCGCCCAATCCTAAAGACCAAAGGAAAGTGGCATACGTGCTGGTAATATTGAACAGCAACGACAAAATCAGGAACGGGACAACTAATACCAACCCAAATTTGAAAACCAACTCACGGATGAGAAGCGAACGCACACTTGATTTTTCGAGTTGAAGTTGAAACAACTGCTTGCCAAATGTTTTGCCATTAAGCAATGCCGACACCAACAGATAAACAAAAATGACGATGTAAAGCAAAGTGAAGAATTCAACTGGCACCTGACAACTGAGAATCAGGTGAAGCGTCACGGTTATTACAAAAATGATACAAGCATCGATTAATAAAGCCAAGATTGACAGATGGAATTTTGCGTAATCAGATTGTTGTGTGCTAAGGTCAAGCAATGCATCAAATGCGCTTTGTTTCCGTTTTCGCCAAGTAACGATGCTGACAATAGTATATATTATACAGAGAAACAACAGGATAAGAAATCCTATTTTAGCATTTGCACAAGCAATCAACAATGGCAAGCATAGGAAAAATCCCCATTTCAACCCCACCTCTTTAATTATTGATTTTCTGATGGAACCAGCCTTGATGCAAAACTCGCAAAACCGTTTGCCGACCGACGTACCTCCGAATGATATGGTTAGACTGTATAAAAAATGGACAATCAAGAAAATACCCACAAATATTCTTACGTTGGCAATTGTGGAATTTTCATCAATAAAATGAAAATCAAAAATCATTCCTGAAGCATTCTCCAGTATTACCAATGCCATAAAACTGAAAAACAGCACAATGATTTCGTCAATAATCGAAGATAGTATGCGCTTAGCCATAATTGTTATTTAAATGTATATATCTTTATATGCAGGTGGTGCTAATGGACATAATGGATATGGGAAATCCGGATTTTCCTTACCATATGCTATTACCGCCATTTTCCAACAAGACCCCTGACCTCTACGACAAAAGTCAAATGTTTTACATGCACTACACGGACTCGATTTCCTTATTTTGTTTTGAGGTATGTTCCACAAATCTAGAGCTTTTTTTGAAGACCATACTTCCATTATCGTTTTTTTTCTTACATTACCTAAATTAAAAAAGGGAATCCAATACAATTGCTCGCATACTGTTACGTTCCCGTCTGGTAAAATATAACATGATAGTAGGTTGCCAGAGCAACTGTTACGTTTATTGTGTGCCCGCAACTTTTCTTCGTAAGAGGATGTTCTATTGTCCTTCATATAACTCTGCATTAATACCCGCTTGTCCTTTTTATGATATTCATTCACAAGATTTTCAAGCTCTTTGAGTTTGCTTTGTGTCGTCCTATAGGTAAATGGTTTGTACAAACTAACTTCACCTGGAGCCAATGATAATTGTTCAAGGTTATCAAAAGTCAATAAGTATTTGATTAATTCATTCGCTGATTCTATGCTGTCATTGTATTTGGTAATTACTGCCTTCACCCTAAAAGGCATATTATATTTTTTTAATAAATCTAATGTTTTTAATATTTGATCGCAATAATTATCGTTTGTATTGAGCATTATTTTCATTTCGTCTTTATTGATAGTATCAATAGAGATTTGGAAACGGCTTATTTTCTTGCTTTTGAGTTTTTTTATTATATCCTCACTAATAGGAAATTTTGTTGAAATAAAAGGTGCAAATTCATTTTCATTAAGAATATCTATCAATTCACTCCACTTATCATACAAAAAGAATTCCCCACCGCCGATAATAAAGTCTCTACAGCCGATTTTTTTTGCCTCTACAACTAATTCTTTTACTCTATCGAAATCTAACGGATTGGTTACTTTATGAGTTTTGTCTGCATAACAATATTCACAGTTTACCACACACTTGTTGTTCACCATGAAATACACTTCGTTTGGAGTGTAATATCTAAATGTTTTTATGTCGACACCATTTTTTATCATTTCATCCAAATCAATTCCTTCCAAAAGATTTCTCACCACAGAGCATTCAGCTTTAATAATAAAATTTTTGGGTATAGGCGCATAAATCTCGTCCGTTATTTTATATATAATTTCTTCCTTGTTGTAGACAAATTGAGATATTGTTTCTTTGGTTTCTTCGTATCCAATCCCCAAAAGATTAGAAATACATAATAACGTATCCTTAATTGTTTTACTTCCGTCGAACATGGAAAATATGTATGCCATATAAGGATGCATCACCACTGCAAACGATGTGGTGTACTCTCCAGAATCATCTGCAGCATCACAAAAAATCGAATTGTTGTTTGTTACTACAACTCGTTTTATATCGTTTTTGAATTTATACGCAGGATTTATTGTGTAAATACTATTTTCTTCTAACATAATCAATGTTTTAAAAAAAAGCTGACTAAAAAGTTTTATTCAATTATAAACATATCAGGATTTACCGCCATGTTTCACAATGAATGCATTTGCTTTTTAGTCAGCCCCCGTAAAATTTAATACCAACCACTAGTACACGATATCCCACTAACACAGTGCGGTTCGCACCAACAGTCAACACTTAAACCAGAACAGGAGTGCCCACAACTGCCACCTTCACCTCTGCCGTGAATTCCTTTGGGATACATTCGACCACCTATCACATCTGATTCTTTCAAATTTGAAAACATAGCCTTCATTTCTGTTAATGTTTTCTTACTGATGTTTTTCATAAACAAATAAAATTTAAACAAATCATAGACAAATCCACAATAACTACCGGTCAGTTATCGCCTTCCCGCCCTATGATATAGCGAAAAAGAGTTTAAAAAGAATTCTTAAGAAGACAAATGTAAATTAAAACTTTGATAATGCAAAGTATTTTCTTACAAAAGGAAGAATTATTCTTTCAATAAGGGCCGGTATTTTGTGTAATTGCCTATAAATTGGTGAATTATGAATAAGAGCAATATCCATATAGGCAATTTGGTTAAAAACTATGTAAAAGAAAACCATATCAACAGTGCCGAGCTTGCAAGAAAAATCGGGAAAACGCGTCAAAATATTTACGACCTTTATAAGCGCGATGACATTGAAGTAAAATTACTTCTTGCAATTTCCGATGCCCTTGGTCATAATTTCATCAACGACATCTGCACGCCGCAGCCTGCAACACAATCATCGGTTGACGATGTAATGGACGCGCTGAAACAATTAGTGAAAGAGAAAATTGGCAATCAGGCTTAATTAATTGCCAATCAAATACGCTCAACCGCGTAGCACATAACTTTCTAAACTTCTAAACATCTCACCTTCTTAACCTTTCTCTCACTTCAACGGCGAGAAGTACCTCATCTCATAATCCGGCAGCAATTCTGGGTGAAAAATCCTTACCAAATCGCGCAGGAACCAGTCGGGGCGGAACGGAACTTCGTCATAATAAGGCACATAATCGGTGTTGCAGCCGTAGATTTTACGATTGCTGAAAGGCGAGAATTTGGTGTAAAGGTCGTTTTCGGCGGCAAGCGCGGTGTAGGTGTAATCGGTGGCGCGGTTGTACTTAAACAGCCAGAAATCAGCGTTGTTGGCGCGTTCAAACACCGTCTCGAAGGCCAACGGAACGGCGCCCGATTTTTTGAAATCGGCAAACAGGTAATTGGCGCCGGCATCGGTGTAGAAACGGCCTGTGGTGCTGCATCCGCCGGGCACGTACCAGGCGGCGCCGGTTTTCAGGTCGGTGAGCAGGGTTGGGCGGGTGGTTGTCTGCAAGGCCGAGTCGCGCAGCGAGCAATAGTTGCGTTCAACCACGCTGAAAAGGCTGTCGGCCACATCGGCGTGACCAAAAAGCAGACCGTAGAAGCGCATCCATTCGGCGCAAGCCAATGGCGAAACTTCCATATAATCAGCACATTCCACAATCGGGATACCCATTTTTTCAATCGGGCCGTAGCCGCCATTCTCGAACGGCGACAGCAGCACAGCGTCGGGGTGCATTTCGGCCACTCGCTCAATGTCGGGGCTCATAGCGTTGCCCGCGTCAACAATCTGCCCGTCGGCAATGCGCTGACGCACAATGGGTTGCTGCAGATATTCGGCATCGCAAACGCCTGCAATCTGATTGAGTGCGCCCAAACCCACAAGCAGCCCCGTGTGCACCGACGTGTAAACCAATGCGCGGCGCAACGGCGTGCGGACAAGCGTTCCTGCGGGCAGCGAGTGCGGCAGAGCCGAATCGGCGGGCACAAGCACGTAGGCGTGCAGCAGCCGCGCGGTGTCCCACGGATTGCGCAATTCAACAACAATGCAACTGTCCAACTGGCTTATTTTCAGGTTGGTGGCATATTTAAAGCGCAATGGTTCGCCGCCAACAGTCAGGGGCTGATTACGGCACGATTGCAGCCATAAACCGCAAATGACTGATAATATGAAAATTAGTCTATTCAAATTATTAAAAGATTTAAAAAGTGGATGCGCAAGCGCATCCACCTTCTTGTAAAACAACTATTTAACGAAAGCGGCGTGGTTAGGACTGATGCCGCTTGTCTCAAATTTCGTGATAAATTTTCCGTCATTGCCGAAACGATAGATTACACCGTTGGTTGCGTAGTCGGTCGTTCCGATATAGAAATCGCCGTTATCCGGGTCAATTTCAAACAGATAAACGGCCGCGGCTGACAGTTCTGGTGTCGATGTCAAATCAAACGGACTTGCATCAGAGCCTTTTTTGACAAACGATGTAACTGTTTTAGTATTAGGATAATCCGTGTAATCAGTAAATGATTTTACATAATACAGATTAATGCCGTCAGTTGCCAATTTTGAACCATCATCGAATTTTTTTACGGCTTTTGAAGAGGGGTTGACTTCCATTATTTCTTGTGTCCAAGTCGCTGTGTCATAGTGTATAACGTACAGATTTTCGCCTACAGACAAAACATTTGTCGGGTCGAGAGCGACCGTGATTTTCTCCTTCAAAGAGAATGCAGCCAAATCGACAACCGCCAGTGTGCTGTCGTAAGCGACGTATGAGTCGCCAGCAATCGCCGCATACAGCGAGTTGCCGTTAATGCAGATTTCCTCGGGATGCGTGCCGACTTCAACCGAACCAATTGATGTGGCAATTGTAGTCGTATCGAACTTCATAACCTTGCCGCCATAAGTCGAAACGTAGATAAATCCGTCTTTTGCAGCAAGATAGCGCGGCTGACCTTCTTCGGCTGTAAATTCGTGTTTCTCAACAATTTTGCCTTTTGTGTCGAGTTTTGCAAGATAGTTCGAGCCCCAAACGCTAACATAAATGCGATTGCCATAGGCGATTAAATCCTGGCCGGTGTCGCCCAGACCTTGTCCGTTTGCTGCGGCAAAAATCTTTGATTGATAGGTATTTTCACCGTCAGGATAGTACACATCAAGTGTTGAATTGTTGCCATTCCACGAACCTTCGTTTAGGATGTAAACTCGCTTTTCGCTTTTCACTTCCGGTTTTTCGTCATCGTTGTTCTTGTCGCACGATACAAACACTGTTGTTGCGCCTAACACGCACAAACTCAAAATTTTAACAAACTGTTTTTTCATTTTTTAATGATTTAAAGTTAAACTATAAAGTAAAATTCACTTGCAATTGAAATTGTCGGCCCGGCATTGGGTAGTATTTTATTACACTATATTGATTATCAGTTATGTTCAAGCACGACAGACTGGCAGTCAACTGGCTTCCGCCGATATTAAAACTCCATGTTGCCGTGGCCGAAAATTCAGCGTAGGGTTCAATCTCGTTGTCGGGGATGTTGTACTCCAAAAAATAGCGCTTGCCCGACACTATGGTTGTTGCTGATAATGAGTATTTTCCGAATGTCGCAACCGCCGCCGCCTTGCCCGAATGCAAAGGTGTGTACGGAATTTGCGATTTGTAAAGTTTTGAGTTACTGTCGGTTACGTCAATGGCTTTTTGATACGAATAGTTGGCCGTCAGTTTCAACTTTACCGCCGCCACACTGAACTCGGTTCCGGCTGCCACATCGGCACCTAAAATATTGACTTCTCCGTAGTTAGCCATCTTCCAAACATACAGTGTCGGAATTGCAACTATCTTGTTTTCAACATTGTTTGCATAGAAATCGGCTGAAAAATCGAATTTGCTGGTGCCGAAATCAAAACCCACATTCAACTCGCGAGCTTCTTCGGGTTTCAAGCCCGTGGTTCCTAACGTTGTGTAATACAACTCGTTAAACGTTGGTATGCGGTAGGTCGCCTTTGCCATTGCGCGAACGGTTACCCGATTGCTGCTCCACTTCAGGCTGAACGCAGGTGTGAGCCGTTTTAGGTCGTCGGGGCGCTTGCCGAACTCCACCTTCTCGCTTGCGTGCCGCGCCACAAGTGTTGCCGTGGCCTCGAATCGTTGCAAGGACGCACGCACGTTCAGCGCCGACAGAAGCGTCAGGCGGCGCGGTTGCGGATTGTCTTTTATATCGCTTTCAAGTGTGTTGTAAACCACATCGCCCGCGAGCGACACTGAAACCGGCCGCCAACTCCACAGCCCGGCCATCGAGAAGTAACCCTCGTGCTGCGTGTTCAGTTCAACGTATCGGCCACCGGTGTACTTGACATTTGTGTCCTCGTAGCGGTTCCACGAGCAGTTGTATTTTGCTTGAAATCTGAGCATTAGGTTGTCGTGCAGACGCAAACGGCAATCGTTTTGCACAAAAAAGTTTTTGTCGGCAAGGCGCTCTTTCGCTTGCTGATAATAGAAAATTACCGCCCCCGGCAAGCCGCGTTCAGAGTAGAATCCGTAGGCCTTCAGGTGGTTTTGGAACCGGCCGCTGTCGGCGGTTGAAAGGTTGATTTCGGCGCGGGCGGAACGGATGTCGGAATTTTGGCGTCGGCCGTGCTCGGTGGTGTCGACGTTGGGCAGCGAGTAGGAATAATCGCCGCGGCTGCGCATAAACTGCGCCGTGCCCGAGAGCGTTGAGTGGCGCACACTTCGCGTGGCTTCAACCTGTGCGTCGAAGTAACCGAACGATCCGCCTTTGAGTTGTGCGCGCGCGTCAGTCTGCCTTTCGATAAAATTGGGCTTACGCGTTGATATTGAGAGCATTGCCGCTTGTGCGAAGGCACTGGCTGGTTGCAGAAGGCCGTCGGGCTGACCGATGGTGAGAGTTATGGTCTCGATGCTCCCGATGCTGAACCGACCAATATCGACGGGGCCGGCCTGGCAGTCGCTAACAGCAACGCCATCGTAACTCACAGCCGTGTGCGCCGCGCCCAAACCGCGTACTGACACGGTTTTCAGGCCGCCAACGCCACCGTAATCCTTCACGTTGGTTCCGCTGAATCGCCGCACGGCATCGGCCAGATTCTGCACGCCAAGTTGCTGAATCTCAATGGCTGACATTGTCTGCGTAGGCATAGCCTGACGTTTCTGCGTATGTGCCTCCACATCAACAGCCTCCACATCGCGATGGATGGTGCTGTCGCTTTGCGCGAACAACGGCACAGCCCACAGCAAAGCATTCGCCATAACTGCGAAACTCACGGTTAATAACCTCATAATTAATTAAATCACCTGCCGACGGTTCTTTCCTCGAAGCCTTTCGGCGAAACGTTTTGCAGGTCTTCTGGCTCATCTCAGGCGGTTCGCCTTCCCGTCCCTTCGGACAGTGGCAGTGAGTGTTTGAACCGCCCTTTGGCGAGATTTACAGCTGCGGGACAGCTCCGGGTTCGCACCGGATTCCCTTTTAATGCCGGATGCGGAACCGCAGGCGGCAACAAAACGGGGCAAAGATAAAAAACGCAAACAACTAATACTAACACCAATAACAATAAAAGTACCCATATCCGTGCATTGTCTGGCGTCGGTTGCCCACAAAAAAAGGACCGCCCGAATCACTTCGAACGGTCCCCACAACAAAACTATTAACACTCAAATATTAGAATCCGAAGCTTACACCTACAGAGTAGATTCCACCAATCTTATCGCCGTAGGGGAACTCACGCTGCTCTGTGTTGAGCAGGTTGTGTGCGTTCAGGTAAACCTCAATGCCATCGGCAGGTTTGTAACCCATCTTCAGGCTGACGGTGAAACGGTCGTCAAGTTTCTCGGTGCTATACTTGGTTGCGTAGGTGCGCTTGCCAATGTAGTTACCATAGGCCGTGATGTCGAACTTCGGTGTTGGCTTGTAGATAAGGCCAAGCATGCCGTAGAACGACGGTGTTGCCTTGTGAACGTGACCATTCTCAAGCTTATCTTCGTAAGGTTTCGAGTTACCGAAGTAGAATAGGCCATTCTGGCTGTAGGTGCCATACTCGAGCATGTAGTACGAAGCATAATCCTGCGGATCATCACTAGCACGAAGTTTTGCTTTCATTTCTGCTTTGCCGGCATCGTCAAGTGCGGCATATTCGGTTTGCAGAGCCTCAACATTGTCAATGTCGGTTACGGCACGCTGCAAATTACCTTGATATTCCATAAGATAAGCCATAAACTTATCTGGGTCAGACAGGAATGTATTCTGATCTGCGTCAGTGAATACTCCTCTATCAATAAGATTCATAATGGCATCGTACTGAATGTCATAAGTCAAATCAGGAACGCGGGTAATCATACCGAAAATCTGTCCCAACTGTCCAAGAACCTCAGCGTTCTGGTTATAGACATAGTAGTTATCGATGGTGGTTTTCTGAATGTTGGCGTTCACTTTGGCAATCAACTTCTTCGAGATAATCCAGTCAACATTCACGCCAAAGCCCATCTGCTTGACCTTGTATGGCAGTTCGCTGTACTTGATTGACGATACAACGCCTGACATACCCATAAATTTGGTAAGTACCGTCATATCCAGATTACCTTCTTTAAGGCCATTCAAACCGCCAAGATTAGATGTATCCGTCATGAAGCCAAGTATGCCTTCACCAGCTTGCATACCTGGTATGCTGATTTGGCCAGTAGGCATAACAACCGATGAACGGTTGGCCTTGAGTGCGCCAAAATCCTCACTCTGAGAGTAATAAAGCTCGGCATCGACAAGTATTCTCTCTGTGGGACGCCAGCGGTAACCGAACTCAACGTTCTGAGTTTTTGCCAGCGGCGCATTCTTATCGGCGTCGAAGTAGATTGTGTCAGGCGGCATCATACCGTCGCGGTGCCATGTGTATTTGGTGTTCGAGTTAACGAAGTTGGCCGAACGCATAGCTGTGCTGAACGATGCGCGCACAAGGTTGTTGTCGTTAATCAGATAGTTGGCACCCACTTGGTACGACGGGTTCCACTTGTCGGGAATGTTGGTCTTGTCGAAACGAGCGGCACCAATCACACGGAAGTTGCCAATATGGAAGTCGGCACGAAGACTCGGTGCAATGTCGCTCAATTCAGCTTTGTTGCCATCGAAATAGCCGGTCAGGTGCACAGGGTTTGCCGATTTGTAATCGTGGTCATGATATGTCCATGAATAATCGGTAATACCACTCCAATCTTCATATCTATTCGTGAAATCAGGAATCTGGTCAACAAAGTTTACATAGTTGTACGAAACGCCCGGCACAACGTCCAACATATCGCCAAGCTTAAGATCGTACTCGGCGCTGGCCTGGAAATTGTGAGCAAAAGTCTTAAAGCCCGGCGCACCTTTCATGTAGTCTTGCGGGCCACCCATATAGTTGACATTCAGCGACAAGCCCTTAACATAAGCGTTCAAATTGGCATATCCGGTTTTGAACACACGCTCAGAAATTGAAACTGGCAACTCACCAACGGGGCTGGTTGCAGCGCGCGACTGCTGATAGCCAACTGAAAGATCGAAGGTGATGTCGTCAGCCGGACGATACGACAGGTATGAGTTGAAGCCGTACGATTTGCGTGACAAACCTGGGTCGTCATACATATTGCTGACTTGAAGCTCTCTCTCCATGCAATCGTACAAATCGTATGGCAAGCCTTCAGCCAAACCTTTAAGGAATGCCGCCACTGTTGCTTCAGAAGCCTGGTCTGTGCCATAATCGGCTTTGAATCCTTCAGGATCACTTGCAGCCTTCATCATTTGTAATTGAAGGATACTTGCCTTTAACTCATCGGGAACCTCACCGGCAATTGCACCAAAAGTGAAAGCTTGTTTCAGGTTCTCCAAATCGGTCATTCTGTAATATCCACCTTCCGATGCATCGAAGAGTTTGATTTTCGATGGGTCGTATATCACATTGCCATTCGCATCTCTGCCAACTGCACCATAAACATAATAGCCCATCAAGTTTTGGTCCATTCCATGTTTCTGCTGAATCAAGGCTTTGTCTTCGTCAGTCATTTTTGAATAGAAAAGACCTTGTGTCGGGTAAACATAAAGGTCGTTGGTGTTGCGGCGGCGGTATTGCAAGTTGGCTGTAACGCCCACACTCAACTTCTTGTTGATGTTCTTGCGGAAGGCCACATCACCATAGTAGTTCTCATGAGTACCCATTGTCAGGTTGCCCTGAAGCTCCTTTGAATTCTCACCCGGTTTCTCAGTGATGATGTTGATAACACCCATCATGGCGTTGGGGCCGTAGAGTGCGGCATTGGCACCGCGCACAACCTCAATACGCTCAATATCCTCGATGCCGATTGGCAGAAGGTCAAAGTTGACATCACCGGTTGCGTAGTTGTGCGCAATGCGGTTGTCAATCATCAGCAAGGTGTTGGCGTTCTCAGTGTAGAGCATCATCTGGTTGTCAGGGATGTTGTTCAAGCCGCGGATGTGCACGTCGTACATACCGTTGGTTTTCTCCTGAACAATCATGCCCGGAATCAGACGCAAAGCTTCCTCGATTGTTGTGATGCCATACGAGCGAATCTCGGCTTTGGTGATAACCGTTGATGACAGCGGTGATTTGAATGAGTCCTCAGCCTTCTTCGATGCCGATGACACGCTCTTGTTCATAATCATGGCGAACAGTTCGTCCATCGAAACGCCCATCACATCAGCCAGATGAAGCACGTCTTCAAACGGCATCTCAAGCAGCTCGTCGTACGAGAGTTTCATGATGTCGTCCTTGGTCATCGACGACACATCTTTGGTTTGCGCGAATATTTGGCATACCATTGCCAACAGGAATGTTGCGCATAATATCAGTTTCTTCATTTTCGTAAATTATTAGATTAGAGTTGTTAATTGACAGCGACGCCCAGCGCCATAAGCTGTGATGACACCTTGACACCAAACTCGTTCAAGTGATTCTGGTTGACTTCAAAACTCTGCTTACCATCTTTCTTGATGTAGTTGATTCCCGAAGTCGATTGAGCAAGACCGGGTTTGTCGGTAATGAGCACCACACCTTTGCCTTTCACCTTGCCGGCGATGTCTGCGGCGTCAGCCGACTTGCTTTCTGCCACATACACAATGTGCATTTTGGTGACCTCGTCGCTTGCGCTAATCTCCTTGATTTTGATTGCCTGTGAGCCAACGGTTTTGCGTTGCGCAATGGCATTCAGCTCACCCACAATGGCCGGGCTACCGATTACACCAATCACAAAATCGCCCGACTGCTTGTTCTGCGGCCACTCAATGTACTTCGTAAAGTTGTACATGAAAAGTGCCTTGAACTTCTCGTCTTGAGCCTTCGAACTGAAGCACAGGGCGATAAGTCCCAAAATAACTAATGTGCTTTTCTTCATATCAATAGTTTTAAAAATTAAAGTTCACAAATATAAAAATGCATTTTTTCCGAACCATCACTTATATGTAATCATAATCACATATAGTCAAATTCTTCAGCATGCTTTTCAACCCGAAAAATGACATTGCCCTTACAGCCAGGACAATGTCATTTTATGGTTCAAAAAGTATTAGCAACTCATTGGTTTAGAATCCGAAGTTAATTCCAACCGAGTAAATACCGCCAATCTTGTCGCCATAGGGGAACTCACGCTGCTCGTTGTTGAGCATGTTGTGACCATTCAGGAACACTTCCATTCCCGGAACCGGCTTATAGGCAATTTTCATGCTCAGAGTGAAGCGGTCCTTCAACTCAACAGCATTGTCGCCCATGTTGTATTTGGTGGCGTAGGTGCGCTTGCCAAGATAGTTGCCGTAGGCGGTAACATCAATCTTCGGTGTCGGCTTGTAAATAAGGCCAATCATGCCGTAGAACGATGGTGTGGCTTTATGTTTGTGACCGTCAACAGTTGGCAGTTCATACGGATTCGAGTTACCGAAGGTGAATGTGCCGTTATCGTTGTAAACACCATAGCGGATGGCATAGTAAGCGGTGTACTCGGTATCGTTATTGCTGTTTTTCAATTCATCAAGGAAAGCCTGCTTGTCATCAGCTGCAGCATATCTGGCGGCAATGTCGGCAACCATAGATTGGTCAATATCGCCCATTGCACGATGCAGATATTTCTCGTACATTCCAAAATAAGTCTTGAAATCGGCAGATTCGAAATCAACAGGTATCGGCGTTTGGTTTCCGTTTTCATCAACTTCCACACCCAGAACCTTCATCAATTGCTGCTCTGTGAAAGTACCACTTGCCATAAGTTCGTTGATAGCGGCGGTCTGCATATCCTCGGCCATGGCTGGCACCTGGGTAATCATGCCGAATATCTGCCCCAGCTGGCCCAGAATCTCGGTATTCTGGTTGTAGGCATAATAGTTGTCGATTTTGGTTTGCTGAATGTTGGCATTCACCTTGGCAATCAACTTCTTCGAGATAATCCAGTCGATGTTCACACCGAAGCCCATCTGCTTAACCTTATAGGGCAGAGCATCATATTTGATTGTCGATATGACACTCGTATTTTTCATGAACTCATTGAGTGCGTCCAAATCCAAATCGCCTTCGGTGATGCTTCTGAGCGACTTCAACACATACGGATTGGACATGAATTTGTCAAGTTTTTCATACGGCATGATAACCTGTGACCGATATGCCTTAAGTGCGCCAAAGTCTTCGCTTAGAGAATAATACGCTTCGGCATCGACAAGGATTTTCTCGGTCGGGCGCCAGCGGTAGCCCAACTCTGCACTCTTAATCTTGGTCAGCGGTGCGTCCTTGTCACCTTGGAAATAGATGGTGTCAGGCGGCATCATACCGTCACGGTGCCATGTGTAATCGGCAACTGCGTTGGTAAGGTTTGCCGAACGCCTGGCTGTACCAAATGACGCACGGACAAGGTTGTTCTCATTGATTGAGTAATTGGCTGCAGCCTGATAAGTAACATCCCACTTGTCGGGCAGATTGGTCTTGTCGAAGCGCACAGCGCCAAGCACACGCAAGTCGCCCAAACGGTAGTCCAAACGCAAGCTCGGCGCAATATCGGTCAGCTTGGCTTCTTTTCCACCCTGGCAGCTCGAAAGGTGACGGGCGTTGGTGAATTTATATCCGTGGTCGTGATATTCCCAACGAAAATCGGTCGGGTCGTTCGGATTAATGTAGTCAGGGATATAATCAGTCTGCCATACATGATTGTAGGCCACACCAGGCATAACACTCAGGTCGCCCAACTTGATGTCGTACTCTGCATTGACCTGAACATTGTTGACAAACACCTTGAATCCGGGTTTGCCTTTCTGGAAATCTTGAATACCCCCCATATAGCTGGCGTTCAAGCTCAAACCATAGATGTTCGAGTTCAAGGTGAAATAGCCGGTTTTCGAAACGCGCTCGCAAAGCAGGAACGGAATCTCACCAATTGGTGTTGCGCCCGCACGCGACTGCTGGTAGCCGAACGAAAGGTCGAAATTCATGTCCTCTGTGGGGCGGTAGTTCACATACGAGTTGAAACCGTAAGTCTTGCGCGACATTCCGGGGTCGTCGAACATATCGTCCATATTACCCTGCTTTTCTGTTACATCATAAAGAGAGTATGGCAGATTATTGGCCAAACCGTTAAGGAATGCTTCCACGGTTGCTTCTGAAGGCTCGCTTCCATAATTATGTAGAAATGCGTCAGGACTTTGTTCGTACTTTCCTTTTTGGATTTCAAGAATCTGTGCCTTCAGCGCATCGGGAACCTGCCCGGCAATGGCGCCAAAGGTGAACGCCTGTTTCAGATTTTTAATGTCAGTCATATCGTAATAACCGCCCTGTGATGCATCGAAGAGTTTAGCTTTCGACAGGTCGGGTACCAAAGTAACACTACCGTCGGGATTCACAATCGGCTGATTATACGGTTGGCCCTTGTCATCAACCATACCCATGAAATAAGCCATCCTTCCCTGACTCATTCCATCCTTTGTCTCGGACTTCTCACCTTCGTTCATTTTCGAATAGTAAAGTCCGTGATTCGGGTAAACATAGAGCTGATTGGTGCTGCGGCGGCGGTACTGCAGGTTGGCTGTAACGCCCACGCTCAACTTCTTGTTGATGTTCTTGCGGAAAGCCACATCGCCAACATAATTCTCGTGAGTACCCATCATCATGCTGCCCTGCAGAGTTTTCGAGTTCTCGCCGGGCTTCTCGGTGATGATGTTGATAACACCAGTAACAGCGTTAGGGCCGTAGAGTGCGGAATTGGCACCGCGCACAACCTCAATACGCTCAATATCCTCGATGCCGATTGGCAGAATGTCGAAGTTGAGGTTGCCGGTTGCATAGTTGTGAGCAATGCGGCCGTCAATCATAAGCAGGATGTTAGAGTTCTCGGTGTAGAGCATCATCTGGTTGTCAGGAATATTGTTCAAGCCGCGGATGTGCACGTCGTACATACCGTTGGTCTTCTCCTGCACAATCATGCCCGGCACAAGGCGCAGAGCCTCTTCAATTGAGCTGATGCCGTATGAGCGAATCTCAGCCTTGGTGATAACCGTTGATGAGAGCGGCGATTTGAATGAGTCCTCAGCCTTCTTCGATGCCGACGACACCGATTTGTTCATAATCATGGCGAACAGTTCGTCCATCGAGACACCCATCACGTCGGCCAGATGAAGCACGTCCTCAAACGGCATCTCAAGCAGCTCGTCATACGAAAGTTTCATAATGTCGTCCTTAGTCATCGACGACACGTCCTTGGTTTGCGCAAACAGTTGGCAGGTCATTGCCAATAGCAGCGTTGCACAAAATAAAAGTCTTTTCATTTCTTTGTTTTTTATAGGTAAAGTATTGAATTTTAATTAACCGCAACACCTAATGCCATCAACTGCGACGACACTTTAACCCCCGCGTCGTTCAGATGGTTTTGATTGACTTCGAAACTCTGCTTGCCATCTTTCTTGATGTAGTTGATGCCCGAAGTCGATTGCGCCAAGCCCGGTTTGTCAGTGATGAGCACCACACCCTTGCCTTTCACTTTGCCGGCAATGGCTGCAGCGTTGTCCGACTTGCCTTCAGCCACATACACAATGTGCAATTTGGCCATGTCGTCGCTTGCGCTAATCTCTTTGATTTTGATTGCCTGTGAGCCAACGGTTTTGCGTTGTGCGATGGCGTTCAACTCACCCACAATGGCCGGGTTACCGATTACGCCAATCACAAAATCGCCCGACTGCTTGCTCTGCGGCCACTCAATGTACTTCGTAAAGTTGTACATGAAAAGTGCCTTAAACTTCTCGTCTTGTGCTTTTGCAGTGATGCTCAAGGCGACAAGTCCCAAAATAATCAATGCGCTTCTCTTCATAAACATTTAATTTATAGTTACTTCTTTTTCGTCTCAAACTTTTTTTGTCACCCTTTCTTCTACGTAATTTAGCTTCCGAAAAGATACCATACTTGTTCATTAACCAGCATAAAAAAAACTGACATCCGTCAATTTAGGTTTGTCAGTTTCTTTTTGCGGCGTCAACTTGCCCCCAACTCAAAATCCCCCATTTTGCCATACTCGGCATACCTGCCTAAAACCATCTCGCCCCCCTCTGCAGGAATCCGTATGTCAGAAAATACGGTACAAACATTGCACTCGACAGTGAATGTCCGATTTATATTACTGATAAATACAACGTTACTGATGATATTGGGTGATACTGTACAGCAGCGCAAGCCGGCCGAGAAATCTAAAAACGATATTGGTGTTTTTCTTTTCACTTTCAATCAGATGTTTCCCCTTATACTATCGCAAATTTAAAATTAACCTATTAAAGCACTTTGTAATCTGAAAAATTAGTCTAAAATTTTAAGGCTTTTTTCAAGTTTTTACCAATCATATAGCACTGAACAATAATTATTTAAAATAACCGCAAACGTTGTCAGCATCAAATTCAAAATGAAAGTATAATATCGGGAACGCCGATAAACTATATGACTACTATCAGCAAAATAAATGTTTTCAGACATAAAATATAGCTACGAAACAGGTTGAATTATTGTTTGTCACTGACAAGAAATGCAAATTCCAGCCGACAAAGAATGAAATCCGCATTTTTTAATTGTTGCATAAATGCGGCGGCTTTTGTTGCTTTGCCATTCAAACAAAAGCATTTCAAAATAAAAATCGGAACAATGGGCAACAAATTGGGAACCAACGGAAAAACCTTCAGTATGGTGGCAAAGACCTTTGCCGGGCTCGAAGATGTGTTGGCAGGCGAACTGACCGCACTTGGCGCAACGAATGTCAAAAAGCTGATTCGCGCCGTATCGTTCGAAGGCGACAAGGCCCTGATGTACCGCGCCAACTACTGTCTGCGCACAGCGCTGTGCGTGCTGAAGCCGATAGCCGATTTTGAAGCGAAAAACGAAGACACCTATTATAAAGAGATTGGCCGCATCGATTGGGATGAGTATATGAGTGTGAATGAGACACTTGCCATTTCGGCCACCACCAACTCAACAATTTTCACCCACTCGCAGTACGCTGCTCTGAAGGCCAAAGACGCCATTGTCGACCAGTTTCGCCGCCGCACGGGCAAGCGCCCCAATGTGGACACCGAAAACCCCGACCTGCGAATAGAGATTCACATTGCCCAAACACACGTTACGGTGCTGCTCAACAGTTCGGGCGAACCGCTCTACAAGCGCGGCTACCGCCAGGCAAGCGTCAAGGCGCCCATCAACGAAGTGTTGGCTGCCGGAATGATTATGCTCTCGGGGTGGAACGCAAAATCTGACTTTTACGACCCGATGTGCGGCTCGGGCACATTGCTCATCGAAGCCGCTATGATTGCCTACGGCATTGCCCCGGGCACTTTCCGCAGCCAGTTCGCCTTTGAGAAGTGGTCCGATTTTGATGCCGACCTTCTTTCTGACATTGCCGATGACACCCCCGAAGTGCCGGAATTCAAATACACAATCGCCGGCAGCGACTTGAATCCGGGTGCTGTGAAAGCGGCCGAGATGAACATTAAAGCGGCTTTCTTGAGCAAAAAAATCAATGTGCAGCTGAAGAATTTCTTCGACCTGCGCCCTGCCACAGCCGCAGGCACCATCATCACCAATCCGCCTTACGGCGAGCGCCTGCAACCCAACGATTTGCGGATTTTCTACCAGAAAATCGGCGACAAACTGAAAAGCGAATTCCCCGGCTATGAAGTGTGGATTATTGGCAGCAACACCGAACTGATGAATTTCATTGGCCTGCGCCCCGAGCGGAAAATAAAACTCTACAATGGCGCGCTCGAATGCTCGTTCCGCAAATACAGCGTGTACGCCGGCAGCAAAAAGGACCGCTACGAATAGCCACAGATTTTTTCAAGTTACAATTACCTGTTGAAACGCAGCGCCTCGCCTTTTCGGTCAGAAACAAACTCACCGTTGCAGTATACAAGGTTGCCGTTCACGAAAGTGTGTGTGACGGTCGAGCCGAAAGTGTGTCCTTCAAACGGCGACCAGCCGCATTTGTAAAGAGTGTTTGCCGGTGCGACGGTCTGCGGTTTATTGGTATCAACTATCACAATGTCAGCCTTATATCCCTTGCGCAGATATCCGCGGCGGTCGATTTTGAAAAGGTCGGCGGGTGCGTTGCACATTTTACGCACCACGCTCTCAATGCTGATGCGGCCAGCCTTCCACAAGTCGAGCATTGCGGGCAACGAGTGCTGAATCGACGGCATTCCCGAAGCCGATGTGAAGTAGCTGTCGCCAAACTTCTCGGCAGGCAGGTGCGGTGCGTGGTCGGTGCCGATGGTGTCAATCTTGTCCGATGTGAGTGCGTCGGTGAGTGCCTCGCGGTCGGCAGCCGATTTGATTGACGGATTGCACTTTATGCGATAGCCGAGCGTTTGGTAGTCCGCTTCGTCAAAGAACAGATAGTGCGGACAGGTCTCGGCGGTTATTTTCTTTTCGTTCAATGGTTTGGCTTCAAAGAGCGCAAGTTCGGCGGCCGTTGAAAGGTGTGCTACGTGCAGACGCGCGCCGTATTTTGTGGCAAGCGCCACAGCATGCTCGGTCGATTTCAGGCACGCTTCGGCCGTGCGGATTTTCGGGTGGCACGTTGCATCCACTTCGTTGGCGGGCAGCGCTTTATACCGTTCAATGTTGGCGCGGATAATCTGCTCGTCTTCGCAGTGCGCCACAATTATGCAGGGCGATTCGGCAAAAAAGTGCTCAAGCATATCGGTTTGGTTGACAAGCATATTGCCCGTCGATGAGCCCATAAAAAGTTTGATTCCGCACACTCGGCTAATGTCGGCCGTGCGGATTTCGTCTATATTATTATTGGTGGCGCCCAGATAGAATGCGTAGTTTGCCACCGACTTTTCGGCAGCCAGTGCTGCGCGCTCGTTGAGCAGTTGGTTGGTGGTGGTTTGCGGATTCACGTTGGGCATATCCATAAACGATGTTACGCCCCCGGCCACTGCCGCCCGCGATTCCGACTCAAAATCAGCCTTGTGCGTCAGTCCAGGCTCACGGAAATGCACGTGCTCATCAATCGCGCCAGGCATAACCACGTGATTTTCAGCATTGATAATATTTTCAAAGCCGTCGGTTGCGGGCATTGTTTCTGTCACCGACTCAATCAAATCGTTGTTAATCAGGATATGACCGCTGAATTTCCGGCCATCGTCAACAATCGTGGCATTCTTGATGAGCGTTTTCATCGCCTATGCGGCTTTGCGTTTATAGCTGCGGAACAGGCTGCGCCATTTCATCCGAATGACGCCGAAAACAGCCTCGCTGAAGATTCCGCCGCTCATTTTCGATTGGCCTTCCTTCCTGTCAGTGAAGATGATAGGCACTTCAACCACGTTGAAACCGAACTTCCAGGCAGTGAATTTCATCTCGATTTGGAATGCGTAGCCCTTGAATTTTATTTTATCTAAATCGATGGTTTCCAGCACTTCGCGGCGGTAGCAGACAAATCCGGCGGTGGTGTCGCGCACCTTCATCCGGGTAACCAGCCGCACATAAGCCGATGCGTAGTACGACATCAGCACGCGGCCCATCGGCCAGTTCACAACGTTGATGCCCGAAATGTACCGCGACCCGATGGCCACGTCGGCACCGTTCGCGCAGGCGTTGTAAAGGTTCAGAAGGTCGTCGGGATTGTGCGAGAAATCGGCATCCATCTCGAAAATGTACTCGTAGCCTTCGGCAATCGACCACTTGAAACCCTCAATGTAAGCCGTTCCCAGGCCAAGTTTGCCTTTCCGCTCTTTGATGAAAATGCGGTCGGGGAACTCTGCCATCAGGCGTTTCACAATGTCGGCAGTGCCGTCGGGGCTGTTGTCTTCAACCACAAGCACGCTGAATTCGCCTTCGAGCGACATCACTTTGCGCAAGATGGCCTCAATGTTCTCTTTCTCGTTGTACGTCGGAATTATGACAATCTTGTCCTTCATAATTATTTGTTTGTTTAGCAACCAAACCTATTTCAATTTCTCTTTAATCGCCTTCGACTCTGCCTCGTAGCCAGGTTTGTCGAGCAGGGCGAACATATTTTTCTTGTAAGCCTCAACGCCAGGTTGGTCGAACGGATTCACGTCGAGAATGTAGCCCGAAATGCCGCACGCCAACTCGTAGAAATAAATCAATTGGCCAAGATTGAACTCGTCGAGTTTCGGAATCGAGATGCGGATGTTTGGCACGCCGCCGTCAACGTGGGCCAGAATGGTGCCCAGTTCGGCCATTTTGTTCACCTCGTCGATGTGCTTGCCCGACAGGAAGTTAAGTCCGTCAAGGTTTGCCGCGTCCGACGGAATTTGCAGACTTGAGTTTGGCTTTTCAATCGAGATGACCGTCTCGAACAGGCAGCGCTGACCTTGCTGAATGTACTGTCCCATACTGTGCAAATCCGAAGTGAAATCGACGCTTGCGGGGAAAATGCCCTTCTGTTCCTTGCCTTCGCTCTCGCCGTAGAGTTGCTTCCACCACTCGGCAAAAAAGTGCAGTTTCGGGTTGTAGTTGGCCGTCAGTTCAATGCCTTTACCCTTCTTATACAGCGCGTTACGCACAGCGGCATACACTGCCGACGGGTTCTGTTCAAAATCGATGTCGGCGCCTGTCGATTTTTCCATTTCGGCGGCACCGCCCACAAGTTGCTCAATGTCGAATCCAGCAATGGCAATCGGCAGCAGGCCCACGGGTGTGAGCACGCTGAAACGGCCGCCCACGTTGTCGGGAATGACGTATGTCTTGTAGCCCTCTTGGTCGGCCAGGGTGCGCAGTGCGCCGCGTTTGGCGTCGGTGATGGCCACAATGCGGTCAACTGCCTCTTTCTTGCCGAATTGCGCCTCGCAGTCGGCCTTCAGAATGCGGAAGGCGATGGCGGGCTCGGTTGTGGTTCCCGATTTCGAGATGACCACAATGCCCCATTTGCGATTCTTCAGAACGCCCTGAAGTTCAGTCAGATAATCTTCGCCAATATTTTGTCCCGCAAAAACAACCAGCGGATTGTTGTGCGGCTTGAGTTGCGCGAAACTGTCCGACAGAGCGTCGATGACGGCTTTTGCGCCCAAATACGAGCCGCCAATGCCGATGACAACAACCACCTCGCACAACTGTTTCATTTTCTGCGCGGTAGCTTTGATGTCGGCAATCTCGGCAGCCGAAATCGACGATGGCAGGTTCACCCAGCCAAGAAAATCGTTGCCTTTGCCAGTTTGTTTGTAAAGTGCGGTAATATTCTGTTTAACAGCATCTTTGTAGGCCAGAACGTCGGCTTTGCTGATGAAACCGAGCGTTTTTGAATAATCGACCTTTAAGTTCGACATTTTTTATGATAATTTTTCGGTTAAATTCTTGATTGTCACGCGTGGTGCGGCACCCTCGTAAAGAATCGAGTACAGGCTTTCCGAAATTGGCATATCCACGTTGTGCTTCTTGTTGATTTCGTGGATGCACTTCGACGCGTAGTAGCCTTCGGCCACCATATTCATCTCATTTTTAATATATTCCACCGAATAGCCCTTGCCAATCATTGTGCCAAAATAGCGGTTGCGGCTGAACTGCGAGTAAGCCGTCACCAGAAGGTCGCCAAGGTAGGCGCTGTCTTTGATGTCGCGGTTGATTGGGTAAACCTTGTCGGTGAAGCGTTTCATCTCGCGTATTGCATTGGAAATGAGCACTGCAAGGAAGTTGTCGCCATAGCCCAGAGTGGTGCAGACGCCAGCCGCCAGCGCGTAGATGTTTTTCAGCACTGCGGCGTACTCGGTGCCCAGAATATCGTCGGAAATGACGGTGCGCACGTAGCGGTTGCGCATCATATCGGCCACAGCCATAGCCTTTTCCTCTTCAGTGAAAGCGATGGTGATGTACGACAGGCGCTCGAGCGCGATTTCCTCAGCGTGGCACGGCCCCGTGATGATGCCGATGTTGTTGTACGGCACGTGGTGAACCTTGTGCAGATAGTCGCCAACCAGCAAATTATCTTCGGGAATGATGCCCTTGATGGCCGAAACCACCGTCTTTTCGGTTAGCGATTCGGTCAGGCCCGAAAGCGCCGATTTCAGGTAGGCCGACGGCGTTACGAACAGGATTGTGTCGCTGTTGCGGACCACTTCGTTAACGTCGGTTGTCAGGTTCAGATTTTTGGTGTCGAACTCTACCGAACTCAAATAGAGCGGGTTAGTGCCCACCTTTTTCATATGTTCCACCGCCTCGGGGTCGTGCATATACCAGTTCAGCGGCTGCGGTTTTTCCTCAATTATTTTTGCAATGGCGGTCGCCCAACTGCCACCACCAATTATTCCTACTCGTCCTAATTCAAACATTTCAAAATTGTTTATTTGGCAAATATAGATTTTAATTACGAATTATGAATTACGAATTGTCGACTGCACTGTCTATTGTAGAGACGTGGCGCACCGCGTCTCTACGTGCACGCAATAATCTGTTGTCCGTTGTCTGTAGTCTTTAGTCCATTAACGATTTACCAATTCGCCATTAAACCCTTAACTCTCAACTCTTACCATTTCCATACGCATTCCACCCCTGCGCCGAGATTCTCGCGCTGCCAGCGTTGCGGCCGATGAGCGTGTAAACTTCGGGCTCGTTGGTGATTTGGCCGATGATGGATATTTCCTGCATTTTGCCCGCAATCTCAACTTGGTCGGCGGGGATGGTGAAGAGCAGTTCGTAGTCCTCGCCGCCGTTCATTGCCAGCATTGTGGCGTCCATATTCATTTCAGCGGCCACGGCTTCGGTCTGCGCGTCAACGGGCAGCTTGTTCTCGTAGATTTTCACGCCCGTGCCCGACTGTTTGCAGATGTGCAGCAGTTCCGACGACAGTCCGTCGCTCACGTCAATCATTGCCGTTGGTGTGAGTCCGTTTTTGCGGATGGCGGCAATCACGTCGCGGCGCGCTTCGGGTTTCAACTGACGCTCAATCACATAGTCATATTTCGACAGGTCGGGTTGGGTATTGGGGTCAATCATATACACGTCTTTCTCGCGGCGCAGAATCTGCAATCCTGCGTAGGCCGCGCCCAAATCGCCCGACACGCACACCAAATCGCCCGCCTTGGCGCCGTTGCGGCAGAAAGCCTTGCCAGGCTCAACCTGCCCAATGGCCGTGATGCTGATGACCATTCCCGTCATTGAACTCGTGGTGTCGCCACCCACAAGGTCAACGTCGTAGCGCTCGCAGGCGCGGCGGATGCCGTCGTAGAGTTGCTCAAGTGCCTCAACCGAGAATTTCGACGACACAGCCAGCGAAACAGTAATCTGCTTTGGCGTTGCGCCCATTGCGTAAACATCTGAAAGATTGACCATTACAGATTTATATCCAAGATGCGCGAGCGGTGTGTAAACAAGGTCGAAGTGGATGCCCTCGGCCAGAAGGTCGCTTGTCACAACCAGGTCGTTGCCTTCCGATTTTATGATTGCGGCGTCGTCGCCGATGCCCTTCACAGTTGCGCTGTTTTTGATGCCGAACGGCTTTGTGAGCCGCTCAATCAGCCCGAACTCGCCCAAATCGGACAGCGGGGTGGCAGTTTTCTTGTCTGTCATTTTTCGTACGATTTTAGCGCAAAGGTAAAAGAATTTTGGTGTGTGCGGCGAGCGGTTTTATGCGTTGGAACTTCATTACTCTTTACTCATTTCACATTCCACATTTTTATATCTTTGTGGCGCAAAAACAGAAACGCTATGGCTAAAAGATTGTTTTTCACTATACTGATTGCCGTAATTGCCGCAGGCACAGCCCACGCGCAAGGCAGCGACCTTTTCTATCAGCTCAACGACGCGCAGCCCGGCTACGGCAAGGTTACGCTCGACCAAGACGCCAAGCTCACGCAAATGGTTGGCGCTTACGCCGATGCCAACAAGCGCGAAGGCATAAAAGGCTACCGCATTCAGATTTACTCGGGCTCGGGACAGAACGCCCGCGCCACAATGCAGACCACCAGCCAGCAGTTTCTGAAAAACTTCCCCGATTTCGACCCCGCACAGGTTTATCCCGAATACAAAACGCCGTATTTCAAACTCTGCGTGGGCGATTTCCGCAGCCGCGGCGAAGCCAACGCCTTCTACCACAAAATCCGCGAGCTTTACCCCGACTCATACGTTGTGAATTCGAAGATAAAATTCCCGAAACTCACCCCCGACGATGTGATGGAATAGCGCGGTTTTGCGCTGAAAAATCTCATCACTACTTCCAATCAGTTGTGATTCAACCCTATTCGCACGGTTCGCTTTTCGCAAAACAAAATTTGCCGTTTAAAAAATAAACTCTATCTTTGCAGTCGCAAATCCGATAAGGATTTTGCCTTAACATCGCGGGGTAGAGCAGTTGGTAGCTCGTTGGGCTCATAACCCAGAGGTCGCTCGTTCGAGTCGGGCCCCCGCTACTAAAAAGTCAATCAGAAATGGTTGACTTTTCTTTTTCACCCGCCTTCCATTTTACGCACAATCTTCACAACATGCTGATTTTTATATATTTATAAAACCAAAAAAAATGCTTTCCAATGGCATTTTCGACTACATTTGTGGTGCACAATTAACATTTAATTAAAAAACAATGAAAACACTAAAAGCATTTCTTACCTGCGCCTTAATGGCGACTACGATTATCGCCTGCGATAAAAACAACGACGACAATACAGACGACTCACATCTGAAAGACCTTCCCGAAAATATTCAGGGTGACTTTTCCTCCCGCTACCCTGATGCGAAAGTCGACGGCTTCTGTTTGTTTGGTGATTCGTTAAATATGGCCGAAATCGACTTTTATGACAAAGACGGGCTTTCGAACATGGCATACTATAAAGATGGCAAGTGGCTGTCGAACAGAAAAAAAATAAATCTTGATGCGGATTCCGATTTGATACCGGTAATCGACATTCTTGACAAAGACGGGCCTTCAAACATGGTATACTACGAATGGATGTCGAACAGTAAAAATATAACTCTTGATGCGACTTCCGATTTGGTACCGGAAAAAGTCCATGACACATTTTCAAAACTCGGAATCCCGAAAGCCCAAATTTTTGAGCATATTTTCGAAGATTCAAAGAGCGGCATAGAACAGAAGCAATACCAATTCACTTTCGTGGGTACATACAACTTCGGTATGGGTGAAATAGATAATTACGCCAACAATATAATTATAGCCGAAGACGGCACTCTGCTGTCGCACAACGACTACCAGCTTTGTGACCCGGTAAAGATTGTTCCCTATGACCATACTGAATTTATTCAATTCGCGCAAAGCAAATATCCCGAAGCTAAAATCCTTGGCTCGACTTACGACGGAAGGAATGTGGTTGTGTTCATCAGCCACGAGAAAAATGTTAAGCACGTGGTCATTTATAAGGATGACAGCAACAAATTATCATGGGTTAAAACATGGTATCCGCTCGAAATCAACACCAATTTGCCTGAATCGGCAATTGCCGACAAAAATGAATATTCGTTGCAGCACCCCGATGCGAAACTGACCGCAATACGTTACGAAGAAGATGCGGAAGGTGCATATTATGGCTTTACTTTTTACGTAACAAAAGACGGCGGCGAGGTGATTTATTCGCCTGTAAAATAAATACTTCTGATAGCAACAAATCGCAAAGTGATGCTGGTTCCCACCGCATCACTTTTTTGTTTTGGCAGTAAAAAAGAAAAATATACTTTTGCGGTCGATTATAAACGCATAATAATTCAGAGGTGATGAATAAAAATACCAAAATCAATTTCGTTTCGGCCGAGGAGGCTGTAAAGGTCATCAAATCGGGCGACCACGTGCATTTGAGTGCCATCGGCAATGCGCCGCAGGTTCTGATTAAGGCAATGTGCGAGCGCGGCCGGCGCGGCGAGTTGAAGGACGTACATATTCATCACTTTCATACCGAGGGCGATGCTCCGTATTCGGCACCCGAATTTGAAGGAGTGTTTCAGCACGATGGCTTTTTTGTCGGCGCCAACACCCGCAAGAACGTTCAAGCCGGCTACGCCGATTATATTCCTGTGTTCCTTGGCGAAGCCGCACGGCTCTACCGCGAAGGCTATCTGCCCTGCAACGTGGCAATGATTCAGGTCTGCCCGCCCGACGAGCACGGATATGTATCGCTCGGCGCATCAGTCGATGCGTGCCTGGCTGCCATGGAAGTGGCCGAATACGTGATTGCAGTTGTCAATAAAAACGCGCCGCGCGCATTCGGTCAGGCAATGATTCACATGAGCCGCATAAATATTTTTGTTCAGGACGACTCGCCGCTCATTGAGAAATTCTACGAAGAGCCAAGCGAGACCGACCTTGCCATTGGCCGCCATTGCGCCGAACTAATTGACGACGGAGCTTGCCTGCAGCTGGGCATTGGCTCGCTGCCAAACGCCACGCTGGCCTGTCTGGGCAACCACAAGGACCTCGGTATCCACACCGAAATGTTTGCCGATGGTGTGCTGCGTCTTGTCGAAAAGGGCGTCATCACAGGCGCCAACAAGGCTCTCGACCGCGGCAAGATTGTGTCAACCTTCCTGCTCGGCACAAACAACGTTTACAAGTTTGTGGATAACAACCCGCAAGTGCTGATGCAGGACGTGGCCTACACCAACGACCCGTTCATCATTGCGCAGCAGCCGAAGATGACGGCCATCAACTCGGCAATCGAAATTGACCTCACTGGCCAGGTCTGCGCCGACTCAATCGGAACCAAGCAGTTCTCCGGAGCGGGCGGACAAATCGATTTCATCTACGGCGCATCGCGTGCCAAGGGCGGAAAGGCCATCATCGCCATGCCTTCGATGACCAAGAAGGGTGTGAGCAAGATTGTGCCCACTCTGACACCGGGAGCAAGCGTGGTGACAACGCGTTTCCACATTCACTGGTTTGTGACCGAGTTTGGCGCAGTGAACCTTTACGGCCGCACCATGCAGGAACGCGCAAAACTGATTACCAGCGTTGCGCACCCGAGCGTACAAGAAGACCTTGACCGCGCGGCATTTGAGCGCTTCGGCCCGCACTACCACTTTGGTAAATGATTGAAGCCCCGATAGATATCGGGATGGAAGGTTGAAGAACAGGTTAACACAAAAAAAGCCGCAAATTGCGGCTTTTTCTATTTACATGCATTCCATCTAAACCTTAACGTAAATGGTTTTCCATTCCGACCATTCGCCATCGTTGTCGCATACGCGGAACTCAATGGTGGCCAATCCCTTCTCTTTGAAAATGTAATTTATCTTGCTGAGTGGCGTGACAACATCGTACACAATATCCGACGGGCTGGTGATTTTGTACTCGTACTGCTCAATTCCGCCACCTTTGTTTGCGTCGGTATCATAAGATTGGCTCAAGTCGATTTCCGCTTCAGTGTCACTCAAATTCTTAATCAGTTTGGCGCTACCTTTAGCAACAGGCTTAGTGTTATAGAAGGCCAACAGCTGGAAAGACAATTCCGAACTTTTACCGTAGATGTCTGTCGCCGTAATGGTTCCATTAACAGTACCAATATTTGCGACTGTGATTTTCAGCACGCTGTCGGCCAATTCGCAATCAAAGACACCTGTCGTATCGGCCAAGGCCAAAACGGGTGCCTTGACATGAACATCGTGGCAGCGGAAACCGTAGCTCTGCAAGTGACTGATTTTCACCGAATCGGTCAAGACGGTTGGGTGAAGGTCGCTGACATTGGCCGTCCACTCAAACAGCGGCGCGTCATCAATTTCATAGAAATAATCTTCGCGATGGCAGCTGCTTGCGGCAACCATAAAAGCAAGAGCACACAGCAGCGATATTCTTCTTATTTTAAAATTATTAGCATTCATGTTTAATTGAATTTTCGATTGTTTTTAGGTTTAAAATCCAACAGCCAGCTGCCGCCCAAGGTCAGCTGCGGAACAAATTTGTCGATTTTACCAAAACCGGCGCGTTCCTTGGCTTCGAACCAGACAGTCCATTGATAATTAATAAAATACTTGCATTTGCAGCCAAGCTCGCCAAGGCACATGAACGATGTTTTTTCGACATCTTCGACTTTGCTTTTCATGTGGTCGAGACCGATTTGGACACCGGCCACACCATCGACATAGAATTTGTCGGCATAGCCGTAGAAATTGTAGCAAACCTGATTGTCGATGGCATAGCGCATGAATTTTGTAAAGCCCTTCTTACCGCCACTGATGTTAAGTCGCGAATCGAGACTGATTTTGTCGTTGAACCAATAGGTGTCGCCGATTGTGCCTCCATAAGAGTGGTCGGACATGAAGAACCCACCCCCGATGGTGATGGCACCCTTTATGTGATTATGCAGCGGCTGGGCGCTTAAATGGTTGGCGCTCAATCCTAAAAGAGCAACCGCCAGCAGTTTAATAATAGGTTTTGTCATATTCTAATTATTAATATTTGACAATTTGTTCAAAATGCGCATTACCGGCACCATCAACCACTCCAACAGTGTAAATTTCCTCAGGATAATTGGTTATGTCGATTCGCAAGTTCGTAGAAGCCGTGCTTTTGAACACAACCGAACCCAGATTATTGGTGATGGTAACCACAAATTCACCGTCAGCCTCAACCGTCAGCCAGTCGGTTACAGGGTTCGGATAAACGCTCACGCTACCAGCCTTGTCGGCTTCAACATCAGTTGAAACCGCTTCGTTGACAATGATAGCTCCGGCTTTGGTGATTTCAACCTGGCAGCCTTCACTGCTGGTCAATCGCAGCTTGACATCGAACGTGCCGCCGTGGTTATAGTAATGCCACGGCTCTGATTCAAACGAACCGTCAGCACCGTCGCCGAAGTCCCACTCACATTGTGTGTAGTCGCTTCCGTTGTTGGTGAAATGAACCACATCGCCGGCGTCAACAATAATCCGGTCTGACGCAAAATCAGGTGTCATATCAACAACTGTGAGTGCGACATCTTTCTCGTTCAATAGCTCATCATCACCTAAGAATGTCTTGAGTGTCAGTGTGGCGCTTTCGTCAATTGAGTTCAGGCTGAGTTCAGCCCCTGAACCTATCTGTTTTCCGCTGGCATCGAACCACTTGTACACACCGTTTTCAACGCCCGATGCATTGATGCCCACTCTATCACCCTTGCAATAACGCTGCTTAAGATTTGAAACTAAAATTTCCGGTACCCTGATTACCAATTCAATAACATTGCTGTTCCGCACATCGTCGCCATCGACAATGGCACGGTAGAACGATGTTGTGACAGGCAAACCAGACGGCTGGTAATCGGCCTCGGTAGCACCTTCTATAGGCTCAAAACCACTGCTGCCTTCCTTCCTCCAATACCATTGATAGCTTGCTGTACCGCCAACATTACCGCCGCTGGCTTCCGTCTTGTTTTCCAGCATTGGCAACTGCTGCCCTGCATAGTAAAACTCCGCAAGTCCATCGACTCCGATGGCGCCACTCTTAAGCGGTACATTAACCTGTATCTCGAAAGCCAGTTTTTCCTGGTCGCCACTAATGTCGTAGCGGCGATAGGTAGTATTGCAATCTGGCAGCACATCGATTGTTGGTGTTGTTTCGTCAATTGGAATAAACACGCCATTGTCGCTTGCCGAGCATTTTTCCCAACGATATTGGTATGTGCCATTGCCGCCGCTAGCAGCAGTTCCTCCTATAGTTACCGGATCAGCTACTACAGTATAAGAATAACCAAAGGCTTCTCCCGGAATCAAATCCGGCCAAACATCGAGCGATACGACATCTGATGTAACACTCTTGGTAGGATAGAGCGAGTCAGTCACCACGCAACGATAATCGCCGGCTTGTGTAATTGTGAAGGCAAAAACCGGATTATCATTATCAGGAATATTCTGCCATTCACCATTTACGAGAGTTTGCCACTGATAGTCGTATATGCCGCTTCCGTTTGTCACTATAATTGAGATAGACGTGTTTGCACCATAGGATAGTTTTTCATCGGCATACATCATATTTCTAATACTCATAAATGCCACCCAGCTGCATTGGAATTCGGCAGATGTTTTTTCTTGTGAATCACCGCTCACAACAACTTTATATTGGTAATTGATGGACGCATCGGTGTAGTTATCGTGGTTGTCAGTGAACAATAAAGAATTGCCTCCAACTGGAGTCCAATCTGATTCAGCATCCTTGCGGAACCATTGATAGCTGTAAACGCCATCACCACCAAATGCCGTTACTGTCAGATTCACATCATCGCCACCATAGACAATGTTGTTGCCAACAGGTTGAATATTGCTGATTTTCAGCGATGGGCGACGAGTAATGCTGGTAACTTCAGATGTACTGTTCTGATAATCGCCTGACACAAGTACACGGTAGTACATTGTTATTGGGTCATTGGTCTCATTATCAGCCATTTCGCTAATAGAATTGAATGTCGCACCTGGAATATCAGTCCACTCGGTATTGTCCTCGCTTACCTGCCACTGATAGACATAATTGCCATCGCCACCCGAAGGACTGGCTGTGAGAGTTACGCTGTTACCACTATATGTAGTTGTTCCGCCAACAATGTTGCCCGCAACCAATGCCGTACGCCAGGTTACTGTAACCTCTTCGGTGTATGCCGTTTGACTGCCGTCGGTCACTTTGACGCGATACTGCTTTTGCAAATCAACGCCACTTGTGTTTGTGTTGATTTCGGCATATGTAAAACCTTCCTCTCCGCCAATGTTGCTCCAATTAGCGCCATCGAATACCTGCCACTGATAGTTGTATGTGCCGTTTCCTCCCGATGCCGGGCTGACTGTAAGAGTCACACTGTTGCCCGTGTAGGTTGATGTTGCGCCACTGATAGAACCAGCTATCAATGCCTCGCCCCAAGTAACGGAAACTGATGCCGATGTTTTACTTTGATTATCACCGTCAACAATAACGCGGTAGTATTTTGTCTGGTCAGAGCCGCTGACTGTTATTGTTTTATTAATTTCACCTGTAGCGTTAGACCATGCGTCATTATCGTTGCTTTGCTGCCACTGGTAAGTAAATCCGTCGCCTGTACCACCCGATGGATTGGCCGTGAGCGTAACAACTGCATCGCTAATGAATACTCCACCACCGGTAATGATACCTGCAACCAATTGCGGTCTGTATGTTACCATTACCGACTCCGATGTTTCACTCTGGCTATCGCCGCTGACAACAACGCGGTAGTATTTTGTAATGTTCGAACTGCCCGTATTTGTGCTGCTTGCCGAATAGGTGCTGCCGTTTCCGTTCGAAGGCACGTTGCTCCACGACGAGTTGTTGTCGCTAACCTGCCACTGATAAGTGAATCCGCTGCCTGTACCGCCCGACGGATTGGCAGTGAGCGTAACACTCGCACCATAAACAAAGCTGCCGCCACCCGTAATATTCCCTGCAACCAATGCGGGACGCCAGGTTACTGAAACAGACCCCGAAGTTTTACTCTGTCCATCGCCGCCAACAACAACACGGTAGTATTTTACAATGTTGGAACTGCCCGTATTTGTGCTGCTTGCCGAATACGTGCTGCCGTTTCCGTTCGAAGGCACATTGCTCCACGACGAGTTGTTGTCGCTAACCTGCCACTGATAAGTGAATCCGCTGTCTGTACCAC